>NZ_DHNR01000022.1 GCF_002409645.1 Acetobacter sp. UBA5411
TTAACTGACGACACGCCGTAGGACAGAAATTTGAGCAAACATCAAATCTCGAAGCTGCTGGCAATAATGCAGAATGGTGCTGGCAATTTATAGCAGGCAGATTTAATTAAATATGCCTCTCCCGTTTTCTAGAGAACATATTTCTGCAAAACAGGATAGTTTATAAAAAAAATACTATAATTATAAAACAACTTCGATATCTCATTCGAATTTCCGATCAACAAAATGTCCTAATTTTCTCATCCTCATGAAAAAGTTAGAGCCACCTCCTCAAAGAGTGCTGTGCGGTCGGGCAAATTTGTTCCTATGGTGTGAGAACCAAAAATAACAATATCGAATCAAGAACATGCCCCCAAAAGACCTGTTTTCCCTTCGTGGTCGCCGCGTCCTTATCACCGGATCTTCACGCGGAATCGGTCTGGCTCTTGCCAAAGGGCTTGGCGAGTACGGTGCGGAGATTGTTCTGAACGGGCGCAATCAGGACGCTCTTGAACGGGCACAGTCTCAGCTGAAAGAGGCAGGCATAACGTCCTCCCTCTCCTCTTTTGATGCGACGGATCAGACTGCCGTTCTTTCTGCTGTCGAGACAATCGAACAGAATGAAGGTCCCATTGATATCCTGATCAACAATGCGGGTATCCAGCGACGCGCTCCACTGGAAGTTTTTTCTCGTGAAGACTGGGATGCGCTCATGGCGACCAATCTCAACGCCGTCTTCTTCGTGGGACAGGCCGTCGCGCGCCACATGATCAGCCGAAAAAGGGGAAAGATCGTCAATATCTGCTCTGTACAGAGCGAACTTGCCCGCCCCGGAATTGCTCCCTACACAGCGGCAAAAGGTGCAGTGAAAAACCTGACAAAGGGAATGGCGACGGACTGGGCGAAATATGGCCTGCAGATCAATGGGCTTGCACCCGGTTATTTTGAAACGGACATGAATGCAGCGCTTGTAAAAGATAAAGACTTTACAGAATGGCTATGCAGGCGCACCCCCGCCGCACGCTGGGGCAAGGTTGAGGAACTTATCGGAGCCGCCGTGTTTCTTTCCTCTGACGCCTCCAGTTTTGTAAACGGTCATATCCTGATGGTGGATGGCGGTATCACCGCTTGCCTGTAGAGAACGTATCCATAATCAGTTGCGCTATTCAGAGACAGCGCTGAAACACAGGAGAAAAACATCTCTGAAGACCGGCAGTCTCATAATCGGAAATAACAATAAAAATGAGCCCACTGTTCGCTATTATCCTGACCACAGGCGCCATCCTCAGTATCATTGTGCTGATTGCGCGTTTTCGTCTGAACCCGTTCATCGTCCTGTTCGTCACCTCGATTGTCATTGCGCTGATAGCCGGAATGCCAGCGGACAAGGTGGTCGGCTCGTTCGAAAACGGAGCCGGTCATGTGCTCGGGCATGTAGGCACGGTCATCGCGCTCGGGACCATGCTGGGAAAAATGCTGACCGAGTCAGGCGGCGCGGACCAGATAGCCTTAACGATTTCCCGCAAGGCGGGCCGTGGGCATGCGGATTGGGCCATGATGGTCATCGGGCTACTGGTCGGACTGCCTGTTTTCTTTGAAATCGGCTTCGTGCTGCTGATCCCCATCGCCTTCGTGCTGGCGGCACGGACAAACACATCCCTTCTGCGGATCGCGCTGCCTATGGGAGCCGCACTTTCCGTAACCCACGCGCTGATTCCGCCGCATCCAGCCGCTTTGCTCGCTGTCACCGCCTATCACGCCAATATCGGCAAGACCATTTTCTATGGGCTGCTTGTCGGCATCCCCACCGCCATCATTGCCGGGCCGATCTTTGGACGCTTTGCAGCCAGTCGCGTGCCTTTGCTCGAAGAAAACCCGCTGGCCGCTCAGTTTGTCAGTGCCGAACCTCCCGAGAACATGCCCGGCTTCGCTGTGACGCTGCTGACCATTCTTTCGCCGGTTATCCTGATGCTTCTGGGCTCCAGCGCGGATTTCATCTCGACACCGCATACTGCCCTCAATGTCAGTCTACGCTTCCTCGGCAACACGGTCATCGCCCTGACACTGGCGACCATTCTCTCCTTTTATGTGCTCGGTCTGGCGCGCGGTTTTTCACGAGAGACGATCCTCCGCTTTTCCACGGAATGTCTTGGCCCTACAGCACTGATCATGATTCTTGTTGGTGCAGGCGGTGGATTTGGAAAAGTCCTGATTGATAGCGGCATCTCGGATGCGATCACGCATGCGGCTCTGGGCGCTCACATGCCTCTGCTGGTTCTGGCATGGCTGCTGGCGGTCATTGTCCGGGTCGCCTGCGGTTCTGCAACCGTCGCGATGGCGACGGCTTCGGGGATCGTCGCTCCCATTCTCAACCATGCACCGAACATGTCTCCTGAACTCATGGTTCTGGTCACAGGCGCAGGCTCCGTGGCGCTTGGTCCGATGAACGACGCCGGATTCTGGCAGATCAAGGAATATCTCGGCCTGACCGTGCCTCAGACACTCAAGACATGGTCCGTTCTGGAAACGCTAATTGCCGTGTGCGGGCTGGTTTTCTGTCTGATCGGCTCGCTGTTTCTGCCCTGAGTTCCTTTCTGAAAGCTGGACTCTTCTCAGGCCCATTGCGTGCGTTCTGAACAGTGCGACAGGATTTCAAGCCAATCTGTCGAGAGATATTTATTCAGGACTATAATGGTCCTGTAATATTCAAACATACGTTCAAGAAATATTTTGACGCCTCATTTTTCAGGTGACTGTTTCAAACAAAACAGGTCCCTTTCATTACAATTGATGCACGTCAAAGACGCATTTCTTTTCCATCATTAAATAATCATAAAATTGAGTGGGTCCTGCGCGGGCCCCTCCCTCCTGAGGGAGGTCTGTAAATTCAGAATGCCAATTCCAGAAAATGGATACTGATCAATGAGCCTTAACATCGCGGCGATCAGGGAAAGGGAACAGGGAGAGCGACGCGTTGCGCTTATCCCTCTCGTGGCCCAGCGCATCCAGCATCTCGGCTGCACGACGGCCCTCGAAACCGAGGCCGGTTCAGCTTCCTTCTATCCCGACGCATCCTACAAAAACACGACGATACAAAGCGATGTCGGAACACTGCTCGCCAGTGCCGACATCGTGCTTGCCGTCAATCCGCCCACTCCGGACATGATCGCCAGGATGCGATCAGGCTCCATCCTGATTTCCTTCATTTACGGGCGCACACACCCGGATGTGGTCAAGGCGTTGCAGGCGCAGAAAATCACCTGCTTCGCCATGGAACAGATCCCCCGTATCAGTCGCGCACAGGCCATGGACGCCCTGTCCAGTCAGGCCACGCTCGCCGGATATTACGCCGTTCTGCTTGGCACGGTGCACATGCCGAAGATCCTTCCCATGATGACCACGGCTGTCGGTTCGCTGAGAGCTGCTCAGGTGCTGGTGATGGGTCTGGGTGTCGCCGGCCTGCAGGCTCTGGCGACCGCGGGACGTCTGGGCGCTGTGACCGAAGGGTATGACGTCCGGCCCGAGACGAAAGAAGAAGCGCACTCTCTTGGTGCGAAGTTTGTCGAAACCGGCGTGGATGCCACCGGTCAGGGCGGCTATGCCCGTGAACTGACTGCCGACGAGAAGATCAAGGTCAAGGGTGTGCTGTCGGACCACATCGCCCGTGCCGATCTGATCGTCACCACGGCCGCTGTGCCGGGCCGGAAAGCGCCGCGCCTGATTGACGCAGAGCAGATTTCAAAAATGAAGCCCGGCTCCGTCATCATCGACATGGGTGCTGAAGGCGGCGGCAACTGTGAAGGCACCGTCGCCGGTCAGAGCGTTCAGGTCGGCCCCACCCTTCTTGTAGGCCCGGTCAACCTGCCGTCCTGCCTCTCCGAGCAGGCCAGCGAACTTTATTCGAAAAACATCCTGAATCTGCTTCAGCAGATCATCAAGGACGGAAAACTGTCGCTCGATATGACGGACGAAGTGATCGCCAAGACGCTCGTCACGCATGACGGAAAAATCACCAACGACGCCGTGCGTGAAGCTGTCGAAGGACCTGCTCCAGCAGCAGCGCCAGCACCGCCTCCGGGCGCGGCACCGACCACCGGATCGAAAGGGTAATCCAATGCCAGTGACATCCATGACTTTCATCATAGCGCTTTATATTTTCATGCTGGCGGCTTTCACCGGATATGTCGTCATCAGTCGCGTGCCGTCGATCCTGCACACCCCGCTGATGTCAGGCTCCAACTTCATCCACGGCATCGTCGTTGTGGGCGCTCTCAGCGTGCTGCTGTCCGCCACCACCATTCCTGAGCAGGTCATTGGTTTCGTTGGCGTGCTGTTTGGCGCGGGCAACGTGATGGGCGGTTACGTCGTCACGGATCGTATGCTGGCGATGTTCAAGCCCAGTAGCCAGAAACCGGCGCAGAAAGCGCAGGACGGGAAGGCCTGATCCAATGAGCGCTGTTGATTATATCATCGGTCTGAGCGGGCTCGTCGCCTCCGGACTGTTCATTTATGGCCTCAAGGGGATGTCTTCGCCTGTCACGGCGGTGCGTGGCATCGTCATCGCAGGCTGGGGCATGGCCTTTGTTGTCGCCATCGCTTTTCTGCAGGCGTTCAACGTCTCGGACGAGGTTCTGCCTCACCTGCCCGTCAATCTTGGGCTGGCGGTCCTCGCCCTGCTCCTCGGCGGCGCATGGGCCGGCTGGAGAGGCAAGACGGTCGCCATGACGGCGATGCCGCAGATGGTCGCCCTGTTCAACGGCATGGGTGGCGGTTCCGCCGCCGCCATCTCAGCTGTCGCCCTCCTGCGTCACAACGAGACCGATGCGCTGCATCTGGGCGTGACGGTGCTGGGTGGCCTGATCGGCTGTATCTCGCTGACAGGCTCCCTCATCGCTTGGGCCAAGCTCGACGGTCGCATGAAGAACCCCATGCGGTTTGGTGGGCAGCAGATCTTCAACCTTGTGGTCTTCCTTGGAACCCTTGTGCTGGGCGGAATGGCTGTTATCAGCCAGATGCAGGGTGCGCCGGAAGCCGGTCTGTTCTCGCTGCTGTTCTTCCTCGGCGCGTTGTTCTTCGGCCTCTGCATGACCGTGCCGATTGGTGGCGCCGACATGCCGGTGGTGATCTCTCTCTATAACGCTTTTACGGGTCTGGCTGTCGGTCTTGAAGGCTATGTCATGGCTGACCCGGCCCTGATGATCGCCGGTATGGTCGTCGGCTCCGCCGGTACGCTGCTGACGCTGCTCATGGCCAAGGCGATGAACCGTTCGATCGCCAACGTGCTGTTCAGCAACTTCGGCGCGTCATCCGGTAAGACCGCTGGCGGTCCTGAAGGCAAGATGAAGTCCACGGACCCGGCCGACGCCGCCACCACGATGCGTTACGCTTCCAGCGTGATCATCATTCCAGGCTACGGTCTGGCCGTGGCTCAGGCACAGCAGAAGCTGTACGAGATGGTGAAGATGCTTCAGGCCGCTGGCGTGGATGTGAAGTTCGCGATCCATCCAGTCGCTGGACGTATGCCGGGACACATGAACGTGCTGCTCGCCGAAGCCGGTGTGCCGTATGACATGATCTACGACATGGACGACATCAACGACAGCTTCAAGACAACTGACGTCGCCCTCGTCATTGGCGCGAACGACGTGGTCAACCCGTCTGCCCGCACCGACAAGTCCTCGCCAATCTATGGCATGCCGATCCTCAACGCCGACCAGGCGAAGCAGGTGTTCGTCATCAAACGTGGTCAGGGCACCGGTTACTCGGGCGTGCAGAACCCGCTGTTCTTCCTGCCGAACACCACGATGGTTTTCGGTGATGCGCAGGCAGTGCTGAGCAAGATGGTTGAGGCTCTCAAGGCTCTCGGAACCAACTGAAGATTGATAAAGGAGACCAGATCCATGGCAGGCAAGATGAAGGCGGCAGTCGCCCACGAATTCAACAAGCCGCTGACGATCGAGGAACTCGACATCCCGACGATCAACCAGAACCAGATTCTGGTGAAGATGGACGCGTGTGGTGTGTGTCATACGGACCTGCACGCCGTGCGTGGTGACTGGCCCACCAAACCGACACTGCCGTTCATTCCCGGCCATGAAGGCGTCGGCCATGTCGTTCAGGTCGGCAGCAATGTGAACTGGATCAAGGAAGGCGACTATGTCGGTGTGCCATTCCTTTACTCCGCCTGCGGTCACTGTGTGCATTGTCTTGGAGGCTGGGAGACCCTGTGTGAAAAGCAGGAAGACACCGGCTATACCGTCAATGGCTGCTTTGCCGAGTACGTCGTGGCGGACCCCAACTATGTCGCCCATATTCCCAAAGGTGCGGACCCGCTCCAGATCGCTCCAGTCCTTTGCGCCGGTCTGACGGTCTACAAGGCGTTGAAGATGACGGACACGAAACCCGGCGACTGGGTGGCTGTGTCCGGTGTCGGTGGTCTGGGCCAGATGGCGATGCAGTATGGTGTCGCCATGGGCAAGAACATGATCGCCGTGGACATTGACGACGAAAAACTGGCGACCGCCAAGAAACTGGGGGCGGCGCTCACCGTTAACGCCAAGGACACGGATCCGGCCGCATTCATCCAGAAAGAAGTCGGCGGCGCTCAGGGTGTGGTGGTCACCGCCGTTTCCCGTATCGCCTTTTCCCAGGCGATGGGGTATGCACGTCGAGGCGGAACTATCGTTCTCAATGGCCTGCCGCCGGGAGATTTCCCGGTGTCGATCTTCGACATGGTCATGAACGGAACGACGGTCCGAGGGTCAATCGTGGGTACACGGCTCGACATGATCGAGGCGCTGTCATTCTTTGCAGACGGAAAGGTGCACTCGGTTGTGAAGCCGGACAAACTGGAAAACATCAACCGTATCTTTGATGATCTGGAAAACGGTCGCATTGATGGCCGTGTCGTTCTGGACTTCCGGAGCTGAGCCCGATCGCGTCCTGAGCACGAACGCGGCATCCTCAACTGCACCGCAACAAGAAAGGAATTGGGCACATGGCCTACGCAACGACAAATCCGTTCACCAATGAACAGATCAAGGTGTTCCCGAACGCAACGGACGCCGAAATTGATACCGCTCTTGATTCGGCTCACAACGCGTTCCTGTCATGGCGCACCACTTCCTTTGCGGAGCGTGCGAAGGTGATGCAGAAGGCCGCTGACATTCTGCGCGCCAACATCGACGAATACTCGAAGCTGCTGACCCTTGAGATGGGCAAGGTTTTCGGTGAGTCCAAGGCCGAGACAGAGCTGTCCGCCGCCATCTTCGAATATTACGCGAAGAACGCCGAGAAGCTGCTGGTTCCTGAAGAGCTGCCCGTCGCCAACAAGGACGAAGGCCGCGCGAAGGTCATCCACCAGCCGCTGGGCGTTCTGCTTGCCGTCGAGCCTTGGAACTTCCCGTTCTATCAGGTCGCCCGCATCATTGCCCCGCAGCTTTCCGCTGGTAACACGGTTGTCCTGAAGCACGCGTCCAACGTGCCGCAGTGCGCTGCCGCCATGGACAAGCTGATGATCGAAGCCGGTCTGCCGAAGGGTGCTTTCCAGAACCTGTATCCAACGCATGATCAGGTTTCCCGTATTCTCGGTGATCACCGCGTACGTGGCCTGGCCCTGACGGGTTCCGAGGGTGCTGGCGCCCGTCTGGCAGCCGAAGCTGGCAAGGCCCTGAAGAAGTGCACGATGGAACTGGGTGGCGCGGACGCCTTCATCGTTCTGGACGATGCCGATCTTGAGAAAACAGTGAAGTGGGCCGTGTTTGGCCGTCACTGGAATGCTGGTCAGGTCTGCGTGTCTTCCAAGCGTATGATCGTGGTCGATGCTGTTTATGACCAGTTCCTCAAGCAGTATCGTGAAGGCGTTGCGAAGCTGAAGATGGGCGACCCGATGGACCCGGCCACCACGCTGGCTCCGCTGTCTTCCCAGAAGGCCGCTGACGATCTGAAGAAGCAGGTTGAAGGCGCTGTTGCAGCCGGTGCGAAAGCGGAAGAGATCCCGCTGGAAATGCCGAACGCAGGTGCATTCTTCCGCCCTGTCATTCTGACGGACGTAAAGGACGGCAACCCCGCCATGCGCGAGGAGTTCTTCGGCCCGGTCTCCATGATCTTCCGCGTGAAGGACGAAGCCGAAGCCATCCGTATGGCCAATGACAGCCCGTATGGCCTTGGTGGTTCCGTCTTCACAAAGGACGAAGCCCGCGGTGTTCGCGTTGCCGAGCAGATCGAAACCGGCATGGTGTTCGTGAACCATCCGACGATGGTGAAGGCTGACCTGCCTTTCGGTGGCGTGCTGCGCTCCGGCTTCGGTCGTGAACTGATCGGTCTCGGCATCAAGGAATTCGTCAACCACAAGCTGGTTGACGTTGTTGATATCGACGCACCCTTCTGAAGACTGCGCTTGGAGGCGGGAGAGAAATCTTCCGCTTCTTCACGGCCTAGAATCCGGTTTTCCTTTGCAGGGAACCGGATTTTTTTGTGCCTGATTTGTGAGTGAAGTATCTGGATTGAAGTAGAAACTTATATCAATGCAGCGGACTGTTCCGAAACAGACCCTGTCTCCATCATCATATGGTAATGCTGTATCTATCCAGTTACTTCAAAAATGCGTCGGAATACATTTCACCAGACCGAAGCATTTCAGGACGACGCAACACACTACGACAAGATGGAAGCAACTATCTCCACAGCTATTCAACTGATCGCTCTAATTCCCGTAATGAGAAACGACACACAAGAAAATATGTAACACCTTCTAAACGAGGTTCCACGGAATGACCGCGTTACAAACGCGCTGCACGGTGACCCCATACACATGAGAAACCATATCATCCGTCAATACATCTGCGGGAAGCCCTACTGAAACAGGAACTCCATCCTTCAGCAAAGCCACACGATCGCAGAAACGGGATGCGAGAGCGAGGTCATGCAGAACCACGACAATCGCGGCACCCTTTCGCGACAGATCGCGGAACAGGTTCATCACGGATAAAGCGTGAGCGGGGTCAAGCGCTGCAATCGGCTCATCAGCAAGCAGAACAGGGGCCCGGACAGCCAGCGCCCGTGAAAGCAGCACTCGTGCCCGCTCTCCTCCCGACAGAGCCGTAACGGCCCGATGAGCAAACTCCAGTGTCCGGGTCTGCTGCAACGCTTCTTCTACAGCCAGACGGTCTTCATCGGACTGCCCTTTTCCAAAAGGAATACGTCCCAGTGACACAAGCTCCCTCACTGCCATGGGAGGCAGTGTCTCCGCCTCCTGCGGCAGGAATGCTATTCTGTGCGCTCTCCACAAAGCCGCCTTGTCGGCAAGATTGACTCCTTCCATCTGCACGCTCCCTTCATCGGGAGTCTGCAGACCCGCAAGAACACGCAGCAGGGAACTCTTTCCAGCACCGTTAGGTCCTATCAGACCCAACACTTCCCCGGCACGAACGGAAAGAGACACATCGCGGAGAACAACCGTCTTCCCATAACTTAATGTCGCATGATCGACGCGAAGGATTTCAGGACATGTGTTCATGAGCCGTTTCTTCTCAGAACACTGACCCGCCAGAAAAACAGTGGCGCTCCTGTCAGGGCTGTCAGCACACCGACATGCAGTTCCGTGTGTGTGGGAATGAACCGCGCGCAGATGTCCGCCACCAGAAGAAGGATCGCTCCTCCCAGAAAGGACGGCAGCAACAGCCGTCCTGGACGATGCCCCGTCAACGGTCGGAGAAGATGCGGCACGACCAGACCGATAAATCCGATAGCGCCCGCGACAGCGACACCGGAACCAATGGCCAGCGCCGAGCCGAGAACGATACGGTTCTGAGCGCCCCACACCCCTTTCAGTGTAAAACCAAGGCTCTCGGCCACTTCATCTCCGAGCGTCAGCGCATCCAGCACCGGTCCGCTCATGGCCATCAGCAGTGAACCCAGAAGAATGCCCGGCAGGCAAAGCCAGACCTGAAGCATGGTGCGATCCGCCAGAGATCCCATCAGCCAATGCATGATTTCAAAGGAGGCATAGGGGCTCGGCACCAGATTGAGCGTCAGGGCTGTCATGGCGGCGAAGAAACTTGTCAGCGCCGTACCGGCCAGCAGCAGGCTGACAACCCCGCCCTGCCCCGCCAGTCCGAGCAGCAGACCAACAGCCAGCAGGGCTCCGGCCAATCCGCCAAGTGGCAGCGCGAAACTGAAAGCACCGGCGAGACCAGTATAGAAGACAAGGACAGCCCCCAAGGCCGCGCCGCTGGACACGCCGAGCAGTCCCGGATCGGCAAGAGGATTGCGCAGATACCCCTGCAAAACTGCCCCCGACAGCCCCAGCGAGCCGCCAATCATGACGGCGAGAAGCGCACGCGGCAGTCGGAGCTGACCGAGGATCACGGCTCCGACCGTGTCGCGTCCTGCCAGCATATCTTCAAGAGCCGGTAGAAAAGGAAGCATGGTCTCGCCACGCACAAGCGCCAGTCCAAACAGCAGGAGCAGCACTGTCGTCAGGGTAATCAGCAGGATACGATCAGGGTGACGGGTCATTTGCCGTCTTCCTGTATCATTTTCCGGGCTTTGGACAGTTCTTCGAGTGCATCGAGGGTCTGCGGCAGGCCGCAAAGCCAGAGAGAGGCAGGGATGTTGATCCGGTGCATTCCGCGAAAAGCACTTTCCAGCGCACGATTGTCCAGCAATGCCTGCGCCTGAGATGTACCTTGCCCCGAGCGATCAAGGATCAATAGATCGGGTTGCGCCGCGATCAGTTTTTCCAGTGAGATCGCCTGTCTCCGCTTCCTGCCTACGCTCGTCGCGAAATTTCTAAGACCGGCATGATGCAGCACATCGTCCGGCAATGAATGGGCTCCGGTGACAAAGCCATTGGCCGCGTAAATCACCGCCTCCGGTGCATCCGGCGATAACGGCAGAGAGAGACGCGCCAGTCTCTCGTCAAACGCTTGCACCAGAACCTCGCCACGTTCTGGAACGCCGAGCAATTTGGCCATTCTGCGTATGGAGGCAGGAATATCCGCAAGCGACTGGGCGGGGGCAAACATCTCAAGACGTGTGCCAACGGATTTTGCCGCCAGCAGGGTCACAGGCATGGTCGATGTGCCTGTGACCACAAGATCCGGCTTCAGCGACAGAATGGTTTCCGTGTTTGTGCGAAACGCCGGGTAAGAGCGTGCCTTTTCACACATGGGAGCATTCGCGCAGTCGGACGCCAGTTGGGACAGTCCAACAATGGTCGAAGGATCAGCCAGAAGCAGGAGCAACTGGTCTGTACAGAGGTTGAGAGAGATCACCCGACCGGGTGGTTTTCCTGCAGCTGCCTCGGAGGCACTGGCAGCCGGATAATGAAAAAAGCTGCTTAACCACAATACTGTGACGCTTCTCATCACCCCACGAAGACAACGCATAAACAATCGGTCTTCGGGACGTGGCATCAGGTCTGTCGCTCGCAGAAAAATCTTCAGGCTGCCAAAGGCGTCCCTCTCGTAGCGTATTCAGACTAGGGACGCACCCATATGCCTCTCTGCGCGCCTCTGCTCTGGTTCAACGGGCGGTTTCAGACCACGGCATGGTGAGAGACACATTTCTGCGTACGAAAACCCTACCCTGCACTGGCGGCGGCAGACTTTTGAGATAATCCATTAGTAATTGTGACGGTTTCTGTGACGCCTCAAGCATTTCACAGGCATGTATTTTTTCAGCGAAACTCAGACCGGTTATCCGGTCATCCGTATAATGGGCCGTGAGTTGGTCAATTCCACCACGATAATCCGAAAAACGGGAAAAATTGCTACCAAAAGCAGCAAGCTGACGGAAGCGACGGTTACCTGCCTCAAAAGAGATCATTAGGGAATCAGGCCATGTCGTGACCGGCCAGCCGATCAGCAGATCTTCCTGCACAAGCAGAGTAAACTGAGCTTTCGCCGCTTTGGCGACGGACTCCCCCAACGCAGCCGCCGCTGCACCGTAAATCGAGCAGCGTCCGGCAAAACGGATGAGCGCATGGATTGTCGCCTGTTCATTGACCTCCAGCCAGAGAAGAACCCGACGCTCCGATCTTTCCACGGGTTTGATCCGGGTGATTTCCCTGCTGATCCGATCGCACCGGGCGTTGAACAGGTCATAGACACCCATGATGGCCTGATCACAAAGTTCCAGCCAGATCTTGGCGTCCGGCTGGATATGCGCCACCGCACGAGCAGTTGGCAGGATAATATCGATCTCGTTTCTGGACGCCATGAGCAGCGCCAAAGTGAAACACCACGCCGTGACACCTCTTCCCACCGCCTCTTTCAGAAGCAGGGCAAGATCATTTCTGTCCGGAATGACCGGTACCACTGCTTTTCTGGACTGAAAGAAGTGTCGCGCACCCGCGAAGACAATCTGGATTGCGGGAAGAAGCGCTTCAATGCTTGCGGTCCTGATGCCCGAGGTCTCGGACATTTCCTCCAGCACGGCAGACGGGATCGGACGCGATAGGACATCGGCGGCACGCTGCCAAAGCATCTGAGAGGCGCGCCACAACGGGTCCGCCCATTCCGTCTCATCCAGAGGATCTCTCTCCGGCAGATGCAGCCCGTCACCCAACTCAATGAGCTTCTCGACAAGATGCTCCTGCGGAAAGCAGTTCATGATCCAGATACGCAGTGGTTCCAGCAACGTATCCGGGAGGGATCGCACGGCAAGCTCACTTGACCGCATCCACTCCGTGGAGGGAACGATGATCGGCCATAGCGGGCGGAACAGCAGGGTAAATGTGGTTGCGACAGGCCCCTCAGCGGAAAACTGATCACGCCCGGCATGGGATAGGACAGGAAGCGCCATGCTCAGTTCTCCTTGATATCGTAAAGGAGACTCATGTGAAGCAGTCTCTCGTTGCGTTCTTCAATGTAGAGGCCGCGATCAACTTCACGCGGCCAGGATGCGATTGATGGTCTGCTTACACTGGCCAAAGGGGAACGGGCTGCCGACGCGTGATTGCTGTGAGACAGAATCTGCGCCAGCGACGCCAAATCGGCCAGCATGTGCACAGCGCACGGCGCACGAGGGATCTCCTCAAGCATCAGAGCAAAGCGTACCCAGCCATCAAGAGTGGCGACTTCCCTGATCGCCCCCTCATACGAGACATTGAAATGCGCGAGACGGGCCGGGTCGTTGAGAAGTCCTGCATGCGCTCCGTAAAGAGCCTCAATGCGGCGCAGGGCTTCCGTGGCCACCATAATCACACCTGCTGTCGTCAATGCATTCCCTTCGAGAGATTTGAGAGAAGGCGCCAATCCTCTCAATGCGTTCCGGATAACCGCCAGACGGGGTGGAGTGCGTTCATTGAGTGCGAACCCACCTCCTCCAATCCGTATGGAAGCCGGCGAAAACCCGAGGTGGAAAAAAATATTTTCCAGATAGGCCGACAGACCGGGATGCACACGAACGCCGGTGAGCAGTTCAGACACTCTCCGATGAATGGCTGCTCGCCTGACGGTGCGTCCGTTGGTTGCAATGCGAGCAAGTTTCTGCGTCTCACGCCCCGCGAATCCTTTGACAGCCGTGTCGAGAAACCGCTCCCTGACGTCCTGAGGCGTAAGGGTCTTGAAAGAAGCAATCTGGCGGATGAGCACCTGATCGAATGATGCCAGGGTGAAGCCCAGACTGTCCCGTCCCTCCACTCCGGCGACCATCACACCGGTCCCCAAAGGATTGGGCACGAGAAGCTGAGGCTGTTCATCGGGGTAAACCCTGAGAGCCATGCCGCCACAAAGGGGGCTGGTAGTAGGGAGAAAAATGGTGATCCCGGTGGAAAGAGAAAATGTCTGTCGCATCGGGACAGGATCGACGATGAGAGTCTCCATGGGCGGTCCGGCCATGTCCTTCCAAACATCCAGTGTGATGTGAAATACGAAATGCGCTCACTGAAAACGTACTGCTAAAAACCTGCCGGCCGCTAAAAACCTACTGGCACCGGCCAGCCTGACGTGCGATGTCCTCGCCAGCCGATATTCACACCGGGAACAATGAACATTCCGTCAAACACCTCGCAGCCCCGCTCCCGCAACGGATCGAAAAAGACCGGCCCCTCCAGAAACGGACAGGCCCGATCAGGCCGCTCCCGTGCGCCCGCCGCGCCGGTTGTGCCGGATCCGACACGGGAAATCGCTTACGACATCGTACGGGGCGTAATCGAAAATCGTCGCATGCTGGAAACGACTCTCGGTCGGTCGCAGGAAGCGCGTGAGGCCGAGCCGCGCGACCGTGCGGCCGCCCATCGCCTGGGAGCTGCGACGCTTCGTCATCTGGGCACGCTGTCGGCTGTGCTGGAGCCTTTTCTCCGCAAACAGCCTCCAGAACCTGTTCGCGTGGCGCTCCTGATTGGCACCTGTCAGTTGTTATTCCTTGAAACACCGCCTCATGCGGCTGTTGGCACCACCGTCAATCTGCTACGCCGCCGTGACCTCGCTCCCTTTGCCGGATTGGCGAACGCCGTGCTGCGAAAGGTCGCCACACAGGGCGCGACGCTGCTGGAAGGGCTTGATCAGGAACGGCTGAACATCCCCGGTTGGATGTGGTCTTCGTGGAAATATCTCGGTCCGGGCGTGGCGCGCAGAATCGCCAGAGGTCTGGCGCAGGAAGCGCCGCTTGATCTGACGTTAAAGCCCGATGCACCGTCGATGGAGGAAGGAATTGTCCTTCCGACCGGATCGGTGCGCTTCCCGGCTGGAACCCGTGTTCCAGATCTGCCCGGCTTCGAGGAAGGCACATTCTGGGTGCAGGACGCCGCTGCCGCTCTCCCGGCGCGTCTTCTTGCCGCGAAACCGGGTGAGCATGTGGCCGATCTCTGCGCGGCTCCCGGTGGCAAGACGGCACAGCTTGCCTGCACCGGTGCGCAGGTGACGGCGCTGGAACGTGATCCGTCCCGTCTAGAACGGTTAAAAGAAAACCTCACGCGCCTGAAGCTAGACACGGTCAAAACAGTCTGTGCCGATGCGGCGGCATGGCAACCGGAAGTACCGCTCGACGCCATTTTGCTGGATGCGCCCTGCTCCGCCACCGGGACGGCACGTCGTCATCCGGACGCACTTTGGATCAAGCGCCCGCGTGATCTGTCTGCACTGATTGAAGCGCAGACAGGGCTTCTCGCGGCTGCGGCGCGGATGCTGAAACCGGGCGGGCGTCTTGTTTACGCCGTGTGCTCGCTTCAGCAGGAAGAAGGACCGGATCAGGCCCGCAAGATTGCCGGTCAGTTCGGACTGAAAGCCGACCCGATCAGACCGGAAGAGATGCAGGATCTTCCCGAGGCCCTGACGCCTGAAGGGTGGGTGCGCACTCATCCCGGTCTCTGGCCGGATCTTGGCGGAATGGACGGCTTCTTCGCGGCGCGCTTCGTCAAGGAAGGCTAAAGGCGGCGGGGATGGAAGCAGCCCGGATAGAGCATATCGATACGCCGGAAGGACGCGTTCTGTGGCGTGAGATGCTCGGTGTTCTTCCGGGGCTGCGTGCCGGCCTGAATTTTGTGACTGACAAGCAGGCTGCTTCTCCATCAGGTAGACTGCTCTGGTATCAGAAGGAACTGTTCGAACGCTGGTTCTTTCGCATCCCGTCCCCTCATACAGGCTGCATGATTCATTCCGGCGATTCCTGGATGGGACGTCATCAGTCGGCATTCTTTCGCTTTCCGGAGGCGTCAGACATTGTTCTGGCAAGCTATGGCGGCGGTGAAGGTTTTCCGCTTGGCGCATTGTTCCTTGCAAAGCCGTCTTTTGGCACTGTTTCAGGCGTGGCTTTCGGCGGTCGTACTCTGTCTTTGCTGATTGAGGATGCCTCATCGGCCTTTCAGGCTTTTTCCACGCCGGCCTGGCACGAGATGCCGGCGCTGTCTTCCGCAATGGCTATTGCTGGTTTCCCGCAATCGGATGACGCGAAAACGCAGTTGCTTGCACAGGAAGTGGCGGCCCTGAAAGTCTGGCGCGCCCCTGTTTCTCTCAGTTTCCAGCACGCTCCCGGCGATTGTCCCTGTTTTTCGGATAATCGCGCCGGGCATGTTTCTTTCTGTCTTTAGACCTGCCAGCCGGCGTGTGCTGACTGAGGCACAGGATTGTGATGAGTTCAGATTACCGAAAGCCGCTCACGCGAAGACATCAATAATTTTCCTGTAAATCGGCTGTATTTTAAAGATTTCGACACCAAGACAGTCCATTACTCGAACTCACGACGTGATCGTAATGATCTGCTTTCAGACTATCGGGCATTTATACTCCTCTACCGGGTGTTGATGCCTCGAACTGACGGCCAGCCTGAAACAAACAGGAACGGTCCATTCGGTTCGCCATCTTAATGACTGATTGCCAATTCATCATGATCATCAGGAAACTGTTTTATTTGTAACAAAAAAGAAGACGACAAAGACCAGCTTTACTCATTTTATGCACAAGCCCTCAGAACACCTGTTGCGCCCTTTCCGATGTTTGCCGATAACGAGGCCATGACCAGCATTTCTTCTCCTCTGATTGCTCCGAGCATTCTGGCCGCAGACTTTGCCCGACTTGGCGAAGAGGTTGCGGCCATAGAAAAAGCCGGCGCCGACTGGGTCCATCTGGATGTGATGGATGGTCACTTTGTGCCGAATATTTCTTTCGGTCCGGCCATCGTCAAAGCGCTTCGTCCCCATTCGAAGCTGCCGTTCGATGTGCATCTCATGATCGAACCCGTCGATCCCTATCTGGAAGCATTCGCCAGTGCCGGGGCCGACCATATTACGGTCCATGCGGAAGCCGGTCCTCATCTGCACCGGTCCCTACAGGCCATTCAGGCGCTGGGCGTGAAGGCCGGTGTTTCGCTTTGTCCGGCCACACCGCCGGAAGCCCTGTCGGAAATACTCGACATGGTGGACCTCATCCTTGTGATGTCCGTCAATCCGGGATTTGGCGGGCAGAAATTCCTGCATAGCCAGCTTCGGAAAATCAGCACCTTGCGCGACATGATAAAGTCATCTGGCAAATCGATCAGGCTGGCGGTCGACGGCGGCATCGATCCGGAAACCGCTCCTCTGGCCACTGCCGCAGGTGCGGACGTTCTGATTGCAGGCAGTGCGGTTTACGGACGTGAGGATTATGCGGCCGCCATCAGGGCGCTAAGGAACAGCAACTAAAAACCGCAGTCGTGCATTACTGACGATCCCGGTTGAAGGAGGAGCTTGAGTATGGGTCTGGGCCGATGGTGGCGTGATGCGCGACTTTCTTTTGCGCTGCTCGGTCCTTTGGGTGGTCTGAGGTCCATCCCCTCCACTCCGGCACAGACTGTTCGTGACCTCTGGCCCGGTGATGCCGGTAACGGTGAGCTGCTTGTCCGTGGCACAGCGTCTCACGGCGGTGAAACCATCTCGATCCGGAAAGGTGTCTGGTCTGATGAAACCTGGTCGCCCTTGTTTCGCGACTGGTTCCAGAGTTTTGAATGGTTACGGGATCTAAGGGAACTCGGTTCTGAGTCTGCCCGCGCGCAGGCACGCGCGCTCGTCGCGGACTGGATTGCCCAGCCCATCGGCATGACGCCTCTTGAAGATTCCTCGACGACTGGCGCGCGTATCGCCTCATGGCTGGCGCAATATGATTTCTTTGCTGCTTCTGCCGATGAGGACTACCGACGTGGCCTCCTGCAAAGGATCGTTCTTGAAGCCCGGACGCTTGCCGCCATCCTGCCGACAGACCGTCACGACTGGACGGCCCTGCGCGGCCTGAAGGGGCTGCTGGCCACGGCGGTCGCCATTCCGGAGCAGAAAGCCTTTCTCAGCCGCTACATGAAGCTGATCGACCCCGAACTTGAAATGCAGATTCTCCCGGACGGGTGCCATGCTTCCCGCAGTCCCGGCGCGCAGCTTCTCGTGTTGCGGGAACTGGCCGAGATGCGCCTGATGCTCCAGTCGGCGCGTATCCCGATGCCGACCATGCTCGCCTCGGCACTTGATCGCATGGCTCCGGTGCTTCGCGCCTTTCGTCATGGAGATGGTCGTCTCGCTCTGTTCAATGGCACATGGTCACACGATCCGGCCCTGATCGATCTGATCATTGCCCGCGCCATGCCACGTGGAAACATTCTTGCCCGCAACATGCGCGATGGACGTTTTGTGCGCGCGACATCCGGCAATACCGTTCTGTTCGTGGATGCGGGTGGCCCACCCCCCAAAGGATTTGACACGCTCGCCCATGGCGGCCTGATGTCGATGGAACTGTCTTCCGGACGCTCACAGATTGTCGTCAATTGCGGCGCCAGCCCGCGCCCCGGCTGGCACGAAGCTTTGAGGGACGCGCCTGCACATTCCGTGCTGTCGATCCCGGCCTGTCCTCCCGTGCTCTGGCGGCGGGACGGCTCTGTGGATGTGCGGCCTGATGTCACATGGGAACATTCTGTTTCCGGCATCGACCATATGATCGAGCTGGCATCGGACTGCTATCGCCCGGTCGGTTGTGGTTCTTACCGCAGACGTCTGTTTCTCTCCGGCGAGGGAGCCGATCTTCGGGGAGAGGACAGGCTTGATACGGCCGGCGATCCACCTGAATTTATTCTGCGTTTTCATCTCCATCCTTCCGTGCGTGTCGAACTGGAAGAAACAGACATTCTTCTGCATGCC
This sequence comes from Acetobacter sp. UBA5411, assembly GCF_002409645.1. Classification (GTDB taxonomy): domain Bacteria; phylum Pseudomonadota; class Alphaproteobacteria; order Acetobacterales; family Acetobacteraceae; genus Acetobacter. The sequence goes on from NZ_DHNR01000022.1 coordinate 18,578, forward strand.
GGTGATGAAGTCTGGAGATTCCGCAGCAACGGTTATTCCACGATAGAAGACAGCATTTATTTCGGCTTCAAGGATCCGATGCCCACGCAGCAGATTGTTGTGCGACCAGCTGAAGTCCAGCCTGTGATTCCGACTGTTGATGTGGCCAGCCAGCCAGAAACCTCGCCTGTCAAACCGGACGAGACGGTGTCCCAGCAGTCCGAAGCCGAACCGACGCCTCTGCCCTCTTCAGAGTCTGAGCAGGAGGTAAAAGAACAGACGCCTTTGGCCAAAGCCATTGAAGCCGCGAAAGAAACCGAAGACACCGCAGATCAGGAAAAGGCTTCCGGCCCGCTCTCTGAAAAGGACGCATCGGAAACTGCACAGACCAGTGATCAGGAAGCCAGCCCAGTCGAAGACGGTATCCGAAAGGATGAGGTTTCGGACATGGAATTGCCGCCTCCGCCAGTGCCCCCTGTTCTGGCCAATGCCATCCGATGGGCCTTCACGCGCCTTGACGCCTGAAGTCAGGCTGCGGGCAAGGAAATACCGTGAAGATCCTTGAGGTCACCAACGTCGATTTTTCGCTTCGTCACTTTTTGCTGCCGCTGATGCGGCAGTTGCGGACGGAAGGTCACGATGTCATCGGCTGCTGCGCCGAAGGACCTCTTCTTCAGGATGCGCGGGCGGAAGGCTTTCGGATCGTCACTGTGCCGATGGCTCGATCCTTTTCAATAAAGGCACAGGCGCGTGCCTTCGCAGCACTGATTCGGGTCATCCGTCAGGAAAAACCGGATCTGGTGCATGCTCACATGCCGATCAGCGGGCTTCTGGCGCGTTTGGCTGCCAAACTTTGTGGCGTTCCGTGCATCGCCTATACCTGCCATGGCTATCTGTTCAATCAGCCCGGCTCCTTTGTCCGTCACGCGCTGGCATTCACGCTTGAATGGCTGGCCGGACGCATCACCGATATCTATCTGACCGTTTCGCAGGAAGAGGCACAGGACGCTCGGCGTCTGCATATCCATTCCAATCCCATAGCAGTTGGAAATGGCCGTGATCCTCACCTGTTCCATCCTGACCCGGGTGCGCGTGAACGAATCAGGCAGTCACTGAATGTCCCGTCAGAGCGCGTCGTGATTATCGCTGTTTCAAGGCTGGTCAGACATAAAGGCTATCCAGAGCTTCTGGCTGCAATGGAAAGCGTTCCTGACGCGGAACTCTGGATTGTAGGCGAGCGGCTCTCAAGCGACCATGGAGAGGTGCTGGAGCCGTATTTCCGGCGCGCTCATGATGCTCTTGGTGGCAGGCTGCGTATGCTGGGATACCGTTCGGACATTCCGGCGCTCCTTGCGGCTGCGGATATCTTCACACTCCCCAGTCATTTTGAAGGTCTTCCGATGTCGATCATCGAAGCCATGCTGACTGGTCTTCCCGTGGTGGCCACAAATATCAGAGGCTCGCGGGAGCAGGTTGTGCAGGGCGAAACCGGGCTGCTTGTTCCGGCAGGAAAGAGCGCTCCTCTTTCCGAAGCGCTAAACAGGCTCGTAGAGGATCAGTCCTTACGGACGACAATGGGGAAAGCCGGGCTTGTGCGCGCCCTTGCTCTGTTCAACGAATCAAGCGTCCTGACAAAAACCGCAGCACTCCTGACAACAGGGACGCAGATCAGGTTACGGAAGAGGAAGAAGCCTGTGCTGTCACAACAGGCTGCAAAAGATCGTTGATGAAATTGTAGTGAGGCGGCAGCAGCGAGGCCAGACCGTAGCAGATCAGGGCGAAGCAGAACGTCGTTCCATACAGGAGAATGGCGCGTGGCCAGCTCAGACGCAAGCCGACTTTGGCCACGAAGACACCGAGCCAAAGTCCGTAAAGATCGCTGCTGAAGACAATCGCCATGGCAAAGCCGCTCGTCTCGGCAAGTGACGAAAACAGCAGACTTCCCATAGCCATTGCGACGGCGGACACCAGAACAGTTATCCACTCACACCAGCTGGCCGCAGTTGCATAGCGCAACCAGAGTTCCTCACGTCCCCATTTTTTCGCAAAGAACCAAGAAATTACCGGGAGCGCCAAAAGCGTGCAGAAGGACAGTTCGACACGGATGAAGCCGAGGACGGGTTCTTTCTGCAGCGCAACTGTCAGCAGGCCGACGATGCACATCGCCAGACCGGGCGCGAGGGCTGCCAGAAAATTCTCGACTGAATTGCCGAAACGCTGAATGCCTTCGGATTTTCCGCTGGCAAGCAGCGTCATGCCTTCCAGAATTGCTTTAGGGTTGGGCGTCGTATTGCCTTTGAAAACGCCGCTCACGCCACTGTCCTTTCCAAAAGCCGTTCGTAAACACGCTTCAAGGTATCGAGATCTGAAACGGCAACATGCTCGTCAATCTGGTGCATACTCGCCCCGACAAGACCGAATTCCGCCACGGGGCAGTACAGGGCGATAAAGCGGGCATCCGAGGTGCCCCCACCGGTATCCAGACGAGGCTCCCTACCCGTCACATCCTGAACCGACGCTTTCAGAGCGTTCAGCTCCGGGCCGGGCTGGGTGAGAAACGATTCTCCACTGATGCTGGCCTCGATCTGACAGTCGGGCGCGTGCCGGTGACAGACGGTTTCGATCCACTCCCGCAGCGATGCTCCGGTGTGCAGATCATTGAAGCGGATGTTCAGAGCCGCTTTTGCTTCCGCCGGAATGACGTTGGTGGCGGTATTACCGACATCCACGCTCGTCACCTGAAGACTGGAGGGCTCAAACCACTCCGAACCCTCATCCAGCGGTTTTTCCGTCAGTTCGCTCAGGATGCGGATCAGCCGATGGACCGGATTATCAGCACGGTGGGGATAGGCCACGTGGCCCTGTCGTCCCTTCACCGTAATGCGAACATTGATACTGCCGCGACGTCCGATCTTGATGACTTCGCCCATGACGGTCGGGTTGGTAGGCTCGCCGACCACACAGAAATCCGGGATCTGGTCATGGTCCTTCATCCACTCCAGCACCTTGACGGTCCCAAAGCGGGCGGGGCCTTCCTCGTCGCCGGTAATGAGAAGGCTGATGGAACCCTGAGGCTCGGGCGTGTTTTCAAGAAAGGAGGACACTGCAGCGACGAAGGCGGCAATACCGCCTTTCATATCGCAGGCCCCTCGTCCGTAGAGAATGCCCTGCTCCACCGAGCCTGCAAACGGCCCGTGCTGCCATCCCTGCTGCCCGGGCGGGACAACGTCCGTATGCCCGGCAAAGCAGAGATGAGGACCGCCCTTGCCACGTCGGGCAAAGAGATTGGGCGTACGCTCCGCCCCTTCCCCGAAGGGAAGGTGGAAGACCTCAAACCCCATGGCGCTTAATGTTTCGCCCAGAGCGATCTGGGATTCGCCGGGATCCGGACTGACGGACGGGTGACGAATCAGGTCAGAAGCGAGAGCGGTAACATCAAGCGCATGCGTCATGGAGTGTTCTCAGTCGCGCAGCAGATCGTTGATGGATGTCTTGGAACGGGTCCGTTCATCCACACGCTTGACGATCACGGCGCAGGCCAGAGAAGGATTGGGCTGACCATTGGCGTTCAGAGGCACCTTGGCAGGCAGAGAACCCGGCACGACCACGGAATAGGCCGGAACGCGGCCCATGAAGACCTCGCCCGTCGCACGATCGATGATCTTGGTGGAAGCGCCGAGGAACACGCCCATCGACAGGACGGAGCCACGCTCAACGATCACGCCTTCAGCCACTTCGGAACGAGCGCCGATGAAGCAGTCATCCTCGATGATGACGGGGGCAGCCTGCAGAGGCTCCAGCACGCCACCGATTCCCGCGCCGCCACTGATGTGACAGTTCTTGCCGATCTGCGCGCAGCTGCCGACGGTCGCCCATGTGTCGATCATGGTACCTGAATCAACGCGTGCACCGACATTCACGAAGCTCGGCATTAGCACGACGCCTGGCGCGATGAAAGCTGAACGACGGACGACACAGCCCGGCACGGCGCGGAAGCCAGCCTCGGAAAAACGGGCGGCATCCCAGCCTGCGAACTTGAGCGGCACCTTGTCGAACGCCGCGGCACCAGCAGCGCCGCCTTCGATGATCGCATTATCAAACAGACGGAAAGACAGCAGAACGGCTTTTTTCAGCCATTCGTGAACCGTCCAGCCTGCCTCGCCGGGTTCGGCGACGCGGAGACGACCGGAGTCCAGTCCTTCAAGGACTGTCTCGATCGCAGACCGGTCATCCCCGGTCGTGGCTGGCGACACAGTGGTGCGCGCTTCCCAAAGCGCTTCGATCCGGGATCTGAGTTTGTCTTCGCTCATCGTCTTCCACAGTCAAAATAGCTGAAAGGCGACCCTGCCAATGGGCCAGCACAGGTTACCTGAAGGGCGGACCATGCTGTTCAGGGCATCTTCTGTCAACGCAACCGGCTCTTAACGAGACAGAAACTATTCCCGGATGAAATGCGTAAGCATGAACACCACGCCTTCCTCTCCTGCGTCAGAATCGTCGCCACCCGGTCAGGATGGCAAACTGATGGACGCGCTTCTCGCCAGTCGTCGCCGCTGGAAAAGCCTGACGCAGCTGGTTGCCGATTTTATTTTCGAAACGGACAATGAAGGCCGTTTCACCTTTTTCGAGGCCGGTCCGGCACTCGGATGGAATGATCAGGAACTGATCGGGGAAGAAGGCACCAGACTCCTTCCCTGTGTCAATTCGACGCCAGCCCCTAATCCTTTCCAAACCCGAAATGTTATCCGCAGCCGCCGTTGCTGGATCAAAAGAGCCGACAGCACCTTCGGCTGCATGCTGGTTTATGCAACCCCTCTCCTTTCGCCGGATGGGCAACACGCCGGTGTGCGTGGACTTGGCATTGATGTGTCTGATGAGGTCGGCTCAAACGCCGACCTCGCAGTCGCCCGTCTTCATAGCGAGATCGTGCGGCGCATCACGGCGACGATGCGCTCACGCGCCCTGTCCCGCCTTGGCATTCCACCCGCTTTCGACGAGCTGGCCGCCATGCTTGGCGCTGTCGGGGGAATTCTGATCTCCGAATCTCCGGAAGGAAAAACGGAAAGTGATGAAGACGATTCCGATGAGGAAATCGTCCACCGCCTTCAGACTGCGACACCGTCTTTCGACGCCATGATTGAGGACATGTTACGGCAGCCGGTAGCTGGCAATCTCTCGTTCGAGCCGGAAATCAGGCAGATCGAGGGGCACGACGTAATCCTGTGCCGTAGTCGCGTCCGTTACAATGCTCCCGCCGCCATGGCGCTGTGGAGAAACAATGTTGGCGTCTGGTCGCAGGACGACGCCAATCTGGCAGATGCTGCTCTGGCGACATTTGCCTCCGCTCTCGAGATGAGTGCTCTCAACCGTGCATTGGCCCGCAATGCGCGATTTGATCCACTCACAGGCATGCTGAACCGGAACGGTCTTCTGACCGAAATCTCCCGGCGGCTGCCGCGTCTTGATCGGGAACGCCTGTCCGGCACCCTGCTGGTCATCGGTCTGGACCGCTTTTCAGACATCAATGCCCGCTTTGGTTTTGAAGCGGGCGACAGCGCCCTTCAACAGGTCGCCAGCTATCTGCGGGACGCCATTCGTCCAACAGATCTCGCTGGTCGACTTGGGGGAGACATTTTCGGCCTCTGGCTCGATGGCGCTGATCATTTTGTCGCTGCTGAACGGGCGGAAGCCTTCTGTCAGCACGGCGCAGCCATTTTTGTTGCGGAACCCATCACTCTCACCTTCTCGGTCGGTCTTGCCGCCCGGAGCTGGGAAACGGGTGAAAGCGTTGAATCGCTTATCGACCGCGCAAGTTTTGCCATGCGTAGCGTGAAACTCGCTGGGGGCGCTCGCTGGCACACATCATTGGAAGAATCCTCACCATGAATCCTTCATTAGACCCAAAATTTTTTCAGATCCTGCCCACGCGCTCGCTGTCTTCCGTTCCGCCCGGATCGATTAGTCCCGCATTACGCGAAAAGGCACGTGGCCCTGCAACGACTGTCACAATGACGGCGGCACCTGAATTATGGGAATGCCTGAAAAGTCGCATTACGGCTCTTCGACCCGATTTCAGCGCCCAACGCATTGAAGCCCTGACGGCCTCCCTGCAAAGCTCCCTGAACCTTCTGATGGCCGAAAGCTGGCAGCGCGCGCGACGTGTCATTGCCCAGGCTGCTGGCGACGCGCAGGCCATTTCAATTGTTGGTCCACTGTCAGAATCTCCCTCCATCGCCGACCGTCTCATGGGTGAGATTGATGACGCCACGTTGGAGCAGGAAATCAGCCGCCGGCAGCGCAATGGAAAGATGGTCTCATCGGCCAAGACGGTGCACTCTCACGCCATTCTTGAGCATCTGGCAGAACGTCCACTGACCGAGCTGGAACCGGCTCTTGATGAAATGGAGCGCTCACCGGAAAGACCGACCACGCTTGAATATGCGTGCGTTACCACGGTGAAAAATCTTGTGAGAGAGCGCTGTGCGAACCTTGTCGCTCCGGTGAAGCACAAGATCGAAAGAGAGCTTTCTTTCGAACTGGCGGCGACGTCGGAAGTCATCAAGCCGACGAGAAACGCTTCGGTTTCCACGGTCATGAATGACAATATCGTCGATCTGGCGACACAGGCCCTTCACGATGATAATGTCGACGCCATTATCGAGATCCTTGCCCGCACTCCGAATATTGCTCCGGACGTCATCAGGGAAACGCTGAACGGACGGAATGCCCGGGGGCTTGTGGCCCTGTCATGGAAAGCAGGCCTGCCAGCCTCTCTGGCTGCCGCGGTACAGATCCATCTCGCCCTGATCCCGCCGACACGCGCCATTCTGCCGTCTTCTGATGGTTCTTACGCTCTGACACCGAAAGAACTAAACTGGCAGCTGGATTTTCTCAGAGAGAAGTGCACGGCTGTCGCAGCCTGAAACCAATTAGAGCAGCCTGCCTTCCAATTTAAAGTGAAGTCAGGCTGCCTTTATTCTTCAAACGATTGGGAATGTCTGCTGCGCTGCATGGAGAGATAATCGAGCACGCCCTGCAACATATAGGCAGCAGCCATCTTATCGACGATTTCTCCACGTCTTTTCCGTGACAGGTCGGCTTCACCGATGATGGTGCGGTTCACAACGCTGGAAGAAAACCGTTCATCCCATAAGACGGCAGCAATCCCGATCTGATCGGAAAGAGCTTGTGCCCAGTCGCGGGCGGCCTGTGCAGCCGGGCCGAATCCGCCATCCATGGAAAGTGGCAGCCCCACTACCAGCGCTCCCACGTCCTGCTCGCTAGCAATTTCCGCGATTTTCCGGGCCATAATCGAAAGTTTTTCGCGCTTCAAAACTCCATACGGAGAGGCGACCATCAGCATGACATCTGACAGCGCAAGTCCCGCAGTCTTCGCGCCGGGATCAATTCCCAGCAGCCGCTGACCGGTGGAAAGTTTTTCACTGAGGTCGGTTATGTTGAACAGAGGCATCGCCTGAGGGTATGGTGTCGCGCTGGCGGCGACGCCAGCATTATTTTTCATGATTTGAGAGTTTCTGCTTCATGTCGCTCGATCTCGCGACCACGAGACGCATTGCCAAGCTCGCCCGCATCGGGCTTGACGACCAGGAAATCGAAGCTGTCCGCGCACAGCTCGGAGGAATTCTCGGCTGGATCGAGATTCTCGACGAAGTTGATGTCGAGGGCGTACCGCCCATGATCGGCACCAGCACCAACGCGGCGCTTCTTCCCCGAGAGGATGCCGTGACTGACGGCGACTGTCAGGACAAGGTGTTGTCGAACGCCCCGGACCGTGAAGGTCCCTTCTTCACCGTGCCGAAGGTGGTCGAATAATGCTGACTGATCTCACGATCGCACAGGCCGCTGAAGGTCTGCGCAAGAAAGAATTTTCCGCCGTCGAACTGACGAAGGCGCACACCGACGCCGTCGAAGCGTTGAACGGGCGGGTGAATGCCTACATCACCGTCACGCCCGACAAGGCGCTTGAAGCAGCCAAGAAGGCCGACAGCACACTGTCCGCTGGCGAAGCCCCTGCCCTGACAGGCATTCCCCTCGGCATCAAGGATCTGTTCTGCACCAACGGCGTACGGACGACCGCTGCCAGCAAGATCATCGGCAATTTCGTGCCGCCTTACGAGAGCACCGTCACGGCGAAGCTGCTCGAAAACGGCGCGATCTTTCTGGGCAAGACCAATCTTGACGAATTCGCCATGGGGTCCGGCAATCTGACGTCTGCCTTCGGTAGCGTCGAGAACCCTTGGCACCGCAAGGATGACGCCTCCGTTCTGGTTCCCGGCGGTTCATCTGGTGGCTCCGCAGCTGCCGTCGCTGCTCACATGGCGATGGGCGCGACAGGCACCGATACCGGTGGTTCGATCCGTCAGCCAGCGGCTTATTGCGGTATCGTCGGGCTGAAGCCGACCTATGGGCGTTGCAGCCGCTGGGGCACCATCGCCTTCGCAAGCTCACTCGATCAGGCCGGTCCGATGACCCGCACTGTCGAAGACGCTGCGATCATGCTGACCGCGATGGCTGGTCACGATCCGAAGGATAGCACCTGTGCGGACGTGGCTGTTCCTGATTATCGTGCGGCGTGCGGTCGTAGCCTGAAAGGTCTGCGCGTTGGCATTCCCCAAGAATACGATTCGCCCTTGATGGCGACAGAAAAAGGCAACGATATCCTTGCAGCGTGGAAAAAAGGCGCCAAGATACTAGAAGAGGCTGGTTGTGAAATCATTGATGTTTTCCTTCCCCACACGCGCTATGCCCTAGCCACTTACTATATCATCGCGCCAGCCGAATGTTCGTCCAACCTTGCCCGCTATGACGGCGTGCGCTTCGGTAAGCGGGCTGAAGGCGCGACCAGCCTTGACGATCTTTACGAAAAGACCCGTCACAATGGCTTTGGCGAGGAAGTCCGTCGTCGTATTCTGATGGGCACGTATGTGCTGTCCGCTGGTTACTATGATGCCTACTACCTCAAGGCCCAGAAGGTCCGCACGCTGATTCAGCGCGACTTCACACAGGCTTTCCAGAAGGTGGACGTGCTGCTCACCCCGACAGCGCCGACTGCGGCTTTCGCCCGCGACGAGAAGCCGGAAGATCCGGTGCAGATGTATCTCAACGACATCTTCACTGTGCCTGCCAGCATGGCCGGACAGCCCGCCATGTCGGTACCGGTCGCGCTTGACGACAAGGGCCTGCCGCTTGGTCTCCAACTGATCGGCAAGCATTTTGACGAGGAAACGATCATCGCGGTCGGGTCCGCTCTGGAAAAAGCCGCCGGGTTCACGGCCCGTCCGGACCTGCGTGCAGGGGTGAGCGCATGAGCTACACGATTGAAGGCAACACCGGCACATGGGAGATCGTCGTCGGTCTTGAGGTGCATGCGCAGGTCATCAGCAAGTCGAAGCTGTTCTCCGGTGCGTCCACGCTTTTCGGCGGTGAGCCGAACTCGCACGTCAGTCTGATTGACGCCGGCTTCCCCGGCATGCTGCCGGTCATCAATCAGGCCTGCGTCGAACAGGCTGTCCGCACGGGTCTCGGCCTGAAGGCGCGGATCAATCTGGAAAGCCGCTTCGACCGCAAGAACTACTTCTATGCCGATCTGCCGACCGGTTATCAGATTAGCCAGTTCGAACATCCGATCATCGGCACTGGTGTCGTGCAGATTGAGCTTTCCGACGGCAGCACACGCGATATCGGCATCACGCGCCTGCATCTTGAGCAGGACGCGGGCAAGCTGATGCACGATCAGGACCCGAAGCGCTCCTTCGTGGACCTCAACCGTGCAGGCGTCGCACTGATGGAGATCGTCAGTGAGCCGGACATTCGCTCCCCTGAAGAGGCCGGAGCCTATGTCCGCAAGCTGCGCCAGATTCTGCGTTACCTCGGCACCTGCGACGGCAACATGGAAGAAGGCTCAATGCGTGCCGACGTGAACGTTTCCGTTCGCAAGAGCGCCAGTGAGCCGTTCCGCACGCGCTGCGAGATCAAGAACGTCAACTCGATCCGCTTTGTCATGCAGGCGATCGAGATCGAGGCAGCCCGCCAGATCGAGATCTGGGAGTCCGGTGGAGAGGTCGATCAGGAGACACGCCTGTTCGATCCGCACAAGGGTGAGACACGTTCGCTTCGTTCCAAGGAAGACGCGCACGATTACCGCTATTTCCCCGACCCTGATCTGCTGCCGCTGGTGGTGGAGCAGGCATGGGTGGACGAACTGGAGCGCGGCCTGCCTGAACTGCCCGATGACAAGCGTGACCGTTTTATCAAGCAGTACGGTATCCCCCGTTACGACGCCAGCGTGCTGGTGGCCGAGCAGGCCATTGCCGATTATTACGAGGAAGTGGCGAAGGGCCGCGATGCCCGCCTGGCCGCCAACTGGGTCACGGGTGACCTGTTTGGTGCGCTGAACCGCACGGGTCGCAGCATTCAGGACAGTCCCATCTCGGCGCAGGCGCTGGGTGGTATGCTGGACCTGATGGCCGACAAGACAATCAATGGCAAGATTGCCAAGGAAGTCTTTGAGGACATGCTGGAAACCGGCGACAGCGCCGCCGACATCGTGGAACGCAAGGGCCTGAAGCAGGTAACCGACACCGGCGCGATTGACGCCGCCGTGGCCGACGTGCTGGCGCGTAATGCGGACAAGGTGGAGGAATACCGGGGTGGCAAGGATCGCCTGTTCGGGTTTTTCGTGGGCCAGGTGATGAAAGCCATGGCAGGCAAGGCCAATCCGGCCATTGTGAATGAGGCCCTGAAAAAAGTTTTGTAAAAACGGGCTTTAACGCATTTTGGGGCTTTGCAGGGTTGCGGCAACACGCTAAAAGCAGCCCTGCAAACGCCGTGTTACTTATAATGCGCGCTCTTCGGCGGAGGGGTGGCCGAGTGGCTGAAGGCGGCGGTTTGCTAAACCGTTATACGATGTCAAGTCGTATCGAGGGTTCGAATCCCTTCCCCTCCGCCAGAACTTCTTGTAAACAAACAAGAAATTGCCAAGCGCCCTTTGGGGCGCTTTGGTCGTTTCAGGATGGTTTTTCAGGCTGCTGTGGGGGAATTTGTGGGGACCCCTGCAAAAATCTGCTCCGCCTGGAACTGGACCCGTTCCTGTTCCTCCACGGTCAGGAAGCCCAGATAGTTCTGCTCGGTCACCTTCACGGAACTGTGTCCGAGATGTCGGGACAGGCGATAGATGTTTCCCCCTGCCTTCAGCCACCGCACGGCAAAGGCATGTCGCAGGCCATGCACCCCGAAGCGCCGGAATAGCGGATTTTCACGCAGGATGCGCCGCATGATCTGGGCGTGGTTGGATGAGAAATTGGCAAATGGCCTGCCGGTGGTGCCGCTGGTGTAAAGGAAGCCATTTGCTGCCCCCTCCTCCAGTGCCCTGGTGGCATTGCCGCCGGGCGTGTGCCAGCTGATGGTGCGCGGCCTGCTGGTCTTGGTTTTGGTCAGCAGGATCTGGCGGCTTCGGCTGTCCACCTGCCAGCGTTCCAGCTTCACGGCTTCGTTCATGCGCATGCCGGTTTCGGCCAGTATGGACAGGATACCTGCAACGCCAGGGGGTGCCGCGTCGATCGCGGTCTGGATTTCCTTCCGCGTGGGCGGCCGCTTGGGTTCGCGGCGTTCGCGGATGATCGTGCGGTCAAAGGCCTGCACCGGATTATCCGTCCGCCAGCCGATAGAGCAGCAGAAGCTGAGCAACCGGGAGAGCGCCGTCAGATCGCGCTGGATGGAGGCGTTGGAGATGGCTTTCCCCTTCCCTTTTCCCAGCGCTTTTATTGACCCATTGCGCTTACGGTCGCTGACTCAGTCGGCGATGTCTCGTGTCGTAATGGAGGCTACCATCAAACAGCCAAACCGTTCGTCAAAGCGACGAATGCTGGATAGGTAGCGCTTGCGGACAGAGTCCTTGACGCCATCCAGTCCTTCCCCAGCCCAGCGTACTACAGCAGCCTTCCATGATTCCTCGCCAGGCACGTCCAGGGCAGTCCGTTCCAGTCTGAGGCGTAGCGCTTTTATACGTCTTTCCGCTTCCCGTGCATCATCTGTGAATAGGCTCTGTCGATATCGTTCTCCGCGAATGACGATTTCCGCCCACCACGTATCGCCGCGAAGGAAGCAGTTCTTCGGTTTTTTTGTCGAATGTCGGCGCGGCGGCTTTGGCAATTAAGGGTCTCCTGTTCGATAATCCATGCTTCGATGCGTGCGGGGCTGAACGTCCAGCGGCGACCGATCTTGGCGGCCGGGATTTCTCCCCGCTGGGCGAGTGCCAGAATGGTGCGGTGGGGCACGCCAGTGCGTTCCGCGATGACGTAGGCGTCAACGCGCTTTTCCATGGGGTTCGGGGACTGCGTCATTCGCCTTCCCCCTTTTCTCTGGTCCATGCCTGCGTACCGCGCGCCCGGATCAGCTTGCGGCCGTTCTCGGTTACGAGACTGCCACGAAAGACAATGCAGCACGGACCATCATCCTCGCGCGTGATGCCGACGTAATCGCCCCGGCCATTGCCGTGGATCTCGATGCTGTAAATCTCTTTTCCGAATTCGAGGCCCTGTAGGGCGGGATGGCTGGACAGGTCGCTCATGCCATCACCTGTCCGCGCGCTGCGGCAGACGGCACGGCGTAATCGCACTGATCCTGACTGGTGGACAGGGCCAGCTTCCCCTCACTGACCAGAATGTTCAGCATGCGGGTTACGTGGCTCTGCCGTTTCAGGCCGGGCATGAAGCGCCGCACCGTCGTGGCGGGGATGGAGCTGGCGCCAGTGTAACGGACCGCGTCACGGTGAGCGCCAAGCACCTTGTCCTTCATGGTGGGCTGGCTGCTTTTCATGGCAGTGCCTCCAGCACGATCAGGACAAGGCCGCCCCAGATGATGCAGAACAGCAGCACATGCGCGGCGATTTCGTGCGTTGTGGGCAGATTGTCGCGGATGCGGTCAAGGTGACGGTCGGGGATATGGATCATGACTGCACCCTCCCCGCCTGGGCGCGACGGAACGTGATGGCTTCGATCTCTGGCCCTTCGGCCATGAAGGCCCTCATGATGATCCGTTCCAGATCTTCCATGCGCTCGTTTTCAGCACGTACCGCGCTGCGGGCAGCCTGTAGCTGGTTCTGGTCGTAGTTGACCTCGGCGCCTGTGAACCACATGCGGAACTGACGGTGTACGTTGATGGCGGCGGCCTGATCCTTGACGGATAGCAGACCGACCAGTTCACCGGCAGGAATGGGCGTGAAATCTTGTTTCATGCTGCGCCCTGCCCGTTCTGTGCCATGTGGCGGGATGCATGCCGGTGAGCGATGCGACTCAACTCCGCTTCCTCGGCATCGATGTAGTGACTTAGGTCGCGCATGGCGGCACGCAGGGCGCGGCGTTCGCACATCAACAGGGCGATGCCAGCACCCTGTTGCGGCAGGGCGGCCAGCATCGCGCTTTCGGCTATCTGGCGGCGGACAATGACGTCCTGCAGGGCATCAGGGGCACTCGGTGGTGGGCCTCGCCTGATGGGAATTACTGTGATTTTGGACATGGAAACTCTCCATTACTGGGCGCGCGTCAACAGGCCCGGCGATGCGGGTGGAGCGCGAAAATCTTGAAAATTGGAATGTCGGGTCTCAAATGCGGGAACGGCTGTTGTCAGCCATTCCCGCACTCTCCATCATCGGGGTTGTTCAGACTCGATGAGGAAACCGATGGCAAAAGACGAAACGGCACCTCCTCCACGTCCACAACCGCTACCGGTTGATGATGGTGGACGGGTGCAGACCGTTCCTGTGAAAACTAATGCATAGATTTTAAGGGGGAACAAAACTGAAGCAGGCCTGCGATGGGGGGAGTAATGAGAAACACCCACCACGCACCCTGCATCAGTCGCGTGAATTTCTTCATGCGCCGGTCGTTTTTCTGAATGGATTCCTGATAGGTCACTGCTACGGCTTCTTGGCATAGAAGTTCTGAATCGTGAGGGATATCCAAAACTTCCACGGGTTTGAAACCGGCTTCGCTCCATGCAGTTGGAGCAAGCGCTGTAGCGCAAAGGACCGCTGTAACAGCATTCCCCGTCAATAGAACCCAGCCTGCTGCGATATAGTCTTTGTTTAGTATTATCCCCAATGACACGCCCATTAATGGAACAACCCAGGTTAACAGGCTTGTTGCTCGTGTCTGGGCGCCCGTCAGGGCAGTGCTTTGGGCGGCAAGACGCAACTCTCCATGACGAACGGCCTGATTGGCCTTCCATAGCCTGATCTCGTTGCTCTTTTTTCCCATATCCAATGGTGCAGGCGACGAATGGTCTGCTTTCTCGGACATGCGGCCCTCCCTGTCTGGATGCAATCATAGCAGTGATCGGGAGGCTGCGCATTGATGGACCGAGCCTGCTGATGTGCGAAATCTCGGTGGAGTTGGTGAACATGGAAAACCTCCATCACGTGGTGTGATGGAGGAAATGTCTCCCAAAGAGACGGATAGCGCAAGAGGAAATGTCTCTATTAGAGACTAAATATCACTTATGCACGGAATTAGGTCGTATACATGCGGTCGAAAATGAAGATCAGTCTTGATCGCTATCGGGCAGCAGCGCACCTCCCATGACCAATCCGGCCGCGCCTTCACATCCATTTTTTGATCCGGTAACCATGCACGCCTGTGTGTAGGCTGCACGCTGGGCACCACACACTACATTCATTTTTCCTGCAGCCGTGATATCGCCCAGCACATGGTATTTCTCGGCATTGGTTCTCACACATGCAAACAGAGACGCCATTAACGGCGTATGGTTCTGTTGCATTTTTCTAAAATTATCTGACATATCATTCATTACAGCTTGTGCCCTTGCTCTTTGTTCATCCGTTTGAGCCATAGCCGGGCTATAAATGCCAATTATCATTAATATAATGACAGTTTTATTTAATATTTTCAATTCTTGTATCCTTTATATTACCATAATGAATTAATTATATAAACATTCCGTATACCGCGCCTTCATGTTTGTTCTGCCATTGTTCACGCGGATAAAGGAGGCGTCACGTTGAAAGCTATGAAACCGGTTTGGAGATCATGCGACGCTCGCGCGGACCGACTTTGCCAAGAAGCCGAGCAACAGTCCTCTCTGCTCCTCGTCCATCTCTCTCCAGAGTTCGATCATGGCGAACTCCTCTGCGGTATACGGCGGACTGCAGTGTTTCTCCGCGCCCGGAAACGGCGCTTCAATCCCGCGATAAAGGTAGTCCAAGGAGACGTCAAAAAAATCGGCTAATGCACCGACAGTCCTAAAACTACCGTCCTTCTTGCCACTTTCAAGGTCAGACAGGTACGGTCGGGCGATGCCGACCGCCTCAGCGACGTCAGCCTGCTTTAATTTCTTAGCCATGCGCAATCGGCGCAAGCGAGATCCTACCGTGTCGCTCATGGCATCATAATTCCACCATTTAGAAAAAGATGGGTCTCTTTGAGAGACTATTTTGCTTGACGTGCCATTGTCTCTTTGAGAGACATAACGAATGGAACCCAAAGATCTCATTTCTCGGTGTGGCGGCGTTGTAAAATTCGCACGTTCTATAGGTTTGAAATCCCACACCCCGCCTCTGAAGTGGAAAAAAATACCGGTTCATCATGTTCGTAAGATCGCAAGTCTTACCGGCATTCCGCCTGAGCAGCTCCGCCCCGACGTCTTTGGTCCCGAAACAACGCATGAGCGAGGTGCAGCATGACTACCGAATATGTTCGGGGACAGTCTGGTGAAACTGGCTGGTCCAGCGATAAGCCAATGCTCCATGTCTCACTTTCCGAATGCTTTGCGGATCATCTTGTCGACTGCCTTCGTGGCCTCACGCTCGATCTGGCGTCGGTTCTGATGCAGCGCGGCGCGCTCAACTTCGGACTTGCCGAACGTCGTGCCGCAGGCGGTGCAACGGAACTCATCCTTGGCGAAGGGGCCGACATTGCAGCGCTCGACCGCCAACTGCGAGCCGCACTTGGGGCAGCGGGCTTCGAACTGCCCGAGCGGGATGGTGGGGGGCATGAGGTTTCTCCTTCAGATGATTGGGATGAGGCGCGCCGAAACAATGTGACGTTGCCTCCCGAGTTTATCGACGGAATGGCTACTGATGGGCGCGCATGCACAGACGGCCATAATCCCCAAACAACGCATGAGCGAGGTGCGGCATGACTGACAAATCCCCCGGCATATCTTCTGTAACACTCGCCCGTATTAGCGATGCGACGACCCAGATCGATCGTGCCCGACAGGATCTGGCTGCGGCCAGGGTGCAGGCCATCAATGACCTGCAAGATGAAATCGAGCGCATGCGGCAGGTGGATGGTTGTCCGCCTACCATCGCGGTTATTCTGTACGGTCGTATTCGTTACATCGAAGTTTCCGGAGATGCATCCTTCGCTACGGAGAATGTGTGCATTAAAACCCGACGACCGCCGGCAGATGAAGCTGAGCCGTGACGCAGCCATTTTGCACAATTTTGCGGGTCCAGCGGATGACTTCGCTCTCCCGCATTGTGGAGTTCAATTCTGAAATAGGAAATAAAACCCTTATTTTCAGAAAACTGCCAGACGTTTCGAGAGAAAATCGCATGGAAAATGAAAAGTTTTCACCGTCCGGTGTAATATTGAACTTCGTCCTGACGGGTGCGTCTCCATTTTTGCAAATATCTTGTATTTCCTCCAAGAAAGTGTCGAGAACTTTACTGGCGCGGACATCCGCTGGATATAAATCCGCTGTCGTGAGAATCTTGGCCTGGGCGCTAAGAAGCCTGAAATCAGAATTAGGGAATTTTTCGTCTTTCACAGGAATACGCGCAGTGATGTGGACTTTGTTGTCCTCGTCTCGTGTCAGTTTTTTCAAAACATTTGCCAGAGTAATTTCGTTCACCGAATCCTCCATGTCTGTGTGTGGTAACCGCATGGTGGTCCGCGCGGGTCGGCCTGACAATGGGCTGACCCGTAAGGGCGGATATTTCCCGCGTGCCGGTCACGGCAGGTATTCATCGGTGAATACCTGATGACCGCGCGGGTTGATTGGGATGCGGCGCGGGCCGAACTGGAGCCGCTGCTTGCCCAAGGGCTCCAGCATGCCGAGATTGCCGGCAGGCTGGGGCTGACGCTTTCCACGGTCAAGTTCCGGGTCTGCTGGTTGGGCCTGTCGCGCCCGCGTCAGTGCAGGCAAGACGGCCAGAAATTGAACCATGCCCAGTTGAACCGCACGGCCTCGATGCGCGGCGGCGCGTATGAGCGCAAGCCAGGAGCTGACCTCAATGAGCGGGTGGAGCGCCACTGCTGCCGGTGCGGCAAGCATTTCGTGGCCAAGACGCGCTTCCTGCGCCGCTGCCCGCCATGCCGGGCGCTGTCTGACTGATGTTTCGTTTTTGCCATTTCCATTCCGGGTGGGCAGGTCGCCAGCTTTCCGTGCGTGTCCAGCGCGCTGGCGGCCTGCCCTTTCCGGCCCAGCTCGTTCACCGGGGGATGAGCCCCCCTGACATCCATGATGATGTCAGGGAGGGCGCCCGAGGTGTCGGGTATTTTGCCGTTTTTGTCCGAGCGCGCGGGTATTTTGGCCGATTTGTCCGAGCGCTCGGACGTTTTGCCCATTTCACCCGCGCGCGTGGGTGCAGCCAGTCCGGATCGGGAGGTCAGGCATAAGATGTGTGCCGATGCGATGCGCGATGAATTCCAGAACCTGGTCAGTGCCGAGGTCAGCGCACGCCGCGACCGCATGGGGCTGGCCGGTGCGTTTGCCGAAGTGGCGCGCGCGCTGGGCTTTACCGTGCGCCGCGTACGCGCCTGCTGGCACCATGAGGTGCGCAGCGTGACGCTGGCGGAATGGCAGGCCGTGCGCGCGCTGGGTGCCGTGCGCCTTGCGCAGGAAGAAAGCCGCTTGCGGCATGAAGATGCGCTGATCCGCCAGCGGCTGGAAAACATCCGGCAGCGGCAGGCCGCACTGCGGGACCTGCTGTGACCCATGCCTTCTATGTCTGGATCGGGGCATCCGTTTTTGGCGTGCCCGTGTGCCTGGTGCTGGTCATGCGCCGTGGGCGTGCGTGGTTCGTCCTACAGTTTTTCCGGCTGATGCTTGGCGCACTGGATGCGTGGGCATTGCGGGAATCCGCCATTCTGGAACGCAGGACCGAACGGCTTGAGCGTGTTGCGCGCCTCAAGGTCCGGCTGCGCCAGAACCTGTTTCACTGATGGGCAGGTGCGCCACATGCGCGCCGCCCGCGCAGGGAGAATACAATGCCAGCGATACCCATAGACTGGGACAGGCTTGATCCCATGTTGCGCCAGCTTTCGGGCATGGGCGTATCGGTTTCCACCATGGCGCGGAAGATGGGCATATCGGCCCGCACCGTGCGGTCGCGCATGCAGCTGCTGGGCCTGAACAATCAGGTCAGTGTCGCCATCACATCATCCGGTCGCATCTATATCGGGCGCGCGACCACGCGCATCACACTGTCGCGCCCTGGCGGGAGGCGTCCGTCATGAGCGGCGATATGCTGACGACGGCCCAGATGTATGCGGTGCTGAACGCGCGGGTGCGCGAAGCGGGCGGCGTGCAGAAACTGGCCACGAAAACCGGCCTGAACATGCGTACGCTGGCGAACGCGGTGAACGGGCACAAGGGTCTGGGCACGTCGGTGCCGCTGGCGCTGGGTTATCGCCCGGTGACGGTCACGATGTATCGGCCATTCTCCCCCGCGCCCACGGCAACGGATGATCAGCCATGAACGGCCCCGCTCCCATCTTCGGCGCGGCGCTGCGCAACCGGCCCATGAATGTCGAGGCGGAAAAGGCCCTACTGGGCGCGATCCTGACCAATAACAAGGCATTCGCGCGGGTCGAGGAAATCCTTGAGCCCGAACACTTCTATATCCCGCTGCACGGCGCGATCTATGGCGCCATGCGCATGCTGATCTGGGCTGGCAATGTGGCCGATCCGATCACGCTGCGACCGAAGTTTGAAAATGACCCGCTGCTGCCGACCGACATGACCGCGGGCAAGGTGTTCGCCACGCTGCTGGGCAGCATGGTCGGCATTACCAATGCGGCCGATTACGCCTGGGCGATCCGCAGTGCATGGTTCCGGCGCAACCTGTTTGATGTGTGTTCCGAAACCGCTGACCTGTGCTGCATGCCGGGCGAACGGCCCGACAGCGCCATCATGGAACTGCTGGAAAGCCGCATTACCCGTATCGCGTCCGGCAGTGTCGAGATCCAGCCCACGGTGCAGATTGGTGACGCCATCGGGCAGGCCATCGAGAACGCCCGCGCCGCTGCCGAACGTGGCGAAGGACTGGCGGGCATCACGTGGGGATACAAGGCGCTGGACCGCATGACCGGCGGCCTGCACGCTGGTGACCTGACCCTGCTGGGCGCGCGTCCGGCCATGGGCAAGACCGCGCTGGGGCTTGGCATTGCCGTGCGATCGGCGGCGGCAGGCAATTCGGTGCTGTTCTGGTCGGGTGAAATGCGCGCGGCGCAGCTGGGCGCGCGCGCCGGCGCTGCGTGGGCCGGTCTGTCCACGCTGTCTGTCTTTACCGGGCGGCGGTACGACATCCCGCCGCATGTCGATACGTCGCAGCGCGAACCGCTGGCCGATTATCAGTGGCGGGAACTGGAGGAAGGCGAACACGCCGCCGCCAGCCTGCCGCTGCGCATCGATCATCGCTCCGGCATCACGGTGGCGGAACTGCGCACGCAGGCCCGCGCCATGAAGCGGTCGAAACAGGGGCTGGACCTGATCGTGGTCGATTATGTCGGGCTGCTCAGCGCCTCGACTGATTCACGGTCGTTCAATCTGACGCACAAGATGACGGAAATCAGCAAGGACCTGAAAAACCTTGCCGGTGAACTGGAAATTCCCGTGCTGGCGCTGGCGCAGCTGTCGCGCGAAAGTGCGAAGCGCGAGGACAAGCGCCCGGAACTGACCGACCTGCGTGACAGTGGGTCGCTGGAACAGGATGCGGCCACCGTGCTGTTCCTGCATCGCGACCATTATTACCTGAACAAGCAGCTGGGTGACGGCAACATCCCGCGCAATGACCGCGAAACGGATGAAGCCTACAGCGCACGCTGCGCCAGCCTGATCCAGCGCACGCGCGACAGCAAGGGCAAGGCCAGCGTGTTCATCGCCAAGAACCGGCATGGCGCGACCGGCGGCTGCGCGCTCCAGTTCCAGGACATGACCACGTGGTTCCGCGACGTGGATGAAAGCGAAAACGGTCCGGCATGGACCAACACGGCACCGGAGTTCTGATCATGCGTAAACGTTTCCGCGTATCGATCCCTGAATTGCTGCGCTCTGTCCTGCTTGGCGTCCTCTGTGGGCTGGCGGCGTGTGAGATAGCGGGGCCGCATGCCGGCGCTGCCGTGTCGCTCATACTGACGTTTGGCCTGATGGCCGCGTATGGGCTGCTGTCCATCCTGATCCTTATCGACCGCTGGGAAGGATAACCCACCCATGAAATCGCCGCGTCAACGCCCCGGAAAGCACGCCCGCGTGCTGATGACAGACCGCCGCTGGCGTCTGCTTGGCCTATCGGCCCGTGCCATGTGGCTGGAGCTGACCGACGCGGCCGATCTCATGCCGGAAATGCGTGCACCCGTGCGCACGGCACCCGACCTGGAACAGTTTACCCGGCTTGTGGCGGCTGATGCCGCCGAAGTCGGCACCGCAATCGAGCAGCTGGTGCGGCTCGACATTCTGGAGCCCTTCCGGAATGGCTACCGTCTGAAAGCGTACTGACATGGCCCGCGTAACAACCGAACAGAAAATGCTCCAGATGGCGACGCACAATATCCGCCTGCGCGCGCTGGGCCATGCCGCCATCGGGATCTGGGTGCAGCTCATTTCCTACATCATCGAATATGGAACCGACGGCGTGCTGGTGCCCGGCAACGGCGGCGCGCCCACGCTGGAGGAAATCGCCACCGTCGGGTTGCGTATGGATGTAACCGAACTGGTAACCCATCTGGAAACCTACGCGGAAACCCAACTGATAACCCACGACCACACGGTCGGCACCATCGGGCTGCCGGGAGCTCTCATGCCGTCACGCAAGGCGCTGGCCGCGCGGGAGAATGGGAAAAAGGGCGGAAGGCCGCCAAAACATCACAATCCGAAGCCGCAGGACGATCCGCGCCAGCGCACCGCCATCATGGGCATTGCAGGAGGAAAAGACATGGCCACCGAAACCCAACGCGAAACCCACGACCCTAAGCTTAGCTTAGAGGTTAATAATAACCTTAAAGCTAAGCCTGCGGCACAGGACGTGGATGCGGTGTTCAGGGTTTTGGGGCGCAAGGCATGGGAACGCGCCGGTTTCGATCCGGCCCGTGACCGCGGCAACTGGGGACAGGTCCGCCAGTGGGTGGCCGATGCGCTGGC
>NZ_DHNR01000033.1 GCF_002409645.1 Acetobacter sp. UBA5411
CCAGAAAACCAACGAAAATTAAAACCCACAAAGTTTCAGACTCTGATTCTCTGATGCCGAATCAGCCTTCACTCTCATCCCTTAGGCTGACCAGAAAGGACCGGGCCCGAGACACACGGGACTTTATCGTCCCCGCGGACACCCCACAGATGACAGCCGCCTCCTCATAGGAGAGTTCCTGAGCCCCCACGAGCATCAGGGCCTCCCGTTGATCGTCCGGAAGCTCCCACAACAGTTTGTTGAGGTCGTTCACGTCATCCTGCTTCCCTCCCGATGCGACAGAAGGGAAAGGCTGCTCTTTATATTCGCTGAGAATTTCTTGCTCGCGCTTGCAACGGCGCGCCTGCTCATAGAAAAGATTCCGCAGGATGGTGAACGACCACGCTTTCAGATTTGTTTCGGCCGAAAACTGGTCACGCGACGCGAATGCGCGGACGACGGCCTCCTGCACCAGATCATCAGCGCGTGTACGGTCTTTGGTCAGAAAGCGGGCAAATGCACGCAATTCTGGCAAAAGAGCGACAACCCCACGTCTAAATGCAGGTTGCCCCCCCTTATCTGTCACAGAGGCTCTTTTCTGATCGTGGTTTGCCATGCCAACCTAACCCCGCCTGTCACTTCGGTTCACGCGAAGGAATGTTCACGATGCCCGATTCGCAACGAAGCGAACTGATCCGCGCGCTTCCGTATGCACGCCGTTATGCGCGCGCGCTTACAGGAAGTCAGTCCCGCGGTGATCTGCTCGTCGCGGAAAGCCTGCGCGACCTGGTAACCCAGCCAGCGGGAAAGCTCTCAGCACGCCTTGAACTCTACCGGGTTATTTCCCGCAAGGCCGCCAATCTTGAGGAAGAATACAAACAACCTCACACGCTGTCGTTTCCGCAACGACTGCTCCTGCTGCTAACTGCTCTGGAAGGCCTGTCATCCTCTCAGGCGGCGAATGTCCTCGCACTTGATGAAGGCGTGGCCGCACAGCAAATAGCTGAAGCCCACAAAATCATCCGCTCGGTATCCCAGACGTCGATTCTCATTATTGAAGATGAGCCCATCATCGCCATGGATATCGAGGACCTGATCATCCATTGTGGCCATACGGTCGCAGGCATTGCCCACACCCAGAGCGACGCCATTGCGCTGGCCAAGGAAACCAAGCCCGGCCTGATTCTGGCGGACATCAATCTTGGTGAAGGCGGCAATGGCATGGAAGCCGTGGCTGAAATCATGAAGAGCATGACGGTGCCGGTCATCTTCGTGACCGCCTATCCGGAATGCCTGCTGACCGGAAATACGGTCGAGCCAGCTTTTGTCATTACAAAACCATTCGAACCACTGACACTGGCTATTGCCACCTATCAGGCCATTACGGGCGGCGTGCCGGTTCCCTGAGCCGCAATTAACGCCTATTTCGGAAAAACTGCCTCTTCAAGCATCTTGCATGACGGGGCAGTTCCCCGCACTTTCCGCACATGGCACCTCCTCCTCTTCTTCTCCTGCAGGACATCACTCTGACGCTTGGCGGGAAACCGCTTCTCGATGGCGTAGGATTCTCTGTCTCTCCCGGCGAGCGGGTCTGTCTTGTCGGTCGTAACGGCTGCGGCAAATCCACCCTTCTCCGCATAGCGGCAGGCGAAATCCTCCCCGATTCCGGAACACGGTTCCTCCAGCCCGGATGCACCCTGCGCTATCTGCCGCAGGAACCCGATCTCTCCGGCTATGAAACAGCACTCGATTACGTCATCGGTGGACTGACCGATCCGTCACAAGAGTGGCGAGCCAGCGTCATGCTGGATGCGCTCGGCATGAGTCCGACCGACAACCCCGCGACACTGTCCGGCGGAGAAGCCCGACGCTGCGCGCTTGCCCGCGTGCTGGCCGCCGAACCGGACGTGCTTCTGCTGGATGAGCCGACCAACCATCTCGACATGCCGACCATCGAATGGCTGGAAAAGGAACTGCTCTCCCTTCGCACCGCCATGGTCATCATCAGCCATGACAGACGCCTGCTGGAGACTCTGTCTCGCAGTGTGGTCTGGCTCGATCGAGGCACGACCCGTCGTCTCGATCAGGGATTCGAACGATTCGAGACCTGGCGGGAAGAGGTTCTGGAGCAGGAAGAACGGGACGCCCACAAGCTGGACCGTCAGATTGCGCGCGAAGAAGACTGGATGCGTTACGGCGTCACCGCCCGTCGCAAGCGCAATGTGCGGCGTGTGGCGGAACTTGCCGCCCTGCGCACCGCCCGAAAGGACGCCGTCCGTCCACAGGGCACGGTGAACCTTACCGCGCAGACTGCCTCGAACTCCGGAAAACTTGTCACGGTCGCCGAGCAGGCCTGCAAAAGCTGGGGCGACCGCCCCATCGTGCGCAACCTCGACCTGCGCCTTTTGCGCGGTGACCGGATGGGCGTGGTCGGTGCCAATGGAGCGGGCAAGACAACCCTGTTGCGTCTGCTAACCGGGGTCGATCAGCCAGATAGCGGCACTGTGACGCTTGGTCCCTCCGTCGCAATGGTCACGCTCGACCAGCAACGCAAGGCACTGAACCCACAGCAGACTCTGGCCGACACACTGACTGGCGGTGGCGGAGAGATGGTGCAGGTCGGTGACGAAAAGCGTCACGTCATCGGCTATATGAAGGACTTCCTGTTTCGCCCCGAACAGGCCCGCACCCCAGTCGGGCAGCTTTCCGGCGGAGAGCGTGGCCGGCTGATGCTGGCCTGTGCCCTTGCACGCCCTTCAAATCTGCTCGTGCTCGATGAGCCCACCAACGATCTCGATCTGGAAACGCTCGATCTTTTGCAGGAAATGCTGGCGTCCTACGACGGCACCGTTCTTCTCGTCAGCCATGACCGTGATTTTCTTGATCGCGTGGCGACATCGACCCTCGCTGCGACAGGTGGTGGCGACTGGACCGAATATGCGGGTGGCTACAGCGACATGCTGGCGCAGCGTCACGGCCTGGCGCTGGATCAGCGTGAAGTAGCAGCGGGATCGCCGGAACCGGCTGTTTCATCCCCTGCCCCCGCCGCCAGCACAACCAAATCCGGCAGTCGTAAACTGACCTACAAGGATCAGCTTGCACTGGACAAACTGCCGGGACGGATTGCTGAAATCGAGGCCAAGATCGTCAAGCTTCGGACGGCTCTGGAAGATCCTGATCTTTACAGCAAAGACCCTAAAGGTTTTGCCCGACAGAGCGAGGCGCTGGATTCCGCTGAACGGGATCTGACGACAGCGGAAGAACTGTGGCTGGAGCTGGAAACAAGACGCGAAGCTTTGCAGAGCGACTGACAGCAGCAAAAAACTGGGCTGCTCCGCCTGACTGTGACGCAGTCAGGCGGCCCATGTCCCCACGCAGGACTCGACATCCAGCGCGATTCCACCCTTGGCGACAATCTGGCCGCAGGCATAAGGGCCAAGCGCTCCAGCAGCGACCAGAAAGACGGCACCCGGATACGGCACCCAGACCTCATCAACCTGGGTCAACATCTCATCCAGACCATTCCGCTGCAGAAACACCTCATTCGCCGTTCCAAGACGGCAGGTTTCCGCAACCCGCGAAGCAAGCCCTTCATACGTGGTAACGATTCCTGCGAATGGCAGATCACCCAGCAAGGAACACAGGCCCGGATCAGCAGCAGCGAGAGCAGGCATCACATCGAGTCCAGCGCAGGCCTTGTAACGACCGACACGGACCTCCCTGTCCTGCTCAGCAAAGAAACCAAAATGCTCTCTATCGTTCTGCAGGATGTCGGACGACGGCAGACACAGAATCGCAGCTTCTCGTGCCCCCTGCCGGTATCCCCGGCCCAGTCTTGCCTGCGTGCTGGACGCACAATCGGAAAAAGCCGTATCGGACACCCTCTGCCACACAGCTTCCGCCATCTCGGTCATTTCAACCGGACGCAACAAGAGTGAAGCGTGAAGGCTGGTCGCACAGACGATTTTCGCCTCGTCATACCCCATGCTGACCAGTGAGAAAGGCTCACCAGCCTGCACGGCGTCCCGAATCATTGTCCCAACCCGATCAGCCGACAGCCAGAACTCTGATTTTCCGGCGTTCTCCAGATCCTGCAAAAGAATTTTACGCTGAAAGGTTTTTGCCAGCCGGGCATTGGCCAACTGGCTGTAAAGCGAGATACGCCCACCCTGAGCTGCCGCCAGCTCATCCAGAAAATCTGCGCTGTCGATCAGCTCGTCATACCGACCTGTCGCTTCGAGACTGCGGATGTAGTTCCAGGCAGAAAAACGCTCGCCCTTCAGGCCATGCACCACATCGCGAAGCAGAGGAAGCGCCTCTTCAAACCGGCCTTCATTGAACAGGGCTGCCGCGATGTCCGCATCCTGTGCCGCATCACGCATTTCAGTCCGCAGAAGCAGATCGCAGATCGTTTTCCGTTCCTGCGCGTTGGCCGCCTCACACGCTTTCAGCAGGGTCTGACGCAGAAAACGAATGTCCGGCCACTTATCGAACGCGCGCGCGCACTCAGCAATGACCGCTCCAATATCACCTTTATCCAGATCATCCTCCGCCTGCGTCAGCGCAGAAACAAAGCCCCTTTCGGAAGCTGCGGTCAGCTGTTCTGTTCCGTCACCACTCAAGCCTAGGTTCCTCACTGATTGGTATCGTCAGACAGAACGCACCACACTCCCACACGTTTCTGACGGAACATGTGCAGACATTACACAATCGGCAATCAGGCTTAATTTAGGATGACGAGACAGATCCCCAACAAAAAAGGCGGATGGAACATGATCCCATCCGCCATTTCATAGCCCGATAAAGGGCGTTCGCCTTATTCGCCCTTCGCTGCGACGGTCAGAAGACCGGTCAGACGCTGTGCGAAAGTCGTCGGGTCCTTCGGATTCTCGCCGTCCTGAATACGGGCGACATCCAGAAGCACGCGGGCCAGATCACCCAGAGCCGGGCTTTTCTCAGCCGCCTTACGCGCCAGTTCGAGCACCAGCGGGTTGCGCGGATTGAGCTCCAGAACCGGAGCCGATTCCGGAAGCTTCTGACCGCTACGACGCATCAGCTTCTGCAACTGAAGGTCCGGTCCGTTCTCGGACGCCGCCAGCACGACGGCGCTGGACACCAGACGATCCGTGCCACGTACGTCGGACACTTCGCCGCCCAACGCCTCTTTCAGAGCCGGAAGCAGAATGTCCATGTCAGCGGCTTCACCCGTTGCGGCTTCACCTTCGACAGCGAACTTCTCCAGATCGGCCGCACCCTGCGTCACGCTCTTGAGCGTCTTGCCCTCGAAGCTGGTCAGACGATCCGGCCAGAAGGAATCGACCGGCTCGGACAGCAGCAGCACTTCCAGACCACGCGCCCGGAAGCCTTCAAGCTGCGGCGAGTTGGCGACCGCATCCTCATTGTCGCCCGTCAGGTAATAGATCGCATCCTGCTCAGGCTTCATACGGCTGATATAATCGGCCAGCGTCGTCCAACCGGACTCCGGCTTGTCCTCTTCCGCTTTCACGGCGCTGGAACGGAAACGCGCCAGACCAGCCAGCTCCGTGCGGTGCTCGGCGTCTTCCCAGATGCCTTCCTTCACGACGGAACCGAAGTTTTCCCAGAATTTCAGGAACTCGGCATTGTCGGCAGAACGCTTCTTGATCTCGTTCAGCACACGACCGGTCACGGCCTTGCGGATACGGGCCAGAACCGGCGTCGCCTGCAACATCTCACGCGAGACGTTCAGCGGCAGGTCTTCCGTATCCACCACGCCGACGACAAAGCGCATCCATGCCGGAACCAACGCCGCATCGTCCGTGATGAACATCCGCTTCACATGCAGGCGAATCTTGCTCTCGCGGGCCGGATCGCCAAACTCGAACGGACGTGAACCGGGAATGAACAGCAATGCGCTGAACTCGATGGTGCCTTCCGCACGCCAGTGCAGCGTGTCCCACGGCGTGTCGAAGTTATGGGAAACGTGACGGTAGAACTCGTTATACTGTTCTTCCGTTACTTCGCTCTTCGGCTTGCGCCACAGAGCCGTGCCTTCGTTGGCAGGGCTTTCCTCGCCGTCCTTCACGATGGTCACAGGCCACGCGATATGGTCGGCCCACTTGCGGATGATTTCCTGCAAACGCCACGAATCAAGGAATTCGTCAGCATCTTCCTTAATGTGCAGGGTGATGTCCGTGCCCGGCTTATCGCGGGTCGCAGGGGCAAGCTCGTAGGAGCCCTTCCCGTCCGAGGTCCATTTCCACGCCTCGTCTGATCCAGCACGACGGGAAACGACTTCCACGCGATCCGCCACCATGAAAGCGGCATAGAAACCAACGCCGAACTGACCAATCAGGTTCGGCTTATCCTCAGGCTTTGCGCTCTCAAGCTCCTTGCCGAAGGCGCGGGTGCCGGAACGGGCAATAGTGCCGAGATTGTTGACCAGTTCTTCCTTGGTCATGCCGGTGCCATCGTCGGTGATGGTCAGCAGGCGGGCGTCCTTGTCCGGATTGATGCGGATCTTTGCGTCTTCTGGGAGCGCGCGGGCACCGTCGGTCAGCGCCTCGAAACGGCGACGGTCGGTCGCGTCGGCGGCATTGGCCACCAGTTCGCGAAGAAAAATCTCACGTTCGGAATAAAGGGAGTGAACGACAAGGTCGAGAAGACGCCCGACTTCGGCGCTGAATTCATGCTTTTCAGCCGAGGAAGACGGAGTTTTGGTCTCCTGTTCGGTCATATAATAAATATCCTTCTGTTTTCAGTTCATTCAAATGCAGTCGTCGAGCGACTGTAACCTTCCGTAATGTGTGGTGGTCACAGCCGTTTTTCAAGCGGGCACAGACCCGTAAACCCGCAAGGAGTCAGGGCCTGTCTGATCGTATTCGGTTAAAATGAAGTGCAGAAAAAAGGGAAGCAGAGACTGGCCCTGCTCCCCTTCATAGCGCGATCAGGCCGCGCCTTTTTCCTTCAGTGCCGCCAGAACGTCCTCCGGACGAACCGGCATGTGACGCAGGCGGATGCCTACCGCGTTGAAGATGGCATTACCGATGGCAGCACCAATGGTGGTCACGCCCGGCTCGCCGAGACCCATCGGCTTTTCGGTGCTTTCGACAAACTCGATGTCCATCTCCGGCACGTCCGGCATGCGCAGCGGCGTGTAGGTGTCGAGATTGCGGTCACGGCAGACGCCGTCAACGATCTCGCTGCCTTCACACAGCGCCATGCTGAGACCCCAGAGCGCCCCGCCTTCCGTCTGCGCCAGCGCGCCGTCCGGATCGACGATGGTTCCGGCATCCAGCACCAGCCAGATCTTCTGACAGGTGACGACACCGGTTGTCCGATCCACATGCACCTTCACCGCACCAGCGGTCCAGGTCGGCATGCCACGTTCCTGACCGAAGGTCGTCGCCATGCCAAGGGCCGTGTCTTTCGGGAGCGGTTTGCCCCAGCCGGCTTTTTCGGCCAGCCGTTTCACAACAGCCGCCTGACGCAGCGCGCCACCGTTGGAATCCGGAGCCTTGCCCTTGTTGCGTCCTTCCGGACCGTTGCCGTTCAGCAGTTCCAGACGGAAGGCAACCGGGTCCTTGCCAAGTTCATGCGCCAGTTCATCAAGGAAACATTCCTGCGCCCAAGGGGTCCAGCCTGCACTCACCGAACGCAGCCAGCCCGGTCGGAACGTCTCCTTGGCAAGATCGTTGCTGATCGCCCGGACACGGAACGTGCCGAAATCGTACCAGCTATCCGCACCCGCAATGGCGAACTGATCGTATGGCTTGCCGTCCACACCCTTTTCCATGAAGGGACCGGCCATCACTTCCGTCGGCCAGCCAGCCGTGGCGTGATGCTCGAACCCGACGATGGTGTTCTTCTCATCCAGCGCAACACGCACCTTCTGCACGGATGGCGAACGGATGGAGTCGAACTGCATGTCGTCGGAACGGGTCAGGATCAGCTTGACCGGCTTGCCGCCGATGGCCTTGGAAGCCAGCGCCGCCGGAATCGCATAGTCACCGTTCAGACGACGACCGAAACCGCCTCCGAGCAGGTAGCTGACCATCTTCACCTTGGATTCTGGCACGCCAAGCGCCTTGGCGATCACCGGCAGGAACAGGGTCTGCCACTGGTTACCGCAGTGAACTTCCCATGTGCCGTCCTTCAGCTGAGCAATCGCGTTCATCGGCTCAAGCTGGTAGTGCATCACCGAAGCGCAGGTGTATTCCTGCTCCAGCACGCGCTTCGCACCCTTGAACGCTTCATCGACACCCTTGTCGTTGAAGATCATAGTGCCGACATCGGACTTCGCAATCAGTTCGCGTCCACGATCCTGAATCTGCTTTTCCGTGACATTGGCAGTCTTGCCCGGCGTCCACTCGACTTTCAGCAGATCTGTCGCACGGATGGCGGCCGGATAGCTTTTGGCCAGCACGACAACCCAGCCCGGCACCGTATCGCTGGGATCTTCCAGCGTGATGTAACGGATATAGCCCGGAACCTTCTTCGCCTCACTGTCATCGACAGAGACGACCTTGGAGCCGTAGCGGGTCGGCGGCATCTTCGGACGGCCATAGACCATACCGTCGATTTTTGCATCGATGCCGTAGATCGCCGTGCCGTTGGTCTTGGACGGAATATCCAGAGACTTCACCGGCTTGCCGATCAGACGACGCTCCGAAGCCGGCTTGAGCGGCAGGGACTTCATCTGGTCAGGCGTAAAGCTGCGTGTCGGCTTTGCCTTGGCGACGATGTCACCGAAGCTGATGGAGTAGGAGCCACCGATCACACGGCCATTGCGAGCATGGCAGGAAGAAGCCGGAATACCCAGCAGCTTCGCGCCTTCCTCGACCAGAATGGTCCGGGCGGCCGCACCAGCCTGACGGAACACATCCCACGTCATCCAGACGGACCATGAGCCACCTGTGACCATCAGACCCCATTTCGGATCCGTGTCCACATAGGTGATCTTCACCTTGTCCCAGTCGGCTTCCATTTCGTCAGCGATGATCCGGGCGAGAGCTGTGCCGATATGCTGGCCCATCTCCGCACGGATGATGTTGACGTTGATCGTGCCGTCCGGCGCAACCGAGCACCAGATATTGGGCTCGAACTCCGGCGGCGGTAGAGGCGCGCCGAGCGGATAGGTCTGCGCGGCCTTCGACTCACGGGCGAAACCGAACAGGAAGGAACTGCCGACGGCAGCCGAGAGGAAGCCACGCCGGGACAGGCCGCGCCCTGCGGCCCGGTCCTGCTGGGCGGCAATGCGTTCGAGCTTACCCATTGGAGTGATCTCCCTCCGTCTTGGCCGACTTCATGGCGGCAGCAGCTTCCTTGATGGCCTTGCGGATGCGGATATAGGTCATGCAGCGGCAGAGACTGCCACCCATGACACCGTCGATATCCTCGTCGGTCGGATCGGGGTAATCGCG
The DNA here is from genome assembly GCF_002409645.1 of Acetobacter sp. UBA5411. GTDB lineage: Bacteria > Pseudomonadota > Alphaproteobacteria > Acetobacterales > Acetobacteraceae > Acetobacter. The sequence goes on from NZ_DHNR01000033.1 coordinate 9,381, forward strand.
CAGCAGACTGGCTGCCTGCATGATCTGTCCCGACTGGCAGTAACCGCACTGCGGCACCTGAATTTCCTGCCACGCTTCCTGAAGCGGATGGCGACCTTCCGGGTCCAGCCCTTCGATCGTGGTGACATCCGCGCCTTCGATGGCGGAAATTGGCGTCACGCAGGAACGGGTCGCGCGTCCGCCGACATGCACGGTGCAGGCACCACACTGGCCGACGCCGCAGCCGAACTTCGTGCCTGTCAGCCCGAGATCGTCCCGCAGAGCCCACAGCAGAGGGGTGTCTTCCGGCACGTCGAGCGAGACGTCACGGCCATTGAGTTTGAATTTGATCATGATACGGCTCCGTGATCCCAGCTCATCCGAGGCTCAGTGCGAGGAATTGACTGGTGGTTCCACCAGCTTGCGGGCGTCAGCAGCTTTCTTCTCCAGATCCGTCCATGGTGGCAGGGTTGTGCGTGTGCGGCGCAGATAGGCAGCGATACGCGCCATATCCTTGTCGTTGAGCGCATTATAGAAACTCGGCATTGCGACGCCGCTCTGACCTTCTTTGGCGGTCAAGCCACGCAGCATGACGAGGTAAAGGTTGGTCGGCTCTTTCAGCCACAGCGCATTGTTGAGCGCGAGTTCAGGCCGCCCAAGAACCGGTGCAGGTGCCGCGTTGTAATGGCAGGCACCACAAGCGCCCTGATAGAGACGCGCATCCGGGTCCGTGCTAAACCCGACAAGGTCTTTCTTGGAGTCCGCCATGGCGTGCTCAAGAGCGGCCTTGTCACCGGACACACGCTCGGCTGCGTGGGCCTTGTCGGCAAAGTAATAGGCGATTGCGTGAACGTCTGATTCCGGCACGGTCGCAAGGAAGTCATGCGCGACAGGCGACATCGGGCCACCAGCCGGTCCGTGCAGCGGAGCGACGCCGTTGCGCAGATACTGATACAGTTCGTCCTCAGTCCAGACGACCGGTGTCGGGTTGTTCTGGTTCAGAGGCGGAGCGATCCAGCCGTCAACCACGCCACCGTCATATTCCTGACCGGGCAGCTTTTCCGCACCAGCAAGGTTACGGGGGGTATGACACGCGCCACAGTGGGCTGCGCCTTCGGCGAGATACGCGCCGCGATTCCATTCCGCATTGTGGTTCGGATCAGGCTTGTAGCGACCCGGCGTGAAGAACATCAGCTTCCAGCTGGCGAGCGTGATGCGCGGGGAGATGCTGAGCGGGAAACCATTCGGACGACGCGTCATGTGAACCGCCGGACGGGTCATGATCCACGCATAAAGGTCCGAGATGTCCTCGTCGCTCATCTTGGTGAAATGGTCATAGACGAACGCAGGCAGCAGGTGGGAACCGTCACGGGACACACCATACTGGAGCGCACGGCGCAGGGCTGCTTCCGACCAGTTGCCGATGCCCGTCTCAGGGTCTGGCGTGATGTTGGAAGAGAAGATGTCGCCGAATGGCGTCTCCATCTTGTAATCGCCGGCAAGCATCGGCCCACCGCCATTATCCTGACGGGTATGGCATTCAACGCAGTAGCTTTCAGCCGCAACGATACGGCCGCGCTCAATCTTTTCCGCTGAAAACTGTCCCGGCTGCACAGGGGCGATCTTGGGAATGGCTGGCCACCAAGCGTACCAAAGAAATCCCATTCCGGCGACAATGCCGACGCCTGCAACGCCTGTAAGTATGCGTTTGATCACTCTCAACCCTCACTGCCGGGAAACCGACGGTCCTTCACAACATGGAAAGCGACACGCGCCCGTCCCGAGGCTCTGTCAGGACATTTGTGTCACTCTGCGCCACTTTTCAATAGATGCATAAATCGGAACGTGGAACCTCAAAAGAGGAATATGATCTATGTCATGGCGTAATTTTTACTGTCACTATGGCACAATGACCACATAAAACCGCAGGATAGTGAATAAAGTGTCTATATTCATAGGAATATAGACACTTTATTTCTGCATGTTTTCACAATGAATATTGCAATCAGGCTCCTGGGGATGTTCAGGAACTGTGACCGCACTCGCAAAGGCCGCAGCAGAACAGGCATCCCGGAGCGTACACAAAACGTCCTGCGATAGTGGATGCTAAAAAAAGCTGCGTTCTTTCCAGCCGCGCGGAACAGGAAGCAATCCTTACCCGCCGCGAATAGACGCGGACTGATCGGACACCGGTCAGATGGTCAACTGTCCCAGCCTGAAAGCAGGCGGCATTGCCCATCATCCGTCATATGGAGTGAGAAAAACCTGTACCGCTGATCACAGACGACACAATCAATATAACGGAACGCGCCAGAACCGTTCTTCAAAAAGGGGAAGCATCAGCTTCCCCCAGTAAAATCGTCCGAACCTCAGAACGGAATTTCGTCGTCCAGATCGCTGCCACCCGGAGCATCCCAGCCGCCGGGGGAAGCCGGAGCACTGCCACGCGGAGCTGCACCGCCGCCGCTCGCAATCCGACGGGAACCACCGCCTGAGCCGCCGCCATAACCGCCACCACCGAAGCCGCCAGCCTCGGAGCCGCCGCCGTAGCCACCGCCCTCTTCGCCTTCACCGGAACCACGACCATCCAGAAGCACCAGTTCACCACGGAACCGGTCGAGCACGACTTCGGTCGTATATTTTTCCTGTCCGGACTGGTCGGTCCATTTACGGGTCTGCAGAACGCCTTCGAGATAGACCTTCCGTCCCTTTCTCAGAAACCGCTCCGCAACGTCCGCCAGTCGGTCATTGAACACGACCACACGATGCCATTCCGTACGCTCACGACGCTCGCCGGAGGCACGATCGTTCCATGTGTCGCTCGTGGCCACCGAAAGCGACGCGATCTTCTGCCCGCTCTGGCTGGTACGGATTTCGGGGTCACGCCCGAGATTTCCAACCAGAATGACCTTGTTCACGCTGCCTGCCATTGTGGCTCCTCATTTATTCTATAGTGCAGAGTCCCTGTGCGCCGCCGGGTAGGGACAGGAAACTTCGCTATGGATGTCTGGTAAACCCCAGCCGGTCTTCCTGCAACGCGATTAATCTGCGATCGGACACATCGGCTCTTGAACTAACATGCCATCTCCGCCCTTATTGTTCCATCATTCTCAGACATGGTCAGCACTTGAACCGTTCACCCCCGCCAAATGTTCCGGCAAAAAGGCCCGCACCTTCCGGAACATCCGCTCCCCGCCCCAAGGCGACCCGCATGATTGATCGGGAGCAGCTCGAGGCTGCATCTGAAGCCTATTACGCCTATTGCGGAGCAGACTGGAACGATCTCGATCCCAAGGCCCAGACGCATTACCGCACACGGATGCAACTGGGACTCGACGCGTTTGTCGCAAGCATCTGGCGTCCCATCAGTTCGGTGCCGCGTGATGGAAGCGCCGTTCTGCTGTTTCTGTATATGGAAGGACGGGGTGATTATGTCTGGCTGGACCGCTGGGACGCGCAGGACCGGGGCTGGCGTCTGGCCCCTCATGCCCGTCCGACGCACTGGGCTCCCCTGCCCCCACCGCCCCCGCATCCATAAGCGGGAAAGCCGAAAGGATTTTTGTGGACGTGATACGCTTAATGCGCTGTTCAGTCAGCCGGAGCCATTGAGCGGATCAGGTCCAGCACACGCTTTCTCACTCCCGCATCGGGAATACGATAGTAAGCACGGACAAGTTCAAGTGTTTCCCGGCGGGATAGCACAGCTGCATCGACGGTCGCCGGTGAAGACGCTCCCGGCATGGGCGGACCACCGAACCCCTGCTGCGCCTCCGCAAAACCCATCACGGGTGCTGACTGCGTAGCCTCCGGCGGAGGAGCCGTCGGCGCCAGAGGCATGTCGTCGTAAAAGAATCCGATGGGCACATCGAGCACCTTGGCGATCTCGAACAGACGCGAAGCGCTGACCCGATTGGTGCCACGTTCATATTTCTGAATCTGCTGGAACGTCAGACTGATCGCCTCACCCAGCTTTTCCTGAGACATCCCCAGCATGGTGCGACGCAGACGGATGCGGGCTCCCACGTGGGCATCAAGGTCACTGACCCGTGTCCCGCCATCTTCTGCTGCCGCCATAACTTCGTCCCCCGGAACACCCCCACCTGAGGGTTAGAAGAAGATAAACATACAACCAGAGGATGAATTTGTTAACCTAGATTAACGGTCAGACCGCCACCGCACCCGCGAACGTGACGGAAACAGCGCAACAAGAGCAGCCATCAGACACAGGGCGACAGGAATTTTCTGCCCAAACTGCGCGAACAGGGTGGGAGACAAGGCAGGCGGCATGGCCCGAACCAGCACGCCTTCGATCCCCCACTCCAGCCTGCCAAGATCATGCCCACGTGCGTCATAGACGATCGACACACCGGTATTGGCGGCGCGGGCCACGGGTAGCCCTTCCTCGACGGCACGCAGTCTGACGGCCGCCAGATGCTGACGGGGACCGGCACTGTTGCCGTACCAGGCGTCGTTGGTGACATTGACCAGCCAGCCGGGTCGATCATGATGATCCACCACATGACCGGAGAAAATCACCTCGTAACAGACCAGTGGGCCTGCGGCCTCAAGGCCGGGCAGATGCCAGCTTCGTGGACCGGGACCGGGCGTCATGCCGCCGCCGGGCACTACCTGCAACGGCAGAAAACGGGGCTGATATTCGCCGAACGGTACAAGGGTCGCCTTGTCATAGACCGCCGCGACTCCTCCCGTTTCATCAAGCGCTACAACGGAATTGCGCCAGTGCTGATCCGGTCCCATCCGCAATGTGCCGACGATTCCCGCGCTGGCCCCTTCCGCCGCCCGAACGATCATCGACCGGGCTTCTGGGTCTTCCTCCAGCACGCCGGGAAAGGCCGTTTCCGGCCAGACATAGACAACAGGATGCGCAGCCCCCTGTGTTCGGCCACTTTCTTCCAGAGCCTGAGCGACGCCTCGCTGAGTGAGTGTCAGGTAACGCTCAAAGACTCGCTGCATGTCAGAGCGACTGATCTTTTCCTGTTCCGGCACATTGCCCTGCACCAGCGCCACAACGGGAGCAGTTGGGCCAGCGGCGGCGACATCTGCCTGATGCGCCAGACCATAGAAACGCAGTGCGCCGCTTCCCGCCCACAGCATGATGGTGAGAGCACCAACCGCAGCCCACCGGCGTCCCAATGGCATGGTCAGCGCGAGAATCACGGTCAGAAGCGTCATCCCGTCCACGCCGATCCATGCGGCGGGCTGGATCAGGATGTCACCTGCAAGCCCATGAATGGCCCAGTCACTGCCGAGCGGATTCCATGTAAAGCCGCTGAACAGGAACTGACGTCCCATGTCGCAAAGCGTCCAGATCGCCGCGAAGAGCACGCATCGCCGCCACCCTGCCGGAACGCAGCGACAAACCGCCGCCGGAACCGCTGCGAAAGGCGCGAGAATGAGCGCGCAGCCCAGAGAAGGGAACGGGACAAACCACCAGAACTCGCTGGCGCGAATCAGAATGGCGTTGATGAGCCAGTAAAGACCGACCGCATGCAGACCGAAGCCAAAGGCGAAACCGGCCAGCGCCGCCTGCCTTGTGGTCGGGGCGCGATCAATCGCGCGCATGAGCACCAGAAACGCGAACGGCAGAAGGGGAAGAAGATGCAGCGGAGGGAAGGTGAAAGCAGCGACACCGCCTGCGAGAAGCGGCATCCCCATCCCGCGCAGTGCAACACCGGTCCGTCTGAGCAGTCCGACTTTCTGCGGCTCAGGCGAACTCATCGGACCAAAGACCGGACTGCGTAGCCCTCAGTCGAGAGCGTCACGCAGCCTGCGCTCATAGTGACGATAGTATTTGTCGGTCATCAGCTCGCTTTTCACGAGAACCGCCACATCGGTCGTCTTGAACTGTGGGTCCACCACCGCACCGTCACCGACATATCCGCCAAGCCGTAGATAGCCCTTGATCAACGGCGGCAGGCGGGTGAGCGCCCGCCGACGGTCGAGGGTCAGAGGATCCTGCCGCAGCATTTCCACACGACGATCCGGCAGAGCCTTCACCCGCAACGCCGGAGGCGCGAGGTGATTGTGATAAAGGTAGGTCAGTTCCTCGCTCAATTCTTCGGGGTTTGTCCCCGGCAGACTGGCGCAACCGAACAGAACGTCGATCTTGTGCAGGAAGATGTAGGACGCAATACCGCGCCATAGAAGCTGCATCGCGGCGCGTCCGCGATAGCGGACATCGATGCAGGAGCGACCGACTTCCAGCAGACGGCCGGGAAACTTCTTCAGCGGCCCAATATCGAATTCGCTTTCGCTGTAGAAGCGTCCAAGCTTTGCCGCCCGATCGCCCTGCATGAGACGATAGGTTCCAACCACGCCCGCGGCTCCGGAAGAGACGGCGTGATCGATCACCAGCAGATGGTCGGCATACTCATCGAATTCATCCATGTCGCGCTTGAGGCGGAAGGTGCGCTCATCAGGCTGCGCTCCCATTTCCTCGAAAAACACGCGATAGCGGAGTTCTTGTGCGGCCTCGATCTCTTCCGGTGTGGAGGCGATCCGCACACCAAGGTTGCCGCCGCGAAGTTCGTGAAAACCGTCGCGCTCGAGATCAAGAGCGGAGAGACCACCGCCTTGCGGAGTTTCAGCACTCATTTGCCGGTCCCCCGCGTTTTTTTCGTGGCTTTCGGACGCTCGGTCTTCGCGGTCTCCGGGGTCGGCAGACGCCGTCCGAACAGTTCGAGGCGCATGGAAATCAGTTCGAATCCAAGACGATTGGCAATCTGACGCATCAGCGCTTCATGCTCTTCATCCTCGAACTCAAGAACCTTGCCGGTTTCCACGTCGATAAGATGATAGTGACGGCCATGCTCCGTCGCCTCGTAGCGGGCACGTCCACCACCGAAATCACGGCGTTCGAGGATACCTTTTTCCTCAAGCAGGCGCACGGTCCGATAAACCGTGGCGACCGAAATCTTGGGGTCCAGCTCTGACGCCCGACGATACAGCTCTTCCACGTCCGGATGATCTTCCGCATCCGAAAGGACACGGGCGATCACACGGCGCTGGCCGGTCATCTTGAGGCCACGTTCCACGCACAGACGCGCAATGCGGGAATCGGACAGATCTTCTGCCTTGGCCTTGGAGCCCTGACGGAACGGAGATGGGGTAGAAGCCGGACTCACGGCATACGTCCTGCTGCCTGTGTATGCGCAACCATATGCTTCGCCTAGCTGATTTCCACGCGGTTTGTCCACTCACGGCCCGCGCTTTGTTTCGTATTTACCACATAATTCCGTAGAACTTGAAGCCACCCGTTCCGACGGCCACATAGGACATCATGAACGAGTCAGATGCACCTCCCCTTCTTCTGGATATCACCAGCGAGACCTGCCCCATGACATTCGTGCGGACCCGGCTTGCTCTGGACGGACTGCCGGCCGGCGGACTTCTGCGTGTCACGCTTTGTGGCGAAGAGCCGCTGAAGAACGTTACACGCTCAGCCCAATCACTTGGGCATACCGTCCTCGCCACAGAAGAAAAGACAGGAAACGGACGTTACATCCTGACGATTCGCAAGAAGGGAGAGGACTGATTGCGTCAGGCCTTTCCGCAGACATCCCGGGACAATTCAACATAGCGTTGCGCATAGGCGACTGAACTCAGCTCTGTCTTCATGCGCTCCTGCGCCTTCTCGACCCGCTGTTTCGCCGCCTTCGGGTTCTGTCTTACTGACCGAATCGCATTGGCAAGCGCCGCAGGGTCGCCCGGCGGCACATACAGCACTGCATCGTGGTCGAGATAATCGGTCAGACCACCGCAATCGGTGGCGATAAGCGGCACACCGAAATAGATCGCTTCCAGAATCACTGTAATGCCCGAAGCGTGACGGTTCTCGCTCAGCGGCACCACCACGACATCCGCCTGCTCATAGGCCGCGAACAGCGTCGCGTTGTCGCGGATCTTCATGACCTCAACATTGCGATGCCCCTTCGCCGCCCGGGCCGCAGCCTTGCTGCTGCTGGCGATCCGCAGTGTCGCATCCGGTAACGAGGACATGGCGGTGCAGAGCGTCGGCCAGTCGCGATGTTCGTCATTGCCCAGCGAAAGAACTTTCATCGGGCCATTGTCATGGGGGCCGCGGGCCGGACGCATGCCCTCCGCCTTGATCCCGAAAAGAACGCTCTCCACGCGCACCCAAGGGAACAGGCCGCGTGCATCCTGACAGTTCAACGACGACAATGTGGTGAGCACATCCAGCCGATGCAGCAGAAAGCGGTAGAGCAGACGACGCGGCCACGGCTGTTTCGCCCACCGGTCCACCAGCCAGACTGTCTGACCGAGCAGTTTGGGAACACGTCCCCGCATCAGGCGGAAGAGCAGCAGCACACCCAGCGTCTGGGACTCCGTGTGGGTCCACACGACATCCGCTTCCAGCATTTTCTCCCGATTCCGCCAGGCATGGACGACATCAAACCCTAGGATGGCGCGACCGGCGTAGCGAATCAGTTTCTGAAGGCGTGTCTCGGGACCATCAGACGCATAAACGACCTGCACGTCAGGCGACGCCGCATGATTATACCCGTAAGCATGCTCCTCATTCAGGCCAAGCAGCTTGCCCGACCGCCAGAGCTTCCCCCACGTTTCATCACCAAAACCCCGGGCCAGATGCACGAAAACCTTCATTCGGCCACTCCTCAGCTTGCGATCATGCAGTCAGCCACCGCACGTCCGCCTTATTTCTTCGACGGTGACAATCAAGCCGAGAATAATGGTTTATTAAGGGTTTTCCATCAGGATCCGGGCTTTTGTTGTATTTTATTTACCTCAAAAGCAGTCGTCAGACAGGCAGGGCAAAGGCAACCGCTGTTCAGGTTTTCAGGAACCGGCAACTCCGGCGGCAGCTTCATGCACCAGCATTCCGCAGACGCCAGACATTCCAGCGGTGCGTCACAGCGGGCGCAGCGGATTTCCATCAGGCGTCACCACGAAAGTCCGACCAGGGCCGCACATCTTCCGCCGCCATCCCGGCTGCGTGAGCCGCTTCCAGTCCTTCAGCACTGTCTTCAAACACCAGACAGCCCGATGGCTTCACACCCAGCTTCTTCGCTGCCAGCAGATAGATATCGGGAGCGGGTTTCGGACGCTCCACATCCTCGATCGTCACGATCGCATCAAAGACTTCAAGCAGCCCGATGGCGGCGAGAGACGCCTCCACCACTTCCCGCGAACCGCTGGACGCCACGGCGAGCGGCAATCGTCCTGCCCATTCCCGCACCAGCGCCACGACCGGCATGTTCTGCTTCACGCCGGGAAGACGGTTTCGCACGCCTTCCCGTGTAGCAGCCATGATCGCCGCCCGGTTGAGCGTGACGCCGTACGTTTTTTCCAGTTCCGACAGGACCATCCCTTCGGAATAGCCCCGACGACTGAAGAACCAGTCCGGCGACACATCGAGACCGCCCTTGCTCTTCAGCGCCTCCAGCCACGACGCCAGATAGAGCGGCAGACTGTCGACCAGCGTGCCGTCGCAATCAAAGATCAGCGCTTCCGTTCCAGCGACGATCTGCATCAGGGAAAGGCCGACCGGGGGAAGACCTGTCCGTCGGCAAGTTTACGCAGCGGCGCGAAGTCCGCATCCGAGAAACTTTCCGTCCGCACTTTCGAGCCATCAGGCGATTCCAGAAAGACGGTGTTGTTCCAGTCCGCCGCGCTGATTCCCGTCCAGAGCGTCAGCACGATCGGGTCGGCATGGCCGTCGGTGGTGCCTTCAAGCTCCACGCGCGCGTCGCCACTGGAAGGAGGCGTCTGGCTCAGCGGACCCCAGCCACCCGGATGATGCTTGAACCAGTCGTTCAGCATGGCGACTTCATCCTGCGTGAGCGGACGGGATTGCCGCATCGGTCCGGCCACGAGCTTGCCAGCTGTCACTTCCGGGAATTTGACGGCCACGAAATTGGGCAGCGCCGCCATCCAGATCACCAACGCCGTTCCGATCGTAAACACCAGAAAGGTGATGATGAACGCGGTTTCCTTCCTCATAGTCCTGTCAGTCCTTTAGCCACGCACGGCGGCGATCACGCGGGCGACCTCCGCATCTGTCAGTTCGGGGTGGATCGGCAGCGCCAGAATCCTCTGCGCAAGGGATTCGGACACCGGCAGCGCAACGCCGTCATGATGATCCCGATAGGCAGGCTGATGATGTAGCGGCAGCGGATAATAGATCGCCGAGGGCACACCTGCCGCTTTCAGTCGCTCCTGTGTCGCGCTCCGCTCGCCGGAATCCGTCAGCAGCACGGAATAGATCGCCCACGCGCTGGCGCTGTCAGGCACACGGGCGGGAACGGTCACCACATCCTTCAGTCCGGCGTCATAGGCGTTCGCAATCGCATCGCGCCGGGCCAGTTCTTCCTTGAACACGTCCAGCTTGGCCAGCAGAACCGCCGCCTGCAACGTGTCGAGACGACCGTTCATGCCGGTGCGCAGCACTTCGTAGCGGGTCTTACCTTCGCCATGCGTGCGCAGCGAACGATAAAGATCCGCCCGTTCCGCATCATCGGTCAGGATCGCGCCGCCATCGCCGTAACCGCCGAGCGGCTTGGACGGGAAAAAGGACAACGTCGTCGCAACGGCTTCCGCGCCAAGATTGCGGCCATGATACGCGCCGCCAAAGGACTGGGCGCAGTCATCCATCAGGAACAGGCCGTAGTCCGAAGCAATCTCGCGCAAAGCCTCCCACGGCGCGGGCTGGCCGAACAGGTCTACACCGACAATCGCACGCGGCTTGAGCTTGCCGTCCTTGCGGACCTTTTCGATCCGCTGACGCAGATTGTCCGGGTCGATCTGGAAGGTGGCAGGATCGACATCCACGAAAACCGGCGTCGCCCCCAGAACCAGAGGCACTTCCGCCGTCGCCGTGTAGGTGAAGGCCGGCAGGAACACGGCGTCGCCGGGCCCGACATTCTCCGCCATCATAACGATCTGGAGCGCATCCGTACCGGACGAGACACCGACGCAATGGCCGACTCCCGACCATGCGGCGAGCCGTTCTTCCAGTTCCGTCACCTCTGGACCCAGCACAAAGCGGCAATGTTCCAGAACCGCATCGATCCGCTGCTTCAGCGGTGCGCCGAGGCGACGCTGCTGGGCTGGAAGATCAAGGAAAGCAATCGGCTTCTGCCCGTCCGGCGTGGTCATGAGGTCAAGCTCTCCCTGTCCTGATCGGTGTCCGGCGCGGCGTCATTCGCCTCGCCGGTCGCGTTGTGATCGAATTCCGGCACAAGATAGCGCAACACGGCCATCGCCGCCTCCGTATCTCCTGCATGCGCCAGAACAGCAATCCGGTCTACCGCGTGCGCCACATCCTGATAGTCCACAACACGCGGGGCTGCCATCAGCAAACCCGGCGCATCCGTGGGAACCGGGGCCTCCCGGCCATGAAACAGCTCCTCGAACAGTTTTTCACCGGGACGCAGGCCCGTAAAGGTGATCTTCACGTCTTCATCGGGTCTCAGGCCCGCAAGCCGGATCATCTGGCGCGCCAGATCGACGATCCTTACCGGCTGCCCCATGTCGAGCACAAAGATACCGCCTTCCCGCAATAGGGCGTCGGTTCCGGCCACGCGCTCCGTCTGCGACGGCTTCTCGGCCATGTCCTGCTCAAAGCGAAGACCGTCAGTTCCCCGCACGCTGGCTTGCAGGACAAGACCGACCGCCTCCGGCACAGTCATGAAATAACGCCGCATGTCAGGATGCGTGACGGTCAGCGGACCACCGCGCTCAAGCTGTCTGCGGAACAGCGGCACGACCGAACCGGTTGAGCCCAGAACATTGCCAAACCGGACGGTTACGCAACGCAACGGTTCGCCAGCATGACGCGTGGTGATGTCGAGCGCCTGACAGTACATCTCGGCCGCCCGCTTGCTCGCGCCCATCAGGCTGGAGGGATTCACCGCCTTGTCGGTCGAGATCATCACCAGCGCCCGCACACCATGACGCCGGGCCGCATCCGCCACGATCCGGGTGCCGACCACGTTGGTCAGCAAGCCTTCGCAGGCATTCGCCTCGACAATCGGCACATGCTTGAGCGCGGCTGCGTGAAAGACCAGCGCCGGACCGAACTGCGCGAACACCTCGTCGATGCGGTCGCTGTCGCGCACATCGGCCACAATCACGCTGCGCGAAACATGCGGAGCCAGCTCACCCAGTTCCACGTCGATCTGCCACAGAGCAAACTCGCCATGATCCAGAAGCACCAGATGTTTCGGGCCAAATCCCGCGATCTGCCGTGCAAGCTCGGAGCCGATGGTACCACCTGCACCTGTGACCACCACGACTTCACCGCGGATCATGCGCTCCATGCCTGCCTTGTCGAGCGGCACCTGTGGTCGATTCAGAAGATCCTCGAGGGCGACAGGACGCAGTGCGATCCGGTCCGCCGGCGTCAGATCCGTCAGAACGGGAGCCCGCATGACGGCGATTGCGTGCGTCTCGGCAGCTTCCAGAACACGCGCAAGCCCGCTGCCCCGAAAATTCGGATCGGTCACCACCAGCGTATCCGGCAGCGTGCCCTGCGCATCCATCGCGTTCAGCAGCGCCGCGACATCGGTGACATGGCCAAGGATGGGCACATTATGGATGCGACGACCGGCCTGATGCGTCCCCTGCCCGATCAGACCCGTCACACGGACACCTGCCTCCGGATTACGATCGAGCGCCCGGAGATACAGGTCAGCGACCTGATCCGCGCCGATCAGCACCACCCGGCGTTGCGCGATGCTGCGACGCGTGATCCCGTTGCACAGGCGATAGGCCATGCGCAGGCCGCCCAGCATGGCCGTTAGGGTCAGCGCGTAGATGAGCGGAAAGGTCGGGCTCGGCAGCGGAAAGCCCGTGGCATAGAGCCCCAGTGTGAACAGCGCCGAACTGGCGATGGACGCGCCCGCAATACCGAGAAGATCGGACAGGCCGGAAAAGCGCCAGTATTGCTGCGGCATCCTGAACGGCAGGCCACTGACCACCAGCGTGATCGCGCCACCCGCCAGAAACCATAGCGGATGCAGCAGCCCGTCACGCGGCGCGGCCAGCCATCGGGCGAACGGCGCGGCAACAGCGGCCACACTGCCGTCAAGCAGAACGTTGACCAGAATCCGATTGAGTGGTCGCAGCCGGGTATTTCGCGGCGCGACATCCGGGCGTTGCGGGACCATCACGCTCGCCGTATAGCCCAGCTATGCGTCGGCTAGAAGCAACGAAGCCGAGGTTTTTCATATCAGCTCGTGGCTTTCGATGTTTCACATGTATCCGGCTCTCGGCCTTCTGCTCCTTGCCTACGTCATTTCGGCGCTTCTCTGCCGCCGGATGATCGCGGTCGCCGTGCTCGACACGCCGGGACATCGCAGCGCGCACACGGCTCCAACGCCAAAGGGCGGAGGCGTCGGTGTGATCGGGGCGTTTCTGCTCCTGTTTTTCCCGATGCGTTATCTCTGTGGCGTGCCCGCTCTCACGCCTGACAGCGTGACATTCTGGTGTGCGATCGCCTTTCTGGCCATCATTTCATGGCTCGACGACGTGTATCAGTGGTCGCCCCTGATCAAACTTGCCGCCCAGATCCTGTCCGCCATCATGGTCACCGCCGCCATCCTGCCCATGGGTGGATTTGCAAGTCCCGCATGGTTTCTCGTGGCCGCCATGGGCGCGACCCTGTGGACAGTGTTCGTGACGAATGCAGTCAACTTCATGGACGGCCTCAACGGGCTAGTTTCCGGAACGCTCTGTCTGGCGTTCCTCTGTCTTGCCCTGCCCTTCTGGCCTTCGGATACGCCGGAACTGCGTCTTATCGCGGCTCTGCTGACTTTCGGGCTGCTGGCGTTCCTGCCACTAAACTTTCCTCATGCCCGCATCTTTCTCGGCGATGTAGGCAGTCAGGCCTGCGGGCTGCTCATCGCCGCTGCGATGCTGGTTCTGGCGACACCTTCCATCGCTCCCGCGATTCCTGATCTTCACGCAGCCCTTCTCGTTCCCTGCCTGATTGCAGGATTGCTCTATGATGTGGCCTTCACCCTTGTCCGCCGCGCTTTCGCTGGAGAAAAGCTGTTACAGGCGCATCGGGGGCATCTTTACCAAATAGCCTTCCGCTCTGGTGTGCCGATGCCGGTTGTGACCCTGCTGCACTGGGGTTTTGTGCTGTGGGGCGCGGGGATGTATGCGCTGCTTTCCCTGCCGCCTGTCGAATCAGTCTGGCTGACCATTGCATCTGTTGTTCTGCCGCAGCTTGTCTGGACGGCGTTTGTGGTGCTGCGAGTGAAAAAACACCCCGTGGGGCGGTGGTAGAACGGAAGCATCCGCCCTGTAAGGCTGGTCCCAGACAGGCGAAATTTCTGTGCATCAAACTCATCAACACCAGCCCCGAACGTCACCGGAAGGATTGACACAACCGGGACATTACAGTTCTGGTGCGGCCTGCATGGTTCTTCGTTCTGTTTCGGCAGAATGAAGCTAAGAGGGAAGTCCGGTGCAAGACCGACGCTGCCCCCGCAACTGTAAGTGGCGAGTTGCCAATCGCCCGTATGTCACTGGAGACAGTTCGTTTCCGGGAAGACTGATTGGCCACGATGACCCATGAGCCAGGAGACCTGCCGTGCATGTTTTCAACCACCGGCGGGGTGCCCGGGGCGGCTGTGCTTCGCGTCACGGTTTTCTCACTGTAAACCTGATGCGCATATGTCTGCCCTGTTCCTGTCATACTGAACGGGGTTCAGATGACTTTACGTTTTCCGGACAGGCAGACCGAACGCTGCGGTACTGTTCGTTATTCGCGATTGACTCTGCACCAGTGCTATCCGGTTTTTCCTCTCTGTTTTTCGTTTCTGTTCAGCGGTCTGCTTTTCTTGTCAGATGACGCCATCGCTGCGTCGGAGAGTCCCCCTCCGCCGAGAAGCGGCCAGAAAACAACCACAACGAAAAACGTGCGTACCAAAACTCTCAAGCCCGCAGTCGAACAGATCAATGTCACGGCTTCCCGCCGTAACCTTCTGGGACGGGCTGCAACAGCAAGCGAAGGCTCCATTACGGCCCGGGAAATCCAGCTCCGTCCGGCTTATCGTGTCGGTCAGATTCTGGAGGCCGTCCCTGGTCTGGTCGTCACGTCTCACTCAGGCGAGGGAAAAGCCAACCAGTTCCTTCTGCGTGGCTTCAATCTGGATCACGGCACCGACCTCGCCACTTTCGTGGATGACATGCCCATAAACGGCGTCAGCAACGCGCATGGTCAGGGCTATACGGACCTCAACTTTCTCATTCCCGAGTTGCTGTCAGGCGTGGACTACACCAAAGGCCCGTTTCACGCCGATATCGGGGATTTCGGCGTTGCGGGTTCGGATCACATGAAACTCGCGGATGATGTGCCTCGACAGATCTCCCTGAGCGCCGGGACGCTGGGAGATTATCACGCCTATCTGGGTGGGACAGCGCATCTCGGGAATGGCGATCGCTGGGTCAACGCTTTCAGTCTTTCCCATACGGATGGTCCGTGGAAATATCCTGACAATGCCAGAAGTATCAAGGCGATTACCCGTTATACGCATGGTGATGTAACGAACGGCTTTGATCTCACCGGGATGTTCTATCGCGGGCAGTGGCGCGCCACGAACGATCAGCCTCTGGCCGCCTATAGCGAAGGACTGATCGGTCGATACGGTTCGCTCGACCCGACGGATGGAGGATTTTCAGAGAGGTACAGCCTGTCTGGACACTATCATCTTGCCGACGACAACTGGAAATGGGTGACGAGCGCTTTTGCCTCGCATGACCGGCTGACACTGTGGAATAATTTCACACATTATCTGGACGATCCGATCAATGGCGATCAGCAGCAGCAGGACGAAACCCGCACGACTGTTGGGGGCAGCAGCACTTATTCACGGCAGGATCATGTCGGACGGGTGGAGACAGACACGCAGGTTGGTGTGCAGGGACGGTATGATTTCCTGTATGTCGATCGGCGACACACACGGCAACGCGTGACACTGGCAGCCTGCCCGTCCAGTCTGGAAGCAACGGTTCCCTATCTCTGCAATGCGGACAACATCAATCTTGGCTCCGCCGGAATGTTCGTTCAGAACACAACGCACTGGCTACCGTGGTTTCGAATGATTGTTGGTCTGCGCGAGGACTATCAGGGGGGCACGGACAGCAATCTGGTAGATGACAGTCTGACGCGCAAACATCAGTGGCTCTTTCAACCCAAGGGAAGTCTGGTCTTTGGTCCCTGGAAGAAAACCGAATTTTACCTGAGTGGCGGACGAGGTTTCCATTCCAATGACTTCCGGTCAGTATCCGGTTCTTATGCTTCGGATGAATTTGCCAAGGGATCGGTCAAAGTGCCTCTCATGACATCCGCTGTCAGCGGAGAAGCCGGAGTAAGAGCTACTCCACTTCGACATCTGAATGTGCAGGCGGCCGCCTTCATCATCGATTTTGATTCCGAACTCAGTTACGACGGAGACGCCGGCGTCACGTCGCCCGGTCCAGCCAGCCGCAGACAGGGCGTTGAACTCTCCGCGCAGTACAATCCTTTTACCTGGCTTGAATTCAATACCGACCTGTCTTTTGCGAAGGCGCGCTATCAGGCGAAAAACCTGGCCAGCTACGGTATTGATGGACACTATGTGACAAACGCGCCCAGCTTTGTCTGGTCTTTCGGTATCATTGCTGATCGTGGGCCATGGTATGGCGGCCTGCAGGTCCGCTGGCTTGGCGGCTATCCGCTGGTTGAAGACAACAGTTTACGATCAAAGGGCTATCAGGAGGTCAATCTGAACATCGGTTACCGCTTCACGAAGACTCTCAAACTGGAAGCCAGCGTCTTCAATGCCTTCAATGCCCATGCCTACGCCGCGCAATACGCCTATGATTATCGCCTGACACCGACCTCGGCAGTGCAGTCCGGAGCGACCGGCCATCCCATTGAGCCGATCTCGGCGCGATTTGCGGTGCAGTATGGCTTCTGATCTCGCTCAAGCGCCTCAACCTGCTCTACGCCTGCGTATTATCGTGCTGGGAAGCTGTCTGGTTCTTGCCAATCTGGGAATCTGGATGTGGGCACTCGTGCTTTTCAGGCACTCCCCTGTTTTGCTGGGTAATGCCTTAATTGCTTACGGGTTTGGCCTCCGGCATGCCGTGGACGCGGACCATATCGCCGCCATTGATAACGTGACCCGTCAACTCATCCAGATGGGCAAACGCCCGCTGACGCTGGGCCTGTGGTTTGCGATCGGACATTCAACGCTAGTCGTGATCGCCACATTCGGCACGATCGTGCTTTCCCACACTTTGCAGGATCATCTGGAAATATGGCGCAATATTGGAGGCGTGATCAGCACAGTCATCTCGGCAGGATTTCTGTTCATTCTCGCCCTGATCAATCTTCTGGTTCTGCATTCGACCTGGCAGACCTACCGAAATGTCAAAAAGCATGGGGAAGAAAAGCCTGAAACAATCGAGAAGATTCTGGCTCAGAAAGGCGTGCTCGCCCGCTTTCTCAGACCGTTATTCCAGCTGGTTTCCAAAAGCTGGCACATGTTTTTTCTCGGCTTTCTGTTCGGGCTGGGGTTCGATACGGCAACGGAAGTCTCCCTGCTCGGTCTGTCGGCATCCGAGGCCAGCCGTGGCATCGCCATTGCATCCATCATGATTTTTCCAGCACTTTTTGCCGCAGGCATGTCCCTCATTGATACGGCGGATGGTGTGCTGATGACAGGTGCCTACCAATGGGCCTTTGTCGATCCTCTTCGTAAACTCCGTTATAATATCGCCATCACTCTGGTTTCCGTGCTTGTCGCACTCGTCATAGGCAGCATCGAAGCGCTCAACCTTGTTGCCGATCAGTTCAATGCACAGGGAAAACTCTGGAATCTTGTTGCGTCATTGGGAGACAACTTCAACACGCTTGGTTTTATTGTAATCGGACTGTTTGCTTTGGCGTGGGCCGGTTCAGCCGTCATCTATCGGTATGGCAAGGATAAGCCGTCGATCTGATAAACAGAGCCGCATTGAATCTGGCTTTGAAAAGACTTGAACAGCAGGTTCCACGAAATGCTTCGGCTTTTCATCGCCTCAGACACTAAAAAGCCGGAGACCTTTCGATCTCCGGCTCGCGTTCCCATCACAGGTGACAGCGTTTATTTCAGAGGCTCGAACGTCAGGCCGCCAGCACCAGCGGAAAGACGCGCACCCTTGGCGTCGCTCTCAAGCTTGAGGCGAACGCCGTGCTTGTTCTCAAGAACAGCCCCACCCAGTCCGCTGCCCAATGTGGCTTCGCCGCTTGTGGCTGCAAAAGTGCCTTCCATATCGGCAGCATTGTGCAGGTTATAGACAGTGCCCTTGCTGACCACCTCAGAGAAACCAACGGCCGCGATCTGACCGCCTGTGACCTTGTAGCGATACGTCTTTTTGTTGAACGTCAGACGGGCGTCGCCCCACGTGTAACCGACACCAAGATCAGCCGATTTGGTCTTGATGGTCAGGCTGCCTGAGGGCGTGCCAAGCGTATCAGCCGCCATGGCCGGGGCTGCGAAATACGTTGCGGCAGACAGGGCGGCAGCAACGGCAAAAGGTGTGAAACGCATTGTGGGCTCCTTAAGTTTTCCCAACAGAACCTGAGGGGTATCGGCGTCTATTGTGCAGCGATAACGCCTGAACCCGTCATCCGGTTCACCGAGCCATTCAGCCACAGTCCCGGCCACTCGGCAAATCAGATCACCTCCTTGAAAAAGGCATTTTATATTTTATCAGCAGGTGACCTCTGAGCGGATCGCTGCTCTCTCATCCCCTTGTCGAGAGCAAAGAGCAAAACCCTAAAAACATGCGTGCCGCATACACAGGCCATAAAAAAAGGCCACTCCAAGGAGCGGCCTTTTTGGATAGTCTCGACAGGCGCGTCTGTTACGCCGCGCGACGTCCGGCGCGCGGAGCACGCTCTTCAGACGCTTCCTTGCGAGCGGCAGGAGCTGCTTCACCCATGATGGAGCGGATCTCACGAAGATAGGCAGCGCCTTTCAACGTGCGCTGAACCAGCACCGAACGACGATCGAGCGGATCAACCTTGCGACGGGCCAGATCCAGTTCGCCGAGACGGTCCAGAGCGCGGGTGATGGCAGGCTTGGACACATTCAGCTCGGAAGCGAGACCGCGAACGGTGTGACCTTCTTCCTGAAGATAGCAGGTCAGGAAAACGGCCAGCTGGCGAGCGGAAAGATCCGGACCATCACGACGGACGAGCGAAACCATCGTGTCACGCAGCGTGTTGACCAGTTGGTCAGCTGTCGCATTCGTCTGGGTCTTCGCCGCGGCCTTCGCTGCGGATGCGGTCCGGAGTGTCGTTGTCCTGGCCTGTGCCATCATATTATTCCCTGTTTCCAGACAGGTAAGGTTAGCGCCCTGTCCCCGACACGCGGTCGGCTTCATTATCTTGTTGCAAGCACATATAGATTGTTCTGAGACGATTTAAAGCCGTAACAAATGAATAGTTTTTTAGGGTAATCGTTATTTTCACGAATTTAATAAATCCGTCATCCCCAGCACATGCGGAAGAGCCGCATAAATCGCCCGCAACCCAAGGATTTCGCCACCTTCCGGCTTTCCGGGGCGTGTTGAATCATTCCATGCATAGCTGTCGATATGCGTCCAATGCACATCAGATTCAATAAAACGCTCAAGAAACAAAGCCGCCGTAATGGCCCCGGCAAACGGTTTAGACGAAATGTTATTGAGGTCTGCTACAGAACTTTTCAGCCAGTGCCGGTATCCATCCCACAGAGGCAGTCGCCAGAAAGGATCGGAGACAGTTTTTCCTGCTTCAAGCAGTCCTTCGACCATCGCATCATTATTACCGAGCACAACGGGCAGGTCCGGCCCAAGCGCCACACGGGCCGCGCCAGTGAGCGTCGCCACATCAATCAGCGCTGTCGGATGAGTCTCACTGGCTTCGGTCAGCAGATCGGCCAGCACCAGCCGTCCTTCCGCGTCGGTATTGCCGATTTCAACCGTCAGGCCGTTTCTGGCCGTCACCACGTCCAGTGGCCGCATCGCCGTGCCGGAAACCGAATTCTCCACGCAACCAAGACGCATTTCCAGTCGTAGCGGCAGATCCTGCGCCATGATGAGACGCGCCAACGCCAGAACGGTCGCAGCACCTCCCATATCCTTCTTCATCCGCAACATGCCGGACGCGGGCTTGATGTCGTAGCCACCGCTGTCAAAACATACACCCTTGCCGACCAGCGACAGGAGCGGCGCGTCTTTCTTCGCTTTCGATCCAGCCCAGTGCGCCACCACCACACGCGGACGTCGCTCGGAACCATTCCCGACATGCGCGACCAGCGGGTAGGCCACCTCAAGCGCTTTTCCCTTGATGATCTTCACTTTGGCGTCAAAGGGCTCCAGCGCCGCCTGAGCTGCCTTGGCCAGATCCTCCGGTCCCAGCAGATTGGCGGGCGCATTGATCAGATCACGTCCCAGCCAGATCGACTCCGCCATCTCCAGAGCCAGCGAATCCGGCTTCTTTTCATAGAGATGCACCTGCAACGGTTTCGTTTCACCCAGCACATAACGATACGCGCCCAGAGCAAAACCAAGCACGGCGACACTGCGATCCACATCATCCGGCAGCGAGAGTGTCCAGTTGCCTTTTGGCAGATCTCTGGCCAGCCCACCGAACACGAAAGGATCAATCCTGTCGGGAGCAGGCAGGCCAAGTAGCGCCGTCACCTCGCCCGAAGCGTCCGGCACCAGCACCAACTGTCCCGAGGCAGCCGTAAAACCGGTGTCCACCGCAAAACGCGCGCCAGTCGCCCCTACAATCGCTGTCAGTTCCTTGGCGCTGGCCGTCCGGACGCCGTGCACCACGCCGACTGATCCCTTTACGCGTCCCGTAACAATGCATTCCAGCCCGTTTGCACGCATCGCGTCTCTCCATACTTGATGAACAGTCAATGGACGCAGGCTGCTCCCGAACATCCCCGGACGCAACATTGCCCGCGATCACAACCGGCCCTTGCATTTCCCGTCGAGCCATCGGACCATGCCTGCATGACAGGGTTCTCCACCCACCCGTTTCCGCTTTGCCCCCTCCCCGCCTGTGCTCCGGCGGGCGCCGACGGTTCTTTCGCCAGATCGTCTGGCCATAGTTTTCATGGCGCAGCGGGTCGCGAGACAGATCATCATCTTCACGCCATCCTTGGACCGACCAACACCGGCAAGACGCATTTCGCCATCGAGCGGATGCTGGCGCATCCCTCTGGCATCATCGGTTTTCCGCTCAGGCTTCTGGCGCGTGAGAATTACGAGCGGCTGGTCGCCCGAAAGGGAGCCTCCCGCGTCGCGTTGATCACCGGCGAGGAGAAGATCATTCCACCCGATGCGCGGTGGTTTTCCTGCACTGTTGAAGCCATGCCTGTCGACAGACAAGTGTCCTTTCTTGCCATCGACGAAATCCAGCTCTGCGCTGATCCGGAACGAGGTCATATCTTCACGTCCCGCCTGCTTCATGCACGCGGAACCGGAGAGACACTTTTCCTCGGGGCAGAAACCATCGCGCCCCTGATGCGTCGGCTGGTGCCCGAGATCACCATCGACACCCGCCCGCGCCTATCGGCGCTGACCTTCACAGGTCCGACTCGGCTGGAAAAACTGCCTGCCCGATCGGCCATTGTAGCGTTCTCCGCCGCCGAACTGTACGCCATTGCGGAGCTGATCCGGAGCCGTCGGGGTGGATGTGCCGTGGTCATGGGGCAGATGTCGCCCCGCACACGCAATGCACAGGTGGAGCTCTACCAGAATCGGGAAGTCGATTATCTCGTCGCCACAGACGCCATCGGCATGGGTCTCAACATGGACATTGCCCATGTCGCCTTTGCCGGTCTTGCAAAGTTCGATGGTTCGCGGCGGCGACCTCTCACCGCATCAGAAATTGCACAGATCGCCGGACGGGCCGGGCGCGGTGCAAAAGACGGCACGTTCGGCACGACGGGACGGTGCCCCCTGATGCCTGATCCGATCATCGAGGCTGTCGAAAACCATCAGTTCGATCCACTCGAACGGCTGATCTGGCGGAATGACAAGCTGGATTTTTCCAGTCCACGCGCTCTGATGGCCAGCCTGTCAGTGCCGCCACCGATGCGCGGCCTACAAGCCAGTGAGCCAACCAGTGACGCGCTGATCCTCGCTACGCTCGCGCACGAACCCCAGATCATGGCCACTGCCACGGGGCGAGCCCACACAAAAATGCTGTGGGACGTGTGTCAGATTCCGGATTTTCGCAAGATTGGCGAGCGGAGCCATGCGCAACTCTGTAGCCGTGTATTCAGCCTGCTGGTCGAGCAGCGTCGTCTGCCCGCCGCGTGGATGGAAGAGCAGCTTGGACGCCTCGATCGTGTAGACGGCGACGTCGATACGCTCATGCAGCGCCTCGCCGGCATCCGCATCTGGTCCTACATCGCCAACCGGGAGCACTGGGTCAGGAATGCCCCGGTCTGGCAGGAACGCACACGGGTCGTGGAAGACAAGGTTTCGGACGCCCTGCATGAGCGTCTGACCGCCCGTTTCGTTGACAGACGCTCAGCGCATCTGATCCGGCTGCTCGAAAATGAAAATAATGCGCCGCTTCTTTCCGCGGTCAAAAGCGATGGCGAAGTCGTTGTCGAAGGTCATCCGGTCGGCAGAATGCAGGGCTTCCAGCTTCATCTTGATTCGGATCTGCCGCAATCGGATCGCGCCACCCTCGCCCGCGCCGCCCGCCGTGCTCTAAGAACCGAGATTCCCCTACGTGTGCAAGCCTGTCAGCACGCCGACGACACCGCTTTCATGCTTGATCACCGGACTGGTGACATCACTTGGGAAGGCGTCGAAATTGCCCGTTTGCGCGCCGGACGCGATGTGCTGCATCCGACAATCATGTTGCGCGGTGACGATCTTCTGGACACGCGCCAGCGAGAGAGTGTCCGGACGCGCCTTTCAGAATTTGTCTCGCGGCACATTGAACAGGAGTTGGCTCCTCTCTTCAGAACCCATGCCCGTGCTGCTGCCAGCGCCGAGACACGCGGTGCGCTTCACGAAATGATGGAAGGTGCCGGACAGGCTCGCGCCCGTTTTCCGCTGACAAAGCATCATCCTCTCCACCGTCTGGGCGTGCATTGCGCCTTGGGCTGGCTTTATCTGCCGAGCCTGCTCAAGCCACGCCCCATGCGTTTCCGTGCTCTTCTGATGGCCGTGCATTCTGGTGCTGGCGCGTTGGAAATGCCGCCTCCTTCTGCCGTATCGGTTCCGGTGACGGCATTTCCCTCCGCGCATTTTGATGAGCTTGGATGGCCCGCCTGCGGTCCTGTGCGACTCCGTCTCGATATGGCGGAAAAGCTGGTGCGAACATTATCTTTCCGGACGCGACAGAACAGTGTAGCGTTGCCTGAGCATTTCGCTCCCTGGCTGGGCACGAAGGCAGCGGATGTGCCTGCCATACTGCGTGCGCTCGGTCTGCGACTGGAAGCCCCCCGCCCACTCCCGTCCAACATGGCGGGTCCAAACCCGTTCTGGGTGGTTTCCAGACCCCAGAACGGCCCGAAAAAGCATCACTTACGGTCAGTAAAATCACGACGTCCCGCAAAGGAAACGCCCTTTGCCGTCCTCTCATCCCTGCTGATTCGCACACCCGCCTGAATATCTTTCATGCAACAGTGCATATGGGCCATTCGGCAACACCGGTGCGTTTTCCGCACCAATGGCTTGCTTCTGTAGGAAATCCGCCGCATAGGTGCGCCTCGATATGCGGGCTGAGTTCCGACCGTCCGTTCACACCCGGCTTTGACGCCAGTGTCAGGCCCCTGATAATCGGAGATGACGATGACCTACGTGGTCACTGAAAACTGCATTCGGTGCAAGTTCATGGATTGCGTGGAAGTCTGCCCGGTAGACTGCTTCTACGCTGGCGAGAATTTTCTCGTCATTAATCCTGATGAATGCATCGATTGTGGTGTTTGCGAACCGGAATGCCCGGCCGAAGCCATTTTCCCTGACAGCGATGATCGCGCCACGCCGTGGGCCGAAATCAACACGAAATATGCTGCGGTGTGGCCGAACATTACTCGCAAAGGCACAGCTCCTGCCGATGCGGAAGAGTGGAAAGACAAGCCTAACAAAAAAGAGCTTCTTTCTCCGGAGCCTCAGAAAGACTGATCGGACGCTGTCTGTGTCTGGACAAAGCCTGCCCCTCAAAAGGGGCAGGCTTTTTTTATGGATTGTATGGAACCGCGTCTCTCACTTTCTGGATAGAAGCGTGGTGTGCACAGTTGAATGCAAGGCGCTGGCTTTTCAGGGCTTTGCCACGCTCCACACAAAGAAACGCGGTCCCTTTAATTCCGGTTTACTGGCGAAAACTGTATGAGTGGCAGAGAAATGCCTGTTTACTGTTGGCATACAGGAACAGTTCAATAAATATTTGATTGCGACGTATTTGCAGACCAGAAGGCCACTGTTTTGATGCGTCCTTCAAATAGTGAAGTCTGAAATGGGCGTCTTTCCTCATTCTGGAGATCGTTGGTCATCAGTCTGATGGTCCCCAATGCCATCGCCAGTCTCCGGCCGTCTTGGCTTGGCAGGTCAGCAAAAACGAAACGATTGCTATCCCATCGACAAGCATTACCAGACCTTCGGCCAGCAATGGCCGCGTCAGATCCAGCCAAGGAAAACGACCAGAGTCGGAATCAGCGTTACTCCTAAAAAGAGTATCCACAGACTCCATCCCTGCCAGGTGATCGGCGTCCGGCACCATACCCATAACGTCTGACAGCAAACCACGCCTGAGAAGAGCGTCTGTCCATCGGCACATTTCCACTTATGTCGATCAGCCATCGCGATAAGTCTGGTTTAGCATGTCATAAAAAAAGCCCCACCCGAATTAACGGGTGGGGCTTTTCCAGACCACTCATCCAGTCGCCGAAGTGACCGGACAGATAATCTTTTAGCGCGACATCATGTGTGCGGCTGTGTTGTCCATGATGAACATCGTGCCGACAAAGAAGATCGCAACAAAGCCAAGGGTGAACAGGAAGACTTTGTTATTCCAGGCCTGCTCAGCTGTTGTGCTCATGTGCAGGAAGAAAATCAGGTGAACGACCACCTGAATCGCCGCAAGCACAGTGATGGCCATCAGCGTTGCTGAAGGTGAGAGGCTATGCCCCATCACCACCATAAACGCTGCGGCAGTCAGGATAACGGCAAGAACAAACCCGATGATATACGAGGTTGCGTTACCGTGGCTCGAGCCCCCATGGGCTGCTGAATGGTCGTTACTCATCAGATCATGCTCGCCAGATAGACATAGGTGAACACGCAGATCCACACGATGTCGAGGAAGTGCCAGAACAGGCTCAGCATGGTGAGCTTGTTCATCATACGCTCATTGATCGCGCTCACGCCGGACAGCTGGACGATCATGACGACCAGCCAGACCAGACCACAGCTCACGTGAAGACCGTGAGTTGAAACCAGGGTGAAGAACGCGGACAGGAACGCACTGCGATCCGGACCAGCGCCGTCTGCGATCATGTGAGCGAATTCCCTGAGCTCAAGGAACACAAACCCAAGACCAAGGAGGAAGGTAACGGCCAGCCACATCTGGACTGATTTGATCTGACCCTTGTGGGCCGCGATCATGCCGAAACCATAGGTGATGCTCGAGATCAGGAGGAGCGCTGTTTCCAGCGCAAGCCCCGAAATTTCGAACAACTCCTTACCTGTCGGTCCACCGGCAAACTGGTTCCGGAGGACCGCAAAGACGGCGAACAGCGATCCGAAGATGATGCAGTCCGTCATCAGATACACCCAGAACCCGAACACCGTCGGAAGTTCGTGGTGTTCGTGCTCTGCGTGCGCGTCAGAGAGAGTTGTATCGTGCGCCATTACTCAGCCGCCTGTGCCATAAGTTTGCGGGAGTGCTCGTTCTCGATCCGGGCAACTTCCTCGGCGGGGATGTAGTAATCAACATCCTGGTTCGCACTGCGTGCGATAACCGTCGCGAAAACACCCACAAGAGCGATCGCTGCCAGCCACCAGATGTACCAGATCGCAGCGAAGCCAAGCACGAAGCTGAACGCACCGACCAGGAAACCGGCCGCCGTGTTCTTCGGCATGTGAATCGGCTGGTAAGGTCCACCTGCCTGACGCGTGTCGATACCGTTTTCCTTGTCGTGCATGAATGCATCGAATTCATGAACGTGCGGAACGATAGCGAAGTTGTAAGGCGGCGGCGGTGAAGACGTTGACCACTCGAGCGAACGGCCATTCCACGGATCACCGGTCACGTCACGGTTCTCAGCAAGGTTCATGTCACGGATGGAGACATAAAGCTGGGTAACCTGACAGACGATACCGAACAGGATCATCACGGCGCCGATTTCAGCAATCAGAAGCCAAGGATGCCATGCCGGGTTGCTGTAGTGGTTCAGACGACGCGTCATGCCTTCGAAGCCGAGGACATAAAGCGGAACGAACGCAAAGTAGAAGCCGACAAACCAGCACCAGAACGCCCGCTTGCCCCAGGTTTCGTTCAGCTTGAAGCCGAAGACCTTCGGGAACCAGAAGTTCATGCCACAGATGTAGCCGAAATACACACCGCCGATGATGACGTTATGGAAGTGGGCGATGAGGAAGAGACTGTTATGAAGAACAAAGTCAGCAGCCGGGATCGCCATCATCACGCCGGTCATGCCGCCGATGGTGAAGGTGACCATGAAGCCGACAGCCCAGTACATCGTGGCGTGAAATTCAACGCGCCCCTTGTACATCGTGAACAGCCAGTTGAAGAGCTTAACGCCCGTCGGGATGGAGATGATCATCGTCGCGATACCGAAGAACGCGTTGACGTCAGCACCTGCACCCATGGTGAAGAAGTGATGAACCCAGACGACGAACGACAGCACCATGATGGCGCAGGTCGCATAGACCATCGTCGCATAACCGAAGATCGGCTTCTGTGAGAACGCCGGAACGACTTCCGAGAACACACCAAACGCCGGGATAACGAGAATGTAAACTTCCGGATGACCCCAGGTCCAGATCAGGCTCAGATAGAGCATCTGGTTGCCGCCGCCGTCATTCGTGAAGAAGTGCATCCCGAAATAACGATCAAGGCCAAGAAGAGCGATAGCCACGGTCAGAACCGGGAAGGCGATCATGATCAGCACGGAAGCGCAGAAAGCGGTCCATGTGAACACGGGGATCTTCATCCAGGTCATGCCAGGAGCACGCATCTTGACGATGGTGACGAAGAAGTTGACGCCTGTCAGCAGCGTGCCGACACCCGAAATCTGAACTGCCCAGATATAGTAGTCGACACCGACACCGGGGCTGAACTGGTTTTCGGACAGCGGCGGATATGCCAGCCAGCCGCACTGAGAGAACTCACCGATGAACAGTGAGACGTTGATCAGCGCGAAGGCGACTGCCGTCATCCAGAAGCTCAGGTTGTTCAGGAACGGGAAAGCAACGTCGCGTGCACCGATCTGAAGCGGCACCACGAAGTTGAACAGAGCCGTCATGAACGCCATCGCCATGAAGAAGATCATGATCGTGCCGTGGGCCGAAAAGATCTGGTCATAGTGATGAGGCGGCAGATAGCCGGGGTTACCCGCGTAAGCCAGCGCAAGCTGGGTACGCATCATGATGGCATCGGCAAAGCCACGCACAAGGGCAAGCAGAGCGACGACGACATACATCACCGCCAGACGCTTATGGTCAACGGAAGTCAGCCACTCTTTCCAGAGATAGCCCCACTTTCCGAAATACGTAATCAGGCCGAGAACGGCGATACCAGCTATCGCGACGCCGATGAACGTACCGACAAGGATCGGCACATCCAACGGGATATCCGCGAACGATAATCTCCCTAGCATTTTGATCCTACTCCTTCATGTTCATGTCGGACATCGCGGACTGAACGTGGATCATTTTGCCCGTGCTCTTGTCCATGACCATGCCGTTATTGTACTTCGCCACGATCTGGTCGAAGAGGTTCGGCTCGACATGAGAATAGTATTTGACCGGCTCGGCCTCGCTTGGAGCAGCAAGACGCGGGTAGGTCTGGTCATCCAGCTGATCGGATGAAGAACGCACCTTCTCGACCCATGCTGCATACTGATCCTGCGGCATTGCGAGTGTACGGAACTCCATGTCGGAGAAGCCGCGACCACTGTAGTTGGCTGACTCACCAAGGTAGTCGCCAGCTTCCGTCGCCATCAGGTGAAGCTGCGTCTGCATGCCCGCCATGGCGTAGATCATGGAGCCAAGACGCGGAATGAAGAACGAGTTCATCACGGCATCGGACGTGATGACGAAGTGAACCGGCTTGTTCACCGGGATCGCCAGCTGGTTGACTGTGGCAATACCCTCATCCGGGTAGATGAAGAGCCATTTCCAGTCCAGAGCCACAACTTCAACCTCGAGAGGCTTCGTCGTCGCTTCTGCGTCCAGCGGACGATAGGGATCGAGTGAGTGGCAGGTCTGATAGGTGATGACCGCCAGATAGATGATGATCAGGGTTGGGATACCCCAGATCGCCGCCTCGATCTTATTCGAGTGGCACCACTTGGGAAGATATTCGGCTTCCGTGTTCGTCTGCCGATATTTCCACGCAAAATAGCATGCCATGATGATTGTCGGGACAACCACAATGAGCATTGCGACCGTCGACTCAACGATCAAGGTTTTCAATTGGTCTCCCACTGGCCCCTTGGGGTCCAGGATGTCCCATTCACATCCCGCCAGTGGAAGCACCGAAGCGAGACCAGCCAGTCGGGCTGCTCCCTTCAGGTACTTGTTTTTCATCGTACGTCCCTCGATTCTGACATACTTGTAGGTCTCTCTCCAACAAGGTCGTTCCGGATCACACCTGCCCACAGGCACAGATCACTTCCGTCCACGTTGCATTACAACGATTCAATAATCCCACAATTTAGTTATCACAATGCATCATACGCCTTTCCGTTCCGCTGTTTCCTGCCAAAAGCAGCCCTGATCACCCCAAAGATATCATCACGTAATATTTCAATATATTTCGACACTACGGTGTCAGATCAATTTATCGCAACAAACCCGACCTTTCTCACTTTTCCCCTGCTTCACAGAATTGCCATTCTTCTCAAAATTTTTCGCATAAGTGTTATTTTTTTAGATATGCCATGCGTCACACGGGAAGGACACGCTCACTGAACGCGGACATTCCACGAGTCAAAAAAAAGCCCCGACCTCAGGAAGGCCGGGGCAGAGTCGCATCACTCAAAATGAAACTCGACGAGCCTCACTCACTGTTGCTGTTACGGGTTCCCATGAACTGCAGCATGAACTGGAAGAGGTTGATGAAGTTCAGATAGAGGTTCAGCGCATCGTAAACCGAACGCTTTGCCGCTCCCTCAGGACCTTCATAGTAAGCGAACTGCGGATAGGTGACCTTGATCCGCTGCGTATCGAATGCAGTCAATCCAATGAAGAGGAAAACGCCCACCACGCTGTAGATGAAGTAGATCGCCGGGCTACCGAGGAACATGTTCACCAGTCCTGCGATCAGAAGTCCGATCAGACCCATCATGAGGAAAGACTGGAAGCGGATCAGATTGGCTCCGGTGGTGTAGGCCCACAGAGATGTGGCTCCGAAGGTCGCTGCCGTCACCAGGAAGACACGCGCCACCGATACACCGGTATACATCAGAAGGATGCTGGAAAGGCTGGCGCCCATTACCGCACAGAACAGCCAGAACAGTCCCTGCACCGCGGAGCGGGAAAGCCGGTTGACGCCAAACGACATCACCATAACGAAGCCAAGCGGCGCAATCATCGCGAGCCAGCCAAGTCCCGTTGGAGCAACCTGATAGCCCTGCACATGGAAGAACAGGGAACGCACGGAGGGGATTTCCGCGATCAGGTAGGCAACAAGCGCAGTAAGCAACAAGCCTGAGGCCATCCAGTTATAAACACGGAGCATATAAGCCCGCAGCCCTGCGTCCACAGTCGCGGACTGAGCTCCGGTGGCAAAAGGCGACGAACGAAAGTCGCGACTGAAGGACATAACCACTCCTTAAACTGTCAGATGACCTGACGGTGTACCTTATAATTGTGTACATCTATATATGTCTGCCAGAACGCTCTTCAAGCACCCCGTCAAACTGCTTTCTTGCCTCATTATAGAGCATCGCCGGGGCAAAAGGCGACTCTTACAATCACGACGACTGACGATGTACCTTCGAGAAACATTACAGCGTCACCATCGAAACGATTCTGCCGCATCCTGCCTTATGACCATCACCTTTCCGTGAGGCTGGATCAGACTTCTTTCCCTTCAGAATGGCCCAGATTTTCCTGATTGCAGGCTTTTCCAACATAAACAAAAAACAGGGTTCCTTCCGACATAGACCCGTCACAGCACAGGAAAGCGCAATTTTCTGTCCATTTTTTCATGTTATCAAATCGTATCTTCCGTTGAAGCCGTGAGGTTCCCCTTCATTTCACGCATAGGCCGTAATCAGATGACACGATTGACATCATTGGTTCATGTCGGCTGACTACGACACAACGGTAATTCCGCATTGATTTGCCGACTGAATCTGCAATCAGTGAGCATGAGGACTATAACTATGAGCCGTCCCTCAGCCGCCAGGAAGACTTCCTTTCTTGGCCTTCTCGCGGCAGGAACCATCCTGGCCGCGGCCCTGGGTCAGCCTACAGGCGCTGCACGCGCTGCTGACGATCAGGGAGCCACCGGAGAAGCGATCATCCACGCTGATGATCATCCGGAAAACTGGCTCTCCTACGGGCGAACCTACTCAGAGCAGCGCTACAGCCCGCTCGACCAGATCAATCGCCAGAATGTCGGCGATCTGAAGCTGGCCTGGTTCTACGAATTTGACTCCAATCGTGGTCAGGAGGGCACGCCCCTGATCATTGATGGTGTTATGTACGCCTCCACCAACTGGTCCAAGGTCAAGGCCCTGAAGGCTGACACCGGTGAACTGCTATGGGCCTTCGACCCTAAAGTTCCGGGCAATGTCGCCGTCCGCGGCTGCTGTGACACCGTCAACCGCGGTATCGCCTACTGGAACGGCAAGATCTATGTCGGCACCTTCGATGGTCGTTTGATCGCGCTTGACGCGAAGAGCGGCAAGGTCGTCTGGAGCGTCAAC
This sequence comes from Acetobacter sp. UBA5411, assembly GCF_002409645.1. Classification (GTDB taxonomy): domain Bacteria; phylum Pseudomonadota; class Alphaproteobacteria; order Acetobacterales; family Acetobacteraceae; genus Acetobacter. The sequence continues at coordinate 40,541 of NZ_DHNR01000033.1, forward strand.
ACCATTCCCAAAGACGCAGCACTCGGTAAGCAGCGCTCCTATACGGTCGATGGCGCTCCGCGTATCGCCAAGGGCCGCGTGATCATCGGTAACGGTGGTTCCGAATTCGGCGCCCGTGGTTTTGTCTCCGCATTCGACGCCGAGACCGGCAAGCTCGACTGGCGCTTCTTCACCGTTCCGAACGCGAAGAACGAGCCAGATCATGCTGCATCCGACAGCGTGCTGATGAGCAAGGCCTACAAGACCTGGAGCCCGACCGGCGCATGGACACGTCAGGGCGGCGGCGGCACCGTCTGGGATTCCATCGTCTATGATCCCGTCACCGACCTTGTCTATCTCGGCGTCGGCAATGGTTCTCCCTGGAACTACAAGTACCGTTCCAATGGTATCGGCGACAACCTGTTCCTCGGCAGCATCGTGGCGATCAAGCCTGAGACCGGTGAGTATGTCTGGCACTTCCAGGCAACACCGATGGATGAGTGGGATTACACCTCCGTCCAGCAGATCATGACGCTTGATCTGCCGATCAACGGTGAGACCCGCCATGTGGTCGTTCACGCTCCGAAGAACGGCTTCTTCTATGTCCTCGACGCGAAGACCGGCCAGTTCATTCAGGGCAAGAACTACGTCTACGAGAACTGGGCCTATGGCCTCGACCCGAAGACCGGTCGTCCGATCTTCAATCCTGAAGGTCTGTACACGCTGACCGGCAAGGACTGGTATGGCATTCCGGGTCCTCTGGGTGCGCATAACTTCATGCAGATGGCGTACAGCCCGCGCACACATCTGATCTATCTCCCGGCTCACCAGATTCCGTTCGGATATAAAAACCAGGCTGGCGGCTTCAAGCCTCACCCTGATTCCTGGAACGTCGGTCTCGACATGACCAAGACCGGTCTGCCTGACACTCCGGAAGCTCGTGCTGCTTACATGCAGGATCTGAAGGGCTGGCTGATGGCCTGGGATCCGGTCAAGCTGCAGGCTCAGTGGTCGATTGAGCGTCCGGGCGGCTGGGATGGCGGCGTGCTGGCAACTGGCGGCGATCTGGTCTTCCAGGGTCTCGCAACCGGTGAGTTCCATGCCTATGACGCCATAGACGGCAAGGATCTGTTCAAATACGATCTGCAGAGCGGCATCATTGCAAATCCGGTGACCTACAGCGTCAACGGCAAGCAGTATGTTGCGATCGAAGTGGGCTGGGGCGGTATCTATCCGATCTCCATGGGCGGCATGAGCCGTACTGCTGGCTGGACGGTCAATCACTCCTACCTCGCGGTGTTCTCACTCGACGGCAAGGCCAAGCTGCCGACATGGAACAGCATCGGCTTCCTGCCGGTGAAACCACCCGCGCAGTTTGACGAGAAGCTGGTCGACAAGGGCTACTTCCAGTATCAGACCTACTGCCAGACCTGCCATGGCGATAACGCCGAAGCTGGCGGCATGCTTCCGGATCTGCGCTGGTCCGGCGCCATCCGTCACAAGGACGCTTTCTACAACGTTGTGGGACGTGGTGCTCTGACGGCTTACGGCATGGATCGTTTCGATACGTCCATGACGCCTGACGAAATCGAAAGCATCCGGAACTACCTGATCAAACGTGCGACCGACACGTATGAGCGCGAGGTTGAGGCTCGGAAGAATCCGAACCAGATCCCGTCTGCTCCTGCGCTCGGTATCACCCCGTGAAATGGGAGACCGTGAAAAATGGCATCCTTCCAACACAAGCACCGCGGTGGTGAAACAATGATCAAAGGACTCAAAGCTGCGCTTGGCGCAGCCGTGGTCGGGCTTCTTGCAGGGACGGCGCTCAGCGCCTCCCCTGCTCTGGCGCAGAGCGCTGACAGCGATCTGGTCGCCAAGGGCGCTTATGTAGCGCGCCTTGGTGACTGCGTAGCCTGTCATACAGCCCTGCACGGCACGGCTTTTGCCGGCGGCCTCCAGATCAAGACCCCGATCGGTTCGATTTATTCGACCAACATCACGCCTGATCCCAAGACCGGTATCGGCAACTACACGCTGGAAGACTTCGACAAGGCCGTCCGCCACGGTATCCGCAAGGATGGCGCGGCCCTGTATCCGGCAATGCCTTATCCGTCCTTCGCCCGTATGTCGGAAGACGATATCAAGGCACTGTACGCCTACTTCATGCATGGCGTAGCTCCAGTGGATCAGCCCGACAAACCGGCTGACATCTCATGGCCGCTGTCCATGCGCTGGCCTCTCGCCTTCTGGGGCAAGATGTTCGCTCCGGCTCCAAAAGGTTTCACACCGGCTCCCGGTACGGATCCTGTGGTCGCCCGCGGTGAATATCTCGTCACGGGTCCGGGACATTGCGGCGCATGCCATACGCCTCGTGGTTTCTCCATGCAGGAAAAGGCTTACGATGCAGCCGGTGGTGCAGACTTCCTTGGCGGTGGCGCACCGATCGACAACTGGATTGCCCCCAGCCTGCGTAGCGATCCTGTTCTGGGTCTAGGCCGCTGGTCGGAAGATGATCTGGTTCAGTTCCTGCGTTCGGGTCGTATCGATCACTCCGCAGCATTCGGCGGAATGGCCGATGTGGTGGCATGGAGCACCCAGTACTGGTCCGAGGACGATCTTCGCGCCACGGCAAAGTATCTGAAGAGCCTGCCGGAAGTGCCGAAAGCCAAGGGCGATTATACTTACGATCCGTCCACGGCTCAGGCGCTTGATGCTGGCAAGACAGCAGGCATGACCGGTGCCGATGTCTATGTGCAGCAGTGTGCCATTTGCCATCGTAACGACGGTGCAGCTGTAGACCGCATGTTCCCGCCGCTGGCTGGAAACCCTGTTGTCGTCTCCGAAAACCCGACCTCTGTCGCTCACATCGTGGCAGCCGGTGGTGTTCTCCCGCCGACCAACTGGGCTCCTTCAGCCGTCGCCATGCCGGGTTACCAGAAGATTCTGAACGATCAGCAGGTTGCTGACGTCGTGAACTTCATCCGGACCTCATGGGGCAACAAGGCTCCTGCCAACGTAACGGCATCTGATGTCTCCAAGCTGCGTCAGGCCAGCCAGTCTGTTCTGGATCGTCGTTCCTGGACGGATGAGCCAACCAGCACCTCCAGCTGGGGCCTCTTTGGTCCGCAGCCTTATGGTGAGGGATGGACATTCTCTCCGGATACGCATGCTGGTGTAGATAACCCGCAGTAAATCTGGACAAAGTCCTCGACTTGTTCGGGAAGCCACGGAGAGAAATCTCCGTGGCTTTTTTAATTTCATTTTCTGATCGATCGTTTGCAATCAAGGTCAGTCAGCAAGCCATGCAATCTTGCCAGCGTTCAATAACGTTCAATTTTAAAATCTGACTGATAGTTCTGAAGTGAGTATTTGATTGGAAGAGGTGTCGTTCTACTCAGTTAAGACCAGAAGCGGCGCTTGGATCCTGTTCAACAACTTTAATGTTTCTCTTCGAAAACAAGGCTATTCACAAACTACCAACAAAAAAAGGGCGTCCAAAAGACGCCCCTTCTCATTTCAGCCCATTAAAAGTGAGAAAGATCAGTCAGCCCGGATCAATGTTCCTGAGCCAGCACGAGTAAACAGTTCCAGCAAACAGGCATGCGGCACACGGCCGTTCACGATGACCGCCGCTTTTGCCCCAGCCTGCACGGCTTTCAAGCAGGTTTCCACCTTCGGGATCATGCCACCCGAGATCATGCCGGACGCAATGCCCTTGCGCGCTTCTTCCGCTGTGAGTTCAGAAATCAGCTTTCCATTCTCGTCCAGCACACCCGGCACATCCGTCAGCATCAGCAGACGCGAGGCATGAATGGCGCCCGCAATCGCACCCGCCACGGAATCCGCATTGACGTTGAAGGTCTCACCATTATGGCCGCCTGCGACCGGCGCAATCACCGGAATGAGTCCTGAACCCGAAAGAGCATAGAGCACCTGCGGGTTGATCTCGTCCGGGTCGCCGACAAAACCAAGATCCAATGTCTGCTCAATGCCTGTGACAGGATCTTTGACCTTGCGCAGCAGCTTGCTGGCTTTCACCAGACCGCCATCCTTGCCTGAGACACCTACCGCCAGCGCCCCTGCTTCATTGATGAGCGTTGCGACCCGTTTGTTGACGGAGCCGCACAGCACCATCTCAACGACATCAATCGCGGCCGCATCCGTGACACGGAACCCATCAACGAAAGAGGACTTTACCTGAAGGCGTTCAAGCATCTGGTTGATCTGCGGGCCGCCACCGTGAACAACCACCGGGTTGATGCCGACCAACTTCAGCAGGGCAATATCCTTGCCGAATGTCTGGGCCAGTTCCGGATCACCCATGGCATGACCACCATACTTCACGACGATGGTGTCACCAGCATAACGGCGCAGGAAAGGCAGCGCTCCGGCAAGTGTTGCCGCCTGCTGCAAGGCGTCCGCCGTAGGAAGTCCCTGATCCGTCATTTCAACTCCACATGTCCTGAAAACATGGCCCAGTCCAGCGGGGCCGGAGAAGTCGGGATTGCGGAATCCCGACACTCATTCAGTTCTGCACCGGTTCCGCAAAGGCCGCAATTTCTGCCCGCAGTTCCGGGATACCGAGCCCCGTCTGGCTACTTGTCCGCAAAACCAGTGGATGAGCGGCAGGATGACGGCTCACCTCTTCCACCACTTCCCTGTAGCGGGCTTCCTCGGCTTTTGGCTTCACATCATCGCACTTCGTCAGCACGACTTGGAAATTGATGGCCGCCTTGTCGAACATGTCCATCACGTCACGATCGGACGCTTTTGTCTCGATCCGGGCATCCAGCAACAGGATCACACGCCGCAGATTGGGACGACCACGGAGATAATCAAACATCATCCCCTGCCAGTCTTCCTTCACAGCCTTGGCCGCTTTGGCGAAGCCATAGCCCGGCATGTCCACCAGAACGAGCTGACCATCGAGATCGAAGAAGTTGAGCTGCTTTGTCCGGCCTGGCTCGGAGGAAGCTCGCGCCAGACTTTTACGACCCGTCAGCGCATTGATCAGACTCGATTTTCCAACATTGGAGCGTCCGGCAAACGCCACTTCCGGCGCAGCCGGGTCCGGTAACTGACCGATCTGCTGCGCACCGTAAAAGAACTCGCAAGGTCCGGCGAACAGAAGCCGTCCGGCCTCAAGCTGCTCGGGTGACAGCTTGAGAGAGGCAGAGAAATCCTGTTCACCGCTCATTGCTTCAGCCTTTCTTTCCGCGTGGCTTGGCAGGCGGAATGATCTCCGGCTCGTTCTTCTTCCGGGCGTGCAGCTTCATGATCGTGTACTGCTGCGCCATCGTCAGCAGGTTGTTCCAGCAATAGTAGATCACTAGACCGACCGGCTGTCGCGCCATGAAGAAGGTGAAGATGAACGGCATCATGATGAAGACGGGCTTCTGAGCCGGATCAACGGTCGCAGGATTGATCCGCTGCATCAGCCAGATGGTGATGCCATACAGGATCGGCCACGCGCCAAGAAGCAGCCACGATGAAACAAGCGTCGGATCGAAAGGCAGCAGACCAAACAGGTTGAAGATATTGGTTGGGTCCGGTGCCGAAAGGTCATGGATCCAGCCGACGAACGGTGCGTGCCGCATCTCGATCGTGACGTAGAGCACCTTATACAGACACCAGAAGACCGGAGCCTGAATCAGGAGAGGCAGACAGCCGCTGGCCGGATTCACGCCTTCCTTCTTGTAGAGCTGCATGACCTGCTGGTTCATCTGAACCGGATCATCCTTGTAACGCTCCCGCAGTTCCTTCATGCGCGGCGCAATATCGCGCATCGCTGCTGCCGAGCGGAAACCCTTGGACGCCAGCGGGAAGAACACTGCCTTGACGATCAGCGTGAAGGTCAGGAGCGCAAGACCGAAGTTACCGAAGAACTGATAGAGCCAGTCAAGAACGAAGAACACCGGACGTGTCAAAAAGGCGAACCAGCCGAAATCGACAGCTTTCCAGAAGTCCGGAATGTTCATCTCATGCTGGTAACGCTCCAGAAGACGAACTTCCTTTGCGCCGGCAAACACATGCGAGGTCGTCTGGATTTCTGCATTAGGTGCGGCGACCAGCGGCTTCTGCCCAGTGAACCCGACCTGATACGCGCCAGCGGGCGTATCGAAGCCATAGGTGCCACCGACCTCTTCCTTCTGGTCCGGAACCACGGCTGCCAGCCAGTATTTATCGGTGATACCGGCCCAGCCACCTGTGCCAGCCTTCGACCATGACACGAAATTTGGTGCCGTGGAGCCATCACGAAGCGACTTGTAGGACTCTTCACCCAGCTTTCCGTCGATCACGGAAATCGGGCCTTCATGCACCAGCATACCGCCTGTCTCGACCGGCGTGTATCCCCGAACCACACGGGAGAACGGCACCAGTGATACCGCCGCACCAGTCGTATTGCGGACCTTCTGCGTGACCGTGAACATGTAGTCACGGTCCACGGCAAGGTCGATTTCAAACGTCAGGCCACCACCGTTATCCCATGTCAGGACAACTGGCGCATCGGAGCCAAGCTTGGGAGCCGAGGTCGTCCACAGCGTATGGGAATCAGGAAGCTTGATGGTCTGGCCGGGAGAGCCATACCAGCCAAACTCGACGTAGGTCGGCTCTTTCTCGTTACGCGCTTCCAGCACGCGAACAAGCGGGCTGTCAGGTTTGACAGTCTCGTGGTAGCCGCGAAGAACCAGATCATCGAGGCGTGCACCCCGAAGATTGACGGAACCCACCACATCCACGGCATCAATCGGCAGACGGGACGGCGTTTCCTCGCGATCCGTCACTTTCGGCTGATCGTTCTCTGTGGGGGGTGCCGTTATGGCTGTGGTTTTGCCCTGTATCGCCGATGAGGTTTTGTGTTCCTCCGGCATGAAATAGTCAAAACCGATCAGTACCAGCGCCGACAGAACGGTCGCCAATATTACACGTCTGATATCCATACCGACCGGCTGGCCTCTCTCACTTCGTGAAAACATCTCCGGGCAACCAGCATGGCTCCCGGCACAATTAGCGGTATCTCATAGCGGAATTGCGCTCGATTGCCAGATGCTCAGGCAAACTATGTTCGGATTTTGACAGAATTCCGGGCCTGCGCAGGGGGAGGAACCGGGTCATATCCACCCGCCGTCCAGGGGTTGCAGCGCATAATCCGCCTGAAAGTAAGCCATACCCCCCAGAAGGGACCATGAGTCTGCACGGCTTCGACACCATAACAGCTACAGGAAGGATGAAACCGGCAGTTCGGTCCCATCACCGGACGCATGGCGATCTGCCAGAAACGCATGCAGGCGACAATCATGCCTGAAAGCAGTCTGGTGCTGCCCTGCTTCATCCCAGAACGTCTGTTTTACGGAGAGCTTTGCGGAGATCTTCGACAAGATCAGAAAAGGCGCGACGCCCGGTTCCATCACGACCGATCAGGACGAGATCAACACCGACAAGGGGGGTTTCCCGTTCCACGACGAGAAGCGCTTCCTTCAGGCGTCTGCGGGTACGATTCCGGACGACTGAATTACCGACTTTTTTGGTGACGGTGAAACCGACACGGGCAACATCATCGTCCTCACGACGAAGTGCCTGAAGAACCAGCCCCGGCATCGGCGCTTTGCGGGCTTTTGCCGCAACAGCCAAAAACTGGGGCCGTTTTTTCAGACGAATCGAGCGCTGGTGCATGAGCATGTCCTCCGCGCTGATCCGTCACATAACCTGAGGCAGAGGCCTCAGGCTGACAGGCGCTTGCGGCCCTTGGAACGACGGTTCGCAAGAATACGACGGCCACCGACCGTTTCGGTGCGTGCACGGAAACCGTGGCGGCGCTTACGGACCAGCTTGGAAGGTTGATACGTGCGCTTCACGGCTGCACTCCCTTAAAATTCTCAGACTCGATTTCGCAAAAGACAAAACCGGAGTCATTCCGTGTCTTGTCTGGATCGCGGGCTTATAGTCATGTGAGGCTGTAACGTCAACATTATACAGCGGGTGCTTGCGGTCCGACTCTGACCGTTTTCCCGCCAGGAGACAGAATTGTCCCGCTCCCTCCCCGCTCTTTCCGTTTTTCTTCTTGTGCTCGCCTGCGGCCTGATTTCCCTGTTTGTGCCTTTACCGCTGGCCGCACGGATTCTTCTGTGCCTCGCGGGGGCGCTCATCGCAACGGGCGCTTTCCTCTGCCTGCCCTCATCGCCTGTTGCCAGCGTGTCAGTCAGTGAAAAAGCCACAGAATCAGCACCGGAAATTTCTCACCAGTTACGTCATGATCTTCGCGGAATGATTTCTCCCGCCATGCTGGCGGCTGACCAGCTTTCTCTCAGTTCGGATGAAGCCACCCGAACCAGAGCCGAACAGATTCTCTCGGCTCTTGATCGTATGGCGGAACGCCTGAAAACAACGAAAACCTGACTATCAGGCCAACTCAGGCTTCTGGATAAGTTCAATCTTGTAACCGTCAGGGTCTTCAACAAACGCAATGACTGATGTGCCGAATTTCACCGGTCCTGCTTCACGTGTAACTTTGCCTCCTCCGGCTCTCACCGTTTCAACCGCGGCAGCCACGTCGGGAACACCGATGGCGAGGTGACCGAAGCCGGTGCCGACATCGTATCCCGCGTCTTCGCCCCAGTTATAGGTCAGTTCAATTTCGGCCTGACCCTCCGCATTGCTCGCGAAACCTATGAAGGCCAGAGTGTATTTTCCTTCAGGCACATCCCGCCTGCGAAGTTCATGCATCCCTAGCAACTTGTAGAATGCCAGACTTGCTTCAAGATTTTTTGTGCGGATCATGGTGTGCAGATACGTGCCCATGGTCGGTTCTCCTGCTTGATTTGGAAGCTTTGTTGCCAAGTCATTCCATCATGGGGGACCACTTCATCGCAGGGCAAAGAAGCGGGCAATCCGGATTTTTCCAGTCCAAGATATAAGACATAAGAGCCTGCCACACCGACCAACGTGCCGCAAATCAATGCAGGGACAGCCGTGTACACATGCATCTGGTGCAGTATCCGGGGCACTAAAGCCAGCACGAGAATATGCAGCAGATAGATGGCGAGCGAGGCCTGCCCCAGCCGCGCCAGTCCTGACGCAATAAAGGACAATGAGGATATCTGCAGAAGCGCGCGGCTGAGAAACGCCAACCCTAGAAGACCAAGAAAAGCGACCGGCAACATAATGAACTGGACGGGCCGTCCCACATGCGCCTCAAACATTGCGTAGGCGAGCCCCCCGTAGATCACCAGAATGCCTGCGCTCCACAAGCCTGCCCGCCTGACATTCGGCAGCGCAGGCAAACCTCTCTCAGCCAGCAGAAGACCAACATAGAAAAATGGTGCCTGAACAATAATATCAACGACAATTTTGGGCAGCATGGCTGAAGGCACAAAGGCCACAGCAAGGTCCACAACGAGACTGATCGCCAGAATGGCGACAGGATGACGCCACAGCAGAACAGCACCGATCTGCATGAAAAACAGAGCGTAAAGAAACCACAGAACACTGATGGGCTGCCAACCAATCAACAGAATCTGATGCCAGGCCACCATATGATGCACGTGTGTCAGAGAGGACATCACATGCCCCACAAAACAATAAATAATCGACCATAAGCAGTAAGGCCAGACTATATTTGAAATTCTACTTCTAAGGAATATTGATTTATTTCTTTTTCTCAAGGAAACAAAAGTAAAATATCCTGAAACAAGGAAAAATACAGGCATATGCACTGCATAAACAATAAAATCGAGGAACTGCAAACTCGCCGGAGCAATGGCCATCGTTTCCATCTGGCCTCTGTTCGAATGACCAAGAACAACCAGAATGATGGCTATTCCTCGAATGATATCGACCGATATATCGCGACCAGCATGAACCGAAGTCATTTTGACTGAATCCTGGGGCAAGGCCGTATAATCCTTAATAAAAATTAAATTATATATTACATAATGTATCGTGTTTCCATGCAAAAATCACTCAACAAAATACGGTAAACTCTTGTGAAAACGATAATTCATAATCAAAATTGTCAGTATACTTAATTGGTGCGAGGTAAATCCCTCAAACACCAAACAAAAACAATCCTGCCTTGTCCGCCGCCACAATACAGGCCTTCGGATCGGTCAATAGAGTAGCACCAGCCTCGAACGCTATCCCGACAAGACCTGCCTGAGCCGCTTCCTCAATTGTTCTGGGACCAATCGTCGGCATATCGGCACGGCGTTCCTGGCCAGGCTTACACAGCTTTATCAGCACCCCACCCTCACCGGGCTGGCGACACTGACCAGCCCGCTTCAGCATGGCGTCAGTCCCTTCCATGGCTTCAACAGCCAGCACAACACCGTTCTGAACGACGCATCCCTGCCCGATATCCAGCTTCCCCAGTTCCCGAACCACTTCAACACCGCGTTCGATATCAGAGCGAGCCATAGCATCAGGCTGATGACGACCAAGAGAGCCCTTATGCCCCAAGGACTGGGACAGGAATTCATGGGCTCCCCGGACGGTGAACCCTTCCTCTCCAAGAATTCTGACAAGCGCACCCAGAAGTCCGTCATCACCAGCGAAAAGCGCTCGACCAAGACGCGCAAGGATACGGGCGCCTTCAGCGTCCGGACGAAGATCACGAAAGGAAGGCCGGCGGACTGGGCCAATCAGAACAATGTCGCCACAATCATGCTTGCGCAACTCGGAAAGGATAGTGCCCGCAGCCGCAAGACGCACATAGGCGTGCGGCCAAGGATCGACGACAGCGGGCTCAGCAAAATCCTGAAAGGCAACGATGAAAACATCCCGCCCCTGTGCGGCAGCAGCGGCGGCCACCTGTCCGGGTAATGGACCGCCACCCGCGAGAATACCAACGCAACGTCGTGATGCGTCAGAAACACTCACCGCCTGTTGCCTTAACCGGCTTCAGTTTCACTTGTGGAAAAATCGCTCGTTGCGATACGCACGAGTCCTCGACGCGACGGAGCGTCTATAAAGGCAAGGATTTCAGCAATCCGCGGATCATCCGAGAACTGTGCTTTTACCTGCTCAAGACGGGCGGCAAAGACATCACCCTGCCCATCCCGCGGATACAGCAGCCGGAAGGCCTGCCGCATGCGATGGCGCTCTTCCAGCTTCACCCCATGACGACGCAACCAGATCCAGTGCAGCCCGACCAGACGTGCCCGGTTTCCCAGCACACTGCCGTAAGGAATGACATCCGCCTCAACACCAGCAACACCGCCAACCAGCGCCGCGCGACCAATCCGGACAAACTGGTGGATCGCAGCAGAGCCCATCACGCGGGCATCATCCGCAATGGAAACGTGACCACCCATCACCACATTGTTGACGATGATCACACGGTCACCCAGCGTGCAGTCATGGGCGACATGAGCGTTGGCCATGATCAGGCAGTCGGACCCAACACGGGTCAAACCACTTCCAGTCGCCGTGCCCCGATGGATCGTGACATGCTCGCGCACAACCGTACGGGCACCGATCTCGCAGCGCGTCGGCTCCCCGTTATATTTGAGATCCTGAGGCGCAAGCCCCACGGTCGTGAACGGATAATAACGTGAGTTTTCACCAAGACGCGTGTGGCCATCCACGATGACATTCGCCACCATTTCCACGCCATCTCCGACCTCAACATCGGGGCCGATCGAACACCACGGACCGATCCGCACGCCTTTACCCAGCTTTGCTTCCGGAGCAATGATCGCCGTGGGATGGATGCCTTCGGGAAACGACTCAAGACCCCGGGAGAGGCCTGCTTCCTTAATTTTCATCGCTTCAGCCAGAGCTGCCTCCATTGCCGCCATTTCCCGTATCCACGTCAATTACGGCAATTCGTGGACCGGCTAGAATCACTATCAGGAATGTCTGCCTCCAGATGGACATCAAACACCCTGTGCCAGACCGCTCCTATTCCATGATCATGGCGCTGAATATGGCTTCTGCTACTGAAACGCCTTCCACACGCGCCACGCCCTTGAATTTCCAGACGTTCGCCCGCTGGCGTTCTTTTTCGACATGAATACGCAACTGGTCGCCCGGACCAACCGGCCGACGGAATTTTGCATTCTCGATGGTCATGAAATAAACCAACTTACCTTCGAAAGCCTTACCAAGCGTCAGCACCACAAGAGTTGCTGCCGTCTGCGCCATGGCTTCGACGATCAGCACACCCGGCATGACCGGACGAGCTGGGAAATGCCCCTGGAAAAAAGGCTCGTTGACGGAAACATTCTTTACACCGACGGCCGATGCACCCAGTTCGACATCAACCATGCGGTCAATCAGCAGGAATGGATAGCGATGAGGTATCGCTTCCATGATCCGCATGACATCCACGGCTTCAATATGGGTCGGCCCCTGTTCGGGAGCCTGCTGCGTTTCAGGTTTCTGATCCACGTCTCTCAAACCATTCCCAATGCGCTGTCTGCGCCAGTTCCTGTCACTCTTCCCCGCTACCGGGTTTCTTTGACAGCTTTCTCAGTGTCGCCACGTTCCGGAAAAACTCCCGGAAGGGCATCGCCGGACTGCCAATAACGTCGGCACCGGCCTCAACATCCGACATGACACCGCACTGCGCGCCAATCCGGGCTTTCGCTCCGATCCTGATATGACCGATCAGACCGGCCTGGGCCGCGACTGTCACGAAATCACCCAGTTCGGTCGAACCGGAAATACCTGCCTGCGACACCACGATGCAGCATTTGCCTAGGCGGGTGTTGTGACCAATCTGGACCAGATTGTCGAGGCGCGAACCGGCACCAATCACCGTGTCCTGCACCGAACCACGGTCAATTGTCGAATTCGCCCCAATCTCCACGTCATGCTCAAGCACGACGCGTCCAAGCTGTGGCACACTTTCAAAGCCTGCGGGACCGACGGCAAAACCAAATCCGTCCTGCCCGATCCGCGCACCGGGAAACAGGACCACCCTGTCACCAAGTGTCGCATGTGACACGACAACCTGTGGACCAATCCGACAGTCCCGGCCGATGGTCACCCCATCCCCGATAACAGCATGGGAACCGATGATGGTTCCCTCACCGATTTCGACACCGTCTCCAATCACCACGAAAGGGCCGATTTCACAGGAGGACGGCACAACAGCGCCTTCTCCGATGACGGCACTTGCATGGCGGCCCGGTTTTGCGGGAGGAACCGGATGGAACATCCGCGCCACGCGCGACCACGCGAGGTAGGGAGTGGAAGAAACAATCGCCGCACTGGTTGCAGGCACCCGCTTCGCAAAAGCAGGCCCCACGATAATCAGGCCAGCAGCTGTAGCATCAAGCAGCGGCGCATAACGTCGGTTATCAAGAAAACTGACCTCGGTCGCTCCTGCTGACTGAAGAGGACCGATTCCAACATAACGGCGTCCTATTTCTGCGCCTTCACGGGGAGGGATGAATTCCCCTCCCGCCGCTTCAGCCAGTTCTTCGCCGGAAAACGGACCGCTGCGGGTAAAAAAGCGGGCATTGGCCACACCCGCTCCCTTTTGATCCCCCAACGCAGTTTCAGGATTACGCACCATTATGTCAGATCACCTTCTGTCCGGTCACTTCTGTGCCGGAGCAGCAGATGGCGCAGGCGTAGCTGCCTGACTGGTCGTCGGGGCCGGACCCGGCGGCGGAGAGGCTGTTGTCGGCATCTTGCCGGACTTGGCCAGCACTTCCGGATCCTCGTTTGCTGCCGGGATGTAGACTTTCGGCAGAACCACGTTCAGCTGCTTGGCGACCTCGTTGGTGACGTCCTGACCATCCACATGCAGAGCCACCTGCTCGCTATGCAGCACCAGATTCATACCGTGGCTCCCTGCGACCTGCTGGATCACCTGCACAAGCTCACGCTCGATCTGTCCCAGAGCCACCTGAGCGGCTTCCTGAATGACCCGGTTACGGTCACGGAACTGACGCTGCGCCCGCATGACTTTCGACTGGAGAGCACGCTCCTGCGACTGGATCTGGTCAGCCGTCATGCTCTTGGCGTTGCTCTGCAGCTTCTGCTGCTCCTCACGCCAGCCAGCCTGCGCATGCTGTGCGTCACGCGCCAACTCGTCACGGCGACCACCGAGTTCACGCTCGACCTGCTGTCCGGCCAGAGACTGACGCATGACGTCCGCAACGCTAATCATGCCGATAACGGCGGCTGGCGGCGGAGCAGCCTTCGGCAGTGCAGGCGCAGGAGGAATGGCTGGTTGCGGCAGAACCGGAGGCGGACGGGATGAGTTGTCACCGTCATCACCACCACCGCTGCCGTCATCATCCGCTGGCTGCGGCATCGGGCGGCTGGCATGCGAAGGCGCATGAGCCGGAGGAGGTGGAACCGGATGCGCCGCCTTCGGCACGAACCAGCCGCCACCGCCAGCCGACTGGGCGAACGCATCGCCGGAAATCATTCCACCGGCGGCAAGCAACATCGAAGAGGCCAGAACAGCGGCCCGTGAGAAACGAATCATCATCACCTCAGAATTGCTGGCCGAAGCCAAAGCGCAGAAGCTGCGTGCGGTCATTGTAACTGCGACGGATCGGCACGCCGCAATCGATGTTCAGCAGACCGAAAGGACTTTTCCAAGAGATACCGGCACCGGCGCTGACACGTGGCGTCAGGGTGTCACCACTCACGCCCTGATACAGGCCATACTGACCATCTTTTACCGGGTTGGTCAGACGACGACGAACGCGCAGACCCGCCAGACTACCGGTATCAACAAAGGCGCGGCCACGAAGTCCCATGGACGACGCATAGGGGATCGGGAAGTGAACCGTAATCGATCCCGTGTAGATAAAGCGGCCACCCAGCATATCTTCACCGGCACGGTTATGACCAACCGGCGTGTCCTGACCAATGGCGCGAGGCCCGACACCACCATCCCAGAAGCCACGCAGATTGTTACCACCGAGATAGAAGTTATCGATGATCCAGTCCTTGCTATGACCCCAGTCGGTCATGAAGCCGGTGCCCGCCTTGAATTCGACGGTCCAGTCATGATTGTTCATGAGATCGTCAAGCGGCAGATAGTACGCAGCGTCAAACTTTCCACGCAGATAGCGGGCATCACCACCCAGACCGGCGATATCGCCACCCAAACGCAGGATGAAGCCTTTATGCGGCAGCAGACGGCGGTCACGCGTATCATACTGCAGCACAGTTCCAAGCTGCGAGAGCAGGGAGTGGCCCTGGTTATCCAGAATATACTGGGAAGAATGATCCCAGACACCGGAAACGCCACGTTCCATCAACGAGTAGTTGAAGGACTGCGACAGATGGTTGGTATAGGCGTAACCCATACGCAGGGTGATACCGTAACGGCTTTCAGAGTAGTTCTGATACGTCTGGTAGTGGTTGTTGATGTAGAACAGATCCGCACCTACCACGAGGTTACGGTTCATGAAGTACGGATCGGTAATCGAGGCATCAACCTGACGCTCGTAATAGGCCATGGTGCCTGAAATACCGGCGTCAATGCCGGTGCCGAGCAGGTTATGCTGCTTCAGGCCGATATTACCGATCACGCCAACGTCGGTGGAGTAACCGCCACCGAGGGAGAATTCACCCGTCGGCTTTTCCACGACACCGGTGGAAACATTGACCTTGTCCGGCGCAGATCCCTGTCCCTGATTGATCGTAACCGTCTTGAAGTAGCCCAGATCCTCAAGGGACTGCTTGGCGTATTTCTTGAGAACCGGCGTGTACGGGTCGCCCTCGGACATCGGCATCTGACGACGGATAACATTGTCACGCGTGACAGTGTTCCCGTTGATGTCGAGCCGCTCGACATACATCCGCGGGCCTTCGCTCACATCAAACAGCAGATTGACGATCTGCTTTTCAGGGTTACGGGCAATCTCGGGACGAACCATCGCGAAGGGATTTCCTTCACTCTGAAGCGTCTCTTCCATGTTGGTCACGTTCTGCTGGACCGCGTTTCCGTCGTACCACTGGTTCGGGTAGACCTCGACATACTTACGCAGCTTCACAGCCGGCATATGTCTCAGGCTGGAACGGATATCGATCTTGCCCAGACGGTAGCGTGGCCCTTCCTTGATCGTGAACGTCACAAAGAAGGACTTGCGATCAGGTGACATTTCACCGGTCGCATTGACCATCTGGAAATCAACAAAGCCATTGGCGAGGTAATAACGACGCAGCAGCTCTGCATCGTACCGCAGCCGCTCCGGGTTATACTGGTCAGCCGAAGAGAAGAAACGATACCAGGCCGTCTCCTTGGAAGAGACCACGCTGGCAAGCTGCGCTTCGCTGAAATGTCTGTTTCCGACAAACGTAATGCGCTTGATGAGGGTCTGCGGCCCCTCGTTGACCTGAAACACCACATCGACACGATTATGCGCCAGCTTGATCAACTGGGGCGTTACTTCGGCGCCGTAACGGGCCTTCTGGGCATAAACCTCAAGGATCTTCTGTCGATCGGATGTTGCCGACTCAGCTGTGAACACCGCGCGCGGACGCAAGCCAATCACCTTGCGAAGGTCTTCATCCTTCGCCGCATGATTACCCTCAAAGACGATTCTGTTGACGATGGGGTTTTCGACGACCTGCACCTGCAGCATGTTGCCTGACCGGTGCAGCGTCACATCCTTGAAAAGACCCGTTGCGTAGAGCGTTTTCAACGAGCGATCGAGATCATCCTGATTGAAGGTGTCGCCCGGACGCGCCACCATATAGGACAGAACCGTGCTGGTCTCGATACGGTCATTGCCGCGGACCTCGATTTCCTCGATACGCTGATTGCGGGAGATCACATCATCGCCGACCGTCTGCCGTGACGCTGCCGGGTGCTGATGCACCGGCATGAACTGAGCAGAGGCCTTCTGGGAAAACAGGGCGGGCAGCAGGCACACCGATGCAAGCAGAGCCGAACGTTTACTCTTCAACACCAGCACCCTTTCCGTCCTGAATTGTCACCATCAAGGCAGCCTTTCCGAACCGTCACTTTCAGGGAAACAGGCACCGGCACCATATGCACGGTTTCCTCCCCTGGGACACAGCTTTGCGTCCATCATGGGACTATCCGAACTTCCGGTCATCCTGCAAGCCAGTGATGCCGGTTTTCCGCATTATGCAAAAGGTTTTTTTAATAAACCCTGCCAGCAGGACACAGGGAGCGCCTCCCTGGACGCTCCCAAGGTGCTGCCTCATCCCGCCAGCGAGGACAGCCACTTGAAAAGACCGAAGCTGGAAAGATCATTGAAAGTGGAAAACAGGAACAGTCCGGCCAGCAGGGCAAATCCTGCCTGAAAACCCACTTCCTGTATCTTTTTCGGCACAGGACGGCCTCGAATCGCTTCCACCAGATAGAACACCAGCCGGCCACCATCCAGAATCGGCACCGGGAACAGATTGATCAGCCCCAGATTGACCGAAAGCAGCGCCATGAAGGACAGCAGGCTGGCAAAGCCATACTGCGCGACCTGACCGGACATCTGCGCAATACGGAGCGGCCCACCAAGATCACGCGCCGTGTGCTGGCCGGTGATGATCTGAATCAGCCCATCCAGCGTCTGCACGGTCGTCATCCAGGTCGCCTTCGCTCCGCTAACAACAGCCTTCGGAAAGGACTGCGGCGCTCCCGGTGTCGAGGCGAACTCGATGCCGAGCTGGCCGATCGGCTTGGCCTGCGCTGAAGATGGCTTCACCGTGCCCAGTGTCACCGGCAGGGAGAGATCTTCCGCACCACGCTTGATGTGAATCGTTGTCTGCTGCCCCGGTTCGGAAGCAACCTGCTTCTGGATCGCGGCAACATCGGAACTGCTCAGATCACCCAGACCGAGGATGGTGTCCCCGGTTTTCAGCCCGGCGGTCGCAGCGGCGCTCCCCGCCTTTACACCAGCAACTTCATTGCGAGGGATGGGCTGACCGCAAGTTGCGAACAGCAGCACGAACAGCACGAACGCCAGCACGAAATTGAAAACCGGCCCGGCGAGGATAATGATCGCCCGCGACAGAACGGGCTTGTCATGGAACGTCCGTCCCGGCTCCCAAGCCGCCTTCTGCTCGTCGGTCGCCTCATCGGGGCCTTCGAACCCATGCGGCTTGACGAAACCACCCAGCGGAATCGGCCCTACACGCCACTCGGTCCCGGCCTTGTCCGTCCAGCGGACCAGCGGTGGACCGAAGCCTATGGAGAAGGTCTCGACCTTCACCCCGCGCCAGCGTGCGGCGAGGTAATGACCAAGTTCATGGATGAAGACCAGAACGCCGAGAACGACGCAGAACGCAAGAATCGTCCGGATCAGGTCATGCATGGGTCATACTCCTTTGCACACGCATCGCGGCGTGAGTTTCACGGCGGCTCAGGCAGCCCGCTTCAGGACACGCTCTTCCGCCGCACGGCGCGCTTCCGAGTCCCAGTGCAGGACCGCGTCCAGATCATTGATGGCCGGAGCCCCGAGAGCCGTCATGACTGCCTCGACAATACGGGGAATATCGAGAAAGCCGATACGGTTGTTCAGGAAGGCCTCGACCGCAACCTCATTCGCGGCGGAAAGGATGGTGGACGCCGCTCCTCCGTCACGCAACGCCTGTCGCGCAAGCCGCAGCGCCGGAAAGCGCACTGGGTCCGGAGCTTCGAACACCAGCGTCCCGAAAGTCGCCAGATCCAGACGGGGAGAGGTCGTCGCCATACGTTTCGGCCAGGCAAGGCAGTGCGCGATGGGAATACGCATATCGGCGGAGCCCATCTGGGCGATCAGGCTACCGTCTGTGTACTGCACCATACCGTGCACAACCGACTGAGGATGCACCAGCACGTCAATCCGGTCTTCGGTCAGCCCGAAAATCCGTGCCGCTTCGATGACTTCCAGCCCCTTGTTGAACATGGAGGCGGAATCGATGCTGATTTTCGCACCCATACTCCATGTCGGATGCTTCAGGGCCTGCGCGGGTGAGGCTGCTTCCATCTGTTCCAGCGTGGAAGTGCGGAACGGGCCACCGGACGCGGTCAGGATGATCTTTTCGACCTGATCTTCCTGACGGTCCGCCATGGCCTGAAACACAGCGTTATGTTCGGAATCGACGGGAAGCAACGTCGCATTGGCGTCCTTGACGGCGCGCAGCATGACATCACCAGCGCAGACCAGCGCTTCCTTGTTGGCCAGCGCCACTGTGCGACCATTCTTCACGGCGGCAAGGGTCGGCTCCAGACCGGCGGCACCTGTAATCGCCGCCATGGTCCAGTCAGCGGGAACACCCGCCGCTTCGATAACGGCGGCACGACCACCACTGGCCTTTACATCGGTTCCGGCAAGCAGGGATTTCAGTTCCGGCAGCAGAGCCTCGTCCGCAATCACGGCCTGTTCCGCACGCAGCGCCTTCGCCTGCTCGGCCAGCAGCGCAACATTCCGGCCACCGACCAGAACCCGCACCGCCACATCGTCGCCCGACTGATGCAGGAGATCGACCGTCGAGCAGCCGATGCTTCCCGTGCATCCCAGAACCGTTACTGTCTTCATCACCGCCTCATCTTACCCGCTTTATCCAGAAAAAACGACAGGGCTCCATGAAGAAGCCCTGTCATACTTCCGTCAGCGTCCCATCATCCGCATCAGAGCAGCGAGAATGTCGCCCACTCCAACAGTCCAGAAACCTGCTCCCTGCTGTGCTGCGAGAGACAGCAGGGCTGCCAGTGGAGCCACCGCCAGCAACGCATCAAAACGATCGAGCAGTCCGCCATGCCCAGGCAGCAGCGTGCCAGAGTCTTTTACGCCACGCCTGCGTTTCACAGCACTTTCGATCAGGTCACCTGTCTGGGCCACTATTCCCAAAAGCACAGCCCATCCCGCGCTCCTGAGCAGCACGGAAGACAGTGGCAAATTCCCATTTTTGTTGGACATCCACGCCAGCACCATACCCGCCAGCATAGCGCCTGCCAGACCGCCCACAGCACCAGAGCGTGTTTTTCCCGGAGAAATGGAAGGAGCCAGCTTGGGGCCACCAACAAGACGTCCCACCAGATAGGCCGTGGAATCGCTGGCCACGACCAAAGCAATGACGAACACAACCGACCATATACCGGTATCGACACCAAGACGCAGCCACAGCAGTGAAGCGCCAGCCGCGACAATGATCGCGTTACCGCACCACAGGGCCGGCCCGAATATGAAAGCACTCATGGGAAAGGCGACAAGCTGCGTCCAGCGGCCTGTATAGGCCACGATACCGGCGCACAGGGCCCATGCCAGATACAGCACGCCACGCCATGACCGCGTTGATAGGCCAAACAGTCCGGCCAGTTCAGAGGCCAGCCCGCACATGGTCAGAATGATGAGGCCGCCATAGATCACGCCGCCCGCGCCGATTGCTGTGGCGGCCACGATGATGAGCACTAATGCGGAAATGAGGCGTGGTCTGAGATCCTGCCAGTTCGAACCTTTAGCCGATCCGCTCGACGGAGAAACAGGACTGCTCACGCCGGACGCGCACCAAAGCGACGTTCCCGGCGGGCATAAATCTCCAGCACCTGCATGAAGCTGGCTTCATTGAAGTCAGGCCAGAGCTGCTCAAGGAAAACCAGTTCGGCGTAAGCGCTCTGCCAGAGCAGGAAATTGGAAAGCCGATGCTCTCCGCTCGTACGGACAATGACATCCGGATCGGGGATACCCGCTGTAAGCAGATGGCGTGACACGACGTCTTCATCAATCGAATCGGGATCGATTTCGCCGCGCTGCGCTGCTCTCGCCAGTGCCTTGGCGGCCTGCACGATTTCGCTGCGTCCACCGTAGGACAGGGCGAGCAGCAGGGTCAGACCCGTATTGTGCGCTGTCAGTCGCTCGGCGCGCTCAAGCTCATCACAGAGATCGGGTCCGAAACGGTGCACTTCACCGACAAACAGGATGCGCACCTGCTGGCTGTGCAGTTCCGCCACCTTGTGACGGAGATAGAAACGGAGCAGCCCCTTCAGATCCGAGACCTCATCTGGGCCACGCCGCCAGTTTTCCGACGAAAACGCATAAAGGGTCAGATATTCAAGCCCCTGCTTCCGTGCAGCCTTCAGGCAACGGGTGACTGCCTCGGCTCCGGCGCGATGACCGGCGATACGCGGCAGCCCACGAGAGGCGGCCCATCGTCCGTTACCATCCATGATGATCGCAACATGCCGGGGGATCGCACCGTCCGAAGACGCTCCGATCGTCGCCGGGCCTGTTGTCGCCGTTGCCAGAGGAAGAGGCATCCCTGAGATCAGACCTGCTTGATCTCGCGCTCTTTTTCAGAAAGCGCCTCGTCGATTTTCTTCACATACTGGTCGGTGAGCTTCTGGATCGCATCCGACCAGGTCTTCACGTCGTCCTCGCTGATCTCGCCTTTCTTCTCGAAGCCCTTGGTCTTGTCCATGCCGTCACGACGGACACCGCGCACGGCAATCTTGGCGCCTTCGGAATACCGACCAGCGGCTTTGGCCAGCTCGTTACGGCGTTCTTCAGTCAACTGGGGGATCGGCACGCGTATGGTCTGGCCTTCGCCTGCCGGGTTGAGACCGAGACCGGAATCGCGGATGGCTTTTTCAACCAGACCCGCCAGCGAACGGTCCCAGACCTGAACCGTCAGCATCCGCGCTTCCGGAGCCGCGATCGTCGCCACCTGCGTCAGCGGCACTTCACCACCATAAGCCTCGACACGCACCGGCTCCAGCAGGGCCGCATTGGCGCGTCCTGAACGCAGACCGGCGAAATCACGACGCAGGCTGTCGAGCGCACCCTCCATACGGCGTGTCAGATCTTCAGTAAGCGTGTCCAGTTCAGCCACGGCGGCTCTCCCCTCAACAGACCGGCGGCAATGATCCGCACGCCGGTTCAAACATGAATGATTGATGAACGTCTTTGCGCTGTATCAACCGGCTTCTTCAATCCGTGTAAATGGCCCCTCACCCCTCAGCACACGCTGGAACGCACCCGCTTCGTGAATATTGAAGACGATGATCGGCAGTCTGTTCTCACGGGCGAGGCTGATGGCCGCGGCATCCATGACATTGAGATCGCGTGACAGAACTTCAAGATAGGTCAGGCTCTCATAGCGCTTGGCATCCGGATTCTTGCGGGGATCGGAGTCATAGACGCCGTCCACCTGCGTCCCCTTCAGCAGAATGTCGCAGTCCATCTCGGCGGCGCGCAGGGCAGCGGCCGTATCCGTTGTGAAGAACGGGTTACCCGTGCCGGCGGCGAAGATCACCACACGACCTTTTTCCATGTGGCGGACAGCGCGGCGGCGGATATAGGGCTCGGCGATCGAAGACATGTGAATGGCGGACATGACCCGGGTCGGGATGCCTTCCCGCTCCAGAGCGTTCTGCACCATCAGTGCGTTGATGACGGTGGCCAGCATCCCGGCGTAATCACCCTGGGCGCGATCCATGCCGCGTGCTGCGGCTGTCAGTCCACGGAAGATATTGCCACCTCCGACGACGAGGCAGACCTGAATGCCACTCTGTGCGACAGCAGCGACATCAGCGGCGATCCGGTCGACCGTCTGGGCGTCAACGCCATACTGGCCGGTGCCCATCAACGCCTCACCGGAGATTTTCAGGAGCGCACGACGCGGCGTGGCGGGGCCTTCAGCGGTGATGTTCATGGTACCTCAATGCGCGGATAATTCGGATGGTCTCTCCACGTCCCTCAACATCCTGCCGGACGAGCTGACATGGAACCCGAGGCCACGTCATATCGTCCGATGGCGTGTATCACAAGAACAGACGTAAATATCCCTATAAAATTCAGGTTTAAACACCAGTGGCAGTTCTGGAAGAAAGCCTGCCTCTGCCTTCTTGCAATCCGGATTTATATCTTTTCAGAGCTTTGTCCCGAACCTCACCAAGGAACGCCATCCCCTTGATCCCGACGTATCCAGTCAAGGGTTCGGGACCTTTTCGGAACGAAAACCCTGCAACACTCTGAGCAAGACTCAGGCGTTATCGTCCAGCCCGATGGCCCGCAGACGCGCCCGCTCCTCATCCCAGCCAGCACGCTCCTTCACATTGAGGAACAGATGACAGGGCCGATCCAGCAGGTCAGCCAGCTGAAGCCGCGCCTTGAGGCCGATTTCACGAATACGACGGCCACGCTCGCCGATCAGGATCGCCTTGTGGCTCGCCCTCCCAACATAGACGGTGACATCGATCCGCACGGATCCATCCGGACGCTCGACGAAACTCTCCGTCTCGACCGTTGCGCCATACGGTACTTCCTCATGCGTCTGCAGAAAGATCTGCTCACGCACCAGTTCCGCCGCCAGCAACCGATCTGGCAGATCGGTCATGTCGTCTTCCGGATAAAGGAACGGGCCGAGCGGCAGGGACTCCGCCAGACGATCGAGCAGATCATCCACACCATTGCCTGTGCGGGCGCTGATCATGAAGACGTGCTCGACCGGAATCATCTCGGCAACCGCCGCCGTCAGAGGCAGCAGGGATTGCGGCGTCACCAGATCGGTCTTGTTCAGCACCAGCCAGACACGTCGTCCGGCCTTGGCCAACTGTTCGATCACAGCCGTCGTCGCGTCATCCAGTCCAGATTTCGCATCGATCAGCAGCAGCGTGACGTCGGCATCCTCGGAACCTGACCATGCTGCCGCCACCATGGCGCGGTCGAGTTTACGTTTCGGACGGAAGATACCCGGCGTGTCAACGATCAGGATCTGGGTGGCATGCCGGATCAGGATGCCCAGCACCCGGAAGCGCGTTGTCTGCGCCTTGGGGCTGACGATCGACAGCTTCGCGCCCGCCATACGGTTAAGCAGGGTCGACTTCCCTGCATTCGGCGCCCCGACCAGCGCGGCGAACCCGCACCGTGTCTCTTCTGTCATTTCCGTCCTGCTCCCGGTGCAGTGTTAAATCTTTCCAGCAGATTGGCTGCGGCGGCGCTTTCGGCCGCCCGCTTGCTACCTGCCTCTCCTTCGCCGATCATACCGGCGGCGTGAACTTCCACGACAAAGCAGGGGGCATGTGACGGCCCGTCTGCGCTGACCACCTCATAGGCGGGCAGAGCCAGCCCACGTGCCAGCACCCATTCCTGCAAGGCCGTCTTGGGGTCTTTCGGCGGTCTGGCCTGCGCAATGATAGCCTTGTCCCACCACTGCCGAACCAGCTTGCGCGGCGGCTCCAGTCCGCCGTCCAGATACAACGCCCCCAGAATGGCTTCCAGCGCATCAGCCAGCACGTTCGCCGTGCCGCGAATCCCGGCCTTGTCCTCGTGCTCGGCGACATCCAGCGCTTCGGGCAAGCCCAGTTCCTGCGCGACCTGCGCCAGCGCGGTGCGCGACACCAGATGGGCGTGACGCGAACCCAGCGCGCCTTCCTGCTCGTCCGGATAGCGCTCCAGCAACCACTCCGCCATCAGCAGTCCGAGCACCCGGTCGCCGATAAACTCAAGCCGTTCGTTCGAGCCCGCGCCTTTGGTCTGGCTTTTACCACCGCTTTTGCCTGGGCGCTTCCCGGTACGCCGCTGATGCGCGGCGGAACGATGGGTGAGCGCCTCGCCCAGCAGTTTCGCACTGGTGAAACGATAACCAATCCGCTGCTGCAGGCTGTTGAGTACGGTCTGTTCCACAAGATCCCCGTTCGTCACTGTCGATCAGTGCACGACATGGAAAAGCCGGGCCCACCGGATTTCCGTCGGCCATGCCCAGAATTGCCAGATCGGGTGCGTCATATCCACCGAGAAGAAGATCATACCTGCCCGGCCAACAAGGTTCTCCATGGGCACAAACCCGAGATCCTGATCGGCATCGCCCATGAAGCGACTGTCCGCGCTGTGATCACGGTTGTCGCCCATGGCAAAGAAATAGCCGGGAGGAACAATGTAGTCAGGGGTATCGTTGCGCTGTCCATCTTCTGGAAAAAGCAGAACTCCATGCACGATTGGCGACCGTCCGGCACTCCCCGGCAGGGTCTCCCGACACAGATGACCTGATCGGCCCATGTGATACTCGTCCTGCTCGACATACTCGCCTTCAGGCGCACAGGGTACAGCCGTGCCATTCAGATACAGCTGTCCTGCCCGCATCTGGATGTGATCACCGGGCAGACCCACGATCCGCTTCACGTAATCAATGGAAGGGTTCTTGGTGAAGCGGAACACCGCCACATCGCCACGATGCGGCTCGGTACCCCAGACGCGTCCCTGAAACAGGTTGGGCGACAGCGGAAAAGAGTATTTCGAATAGCCGTAGCTATATTTGGAAACCCACAGATAATCGCCAACCTGAAGCGTAGGGATCATTGAGCCTGAGGGAATGTTGAACGGCTCGTAGAGGAATGTGCGCACCACCAGAACCAGCAGAATGACGCTTGCAAGCCAGCGCACGAAGTCAAACAGGCTCTCCCCTTTGCGGGCAGTTCCGTGTCCCTGCGTCGTGACGCTCTCGTCCTTAGGCTTCATTCCGTCCCCTGTTTCCGCCTGATCCCCACCACACGGCAAGGCTATCGCACCCTGACCGGGCGAACGGCGGATGAAGCCGAGGCGACCCACCCCTGTCAAGCAAAAGCGCTCAGAGGCGCGGAAAGGCTTCGATCATGACCTGCGCCAGTGCGTAAGGCGTATCATCCGTCATCGACAGGTGAAGACGCCCCTCCATGTCCGCCGGAACCATGCTGGCCAGCCTGACGGCGGCCCCTCCGGTCAGCGTCAGCACCGGCTGTCCGGACGGCAGATTGCCCACGCCGATACAGCTATGAAACACGCCTTCAGCAAACCCTGTTCCGAGGGCCTTGGCGCAGGCTTCCTTCGCGGCCCAGCGTTTGGCGTAGGCACCAATCCGCGCCTGTCCGCTGCGACGTTCAGCCCGCGCCCGCTCGGTTTCCGTAAAGACACGATCCAGAAAACGTGCGCCGAAGCGCTCGATGGCCTTCTCGATCCTGCGCATGTCACACAGATCCATGCCGGTGCCGATGATCATGCTTCAAAGCCCCTCATGACCGCGCCCGCTCGACCTGAGAGATCCCTTCCACGGAACGGAGCCCCCCGATCACGCTCGACAGATGCCGCAGATCCCGGACTTCCACATCCACCAGCACTTCCATGAAATCGAGCTGGCGATGCACGATCTTGAGGTTCACGATCGAACCATCCTGTCGAGATACACCGTTGGTGATCGTTGCCAGCGTGGTCGGCTCATTAGCCGCAATCACCGTGACACGACCGACAAACGGCTCGCTACCCGCTTTCCCGACACGACCCAGCGCTTCGTAATCCCAGTCCACATCCAGAAAACGCTCCGGGGTGGCGGCAAAGGATTCCAGTGTCTGACAGGTCGCTGTGTGGATGGTCACACCCTTGCCGCTGGCGACCACACCCACGATCCGGTCTCCCGGCAGCGGATGGCAGCAACCTGCGAAATGAACAGCGATCCCGGCTCCAAGACCGACCAGCGGCGCCATTCCGGCACCGCCCGTTTTCGGTTTGGGCATCGGCGCACGCGCCACGAGACCCGGCACCATACGAGGACCGCGCGTAGTACGGCGGAGTTCCGGATACGCAGCATGGACAACGTCACGTGGACCAATGTTGCCGGTTCCGACCGCGACATACAGGTCTTCAACGGACGCCTGCTTCAGTTCCTTGAGCAGCGTCTCCAGCACCTTTTCGGAACCATCCACACCTTCCTGACGGAACGCCTTGGCAAGCGTCGCCTTACCTGAGTCCAGCGAGACCTGACGCTGCTGCTGCGCGACATAGCGGCGGATACGCGCACGCGCCTTGCCGGTGACAACAAACCGCTCCCACGACGGCGACGGTGCGCCGCCGCGAGCGGTCATGATCTCGACCTGATCGCCGTTCTGAAGCTCGTAGCGAAGCGGCACCAGCCGCCCGTTTACCTTCGCGCCGACGCACGAATCGCCGACCTGACTATGCACGGCATAGGCGAAATCCACCGGCGTCGCGCCAGCGGGGAGCGGGATCAGCTGACCCTTCGGCGTGAAGCAGAAGACCTGATCCTGATAAAGCTCCAGCTTGGTGTTTTCGAGAAACTCGTCGGGAGCCGAGGAATCTTCCAGAATTTCGAGCAGATCCTGCACCCAGCGCGGGCGCTTCATCTTGCCGACAACCTCATCCGGCGCGGCACCAGTGGGAAGCTGTTTGTAGGCCCAGTGCGCTGCCACACCGTTCTCGGCGATGTCGTTCATCTCCTCAGTGCGGATCTGAACTTCAATTTTCTGGTTACGCGGATGACGCAGCGTCACACCCGTATGAAGACTCTGGTAACCGTTGGCCTTCGGGGTGGAGATGTAATCCTTGAACCGCCCGGCGATCATCGGGAAAGCGCCATGAATGGCACCGAGCGCGGCATAACAGTCTTCCCGCGACTCCACGATGAGACGGAACGCCATGATGTCGGAGAGCTGCTCGAACGCCACGTTACGGCGCTGCATCTTCTCCCAGATGGAATAAGGCGATTTTTCACGCCCCTTCACATCAACATTCTCGATTCCGGATTCGCGGCACAGACGCGCCAGCTCGCGCTTGACGTCCTCAATGATGTCAGCGCCCTGCCCGCGCAGATAATTCAGGCGGGCGCGAATGGTGGCGTCGGCTTCCGGCTCCAGCTGCGCAAAGGCAAGGTTCTGCAACTCCGTCTTGACGCGATCCATACCGATGCGCCCGGCGAGCGGCGCATAGATATCCATCGTCTCACGGGCGATGCGGCGTCTGCGGTCCTCACGCTGCACGAAATGCAGGGTGCGCATATTGTGCAGACGATCGGCCAACTTGACGATGAGGACGCGAATGTCCTTCGACATCGCCAGTACGAGCTTGCGGAAATTCTCGGCCTGCTTGGTGCGGTCAGACTGGAGTTCGAGACGGGTCAGCTTGGTGACGCCATCGACAAGTTCGGCGATCGTGGGGCCAAACTGCTCGCGGAGCGTCTCGATGCTGACGCCGGTATCCTCGATTGTATCGTGCAGAAGAGCCGTGACGATGGACGGCACATCCATCCGAAACCGGGCAAGGATCATCGCGACGGAGAGTGGATGGGTGATGTAGGGATCACCCGCGTCGCGCAACTGGCCTTCGTGCGCGTCACGCGCAACCTCGAACGCCTTCTGAACGAGAGCGATATCCGCGTCAGGATTGTATCGAAGAATACGCTGGATCAGGCGATCCGCTGAGACCTCGGCAATTTCGTCATTCTCTGCGAGAGACACGCCCCTGCCTCGGGGCAGCATGAGATGCGGTTCCTGTTCCACGCCTCACCCCTTTCCAGCAGAGAGATCGGAGCCGAAGAGCGGGGAGACAGGAGCAGACGCGGGGATGACGAAAATCTCCATAATTGAGCGGAGGAGGTTCAGTCCCCGTCAGACGCCCCGTACGGAGCGTCCGGCGGTATAGTATGCCAGAACGGGATCAGCGCTTGCCGCGGCCTGACATTTCGGCCTCGAAAGCAGCCTTCATTTCTTCCGGAGAGAGATCGGTCACCTCTTCCTCAGCCGAGCTTTCCTGCAGACCGAAGATGTTCTGCTCGGTCGGGATAAGGTCCATGACCTCTTCATCGGCCGGCTCAGGCTCGGGAGCACGCGCCAGCGAACGCACAAGGTCGTTGCGCAGCGGCTCAAGCTGAACGGTCTCCTCGGCGATCTCACGGAGCGCGACAACAGGGTTCTTGTCGTTATCGCGATCGACTGTCAGTTCCTCACCGCGGGACAGGTTGCGTGCACGCTGAGCAGCAAGCAGAACCAGTTCAAAGCGGTTCGGCACCTTCTCGACGCAATCCTCGACTGTGACGCGCGCCATGGGGCGGACCTCCGGAAAATTTTGTTAAAGACGTTTTCTACCACCATCCCCGCAACAAGGGAAGCCTTGGTCAGTGCGCTTGCGGCTCCAGCCGTCGGATCGCCTGAGGAGGCAACGCATCCAGAAGCGCCTGCACCGTCTTTCCCGAGCCCGGCTCCCGCCAGTCAGGCAGGACGTCTCTCAACGGCAGAAGCACAAAAGCTCTTTCATGCGCCCGTGGATGCGGCAGCAGTGGAGCGCTGTTCGTTCTGACGATCCCACCCATGTCGATCAGATCCAGATCCAGGGGACGGGCAGCGTTCACCACGCTCCGCACACGCCCGAATGCGGCCTCAATCTCGTGCAATGCGTCAAGCAGCGCTTCCGGCGCAAGAGAAGACTTGCCCACTATGACGCCATTTATGTAGGGAGGCTGACCAGAGGGCGGAACGGGCTCGCTCTCATACCATGAGGACACAGCATCCACACGCAGCCCGTCAAGCTCTCGCAGAGCCTCTACAGCTGCCTCGCAGGTTGCGGCGGGGGCTAACAGTTTTCCATCAATGGGAGCATAACTGGCAAGGTTCGCGCCAATGGCTATCACAACCCGCACCACTTTAACCCTCCAGCCTTTAAAACACGTGTTCCGGTCGTCCGATGAAAAGATCGACAGAACTCCGGCGACACATAACCAAGTCTTAACCAGTTCGCTATACAGTCAGCGGTATTAAAGGAACACAAACTTAATGATCATTCATAACACTGAACGAACCAGCCTCTTCATTGATGGATCAAGCCTTTACTCAGCCTCTCGCGGTCTTGGTTTCGATGTCGATTACCGTAAAATGCTCGATTTCTTCGCACGGAGATGTCACCTCCTGAGAGCGCATTATTATGCGGCAATTCTTGATACTGAAGAATATTCCCCCATCAAGCCGCTGACCGACTGGCTGTCCTACAACGGCTATTTTCTGGTGACCAAAACAGCGCGCGAATATACCGACCAGAGCGGTCGCCGCCGTATCAAGGGCAACATGGACATCGAAATCGCCGTGGACATGATGGAGGCGGCTCCCCGCATTGATCACGCCATTCTGTTTACCGGCGATTCGGATTTCCGCCGCGTGGTTGAAGCCGTGCAGCGACAGGGCGTCCGGGTCACCGTCGTTTCCTCCATGCGTTCTTCACCGCCTCTCATTGGTGACGATCTGCGCAGACAGGCAGACCAGTTTGTCGATCTCGCTGACATCGCTGAAGAGATCACCCGCCGGCCAGCCGAACCCCGGCCGCGCCAGACCCCGATTCGTCACCCGGCGGATCAATTGAGCGAGCCTGAATAAGGCCGCACACCACATCCCCGACACCCCACCCCTTACTCCCCGGTGGGGTGCGGTTGTGTCCAGGAGCATGTTACCGCATGGGAGTCGTTACCTCATCTGTCGTCGATCTTTCAGACACGACGGATTCTATCGACAACAGTGCGGTCTGTCCGCGTTTTGCCGTATCCGGCTCTGGCATTGGATTGTCCGCAGAACGTCTTCCGTTCGGTCCTGCTGACGCCAGCCTGTTGATCGTAGCGCCTGCTTTTATCCATCCGCAGGAAGGTAACGACACGTCCCTCTTCGATATAGAAACCGAAACCGTCTTCTATGAGGCGCTGATCGAATCCGGCTTCCTTTCGCGCGGTGTGGATAAGGATGGCGACATCATGCTGTCCCCTGTGGGAACCCGGTTTGTCAGCGTTATCCAGTCTCCACCGCTTTCCGATTTGCCGCTGCCGTTGGATGTCGTTGACTGCAATCATTTTCTGCGCACCGAATTGCAGACGCTTCCCAATCTTCGTGTTGTTCTGACTCTGGGTGTGCTTGCGCATAACGCCACACTGGCCGCCTGCGGTGTGCCGTTTTCCCGAGTCAGTTTCCAAAATGGCCAGATTTCCAGCATGCCGGATGGCCTCATGATCGCGAACAGCCTTCTACTTTCGCGGCATAATCTGCAAACAGGCCACGTCTGCCAGCATTCTTTCAGAAAACTGCTTCAGCAGATCCGGCAGGAAATCGACTCACTAGAATAGAAATCGATACGGGTAACTACCAGAGAACGATCTTAAAGATCACTCGACGCACACCACTTCTGTCATGCGGCTGGACACATTCATCAAGAATAGTGATTGGTCCGCCGATAGTGATTTCAAAAAAACTGTCTTATCGTTCAGGCATTGTATCAGAAGATATTGCAGCCCGGATCAGGACAGGACTTAGCAACATGCAGATTCTCTCACCAGAAAACGCACCCCGCATCGGCTTTATCGGTTTTGGCGCCATGGCCAGCCGGATGGGCGACCATCTCAAGACGGCTGGTTATACAATCAGCGCCTATACTCCCTCCGGTCGTTCCCCCTCCCCTTCCGTTCCCATGCTTCCGACACCGCAGGCCCTTGCCAAACAGGCGGACACGGTTGTGGTGTGTGTGCCAGACGATGAAGCTCTCGCCGCGTCGATGTACGGTGAAAATGGCGCACTGGCCGGGATGACCAAAGGCTCTCTTCTGATCAACACCTCTTCGGTGTCACCGGAAGCAACAGCCACGCTGTATGAAGCCGGTCAGAAACAT
Organism: Acetobacter sp. UBA5411; assembly: GCF_002409645.1. GTDB lineage: Bacteria > Pseudomonadota > Alphaproteobacteria > Acetobacterales > Acetobacteraceae > Acetobacter. The sequence goes on from NZ_DHNR01000033.1 coordinate 71,839, forward strand.
GGCGTGGTTGTGCTGGACGCCCCCGTCTCCGGCAGCACGCCAGAAGCAGATTCCGCCAGCCTCGTCATTCTCGTCGGCGGAGACAAGGAAGACGTCGCGAGAGCCGCGCCGATTTTTGATGCAATCGGCAAGCTCACCATCCATGCGGGTCCAACCGGCAGCGGCGCACGCCTGAAACTCGTGATCAATGGAATCATGGGGGCAGGACTGACGACACTCGCCGAATCGGTCGCTTATGGCCTGTCAGCAGGACTGGATCGTTCCATGCTGTTCGATGCGCTCGATCAGGTGGCAGTGATCTCCCCGCATCACAAACGCAAGCTGAAAGCGGCGAAGGACGGCAATTTTGCCCCGCAGTTCCCGGCCCGTCTCATGCAGAAGGATATGCGCCTGCTGCTCGATGCCGCGGCGCGTGAGGCTGTGCCCGTCCCGACTCTGGCGGCAGCCACGCAACAGCTTTCCCTCACCCGTCGCCTGTCACCAAACGAGGATTATTCCTCGCTTATCCGGGTCATGGAAAAAATCGTCGCCAACGATCGCTAAAGGCGTAGCAGGAGGGCTCACCGCCCTCTAACACCCACCGTCATCACGGCAAGCCGGTCACCAATACCTCTGACCGCTCCAGCAGTGACCGGCGGACGACCGAGATCCCTGCGAGCCAGAATCGCAGGGAGCATGGCCAGCCTTGCTCGACGGATATCCTGACGGTCCGGCAGAAATGCCAGTCCTTCCCGCTTCAGAATCCCCAAGATCGTCGTCAGACGCACGCTTTCCAGAAGTTCTTCACTGTCAGCATGAACGGACAATCCGACGTCCGTAAACGCCTCTTCCGGTAGCGGCATACGACCACTGAGCAGAACCTGCGGCAGATACCGCACCAACAACCCCGTTCCGAACGCTGCACCAGCGCGGGTCACTGCGGCCAGAATCGCCTCATCCTCGATTCCCAGCAGTTCGCCTACCACCCTCTGCATTATGCCCGCGCCATCCAGCATGGCCGAACGCCACGCCGTCCAGTCCGGAAAACGGCACAACTCCGCCTCCCGGGCGTCAATCAGTGTCAGCAGCGGGGCTTTACGGACAACGCCGCGTTCCAGCAATTCAGCCAGCGGCACGGCGATTTCATGACGGGACTGACGACCCTGCTCAGGGTCCTCGATCACATCTCGCCACCACTGAAGCCGAATCAGCCCCGCCATCGGGCCTGTCACCGTGCCTGACACGGGCAGAATCAGCGCCTTCGAAAGTTCGCAGTTCAGCGCGATGAGCGTAAAAGCCGCCGCCCGGATGGTCTGCGGCAGGAACATCGCGCAGAAAAACCGATCCGGATCACATAAACGTGCGGTCGTTTCACAGTCAGGCTTTTCCATTTTTAATGGATCCGTTTCTGCCATAACTGCGTTGACCCTTTCAGGAAGCTGTCAGTCCACTATCACGCAAGCGTCCCTTGACGCTTTTCCGGGTGGACCATAGCTGTTGAGGGCGGCGTTGTTTCGCCCTGTATTCGTGATTGCAATCCAAGGAGACCATCATCATGGCATTTGAACTGCCTGCCCTCCCTTACTCCTATAACGCCCTTGCCGCCAAAGGCATGTGCCAGGAGACACTGGAACTTCATCACGACAAGCATCATCAGGCCTATGTGACGGCTCTGAACAATTTCGTCGAAGCCAAGCCGGAACTTCAGGGCAAGTCCCTCGACGAGATCATTCTCTCCGTCAAAGGTGACCCGGCTCAGGCTCCCGTTTTCAACAATGCGGGTCAGCACTGGAACCACATTCTTTTCTGGCAGAACCTGTCCTCCAACGGTGGCGCAATCCCGCCGGCTCTCGAAGCCAAGATCAAGGAAGATCTGGGCAGCGTCGAAGCCTTCAAGGAAGAGTTCAAGAAAGCCGCCACCACGCAGTTCGGCTCCGGCTGGGCATGGCTGGTCCTGAATCCGAACGGCAAGCTGGCTGTCACCAAGACCGCCAACGGCAGCAACCCGCTCGCCGAAGGTCAGGGCACGGCGCTTCTCGGCCTCGACGTCTGGGAGCACGCCTACTACCTCGACTTCCGTAACCGTCGTCCTGACTACATCACCAACTATCTCGACAAGCTCGCCAACTACGAGTTCGCCGAAGCTCAGCTGAAATCTGCCTGAGTCACAAAAAAAACAGGCCGGAGGGTAATTCCTCCGGCCTATTTCTTTTCAGAATCATGCTTTTTGTAAACCGGACAGAAAGCTCACTCGCCCTCGTCCGATGTTTGTTTCAATTCCCCACAGATCCCGAAATGAACCCCGCAGGTTTTCACCCGGGATGGGCGATCTGATTGAAATTTGTCCGAAATCATCGGACCGAAATGACCGTATCCGTCACGCTTATAAATAATTCCGCGCCTATATTCTGACGGACACACGGACACTGCGGCTTAAAAACAGATAAAATGATCTTTGTAGAAACTATTTGCTGAAATGAATCAGTTCAGCTTGCCCCACACTGCCAGCTGATCGACAACTGCCTGTGGCGTCATCTTGCTTGCATTGGACAAGGCCGCAATTGTGCCCGCGTTGAGAAGTTTCCCGGCTGGAGACACGACCAGGACGGAGGGTACATCTGTAATCGTCACACCGTAATTTTCACCGATGCCCATATTCGTGTTGCGGCGTGAAATATTGATCACGACCACCTCAAAATTCTGGGCAATCCATGCCGATACCGCCGGGATCGCCAGAACACCCGAAAGAGCCCAGCAATCAGGCGACCAGTTTCCGCCAAAATCCAGCAGAAGCGGTTTGCCACTCACCTTGGAACGAGCAATCGCCGCCTGCAGCTGCGTCTGCGCCATTTCTGGCACCGGATATGGCACCACAACCGGCTGAACCGGATTATCACCCACCACTGGAGCTGTCGTCATTGTCCGGGCCATGGCAGCCTCAGACATCATACCGGCCAACGCGACACAGCACGTCAGATACAACCCTAATTTTCGAAAACGCATCACATCTCCTTCCCCTCAAGTGGATCCGTGATGTCGTCTTTTCCCTGTCACAAAAGACATTCGCAACAAGAGAATGCAGATTTCAGAAGATTCCGTTTTCGGACCAGAAAAATGTTACCTCGTGCTTGTTGTGAAACAGATGCGCGAGACGGGCACCGGGGATGGCCGCAAACTGATCCAGAATGGCGAAATCAGTTTCCCCCTGAAACTTCACGCTCATGACAATCCGGGCGGTCCGTCCGGCTTCAATCCATCGTTTTGCGAGCGTCAGGAGACGTTCCGGATAAGCAATTACATCCGAAAACAGCCAGTCCACACGTGCTTCATTGCGCGGTTCCAGACCGAAAGCGCTCTCCTGTCGGAAACTCACACCCGGCATCGCTGCGACGGATGGTGAGAGCGGCGCACGGTCAACTGCCGTGACACTCGCACCAAGTTTCGCGATGGCCCACGTCCATCCTCCCGGCGTCGCGCCCAGATCCAGACAGGTTTCTCCCGGCACGGGCCAACAGCCCAGTCGGGTGCAGGCTTCCCACAATTTCAGATAGGCACGGGAAGGCGGTCCTTCGCGATCCTCGACGAACTTCACCTCACCCATCGGAAAAGGGCTTGTCTTGGCTTGCGAAAACAGAATCCGGTCGGGAGCAAGAAGCGTCCAGCCACCCAGCGGACTGGTCGGTGGCAGTTGCGGGAACACCAGTGGCGCCGCTTTGACGGGAGGTAGTTTGTCGACAATCAGTGCGGCACGACGGAAGAATTCAACCGGCACCAGCGACCAGTTTCGCTGTCGGCTTTTCAGAAGGCGCGCGGCCTCACCAATTGAAACGATCGTGTGAATTTCAGGCGATGTCCAGATATCGAGCGCCCAGACACTGGCCACGGGAGGCGCTTCACAGACCGCCAGACGGCCATGCCAGAAGGCTGGTGTCACTCCAAGCCGTTCCAACTCCTTTTGCAGGACGCTTTCAAACCCGGGAGCGGCGACATACACACTGCCAACAGAAATATTCTCAGTCATGACGAGCAAGAAACCCCACACCAAGCACAATCCATGACAGGATCAGGAGAGAACCACCCGTCGGTGCAACACTTCCCAGATGATGACCGGAAAAGGCCGTTACATAGAGTGCGCCGCAGAAGAGCATGATACCGGGTAGCATCATGCAGCCAGCCAGCGCCTGCAAACGCGAAGGCGTCCGCAGCCCCAGACCCAGAGCCAGCAGGGCCAGCGCGTGCCACATCTGCATCTGCACCGCCTCCCGAACGATGTCCCGCCCCTCCGGCAATCCAAACCGTTCGATCGGAAGGTGGGCGGCCACAGCTCCCATGGCGACGGCAATCGCGGCCAGAAAGGCGGCGGCCGTGCGCCATATACGCGGCAAACTCATGTCATTCCCTCTCCGGTTACGCTGACGAACCGAATGGAACGCCGCGCGTTTGTCTTACGCCCTGTTACACTTTCCGTGATTATCCAGATCATCAGCGCCGTGGTAACCGCGAGAAGAAAAACCGGCAAGAAACAAACCTCCGAAGACCCTGCCGCCATCGGGGAAACCCGCAACAAAAAGAGTAGAATCATGAATGTCATCAAAAAGATAACTGCTGTCGCAGTCCTTGGCGGTCTGACCGCGTGTGCGATGTCCCCTCCGCCGGCTCCTCCCACACCTTCCGCGCCCCCTTCTCTCTCGGCGGCTGACACGACTTTTATTCAGACGGTAGCGGAAGCCAACCTGACTGAAGTGGCGCTAGGCAAGATCGCGCTGACCAACGCACGCACCTCCGGTGTGAAGAGCTTCGCACAGCATGCGATTTCCGAGCATACGAGTGCTGAAGATCGTCTGACGACCATCGCGTCAGCGCACGGCATTACCTTGCCCACAGCACCCAATGAAGATGACCAGAAAACCATTACAACCCTTGGCGGCATCAAAGGTGCAAAATTCGACAAAGGCTATATCGCCAACGCCATCGAGTCCCATACGAACGCTGTGAAGCTTGCAGGCGACGAAGCAGACACCACGTCTGACGCCGATCTGAAAAGCTTTGCTACTGACTTCCAGAAAACGGCTCAGGCGCATCTGGAAGTTGCCGAAGCTCTGAAAGGCCATAAGGGCCACCCGGGCGTCTATCGTGGCAAGCGCCATGCTCATACGCACTGACATCTGACATTTACGATCTCTTCCCGAAAACATCGTGTTACCGGGAAGAGTTTTTCATAGATAAGTTTCCGCTACATATTCGTTCATTCACACAGCTTCTTTCACAAAAGTTGTGTGAGTGACGATTACTTTCTGATGCATCCGATGCCGCGATGACAGTATCCTGTCATTACATCAATTTTTACGAAAGACTTTCTGGAAACGTCACCTTTTTGAAAAAGGCAACGCCCTAAAACTTTATCTCACGGCACATCCGTTATTAAAAAATCGCTTCAGAAAAAGAATATTTTCAAAAAGTATTACCTTTATTTCTCAACGTTTGATTTCTCTGAACGCGACAATCTCTGCAATCAGCGCGGGAAATAGAAGCACAGCCTCAGGCAACCCGACCATAAAAGCCGCGAGGGCATGCATCAGAAAACACAGCCAGAGAAACGATATATCCCGACGCCCAACAGCCAGAACAAACAGCAGCAAGCCCGCGATCACCAGAACCGCCGGCCCATAACTATGATAAAGAACTTCGGAAAAACCACGTGGTGGGATCGCATGTCCCACACTGGTCACTGCATCACTGATCTGTTGTCCCGTTGTCAGCCACACAGCGAGATTGAAAAGCAGACGGAAAGGCAGAAACAGCGCTTCCATGATGCTCTCAAGAAGGATCAGGAAACCTGAAATCAGGTTCGGCACCAGCAAGGCTGCAAGCTGGCAGGCAGAAGAGAGCACTACGATTGCACGCAGCACTCCCAATCGCTCTTTTCTGTGAGCAGAAGAATTGACCGGAGGAGTGGCGGTCAGTCTTTCCACCATTTCACAGGCTTCTGACCTTCTTCATCAGCTTCAACTTCACGCTGGACAGAAGCAGTTTTCGAAGGAGCAGACTTCGCCTGCTGACGAAGCGCCTTGATTTCGGCGTGAGCCTGCTGGAGGGCGAGCTGCTCCCCGGCCAGTTCCATTTTCACCGCAGCCAGTTCTGCGTCACGCGTCGCCAGACTTTCCTTGAGCTCGGCAACCAGAACCTGTGCGTGACCAAGACGGGTCTCAAGCGAACGCTGATGCGTTTCAAGTTCCTGCACCTGACGCTCGGCATCGTTGCGCGCACGCCTTTCGGCTTCAAGAGCACGATTGTTGAGCTTCGTCTCGCTGTCCCCGGAATGGGCCGGCGCAGTGCGGGCGGAAGGCCGTGAAAACGGATTGTGCTCGACCTGCACATCGCCATCACGCACAAAGCGCCGTTTGCGAAACTGTCCTGCCGCATCCTGACCGGAACGCGGCGTCAGACGAAGCTGCTGATCATTCTGACGCGGCGCACTGTTACCTGATGCGGGGGCATTCGCCTTATGTGACCCCATGCGGTTCAGGGCACGCAGGGCAGCTTCTTCAGCATCATGATCCGTAAGATTATCCTCCAGGAGATCGGCCTGAGAGGATCTTTTCAATAATCCACTATCCACTACTATACTTTCAAATTTAAGTCAGTCCGGCCGTCAGCAAAACCAGTCCCGCAAAGCAGAAACCGCTGACGTGACGGAGCACCAGATGTAACTCTGATTGTTGCCATGATCTGTGGGATTTCGCCGGACAGAACCGAGCCGACAATCATCTTTTACGAGATTGCCGTGACTGGTAGCACGAAGCTTCCACTACTACAAGAAACCCATAGATATTCTTTTTGTCATGAAAGCTTTCATGGTCATTCAGTCAGAATTTCAGTGATGACCAGACACAAACTGTCCACAAACCTGAAATCAGGGTGCCTCTGCAAACAAAGCGGCACCGGGCTGCCAGAGCACATCCTGCCTGCCATCATCATTAAGATGACGACCGAGCACAAAAAAGTAATCTGAAAGCCTGTTCAATAACGGCACAAGAACAGGATTGATCGTTGCTTGTTCAGATAGCGCGACAACTGCACGCTCTGCTTTCCTGACTGCCGTACGGGCAACATGAGCCCAGGCAGCAGGCACCGATCCACCCGGCAGGATGAAACTGGTCAGAGGCACCTGAAGCGCCCGCATTCTTTCGATCTCGGCTTCAAGCGGCACGATGACGCTGTCAGTCAGACGCTTCGCGTGCTTGCTGCCCTCCGGCATACAGAGATCGCCACCCATATCGAACAGCAGGTTCTGAACGGCCATCAGCTTTCTGGACAGAACTTCGTCCGCAACGTGACTTCGCAGTACGCCCACGGCGGCATTGGCTTCATCCAGCACCCCGATCGCCTCGACATGCAGATCAGCCTTGCTCAGCCGTGTCCCGTCGCCAAGGGAGGTCTGCCCCTTGTCGCCGCCCCGTGTAACGACCCGGTCTATTCTGACTGACATGCGCTCTTCACTTTCCCTGCTGGAATTTCTTCTGAAACGGACAGCCTATTTGTTTTTCTTCGCTTCCTGAGGTTTCGGTATCGGCTTGGCGTCACGGCTCGAATAGCGCGTGATCATTTCTTCAACGGCCCCTGCCGCTTCTTCCGCCGCCGCCATGGCGATATCGCCCCACATGCCGTCCATCGAATGCGCCGGAATATCGTGAAGCTGGGTCGCAATCCCCACTTCCTTGTCATCCTTGTCCGTCACGCGCCAGTCGATGCGGATATTCTGCTGCGGATGACCTCGCGTTCCCTCAGGACCATCCGTCAATTTGACCGTCGTCGCCACGGTAAAGTCCGCATCAGTCCGGGACGTCTGGATCGTATCCTTCATTTCCTTGAACGACACGACAAAAGCACGCGCCAGCGAAATATTGCCGTCGCCCGGCGCACCCGTCACACCCTGAAAGAAAATCCGCGCACCGCGGTGCTTCAGGCTCTTTGGATCTTCCTCCATGCTTTCAGCCATGACACCAGTCAGAATACTGACAATCTGACCCGCACCCTGCTGGGCCGCCTCGTGCAACACTTCCGGACCACCCGCTGACCAGGCAATCGCCGGAACACCCGGTCCTTCCTGCGTCGCACGGACAGTGCCCTGTGGCGTCATCAGGGAATATAGCGGGACAATCACGTCACCCCGCTGCTCGGTATGCAGCTTCACCCACCAGTCGCCGGGCCGGACAGGCTGCGCCATCGCCGGGATCGACTGATCGAGCAGCGCCTGCGTCACCTGCGCCGCCCAGAGTTTCTCACCGTCCGGACTCAGGCTTTTATCTTTGGGAAGCGGAATATCGAGACGGGAGGTCGGAGCGGTCGCCATGCCGCCCTTCTGACCTTTATTGTCATGTTCGAAAGGATGCGGCACCGAGAGACAGCCGGTCAGCAGGCAGGTCGCCGAAAGCGGAAGAAGCTTTGAAAAAATCCGTTTCATCAACCCTGTTCCGCTCCACTTCCTGCTGCAATCACCGAAATCTGGTGCCCGATCGGGCCGCCACCCGCCAGAGTGCGCCGTCGATGACTGAAAAAACGCCGCTCGTCCGGGAGCGTGTCCAGTCCCACTGACGCCACGGCTGTCACTCCGGCACGCCGCAGGCGATCCATGCAGTATCCGGCCAGATCAAACTGGAAATGGCCTTCTCGCTGCCCCGTCACAAAGAATGACGCAGCCTGCGCATCGGTCGCCAGTGCAGCGTCACGCATGTCGGACCCGACTTCATAACTCGCCTGAGCAATGCAAGGACCGACAACAGCCACCATTTCCGAAGCCGACGCGCCGAGCGCTTCCATCGCACGGACCGTCGCCTCCAGCACGCCGCCGACCGCACCGCGCCACCCGGCATGGGCCGCGCCGACAATTTTTCCATCTTTCGAAGCGAACAGAACTGGTCCGCAATCCGCCGTGATGACCCCAAGCGCCACGTCGGGACGCGCTGTCACCATCGCATCCGCCTTGCCGCCTTCGCCGGGTTTCCACGGCTCGGTGACGGTGATCACCCCATCACCATGCACCTGCGTCACACCAAGTAGCGATTCATTCGGAAGACCGAAAAAACCGGCGACACGACTACGGTTTTCCGTCACGGCGGCGGGGTCATCTTCCGACCGGGTCGAACAGTTCAGGCTGGCGTAAGGCCCTTCCGAAACGCCCCCGATGCGTGTGAAAAATCCATGACGCACAAAGGACAGATAAGGACTCTGCACAACCGAGTCTGGTACAAGCCCAGCGCTCATTGCTGTTCTCCCGCTGTTTTTTCTGAAAATCCCGGCACAATCGTTACATCTGGCGACGCTATAGCCAAGGCCTTGAACAAACGTCCCATCCGATCCGGCCCAATCAGCCTGTCCAGTCCGGAGCGGATCGCCCCCGCCTGTTCCGGCGCACTCCGACACAAGGCCTCCGCCCGCTGGACAGCACCAAGAGCCCGCAGCAGATCGCCCTGCCCGACCGGTCCATAACAGACCGCGCCCGCCGCCTGTGCAGCCCGCGCCATGGATGCAAAGTCAACATGCGCCGTCACATCCGCAGTGCCCGGCTCAACCAGCGCCGACACTGGTCGTCCCTGACGCAGAGCCTGTAGGGACTCACCCACACAGGACGTGGCCGTGCCGTAATCAATGAACAACGCCACACCCGCATCCTTGCTCAGTCTCTCCGCCACATCGCGCACAAAACCAGCCGAAGCGGGCGAAATTTCGACAACGTCCCCAACAGTCGCACCGCGTTCCGTGACTTCCGGCGGCACGTCGAAGCAATCCTGCAAACTCCATTGACCGTTCAGGACGAAACGCTCCTGCCAGCCTGTTTCCGTGCGGACGAACTGACGGATAGGCAAAGCGTCGAGGAATTCATTGGCCACCAGAACCATCGGGCCGGTCGGCACATCGGAGAAGGTATCGTGCCAGCAGACGGACACGCCCGACTGAGACAATGCCTCCTCCTGCGCCTTGCGCAGACGGGGCGAAGTCTCGATCAGATGCACCGACAGGCCAGACAAACAATCCGGTGCGAGACGGACAAGCACCCGCAGCATGTCCGCCATCAGGGTGCCACGTCCCGGCCCCGCCTCCACCAGATGCAAGGGAGCACCGGATGATACAGGCAGACCACGCATGACGACGGCGCACCACGCGCCCAGCACCTCGCCAAAAATCTGGGAAATTTCTGGTGCTGTCACGAAGTCCGCGAAAGGGTCACGCTGGGCGTAGTAGGCCGCATTGGCGCGCCCCATGAACGCGTCCAGCCGCTCCCCGCCTTGTGGACCCGAGACGCTCACGCGCTTTTCTGTTCCTCAGGCGGCAGCCCCGCATAAACCGGCGCACGAAAGGCATAAATCATGAGCAGCGCCCCGGCCAAAATCATCGGGATACTCAGGATCTGCCCCATGGTGACACCAAACGGGAAATAACCGAGGAACGCGTCAGGCTCACGGAAGCACTCACAGAAAATACGGGCGCACCCATACCCGACGAGAAATAGACCGGCCAGAAAACCGGGACGCTCGCGTAACTTCTGCTGACGCGCCGCAAACAGCAGGATCAGAAAGAGAAGCAGCCCTTCGGTCAGCGCCTCATAGAGCTGTGACGGATGACGCGGATGACCATCCGTATCGGGAAAGATCATCGCCCAAGGCAGGCTCGGATCAGCATAACGCCCCCAAAGCTCGCCATTAATGAAGTTTGCTATTCTTCCGAAACCAAGTCCGATCGGCACGATGGTCGTCACACGGTCCGCGAAGGCCAGAAACTTCAACCCATAGCGACGGCAGAACAGCAGCATAGCCAGAATAACGCCGATGGTTCCGCCGTGGAAGGACATGCCGCCCTGCCAGACGGCGAAGATCTGGGCCGGATGCGCCATAAAGGCCATCGGCTGATAAAACAGCACATAACCAAGACGACCACCGAGCACGATGCCAAGCGTGACCCAGACGAGAAAGTCATCGGCCAGCTCCGGGGTCGCTGCCCGGGGTGTCCATGTCACCAGTCTTTTCAGAAGCTGGATACCGATAACGATGCCCGCGATATAGGCCAGCGCATACCAGCGGACCGCAAGCGGGCCGAGATGCACGAGCACCGGGTCGAACTGCGGGAACATGAGCACGGGCAGCATGCGGGAACTTTCCTGAAATACAGCCCTGCACGGGCCCTCAACGTGACGGAGAAAAAGTCAGAGGTAGGGATCGACCTTCGAGAGGTAATCCCGGACATATTGATGGATGCCGTCCTCAAGACTGGTGAAGGACGCCGTATAACCAGCGGCGCGCAATCGGGACATATCCGCCTGCGTAAACGACTGATATTGCCCGCGCAGGCTGTCCGGCATGTCGATATACTCGATGGCCCGCTTCACGCCTGCAGCGTCACAGACAGCATTGGCCAGATCAAGGTAGGTGCGGGCCTCGCCCGTCCCGCAATTGAAGAGGCCATTGACGGTCGGATTGTCATACAGCCAGAGCATGACCTTCACGACGTCACCGACCCAGATGAAATCGCGCTTCTGCTGTCCATCGGCAATGTCGGCACGATCCGAACGGAACAGCCGGGCCGGACGCCCCTGCCGCACCTCGTCGTACTTCACCTTCACAACCGAGATCATATTGCCCTTGTGATACTCGTTCGGGCCGTAGACGTTGAAGAATTTCAGACCGGCCCATTGTGGCGGGTGGGCGATGCCCTGATCCAGAGACCGCATCACATTCAGATCGAACGCCTGCTTCGACCAGCCATACAGATTGAGTGGTGCGAGCGTGGAGAGCAGAGCCGGATCATCTGAGAACAGCGAGAGTTGATCGGCCGCGCCATAGGTCGCTGCGGATGATGCGTAGAAGAACCGCACACCCTGCAAAGCGCACCATGCCCAGAGCCGCTGGGAGAGGGAGACGTTGGTGCGCCAGACGAGGTCCCCGTCGCGCGCTGTTGTCGTGCTGATCGCTCCCATATGAAAGACGGCTTCGACCTTGACGGTATCGTCATTCAGGAGCGTCTCAATATCTTCAGGTGCGACGATGCGGACAGGAATATGGCTGCGCAGGTTGCGCCACTTCTCTCCATCCCGGAGACGATCGACAACCACGACATCCAGCCCGCGTGCGCAGAGCGCCGCGACCAGACACGATCCGATGAATCCGGCACCGCCGGTGACGATAATCATGAATTCAGCCTTATAACGATGAGCGCGCACAGAGGACAGAGGGCGTGGGTTGGATTAATCGTCTTTCAACGCTTATAAGTAAAACTTCACAACAGGGCTGGCTCGAACAGCCCTGCCACACCGAGGAGCACCGGAATGGCTGACAGACCGCGTATTTTTGATGACCTTGCTGGCGTTGCCGGCGGCGCGATCTCTGCCTTTGCCGGCGTGAAGGAAGAGATCAACGCGCTGGTCCGTTCGCGCGTTGATGAAGTCCTCGGCCAGTTACAGGTCGTACGCCGCGAGGAATTTGAAGTCGTCAAGGAACTCGCCGCCAACGCCCGTATGGCCGGAGAAGAGGCCGAACAGCGCATTGCCGCCCTGGAAAAACGTGTCGCTGATCTTGAGGAAGCCCGCACAGCCCCATCCGGCACCGGTTATGATGACCAGAGTTCCGGCTGGAGCGGAGACAGCGCTGCTTTTCCGAACTGAAAATAACAGGTCGGAGTGTCACAAAAACAGTCACGGCTCATCTTGCCGGAAACGGCACGGGTCCATAGGCTGAACAGTGTGGCGAGTCGGGTGACCGCTCGCCATTGATTCGCAGACGAAACCACCCCGTAACGGGGAAGCGTTTCTTGGCTTGGGAGGCCAGCATGCCCGCTCTGACGATGACCACCTCCACTCCCAACTCCAACCCGATCGATCTGATGGAACAGATCGTCTGTGGGTACGAATGGGCGTTCGACCGGCGCAATTCATCCGAGATGGCGGCCGAAGCACCCGGCAAATGGTGCGATTACGGCCTGTATTTTTCATGGTCGGCCGAACTCAGCGCCATGCATTTCACCTGCACCTTCGATCTGAAAGTGCCAGAGCCGCAGCGCAAGGCTCTCTTCGAACTGATCGCCTTGGCCAATGAGCGGCTCTGGATCGGTCACTTCGCGCTGGATGTCGAAAGTGGAACGCCCATGTTCCGCCACGCCGTTCTGCTGCGTGGCGCTCCGGGCGCGTCCATGGAGAGTCTGGAAGACATGGTGGATATCGCCATCACCGAATGTGAGCGTTTCTATCCAGCCTTCCAGTTCGTGCTCTGGGGTGGCAAGGCTCCAGCCGAAGCGCTGGAAGCCGCCATGCTCGACTGTATGGGCGAAGCCTGATGACAGAGCCTCTCCCACCCCTCCTTCTAGTCGGATGCGGCCAGATGGGAGGGGCTCTTCTCGAAGCCTGGATCGGCAAGGGACTCGCCCCTTCCGTCATCATGGACCGGCACCGTGATGCTGTGACCGGACCGCACACCGTGGTACGGGAACTGTCGAAAATCCCTGAAAATTTCATGCCCGAGGCAGTCATTCTCGCGGTCAAGCCGCAGAAAGCCGTCCCGGTCATGGAAGAACTCGCAACACTACGCCCCGACATCGCGGCGCGAGCTGTCTTTGTGTCCGTGATGGCCGGTCTGACCGCGGGATCAATCGCGGAATGCCTTCGCAGCAAGGCGCCGGAAGCAACTCCTGCCATTGTGCGGGCCATGCCCAACACGCCCTGCTCCATCGGACACGGCATGACCGGGCTTTACAGGGCTCCGGGCGTTACGGACCGTCAGGAAAAACTCTGTGACCGACTGCTTTCAGCTGTCGGCGCAACGGTCTGGGTTTCCGAAGAAGACCAGATCAACGCGGTCACAGCCATTTCCGGTAGTGGGCCCGCCTATGTCTTCCTGCTGGCCGAATTGCTGGAGGAAGCCGCTGTCGAACTGGGCCTGCCAGCAGATGTCGCTCGCATACTGGCTCGCAAGACTGTCTCCGGCGCTGGTGCCCTGCTCGATCACAGCCCGGAAGCCGCCGCCGAACTCCGCCGTCGCGTGACCAGCCCCGGCGGCACCACTGCTGCGGCGCTCGCCGTGCTCAACGCGCCAGCAAACTGGCCATCCGCCATCCCTGAAGCCGTCGCAGCCGCCGCCCGGCGTGCGCGCGAGCTCGCTTCCTGAACCTCTCCGAAATCAAGAGCCTTTCCCATGCCTATGGAAGAAGAAGACGACCAGTTCGACTCCACCCTGCTTGAAGCGGCGATGTCTCTCGCCGCGAGCAAGGGTTGGAGCAACATATCAATGCCCGAGATCGCCCGGCATGCAGGTCTGGATGTGGGCGAGGTCCGTTGCCGTTATCCGTTCAAGACGTCTGTGCTACTGCTGCTGGGCAAGCTGGCGGATCGTTCTGCCCTGATCGACGATGGTTCGCTCGGAACCTCGCGGGAAACGCTCTTCGACCTGATGATGCGGCGTTTCGATGTTTTCCAGCAATATCGTGCTGGCGTGCTCTCTGTCCTTAAGACCCTGCCCTTCGATCCTCTGGTCACGGTCATTCTGGGTGGGGCCACGGTGGACAGCATGCGCTGGATTGCTGGCGCAGCAGGCATACAGACCAGCGGCATTGAAGGCGCTCTGCGGGTTCAGGGCGTTGTTGCCTTGTGGACCTATGCGCTTCGCTCATGGGAAAAAGATGAAAGCGAAGATCTCGGCCTGACGATGATCGCGCTTGAGTCGGGTCTTGATCGTGCCGAGAGGATGGGGCTTTTCCGCAATGCAGTCAGCCTGAAGTCCGAGACTGAAGGTGACGAAACGTCAAACCTCCTGACGTCTGAAGCCAGCGATGCCAGTTTCAATGATTTTCAGGACGGGAAATAAGACAAAATCACTCTTTACGCAGGCGTGGAGCCAGATTAGAACATCTCCACGAACTGCTTCTGGGGTGTAGCCAAGCGGTAAGGCAGCGGATTTTGATTCCGCCATGCGGAGGTTCGATCCCTCCCACCCCAGCCAGAAAGCGGTATGACGGCTCTATAAGTCCGCCATACCAACCCTTCTTCAGACAGCTTTCTTCAGGTTCGGACTTGCCTTGAACCGCACTGTCTTTCCGGCCTTCACCTTGACCGGCTCACCGGTGCGGGGGTTCAGGGCCTTGCGGGCCTTGGTCTTCTTGACCGTAAAAGTACCGAAGGACGGAAGTGTGAAACCACCGTCCCGCTTCAGTTCCTTCACAATTGCATCCATAAGATCAGCCGCAGCCTTATTTGCGGCCACCCCTGTGCAATTGATCGAATCCTGGATGACCGCAGCAATAAAAGCTTTACTCATGGACCACTCACGCTCCTAGGATGCTTACCAAGACCAGCGGCATGGATCACTGCTGTCCATAAAGCACCACTGGCCAATAACGCGGTTATTAGCGTGGACATTTTAAAGAAACCAGAAAAAAATACCGAAAAACGCCAACTCACCATAAAAAATCGAAAGAAAAGCTCATCGCGTAGCTTGAACGTCACGATTTACAACGGATATCAGACACACCGGACGGCCATTTTCGTATGAGGATCAAATTCGTGCCTGACGCCATCTGCCTCTTTGCCGCCCACGCGCCGACAGGGCATATCCCCCCTCATACCGCTTATTACTTATCCGAATTGACCCGTTGTGGACTCACGGTTCACCTCGCTCTATCCGGCTGCGAGGAGATTCCGGCTGATACATTGGATTTCTGCGAGAACACCACAATAACACCTTGGACGCGACCAAACCTGGGTCATGATTTCGGTGCATGGAAAGACCTGATTCTGTGGGGGTGTGCAGAACAGGCCTCCCGGATTCTACTGGCGAACGACAGTGTCTTTGGCCCATTTTCATCACTATCAAAGCTTTTTGCCCGCATGGAACAAAAAGAGGCCGAAGTCTGGGGCATTGTGGAATCCCTTGATGTTCTGCCTCATCTTCAGTCCTGGTTTATATGTTTTGAGCATCACAGCTTTCACGCACCAGCCATACAGCGTGTCTTTCTTCAGGATTTCACGCCGATGACACGCGAAGAACTGATCTGGCACGGTGAACTGGGGCTGGCCGTCGCCTGTCAGACAGAGAACCTGCAGACAAAAGCTGTCTGGAGCGATAGACAAAGCATCCTGTCCAGATCAATAAAAAAGACCAATGCGATGCATTTGCGCTGGCGTCAGCTCTTACGGACAGAAGCGGTTCCGTTCATAAAAACCGAATTACTGCGGGATAATATCTCTCGACTTGCCTCAGTCAGGCACTGGAAAGACGCCTTGCCAGAACAAAGCACTTTTCAGACATGCTGGATCGAGGATTACCTGAAACAGAATCCGCCTCGACCTAATCGACCACACATCAATCTAAAAGGTCGCCTATTCTATAACCTTGTCGAACAGATGACAGGAAGAACCACTTAACCGGTCAGGAAACGCTGCACACAGGATCTTTTTGCAGAGATTTTCTCGCAGACGCATGCCTGTCGATCATGCGCTCAAAAGCCTGTCTGATCCGCGCAATACATGCGCTTTTATATGGAAAGACATCGTCTGGATCGCGATCATGCACAATCATGGCGGTCTCTACTTCAAACACAACCAGCGTTTCATCTTGTAAAATACCAAAATCCAGACCGAAGTAATCCAGCCCTATACGCGGGGGAATCCTATAAAGCGCCTCCATAACCCGAGATGGAAAAACTGCCGCCATATCCTGCATGAACCGCGCTTCTTCCGCCCTCCTCTCGGGAAAGTTCTCCATCTTCGCATTATAATACCAGATGGCCCAGTCATCGTGGATAGCCAGATGAACGGGATATGGCACACCATCTACAAAAACGACTCTGTATTTTCTGTAGAGTCCATCTTTGCTTACATAATCATAGAACTGTGTCGCGTAATAATAGCCAGACGCACCTGTTTCATGGACATAGCGATCAAACGCAGCACGATTATCAATACGCGCGAGACTATTTCCTGCATGGGAAGAAACCGGCCTTACCAGCAGGGGGAAATCCGGAAGATTGTTAAAGGGAGCACACACCACGGTACAAGATGGCACTAGGAGTCCGGGGATATCAGCCAGAATATCCGGAACCGTTGAGCGCGCCATATCCATGATGCGCCCTCCTCCATTCAGAACAGGAACGCCTGAAGCCTTACCAATCGCTTCCGCTTCAAGAATTGCTGTCGTCCGACGGGCGTCCTCCCCCATCGCAAGAACAACCACATCTGGCTGAAGATTTCTTATTCTTTCGGCAAGCTCTTCCCTTCTGTCCGGCTCGCCTGAAACCCACATCGTGTAGAGAGCAGTGCTGTCATCGAGCAGCATGGCGAGCGGCGCGTTGGCCTGAAATGTCCCCGGCACATTCATGACAATAATCCGTCGCTCAGTGCCTACATCAGGTCTGTCCGGCTGTTGGATCGGGTCGAGATGCATTGCAGTATTGAGGTGATCCAGGGCGGCAGCCTCATCACCACAAACCAGGCACATTTCCCATAAACGATAGTGGAGTTGCGCCCGCTCCCCTGCCGTTCCCACAACTTTCAGTCGGGCAAGCAGGGTTTCGCGGGCAAGCAAGGGATCATTGGAGAATTCTGCGAGATCAAGCATGACCCGAGAGTAATGGGGCACCCCTCAACGGAGAGTAAATCCACCTCTCATCATCGATGGTTTCAGGGCAGACTAAATCAGAAGACCCGCTCCTATTGGACTACAGACTGAAGATATTGCTTCAGCTCTTCTGCCTGCCCCCTAAAATTCGGAAGAGAGTCTTTCATGGGATTCACATAGGAGTCCAACATTTCGGGCCGCGCCAGAATTCCCTCTACCGCTGTTTTCAAGGGCTCCGGTCGGCCATCCAGAGGAATGAGGTTGCCATTGACCCCATCAACAATATCCTCCGCCTGACCTCCGGGGGCAGTGGAAATGACCCAGACGTCACGCGCAAGGGCTTCACGCACAGTCAGGCCATAACTTTCCATCCACTGTGAGGGGAACAGCAGCACATCAATGGAATTAAAGAAGGCGTCACGTGTTGCATCGCCGTAGGCTGGCTGAATGGTGATCTTGCCTTTCACCTTCCAGCCAGAAACATCCATCGACGCAAAACCGAGATTAAGCGTGTTGTCGATCAGAACCAGTTCCCAGTCGGCGCTCTCCAGTTCTTCGAACACCTCTCGAACCAATGGAAAACCTTTCACCGCTTCCTGCCCACCCACAAAACCGAACCTGATCGGCGTTTTGGATTGATGAGGCTTATGCGGCACCTTTGGCCAACTGAAACCGTTTCTATTCACCTTCACCTGTTCGGGATCAAAACCGTTGGCCAGGTAAAGGGCGCGATGGGACTCGCTCGGCGCCAGAAGCAGTGAGGCTTCCTTCAGTATCGAGAGCATCATGTCCTGACGCACCTTGAGATGCATGGCACCCGGCAGACAGGATCGACACACATTGAGGTCGATGTGACGCTGGAAACAATAACGTCCATTCGGCTTGACCATGAACTGTCGTTCACACAACCACCAAGCGTCATGAAGCGTCACCACAAACGGCACGCCTTCTTCCAGACAGGCCTGCAACATCCCCAGTCCCAGCCCCTGTATCGAATGAAAATGCACGACATCAGGCCGGAATGCTTTTACCCATGAAATAAACTGGGCAGTACAGCGAGGATTATCGAGCCCAGAAATCGGGTCGATATGCGTAGAAAGCGGGGATCCGACGACAGGCACTCCTTCTATTTCATAGCGAAGAGAAGAAGAAAACAGCGCGGGAATCGGTTCGTAGGAGGTAAATATGGCAACATCAGTTTCAAGTGCTGACAAATGTGTCGCCATTTCCTCAGCAACAAGAGTAGCGCCACCAAAAGATCGTGGTGTAAAGAATATATTGACTGCCATGACACGCAGTCGATCCGTTTTATCCCGCTCAGGTGCCGGAAACTGCGTGGCAACCTGCTTCCGCGCTATGGCTTCAGGCCGGTAATGCTCCAGCACATCCAATCGCGCCTGCTGCCCGATACGTTCGCGGAGAGCTTCATCGTGCGCCAGCGCTAGAAGCGTGTCGTGCCAGCCCGTTTTATCCTTTGCAAGAAAACCGTTCTGATTGTCCTCGACCACACCAAGGAAAGTGTCGCAGGGCGAACAGACCGCCGGGACTTGCAAAATAGCCGCTTCCAAAAATTTTATATTGCTTTTGGCATCGTTGAAAATTGACGGCTCGAGAGGTGCAATGGCTATATCTGCTCCAGCAAGAACAGCCATATATCCCGCATAATCACGCCCTTCCAGATATTCCATGCGGGCACCAAATCTCTGAAAATCATCCGGCAAGGTGAGTTCACCAATAATCCGCAGAACCAACCGAGGCTCTGCATCCATGGCGGCAGCCAACCCTTCTGCACATTCGAGAAAATCCTGATCGTGCGTACGCGTTCCCGATCCGTAAACAATGACGATATCATCGTTTTTCCGTGGAGCTTTCTCATTGCTCAAAAGCTGGTCCGCAATTCGCAGGGTTTCACCATCCAGCGCATTCTCAATGACACAGACATCCTTGACGCCAGCGCGCAGCATGATTTCGCCAAGAACACGAGTGGAAGCAATGCCTCGCCCACAAAGTTGCAGGCACTCGCGATACAGTTGCGCCCCTTCAAGCAGACCTTCCTGTTCTGCTTTACTGAGAGAGAGCAGATTACTGTTCTGACCATAAAGCTCGAGATCAAAGATCAGATCATCGACTTCCCACCAGGGCTCAATACCAAAGCGTTTTGCTTCCTCAATCAGTGTTTTAATAACAGAAACAGCTGGAGTGCGATAAAAAATGACTTCCCAGCTTGTCTGCATGGCGGATAAGGCGCTTTGCGGATCATGCCAGTTTACGACCTCGACTTCCCACCCAAGTAATTCCAGCTCTTCTTTTCTTTGCCACACTCGATACTTTGCGCACTGTGGGATGCTGAGCTCAGCCACGATAAGTATTTTAGGGGTAAGCCCAAGAGCACGCGCGGAAGGCACTGCCTGTCTATAAGGATTCGATACCTTTTCCACTTTTTCTGGTGACGTCTTCCTGTTTTTACCAGGCTTTTTCTTCACCACTAAACGCTGCCGCAATCGCGAATCCAGACGTTTTCCTACACGCAGGCAAAGACTCTTTACGCCATCCTTTTCCACAATTTCTTGCGCTCTTTGTACTGTCCCTTTCAGGGAACGCCCGTTAACGGTCTGTCCGTGCACAAGCAACCATCCGCCACGAAGAGCGCGTCCAACACGGGAAATAGGGCTTTTATTCCACGAAAAGAGAAGATGACGCACACGTGCGGCATCCTCTGCACTTACATCAGCTCTTACACTATGGAGAAAAGCTGCCCCTTTATAGCATTCAAGCAACGCCTCGACATGGCGAAGACGTTTTTCGAGAATTTCCTGAGGCTGCTTTTCAGTCACGATAATTCGGTCGCTTTCTCGTAAGAAGATCAAACAATCACTGGTAACTTTAACACTTTATACCGCTTCTCATATGCGGTGCATTATGTCTGTTCTCACACATCATACCGTTTCAGGAGAAGCAAATTCTCTCATCAGAAACACCCAATGCATTGAACAAAAAAAAAAACCGGACCCTTTCGGGCCCGGCTTCACTTCCAAAAATCCGGAAATTACCAGATCTGGAAATCGCCCGAATTCAGGCTGGTAACATTCTGGAACAGGATGGTGGTGCCATCGTCCAGCTTAAGGGTCGTAGAACCATTCTGATTTGTCTGGTCTGCCAGAGCATTCTGCAACTCAGAATTAGAGTACTGATACAGAGCAACGGTATTACCGACAGCAGAGTTGAAGTCAGTGATAACGTAATTACCGCCAGCGATACCATCGCGGAAAGCAAAGATGTTCGCTGCGCCGGAACCACCGGTCATGGTCGCATCGCCAACACCAGCAACAAGGGTATCGGCGCCTGTGCCACCGATAAACACCTGCGTGCCCGTTGTGTCTACATTATTACCAAAGGCATGAACGCCATTGGTCGAACCAGCAGCATTTAGGGTTTCGTTACCCGTACCACCCGAGAAGAGTGTTTCGCCCGAACCCGTACCATTCACGATGACATTCATCGAGTCGGCACCAAAGATCGTGCTCTGCCCTGCTGTAATCGTGCTCGTGCCATAACCGCCGACAAAAGTCAGGGAACCGGCAACACTGACATTCGCGTCAACGGCATACTGAACCCACGCGTCACCACTAGCGGAGATCGTATCACCCACACCCGTCATGACAGTGGAAACACCACCATTCAGCGAGATCGTGTCATCGGTGCCGCCGACCACGGTGGAACCGCCGCCAACCGTGATAGCGTTGTTGCTGCCTGCACCGGCGACATTCTCGACGTAGGAGTCCTTGCCAACCGTCACGAAGGAGCTGCCGCCGTAAAGCGAGACAGTCTGGTTGCTGGCGCAATTGCCACCAAAAATGGTGTCGTGACCATAGGAATAGACGGTGTTGGTGCCGTTGCTGACGTTGACGAAGTTGTCACCAGCTCCAGCATTGATCGTGTTCTGGCCTGCACCGGCGATGACGGTGTCGTTACCGGAACCTGCAAACACCATCCAGTTACCAGCGTTGGCGAGCTGGTCACCTGTGAAGGCATTGTTACCCGTGCCAGCCACGAAAAGACCTGCCGAGCTGCCAGCCTGAAACTGAACGCCACCAGTCGTGCCGCCTTCGACACTGACAAAGCTGGATGTCACACCAGACGCATCAATCTGCGTATGAATGCTGGGAACACCCGATCCGACAGCGCCACCGAAGACGATTGCGCCGACGCCACCGGTCACGGAGTAGGAACCCGCTACCGTAGCGACGCCGTAGCCCACGCCATTTCCGTTAAAAGCCGTTGAACCCGGAACAAGATTGATACCATCAACCCCGCCGATTTCTCCGGTAAGTGTGTTGCTGAAATCTGTGACTAAGCTAGCAAGCTGCTCGGTGAGAGCCCCATCAACAGTGACGACTACATGCGCCCCAGCTGATGCACCCTGAACGGTCATCAATGGCATACGTCAGTTCCTTTGTTGCACCCACATGACCCGTCGCAGCAACTCACGTAGGCAATATTCTGTCTGTGTCCCTTGTATTAAAAGAAAGACAGGCAGGCAACAAAAAAGAAGCGGGGTCAATCAAAAAAAAAGCGTGACAAACAAGACCTACCAACCATTCACCAAATTCAGAAAGGTATATTTTTGAATATAAATAAATATATATACAGTAAATAAAAATAAATAACAAAACAAAAAGAATAAAAATAGTTAAGATCGACTGTATTATTCATTTACAGGGAAAAACATATATACCAAAATACGATTAAAATTCACCTTAAATACAATCAATACATATCAAAAAATCTCCGAGCTATATCCCTTTTCCAAACACTGCTTTTTACGACCAAAAGCCCCGGCACTTCGTTTGCCGGATAAGGCTGCTTTCCCCTCTCCGTCATTCCTCCTCTCTCCACACCAAATGACGTCAGATGTTTTTTTGCTTTGAGAATATTTCAGAAGCGCCTACCCGCCTCGAACCACCGATCGCCTCATGTTTTAGAAGGAACAGCGCTCACAGGCCGCGGTAGACTGCCGTTTTCATCTCCGCAGCGAGTCGCCTGCAACCTCCGCCTAACAGCCGTTACGATTCGTAACGCGTCTGCACGCAGGAGCGGCATGCCCCGAAATTTTATTGTAAAAACAAAGAAAGCAGGTCACCCCTGAATACGGAATGACCTGCCTGTAACAATCGACGCAAGCATCAGTTCCCGGAGGGAAGATGCTTTGCAATATAAGGTGGCAGATTGAAGGAACCCACGTGAATTTCAGGGGTCCAATACTGTGTATTGCCCAGAACGCCAGACTGCTCGGCTCGCGCCTTTACTGCTGTCACATCCTGCTGCGTCGGATCCGAGCCCTTTGAGGCGATCCCCAGCGTCATGAACCCACCGACATAGGTCGGCACAGCCGCAACGTAAGCAGACACCTGCGGGAAGAATTTCGCCCGACGAAGACTCGTCTCATGCAGTTCATCCGCCTGCATGAACGGCACACCACACTGATTCACAATCAGACCGTCCGGTCCAAGAATACGGGCGCAGTGTTCGTAGAAGGAATCCGTGAAGAGGACTTCGCCCACCCCAATCGGGTCTGTGCTGTCGACGATGATGACATCAAACGAAGCATCCGGCGCCTCGGCCACATAGGCGATGCCGTCACCGACAATCACGTCCGCACGGGCGTCATTCCATGCGTCACCAGCGATCTTCGGCAGATGCTGCTTGGACAGCTCGATAACCGCGCCGTCAATTTCCACCATGACGGCCTTTTCCACAGCCTTGTGCTCCAGCACACGCCGCAGAACACCGCCATCGCCCGCACCGATGATCAGCACCCGACGCGGATCGGGATGCGTGAACAAGGGAACATGCGTCAGCATTTCCTGATAGACGAACTCATCCGCTTCCGTGATCTGCACCACGCCGTCGAGCATGAGCACGCGACCATGGGAATCGCTCTCGAACACGACAATGTCCTGAAAAGGACTTTTGACACGAGCGAGTTCCTTGCGAACCCGGAATCTCTGTCCCCAGCTGTCGTACAGCCCTTCGTTCAGCCACTGCTCAGACATGCAGCCTCCATAGAGTCATGATAGCCACAGCCATAACCGCTCAGGACCAACGCCCTGAGCGGAGCATCATAAAAGCTGGGACTATGATTTATTACGGGAAAGCGATCAGACCGAGACGCGACCGCGACGCTGCTCGTCAACCAGCACGCGTCCAGCCTGAAACAGCCGCTGCATCACGGGAATGGACAGATGCGGATCGCAATCGCCACACATAAAGATGTCCACAGCCGCAAAATTGCGTTCCGGCCATGTGTGGATGGAGATATGGCTTTCTGCCAGTACCACCACACCCGATACACCACCATTCGGAGAAAAATGGTGGAAATGACTGTGCAGGATTGTCGCCCCGGCTGCCACAGCAGCTTCACACAGCGTAGCATCGATCTTTGCCGGATCGTCGAGGTTTACAGCCTCCCACAGATCCACAAGCAGATGCGTGCCTGCAAATTTTTCGCCGTCGCGTTCGACGAAGTAATCCTTGCGCTCGTCCTCACAGGACTCAGCGATAGCGACAGTCTGGTTATTGCTCGGGAGTTCCGAGACCATCCCCAGTTGAGCAAGTGCGTTCATGACGTACCCCAAAACCAGTAGACGGCCTGTTGGGCAAAATTGCCCCCTTGGGCCAAGAAGCGCGGTGGATAAGGCGTTTATTCTTTCCACGCAAGGAAATTCTGCTTTTATTTTCGTGACACTTTGAAGGCGTCACATAACCGGCCAGAATGATTTACAAAACAGGATAATATATTTTCGTAGACACTACATTTTCAAACACGCGTTACCGCCCGATGCCCCATTCTGGATGATCCTGCCAGCCTGACCTCCCCAAGCTGCCGCAGCCTTCAAACGGATCACCCGAAAACCGTATCCAGCCTGTGATTTCTTCCGCACCTCCATGACTGTTGTCCAAGCGTCAGGATTTGTTTGACAGCGACAGACCGGAATGCGAGATGATCAACTATCACAGAGGGAGAGACCGGTCCTGAACCGGCGCCGAAGGAGCAACCGCCCTGGAAACTCTCAGGCAGAAGGACCCTGTGACTGGACATTCTGGAGAGTGGCGTTTCGAGCGCCCGCCGACGGGATAGCGATCTCAGGCAAACGGACAGAAGGGGCGCTGGACTGAACCGGTCGATCCGGAAGTGGGAGCGTTCTTATGTCATATGCAGCAGTTTTCTTCCGTGTCTCCAAGGTGCTCCCATGAGCGAACTGCTTCTGCAGACACCTCTTTTTTCCTTGCATGAAGAATATGGCGCCAGAATGGTGCCATTCGCCGGTTACGCCATGCCGTTGCAGTATGCCGATGGCATCATGGCCGAGCACCAGCACACCCGCGCACACGCCGGACTGTTCGATGTTTCGCACATGGGACAGGTCGCGCTCCATCCCATCGACGGCGACATGAACCGCGTGTCGCTTGCGCTGGAGCGGATCGTGCCCGTCGATGTTCTGGGTCTGAAAGCCGGACGTCAGCGCTATGGTTTTCTGACTAACGATGCAGGCGGAATCCTTGACGATCTGATGATCGTCAACATGGGCACATGGTTCCTCGTTGTCGTCAACGCGGCCTGCAAGGCCCAAGACATTGCCCTGATGAAGCGCGAACTGTCCTCCGACTGCACGGTGGAACCGCTGGAAGACCGTGCCCTTCTGGCGTTACAGGGACCGGAAGCTGAAACCGCTCTGGCAAGAATTGCGCCAGCCGTGACGACCATGAAATTCATGGATGCGAAGACGGTTACTCTGGATGGCGTTGAGGCGATCGTCACACGTTCTGGCTACACGGGCGAAGATGGGTTTGAGATCAGCGTTCCGGCTGACAAGGCCGAACAGATTGCAAGAAGTCTGCTGGCCCAGCCGGAAGTGAAACCGATCGGTCTTGGCGCGCGCGACAGCCTGCGACTTGAAGGCGGTCTCTGCCTCTACGGCTCCGACCTCGACGAGACGACATCGCCCGTGGAAGGCGCGCTCGAATGGGCGATCCAGAAAGCCCGCCGAAATGGTGGCGCACGCGCTGGTAGTTTCCCCGGTGCCGACCTGATTCTGGCGCAGCTTGAACAGGGTGCCAGTCGTCGACGGGTCGGACTGCTGGCCGAAGGCCGCGCGCCTGTGCGGCATGGTGCCGAACTGTTCGCGGAAAGCGAAGGCGGTTCCCCGATTGGCGTGGTCACGTCCGGCGCCTTCGGCCCGACGCTACAGGCTCCTGTCGCCATGGGCTATGTCGAAACAGCTTTTGCACCGGTGGGAACAAAGGTTTTTGCCGAACTGCGTGGACGTCGCATTCCGGTGACGGTTGCCGCGATGCCGTTTGTTCCGGCCGGTTTCAAACGCTGAGACTGATCGCGCAACACAGGATTTCATCCTGACGTGCAAACAGGTTTTCCTCTCTGAAGCAATGAACGCTCAGAGAACGTGGAGAGGGTGGGATGACGCTTTACTTTACAAAAGAACACGAGTGGCTGCGCGTTGAAGGCGATGTCGCGGTTGTCGGCATTACAAAACATGCCGCCAGTGAACTGGGTGAAATCGTATTCTTCGAGCTGAATGTCTCGGCCAACGATCTGCAGCAGGGTGACTCCGTTGCCGTTGTGGAATCCGTCAAGGCGGCGTCCGATGTTTACGCACCAGTCGATGGCGTGATCATCGAGGGTAACCCGGATCTCGCGAACAATCCTGAGCTGATCAGCAGCGATCCTGAAGGCAATGGCTGGATGCTGAAGATGACGCTGACAAACAAGGCTCAGCTTGCCGACCTGATGGACGCCGACGCCTATGCCAAGCTGATCGGCTGATACTGGCTTTTTTCGGCCTTTCAAGTTCTGAAACCTTCTTTCTGATACGGGGACGATCCGTGCCATCCTGGTCCAGCCTTCTGCCGCCTTCCGACGCTTTTGCCTCCCGTCATATCGGCCCACGCGAAGCCGAAATCACGGCCATGCTGGAGGCCGTCGGCGTCTCCAGCGAAGAAGCGCTGCGTGAGGAAACGGTACCAGCCTCCATCCGTTCGAAAGAACCAATGGGGATCGGTCGAGGCTGGTCGGAAGTCGAAGTGCTGGCGCGTCTGCGCGAGATCGCCGGTCGCAACAGGGTCATGACCTCCCTGATCGGTCAGGGTTATTACGGCACGGTGCTTCCCGGTGTCATCCAGCGCAACATTCTGGAAAACCCTGCGTGGTACACGGCCTATACGCCGTATCAGCCGGAAATCAGTCAGGGTCGTCTGGAAGCGCTGCTGAATTTCCAGACGCTGGTGACGGAACTGACCGGACTCGACATCGCCAACGCCTCTTTGCTGGATGAAGCGACGGCGGCGGCGGAAGCCATGGCGCTGGCCAAGCGCGTGGCGAAGAGCAGGGCCAACGTCTTCTTTGTCGAT
Organism: Acetobacter sp. UBA5411; assembly: GCF_002409645.1. Taxonomy (GTDB): domain Bacteria; phylum Pseudomonadota; class Alphaproteobacteria; order Acetobacterales; family Acetobacteraceae; genus Acetobacter. The sequence goes on from NZ_DHNR01000033.1 coordinate 98,838, forward strand.
GCCGACACGCATCCGCAGATATTGTCCGTTCTGCGGACCCGTGCAGAGCCGTTCGGTTTCGAAATTCTTGTTGGCAATCCCGAGCGTGATCTGGATGCATCCGCTGTTTTCGGTGCTCTGTTTTCCTATCCCGGCACGTCCGGTGCGGTGCGCGATCCGAGTGAGGCCATCGCAGCCCTGCACGATGCAGGCGGAATTGCCGTCATCGCCGCCGACCCGCTGGCGCTCACCCTTCTGAAATCTCCCGGTGAACTCGGAGCGGATATCGCCATTGGTTCCATGCAGCGCTTCGGTGTGCCGATGGGCTTTGGCGGCCCGCATGCGGCCTACATGGCGGTGCGTGACGCCTACAAACGCAGCATGCCCGGCCGTCTGGTCGGCGTATCGGTGGATGCCGCAGGACAGCCTGCCTATCGTCTGGCGCTCCAGACCCGCGAGCAGCATATCCGTCGCGAAAAGGCGACGTCCAATATCTGCACGGCGCAGGTTCTGCTTGCCAATATCGCCGCCATGTATGCTGTCTATCATGGTCCGGAAGGCCTGAAAGCTATCGCGGAACGGGTGGCCGGACTGACAACGGCTCTGGCCTCCGGCCTGCGTGCGCTCGGTGTGGATGTGGCGACGACAGCCGTGTTCGACACACTCACTGTTCGCGTTGCTGCTGAAAAGACCGAAGAAATTCACCAGCGTGCCGTTGCTGCGGGCATGAACTTCCGGCGCGTGGGAGAGGGTGTGATCGGTCTCTCCCTTGACGAGACCACCACGCCAGAAGTGATTGAGGCTGTCTGGCGCTGCTTTGATCCGGATTGCCCGACAGAAGCCCTTGCTGCGGCGGCTGACCCGGCACCGGGATTGTCCTCTGACATTCCCGACGACCTGTGCCGTGAAAAGCCGTTTCTACAGCAGGCAGTCTTCTCGTCCTACCGTTCCGAGACGGACATGCTGCGTTATCTGCGTCGCCTCGCCGACAAGGATCTGGCGCTGGACCGCACGATGATACCGCTTGGCTCCTGCACGATGAAGCTGAACGCCACGGTCGAGATGACGCCGATTACATGGCCCGGTTTCTGCGATCTGCATCCCTTCGCGCCTGCCGACCAGACGGAAGGTTACACCGAACTGTTCCGTGATCTTGAGTCATGGCTCTGCGCGGTCAGCGGTTATGATGCCGTTTCGCTTCAGCCGAATTCCGGCGCACAGGGCGAATATGCCGGACTGCTGGCCATTCGCGGCTATCATCGTGCGCGTGGTCAGGAACAGCGCGACGTCTGCCTGATCCCGGCCTCCGCCCACGGCACCAATCCAGCTTCCGCGCAGATGGCGGGCATGAAGGTCGTCGTCGTGAAATGCGATGATGATGGCAACGTCGATATGGACGATCTGAAAGCGAAGATCGCGCAGCACGCCGACACGCTGGCGGCGATCATGATCACCTACCCTTCCACACACGGCGTGTTTGAAGAGTCCGTGCGCGATATCTGCGCGCTGGTGCATGAGGCGGGCGGTCAGGTCTATCTCGACGGCGCGAACATGAACGCGCAAGTCGGCCTTTCGCAGCCGGGCAAATACGGCGCGGATGTCAGTCACTTCAATCTGCACAAGACCTTCTGCATTCCGCATGGCGGCGGTGGTCCGGGCATGGGGCCAATCGGCGTGCGCTCCCATCTCGCACCGTTCCTGCCGGGACACCCGGAACTGGGCGAAGGTCTGGCCGTATCGGCTGCGCCATTCGGTTCGGCTTCGATCCTGCCGATCTCGTGGGCCTATATCCGTCTGATGGGCGACGAGGGACTGGCGCGCGCAACGACTCTCGCCATCCTAAACTCGAACTACATTGTGGCGCGTCTTTCTGACGCCTACCCGATCCTGTATCGCGGTGTGAACGGACGTGTGGCCCATGAGTGCATCGTCGATCTGCGTCCGATCAAGGATACTACGGGCGTGACGGTGGACGATATCGCCAAGCGTCTGGTGGATTTCGGCTTCCATGCGCCAACCGTGAGTTTTCCGGTTCCCGGCACATTCATGATTGAGCCGACGGAATCGGAAGGCAAACACGAACTGGACCGTTTCTGCGATGCGATGCTGACGATCCGCGAGGAAATCCGGCAGATCGAGAAAGGCACGATTGCCGTTGAAGCCTCTGCTTTGCGTCATGCACCGCATACAGCGCGTGATCTGGCCGTAACGGAATGGGATCGGTCTTACGATCGGGCGGAAGGATGCTTCCCGGCGGGCGTTGCGCCTGCAACGAAATACTGGCCGCCGGTGGGTCGCATTGACAACGCATACGGCGATCGCAATCTGATCTGCTCCTGTCCGGAACTCTCTGCATATATGTGAGTTTATCTGGGCAGGCGCGTAATTCTGGCGCTTTTTCGGGATAATTGGAGCAATGACAAAGTCGCCTTCAGCCCTCGGCGCGCGGTTGGGCAGCCAGGAGACTTTAGGCCAGCGGATCAGGGCGTTACGGCACTACGCCGGAATGACCCAGGTGGAAGTCGCTGCCGCCCTGCGGCTTTCACGCAGCGCCATCGCGCACTGGGAAACGGACCGGGACGGACGCGTGAGGGAGTATCTTCCGCGTCTCGCCGAGCTGTTTCAGGTGCCGGTCGAGGTCTTCCTGACCGGCATGGCCACTCAGGAAGCAGTCGTACAACTGACGATTGATGAGATTGATCTTTTGCGTCTTTATCGCAGTCTTGATGTGGGGGAGCGTCTTTCCGTACAACGCTCCATCACCCGCATGCTGGACCGCAAGAAGAAATGACGATTCCGGACGCAGGTATGGTCGGCAATCAGAACTGGCTTGCCCATCAAAATCGGGACCGTTTTACGGGGCTTTGCCCCGTGGGTCCCTCTCATCAGAGCCTATTTTAACAACAAAAAGTCCTTCCTCACGCTGTGAAGAAGTGACTCAGCCCGATATCCCTTAGCGCCCGGCGATAGGCAATCGAACTTCGATCCGCCATGACGTGCGCTTCCAGTGTCGGGTCGAGAGGCAGATTTTCGGGTTTCTGCGCCTCTACCAGCGCACGATCCTCCTCAAATACCCGGCGATTGAACTCATACACGCCCTCGACATCACCGTTCGTATCGAAATTTCGGCAGATCGGCGCAAACATCCGCGTCATGCGCGCCGACACCGGAGAGGCCGCGTTCATGATGACCAGTCGCTCATCATTCGGAAAATGGATTTCCAGAGTGGCCGTAAACGGTACATGCACACGGAAATGACGTAGCCATTCAAATCCCTCCGGTGCGGAATTCTCTATTTCATGCGGATAGTTGGCGACGGAACTCCGATATTCCGCCTCAAAACCGTATGATGTTCTTTTGGGCATGTAGCTGGGAACAACCGGATTCTCAGGGTCCGCGAATGTCGCCGTGTGCACGAAAGCAAAGTGCGCGACATCGATGAAACCTTCCACCTGCCGTCCGGCGAACCCGGCAATATCGATCCACGGGCAGGTAATCTGCTGATAGGTCGGATCGTCCCAGTGGGGCATGTCGGCAATCTTGGGTCCGCTCCCATCCGGACGCAGACAGGTCCAGATCAGCCCATAGCGCTCCACCGCCGGATAGGTGCGCAGATTCAGCTTTTTGGGAATACCGCTGTCAGGGTGGGCTGGCACATGCACACACCGCCCCTCGGCTCCGAACTCAAAGCCATGATAGGCGCAGGCGAGCAGATCGCCCTTGCATGTTCCCATGCTGAGCGGCACGCCGCGATGGGGACAGAGATCGTCGGCGACGACAATGCTGTCTCCGCTCCGATAAAGAACCAGCGGCGCATCCAGCAGCGTCACGCCGAGCGGCGCGCTGTGGGTCAGTTCGCGTGCAAGCGCCACGGGATGCCAGCAGGCGGCCAGGATCGTCCAGTCGGGGGCATCAAAGGTGCAGTGTCGCGGCAGACCTGCAGACTGGGTGGCGGAGACTGTGTCCATGTGCGTCGCTCCCGCAAAAGATAACGGAAGCAGAATGACACGTGTGGGAGCGACACGGAATAGGTGTCTCGCCCCCTGTCCGGGCAATGGCGCGTCGTGTGTTCCAAAACCTCGAACCGGACGATCCGGCACCCGATCTGTCTTCCTTCAAACAGGCATTTTCCAGCGACTTGGAAGAACCAGGACTCGTCTTTCACCCGAAAGACGACCGATATGACATCGTGTCAAAAATTTTTCTTTCGTTCGAAAATTATCCTTACAACATATTGATATATAATATTATTTTTTATCACCATAATGACACTCAGTGCCACACATCACAGTTATGTTACCACTCCACACGTTGCCGCACACTCTTCGTCCATATATCTCGGTATACAGTTATCAAGACCAATCCAGTCCTGATTGCATTTCTGCCGCCTTTCTCTCGGGCAGCACACCAGACATACGGAGTTACCCATGTCGGTTAACCAGGAACCCCCTTTCAAATCCCGCTACGGCAATTATATCGGCGGTGAGTGGAAAGCGCCCGTAAAGGGCGAATACATGAAGAACATCTCGCCGGTGGACGGACGCACGCTGTGCGAAGTGCCGCAGTCCACGGCTGAAGATGTCGAGCTGGCTCTGGATGCCGCCCACAAGGCGTTCAAGGGTTGGGCCCGCACATCCATCACCGACCGCTCCAACATCCTTCTCAAGGCCGCCGATCGCATGGAGGCCAATCTGGAGCTTCTGGCGCGCGCCGAGACTTGGGATAACGGCAAGCCGATCCGTGAAACGATGAACGCCGACATCCCGCTGGCGATCGATCATTTCCGTTATTTCGCAGGCTGCATCCGCGCTCAGGAAGGCGGCATCACCGATATCAATGAAGATACGGTCGCCTATCACTTCCACGAGCCTCTTGGTGTGGTCGGTCAGATCATTCCCTGGAACTTCCCGCTGCTGATGGGTTCATGGAAGCTGGCACCGGCTCTGGCCGCAGGCAACTGCGTCGTCATGAAGCCTGCCGAGACGACACCGGCCAGCATGCTGGTGCTGATGGAGATCATTGGTGACCTGTTCCCGCCGGGAACGCTGAACATCGTCAACGGTCTGGGCCGTGATGTCGGCGCTGCGCTGTCCAACAGCACCCGTATCGCCAAGATCGCTTTCACCGGCTCCACGCCGACCGGCAAGATGATCGCGCACGCTGCGGCTGAAAACCTGATCCCGGCCACGCTGGAACTGGGTGGCAAGTCACCGAACATCTTCTTCGCCGACGTCATGGATCATGACGATGACTATCTCGACAAGGCGCTGGAAGGCTTCACGCTGTTCGCGCTCAATCAGGGTCAGATCTGCTCCTGCCCGAGCCGCGCGCTGGTTCAGGAATCCATCTACGAGAAGTTCATCGAGCGCGTCATCCCCCGCGTGAAGGCCATCAAGCAGGGCAATCCTCTTGATCCCAACACGATGATGGGCGCCCAGAACTCCCTGATGCAGCAGAACAAGATTCTGGAATACATCGACATCGGACGCAACGAGGACAAGGCCCAGCTTCTGGCCGGCGGCGCCAAGCCTGATCTGGGCAACGCCTTCAAGGACGGCTTCTATGTCGAGCCGACCGTGTTCCGTGGCGACAGAAACATGCGCATTTTCCGCGAGGAAATCTTTGGCCCGGTTCTGGCTGTCACGACCTTCAAGGACGAAGCCGAGGCTCTCGCCATCGCCAACGACACCGAATTCGGTCTGGGTTCAGGCGTCTGGTCGCGTAACGGCAACATCTGCCACCGCACCGCAAAAGGCCTTGAGGCCGGTCGCGTCTGGGTGAACTGCTATCATGTGTATCCGGCGGGCGCTGCGTTCGGCGGTTATAAAAAGTCCGGCATCGGACGTGAAACACACAAGATGGTTCTTGAACATTATCAGCAGACGAAGAACATTCTCACCAGCTACTCCGAGAAGAAGCTTGGTTTCTTCTGATACAACAGTGGGGAAGCGCGCCTGTGCGCTTCCCCACACCTATCCCCTTTATCCGACGTTCCACAGCGAGTACAGGAAAGAGTCATGAGTAAGAAATCCGAAATCCTGATCGTTGGCGGTGGCGTCGCTGGTCTGGCGCTGGCAACCCGTCTGGGCAATTCGATTGGCAAACAGGGGCAGGCGCGGATCACCCTGATCGACAAAAGTTTCTCTCACGTCTGGAAGCCGATGCTGCATTGCTTCGCGGCAGGCACGGCCCAGAACGAGAATGACCGCATCAGCTTCATGGCGCAGGCCAGCGAGCATCACTTCGAATTCTGGCCCGGCGAGGTAATCGGTGTTGATCGGGACAAGCGCGAGGCTGTCCTTGGTCCACTGCACAGTTCAGACGGCGCCATTGTTCTGGAAGGCCGCACCGTCGAATATGACGCCCTGATCCTGTCCATCGGCAGTTGCGCCAATGATTTCGGCACCCCCGGTGTTGCCGAGCACTGTCTGTTCATCGACAATCTGGTCGAAGCCAACGGATTCAACGAGAAGTTTCGCATGGAGCTGCTCCGTGCCTATGCGGGCGACGGCGCACTCGATATCGCCATTGTGGGCGGTGGCGCCACGGGAACCCAGCTTGCCGCAGAACTGCACAAGGCGCTGGAACTGGTCGGCCTGCACAGTTTCTCCCAGACACCTCCTTCCCTGAACATCACGCTGCTGGAAGCTGGTCCCCGTATTCTGCCGGCCTTCCCGGAAGCCGTTTCCGAGGCGGCCCAGAAAGAGCTGGAGCGCATCGGCGTAAAAGTCCGTACTTCAGCGATGGTGTCCGGTGCCGATGAAAGCGGTTTCAGCCTGAAAGACGGCAGCCATGTGCCCGCCACCCTCCGCGTCTGGGCAGCTGGCGTAAAAGCTCCGGAAGTGACCACCGGCTTTGGTGGTCTCTCGCTCAGCCGTTCCGGCCAGATCCAGATCAACCCCAATCTGCAGACCATTGATGATCCGGCGATCTTCGCGATGGGCGATTGCAGCTACATCGTGAACGATCCCCTGCCCCCGACCGCGCAGGTTGCCCGGCAGCAGGCGCATCATCTGGCGCGTCATCTCCCGGCATGGCTGCGCGACGGACGTGAGATCCCGTCCTGTGTGTTCAACAACAAGGGCGCGATTGTCGCTCTCGGCAATTATAACGGCTGGGGCACGCTGCCGGGTGGCACGGTGTTTGGCGGCGGCATTTTCCACGGTCTGTCCGCCCGTCTGGGGCATCTGGCGCTCTATCGTCAGCATCAGATCGAACTGTACGGTCTGACGCGTGGCCTGATGTCCTGCTTCTCGGACTGGGTCGACTCCCTTGTCCGTCCTTCCGTCAGACTCGACTGATACGGGACCGAGCGTCTTAGGGGTTTCGGGGCTTTACCCCGGACCCCACAAAAGGGAACGCAGTCGCTTTGACCTCTATTTGTCCGCCGTGCGTCAGCCGTCCCTGAAACAGGCCATCTGCAGGGCGAGCACGCGTCGGATAAGAGTGACAAGCCCGACGCGCCCTTTCACACGGATCCACTCATCAACGGCGGTCCGGAAAGCAGCAATGCCGGAACGGGCGGCCACTCTCGCTGCCAGCGCCCGGCCTTCAACGTCTGGCAGGCGTTGTTCAAGCACTGTCGTCAGGCTGTCTTCCCAGCAGGCATATTTATGCAGGCTGACAGACTGAAGGCCGGGGTCCTGCTCAATCAGGCGGACAAAGGCCAGCGCTTCTTCCCGGGTCTTGGCCATATGTGGGACAACAGCTTCCAGAGCGACCCGTATCACCTCCTGCGGCGACATTTCGGGAGGACAGGCCTGCACCCGTTCACTGAGAACATCCGTCATCTGCTGGGTCCAGGCCGTCACCAGATCTGCCTTGGTCGGAAAGTGACGGAACAGGGTACGGCGGGAAATACCGGCCGCGGCGGCGATCTCGTCAGTTGTCGTTCCTTCGAATCCCTTCTCGGCAAGCAGCCGCATCGCAGCTTCGATCAGGGCGTCCTGCGTCTGTCGTCTGCGTTCTTCACGACGGGAGAGGACCGGAGCTTCGCCGCGAGTTCCGGAAGGCAGGACAGAATCAGGCAAAACATGACTTTCAGACAGAAACCAGGGTGCTGACTGCACTTCTTACTGCGCAATCGCACGGAAGCAACGACAGAATAGCGGAGAAAATCCAGGTCGTCAGTGGCGTAAATGTCCGGCGGTCATTCAATCACATAAACCCCTCAGTGTATCGCACTGAGGACGTTTCGCTATTTTCTTCTATTCCTGTGATCTGCTCAGAAATTATTCACGACAGTATGTGGAAAGAAAAATCTTTATACCGGGCTTCTTCCGCACATCCTGAGCATCACTGAAGCTGGGCACGTTTACGCAATTCATCTTCTGGGGATGTCACAAGCAGCGTGAAGATACGCTGACGCTCTGCACTCATCCGTCGGCCACCCACCCATTCACGCAGCCGATCCAGAGTGCCCCAGTCATTGGCGCGGGCCGCATCCGTGGCAAGACGGATGGCGAGTTGCTGCTGCTCAGGAGTGAGCGCGCCGACCTCAGGCAGGTTTTTCGTTGCAAGACGTCCCACCACAAGCACAGCTTCCGGCCAGTTCCGCTGTTCTTCCAGAATGCGGCCTTTCAGATCAAGAGACGCATCGCTCTCATCCTGCGCCAGAAGCTGGAGCGCCTGATCGCGACTCCCCTCACGCGCCAGCAGGCCAGCAGTGATCACGCGCCGACGCGAGGCCAGCGTGGCGTCCGCTCCCGGATCCTGTGTCTCATCCAGAGCACGACGCGCCTGCCCCAGACGCTGGGCATCAATATCAGCCTGCGCCAGTTCAGCCCCCAGCGCCGCACGTTGTGCATCATCAGAGGCGAGCGGCAACGCACGTTCAAAGGCAATAGCAGCCTTACCGGGCAATCCAAGCGCCTGCAACTTGCGCCCAAGACCAGCCAAAATCTTACCCTTCGCAGGGCCATCCGGTATCTGATCGATGTGGCTCTCGATCATGGCCACCGCATCAATCAGTTCAGCAGGCTTCGCCCCCCCCGCCGGCACATCTGTTTCAGCAAGATGCTGTAAAATCTGCTCGATCTGAGGCACAAGGGCAATGCGATCTTCCGGGAACAGACGCAGATCGTCGTCAACCGAGATGAGCGCTCTTGGCCATTCTCCCGCCTGCGTCAGCGCCGCAATCAGATTGTGTCTGACCTCTTTCTCAACACCCGCCTGACGGGCCGCAAAAAGCAGCTTTTCATATCCAGAGGCGGCTTCGGCCGGACGGATACGACCGTTGGCAAGCTTTGTGCCCAGAACCTGCTCGGTTGCCACAACCGCGACTTCCGGTTTCCTGTCAGAAGCGAGATGAGAAAACATGGACAGCGCCTTGTCCTGATCGCCAGCTTTCAGCGTCATAAAAGCACGAGCAAGATCAAAGCGTCCGTCAGCGGGTAACGGTTCAAGCACCGAACGATCCTCATCCGAACCGTAACGTGCAATGAAAGTCGCTATTTCCGGCTGGATCTGCTTTTTCAAAGATTCCGGATAGCTCTGGAGATTTAAGAATCCCTGCGCCATGAGAGTCGCTGCCTTGGCAGGATTACCACCGCTGCGGGCCATATAAAGCCCACGCCAGAGCACGCCGTCCGAACCCGCTTCCGGATTTGCAAGAGCAGACGCTCCTTCCGCATTCCCGGTCAACAGATTGGACGCGGCCTGCAGGAAGGTCACATTGGGCTGAAGCGCCAGTTCCGGATTGTCCTCAATCGCCGTCCCGAGAATCGCTCGTGCTTCCCGCGCATCACCCATTGCAAATGCAGCTCTGGCAGCAGCCAGTCTGGCTTCTCCCCGGTCTTCAGGAGGCTGCATCGCCGCCTGCGTCCAGCGACGGCGGTAATCTTCCTTCAACATCGCCGGATTCAGCGAACGCAATCCAAGCCAGGACCAGTCTACCCGATCATCCGCCACAGCGCCTTCAGCACTGGAGGCCACAGGAATACTGTCCTTGCCAAGAACATCGAGAAATGCGCCTCCATTTCCTTTGCGCACCTCGATCTGGTCTGCCTCAAGAGCAAAAACCAGCCCTTGTATGGAAGGCCAGATTTCGTAGCCGAGTTTGTGACGACGCAGCAACGGCCCAAGACATTCTTCCACGGATGTCGCTACAAGCAGACGGGCTCCCGACGCAGGGTCGGAAAGTTCAATCACGCGCCCTGATTGCGGCATGGGATAAAGAAGGCCGCCATCTTTCGCCTGTGGCGTAATCACGGCGTGTCGCCTTGCTTCGTTTTCAGCTCTGACCGCCAGAATCCAGCCGCCCGGCTGTTTGTGCATTTCCAGCGGGATCAACTGGTTGAAATGAAAGGCGACAATCGTCGTGTTGCCTACAGTCTGAACTGTAGCAGCAGAAAACACTCCTGTTCCCTGCAGGGCGGATGTGTCCATCTGCGTAGCGCGGTCGGAGACGATGATAAAATCGTTGCCACTCCAGAACGCGCCGATACCGGCACCGTCGCCCAACGGCAGGAAAATCTTGTTAACAGCGGCAGACCTGTTTTTTTCAGACTGAGACGGTGCGGGAGCCTGAGCCGGAACGACAGAAGGCGCATCCGTTTTCGCTGGCGTTTTATCTGCTGCTTTCCGCGGATCAACATCGGACTGCGTGCTGAAACGTTCTGCCTGCCAGCCTTCAGGCAGACTTCCTGGCGATGCCTGTGGCTGTGTATTCTCTGCGGCAGAAGGCGCCGGAACAGAGGGAGCCGAAGGCTTTTCTTTTCTGCTCCTGCGTCTCCGGACAGAATGGTGAACAACAGGTTGTTCTGAAACAGCAACAGCCCCATCGACTGGCTGAGTCACCGCCTCTTTATCCTGTGGCACCAAAAGACGCGCCGCAGTGTTCGACTCTTCTGCATAGGAAGAAACGGGAAAAGTCAGGCACGTTGCAAGCCATAACGTCAAAGAAAATCTAATCCGCACGCCTTATTCCCGCTCCACCATACGACTTTCTACAAAACTTAAGCCGCGGCACATAATTCAGTTTTCAAACGATCTAGCCGTTTGTTCCAATACGAACCACAGGAGACCTGCGCGGCACGCCGGCAAGCAACTGTGTAGCCATCATCGCCCGTTCAGGCACCATCCCTGCAAGAATCGCAGAAGCCTTTCTCGGGTTCATTTTTGTCATCACCGGTACCACTACTTGAAAATCAAGTACATTGAAAATGGATGCGGCGTCACGTGGCGCCATTGCCTCATAAATTTTCACCAGACGATCAACATCGGCATCGCTTAATTGTTGCTTCTGTTTTGCCTGATTTTTCACGACGGCCTGTTGTTCTGAATATTTCTGCATCCTCTGCTCCAGAACAGCCTGGGATGCATCAATGCTTCTTTTTAATTCCTCAAGGTTCTGGCTCTCCTGATCAAGCTGCTTCGTACGACCGGCCAGATCCTGCAACAGGCCCGTCCGAGCTTCATCAGCACTATGATCTACGTCGAGCTCAGGCTTGTCCTGCTGACCTATACAGGTCATTCCTTCCGAACAGGGTGACTTCACAGCCGGAGCCTTACCGGTTCCTGCTTTTGCAGAAACCTGACCTTCTGATGCAGAAGACACAGGAACCGTATCTCCACCAGTTGAAGGCGTAGCGCCTGCTGGTCCAGCAATCTGGCTTTTTCCCTGCGCAGTGATCGCCGCTGCCCCGTCAGGCGTATTGGCGAACAGGAGTGAACTGGTCAGCAGATACAGCTTCAGCGACAGCAATCCGCCCATCAGGCAGGATGAAAGCTGAAAAATACGGGAAAAAGGCAGTTTGGGCATTCGACTAACTCATCCGTAACGCTCGGATCAAATCCTGTTCGGCAGCCGTCCGCTGACGCAGTCTTTGTTCATAAGGACGAACGCCCGGGTTGGGACTGGTCGGTAGAGAAGGCAATCCTCCCCGATCAGCACCCGTCACCAGTTCGGGCGATGCGACAGTTACCTGAGCAGGAGACTGCGCCAATGCGGGATCCATTGCTTCCTCAACAGTTTGTTGCTTTTCAGGAAGCTTGTTTTCACGAACCAGCGTTTCAAGACGTCCAGCAATCGCGTCTGCTCTTGTCGAAAGAGCTTCAAGTTCACCCTGCAACATTCTGGACTGGTCAATCATGCGTCCGAGCGAACGGCCGCTGACTTCTCCGGCTGTTTGCAGTTTCTCCACACCATCTTCAGCGCGTCGGCCGCTCTCATCCAGACGCGCCACCAGATCGGCTAGCTCCCGACGATCCCTGCGCAATATGGCAAGAGCCCGTCCGAGATGAATGCTGTAGAAAATTCCAAAACCAAGAAGAATACAAAGTGCTATTTCAATAGTATATTCAGATGCAGTCATATTATACTCTCCATATCAGGAGTACACCCCGTCCGGGGACTGAAACATTGTGCGAGCAACCAGAAGATCGTCTTCAATCTTGACGGCCATCTGTTCTTTTTTCCGTCCCGATTTTCCCATAAAAAGCGAAACAGAACCGCAACGAAGATCAATGGGTGCTCCAACTTCCTGCTCCAGGATCAGAACAGATCCCGGCTTCAGATCAGAGACTTCAGAAAATTTCATGGTCTGCTCAGAGAGAACCGCATTGAGAACGATATCCGTGTCCTGCAGGTGATCAATAAGGTTGGCCTCCCACACCGGATCCCTGCCGAACTTTTCTCCCATGAACTGCTGCACCAGCAGTTCGCGCACTGGTTCCAGCGTGGCATACGGCAGAATGACATCGATATTTCCGCCACGATCATCCATTTCCACCCGCATACGCGCCATGAAAACAGCGTTTGACGTACGGCAGATCGTTGCGAAACGCGCACTCACCTCAAGTCGTTCAAACTTGAAATTGACAGCGCAGATCGGATCAAATCCTGCGCTCAGATCCGACAGGACGATCCGAACCATCTTCTCGACGAGAGCCCGTTCAATCGTGGTGTGGGCACGCCCTTCGACATTCAGAGGGCGGGGATTTCTCGCACCTCCCAGAAGCACATCCACCATGGAGTAGGTCAATGATGAATCAATCACCATCAACCCGTAATTCTCCCACTCTTCTGCCTTGAAGACCGCAAAAATGGAGGAGGTTCTTGCCGAATTCAGATAATCTCCAAACCGTAGCGAACTGATCCCATCAAGAGAGACTTCCACGTTATCGTTCGTGAAACTTCTCAGCGATGTGGACACAATCCGCATGAGACGGTCAAAGACCACCTCCAGCATTGGCAGGCGTTCATAGGCCACCAACCCCGCACCAATGATCCGCTCAAGACCACTGACCGGCTCAGCGCTCTCATCGGACATGAGGACACTGCCAAGAAGATCATCAATTTCAGACTGGTCCAGAGGACGCTCAAAAGCGTCTTCTTCTCCGCCATCCTGCCCGGTTTCATTCTCTGCCGAGGCCGCGACGTCCTCTCCCCGATCAAGCTCATTCAGGGCTGCCGTCGGCTCGGGACGCGGGATGGACGCGTTGACTGTGTCCTCTGCTCCACTCATTGAATCAGAAACTCCGTGAAGAGAACGTCTCTCACCTCAATCGGAGCAATCTGTACGGCAATGCGGGCCAGCAGCGCCTCACGCAGACGATAGATTCCATTGCCGTTCAGATCCGCCTGAGAGCTTTCATGCAGATAGGACTGGAAGATATTCTGCACCTCCGGCATCTGCGCCATGACCTGCTGCTGGGTTGCGCCCCTTACCTGCAATTTCGCCGTGAGCTTCACGAAAACCGGCCGCCCTGATGAACTTTCGAGATTGGAGATCACTGTCGGAATATCGACGAGAAACGGCTCCTCCTGCACGACCGGCACGTCTTTTTTCACCGCCTGCGCAGCGTGTTGTTTATAATACCATCCGCCCCCGCCAAGCAGCACAACACCCAGCAATGCTCCAGCAAGCATTACCAGCTTCTTTTTACTCTTTTTGGGAGGCGGCGCCTCAGCACCAGCCGTCTCAGCTTCTTCCGCCATCCGTTCCCCGAAACCGCGTGACCTCACCTCCGACAGGACACGGCTGCACTCAGGCAGTCGCATATCCCTGTTTCACCAACAGAAGGCTCTGTTGATACAGTCGGCTATGGGACCAAGAGGTAAGGTCAGAGGCTTAAGAATCATCTAATTTCACGGAATATACGCCGCAAATGAGGATTCCGGCAGGAATCGGCACAGATGCGTGACTGTTACGCATTTCCTCCGTCTGGAATGACATCGACCAGAAGGCCATGCACTCTCCGAGCGGGTGACTTTGGAGACTCTCTGAAGCTAATGCTCCACCGCCTGTCCCAGCGCGTCACCCCACCTGCTGCCATTCCACCACACCGGGATGCCCCGCGTTTTCGACGGATTGGAATGGGAATAGCAGTCAGAGCAAAACTCCTGCGTTCCGACAACGGCTGAAGACGTCAGTTTTGCGAAAGTGGCGACCGCATTGTTTATCTGTCTTGCGGCAGAAAGAGTTCCCTTCGCTGCAACATTATCTGCATTCAGGGAAGCCGACTGGCCTGCATTGGTCATCAGCTTGAGCGTTATCTGATTTTCACCAACCAGCATGGGGGTCTGCTGACCATCTGTATATCCGGCAGGCCTGAAGGCGATCCCCTGCGCATCCCCGACAGTAGCGCCAGCATTCAATGTTACTGTTCCCGCCGCAATCCATGACCCATTCAACACGGCAGAGCTGTTGGTGCTGTAAATATAATTATTTTTCGTGCCATTCGGGGCGACAATGATGAAGGCCTTACCCTTGCCGGTCAAGGTGTCCGTATTGAGATGAACACCGTCGTTGGTGACAACAACGCCACATGCTTTTGCGTCAACGGTATCAGCCGTTACCGTGCCTTCCTGAGAAGCGCAGAGATAGACGTCTCCGTTAAAAAACCGGACCTTGCCGAGCATCATCCCGTCAAGACCGCCGTGACCATAATAATCAGGCAATCCGCCGCCAAACTCTTCCTGGATGTTCAGTGACACGTCATTGGCATTGATGTGGCTGCCATCTGTGTCATCGGTCATACGCTGCTGATATGTGACCAGAGAGTGTGGATGTCCCCCTACCACCTGATTTGACTGGTTGGGTGATGTGTATTGCGTATTCTCGGCCATCAATTTGGCATAGCCTTGAGTCATCACGGATTCTGGCGATGTGTCATTGTCACCATACCCGACCGTACCAGCATAAAAACTGCTGCCGACAATGTTGGACGCTTCTGCGCCAGCTGCAATCTCAAGCATGTGCGGGAAGCCGGTGCCGCCGAGATGCATGACATAGCTGTCGTCCGACAGCCTGTGTCCGTTCGTATTGGGCGCGATGGTGAAACCGGAGATGAACCTGCTGTAATCGGCGAAGTTCTCTGGTGTGCCAATATCCACCTCATATCCTGCCTGCGCCCGCGTGAGCGTGTCGGTCGGCGCAGTCATTTGCGACATGGGATTGGCAATAAACTTCTTGTTCGCAAGGCCAATGAAGACGGAGGGTTTTCTATACGGCCAGATCAGACCCGGCGCAGAGGACGCTGTGTCTGTCGTCGTATCAATACTGTCACCGGAGGAGTGTCCCGGATAGTCAGTAGAACTGCTGACTTCATTGCGCCAGCCAATCTCCTGCCTGTCTGGATCCCTGTACACAGTGATGACTGTTGCAGTGCCGATATTTTTAACATCTGCAACATAGGCGTAATATACATTGGGTTTAACAAATATATGGTGCCGCGCCATGACAATGCCGCTAATGCCGCCACTGTCAGTGGCATTGCCGCTCTTCCAGTTTGTGTAAAGACGCATCTTTTTCCTGATACGGGCGACCTCCACCTCAGGCAAAGCGGGCGTTATTGTCAGACCGGTGCCAGAAAACGTGACCGTGTGCCGCATATTATCGACAGGATCTGTGATCTCCGGTCCTGCTTCCACACGGGGCGCTGTATCTTTCGACTGCAGGAACATTGTAATGGCGTCATCAAGACCGGCTCCATTGCGGATGTTGAATGTCGGCTGGTCGGAATCCGTGACAGACAGAACCGCGCCACCGAGGTCACCTCGGCTGTATGTCTGCGCAGTAATTTTCATGAAGGCGTCATCATATTTCTGATGACCCCCAAACAGGATCGTGTCGGGATTTGTACTGGGGTCCTGCAAACTATCGAAAAAAGTCGCCTTGTAATTCCGCGAGGAAAATTCCGATTTCGGCTGGAGATCGCGAATATATGTGTGCTGTGAAACGAGATCAGACGATGAAATCGGTGCTGTGACATGTCCCGAACTGTCCAGTGCCGCCACACCATTGGCGGCACCAATGCGTGAAGTCGGAATCAGTTTCTCTGACAGGTTGAAAGGCGCATCCCCCAGTACAGTCGTGACCGACGCAACTTCTGCATCCGCGGCCGTCGAAGCTCCACCAGTCGCAGTAGGCGCTGAGGTGTATCCCCACCCCTGATTGACCAGACTGATGGCCGACACACCCCATGACAGATTGAACGTTGGCGGTCTGCAGGAGGGACGGTCGCTTGTCGGCGTCACAGGATTAACCGGGATCACATTGGCTGGTCCACTCCCGCCAGACGAGACTTTCACCTCTGACCCGAACCGGCCATTACCATCGGAGACGGTGATTTTTGTGTCGGTATTGGCAACCGTGAACACTGAGCCTGCAGCACAGTTTTTGCCTCGAGACACCACGCGGGCGGACACGGCGGTATAGGCCGTCACAGACGCGGCAGCTGCCTCGCCAAGACTGTTTGGAGGAAATGTCAGCGTGACAGGCAGATCCTCCGGCGCATAAACCCCGGGATTACCAATCGTCGCGTTACCGACCATCCCGGCATAAAGCGACGTGGGTGACATCGGGCCGGTCGGACCCCGGACACTGTCAGGAAGAAAAACGTCTGATAGCCCTCCGCCGCCGGACGACATTCCAGAGTTTCCCCCTCTCGCATAGGCCTGCGCAGGAAGAAGGCTCACGGCAACAAGGAGAATATGACGCAGCTTCATCAGTTGTACCCGCTTTCGGTCGTCACTCCCCTGTCATCCCGGAAGACACCTGCCCCATTTCCGGATCGGCTGCAGGGAGGAATGACAGCCAGTTTGCGCAGGATTTCGTCACGGCGGCCGCTCTCACGTCCGCATGCTTCTTTACCCGTCATGCCTCCAGCGACGGCAGGGCATCAGGTGGGCATTCAAACCCATCTTCACCCGAAGCATCTTCCGCCAGAAATTTCATCCGCTTGATAGAGAGGCAATCTCTGACAGCGAGAAAGAACTTTCATCGGGATATATTAGGGCATTGAAAGAGGATGATCACACAATTCGTGTGACAATCAGACCAACAATTTCCGAAAAGGGAAAGCAGGAGATTGCCGAAGGAATAATCTTCGCAATCTGCATGAAAATAGCTGATAGCCGCCATCTTCTTTATATAATGGTGAGCCGGGTGGGACTCGAACCCACGACCATTCGATTAAAAGTCGAATGCTCTACCGGCTGAGCTACCGGCTCGCCACGGGCAATCGGGTAGCGACGGCTGCCGCTCATGTCAACAGCCATCGCCATAAAAACCTGAAATCAGGCCCCTAAATCAGGCTTCAGCAGAAGCCGGACGCATCTTCAAAATCTTGTCCGGATCCTTGACGGTGCCGCCTGCGCCAGAGCCGCGCTTGATCTTATCGACCAGATCCATGCCCTCGATCACTTCACCGACGATGGTGTACTGGCCATCCAGATGCGGGGAAGGCTCGAACATGATGAAGAACTGGCTGTTGGCGCTGTCCGGGTTCATCGTGCGCGCCATGCCGATCGTGCCACGCTCGAACTTCGCCGCACGGGTGAACTCGGCCTTCAGGTCCGGCAGCTTGCTGCCGCTGGTGCCGGTGCCGGTCGGATCGCCGCCCTGCGCCATGAAGCCTTCGATCACGCGATGGAACGGCGTGTTGTCATAGAAACCCTCGGCGGCCAGCGTACGCATACGCTCGGCAGCCAGAGGCGCGAGATC
Source organism: Acetobacter sp. UBA5411 (assembly GCF_002409645.1). Taxonomy (GTDB): domain Bacteria; phylum Pseudomonadota; class Alphaproteobacteria; order Acetobacterales; family Acetobacteraceae; genus Acetobacter. The sequence continues at coordinate 116,765 of NZ_DHNR01000033.1, forward strand.
CGGGCGCAGGCGGATAACGACGCGCCCGCTTGCCAGATCCATGTTCAGAATATCATTTTTGTCAGTCATGTGCCCATCCAGTCACGTACAGGAACCCGGTGCTCCGCACAGACAGAAGCACCGGCTCCGAACGGCTTACGGCACAAACCTCGAAACGCAAAGTTACGGAATTAACGCCCCAGACGTGCAGTCACCCTTGCAGCGGCTCCGGGTGGGGTGAATTCCCTGATATCCCCGCCATAATGGGCGATTTCCCGCACCATGCGCGAGGAAATGAACTGGGTCCGTTCAGACGCCATCAGGAAAATCGTCTCAATTTCAGGGGCAAGGCGACGGTTGGCGCCCAGCATCTGCGCCTCATAGTCAAAATCCACCAGAAGCCGCAGCCCACGCACGATGATGCTCGCCCCCGTGCGCCTGACCGCGTCGACCAGAAGCTCATTGAAAGGCATGACCACAATCTCGCAGTCGGATCGCTCCGCCAGCGGTGGCACCGCTTCCTCAATGGACGCCACACGCTCTTCAATGGACAGGAGCGGGTTTTTACCCGCATTCACCGCGACGCCGATCACCAGTCGATCAACCAGCCGGGCCGCTCTCTCAATGACATCCAGATGCCCGAATGTCACAGGATCAAACGTGCCCGGATAGAATCCGACCCGTGCGGGTCTGTCAGCCTTCATTACTCGCGCTTTCTCCATCCGCGCCAGCATCGTCATCACCGTCGGAAGAGTCATCTTCCAGAACGGGGAACACGCTGGTCACCGCTTCCGTGCCGTCCAGACGCAGCAGCGTGACGCCACTGGCCTGACGCGACATGACTCGCACCTGATCGACCGGAACGCGAATCAAACGACCGGCATCAGTCACAAGCATCACATCGATGCCCGGAAGCACGGGGAGTGTGGCCACCACTTCGGAGCCGCGCTTGTTGGAGGAGAACGTCATGTTGGCGATGCCCTGACCGCCACGTCCACTGACACGATAATCATAGGCGGATGAACGACGCCCGAAGCCACCGTCACTGACGGTCAGGAGGATTTCCTCAGCCGCTTCCAGTTCGGTGAATCGCTCGGACGACAGCGCCGAGTCTTCTGCGAGCACGGCTTCTTCAGCCTCGACGCCTGTTTCCTCGGCATCAGCCTCGTCTGTCGCGTTTTCCGCACGGCGCTTGGCGTTGGCGGCGCGCAAATAAAGCTGCCGCTCTTCAACCGTCGCCTCAACATGGTTGAGCACGCAGAGACTGATGACCTCGTCACCTTCCGCCAGACGGATGCCGCGCACACCGGTCGAACCACGGCCAGCGAACACACGCAGCGTCTCGTCGGTGATCTGGAAGCGGATGCAGCGCGCCTTGCGGGTGGCGAGGAACACGTCCTGACCTTCACGGCAGGTCGCCACGCCGATCAGGCGATCGCCCTCATCCAGCTTCATGGCGATCAGGCCGGACGAACGGATGTTCTGGAAGTCGCTGAGACGGTTACGCCGGACACCGCCGCTCGCCGTGGCGAACACAAGGTGCAGCGCTTCCCACAGTTCCTCGTCCTGCGGCAGCGGCAGAACCGCGGTGATCTCGTCACCGCCGAGGTCCGGCAGCAGATTGACCAGCGCCCTGCCCTTCGCGGTCGGGCTAGCCTCCGGCAGACGCCAGACCTTCTCACGGTAAGCCTTGCCGCCCGAGGAGAAGAACAGCACCCACTGATGGGTATGCGCGTTGAACGAACGGACGACGATATCGTCGCCACGACGCCCGGCGGCGGTCCGGCCACGGCCACCACGGTTCTGGGCGCGGAACACTTCAAGCGGCGTGCGCTTGATGAAGCCGTCACGGGTGATGGTCACGACCATCAGGCCCGGCTCGATCAGGCTTTCATCGTCCTGATCCCCGGCATAGTCAGCAATTTCGGTTGCGCGTGGCGTAGCGATTTCGGCGCGCGCCAGCAGCAACTCCTCACGCATGACTTCCATGCGGCGGATATGGCTGCCGATGATCTCCAGAAGCTCGTTGATCTTCACCGCCACTTCGGACAGCTCGTTCTGGATCTTCTCGCGCTCAAGGCCGGTCAGGCGCTGGAGACGCAGTTCCAGAATACCGCGTGCCTGCGCTTCGGTTAGACGGACCTTGCCATCGACGACGACATTGCCCTCGTCATGGATCAGCGCCAGCAGCGGCTCGACGTCGGCGGCATTCCACTCGGCGGCCATCAGCTGTTCACGGGCGGTGACAGCGTCCGGAGCCGCACGGATGATGCGGATGACCTCGTCGATGTTGGCGACGGCGATCACCAGACCGACGAGGATATGACCACGATCACGCGCCTTGTTCAGGTCGAACCGGGCGCGGCGCATAATCACTTCCTCACGGAAAGCGATAAAGGCCGACAGCACCTCACGCAGGCCCATGAGCTGCGGCTGGCCACCATTCAGGGCCAGCATATTGACGCCGAAGGAGCTCTGAAGCTGCGTGAAGCGGTAAAGCTGGTTCAGCACGACTTCCGGTGTGGCGTCACGCTTGAGCTCGATGACCACACGCATACCGGAACGATCCGATTCGTCACGGATGTCCGAGATACCTTCGATATGGCGGTCGCTGGTCTTGTCGCGCACCAGTTCGGCGATCTTCTCCTGAAGCGTCGCCTTGTTCACCTGATACGGGATCTCGGTGATGATGATCGCCTTGCGATCCTTGCGGATCTCCTCGAAGTCCGCTTTCGCTCGTACGACAACCGAACCACGACCCGTGGCGAATGCCGAACGGATGCCCGCGCGTCCAAGAATAATGCCGCCGGTCGGGAAATCCGGGCCCGGGATGATCTCCATCAGCTCTTCGAGCGTGATCTCCGGATTGGCGATCATCGCCAGTGTGGCGTCGATCACCTCGCCCGGATTGTGCGTCGGGATATTGGTCGCCATGCCGACGGCGATGCCGGTTGCGCCATTGACCAGCAGGTTCGGGAAGGAAGCCGGAAGAACGGTCGGCTCGTTCTCGCTCTCATCGTAGTTCGGCTGGAAGTCGACCGTGTCGCGGTCGATGTCATCGAGCAGGAAGGAAGCAGATTTTGCCAGACGGGCTTCGGTGTAACGCATGGCGGCCGGGCTATCGCCATCGACCGAGCCGAAGTTACCCTGTCCGTCGATCAGCTTCACGCGCATCGACCAGTGCTGCGCCATGCGGACCATGGCGTCATAGATCGAGGAGTCGCCGTGCGGGTGATATTTACCCATCACGTCACCGACCGCACGGGCCGATTTACGGTAGGGCTTGTCCGCCGTGAACCCGCTCTCGCGCATTGCGTAGAGGATACGGCGGTGAACAGGTTTCAGCCCGTCCCGCACATCCGGCAGGGCGCGGCTGACGATGACGGACATCGCATAGGCAAGGTAGGAGGAGCGCATCTCCTCCTCGATTGCAACCGGAACGAGGTCGGAGGGCGAAGCGGGCAGGTCTGAGTTCTCGGTCAAGGCTCTTCCGTCATGTCACGGCCTGCACGGCCTGCTGTGGATAAGGACTGCTGCTGATAGCACAGGGTGCGCCCCGCTGTAAGGGCGCGCCGACGCCTCTCCCGGCGGCAAGGGCGGGCATGTCGAATGCGCGAAGGCTTTAATGGATCCAACCCGGCAAGCAGACGCCCGGGTTGCAATAATCTCGGGCCCTATTCGCAACGGCCTTATACCGCACCGCCTTTGCCCGTCCGGAATCAGTCTGGATGCGGAGAGATGCCCTCCGGCTTCTTCCATCATTACTGAAAATGACGCTGGCCTAACTGCTCACACCCAGTGATCGCGGCACCTGCTGGCCGCCATTTCTCTCTCGCCCGAAAGACCTGCCTAACAGATTACGATCACCGTTCGCTGCCAACAAAACCACTATCCGTTAACTTTTTCACGGTACCTGAACAGACAGCGTCAGCAAATTTTTTCTCTTTTCCGGCGAGTTTGACCGCCTTCTTCTCGGTGCAGCAAACCCCAAACACGCAAGAGTCAGGTTACGATTCATGACGGCTATCACCAGTGGCAATTCAGCGACCAACATCGCCGTCACTGCCGCTGATCCCCTGATTGTCGAACATGGAGCGACCGCCACAACTCCGACCATCAGCATTGGTGGTATCGCCGAGGTTTCGGGAGTCGTCGTTTCCGGAACCGTCCTGTCCGGCGGGTCCTTGCAGATCATGTCCGGGGGCGTGGCGAGCAACACGACCATTTCCAGCCAAGGATTGGAAGTCGTTAGCAGTGGCGGCCTGGAATCCGGGGCGATCGTCCAGTCTTTCGGAATAATCGATATTGCCAGCGGGGGCGTGGCATCCGCCATCCAGCTCAATGCAGGCGCGGACCCGACTTATTACAACAGCAATGGCTATACGCCCGACGGCGCGAACGTCGTCAATCTGAGCTCCGCCGAGTCTGCCAGCGGGCCGCTCGCCGCAAAAGTCGAAAGTGGCGGACTATTAAACAGCGCCACGGTCGGCGATGCCTCAGTCATCGTTTCTTCTGGCGGAAGTGCTGCCAATATCATCATGCAGTCCGCCAACCTCAGTGGTCCGGCGTGGAACAACGGCGTCTATGCCCTTATCACGGTCAGTAGTGGGGGCTCCATCTCCAACATCTCCGTCGGCGATAATGACGAGATTATCGAATATGGATCGGAGGCCAATATTACCATTGGGGGCAATGGCGCCACCAACCTTCCTGCTGGCTATTCAGGCGGCCGTGTAACCAACACCTATGATGCACTGGAATCTCCCACGGCGCTCGCCCGGAATGATACCGTTTCCAGTGGCGCCGCTCTCATGGTCTCCCAAGGCTCCGCTCTCGACACGACGGTTACCGATGGCGGCATATTCGTCATTACGTCAGGCATGGCTTCCGGTGTCACCATTACCACCAGCGATAGCGATGCTGCCCTTGCCTCCCTGCAGGATGCTGAAGCGAATTTCGACGGAGGCACAACAAGTGACGTCACAGCCCATTACGCCTATCTACATGCCCACGGAGCCTCGACGACCGTCACTGGCGTCACGATAGATTCCAGCGGCTGGCTGAATGTTGACAGTCAAGGCACGGTCTTATCCACAACACTGACAGACGGCGCGTCTGCGACAGTCAGTGGCAGCGCACGCTTGGAGAGTGGCAGTGCTGCAGGAAACGGCACATCGCTCACTGTCTCAGGCGCGACCATCAGCGATTTCCAAATCAGCGACAGCGGCACGGCCACGGTCTCATCAGGCGGCTTACTGAAACAGACCATTCTCGATACGAACGCCTCAGCATCGGTCCTGTCTGGTGGGCAAACCGTTTCAACCACACTTTCAAGCAGCACTTCAGAAGAAGTTGCAAGCGGTGGCATGGCAACCGCCACGGACCTTCTGAGTGGCGCCATGCTTTCCATCGATGTCGGTGCAGGTTTTGCGGCGGATGGCACTGTGGTCAACAGTGGCGCTGCTTTCACTGTCAACTCTGGCGTTACAGCCCAAAACACCACCATTTCCCGTGGCGGAAACGTATTCGTCCTGTCAGGAGGGACGGTCAGCGCAACGATTCTGGCTTCAGCTGACACCAGCTCCGGTCAGGCGTACATGGATGTCGAAAGCGGCGCAACGGCTTTCGACACACAGATCAATCCCGGCGCGATTGTTTACATAGAAAGCGGTGCTGTCGACAGCGACACCATTATAGGCGGCAGTCCCAGTGCGGTACGGGCCCTTCAGGTCATGTTGGGGGGAACTTCCTACAATTTGCAGGTCCTGGAGGATGGTTTTCTCATTGCAGGTCAACAGGGAACGGCAGTCGAGCTTTATAATCCCACGGCCTCCGGCAATCAGGCGACCCTTTACGTAGATGTCCACGCAACGGAATATGGTGGCGTTGTAAAAGATGGTGGCAAGCAAATTCTCTACGGCGTTGTCAGTGGCCTGACGGTCTCAAACGGCGGCGTGCAGAACATCCTGTCCGTGGCCCTGGTGCCCACGCAGGCTTCGGCTGTTGGCGATATTATCGATTCGGGCGGTCAGGTCCTTCAGGATGGTGGCTATGTCGAAAACGCCGTCATTTCTTCCGGCGGCATTCTCTCGCAAACTTCTGGAATCGCCTCCCAATATGGCGGCGTTGCCATAGCGACACAGATCATGGATGGCGGATCAGCCATCATCGGCACCATTGGCTCGGCAACCGTTGTTTCATCGGGCGGCACGGAAGTCATCCAGTCCGGTGGCCTCGAAAGCGGTGGCACAGTCAGCGGCGGTCTTCTGACCATCAGTTCCGGCGGCTCGGCCGTTCACACCACCATCTATGACGGCGGATTGGCCGTAGTCTCCAATGGTGGTGTGATCAGCAACACGAATCTGTCCGGACCTACCGACACACAGGCGCAAAACACCACCTTATGGATCAGTTCCGGTGGATCGGCCTATGGTACGACTGTGTTCCACGACCAAATGATCGTTGATTCAGGAGCCTACGCTTCCGGCATCACACTCGATCAGGCGGGCATGACCATCAGCGGTGCGGTTGATGATCTGACAGTCAATGCTCAGAACAGCAATTATTATGGCGTATTTGTTGAAGGTGGCACCGTTTCCAGCGCAACGATACTGAGCGGCGCCGGTATCGCTGTCTCGGACAACGGCTCGATCCATAATGATACAATCGGAAGCAACAGCATGGAGTTGCTGCTTTCTTCCAACGGCGGAGGAGCGACATCCTATGATGCTGACATCCTGTCCGGCGGCCTGCTTTCCGCATATAACGAGGATGTCACTGTCATTTCCGCGACTGTCGAAGGCGGTGGAAAGCTTCGGGTCACCCAGAACGCCGTAGCAAACGCCGCGTCTGTCAGCGGCACGATGGCAGTCGATAGCAACGGCTCCGCCATTGACACACAGATTTTGGCTGGTGGCATGTTTACGGTGGGCGATCCCTCTCTTAGCGAGAACGCGATCATCTCCTCCGGCGGAACGATGATCCTCTCCTCCGGTGGCATCGGTAGTAACACGCTGGTGCAAGCCGGTGGACAGGAAACCGTATCGTCAGGAAGCGTTGAGAGCGGCGGTACGGTCAGCGGCGGGCTGCTGACCGTCAGTTCCGGTGGATCCACCGCCAGCGTCACCTTGTCGGCCACCACAGTCGTCCCTGTGCTGCTTGTGGAAAATGGAGGATCCGTCTCCGGCACTCTCGTTACACAATCTGCCGTTGCGGTCATTAGCGGTCTCGCCGCAAACACTACCGTCTATGAAGGCGGTAACCTCAGAGTGGGTTCTCAGGGCGTCACCAGCGACACATTCATCAGCGGCCCTTCAGACACAGAGTCAACACATCCCGGCTTGTGGGTTAGCGCAGGGGGATCAGCCTGCGACACCACCGTCTTCCACGACACAATGGTTCTCGATGCGGACGCTCAGGCTTCCGGCATTACGCTCAATGATGCGGGAATGACCGTCAAGGGAACGGTTGATGACATAACAATCAACTATCAGAATTCTGCTGTTCCTGCATATGGTCTGTTTATCGATGGCGGAACCGTATCCGGTGTCACTGGATCCCAGGCCCATATTGAAGTTTACGATAATGGTTCGATTTATAACGATAAAATCGAAAGCGGCAGCGTAGAATACGTCTACAGCGCCAGTGGCGCTGGAACATCGTATGACGCCGATATCCAGTCCGGCGGGCGTCTTTCCACGTTCAATGCGGGCGCGCAGGTCATTTCCGCAACAGTTGAAGTCGGAGGAACGTTTCAGGTCAAGGATCAGGCGCTGGCAGACAACGCTTTTGTTAGCGGTACGATGACCATAAACAGCAACGGCTCCGCCACCGACACACAGATTCTGGCAGGGGGCCAGTTCATGGTTGGAAGTGGGTCGCTAAGCGAGAACGCTGTTGTCTCTGCCAGTGGGGTGATGACCGTTTCCTCCGGCGGTGTCGGCAGCGCCACGCTGGTGCGGTCGGGTGGCACGGAAACCGTGCTGGCCAATGGCCTCGAAAGTGGTGGCGCGGTTAGTGGGGGCACCCTCATTGTGGCGAGCGGGGCGAGCGCCAGCTCAACGCTGGTCGCCGACAATGGTATCGCACTGGTCTCCGGTTCCACGACTTCCGATACCATCAGTGGCGGGCAGGAAATTGTCTCATCGGGTGGCAGCGCGTCTGACGCCACCATCGAGGGCGGCGGCACGCTCACCGTGCTCGATCAGGCGCAGGCCAGCACCGTCGCCGTGGCGAGCGGCACGCTTGCCCTCAGCGGCGCTGGTGCTTCCGCCACGTCCGTAACTCTCGATCCCGACGGCCAGATCACCCTCGCCGACGGGGCTGTTCTCAGCGGCGACGCCTACAGCGCCGGCACCATCACCGCGCAGGATGGAGGCACCTTCGAGAGCGCCACCCTCTCTGACGGCGCTCAGGCAGGGGCGACCTCCGGTGGCACGCTCTCCGCCGTCACCGTGCAGTCGGGGGCCCAGCTTACCATCTCCTCCGGCGGTGTCGGCAGCGCCACGCAGGTGCAGTCCGGCGGCACGGAAACCGTGCTCGCCAGTGGTCTCGAGAGCGGCGGCAGCATCAGTGGGGGCACCCTTGTCGTGTCTTCCGGTGGATCGGCTTTCGATGTTTCAGTGACCGCCGCTTCATCATCCGTGATGCTGGTTGTGGAAAGCGGCGGCCTGCTGTCTAGCGTGACCGTCGCAGCCTCCGCTGTAGCGAATATTACGGGAAGCGCCGTTTCCACCACAGTTCATGATGATGGCGTCGTCGCGGTGACCTCCGGAGGAGTGGCCAGCAATACAGTCGTCAGCGGTTCCACCAATCCGGAAGGGAACAACGACAGTTTCTGGGTCAGCGCCGGAGGAACCGCCTACAGGACGAGCGTGTCTCATGACATCATGGTCGTTGATACGGGTGGACTCGCTTCCGGCGTCACCCTGACGGACGCGGGCCTCATCCTTCAGGGTTCGGCTGATAATCTGACGTTCAGTGAAGCGAACGTCAGTGACTACGCCGTCTATGTCGATGGCGGAACGGTCACAAATCTCACGACATCGAACAAAGCCACACTCGTTCTTGACGAGAACGGCGCGATTTCCGGCAATACGATTGCGACTGGCGGTACGGAAAGTATCTACGGTCTGTCCGGTTCTGGCGGCACCGTGTCTGGCATCGACATCCAGATCGACGGCATGCTGTCCGCCAGTGGCGACAACGTCGACATTGTGTCAGTGACGGTTGCGATGGAGGGACAGCTCCATATCACCAGCGGCGCTCTGGTGAGCAGTGCGTCTGTCAGCGGCGGCACAATGTACGTCGCCGACAACGGCACAACCCGCGATACGCAGATTCTGCCCAACGGATATCTCACGCTGGGCGATGGGGGTCTCAGCGAGGAGACGACTCTCTCTTCAACCGGAATGATGACCGTCTCATCCGGCGCCATTGGCAGCGATACGCTTGTAGAAGCCGGCGCGAATGAAATCGTTCAGGCCGGTGGACTTGAAAGTGGCGGCACGGTCAGTGGTGATCTGCTACTTCATGGCAGCGGGGCAAAGGGTGCGCAGATCAGCCTGCTCGACAGCGGCATGCTGGATGTCGCAGGCAGCGCCGTCATTTCCGGACTGAACGCCACCAACGGCACAATCCGCGTGGAAACCAAAGCGGAAATCGATGACATTGCGATCCAGAGTGGCACACTCACGGTCACCAGTTCCAGCATTGTTTCCAGCGGCTCGCTGTCCGGAAGCGCCTCTTTTACTCTTGCGTCCAGTGCTTTCGCCCAGGATCTGACCCTGACAAGCGGTACGGTCACCAGCGTGACAGGCGGGGCGCTTCTCAGTGCGACACGACTGGCGTCTGATACCATCACCACCATCATCTCAGCCGGCTCGGGCTACGACCTGACGGTGTCCGGTGGACAGCTCATCGTCTCGGGAGGTGGGCTTGTCAGCGCAGCGACGGTCACTGACCTAGGCGACACCCATGTCTATGGCGGCCAGGTTTCCAGCGTCACGCTTGCAGGCGGCACGATGGAGATTGATGACGACGGCTCCGCCATCGCCACACAGGTTCAGTCCGGGGGGCAGTTCGCGGTCGGTGATCCCTCCATCAGCGAGAACGCAGTTGTCTCTTCCGGTGGTGTGATGACCGTCTCCTCGGGGGGTATCGGCAGCAACACGCTTGTGGAATCCGGTGGACAGGAAATTATCTTTTCCGGAAGCCTAGAGAGTGGTGGCACCGTCAGTGGCGGGCAGGAAATCGTCTCATCGGGCGGCAGCACGGCTGACGCCACCATCGAAGGCGGCGGCACGCTCACCGTGCTCGATCAGGCGCAGGCCAATACCGTCGCCGTGGCGAGCGGCACGCTCGCGCTGAGCGGCACTGGTGCCTCTGCCACCTCCGTCACGCTCGACACCGACGGCCAGATCACCCTCGCCGACGGGGCTGTCCTCAACGGCAGCACCTACAGCGCTGGCACCATCACCGCACAGGATGGTGGCACCTTCGAGAACGCCACCCTCTCTGGGACTGCTCAGGCCGGGGCGACCTCTGGCGGCACGCTTTCCGCCGTCACCGTGCAGTCCGGCGCGCAACTGACCGTCTCCTCCGGCGGTGTCGGACAGGGAGTAATCGTTAATTCCGGTGCGGCTTTACAGGCTGAAGCGGATGCCACTGTCGACAATACGACAATCGGTAGCGGTGCCCTGCTCCGGATTGATAGCGCCACAATCAACAGTGATACGAATCTGACGTCCGGTGGGTCCATCGAACTACTGAATACGTCATGGTCCGAAACGGACACCATCAGTTTTACCGACGACATTCTGACGATTGATGATAATGGCACAGAGATCATCATCAATCTGTCTGCGGCTGACGATGTCTACCTCACCAAGGACTTTGTCCTGTCACAGGCAGATACGGACCCGCTTTACGCCAACAGCAATGATATTCTCGTCACGCTCGCACCCGTAGCCTGTTTCTGCCGGGGCACCCTGATCGACACAGAATTCGGTCCGATGCTGATTGAAAACATTCTGGAAGGAACAGGTATTCTAACGCTTGGTGGTGTAGAAGCGCTAAGATGGAAAGGCGTCAGACGCTATAGCCACAGGCAGATGGCTCTTGGCGTGGAACTGCGGCCTCTGGTCATAAAGGCTGATGCGCTGGGTGAGGGTCGTCCCCGTCGGGACCTTCGTGTTTCACAACTGCACATGCTTTACATTGATGGTCTGTTCATCCCGGCTGCAGCCCTGATCAATGATCGCACCATCTTCATTGAGCAGAATTATTCAGAGATGGACTATTATCATCTCGATATCGGCACCCAGAACATCATTTTTTCTGAAGGTGTGGCGACAGAATCCCTGACGGACGACGATGCATCACGCCGTGGTTTCGATAATTATGACCAGCATGTCGCCGCCCTGCCCTCTTCTGCTGATATGGTCATGGCTGCCCCGTTGATAAGGGAAGGCGAAGTCATCGCAACACTTCAGGCACGCTATGCATGGCGTGCCGCCATCCTTGACATTCCTTTGCAGCGGGTGCCTGAAAACGATCTTCTCTTTCTTTAAAAGATCATTTCGCAATCAGGGTCAGCGCAACAAAGTTTCCTGAAAAGAACTCAAACAAGAACATTCATGAGAAATAATCCCTGTATAGCAGGGATATTTCAGACAGAGCCTATCTCACCGTTTTGAAGATGAGGTCGGCACATGTTCGCTCTTGTAAGACTGCGGTTCAACAGCCTTTGCAATATGCGGCAAAGTCGGTGCATCCGGGGCATTACGCGGCGTCAGTACGGATCGATAGGGACCACCAATCCGCTCCGGGCGGGAAGACCGTGTATTGCCGCTCTTTTCCGACGTGTCAGAAGGCGTCGTCTGGATTGCCCCTGTCGGTCGCATGGATCTTGAAGAGCCGCTCTGACGATAGCCCTCGGTCCGGCTGGCCGTCGAGGACGCACGCCCATTATAGCGGCTCTGCGCATCCGCAACATTGGACTGGAACACCATGCCAGAGATCAGAACCAGACCTGAAAGCAACCCGGCAAAAGAGCTGTTTTTCAAAATACGTTCGCACGCCATGATGTTCCGCTTCCCTGTTTCAGCCCTTGATACGACGCAGCAGCGCAATCGACTCAACACAGGCGGCAGCAGCTTCACGCCCCTTGTTGTGCTCATCCGCACGCGAACGGGACACAGCCTGAACCTCGGTATAGGTCGTGAGGATACCGAACGCGATCGGTGTTTCCGTCGCCAGCGAAGCCTGCTGGATACCGACCGTCGCACCAAGGCTGATAAACTCGAAATGCGCCGTGTCACCCTTGATGACGCAACCGAGACAGATCACGCCTTCATATTTACCGGTCTTCGCCAGTGTCTGAGCCAGCAGTGGCAGCTCGAACGCACCCGGCGCGAGGAACACATCCTCATCCGCAACTGAAATGCCATGCTCGCCCAGCCACTCGATGGAACCGTTACGCAGACCGCCTGTCACGTCCTCATTGAAACGGCTTACAACCAGCGCCAGACGCGGAGCCGGTGTCAGGTGAAGGGAAGGCATGGATTCAGGAGAACGTGTGCTCATGTCAGAGAAAAACCTTTTCGAAGAAAATCAGCGAACGACTGCCGGTGCAGGAACGGATTCCGCCTGCAGGGCATGGCCCATGCGTTTTCGCTTGGCGTCGAGATAGGCGCGGTTGAACGGATTGGGCGTCACTTCCAGCCCGATGCGCTTACGCACGGTGAAACCACGTTCTTCCAGCGCCTTGACCTTGGAAGGGTTGTTGGTCAGCAGATCCAGCGTCGTTACACCCAGATCGCGCAGAATGGCTGATGCCGCCGCCCAATCACGCTGATCGGTCTCGAAACCGAGTTCGTGGTTGGCGTCGATCGTATCCAAGCCGCGATCCTGCAAGGCATAGGCTCGAATCTTGTTGCCCAGACCGATGCCGCGTCCCTCGTGCCCGCGGACGTAAAGCAGCACGCCGCTCTCCGCCTGCCCGATTTCACGGAGCGCCTTCTGAAGCTGATTACCGCAGTCACACCGCATCGAACCGAGCGCATCACCTGTCACACATTCGGAGTGCATCCGCACGAGCGGCACAGCACCCTTCGCCGCCGGATCGCCTTTGACCAGCGCCACATGCTCCACACCCTCGGCGTCACGGAAAGCGTGAATCATCAGATCCTCACCACCATACACCGTCGGCAGACGCGCCTCGGCCAGTTCCGCTACGACAGAAGCGGACACCGGATCGACATCCACGTTCTCACTCAGGACGGGCGACGTTCCATGCTGGCGCACCCAAGCCGTCAGTTCGGCAATGGAGACGATCGGCAGATCATGCTTGCGACCGAACACTTCCAGTTCCGGCCGACGCGCCATTGTGCCGTCTTCACTCAGGATTTCACAAATCACGGCCGCAGGAGCGCAACCCGCCAGACGGGCAATGTCGATGGAGCCTTCCGTGTGACCGTCACGCTCCAGAACGCCGCCGGGTGCTGCACGCAGCGGGAAGATATGTCCCGGCGAGACAAGGTCTGTCGGTTTCGCATCCGGCGCAACGGCGGCCAGCACCGTGCGGGCGCGATCATGAGCGGAGATACCGGTCGTCACGCCTTCATTGGCCTCGATGGACACCGTGAAAGCGGTGCTGCGCGGGGCATTGTTGACCTTCACCATCATCGGCAGGGCAAGCTGCTCGACGCGCTCCGGCGTGAGCGGCAGGCAGACGAGACCACGCCCGTGCGTCACCATGAAGTTCATTGCCTTTGGCGTCATGAACTCGGCAGCCATGACGAGATCGCCTTCGTTCTCACGGTCCTCGTCATCGACCATGATGACCATGCGACCCTCACGGATTGCCTCGACCGCCCGCAACAGCGAGAGAGGCATCCTGTCTTTTATCGATACTGACATACGCTCTCCACATATTTTGCAATCACGTCGACCTCGACATTCACCGGATCACCCGATGAAAGCGCGCCCAGCGTGGTGTGGTCCCATGTGTGGGGAATGATCATCACCTCGATGGTGAATTCCCCATCCTTTGGCTCGCTCACGGCGTTCAGCGTCAGGCTGATGCCGTCCAGCGTGATCGATCCCTTCTCGACCATGTAACGACGCAATGCTTCCGGCACTGCGAAAACCAGCTTTCGGGCATCGCCCACCAGATCCGCCGTGCAGAAGGTCGCTATGCCGTCCACATGACCCTGAACGATATGACCTGAAAGGCGCGTGGCGGGTGTGACGGCGCGTTCCAGATTGACGCGCGCGCCTTCCTTCAGCCGCCCGAGCGCCGTGCGATCGAGACTTTCCGAACTGACAAAGAAGCGGACGCGGCCTTCCTCATTAAACTCTGTCGCCGTCAGGCAGACCCCGTTCACGGCGATGCTCTCGCCGAGGATCACATCGGTCATTCCCGTGTCAATATCGAGGATACAGGACGCATTTCCCGACTGAACCGCTGCGACCGTCCCCAGATGTTCGATGATTCCTGAAAACATACGTCCTCTCACACACATTCACTGCGACCAGCGAGCACAGCCCCGGCCAACTCATCAAAGAGGGCCAGAGGTGTCGCATCATGACGCCGTTCAACTGAAAAATCCTCGTTACCGTCAGGACGTACCGCAATCCGCAGCCAGTCATCCCACAGGTTCCGCCCCCGCAATTCACCGAGCAGCGTTGGGCCGGCTTCCACCAACGCCCACAGCACACCCGCTTCCGCCAAGCGCTGCGGAACTTCTTCGACAGAATCAGAAAAGATCACGTCGAAGCGACGTTCCGCCATGCTCAGCCAGTTCTGCGGCACTTCCCGCGAGCGGGAACAGACAACCAGCATACGAGGTTTCCGACCCGTGTGATCGTCAATGCGCCGCACATCCAACCCCGGCAGATCAGCACGAACGGTTCCACCAGCCGTGACGACCGCATCTGTCGCACGACGCAGACGATGCGCGAGATCCAGAGCCGCATTGGATGTAAAGGTTGTCCGGCCTGTGGGCGGCACCATCAGCCCGTCGATATTGACGGCCTGCTTCACCGTCAGCCACGCGCGCTGTTCCACGCTCCAGCGAATGAACGGCGCGATCAGCCCCTGACACTGCATAAGCAGAGTGGGACCGTCGGGAATATGGTGCTGTTCACGTTCCAGCCAGCGTACTTCACGACCGTCCGCTGCCAATCTGGCAGCGCCACCACCAGCCACTTTCGGGTTGGGATCAGCGCAGGCAATCCAGATCGTTTTTACCGGTGTCGCCAGCAACCCTTCTGAGCAGGGCGGCGTCCGGCCCGTGTGGTTGCAGGGCTCCAGAGTGACAATGGCTGTAGCGATACGATCAGTCAGACCGCGTTCGGCGCAGGATCGCAGGGCATTAGCTTCAGCGTGCGGCGTTCCGGCCCGATGATGCGCCCCCACAGCGAGGATTGCTCCCTCCGCATCAAGCAGGGTGCAGCCGACAGGCGGGTTGGGTGCGGTGGCGCCAACAAAACGGCGTGCTTCCGCAATCGCCGCATGAAACGCTTTTCCTGCCTGAAGATATACAGAACGATCGGTCATTCACCTCGTCCGCCACCACGACACACAACACACACGTCGAATCAGGGCGGACGCACGGCAGCACTCACAGGACACACTACGGGTGTCTGTTCTGCTCCGCTGTTCTCTCTCATCCGGACTATACCGTCGACTCCGGAATCACACCGGATCTGCTGACCCTCCCTCATAAGAAGGAGGCGCTCGCGGGCTTCCGCTTCCTTTCGGGAGCGATTACCGCCGGTGGGGAATTGCACCCCGCCCTGAGAACGTCTCCAACTATGTGACCCTGAATCGGGAAAATGCAAGAGACTTTTCATGAAGCGTCACTTCACAATGATTTAACTATCGCGGTTTCGCCCTGAATTGTCTGTTTGCCGACATGCGTGCCAGACCGTTGCCAGAAAGAAACATCTGTGATGCGGTGTCTGCCTCGTTATGCAGCCAGACAGGAAACGTCATGCTCCTTCACACCGTGCGCACCTCCATGCGCAACCTGCTTGCCGTAGGAACCGTGTTGATCGCCCTTGCCTCGAGCGCCAGCGCCCAGACCGACACGGCTTCGGGCGTACCGTTGTGGAAAATCCTTCCCCCGACGCCCGTGGCCCTGTCCGCTGACGCCAACGGTCTGCCGGTCCAGAGCGGTCATGTCCGCATGGATGACGGTGCGAAAATCTATTACGCGCAGGCAGGAGAAGGCGAACCCGTTCTGCTGCTGCATGGCGGCCTTGCCAACTCGGACTATATGAGCGGTCTGGCCCGCGCCCTGCTGGCGGCGCACTATCAGGTGATCGTCGTGGACTCCCGAGGTCACGGACGCAGCTCACTCGGCAAGACACCGATTGGCTACGACCGTATGGCCGATGACGCCGTAGCGGTACTCTCTCACCTGAAGATTGAGCGTGCGGCGATCGTTGGCTGGAGCGATGGCGGCATTCAGGGCATCGACCTCGCGCTGCGTCACCCCGACCGTATCACCCGCGTCTTCTCCTTCGCGCCGAACATCACCACGGACGGCGTGGACACCTCGGCGGAAAATACCCCAACAGTGAAAGCGTTCATCGCCCGCACGAAGCAGGAATATCGCCATCTCTCTCCGTCACCGGGACGCTTTGGGAAATTCGAGGCCAGTATTGAGCATATGTGGTCGGACCAGCCGAACTGGAGCGATGCACAGGTGGCGGCCATCACCACACCGATGTGGATCGTGGACGGCGATCATGACGAGATGATCCATCTCCCGCACATCCAGCACATCGCGCAGGTCATTCCTCAGGCCGGACTGCTGATCCTGCCGAACACCAGCCACTTTGCGTTCCTTCAGAACCCGGAACTGTTTTCGGAAACAGTGATCAATTTTCTGAAACTTCCGACACCGTAAGGCCCTGGTCGGTCCTCTCCACCCGGACAGGGCCGATCAGATGAACACAGCGCATCGCTGGACGCATCCTCTCCACAGTGCCATCACGGACCCGTCTCCGTGATGGTCACAAACAAGGATGCGAACAGCCATGCGCCTGCCGGATTTCGAAGCCTGGGCCATTTTCGTCAAGGTTGCCGAGCACGGTTCATTCGCGAGAGCCGCTGAGGCCATTCAGCTTTCCACACCTACCGTTTCCAAGGCTGTCAGCAGGCTGGAAGCCCATCTCGGTATTGCACTGTTCAACCGCACCTCCCGCCAGCTTTCACTGACCGAGACCGGTCGGGACACGCTGCTCCATGCACGACGCATGCTGGCGGACGCTGAAGCTGCGGAAAGCGAGGCCCGTGACAGCACGCGCATTCCTTCCGGCGTCGTCAGGATCGCAGCCCCGATGACATTCGGGACAGAGCATCTCTCTCCCATGCTCCCTGCCCTGCTGACCCGCCATCCGGACCTTGAACTCGACATTCACTTCAGCGATGCGCTGACGGATCTGGTTGCGGATGGATTCGACATGGCTATCCGTATCGCATCCCTCGCGGACTCAACTCTGAAAGTCAGAAAACTCTGCTCGGTGCGACTGATGCTCGTCGCAACACTGGCCTGGTGTGATCAGGTCGGCTCCATCACGCATCCGGAAGACCTCTCAAAACTGAAAGGCTTTGTCTACACCAACACAAATACACCCGGCAGCCTGAAACTGATCCACCAGAATGGCGATGTTTTCATGTTATCCCAGCAGGCCCTGATACGTGCTAACAACGCAGAAGCCTTTCTGCCGTCTCTGGAAGCAGGTCTGGGTTATGGGCTTTTTCCAGAATTCATGATCTGGGAAGGAGTGCGGGACGGTCGCTTCATTCCACTTCTACCCGAATGGAACGTCCCGGCGATCGGGATCTATCTGGTCACGCCTCCCAGCACACGCCGCCCACTGCGGGTCACTGCGGTCATGGATTATCTGACGCAGGCCTTCACCACCATGCCTTGGGCGCAGGAGAGCGTCTCCTCCGACTGAACGCGGGACATGGCATCAACCATGCCCCACTCGATAGTCAGCCGACCAGTTTGGCCGCGATCCCGGCGACATGACCACCCAGATATTTCGCGCCGTCCAGTTCGATGGCACTTGGCTGACGTGAGCCATCGCCTGAAGCGATGGTCGTCGCGCCGTAAGGCGAACCGCCAGCGACCTCGTCCACCGTCAGCTGTCCCTGAAAACTGTAAGGTAGTCCTGTGATTACCATGCCGTGGTGAATAAGATTGCTCAGGATGGAATAGAGAGTGGTTTCCTGACCACCATGCTGGCTGGCCGTTGACGTAAACGCCGCGCCAACTTTCCCCAGCAGAGCGCCTTTTGCCCAAAGACCGCCGGTCTGGTCCCAGAAATTCGCCATCTGGGAAGGAAGGCGTCCGAAGCGGGTCGGTGCGCCGACGATGATGGCGTCATACTCGACCAGTTCCGCCGTCGTCGCGAGCGGAGCAGCCTGTTCCAGCTTGAAATGGCTGTTTTTCGCCACTTCTTCCGGCACCAGTTCCGGCACACGCTTTACAGTGACGTCTGCTCCAGCAGTCCGCACCCCTTCCGCCACGGCGTGAGCCATCGTTTCGATATGGCCGTAGGAGGAATAATAAAGAACGAGAACCTTGGTCATGGCGATCACCTGTCAGCAAGTCGGTCTCAGACGACCCGACCGGCCCCTGATCCTTCCGACGTTTTCAGCCTCGCACCATATCCTGCCACCCGTTCACGACCAGCGAAAAACCGGAAACGCTGCGCTTCCGGTTTTTCGCTTTTGTCTCACGATGAAGGTTTTTTGGAGCCGCCTTCACCCCAGAGTCATCAGGCTGGCGTTTCCACCTGCCGCCGTCGTGTTGGTGCTGCGGGACTGCTCCTCCAGCACGCTTTCAGAATGTGGCAGTGATGTTCCGGTCAGATAGGCCGAGACAATCGGCCCATTGCCCTCCGCCAGTTCCTTGCGAGCCTGACGGAAAGCGGCGTTGTCTTCCTCACCCAGCAACACCGCACAGGGTTCCGCAGTCGCACTCGTCACAAGGCGGATAAACGGTTTCAGTCTGAAAGGCAGCGTCTCGATCCATCCCGTCAGCTCAGCGGGCGCAAGAATCAGCACCTCGTTGCCTCCCGACAGGGCAAGTGAAATCTGGTCAAACAACCCTTCCTGCGTGACGGGGATACACAGCACCGCACCACGCGCCGTCAGACGATACAGGTTCTGCTCACCAACCGGCCCGGGCAGGACGCGCTCCTCACCAAACAGCGAACGACTTGAACAGTCACGGGAAACCTTCTGGGCTCGCACGTCACCTCGACCGCACAGCCAGTCTGTCCACATCGTCTTTTCCGGTGTCACCTGACTGACGCCTTCTTTTTCGATAGCAGGAACTTCAGCCAGCAGGCGACGCAGGATCAACGGACCACCGGCTTTCGGCCCTGTGCCAGACAGTCCACGCCCGCCAAACGGCTGCACACCGACGACAGCGCCAATGGTGTTGCGATTGACGTAGAGATTGCCAGCATCAATCCGCGACAGCACGTGCTTCACCATGGAATCCAGACGGGTATGCAGACCAAATGTCAAACCATAGCCAGTATCATTGATGTCTTTCAGCAGGTCATCCAGCCGGTCACGCTGATAGCGCACCACATGCAGAACGGGACCAAACACCTCCGGACCGATTTCGCGGATGCTGTGCACCTCGATCAGAGTTGGCGGGACAAAGCTGCCATTCGCGCACTCTTCAGACAACTTCAAGGAAGTGACCGGCGCCTTACGCTTGCGGAACACATCAATATGTTTCGTGATTCCTGCCGCAGCTTCCGCCGTGATGACCGGCCCGACATCGCAGGACAGTTCCGCCGGATTGCCGATGCGCAGTTCATCCATCGCACCGCGCAGCATGGTCAGGACGTGATCGGCACAGTCTTCCTGCACACAGAGAACACGCAGTGCCGAACAACGCTGACCTGCACTATCAAAAGCGGACGCCAGCACATCGACAACTACCTGTTCCGCAAGTGCAGAAGAGTCGACAATCATCGCATTCTGACCGCCCGTTTCAGCCACAAACGGAACAGGCTGACCTGTGGCTGTGCGACGACCTTCAAGCTGGCGATTGATCAGTTGCGCCACCATCGTCGAACCGGTGAACATTACGCCCATCACACGCTCATCGGCTACGGCGGCGGCTCCAACATCTCCTTCGCCCGGCAGGAGGTGCAGCACATCCACAGGAACGCCAGCTTCGTGCATGATCTTCACGGCCTCGGCTGCAATCAGCGGTGTTTCTTCAGCCGGTTTCGCGATCACCGCATTGCCTGCCGCCAGAGCGGCCGAGACCTGTCCAAGGAAAATCGCCAGCGGGAAATTCCACGGGCTGATGCAGGTCACCACACCCAGCGGCTTGTGCGTATCGTTGTTGAAATCACGCTGGATGGTTGCGCCATAATAGCGCAGGAAATCGACAGCCTCGCGCACTTCAGCCACGGAGTTCGGCAGGGATTTTCCCGCCTCGCGCCCGAGAAGAGCCATGAGCGCCGGATGACGCTCTTCCAGAATATCAGCGGATTTTGCAAGAACAGCAGCCCTCTCGGCAGGGCTCTTTGCAGCCCATGCCGTCTGCCCTTTCACGGCGGCATCGACAGCCTGCGTCACCACCTCCGGCGTCGCCCAGACGATCGATCCCACAACATCGCGTCGGTCAGACGGATTGGTCACATCCTGTTTCGGACCCGCGGTGATCGTTTTGCCTGAGACAATCGGACCGGCCTCCAGTGTGCGGGGCGCATTACAGATGCCGGCATCCAGTTCGGACAGAACGCGCTCGTCAGCCAGATCCACACCCGCCGAGTTTGTCCGCTCCGGCGTAAACATATCTGCCGGCTTGCGAATTTCCGAATGCGGCGCACCATACGGTGTGTAGCGCCGAGCGACCTCAATCGGGTCTTCAATCAATTTGGCGACAGGAATGGCAGTATCGCCAATCTGATTCACAAAGGACGAATTCGCACCATTTTCCAGCAGACGACGCACGAGATAAGCGAGCAACGTCTTGTGCGTGCCGACCGGCGCGTAAATGCGGGCCGGACGGTTCAGCTTGTCCGCACCGACCACCTGCCGGTAAAGCGGTTCGCCCATGCCATGCAGACACTGAAACTCGTAGGAACCGACATGGAAGTCCGGGCCTGCCAGCGTGTAGATGGTCGCCAGCGTGCGGGCATTGTGCGAGGCGAACTGAGGGAAGATCGCATCCCGCGCATCAAGCAGCTTACGGGCGCAGGCAATGTAGCTGATGTCCGTGTGACACTTGCGGGTATAGACCGGAAAATCGCTCAGTCCCTCGACCTGCGTTTTCTTTATTTCGCTGTCCCAGTAAGCGCCTTTGACCAGACGCACCATGATGCGATGCTTCGTCCGACGCGCAAGGTCAATGATGAAATCCAGCGCAAAAGGCGCACGCTTTCCATAAGCCTGCACGACAAAGCCGATGCCGTTCCAGCCTTCCAGTCCCGGCGTGGCGCACAGCGCTTCCAGAATATCGAGCGACAGATCGAGACGCTCCGTTTCCTCGGCATCGATGTTGATCCCGATATCGTAGCGCCGCGCCCGCAGCACGAGATCCTGCACGATCGGCAGCAGCTCATTCATCACCCGGTCGCGCTGGGCACGGGAATAGCGGGGATGCAGGGCCGACAGCTTGATGGAGATACCGGGACGTTCATAAACATTCGCACCCTTGGCGCTCCGCCCGATCACATCAATCGCCTTAATGTAATCCTGCCGGTAGCGCTCGGCATCGGCGGCAGTGTAAGCCGCCTCTCCCAGCATGTCGTAGGAATAGCTGAAGCCCAGCTCTTCCAGTTTCTGACTGTTCCTGCGGGCCTGTTCGATGGTCTGCCCCAGCACGAACTGCTCGCCCATCAGGCGCATGGCGGCATCGACGGCCTTGCGCACGACCGGCATGGAACTGCGCTCGACAAACCCCATGAGCGCGCCGGACAGACGCCTCTCATCATGGTCCCCCATGAGCCGACCGGTCAGCGCCAATCCCCATGCCGCCGCATTGGCGAACATCGGCTTGCCGCGCGCGACATGCGAGAGCCAGTCGCTTTCCCCGATCTTGTCCTGAATCAGCGCGTCGCGTGTCGCCGTATCGGGAATACGCAGCAACGCCTCGGCGAGGCACATCAGCGCCACACCTTCCACTGTGGACAGGGAAAACTCCTGCACCAGCGTTTCGACAAGTCCCGGATTCCGACGGGCGCGCAGCGTCTCCGTCAAACGGGAAGCGACGCCGGTCGCGGCAGCATTCTGTTCATCCGTCAGGGTCGCGGCGGGGGTCAGAGCCTCGACACAGGCGGCTTCAGGCTGGCGAAAGGCGTTGATGATGGCCTTTCTCAGCGGCGGCAGGGATGCAAAGTCTGAAACGGAGGCTGAGTCGGAAAGCTGTGTTGCTGTCATGGGAGCGACATTCCAAAAGGCCGGCCAGCGTGTCAGCCCGGATACGATGCTGACCCATCTGGTTGCGGTATCACAATGATAATTTCTCCCATGTCATAGAAATATAATCACTGCAATATATTATATTATAGGAGGTGCCTCGCTATGGCAGAGGCCCTTTCCTCTCGCGGAATTGCGGCCTGACCAAACATTACGATTATGGTATGATGCATTCCGCCTCCAGATTTTCCTCTGACCGGAATGCCGCCTGAATGCTGCCGACCCGACTTTTTGCCAGTGTAGAAACCATCGCGCATGGCACCGCAGCTGAAACGATCTGTATCGCCCTGCGAAACGCCATCCTCGCTGATATTATCCAGACCGGACAGGCGCTCCCGCAATCCGAGCTCGCCAATGGATTCGGGGTCAGCATCATTCCTGTCCGGGAAGCACTCAAGCGGCTGGAGGCGGAAGGGTTCGTCACCTGTCTGCCCAATCGCGGAGCCGTAGTCATCGGTCTCGATGAAGAGGATATTCTAGAATATTCCCGTATCCGCGCCCTGCTGGAAGAACAGGCCGCTCTGGAAGGCGTGCGCAACATGACCCGGGTGGACCTCGCCCATGTCGAGGATGCCTATGAAGCCTTTGTGCAGGATGGCGTGGCCCATTCTGGCAGTCTGAACAGGGCGTTCCACAACGCCATTTATGCTGCCGCCAGACGTCCCCGCCTGCTGGAAATGATCGAAGACCTGCACATCAAGCTTGATCGTTATATCCGCGGGCATCTGGTGATCGAGGGACGCAAGGCCATCACGGACCGTGAGCACAAGGCCATACTCGACGCCTGCCGCGCCCGCGACCCGGAACTGTGCGCCCGTCTGACCCGGGATCACATTCTGGAAGCCGCCGCCATTTCGGTGGATGTTTTCCGCACAAAGGTCGCTGAGGAAGCGGCTGTTAAATAAGTCACGGTTTTACGGGGCTTTGCCCGGCCCCCACAAAGGGACACAGCCCCTTTGATCCCGGTTACCTTGAATACCTTCCGTAAAATCACGCTTTTCCGACGATCTTGATCAACTCGCCCACGATCCCCGGATTGGCCAGCGTAGAAAGGTCGCCAAACCCTTCCGTCTCGCCACAGGCAATCTTGCGCATGAGCCTGCGGACATTCTTGCCCGACCGCGTCTTGGGCAGGTCCGGCACGACATAGACCGCCTCCGGCACCGCATAACGCCCCACCTTACAGGCGATGATCTTGATGACCTGATCCTTCAGGCCAGCCATCTGCTCTTCGCTCAGCCCTTCATGCGGCACGATATAGACCACAAGACCCTGCCCCTTGATATCATGGGGAATACCCACCGCGGAGCTTTCGGAAATATCGTGAATTTCCGAAATGGCGTCTTCGATTTCCGCCGAGCCGATACGGTGACCGGACACGTTGATCACGTCGTCCACGCGCCCCGTGATCCAGTAATACCCATCCGCATCACGACGGGCACCGTCACCCGTAAAATAGTGACCGGGATACGGCTTGAGATAGGTTGTCTGGAACAGGGCGTCATCATTCCAGATGGTCAGGGCACGCCCCGGCCATGAACCGTCAATGCACAGAATGCCTTCGACAGCCCCATCCAGCGGCGTGCCTTTTTCATCCAGCAGCACAGGATTGACACCCGGCAGCGGCAGCGTGGCCGAAGCAGGGCGTGGTTCGACAGCATACGGCACCAGCGAAATCATCGCGCCGCCGGTTTCCGTCTGCCACCATGTATCGACCAGCGCACATCGCCCTGCGCCGATCACGTCATGGAACCAGGTCCATGCTTCATGATTGATCGGCTCGCCCACAGATCCCAGCACCCGGAGGCTCGACAGGTCATAGGCAGCGGGAATCTCATTGCCTTCGCTCATCAGCGCCCGGATCGCGGTTGGCGAGGTGTAGAACGTCGTGACTCCGTGCTTCTGGATGACATCCCACCAGCGGCCCGGCGTGGGGTGAGACGGCATACCTTCAAACAGCATCAGGGTCGCACCATTGGCGAGCGGCCCATAAGCCACGTAGGTATGCCCCGTGATCCAGCCGATATCGGCCGTGCACCAGAACACGTCGCCCTGCTGATGATCGAAGATCAGTTCATGGGTGTAGGACGCCCATGTGAGATAGCCGCCAGTGCCGTGCACAATGCCTTTCGGCTTGCCGGTGCTGCCAGAGGTATACAGCAGAAACAGCGGATCAGTCGCGTTCATCGCTTCCGGCTCGCACGTCGTCGGCGCTGCTTCCAGAAGAGGTGTCAGCAGCGCGTCACGACCTTCTGTCAGCGGCACCGTATCATCCGTCACCTCGACCACCAGCACGCGCCGGACCGTCGAAGCGTCGCCACGCAGCGCAATCGCCGCATCCATCGTGGTCTTGAACGGAATCCGTTTCGCGCCACGCCGTCCGACATTGGCGGTAATGACGACAACAGCGCCACTGTCAGCCAGACGGTCGGCGATGGCCTCTGCCGAAAAACCACCGAACAGAACCATATGCATCGCGCCGATCCGGGCGCAGGCCTGCATGGCGATGATGCCTTCCACCACGGCAGGCAGATGGATCGCCACACGGTCGCCGCGCTTTACACCGCTGTCCCGCAGAATATTGGCCAGAGCACAGACACGGGCATGCAGGTCACGATAGGTCAGGCGCAGGACATTGGAATCCTCCTCGCCCTGCCAGATGATCGCCGTCTGATCCCCGCGCGTCGCCAGATGACGATCAAGGCAGTTCACACTTGCATTGAGTCTGCCATCCGCAAACCAGCCATTCCCTGCATCCACAGCAGTCGTCGGCAGGGTAGACCACTCCAGACGCCGGCTTTCCCTGCGCCAGAAAGCTTCCGGATCATTTCGAGCCGTTTCAACCAAACGCTTGTAAGATTCAGGGGTCAAGCGGGGCGTGGACAACATGGAGCAGTCTTCTTCTTTTTGGTGAGAGAGTTTGAGTTCAGCGCCGAAACCAGTCACTGCAATAATACTGACCGGTTTCCCGCCGCGCGAACAAGTAAAATATTATCCAAACCACAGAGTTCGCGGAAAACTGCGGCTTTTGCGATACATCTTTACATCGATGAAAATGTTGTAAATCTACTTACGCATACAAAACAAACTACATTCATGCTCTGAAAACCGTCAGTTTTCAGCGAAAGGAGCCCTACCGCAGGACTCATTCATTTCTTGTGTAGGTCCGATGATAGCGCCTGCCGAGGTCGGTCAAAAATTCGTAACCAATGGTTCCGGCCGCCGTTGCGGCAGCGTCCAGAGTGTTATGCGGCCCAATCAGATCAATCAGATCACCGGACCGGACACTGCCTTCCGGAAGATCCGTGACATCGACAGCAAGCGAATCCATCGAGACCCGTCCGATGACTGGCAGCGGAATATCGGGCTGCGATGGCAGGATGGCGGTACCGCGCCCGGAAATACTTCTCAGAAATCCGTCGCCATACCCGATGCCGAGCAGCGCGATGCGACTTGGACGGGGTGCAATAAAATAACCGCCATACCCGACTGCCTGCCCTTCCGGGATCGATCGCGTCTGGATGACGCGCGCCTGCAGCCGAATGACAGGCTTCACGGGATTGGGTTTGCCGGGGGTGGGATTGACGCCATACAGCGCCGCACCCGGCCGGACGAGATCGAAATGCCAGTCCGGCCCCAGAAAAATCCCTGAGGAAGCGGCCAGACTGCGTGGTACTTTCGGTAACAGCGCGCTCAGACGCTGGAATTCTTCCAACTGCGCCCGATTGCTGCGGACTTCAGGGGTATCGGCACAGGCGAGATGGCTCATTACCAGCACCGTTTCGATACCATCAAGAAGCGTTGGATCAGCGGCGATTTTTGAGACTTCATCGGCATTCATGCCAAACCGGGCCATGCCGGAATCAACCTGCAACACCGCAGGGAGACGCCGTTCCAGCTCATGGCTCAACGCACGCCACTCGGTCAGTTGCTCCATGCTGTTGATGACCGGCACCAGTCCGGCTTCCAGCAGGTCACGCGCCGTGCCGGGAGGCGGTCCATGCAGCACGAAGATCAAGGACTCAGGATTTTTGACAGAAGGCTTAAGCGCCACGCCCTCGGCAAGATGCGCGACGAAAAAATGCCGACATCCGGCGTCCTCAAGAACAGGCGCAACAAGGGAAGCATCCAGCCCGTAAGCATCCGCCTTCACGGCAGCGGCGCAGAGCGGGTGGGACGCGGAAAGCGCATCCGGTTGTCGGATGGTCTGACACAGCGTGCGGTAATTCTCCGCGATGGCCTGAAGATCGATATTCAGAATGCCGCCAGCCCATTGCGCCGCTACGCCCATTGCCTCACATCTCCGCCACTGTCCGTTTCGCTTCCAGACAAAAAGACTAGAGCATCATGGGACCGTATGGAAACAGGCTATCAGAGAAAGATTGCTGACAAACCAGCTTTCTTTCTCCGCAAACCCTCTCACATATGACGGAAAAAGGCCATTTCAGGGGGAGCCGGGCACGCCCTTACTCGTTGAGTATTCGAAATGAAGAGCCTGATTCGGATTGACGATGGCGTAAATGGCATGCGCCGCCATGGCCGCTTCGCTGAAGCCCTGCAAAATCAGCTTCAGCTTGCCGGGATAGGTGGCAATGTCGCCAATGGCGTACACGCCTGGAAGAGAGGTCTGGCAGGATGACGGCGTGACAGGAATCGTCGAGCGTGTCTGGTCGATACCCCACTGCGCGATCGGTCCGAGATCAGTGGCGAGCCCAAAGAAAGCCAGCAGATGCTCGGCTTCCAGCGTCCTCACCTCACCCTGCAAGGTGGCGACTTCCACGCCCGTTAGTTTGCCATCAGAACCCTGAAGTCCTTTGAGTTGATAGGGCGTAATCTTTTCCACAACACCTCTGGCAATCGCGTCCTCAAGCTGGCTCAGGCTTTCCGGAGCGGCGCGGAACTTGTCGCGGCGATGGACCAGATAGATCTTGCGAGCGAGCCGGGAAAGCGACAGCGCCCAGTCGATAGCAGAATCGCCTCCCCCGGCGATCACCAGACTCTTGCCCTCGAAATCGGCCTTGCGACGGACGCTGTAGCGCACAGCACCAGTCGTCTCGTATTCCTCAAGCCCTTCAAGCGGCGGCCTGTTCGGCCCAAATGCGCCCGCACCCGCTGCGATGATCACCGCTTTCGCATGGATCACATCGCCCTTGCTGGTCTCCAGACGAAAATCTCCGGCCGAGCCTGTCAGCCCCTCCACGCGCCGACCGAGAAGTCGTGGAACAGAGAAAGGCTCGATTTGCTCAGAAAGTTTTTCGATCAGCTCGCCACCCTCAATGGCGGGACAGGCGGGAATGTCGTAAATCGGCTTCTCGGGATAGAGCGCCACACACTGGCCGCCGATTTCATCGAGCGCATCGACCAGAATACAGTTCATCTTGAGCATGCTGCACTGGAAAGCGGCGAAGAGTCCGGTTGGACCCGCGCCAATGATGACAACATCCGTGCTGACTGTGGCGCCTGACATGCGACCGCGCTCCTCCTGCTGACTATCGCTGAGGACGTTGTGCGCCAGCCAGCGACGGGAGGCAATATTCACCCCGCCCCGATATGCTCAATCTCGGGGCGTGCGCCGGTGTGTATTCAGGCTACAGCCCCATTTCTGTCAGCCCCGGATGATCGTCCGGACGACGCCCCTGTGGCCAGAAAAACCGGCGATCGCTTTCTGCAATGGGCATGTCGTTGATGCTGGCGACACGCCATTGCATCAGACCCGCCGCATCAAACTCCCACAATTCATTCCCATAGGACCGGAACCAGTTCTGCTGGTCGTCATGCCACTCATAGACAAAACGGACGGCAATCCGATCTGCATGAAACGCCCAAAGCTCCTTGATCAGGCGATATTCCTGCTCATGCCCCCACTTTTCTTTCAGAAATCCGATGATTTTTTCACGACCTTCCAGAAAATTGATCCTGTTTCGCCAGACACTGTCCGGCGTATAGGCGAGCGCAACCTTTTCAGGGTTGCGACTGTTCCAGGCGTCTTCAGCAAGACGGACCTTTTTGGCGGCGTCAGCTGCGGTCAAAAAGGGCGGGCATGGTGGGCGAGAGTGTTCCATAAGTATGGTCCTATATCTGACATGGGCTTGATTTCACACTACCAACAGTCAATTAAGACCGCTTATTAAAATGGAGAAAACAAGACGTGGATGCACAATTAAAAA
Source organism: Acetobacter sp. UBA5411 (assembly GCF_002409645.1). GTDB lineage: Bacteria > Pseudomonadota > Alphaproteobacteria > Acetobacterales > Acetobacteraceae > Acetobacter. The sequence goes on from NZ_DHNR01000033.1 coordinate 145,388, forward strand.
AAGCTTACATGAATATACTCAACGATTATTCAGAGTGTTTTTTCGATAAAAACAGAGAAGACTGTATCGGCTACACAGGATTATCAGGACTTTTTTTATCAACAACACCAGAAACATGGGAGCCGGACAAAAGAATTCTCGTCGTCGGCCGGGAAACGCGTGGATGGAATGTACTAAAAGAAACCTCCTACACGACATTAGATCATTATGTAGACACCACAATGAAGATCCAGAAAGATTATCTTCATACCCAGATAAGAAAAAGCAACGAAAGAAATAGCACTTTCTTCAACTTTCTACGATCTGTCGGCTCTTGTGTCGGCGTTGGGAACGTCGGTTGGGCCAACCTCTTCTGTTTTGACTGGAACAGAAGCACACCAACAGAAAAAAAGACCCCACTTTACAACGAAATACTGGAAATATCAGAGCGTTTGCTAAAAGCTCAGATTGAAATTCTTTCTCCTGATATTATCATTTTTGCAAATGGCGTCAGTGCTGCAGGCGTAAGGCGCAAAATGTTTCCCACATCGGGAGCTAACAGCGTTTGTTCTGATTGGTCCAATTACATGGACGACAACATAAAGAAAATAGAACTGGAAAAATTCTTTTTATATAACGGCATACAATGTTACAGAATCAATCATCCCGCAAACTACAGAAAAGAAGCGAGGGTCGGGAGAAAATATCTCATAAATCTACTCAGGAATGAGTTTATTCACTCCTGAAACAAACATCACTTTCGCAAGCTGATAATGACGTTTTCCACTATACAAAATTGGAACGCGACTTTATCAGCTGCACATTTCTTTGTTGATTTCTGATAATAGATCAGACATCCGGAACAGAGAAATCAGCGTTTTGATAAAAATGCTATCGCCCCCGCATGACCAGCTTCAGCAGCCTGTTTAATTCGTCTCCAGGCTTCCTGCTGCGTCATATGCGTGGAGCGCCCCTCCAGAACGAGGCGTCCCGACATAAAAAAAGCCCCCACAAATCCCAAAGACACCGCTTTTTCGTACCATTGAATCGCCTGCTGCAAATCGGGCGATTCCGCAATACTCGACCAGTAATCTCCAAGGACGCAGGCAGCCCTTCCATTACTGGCCGCAGCCTTGCGTAGCAAACTTTCTCCCCGCGTCAGACGCCGCAACCGCTCCTTGTGCTCATCGTGCGCCTCGCCGTCACTTTGACGGTGATTCTCCACCATCAGACACTCCCCGAGCAGCGCCATGGCCGGAACGTATCCAGCACTTGCCGCAATCTCCAAATGATGTCGCGCTTTTTTCTCATCCTGCGGCAGCAACTCTCCCTGACCGTACCATGTGGAGACCATGTGATGGGCAATACCGAGATTTTTCTCCAGCGGGATCGACAGCAAATCCATGACACGCTCTGCAGAAGCTCCCGAACGTGCCTCAATATCAGCCAGTCCAACCAATGCCAGAGGCAGACCTTTCTCGGCTGCCGCCCGCAAAGCCTCAAGCCGTTCCGTGTCTGCTTTCATTTTGGTCGCATCCAGCAACCAGACGAGAAAAAGCGAGGCTTCCGGGTCACCCCGCTGATGACCAAGGCGAGCAAACATAAGGGCGTCCTCTACACGAGAAGCCTCTCGTAACGGCTGCCCCAACCCCATCTCATCAGACACGAAACCATCCCACGCCAGACGCGATGCGTGCACGCAAGCCTGCTGATGGCCAGCTCTAGCGGCACGCTCCATCCACCAGACTGCATGTCCGGCATGAGGTGCAACCTCCTTTTCTCCCCGGAGATAGGCTTTTCCTACTGCAAACATGGCTTCAACCGACCCTTTGCGGGCCTGTTTCAGATGCTTTTTGATTCCGGGCGCTTTTTTCAGCTTTCCCAGAAGTTTACGCCACATCCCGGTTATCTCCAGTTTTCCGAAGAGAACGTCCAATACATGTTAATCTAGCCGGCCGCTTTCATCTGAACGGGTTATTTATGGTCATGACTGAAGAAGAAAATATCTTTTTCAAATACTCCCCTGCCTCACATCATTTTAGAGAAACTCTTCATAAAAAAAGCGGACCATATGGCCCGCTTTCCACCCTACAAAAGTAACGCAGTTATCTCCGCCGCAATTTCGAGCCGACAAAGCGACCCAGCGGTCCGGCCACGAGAGTCGCCAGAGAGAGCATATTGAGGGACTGACGGAGTTCGTTCAGGCGACGATCGCGGTTGAGGTGGGCTTCCACTTCAGCCGGATACAGATAGGAACGCCGTCCAAAGAACGCGAAGATCAGAGCCAGGAAAATGTCGACAAAGAAGACCATGGCTGGAGACAGGACAGGGCCAAACCCGAACTCGTATCGGAAGATGGCCCAGAGCAGGGCGTGACCTGTAATCAGTGAGAAAAAGCCAAGGAGTGCTGCGACCAGCAGCAGGGCGACCTGACGCCCGATCCGCATCGCTTTCTGCTGAAGAAGCTGAACTTCCGCCTGGGCCGCGGACTTGCCGACATCAAAAAAGTGCATTGGATCCCCGTCTACCTCACATAAGCCGGCATCGAGGATGAACCGGCGTCCTGTTATGACCCCTGCCTCGTCCAAAGAGCAACCGAGGCAGGAGCAGAACACTTCACAAGAAGGTAAACTCTTTATCTGGCCTCAGGCACCCTGACGACAGGTTCCTGAGGCGGAACATTAACGCGACAGACGTCCAACGACAAATCCGACGACAAAAGAGATCGCAATGGAGAGGAAAGGCTTCGCGCCGACATTGGTCGCAACGCTTGCCTTCTGGTGTTCCGCCATCTCACGCGCATTGGAAACAGCCGTGTTGGCAGCGTCGGAAAGCGGCGGAACAACGTGGGCGCTCAGAAAGTGCTCCAGCTGATTCTTCAGCGCCTCCAGCTCATCACGAGCCGTGGTTGACGCATCATCGACTGCTGCCTGTGCCTGTTTCTTGATCTTTTCTGCAGACATATTCTTTTGCTCCTGTTTGCTGACCCGACGGTCAGCCCTGTTTCCGACATTGCGGACTCAACAACCATCTTAACTCTCTGGTCAGGTTGTGGTTCCCTGCCGGCATGACATCACGCACGCGTTCAGCCACACTGAGTGTGGACACTATCAGCCTTGTTTCCGGCCGTCCCGCCTTTTCCTTTACGCTGCATGCAGGGGAATGTCTGGCGCTCCTGATGCTGAATGATTCGGGGCAGATTCTTGGCGAGCTGTCCGACATCCTGACCGGACACCGAACCGCCGGAAACGGCCACCTCACCCTGCTGGGGCAGGACATCTCGCGTCGTCCCGTCGGTCAGCGCGGTTTGGCTGCCGTCGGAGCGCGCGACCCGCTGTTTGAGCATCTGTCCGTCCGGAAGAATCTGGCTTTCCCTCTCCGCACACGGAAGCTGCCGCAGGATCAGGCAGCACATAAAATTGCCCAGCTTCTTGCTCTTCTCGGACTGGAACAGCAGGCCGATGCGCTTCCATCAACTCTCACAGCCTCTGAGCGTCTGCGAGCGCAACTCGCTCGGGCGCTGGCCACGGACCCGGCCGTCATTATTCTGGAGGATATCTTCGCCGGGCTGGATAGTGAGACGCGCACGGACATTCACCAGCGCCTGATCCGGCTGCAAAGAGCGCGTGAAACCAGCTTTCTGCTGCTGACGCGAGACCGTAGCGACGCCCTGACCGCCGCCAGTTGCATTGGCGTCATTGCAGATGGCGCACTTTTGCAGATCGGCTCGGCCACAGAACTGATGGAACGCCCCGTTTCCGCACGGATCGCCGCCGCCATGACAGACGCCAACATCCTCACCGGTCTGGCCATCACGGTCGAGGACGACATCGTGCAGACCCGTCTCGCCTGTGGCGGCATGATGGAAGCCCTCGCCGAAGGCGATGTGGAGGAAGACGACCTTGTGGAACTCTGCATCCGTCCCGGAAAAATTGCGCTGATGTTTCCACGCGGCCCCATCAATACGGATGGGACAGAAGGCAGCCTGCCTGCGACCCTGAGTGACATCCGCAATCTGGGTGACGTGCTTGTGCTTCGTGTGCGACTCGCAGACAGCACGGAGATGGTCGTGCAGCGACCGGCAGGCTCGCTGCCCCCCGGCGTGGCCGTCGGACAGACAGTTCTGCTGGCCTGGGGCCCCTCGGCAGCGATGGTCTTCCCGTCACAGGACAAAGAAGGCTAGTCTGCGGACAGTCTAGGCAACCCAAGGGCGTATCTTGTTTTCTTCTTCACCGAGCAAGGGTGAGTCTTTCCGGCTCCATAAGATGCCTGGCCGCCTTCTGGCCGGGCTGACGGCTGCCCTGCTCTCCACCGCCTGCCCCGTTCAGAAATCGGATGCCGCACAGGTCCGACACAGTGGTGCGCGGCCTCTTGTGGTTGCTACGCAGGCCGGATCGCTCAACAGCACGCTGAACGACGTCGTCTGGAAGCCCTTTTCCCAACTGACCCATCAGAAAGTCAGAACAACACGCTGGTCTGATCTGACGGATGCAAACTACAGCCTGCTCCGTTCTGGCAAACAGAACTGGTCTCTGGTGCTCATAGAAGATGATGACGCCGAGACAGGATGCACTGAAGGTTTGTTTCTGCCATTTCCGGCGACGGCCTCCGAAAGCAGCAATGCCGATCCGGCCCGCTGTGGCGTGCCTGCGCTTTCGCTAGACTATGCCCTCTCCTGGGACAGTTCACGCTTCGGGGACACACCGACCTGGAGAGATTTCTGGGATGTCGCCCGGCATCCGGGTAAACGCGGCCTCCGCGCCGATCCTCGCATCACGCTGGAGATCGCCCTTCTGGCCGACGGCGTTCCTCCGGACGCTATCTATAATGTGTTGGGCTCCCCCGCCGGTCTCGACCGCGCCTTCAGACGGCTGGCCCAGCTCCGGCCCTATATCGTCTGGTGGACGTCTCCAGCCGAAGCCATGCACATCCTGACCAAGGGTGCTGCACTGATGAGCGTCACGCCGACCAGTGAGATTGCCGCCGCCAACGCGGGTCTTCCAACCCCGCGTTTCAGGAACCTCTGGTTTCCCCTTTTGCGTGTCAATTATGACTGGGTCATTCCCGCCAACGGCACCCGGGATCTGACATCGGCACTGGCGCTGGCGACGTGGGCAGCGGCGTCCCAACAGCAAAGCGCACTCAATGCACAGTTGATCACGCCTGCGCCGGAATGGGCGCAGCCGCGTGTCGGGGTGTTGCCGCCCGCTTTTCCCTTGAATGTTGATTTCTGGCGCAGGAATCTGCCAGCAATCAAAACCCGCTTCGACCAATGGCTCAGTCAGCACTGAGATGATGACGAGATGATTCCTCTTCCTGATTTCCCTCCCGGCGTTATCGCGACCCACGCGATCATCGCCTTCGCTTCCGCAGTGCTGATGTCGGCCCTTTGTCTGGCGACGTCCCGCGCCCGGATCTGGTATTTCCTGACAATCGCCTTCTGGATCCCGGATATCGTCGTCGCCTTCCTGCTTCCCTCTCTGGTTCTGTCGTCAGAATTCTTCCCACGTGAGCCTATTCCCACCCTCATCTCTGTGATTCAGGGGTTTCTCATAAGCCCGTCCCTGACCCTTCCCCTGATGGGCGTTCTGGTCAATGCACAACCAAACGCCACACGGACCGCACGCGCTCTTGGTGCAAGCTGGTCCGACCGGGTTTCCTTACTGTGGCTGCCATTACTGCGTCGTCGGATGATTCTGGGAAGCGTCGCCACGGCGCTACTGGCGATCATCATGACGTTCGCCCTGCTGTGGCGTCCGCTGGCTGGCCCCTAAGAGGCGGCATTCCGCACCTTCCCCCAACGGCGCGTTGCGGGTATCTTTCGTCATGACCATCGACTCCCCTTTCTGGGAAACCAAATCCCTCGAGCAGATGACCACCGAGGAGTGGGAATCTCTCTGCGACGGCTGCGGACGCTGCTGCCTGCACAAGCTGCGTGATGAGGATGACGGCAGCCTCCATTATACGAACGTCGCCTGCCGCCTGCTCGACACCCACACATGCCGCTGCACCGACTATGCCGGTCGTCACCGCAAGGTGCAGGACTGCATCACCCTGACGGCTCCCATGCTGGAAACCATCGACTGGCTTCCACCGACCTGCGCCTACAAGCGACTGTCGGACGGTCTGCCGCTTCCCGAATGGCACCCGCTGATCACTGGCAATCCGGACAGTGTCCGCGAAGCCGGCGTGTCCGCCGGGGATCGCTGCGTCAGCGAGCGCAAGGCTGGCAATCTCGAGGACTATGTCGTCGCATGGCCGGCACTTGACCCAACGGATGAGCCTGCCGAATGAAGCCTCGGGTCCCCAGACCCACTCCTTCCGAGGATGCTCTTCCGGATAGCATCCTCCTTCCCTCAGGCCCTTTTCCGATTACCTGGCGTCGTTCGACCCGCGCACGTCGTCTGTCTCTGCGTCTGTCCCGCGCCGGTGATAGTGTCGTCGTGACGCTACCGCCCCGTGTCTCGCCACAGACAGGCCTCGCGCTTCTTAACGCACACCGCGACTGGATCGTCCGGCAATTACAGCGGCAACCGGTAGCGATCAGCTTTGCTGCGGGGAACATCATTCCCATCAATGGTGTTGCCCACACCATCCATCACACCCCGGAAGGTCGTGGTGGGGCATGGATCGATACGGATCATAAGCTTCACGTCAGCGGGGATGCCGCCTTTCTTGGACGCAGGGTGCGTGATTTCCTTTTGGCCCTGGCGCAAAAACGACTGGGCCAAAGACTACAGGAACTTGCCGGACGAAGCGGTTTTGCACCGAAAACATTCGCCCTGCGTGACGCGACCTCTCGCTGGGGCAGTTGCAGCACGGCGGGCCGGATCATGCTGAACTGGCGTCTCATCATGGCGCCGCATTTTGTGCAGGATTACGTCATTCTGCATGAACTCGCGCATATGAAGCATCACAACCACAGTGCTGCTTTCTGGACGCTGGTCGACCAGATGTGCCCGACCCGCAATGAGGCCGAACTCTGGCTCAAAAATCATGGCCTCTCCCTGATGCGGGCGGGCTGACGCGACCTTACAAAAGGCTCTTACCGATCACTTTGTGACATGCTAGAAACCCGCCACCAACGCGAACTTGGCGGAATGGTAGACGCACGAGACTTAAAATCTCGAGTCCGTAAGGGCGTGCGGGTTCGAGTCCCGCAGTTCGCACCACAGGCACATAAAATGGCACACATGTTTGGCTGAGCCATGATTTTTACAAATATTAATACTAATAGAAAAATACCGAATCTTGAGACCAACTAATGCAGGATTTGCATGTGTTCTATGCAGCCGCATTTGAAGGTCGTGTATTCCCTTCCACTCAATCCAATGCAATAAGTAAAAATATTTTTATTTATAATAGGATATGAGAGTATGTCAGATGATTTCCGTCAAAAATTTAAAACCTTCTCTGAGCGTATGATTGGTATATCAACACGCTGTACTAATGAAGAGGCCACAAAACTCTTTCTTGTTCTGCCTTTAATTAACTTTCTGGGCTACGACACCATGAATCCGGATGAAGTATGCCCAGAACACAACGCGGATTTCTCTGAGAAATATAAAAACAGAGTCGATTTTGCCATTCTCAAAGAGGGTGAGCCTGTTATCGCTATCGAATGCAAATCTCTTGGAGCTGAATTAAAAGATGATAGAGGGCAATTACGCTCTTATTTTAATGCTGCACCTACTGTAAAAATGGGCGTTATTACTGACGGCATGGCGTATGAGTTCTACGCTGATTCAGATGAACCCAATATGATGGACTCGAATGCCTTTCTTTCCTTTGACTTACACGACATTGCCAAAGGAAAGATTGAAGATTCCGTAGTAGATGGTCTAAAAAGTTTACAGAAGTCCAATTTCGATCCAGAGAACATTGGAGCTGAAGCAAAAAGAAAACTCATATTTCAAAATCTTGTCCAACAAATTGAAGAGCTGGCCAAAGAACCAAGCGATGCGTTTGTACGACTTCTGCTGCAAGGAATTGGTCTCAGCAACATTCGCTCTAAGGCGATGGCAGACTACATAATCTTAACCAAAAGCGCATTTGGTGAATTCATTAATCTCAGAATTCTACAACGTCTTGATTTACCAGCAAAAGACAAAGAAGCAGATAAACCATTAGTTGCAGCAGATGTCCCAAAATCTGACGCCGATGACAATAAAGAACCGGAAATCATTCCATCTGAAACTGAGATGGAGGTTTTTGAGTATACGAAAAAGAGACTTGCCTTTCTCTCCGATACAGATGAATTGTTTTCCGCAATCGATTCTATAGAATTTAAAGACTATAAAGGAAAATTTGTAGTTTTCTACGAAAAAGAGCGAGCTGGACGCTTGTTTGATCTATATGAAAGCAAAGATGCAAAGTATAAATTTGACTTTGGCGAAGCATTTGGTGGTGAAATAACAACCAATTCTCTCTCTGACATAGACACGACCCTCATCACTATTTTTAAAGAGCGTGTTGCCGATATCCTTCCCAAAGGCAAAAAACAGAAATAAAAGTAAGGTTCTGTATAAAAATCAAAAACGGCATCATGGAATAGAAAAAAGCTTTTGTGGTGCCATCTTATTTCCTTACGAGACCCATTAATATTGCTCCCTTAGTACGATTGGTCCTTTCGAAATAACCAATCCGAATAGACGTTCCCTCCTTCTGACCTTTGCGATATCGCTCATTGATGAAACGATACCGTAACAAGAACGGAAACCATGTCGGAATGCATCACTCTCGCAGCACTGCTCGCGCTGCTCTGCACCGCATTCCTGCTGGTATGCGTCTTTGCGGCGGGGCAACCCGGCATAGCAGGCCTATGGGATCTTGCGATGATTGGCGGTTATTCCGCCGTGTTCGCGCTTTTCCAGATGTTTTTTCTGACGGGTCGACCACTTGACCGGCCTCTGTATGAAGGGAGGTTCTTCCTCCGGCTGCATGAATATACGGCCTATCTGATCCTTTTACTGGTCATAGCCCATGTGATCGGAAGCCTCTGGGCGGAGCCTCTGCTCTGGCGCGACATTTGGCCGCCCGTCTTGCCCGTCATGCAAACGGGTGTGCTCGCCAGCCTGCTTCTTGCCACTCTTGCTGTTGTGTCACAACCTCGCTGGAAGCTGGCTGTTTTCCGTAATGCCCGTATCTTTCGTTACTGCCATTATGGTCTGGCGGCAGCCCTGCTGTGTGCGACCGGACTTCACGCATGGCAGGCAGATTTTCGGATGGCTGCGCCCGCTCTAACCTTTAGTTTGATCGGAATGAGTGCTCTGGCGCTCGCTGTGCCGTTGCTGGTGCGAGCCTTGCCGGTTCAGGCTCGTCGGGGAGAGAAGCGCCTGAGAAATACGTCGGGGCTGGCCATGCCTGTGGTCGTCACGCTTGGATGTATCGGGCTGCTTGTGCCGATATTGTGTGCCATGTGGCTCGACAGATAATGCGACGAAATGGACGATTGAGCATTGCGGCGGTTTGTGTCGCAGCAGGCCTTGTCGGTGGTGGAATCTGGTGGAGCGTCAGCGGAGCACCGCACACAGCGCAGTCGCTTCCCCTGATGCCACTGACCTTTACGCATCAGGACCACGGCGCATTCAACTGTCTGGTCTGCCACCATAATTATACCGAGCCAAAGCTGGCGTCATGGCCGTTTCAGCATTGCATCGAATGTCATAAGAAGACGCCGGAACTGGCACCGATCATCGAGCGACAGTTTCATCAGCAATGTGAAGGCTGTCATCTGAAGCTAAAGCGGGAAAAGCGGGCTTCAGGACCGGTTCGGGCATGTCATGTGTGTCATGCTGAAGAGCGGCCTCCGCGCTTCTGAAATCGGCACGACGGTTTATGGGAGCTCTGAAACAGACCAGAGGGATATACCCCAACAAATAAACGCTGGCCGGTTTATAAATCACCGGCCAGCGTCATGGCTTTTCAGGCCCGGACCGCCGCAGCCAGTTCACGCAACTGGGTCAGCACGGATGGCAGCGTGGACGGTGTCGCCTGCTCGCTTGGGTCCAGCGTTTTCGCCAGCGTAGCCAGCAGAGCCGAGGCCACGACTGCACCGTCCGCAATACGCGAGGCAGATGCAGCCTGCTCCGGCGTGCGGATACCGAAGCCGATAGCAATCGGCAGATCAGTCGCAGCACGGATACGAGGCAACGCCGCTCGCAGATCCTCGTCGCTGGCCGAGCGCGTGCCGGTAATACCAGTGATGCTCACATAATAGACGAAGCCCGAAGCATGATTCAGCACCAGCTTGAGGCGGTTATCGTCCGTCGTGGGCGCAATCAGTCGGATGATGTCCAGACCGGCTGCTTTGGCCGGTCCCTGCATCGGTCCGGCTTCTTCCGGTGGCATGTCCACGATAATGAGACCATCCACGCCAGCGGCGGAGGCGTCCACGCAGAACCGGTCGATGCCGTAAGCCTCGATCGGGTTCAGGTAGCCCATCAGGATGATCGGCGTGTCGTTATCCTGCTCACGGAAGGACTTCACCATCTCGAACAGGCGCGGCAGCGTAGCGCCAGCCTTCAGACCGCGACGGGCGGCGAGCTGGATAACCGGGCCGTCGGCGGAGGGATCGGAGAACGGCATGCCGATCTCGATCAGGTCCGCACCGGCTTCCGGCATCGCTTTCAGCAGGTCGAGCGACGTCTGGAAGTCCGGGTCACAGGCTTCGAGATAGGGGATGAGCGCGCCGCGCCCTTCCTGTTTCAGTGCCGCAAAACGGCGGGCAATGCGGCTCACAGTTTCACTCCCAGATGTTCGGCGACGGTGAAGATATCCTTGTCTCCACGGCCCGAGATGTTGATGACGAGCAGGGTTTCCGGGCTCAGCGTCGGCGCGATTTTCACCGCGTAAGCGATGGCGTGCGCAGATTCCAGCGCGGGGATAATGCCCTCGGTACGGGTGCAGGTCTGGAACGCTTCCAGCGCCTCGTTATCAGTGATGCCGACATATTCGGCGCGACCGATTTCATGCAGCCATGAATGTTCCGGGCCGACGCCGGGATAGTCCAGACCAGCGCTGATCGAATGCGCCTCGGTGATCTGACCGTTCTCGTCCTGCAACAAATAGGTGCGGTTGCCATGCAGCACGCCGCGTGAGCCGCGTTCGATGGAAGCGGCGGTCTTGCCGCTGTCCAGACCGTGGCCGGCCGCTTCGACACCGATCAGTTTGACGGAAGGATCATCAAGGAAGGGATGAAAGATGCCCATCGCGTTCGAACCACCACCGATGGCCGCGACGATCACGTCCGGCAGGCGGCCCTCGGCTTCCTGCATCTGCACCTTTACTTCATCCCCGATCACGCTCTGGAAGTCGCGGACCATGGCGGGATAAGGGTGCGGACCAGCGACCGTGCCGACAAGGAAATAGGTGTCGCTAATGTTGGCGACCCAGTCACGCATCGCCTCGTTCATGGCGTCCTTCAGCGTGCCCGCGCCCGCCGTGACCGGCACAACTTCCGCGCCGAGCAGCTTCATGCGGAACACGTTGGGCATCTGCCGTTCCACATCGGTCGCGCCCATGTAGATGACGCACTTCATGCCGAACAGCGCGCAGACCGTGGCCGTGGCGACACCGTGCTGCCCCGCGCCGGTCTCGGCGACGATGCGCGTGCGGCCCATGCGGCGGGCGAGCAGGATCTGGCCCATGACGTTGTTGAGCTTGTGGGAGCCGGTGTGGTTCAGCTCCTCGCGCTTCATGTAGATCTTCGCGCCACCGAGTTCTTCCGTCAGGCGCTTTGCGAACCACAGCGGAGAAGGACGACCCACATAGTCCTTGAGATAGAACGCCAGTTCCTTGTGGAAGGCCGGATCGGCCTTGGCCTGCTTGTAGGCTTCGTCCAGCTCAAGGAGCAGGGGCATCAGCGTTTCCGCGACAAAACGCCCGCCCAGCCCGTCGCCGAAATGGCCGGAGGCGCTGGGGCCGTTTCGCAGGCTGTTTGCTCGTACGCCGTCTGTCATGACTGTTGGTGTCTCCGCTGCCCGGTTTCTACGGTATGTGGCTCCGCTTTCGTGCGGAAAGATCAGGTCTGGCGGTATAACAAGGCCCGGGATGGGCGTCCATGCGGAGCCGCCCGATGGTTCCGGCCTCGGTTGTTCCAATGAGGTGGCGGCTGTAACCTTCCGCTCTGGTGTCATCACGACCGGGATCAGCTGAGTTTATGTCGCAACTATCAGACAGGAAATTTTCTTTCGCCCTGCATCGCTCGGGCGGTCGACCGGTGGTGGATGCGCGCACCGTAAAGTGGAGCTGGTATGCGGCGGGTCTGACCGCCTCGCTCCAGGCATTGTTCATCGTGCGGGCGCTTCTGCGACCTCACCGTCAGCCTGCTTCCCGTGTGGCCTGGGTCGCCATCATTGGCGCTCTGCCGATCGGCGGCATACTGGCCTATCTTTTCCTTGGTGAAACCAAGCTGACACCCCAGCGCGTGCTGCGTATCCGCGACGCAATGAAACGTCTGCCCGTGCCGGGAAAGACAGCCGAAGCCCTGATCGATGCTGAAAAGGAATTCGGTCTGCCGCCGCGTCTCGCGCCCCTGTTCAAGGTGGGGCAGTCGATCAGCGGCTACCCTCCGATGGGCGGCAATACGGCGCATCTGATGAAGGATTCCAATACCGCCATCGACGCCATGGTCGCCGACATCGATGCCGCCAAAGAGCATGTGCATGTGTGCTTCTACATCTGGTTGGCGGATGGCAACGGCATGAAGGTGGCCGATGCTGTAATGCGGGCGGCCAGACGTGGCGTGGTCTGTCGCGTGATGGCGGATGACCTCGGCTCGCGGCGGCTGATTCACAGCGGCCACTGGGCGGACATGGAGCAGGCGGGTGTCTTCCTTGTGCGGGCTCTGCCGCTGGGAAGCGTGCTGCTGCGTCCCTTCCGGGGACGGTTCGACATGCGCAACCATCGTAAAATTGTAGTGATTGACAATCGCGTGACCTATTGCGGCAGTCAGAACTGCGCCGACCCGGAATTTCGGGTCAAGGCCCGGTTTGCGCCTTGGGTAGACCTGCTGGCGCGCTTTGAAGGCCCAGTGGTGTTGCAGAACCAGCATCTGTTCGCCACGGACTGGATGGCGCACACCAATGAGGATCTGACCCCGCTTCTGGCCTCTGCCAAAGTGCAGGAAGGCGACGGGTTTGTGGCTCAGGTCATCGGCACAAGTGCCGCCGTGCGATATGCGGCGATGCCGGAAACCTTTGTGTCGATCATGAATTCGGCTGCCGAGGAACTGACGGTCACAACCCCGTATTATGTGCCGGACGAGCCGATTCAGGCGGCGCTCTGTGCGGCGGCGCGACGCGGTGTGAAGACCACCCTTACCATGCCGAAAAAGAACGATTCATGGATCGTCGCCGGGGCGAGCCGCAGCTACTACCGCGACCTTCTGGAGGCCGGTGTGAAGATCTATGAATATCCGCATGGTCTGCTGCACACCAAGGCGATGACTGTGGACGGGCGCATGACGCTGATTGGCTCAGCCAATCTGGACCGTCGCAGCTTCGATCTGAACTTCGAGAACAACATCCAGCTTGTTGATGATGCCTTCACGCAGGCCGTTCGTGAGCGCCAACAGGCCTATATTGACGCCTCGAACGAGGTGTCACTTGAAGAAGTAGTGAAGTGGCCCAAGACACGCGTGCTGTGGAACAATACACTGGCAATGATCGGTCCCATTCTTTGATGGACGCAAGTTAAGAAAAGCAACTCTTGAAAAACTGGGATTGCGGGCCAATATTTCAGAGAGAGCTGTGACTGCAAGAGTCACGGTCATGAATTTTCAGGAGTGCTGCTGTTATGAGCGCAACCGATGTCCTGCGGAAACTCGCACCCGAAGACCTTGAAGAAATTGTGAAGGGTCTCGACAAGTCTCTGCACAAGCACAAGGACGAGCTGCACAAGCAGATTTCAGAACATCTCGCCGACATCAAAAGCGAGACAAAACTGCACGAGAAGACCATCCCGACGGGCTGCAAGGTCTTCGGTTTTCTGATTCTCGTGGCGGCCTCTGCGATCAGCTATGTGCTGGGTCGCAAGGCGGCTGAATGATTCGGAAGGCATTATCATGAGTACGCTTGTTGTTGTTGGTTTCGACAGTCTGGACGGAGCGCAGAATGCGCTGACAGAATGCCGTGAACTTGAAAAAGAATATCTTCTGGATCTTGAAGACGCGGTTGTTGTGCGGCGCACAGCAGACGGCAAGACGCATCTGGACCAGAGCTACAATCTCGAAAAGATTGGCGCTTCCTGGGGCTTTCTGTCGGGCGGTTTCTGGGGAGCGCTTGTCGGTCTCCTGTTCCTGAACCCGCTGGCCGGTCTGCTCGTTGGCAGTGTTGCCGGTGCGGGCATCGGCGCGCTGGACGGAAAGAACAGCGACTTTGGAATCAATGATGATTTCATGAAAAACCTCGGCGCCACCCTGACACCGGGCACGTCGGCCCTGTTCATCCTGATCCGCAAGGCTGAGCCGGAAAAAGTGATTGCGCATCTTTCAGAACTGAAAGGCCATGCCAAGATCATCCAGACGTCCCTGTCTCCGGAAGTCGAAGGCAAGCTGCGTCAGGCACTCGGACAGACTGCCTCCGCCTGAGTTTTGCGGTGCTGTCCGTTACTGGACAGTCCAGCGCAAGTCAGGTCACAATAAAAAGCCCTGCCACACTGTGTGCGGGGCTTTTTATTATCCGGAGTGATCCATGCGCCTGTTGATTGCCTTCTTTCTGCCTTGGCTGACATTTTTCACGATCGGGCGTCCGATTTCCGGGATGTTGTGTCTGTTTTTACAGATTACCGTGCTTGGCTGGATCCCTGCCGCAATATGGGCGGTCTACGCCTTGAGCCAGTACAGCACAGATCAGAAACTGAAACGGGCAGGACTGAGCTAAGTGGTATTATGCACTTTTCGGTATAAGTGATGCACAACAGGTGGATGATTACTGTGCAGAAACAGTCTCCGCCTGATGTCAGCGACGAAAAATAATCTCTGGCCCACCCATGCACCGTTCTACCGAAGATGACACGGCGCAGTCCAAGCGTAACTTTCGTATATGATCCATTGCCGCATTGCGTAATGGATCAGAAAAGCGCCCTACGCTCGCAATTAAGCGTCCCTGAAACGCTGTTAGTAGAGCTCCGAAAATCAAGCCGCCGATGCTTGGTCAGTGCCGAAAGATCGCAACAATCTGCGCCGTGATTTCCTTTCGGCTGAGCCTGCCTTCCCGATACCAGCTTTCCGCCGTGTTCAGGATCTTGAGCAGGAAAATGCGGTAAACGCTGCGGTCAATCTCGTCCGGCAGAGGCAGATCATCGACAATGCGCCGAAAGATCATTTCATAGTCGTCGCGTTTACGCACAAGCGCATCACGCACGTCATCCGGCACGGCATGCAGATTGTTCATGATAGGAAGCGTCACATGTTCCGGACTCAGCTGAAGATCCAGCATCTCACCACAGGCTGCTTCCAGTCGTTTCCACGGATCGGAAAACGGTTCCATGGCCTTCAGGACACGGTGGGCAGCCGCATCAATCGCCTTGTCGTGAATTTCAACGAACAGGGCTTCCTTGGAGGTGATGTGGTAATAGAGAGAACCCGGCAGCATGCCGACACGATCCGCAATGTCGCGAATGGAGGTCCCCCGGTAGCCGCGCTCGGCAAAAAGCTGCGCCGCCACTTCGAGAATCTCGCCACGCCGGTCAGGCGACTGGACTTCGGGCTTCCTGTTCACTGTATTCAATCCGTTTTCCGCCACATCGCAGACCTAACCGGAATTGATAGTAGGTCAGACTTCTGAATACAGGCAACAAGCGTACATATTGCCCCCTGCTGTCCACCGTGAGACAAATCCTGCATGACCATGACCGCTCCAGACGACAGGATCAGCGCTCTCCACGGCCTCATCTCCCAATCGGGTCTGTTTGACGCGGTCTGGTATGCGAGCCGCCTGCCTGCCTGTGAGCAGGATACGGATGATCTCATCCGGCATTTCCTGACCGAAGGCACGCGAAGCCAGCTTGATCCCGGCCCCCTGTTCAACACAGCCCGTTACCTGAAACAGTGCTGGCATCTCAGGCCCGGCATGGACAACGCGCTGGTGCATTATCTGACGCATGGCATTGAGGAAGGTCGGCTCGTTGAAGGCGTGCATGACCGACGGGTTCACAATGACCAACAAACGACGGTTCCTACGCGCCTGACTGCCTTCCCGGCTCCCCTCCCCAAGATTGCTGTTGTCGTCCACGTCTTTTACCCGGACGTTCTGGAACACAATATTCTGCCCCGCCTGAAGCATTTTGGTTGTGCGTATTCCCTGCTGATCACCACCGACAACGAGGAAAAAGCCACCCACATCGAACAGCTGATCGCGGATAACCTGCCTGATGCGCAGAGTTTTATCCGCGTCACCCCAAACCGAGGACGCAACTTCGGCCCGGTCCTGTCCTGCTGGCGGAATGCGCTTCTCGAACACGACCTGTTCCTGCATCTCCACACCAAGAAATCGCTCTACACCGGCTCAGACCAGCAGGAATGGCGGGATACACTGCTGGACACGCTTCTTCCGACGCAGCAGGGCGTCGCCGGGATCGTGCGACGCTTTATGGAGGACGCAGCGCTCGGCGTGCTTCAGTCCGCCCCCGGTCCGACTGTGCCTTGGTGGGCCTGGACCTGGCTGACCAACAAGGCCGCCGCACGTCCCCTCCTGAAACGACTGAACGTCACACCACCCGACGGCTATTTCGATTATCCGGCTGGCGGCATGTTCTGGGCACGTTCCAGCGCTCTGGCACCCCTGCTGGAACTTCCCTGGTCACCGGACGACTTCCCGGAAGAAAGCGGCCAGACGGACGGCACAACGGCCCATGTCATCGAACGCTGCATCGGTCTCGTCGCCCGCTCCACAGGTCACCGCCTCGATGAATATGACCGGAGCGCCGGTCTTATCCGTGTCGGCTACGGGCGTCGCAACCTTGATCTATATGAACGTCAGACCCCGAAAGACCTCGTCGCCGCCATCCACACGGCGACGACAGTGTCCTTCGATCTGTTCGACACCCTGCTCACCCGGATCGCCCTCACCCCGGACACGATCCATCACGCTGTCGCGGATCGCCTCGTCCGCACATTTCCGCAACTCACCCCTTCCGGCGCGAATTTCCTGTCTCTGCGGAAGCAGGCCGAACACGCTGCCCGCGAAGCCCTGTTCGGCACAGATGACGTGACGCTGAACGACATCTACACGGTGCTTGCCACCCTGACAGGCTGGCCGGACGAAGCACTGGCTCTGGCGCGCTCCGAGGAAGTGAGGATCGACCAGAACGTGCTGCGTCCTCGTCCGGCCGTGATGGACGCACTCAGACTGGCGCGTGCGGAAGGCAAGCGGACGCTGCTTGTCAGTGACACCTACCTGACCCGGACCGAGCTTGATCCCGTTCTGGAACGAACCGGCATCCTGCCTCTGATCGACGAGATTTATCTGTCGTCCGAACGCCTCGCCCGTAAGGATCGCGGGGATATGTGGGATCTGCTGCGCGCAACGGAGCAGACCGACACGCTCCTGCATATTGGCGATAACGAACAAGCCGATATCCAGCGCACGGCGGACCTGCGGATACGCCACCACCATGTGCTGTCCGGCCTCAACATGTTGCGCCTGTCACCGCTGGCTCCGCACGTATTCGACTGTCTTTCCAGTCCGCCGGGCACATCACCTCGCCATGCGGAACAACGACGTCTCGCAGGCGATATCCTGCTTGGTCCACTGGTCTCCAACCTCTTTGCGTCGCCATTTCTCGATCCGGGAACACCAGGCAGTCATGTGGCCAGCCTGACCACGCCCATCACCCTGACTGGACCCGAAACCGTGGGACGCGTTCTGCTTGGCCCCCTGCTGACGACGTTTCTCGCCCGTCTGGCGTTACACCCGGCCCTCGCTGGGCTGGAGCATCTGCATTTCCTGTCGCGCGAGGGGCACTTTCTGTGCCGCCTTTATACGCACCTGCGTGCGCACTGGCTGCCGCATCTGCCGGAAGCATCCGTGTTCCCGGTCTCGCGCCGTGTCGCCATCTCTGCGGCTCAGGCCGTGCGCTTCGATCCTGAAATCCTGTTCCATTCGGGCGACGGTTACCGCGGCAGCATGGCGGACCTGCTCGCCGCACGGCTGGGCGTGATCGTCCCGGATGATGATTCCCTGCACGACTTGATTGTGTCGCTCCCAGAAGACCGGGCGACCACCCGCAACCTGACGCGGCTGCTACAGGACACCATCCTTCAACAGGCGCACACCAGTCGGAATGAACTGCTGGCATGGGCGGCGTCACAGGGGATTGAGGCGGGGGCCGAGATCCGGCGAGGTGTGGTCGATGTCGGATATGGCGGCACGATCCAGCGCCATCTTCAGACTGCGCTGAATGTGCCGTTCACAGGCTTTTACATGGCCGCCGAACCCGGCATGCGGCGCGTGGAGAAAACTGGCGGCCTCGTTTTCGGTCTGCTCGCCAATGGCGAACGGGCTGGGGCCTTCCGACAAGATGCCTCGATCTTTCTTGAGTCGATTCTCACTGCACCGCACGGACAGGTGACTGGTTACGACACCTCTGTTTCGCCTCCTCAACCGCGCTTTGCGGCAGCGGGCCTCAGTCAGCAGAATTTCATGGTGCTCACCCGTATCATCAATGGAGCGGAAGAGTATCTGAGCGATCTGCTGGAGAGTTATGGCCCCAGCGTGCTGCACGCCCTTCAGCATGGAACGGTTGCTGCCCTCGCTCCCCTCTCGGCGCTCCGGAGCGGTGCAATCCGGCTGTCACCCGCCATTTCCGATGTTCTTTTCACCGAGGATGCCTTCTGTGGGAGAGGAGAAATCAGGGCGATGGATGAGTGTTTGCCGGACCGCGCTGAAAAAATTTCAGAAAAATGAAATGAAGGGGATTGCGCGGTGGCTTTTTCCTTTCTATAAGGCCGCCACGACGCACCCGTAGCTCAATTGGATAGAGCACCAGACTACGAATCTGGGGGTTAGAGGTTCGAGTCCTTTCGGGTGCGCCATTCTTCCTGAAATTTATGAAATTCAGCAGAACACGCAAGCAAGCGTGAATAGCTCTCTGTCTTTTTCAGGATTTCCGCTCTCTGCTGTCGGGCTCTCATTCTCCGATTACTGTTTCACAACCCGTGAAATGAGCATGATGGTCGCGTTACCGCGATAGTGTGGTTTCGATGTGGCCGTGATGCAGTCAGACCGGACATTGCGGTCCGGCCTAACGCGCCTGTAGCGTGCTATGAACCTAGGTTAGTGTTATTGGCCGTGGCTGTGCGGTGTCTTACCAGAAGAGCTTGTCCGCTGAGGTAAACCGTAATGTTCTGCTCGGGGCATCTCTGAATTACATTCCCTAAAATAAAGGCCTCTCAAAAACCCTTTTGGCTTCGCAGGATGTTTCACGAACAGACTTCAACTTGTCCTGATTGTGTCCCTGACAGCAAAAACCGAAAAAAGCCCTGCACCCACCAACGCTACGGCGCACATATACCAGGCAATATCGAACTGTCCCGTCAGTGAGACAATATATCCCGTCACAATTGGTGCCAGAAGGCCCAAAGAGTTACTGCACGTGAGGGTGACGCCGGTAACGGTGCCAATTCTGTGGCCATCCTCTACCAGATCGGTCAGCAGCGCCGTGTTGGCCCCATTTGCCGCAATAAGACATGCCATCGCGACAGACATCACCAGAAGAATGGGCTGCATCGTATGGAACCACGGCAACATTCCGATGGAAGAGGCTCCCATCAGGCAAATGAAGACAATGAAACGTCGTCTTTCCGGAGCGGCATCTTTACGGAAAACAATCGCCTCGAGAACTTTGCCTATCACCACGGCACCGGCTGCCGCTGCAAGATAACAGAGCGCCGTTCTTGTGCCTGTGCGCGTAATATCAATGTGCAGTTCATGAATGAGATAAAGCGGCATCCACGACATCATCAGAAAGTTGAGATAATTCTGTGTGCACTGAACGGACAGGATTCCCAGAAAAGATTTGGATTTGAAAAGGTTTTTTATTTCCTGAAAAGAAATGACCGCACGCGGCGCCATTGCCTCTTTTTCCACTGGATTGCGGTAGATCATCCACCATACCAGCGCCCAGACAAAGCCGATGCCGCCGAGAACAATGAACTCACAGCGCCAGCTGAAAAACGTTATGAGCCATGCTCCGGCGATTGTTCCTCCCGCAAGACCAAGCTGCATGCCGGTCAGGAGAACAGTCATGACAGAACCACGTTCTTTTGGGAGCGCCCAGTTTCTGACGACCGTAGCGCCCACCCCGAATGTGGGAGCCTCCCCCACTCCCAGCAGGACACGAGTCAGCAGAAACTGTGAAATCGTTTGTACAAAGCCGCCAAGCAGCATCGCAAAAGACCAGACAGAGACAGCAAGGCTACCGATCAAACGTGCCCCGGCCTTGTCGAGGAGAATCGTTGAAGGCAGATTCAACAGGAAATACGACCAGAGAAAACTGGAGGAGACCCATCCCATCTGCACTGGTGTCAGACTGAATTCTTTCCCAAGGTCCGGCATCGCAATTGAAAGCGCCGCCCTGTCTCCATAGCTGATGACGTACATCAGAAAGACCAGGCCAAAAAAGACATAGCGTGATGCTATTTTTTTCTGAATCGTCACAACGTTTTCGGAACACGACACTGTCTGATTAAATGGCATGACGGTTCACCGAAGAGCAGAATGGAAGAAGAAGAAACAGAAGTCTGTCCATAAGCATGGTCACGACCGGGCTTCATCGACGGTTGTCAGAACATCTTCTGTTGCAACAGGCGCTTTTGAAGGCCGTTCACCGCGAAGCATCCACACACCGGACCCGATAATCAGCAGTCCACCAGCCAGCATGGCCAAGCCGGGAATCTCCTGAAAACCGAACCATCCGATGAGTGCGGCCCAGAGCAGACCGGAATAGGCGAACGGACCAATCGCTGAGACCTGCGCGGAGGCAAAGGCTTCCGTCTGGAGAACCTGAGCGATTCCGGCAAAAGCCCCGACAGCAACAAGACAAAGCGCATCCGCCATATGCGGTGTGGTCCAGATGAACGGGAGCGGCGCTGCCGTCATGACCGTCATCAGGATGGCCTGCCACAGGGAGATGGTTGTGCTGGCTTCCGTGGCGGAAAGCTGTCGGATCTGCATGGTCGTCAGCGCGCCGACCGCCCCCTGCGCAAGTGCGACGAGGTAAGCCCATGTCGGCACAGCGGCCGCACTGCCGTGCAACAGCCCTTTCCCAAGAGCCACGACAACAACACCGGAAAAACCGATACAGACGGCGATCCAACGCTGAAGCGAGGGTCTTTCATGCAGAAGCGGAATGGAAAGAATGACCAGAAAAAGCGGCTGCGTGTAGGACAACACCTGCTGTTCCGCCAGCGGCAGACGGGTGACACTGACCACCACCATAATCATGCTGATCAGGCCGATAACCGACCGCAACACGTGGCCTTTGAAATTTCTGGTCCGAAGAACGATGGTTGAGCGTGATGCGATGATAAGAACAAACGGCAGTGAAAAAAGATTTCGGAAAAAGATGATCTCGAGAGCCGGCAGGGTAGAGCCCGTCAGTTTCTGAAGCGCATTGAGCAGAGCCGTAAAGAAAGTCGCTGACACCAGAAGCATCGCGCCACGCTGAAGATCATGCTTCATGCTCACCTCATTTCAGAATACGGCACTGGCATCTCGCAACAGCCGGGGAAGAAAAATGTTCAGGCGCTATACTATTACGATTATGCAACTAAATGACGA
Source organism: Acetobacter sp. UBA5411 (assembly GCF_002409645.1). Classification (GTDB taxonomy): domain Bacteria; phylum Pseudomonadota; class Alphaproteobacteria; order Acetobacterales; family Acetobacteraceae; genus Acetobacter. The sequence goes on from NZ_DHNR01000033.1 coordinate 167,149, forward strand.
CAAGGAAACGATTTTTCTTCTGTCAGGCACTCTTTTTCCTCGATAGAGGCGTCAGTCGTGCAGTCTGTGCGCTGGCGTCAGCACCGCTCCGCAGGCATCCATCTCGCCACGAATGGCTTTTGCGATATCGAGCGAACCCGGCGTGTCGCTATGAACCAGAATCGAACGTGCCTTGATCGGCATCCGCACGCCGTCAATCGTTGTCACTGAACCGTCTTCAAGAAACTGCCTGACACGGGCACGCACGCCTGCAAGATCATGAATTACCGCACCCGGTTGACCACGTGGCACCAGCGTTCCAGCAGAAGTGTAGGCCCGATCAGCAAGAAACAGGGTGTGTGTCTTCAATCCGACTTTTTCGGCGGCACGCTCAGTTGGCTGGCCGGGCATGCAAAAGACCGTCAGATCCTTATCAAGAGCCGCAATTACACGAACCAGTCGAAGGGCACGATCATCATTCTCATTGGCCATGGTGCCGAAAGCGGCATGATAGCTCACATGCGTGACACGATGACCGTGACGGGCGGCGACTCCCTGAAGAGCACCGATCTGACAGGCCAGCATGGCTTCCATATCCGTATCGGAAACAACCATGGTGCGTCTGCCAAAACCGATAAGATCAGGCAGACCCGGATGCGCGCCGATCCCAACACCCTTTTCTTTCGCGAGCCTGACAGTATGATCCATGATTGCATAATCACCGGCATGATAACCACAGGCGATATTGGCGGACGAGATCAGACCCATCAGCGCGTCATCATCGGCCATTGTCCAGCGGCCGAAGCCTTCGCCCATGTCGGAATTGAGATCGATCTTCATTTCTTGCCTCCGGCCTTTCCGGACTCTCGACGCATACAGGAATTACGATAACGGCTGACCATCAGCTTCATGTTTTCAAGCCAGGCTTCGACAGGCCGCATGGCGTCAACCCCTTCCTCGTAACTGCATTCCTGAAAACGGATGCGGGAACCGATCCGCGCCTGAGCGAGCCGCCAGAGATCCGCCTCGATGACCGTAGCGATACGGGGATAACCACCTGCCGTGTTGGCGTCCGCCATCTGCACGATCGGTTCTCCAGCGGGGGGCACCTGCACAATACCCGGAACAATCCCGTATGAACGTAATTCCACAGGGTTTGTAAGCTGAAGTTTGTCCCCGCTCAGCCGATATCCGACACGGTTGCTCTGCGGTGTGATCTTCCACTCGCAATTCCGGAAAATTGCACGGGATTGCTCGGTAAACAGCAGATAATCTGTCGCCGGAATAAAACGGAGCGTCACAACGCCTGGCGTCTCGGTGTCATTTCCGTTTTTCAAAGCCACTGATGGCGGAAGCACGGCGTAACCGGAGCAGGAAGCGCCCCCGGGACGAATACCCAGTGTGTCGCCTGCCTCCAGAAAACGTCCGGACAGGCCCCCAAAGCCACCACGAAGCTGCGTGCTGCGTGAACCAAGTATGACCGGAACATCAATGCCGCCCGCCACGCAGACATACCCTCGTGCGCCATTACGCGGCGGTCCGATACGGAGTGTCTGTCCGGCAGAAGCCGTGACTGCCGACCAGGGCAGGAGCTTTCGTCCGTCCAGCTCCATGTCGGCGTCGATCCCGGTGACGGCGAAGCTGGCGGGCGCATCAAAACGCAGCAGGAACGGAAAGGTCTGCAATTCGATACAGGCATCGTCAGGCTGGTTTTCAAGCAGAATATTCCCGGCACGTAGCGCCAGCATATCCATGACACCCGAGCTGCCAACACCAAGATTACGATAGCCGGGTCTGCCACAATCCTGAACGGTATTCAGCGGTGATGTTTCGAGAACAGTGATCACAGCACGATACTCTCAGGATAGAAACGAATGCGGTCCCCGATCGCAAACAGGGCTGGCGGCTCCTTCATCGGATCGAAGAGCGTGATTTCCGTAAAACCGATCGAGTTCCAGCCATTCGGTCCGGTCAGGGCCGAAATGCCTGCCTGCATCCCGCCAATCGTAACGGTTCCGGCCAGCATATGCAGGGACGGAACCGATTTGCGTGGAGTAGCGATACGCGGATCGAGACCGTGCAGATAACCGAAACCGGGAGCACTCCCGATGGCGCAGACCGTGTATTCATTGCCGTGGTGAATGGAGATCACTTCCTCCGGCGTCAAACCGGCATGATCTGCGACACGCTGAAGATCCTCACCAAGTTCGCCGCCATACTGGACACCAATCTCGAACAGACGCCCCTTGATGTGTCGCTCCGGCAGCGTGTCCCAGGCGTGACGCAGCCATGCAGCAATCTGCTCCGGATCTTTCGGGAGTATCTTGAAAACGAGCATCAGATTCGTGACACCCGGAATAAGTTCCTGCACGTCGCTGCGGCTTTCAGCGGCCTCGATCAACGCCCAGATGCGACGTTGATGCGCCATCGTGAAAGCACCCGGCGCTTCAAACAGCATCGCCTTGGTGCCAATCATGCTGATGACCGGCGCTTGATCACCGGCCAGACCGGATTTCTGATCTGACAGGGTGATGCTGCGTTCCGAAGTATCTGTCATGTCATCATTCAAAATACACGGTCCAGTCCTGTCTTCCCAGTGTCGCCTTCACAAAAGGAACGCCGGAACCGCTCAGGAAAAGCTGATTTCCAATCCGGGACACCGCTTAGTGCCCATTATGGAAAATAGAATTGTTTTCGAAATGATTTCCAGCCCTCTTCCGGATGTGAGGTCATCGGATAATCTTATAGGTCGTGAAGAGCGGGCCTGCGGTATAGTATTATCTTATGACGTGAGAACGAACTGCTCTTGGCGCTGGAATCGTTACGATACTAGCATCATCGCAGAACTCTCAATTCCGCTTGTTTTCCTTGCGGATAGAGCGCTTTTTTTGTTTCAGAACCGGGATAATCAACATGAGCAGTCAGCCGTATCGTAACGCTCTCGTTACAGGCGCTTCCTCCGGAATCGGTGCGGCGATTGTCAGGCGGCTCAGGGAAGCCGGTCTGGAAGTCCATGCCGTGGCCCGTGACGAGAAGCGTCTGGCGCAACTGGCGGAAGAGACCGGCTGCATCCCTCACGCTGTCAGTGTGGCGGACCAGAAAGGCATTGAAGCACTCATCAAGGACATTGAAGTCGATGTGCTGATCAACAATGCCGGGCAGTCCCGCACAGGCAACATCACAAAGACGACACCGGAGGACATTGACGCGCTAGTTGATGTGAACCTTCGCGCAGTCCTGCAACTGACAGCACTTGTCGTGCCGGGCATGATGCAGCGGGATCGCGGACATATCGTCAACATCAGCTCCATTGCGGGTCATTACGCTTTCGCTGGCGGCAACACGGTCTATCACGCGACGAAGGCTGGCGTTCACTCTCTTTCCCAGCAGCTTCGCTGTGACCTGTTCGGGCATCATATCCGCGTCACCGAAATCTCCCCGGCCCGCGTGGAGACGGAAGTCTTCGGTCGCCTGATTGGCGATATGGCCGAAGCGAAAAAGCGGTTTTTCGATGAGTATGAATCGCTTCTACCGGAAGATATCGCGAATTCGGTTGCTTTTGCCGTGCTCGCACCGTCACGCATGAATGTCAGCTTCATGGAAGTTCTGCCAACCATGCAGGTCGTGGGTGGACTGAACTTCGCAAAGAAAACCGCCGACAAGGTCTGAAAACAATGGACATCCCGCGGATTCAGCATTTGATAGATCTGCTCGCTCGTTCTCCGATCGACGAACTTGAGATCGAAGAAAGCGGATGGAAAATCAGGCTGACCCGGGGGATCGGCAGTGCTGCGGTGACGCCTCCCGTCCCGCAGCGCACGCCGAGTGAGACCACACCGCGAAAGGAAACGGATACCACTGCCGTTCCTCAGCCCGTAGAGCAGGTCATTCCTTCACCGACCTACGGCGTTTTCCATATCTCGCCCTCACCCGGAACACCGGCTTACGTGAAGATCGGCGATGTGGTGGAAGCAGGGCAGCAGGTCGGTCTGGTTGAAGCCATGAAAGTCTTCAATGCGGTCAAGGCGCCCCAGTCCGGGCGCATTACAGAAATTCTGGTGGAAGATGGCGCTGAAGTGGAGGCGGGGACTTCCCTGTTTCGTCTGGCATGACTGATAATCGTCGTTTTAACAGAGTCCTGATCGCCAATCGTGGTGAAATCGCATTACGTATCCAACGAGCCTGTCGACAGCTTGGCTTGGAAACTGTGGCCGTTTATTCAGACGCAGATCGGGAAAGCCGGCATGTGCAGGAGGCTGATATCGCCCTGTGCATTGGTCCGGCCGCCGCCTCCCGCAGCTATCTGGATCAGGACGGACTTTTGCTGGCGACACGGGCGACGGGCGCTACGGCCATTCATCCGGGCTATGGCTTTCTCTCTGAAAATGCAGACTTCGCTGATGCTGTTGAGGAAGCCGGTCTGACGTTCATCGGTCCGACCGGGACTTCAATCCGGATGATGGGCGACAAAATCACGGCCAAACGCACGATGTTGGCCGCAGGTGTGCCCTGTGTGCCCGGATCAGACGGCCCGCTGCCGGAATCTCCTGATGAGATCCTCGCGCTGGCTGAAAAGGTTGGATTTCCCGTTATTGTCAAAGCGTCGGGCGGTGGCGGTGGGCGTGGAATGCGTGTCGTACATCGAGCCGAAGATCTGATCGAAGCGGTCGGCCTGACCTCACGCGAAGCCCAGCAGGCATTCGGAAACCCGACTCTGTATCTCGAAAAATTCATGCAGAAACCGCGTCATATCGAGATTCAGGTTCTCTGTGACACGCATGGAACCGCTCTCTGGCTTGGCGCCCGTGACTGCTCGCTACAGAGACGTCATCAGAAGGTTCTGGAAGAAGCGCCGCCACCGGGCATTGATCCCGCAGTTATCGCGGAAATTGGTGAACGCTGTGCCGAAGCATGCCGTCACATTGGCTATCGTGGCGCGGGAACATTCGAATTTCTGTATGAAGACGGTGTGTTCGCTTTTATCGAGATGAACACACGTGTGCAGGTTGAGCATCCCGTCACGGAACAGATCACGGATGTCGATATTGTCGCGGAGCAACTCCGCATTGCTCAGGGCGACAGACTGACAATCCGACAGGAGGACATTGTCTTTCGTGGCCATGCCATCGAATGTCGCCTTAACGCAGAAGACGGTCTGACATTCCTTCCCTCGCCCGGCACTGTGACTCGCTGGGATCTACCCGGCGGTCCAGGTATCCGGGTGGATAGTCATGTCGTGTCTGGCTATACGATCCCGCCTTATTATGACTCCCTTATTGGGAAAATCATCGGTTATGGCGCGACGCGGGAAGAAGCGATTGCACGGCTGCAGGTTGCTCTGGCGGAAATGAAGGTGGAAGGCATATCGACGAATATCGATCTGCATCAGGATCTTCTCGCAAATCCGACTGTCCGGAAAGGCAGTATGGATATTCACTTTCTTGAAAAATGGCTTGAAGAAAGAGCTGCACCATGACCGGATCAGCCTCACAAATTCCTTCTTTTGATACGGATGAGATTGCCTCTATTGCGGGGATGCTCGCTCAGGCGGGGCTTGAGTCATTCGAAATATCAGGTCCGGATGGCACAAGACTTTTTATAAAGACTTCCCAACCAGAGCCGCAGTCTGAAACTCGGCATACACAGCCACCCCTGTCAAAGAAAACTAATGCTGCTAACACCTGCCGCGCGGTAAAGACGCCGTATTTTGGTGTCCTGACTTTCACCCATCCCCTGCGTGACACCCCGTTTGCACCAGTCGGCTCACATGTGAAAGCCGATGATGTTGTCGCCTTGTTAACGCTGGAAACACTGCAAATACCTGTTGTGGCATCGGTTGACGGTGAAGTTATCGAGATCACCGCTCAGGAAGGTGAACTGACCGGCTTTGGCACGGAAATTATGAAGATGCGTCCGACTTCAGCCGCTTAAATTTGAAACGTTTTTTGACTAATCAAGCGTATATCGAAAAATCCTGCATGTCGGTCATAGAAAAAAGCATTTGAGCCACAGGCCTGTATGCATTTAGACCGACTACTCAACATTCTATCATAGCAGAGCAATATTCACTCCACATCTTCATAAATCCTGAGTGCATACATCCGCATGCAGATAGGCACTAAGCTTGTACTCTTGTTTTTGCCAGAATCACTTTTCCACATTCATCTATAAAAAAAACGCGACTAGAAGGAAAGTAGATTCCTTTTGATCGCGTTTCATTATAACAGGGCTACAGCTATAGCCCTTTTAATGCGGCCCTATTTCAGCGACTGAACGAATTCAGCAATACGCTGGCATCCTTCACGCAATGTCTCCATACTGGTGGCATAAGAAATGCGGAAGAAAGGGCTCATGCCATAAGCACCGCCCTGAACGGTCGCCACCTGTTTCTCTTCCAGCAGCGCCATGACAAAATCAGCATCCGTTTTGATCTGTCGGCCTTCCGGCGTTACTTTGCCGATGCAGGCACTGATATCCGGATAAACATAAAAAGCACCCTGCGGGGTATGGCACTGCACGCCCGGAATAGCGTTCAGCAGACTGACAACAAGATCCCTGCGCATCTGATATTCGGCGGCCCGCTCACGGAGAAAGTCCTGCGGTCCTTCCAGAGCAGCAATCGCAGCGGCCTGTGCAAGCGTGTTGATACCGCTGGTCGACTGTCCCTGCATATTGTTCATGACGGCGATCAGTTCACGCGGACCACCACAGAAACCGACACGCCAGCCGGTCATGGCGTACGCTTTGGAAACACCATTAACGGTCAGCACACGCTCTTTCAGACGAGGCTCGACTTCCGCCAGCGTGCAGAAATCAAAATCATCATAGACGAGATGCTCATAGATATCGTCAGTCATGATCCACACATGCTCATGCTTCAGCATGACAGCCGCAATTTCTTCCATATCCTTTCTGGGGCAGCAGGCACCGGTCGGATTATTGGGGAAATTCAGCACGAGCCATTTGGTGCGAGGTGTAATCGCCGCATCGAGATCTGCCGCTGAAAGCCGGAAGTTACTGGCTGCCGGGCACGGAACCTGCACAATCTCAGCACCACCAAGACGGGCAATATCGGCGTAGCTGATCCAGTAAGGCGTTGGCAGAACAACCTCGTCACCGGGATTGATGGTGGCCATCATGGCGTCATAGATGATCTGCTTGGCGCCGTTCGCCACCAGAATTTCATCCAGCGCGTAATCGAGATTGTTCTCACGCAGAAATTTAGCCTGGATCGCTTTTCTCAGCGCGGGCTTGCCTGCCTGTGGCGGGTATTTCGTATCACCGCTGCGGGCTGCCTCGACAGCCGCCTCGACAGCATGAGCTGGGGTGGGAAAATCAGGCTCGCCGGAAGAAAGGCTGATGATTTTCAGGCCTTCAGCTTTTAACGCAGTTGCCTTGTCCGTCATGGCAGCCGAAGCAGAGATTCCGATCCCGTTCAGTCGATCAGCAAAGCCAGGCATCAGCTATTTCTCCAGCGCTTGTCCGGTTGGACACATGATATCATCAGGAACATCATAAATCATTTAAAGGCATTACAGATAGCGAGAAAAACACTCTGGCGTCATAGAACAATCCTATGAGCACAGACGTTTTTTATTCACTTAGCCTGCTCAGGCTACAAGTTTTCAACTGTAGTGTGATTGATTCTGCTCTATCGAACCAACCGAGAATCAAACACCCAGTTCTTTGACGCAATCCGGGCATTCTGAAAAATAAAATCACCTTCCTCGCGTGCGTTTCAGGCACGTGAGGAAGGCGGTCATCTCAAAATATTTTTAGAAATTCAGAGATGTTTTCACATAATACATTCCACCGTTGAAGCCATAAGGCGAGTAGGATGCATATTTCGCCAATCCCTGCTGGGAGTTTGCAATCGCACGCGGAACATGTGTTGGATACTTGTTTCCGAGGTTGTTCGCCCCCACTCCGACTGTCCACTGCGGCAGAATCTTGTAATCAACTTCCAGATTTGTAATGAACCCGGGATTCTGCATGAATGGAACACTGCCAGCCCCGGTCGGCGCAGCCATATAGATAACTGATCCGTAGCGCATTTCCTGAACGAAGACAGACCACTTTCCCATCTCCCAGTTTACGCTGATCTGTTCGCGGTTTTTAGGAGCTGCACGCAGCACCATCATTTTTGTGTATTCATTGACCAGATTGTCTTTTGCGGATCTGATTTCGTTATCCGAGAAGTTGATACCCATCGAAAACCGGAATTTACCATAGCGTCTGGTTTTCAGTGTGTAGTTCGCATTCAGGTCGCCACCAAATGTCTGCGTGTTATACAGATTGGCGTAATAGGAAAGTGTTGTGGCACTTTCGAGATTGGACTGGCGAAGAAGATCCATCAGTGCCGAATCATTTGTATTAACACTGTAGGATTTTGTGCTTCCCAGACGACCATTGATGGCGATGTAATACAGATTTCCCGTTATCTGAAAATTATCAACCGGAGTTGCATCAAAGCCAATTGTATAACTTCTGGAATACTCGCCTTTCATGTTGCCTGCGCCGAGATATTTGGCAACAGCACTGTTGGCCGGAACCTGATCAACCGTATATCCCGGATAAGGAGCCGAGTAGAAATATGACATTTCGCCAAGGGTCGGCGGGCGATAGCCGGTATTGATATTCGCACGAATGGCCCAACGCTTGTTAAAGTCGTAACGCGTTCCGATGGAACCCGTCTCGACCGTAGCAAGATTATTGTAGCTGGCGACACGACCGCCGAGCGTCCATTCCCATTTCTTCGTTATATAGAAATCAAGATTGACGTTGCCTTCATAGACATCACGGTTCTGATGGGTCACAGCCATCGGCACGTTACCGGGGTGATCAGTTGCACCGAGCCCTTCCCATGAAGCCGCCTCACCCTCGGTCATCTGGAAGGTATCGTGACGATATTCGCCACCAAATCTGAGATTGATGTCCTTGGGCAGGAAACTCGTATGGAAGGATCGTGAACCTCTCAAACCGGCAGTCATTTCGGACGCAATGGAAGCACCATCATAGAAAGACGTCTGGGTGCTGTCGGGGAGTGACATGTTTTCGGAATCTTTGGTTCCGTAATCCTGCTTGTCACGCCCGTAAGTGATGTAGGCATCCCATGCAAAACCAAGCTGATGCGTTCTGATTCCGTTATCCGTTTCGAAATCATACTGATCCATGGTGATGTAAGGCTGATTACCGAGAGGATACAGGTTTGTATTGATCCAGGTATCGCTGTCCGCGGCGCTTCGGTAGGTCTCGGCAACATTGGCGCGACGATGGGAAAATGTAGACGTGCTGTAAAACTGGAAACCTTTAGCTACCGGCACGGCCATATTTTCGCTGATCGTTTCCAGTGTCGATTTTGGGATACCAAGACCACGCTGCACATCGCGATTGGCAGTCTCATTCCGGGAATCGCTGAACAGGGTGCCGTAAAAATCGCCGCCTCTGGTTGTCGGCAACTGATGCGTCACCTGCGCGGCGAGATCAAGGTAGCCGCCGTTCTGTCCCAGCGCCATGCCATAGTTTGCCGAGCCATCAAGTCCCTGCCCGTCACCAGCATAGAAACCGCTGTTCTTGAAGTTGACGGTGCCGCCATGCGTATCGTGCTTGAGAACAATGTTGACCGCACCGGCGATGGCATCCTGTCCGTACAGGGCCGAAGCGCCTTCGGTAATCACTTCGATATGGTCGATGGCGGAAACCGGGATCAGCGAAATATCGGCAGGCTCACTGCCCCAGTTGGTGCCAGCATTGGAGTTGAAGTTCGCACCGATATGACGACGATGTCCGTTGACCAGAATTAGCGTATCGTCAGGTGACTGACCGCGCAGCTGCATGGTTTTCACGAAGGAACTGGCGCCGCCGCCGGGAAGCGCTGCCGTGGTGATCGCCGGGTTAGCCTGCGCCAACGCGGAGAGAACATCCGTCTGACCAGTTTTCATGAGCTCAGCGCCCGTTACGACGGTCACCTGTGTCGTGCTGTGCTGCGGCGTGGACGTCATGAAAACGGAGTTTCTTTTACGGGCGGCGACATGCACCACCTCAGCTTCCTTGGCATTGACCGACTTGGGCGCTACGTGAACCGGACGTGTCGATGAAGAAACGTTTTTCTGTGTCTTGTACTGCCTTACCGGCTTATGGACAGACACCGTCTCGGCATAACCCGGCACTGCCATGAAGGAACTGGCCATCATGCCGGAAGCAAGATACAATTTCTTTTTCGACAGACCCGCCATCATACTCTCCCGACACCCGCTTAAATGAGCACTTCTGTGCTGGTATGCATACGATACGGTTCCGTTATGATTTGGCGTCATACATATTAACGATACGTCATGATCTCCCCTTTCCAAGCGGAATAAGAAATATCGTTATTTGTTGAATTTTTCTTTGTTTTTCCAAAACATACATATTGTTCTTTATATGAAACAATAAATATCCCATGCGATTGCGCCATCCACTCAACGCCGCCATTGCGCTACAGGGCAAACATCCATAATCATTGAAGGCAGGAAATATCGCAGAGTCGAACGCCTGATATTTCTCACTGACGCATCATGCACCTGGGGATTCAAATGGACATCAGGCGCCTTCAGGCTTTCGTAAAGATCATTGACCTCGGGTCCATCTCGCGCGCGGCCGATCTGCTCAACATTGCACAGCCTGCACTCAGCCAGCAGCTGGCGACGCTGGAAAGCACATTCAAGAAGAAACTGGTCATCCGCAGCAAAAGCGGCGTTACGCCTACAGCAGCAGGCTCCGACCTCTATCGTCACGCGCAGACCCTGATCAAACAACTTGATCGCGCCATGACTGAAATCAACCAGGGAAGCGGGCCGCTGGTGGGCAAGGTCTCTGTCGGCCTGTCTCCCTACAGCGCCGGTTCCACCCTGTCAGTCGAGCTTCTGCGCCTTGTCCGAGAGCAGTTACCCGGCATCACGCTGCATCTGACCGAAAGTTTTGACGATATCTACAGCGAACTGGTCATGACCGGCAGGCTGGATATGGCCGTCATCCACGGTGCAGGTCCGATGAAAGGCGTCGTGTTTACGCCCCTGATGAAAGAGGAGTTCTTTCTGCTCGCACCGGAGCCTCTTGAATTACCATGCTCGGACACGGGCTCCGTGCAGCTTCAGGATATTGTGGATATTCCGCTTCTGGTGCCCCCCAGCCATAACTTCGTGCGCAAAAGCATTGATATGGCTTTCGTGCGTAAACAGCTGAAACCCCGGATCGCGGCTGAAATTGAAGCGCTGCTGACTTTAAAAGACGCGATTGTCGATGGTCTCGGCAGCACAATTCTCCCCTGGTCCGTGGCGAGCCGTATTGTCGTGCCCGGAAAGTCAAAGATCTGGCCGCTGCATAATCCAACCATCCATGAAGTCGTCTCACTTTGTGTGCCAGAGATGATTCCTGAGACGGAAGCCTCTTTGGCCGTCAGGGATCTGCTCATTGGGCTGGCAAAAGCCATGGCGTCTTCCCGCAACTGGCCGGGGACGCAGCCTTCTTTGTAATGTTGGGAAGTGGTGATTATGCCAAAAGCTCAATTGGTTTTGCATCAGCATCTCGAGTAGGCTTTTGGTGTAGTTGGATACTCACATGACCGAGGCCTGATAGTATTGGGTAACGTCTATAGGATACGCGAAATCAGCTGACAGTAACGGTTATTTCTATAAACTAATTAAGGATGATAGTTTCATATATAAGCAAAGGCAACGTTTACTTTTGGGGAAGAAAGAGGAAAGTCCGGTTCGCGACAGCCTCTTGGAAGACCGACGATTCAAAGGTCACTAATGGTTCAATTCTATGTTTTCAAAAACCATCATAGCCAACAATCTATTCAATCCCAATAATAATCATGGCGACGTTGAAAAATATGAAAATTCGATATTCACCGGAAAACTCATGCAGTAGCATAGAAATATAATCGATTTTTTAAAATTTGTGTTCATAGACATCCATCGTCAACGGACGTCTAAAGTATCCCATCACTAGACAGGAAAACCGATGGGCAGTAAATAGATTCTAGACTCTAAGGTTTGATATCCATTTACTAAATAAATTACGCAAAAGGACTAAAATGGTCAAAATTCAAAAAGATCATTTTCTTCGAGCCGCCCTTGAGATTGGTTATAGCGGCGACAATGACACATTACCTTACGATCTGGACGCTAGCTTCATCAAGGACAAGGCAGCCGATCTTGCCTCGCTTTGCTTTGCCTTTTTTCAAAGCGTGGATACCGGTCTTGTCGGGAAACCAACAACCTTCATGAATGGACTCGTGATCGTATCGGAACGACTTCTTGTTCCGTCTGGACCGCATGGCTTCCGCTTCACCACCAAGATCCATCCGTTCTGGAATCTCTATTTGAATGGCTTGGGTCTAGCTATTGCTGAGACAAATGAAGCGCAGCGGAGCGCCAGGGCCCACTCCTATCGGCTTGCTTCACAGGGACCAAGCTTTTTCGATCGAACCAGATCATGGCGTGCCTATAAACTTGCAACTTTAAATGAGCCCGACCTAGAAGCGGAAGGCGCAGTCGTCATCCAGACCGATATCGCAAGCTTCTACGAGCATATCTATCATCATAGGCTCGAAAATATCGTCAAAGACCTTGCGTCAGAATCAACTTTGGCGATGCAAATCGACCGTATTCTAAACAAGCTTGCCGCTGGCCGATCCTTCGGTCTTCCAGTCGGTGGTCAATGCGCGCGCATCCTAGCCGAAGTAATGATGACGCCTATCGACCGGTCGCTTACTGATGCTGGTCTCATCTGGCACCGCTATGTCGACGATTATACTTTGATTTGCCGTTCACAACAGGAGGCTTACAAAGCGCTCTCAGAATTGTCGCACGCGTTGGCTGACTACGGCTTATCTCTCAATCGTAGCAAAACGACCTTTCTGAGCGCCAAACATTATAGAGACTTCATTTCAGTGCAACTGGGAGAGGCTGACGATTCAAGTCTCGCATTGAGAGAGCTTGATCTCCATTTTGATCCATATTCGGACAATGCGAGCGCCGAATACGAAAAGTTAAAACAATCATTTGAGAAGATTGACGTTTCCTTTTTGCTCAATCTTGAGCGCGAGAAATCACAACCTGACAGCTTTGTGCTCGCACAAATCGGTCGCGCGCTTAAGTTTCAGGAACCGGCTGTGGCGGTCCAACTGTGCGCAACGCTTCTCAACCCGAATAATCTCGACTCGTTCCGTGCATCTTGGTCAAAAATCATGCGCGGTGTGTATGCGGTTCGATCAAACAATCAATTTGCATCCATCTTCGCTGCGCTCGACGATTTACTTGATCAGATCCCTGCCGCCAGTGGGCATTTGCTCATTCCTGAAGCCAATATGTTGCATTTCTTACGAGCAATCCGGTTCGTCAGAACAGATCGCCGTGGGGCGTTCGTTCGTAGGACCTATGACTCGACGACTTCATTCTCCGTCCGACGCGCCTGTATTGATTGCTGGAGGCATTGGGCAGACCGCTCAAATTTCACGCGTTTGCGCAACCAGTGGCAAAATCTGGGTGCCGAAGAACAAAGAATGCTTTGGCTAGCAGCTGGAGCATTCGGCGACGAAGGGCAGAAGACAAGAAGTCAACTACGTGGTTCGCTTGCGCAGGCTTGGCGACTAGGCATTGAAACAGACACTGTTACTGACACATCAGACACCTTTGCTGCTTGCTACGAAGACTGGGTTAAGCATGCCATTTAACCGATTGCCGAGCCGCGATCCAAGAACCGTTGCGTGCGACATTCCGGGCGTTCTCGATATTCTGTTTCCGCGGTTAACTGGTGGACTCATCAACTCCTTGAACGCAACAATGTTCTCGTTTTCCGGCATTAGTCCGGTCCCCGACGAGATTATCAATAAAAGTCAGCTCCAAAAGGCGATGATGTTTGACCTGTCGATGGTGCGTGCAGAGAGCGAGTTGCGGAGCGGAATGCCCGCGTCATGGGAAGAGTGTCTAGCAGTCGCATCGAAGCGGCAGCGTCGTCATTTTGACGCACGTATTCCCGAAAAGCTTGAACCTAATGATATCTTGATTGCCGATCAGGCTGCTTGCAATCTAGTGGCTATGTTGAGCAGCATTCAGACTCAATATCCGTCTGACATTTTAGAACATGCCCCTTTTATTCCAGGTCTTGGCTGGGTGGCATCTGGAAACGGGGATTTCGCGATTGGCTCGACGCTCATCGAGGTCAAGCACATTGAGCGGAACTTTGGTGCAGCCGATTTCCGCCAAGTTTTAATGTACTGGCTCCTTCGATACGCGCAAACCATTGAGAATGATACTGTCATCTGGTCAAATGTTTTATTTCTAAACCCTCGGCGCAACGCAGCACTCTTAGTGAATTATAATGATCTGCTCCGGTCGGCATCCGGGTTGATGACCCGCATTGAACTGGTGGAGTTACTACGGTCTGTAGTCGGGCAGGATTTAGACCGGCGCTAAACTTTTTAACACACAAAAATTTGCACATTCCGTCATAAAGAACATTGCCTTACAAACTAAGAATATCGGTTTCAGCATTGTAATTTTCAAAATTTTTTATATTTCAAGGGGTTAACCTAAATATTTCAACGTATAATCTCTGTTCTAATCGTCGTTTGGACCGTCTGTCATCGGCAGCCATGATAGTGCTAGATGCTATCGTCGTCACCGCTCTGAGGCGATGCGCCACTAAGGGACATCTATTCCAACGATAGAACTCCAAGCAATGATGTGCACTTTGCGAAACATAGCTTAGAAGCTCGTATTTCCGGGACGAAAGTGAAAACTGATATTCCACACAACAAACCATAAACCGGGATCAAAGGGACCGCG
>NZ_DHNR01000020.1:0-2163 GCF_002409645.1 Acetobacter sp. UBA5411
AAAGTTTATCACTATTTACGTCGTGCCGGGAATCACGATTCACCGGCATCGGTATATCATCCGTGCTTAATGTGTCTCGCAGGCCTTCATAGGCGGTCTTGAGCATCTCCAGGTCTTCGCGTGTCGTTAAATCAAGACAGTTGCCCAGATCTACGACCAGACCAATAACGAACGGTTTGAAACCGGAATCCCTGCGCTGTTTCTGATATGCCCATTCTTGCGCACGTAACGGGTCGGACTCCCAGACATAGAAACCCGGTCCAAGCCAATCGTAGTCGGTCTCCGACGGAGTTGGTGCGCTTTCTCCGTTAATCAGTTTCCGGCCGACCTCTTCAGAACAACCATGATAACCGAGTACAAAAGATGTATGAAGAGCTGTCAACGCAGTTACGCTTTAAGCATGCCCTCAATGCGTGGGTCACGCGTGTACTCTTTGGTAACCGCGCCTTTGCTATCGATAATCCCCATTCGCAGCAAAGCCGCATGGGCTGTCCGCTTGCTCTTCGTGTTCGCAAGGGTCTGCTTTCTTATTGCTGCCAGAGCAACCTGATGGGAGTTCAGCTTCATGGTGCTACATATAAGGCAGCCAAGTGAAGAAGTCACCCTGTTTTATCTCAGCCTGCCTGATGGAAAAGGCGGCATCCGGCTCCCTGTTGTCGCATCCCATGACCACCATCCACCCGCTCCGAAGGTCGCGTCGTAGTAATTTTCCTTTTCGGCTCGTCTGGTAGTGTAGGCCTCGTCCGTGCGACCGAAAACTTCCATTGGATATCCGTCATTCCGCGCCGTGTCCTGCAGGATGAAATCCGGGAAAACGAGATCCCGTTCCGCGTCGAAACGCAGTGGTTTTTCGAATGCGCGTCCCGCTGCCACGAGGGCATCGGCTACCGCCAGTTCATGGCCGCTTTCGAAAGGAAGCATGCTGCGAGAGACGGTCATCAGGGCACCGGTCCTGACTTCCGCCTGGATCCAGCCCTTCCATCGGCTATTGGGCGTTCCGATGTTTCGTGCCGTCACATAGAGCAACGCCACAACATGTGCCTGCCGCGCCGCTTCGGGCAGGGCGAGTGTGGCTGCCGCCAGTTGGTGCGACCGGACAAGACGGTTCCTCTCGGCAGCAGGCACTGTCAGAAAGCAGCGGTAACCGTTGCGCTGACCGCTCAGGGCCATCGTGAAATTGCCCCTGGGATCTGGTTCCAGAGCCTCCACGAACCCGATCAGGAACAGATGGTTTTCCTGTCCTTCTGTCCTGACAACGGCATGGAGACGCCGTCCGAACTTTTCATGCCCTGGGGCAACAGGACAGAGAAGATCGGAGATCAGTCTGCCCTGCGCCCGGATCCGGGTTCCGGCAGAGGCGATCCGGCCCAGGGCGACCGTCGGTGTGCGGTGTCCGGCGAATTGTGGCCGCCATTCGGTCAGCCCCGCCCGCTCCCACAGGAGATGGAGCAGCCCGAGAGGCGTCATCCGGCGCTGTCGCGCCTGTCCGGGCCGATCTGAAGCAGGCAGCGGCGTGTCATCGACTGGCCGGGGTGGTCCCTTGCGGCGCAGGCCGATCGACAGGGTCACAGCGACATCCCCATCCTCACACTCGCGAATTACGCTATTTACATAGCTGGCGCGCCCACTTTTCTCCGGATCAGGCTTGTAGAACGGGCATGTCTTTTCATGCAGCGGCCCTTCATTTGGCCAGACGGCGAGGTGATAACTGTGACTGTCCGCCCGGTAACGGATCTGTAGAGGTAGTACGGCGCCGCGATGCTGGCATAGGCATCGCGCCTTGTCAGAACGCTCCGCGCTCCGGCTCTCATCATATTTTGCCTTCAGGCGGCGTTCCCACCGCTCCGGGTCGGTCCGGCGCCATTCGAGCTGGAACCTTTCCCCGCCGGGAAGGATGATGATCGTGCCCGTCATGCCGAGGTTTTTTCTCGCAATATCCTGATCTGGGCGAGGATTTCCTTTTCGGTCATCCCGGTGCTGGCCGCGCCCTCCTTCGGTGCGCCTTTTGTCATCGCGTCCCTGACACCCAATATAAGCAGTGCCCGACGCCGGGCTATACCAGGCTGCCGGTCCACGCGGCGTTCAATGGCTTCAAGGCGTCCAAGCAGGTGACCGTCGATGGGAGGTATGGTGCGGGGCGGTGTCTGAAAACCGGGTTTCGGG
>NZ_DHNR01000020.1:2420-3006 GCF_002409645.1 Acetobacter sp. UBA5411
ATCTGTGCAAAATTGCGCAGGATGTCTTGAGAACCTGGACCGAGGCGGTCGACTGCTTCCTGGAGTGCGCGAACATCCGGCTCGTCGTGTACCGTGGTCAGTTCAGACTGAAACAGGCCGCCTTCGATCGTCGCGAGGAGGGCGAGTAACTGCTGGTCCGGGGGCACCCGATTCAGGTCCAGCGGCGCTGCAAGCATGACCGGCTGGGCCATGCGGATCGCGCCTGACCGCCCATTGACGGCGGCAAAGAACGTCTTCGAATGGACGATGCGACCGGCATACATCGTTATGGCCTCGCCCTCGATGAGTGACTGAAGGTCTGCCCAGGGAATACGGGCGACTTCCCGGACTTCGGCACCCCGTCCTTCCCGGTAACTGCCAGCCGAGTTGCCTTCAAAATGCGTGGCCTGACTGACCTCGATCCGATCGGACTGCTTTTCGATCCACTCGCGCGTGCGCATGGCATCCTGCAGGCGCATGGCGTGGGTGAGGTTGGCGTTGCCGAGCAGGGTAAAGGCTTTGTCGCCGATGCGTGTCGTAAGACCCGGAAGATCCTGAAACCCCAGCCAGAACATGCAGTTCAGGC
>NZ_DHNR01000003.1:0-5639 GCF_002409645.1 Acetobacter sp. UBA5411
AGCGACTTTTTCAACAGAATTAGACGAAAGCTGACACTCCCGCCCCATTACTTTCCACCGGCCTCAAACGCTCTCCGCCACCCAGTTCTTCCGTTTCGTCGCCTTGCCGATCCCCGGATTCATGCAGTTGCACGGATCGAGCGAGCGGTAGTGGTCCAGCATTTCCTGCGGTGCCTGATAGAGGTGGCCGACATTATGCTCGGCAGGGTATTTCGCACCACGAGCATCAAGGCCGGGCAGCATGGAATGTTCAACTTCCATGGCGTCATAACCCTTTTTCACGACGTAATCCTGATGCATCACATGGCACAGGAAGTGGCCGTAATAGAGTTTGACGATCAGCTTGTCCTCAATCTCTTTCGGTAGCGTCTCGAACCATTTCCGGTCATTGCGACGCAGGGCGACATCAAGTGCGACAATATCCTGCGCCTCGCGGGGGTGAACGGCGCGATAACGGATGGCGGCACCAGCGGCGGCGAAGCGATGCAGGAAGGCGCGCTTGCCTTCATCGTCAGTGCATTTGAAAAACTCGCCTGTCGCCTTGCCAAAGAATTCCGTCAGATAGGTTTCCACAGGGCCGGTCAGTTCGGCTGATACTTTCAGCATCAAATGGTGTTCGAACCGGTCACGGTAGTTCAGCATCCGCTGCGGAAGCTGTTGGGGCAGAAGGGTGCTCAGGGTCTGCATGACCCGGTCACTGAAATGTTCTGGCAGGAAGCCAAGTTTTTTGGCGTAGATATCGAAGCGGGACTTCAGGGCGAACATGGTCGGCAGCACTTTGGTGCCGCAGTAACGGATGACCGCAAACGTATCCTTGCCGTATTTTTCAGCAATGTTGAAAGCATCGCGGTGGATGTATTCACCGGCGATCGGCAGAGTGTCGAAACCTGTCAGTAAGTGACGGCGCAGGTCTTCCAGTTCATCGGTGCTGTTGGTTCCGATATAGAAAACGCTGGTGTTTTTCTCGGCCGGAAACGTGTCGAGACGCACGGCGAAGGTGACCAACTTGCCCGCGCTACCGGCGGCCTCGTGCCAGCGATGTGGGTCGGCGTTGAAGCGGGCAGGGGTATCGGCGTCGATTTCACGAACATGGCTGATATAATTGCCGTCATGGCCACGTCCGGCGTTCCAGTCGATATCGGCTTCGGAAAAGCTGCCCTCTTCCAGCTTGCGGAGCATGGCTTCCGGGTCATTGCCAAGCTGGATGCCCAGATGGTTGACGAGGCGAAGCTGTCCGTCCTCTCCAACCTGACCGAAAATCGCCATTTCAGTGTAAGCTGGTCCACGTTGCACAAGCGCGCCACCGGAGTTGTTGCTGACGCCACCTAGAACCGACGCACCGATACAGGAGGAACCGATCACCGAGTGAGGCTCGCGTCCGATCGCGGCCAGCTTGGCTTCCAGTTCATAAAGTGTGGCGCCCGGCAGGCACACGACCTGCTTGCCGTCGCCAATCAGATGCGAGCGATCCAGTCGCAGCGTGCTGATGAGCACGATATCGCGGTCATAATCGTTGCCGTCCGGTGTCGAGCCGCCCGTCAGGCCCGTGTTAGCGGCCTGCATGATGATGATCTTGCCGTCATCGGTGCAGGCTTTCGCCACGCGCCAGAGTTCCACAAGCGAGCCGGGCTGGACGACAGCCAGCACCTTGCCAGCCCCAAAGCGAAAACCATGCGTGAAGCGGTAAGTGGAGGCGTCGCCAGTCATGACGTGCGCGTGACCGACAATGGTTTTCAGGGTGGAAATGAGTTCAGGGCTATTCTGGAGAGACGACATTCTGAAAGGGCCTTGAAAGTTGTTGTTTTCTTATCTGGCCCACCATAGAGCGCCAAACGGAAGAAAGGCAGTGCTCAGGGAGAGTTGATGTATATTCTTTCGATATGGCAGATGTGAAAAAGATAAGATTTACGTCTGGAAAGGCCCAGTGTCGGCATCCTGTGACAGCCGATGACGATCAGATGCCAAGCACAAAAAGATGAGGCCCTGTTGCACAGAGCCTCGAATGTTCCACCTGACCATGTCCCGGAATGTTCAGCTTGTCGCGACCGTGCACGCGCCCTTGCGACCCGGCTCATGTTGAGCGGTAGCGGGCGAAGATGGGTCAATCAGATAGAAATCCGTGAAATTCTGTGCGCCCATCGCCTGAAAGACATGCCCGCTCGGATCGTAAAGCGTGCCCTGACTGGTGACGAGATGCGTCTCGGCCTTTCCTTCGGCGTTGCGCACTACAATCTCACCGCAGAGTGCGTAGGTATAGGATGGTTTGTCCGGGACGTTAATGACGGCGCGGCGTTGGGGCGTTTTTTCATCCAGCACCATGGTCGCCATCAGTTCGCCATCAATATAGAGCCGGGAAGTTTCGGAGACTTCCTGGGTCGCCTTGCCGTCTTCAACAACAAACTGCGTGGCCCAGGCTGAACCACCTGTCAGAGCAGCCATCGTGACCAGCAGACAGGCGGCTTTCAGGGAACGATAGACGTAAGGGCGAGAAAAGCCCGAAAGAGTGCGTGCAGTCATGAGAAACTGTCTCTCTCCGGTAGTGAGATGCTCGCCATCAACCGGCGATATGTGCAAAAACCGATGTCATGAAACAGCTTTATAATACGTTATGACGCCTGCAGACGATAGCCGGGCAGGGGCTTTGATCCGGTGGGCGGCAGCGTATCTTGATGAACACGGGATCGAGCTGGCCCGCAGGGAAGCCCGGCTGCTGTTCGAACTGGCCTACAGCAGGGAGGTCAGTTGGCAACTGACGCATGCTGACGAAATCATGCCCGAGACAGAACTGTTTGCCGATTTCGTGCGGCGTCGCGGTGCGGGTGAGCCGATGGCCTATCTCAGTGGCAGGAAGGGCTTCTGGACGCTTGATCTGGAAGTCACGCCAGACACGCTGATCCCGCGTGGTGATACAGAGACGCTTGTGGAAGCGCTTCTTCGGTATCGCCCAGACCGTCACTCCGTGGCATCGGTGCTGGATCTTGGGACTGGAAGTGGCTGCCTGCTGCTGGCAGCACTGAATGAATACCCTCAGGCTTTCGGAATAGGGGTAGATCGTGCCGAAAGGACAGCGAGACAGGCACGGAAAAACGCGAAGCTGAACGATCTGACGTCACGAGCGGATTTTGTGGTGGCTGACTGGAGTGATCCACTGAGTACCCGCTTCGACGTGGTTCTCTCCAATCCACCTTACATTCCGAAGAACGATATTCCCGGCCTGATGAAAGACGTGGTGGCGTATGAGCCGGGCGCTGCTCTCGATGGCGGCGATGATGGGCTGGACGCTTACCGTCAGATCATTCCCAGACTGACGGACCTGCTGCAACCGCAAGGGCTGGCCATTCTGGAGTTTGGGATCGGTCAAGAGGAGGATGTGGCGAATATCGCCCGGATGGCCGGTCTATCGGTTGTGGAACTCTGCGCCGATCTGGCGGGCATTACCCGAGCGATTGTTCTGTTGCGTTGAGGCCATTCATCAAGTCGGCGAGCTGCTGCCGACCTGATTGTGAACAACGTCGAGAAAATTTGCTCAGGTTTTGGAACGATGCGCGGGTTTGGCTGCGCTATGGAGCGAACGGGAAGCCTCGCTGCTCTTGGCGTGCTTTGTGATGGGAGAGCGCGCCACCACAAAATGAATGATGCCGAGCTTCTTGAGGCGACCACCACGTGGTGCTTCAGCAACCTGAAGTGGCTGCTTTTTGCCTAGACCACTGGCTGCATAGAGACGCAGTTGATGACGTCGGGACGCAGCGCTGGTGCCGCGGGCAATGACAAGCGGCCGGGGAGCGATCGCTCTTCTTTCGACTGGGGCGACGCCCTCATCCTGAAATCCCTGATCCATCAGGTCAGCCATTGTGCGGGTGCGTTCGGCATTGGAGGATGCGCCCATGACAACACCGACCAGCCGAACATTCTCACGAATGGCGGACGCCACGAGATTGAGACCTGCCTGCGCAGTGTAACCAGTCTTCATGCCGTCAGCGCCCGGATAAAACCGGAGCATCGGATTGTGGTTCGGAATTTCATGCCCGTGAAAATAGAAAACGGGTGTCGAGAAGTAGTGGTAGTCCTCGGGAAAATCTGAAATCAGACGGCGTCCGAGGGTGGCCAGATCCCGTGCGGTCGTGACCTGATCCGGATCGGGAAGGCCGGACGCATTGCGGAAGGTTGTGGATGTCATGCCAAGCGCATGGGCCTGTGCTGTCATCATGGCGGCGAAACGCACTTCATCACCGCCGACCAGTTCACCAAGCGCACAGGCCGCGTCATTGGCCGACTTGGTGACAAGTCCGAGAATGGCCTGCTCCACTGTGATGTAGGAGCCCGGCACGAGTCCGAGTTTGGACGGTTCACGGGTGGCGGCTCTCACGGAAACGGGAACGGCCTGATCCAGAGAGATCTGGCCGTTACGCAGTGCCTGAAACGCCATGTACAGAGTCATCAGCTTTGTGAGGCTGGCAGGGTAACGCTGAAGGTCAGGATTAATTTGCGCCAGCACTGTGCCGGAGCGTGCGTCTTCGATGAAGGCGCTCACATGTCCGACATACTGGGCGCGGGCAGAATCGACCGCGAAAAGGGATGAGAGAACGAGTGTGGCTGCGAGTCCTTTTTTGGGTGCGCGCCTGACTATCGATAACTCATTGATTTTAGAAAGGAAATTTTTTGCCTTGGAACGAGCGGATCCGTCATTCACTTCGGAGAAACAGGCCGGGAATCCACAGTTCTTTTTCATGGCGAAGCGCACAACAATCCTGATGGGTGTTTGGACAAGAGCTTAGCAGTGCCGAATCCATCGTCTAGAGGTAAAGTTACTAATATTTCGGAAAATGCAAAGCCGTCCGGGCGTTTGTGCGCAACAACTTTTTAAGAAAAATGGCGGCAAGGTGACAGGGTCACTCTGTGCACAACGCAGACTGACCATCAGAAAGGGTTCCGCTGGTCCGGTTCCTGATTTTTTGTTTCCTTGCGCAGTCGGGCGGTTTAGAGAAGCACGATAAGCGTGGCAGCCCGGCCTTCTCTGTCAGGAAGAGCGAGGGGAAATTTCGCCGCGGAGCAGCCGAGTGAGTTTCATGACGGAGAATTCAGAAGACAACACATCGGATATCGGCGTTCTGGTCAGGGCTGTTCCCAAGACCAGAAAGCCGTCGATGTACAAGGTCCTCATGCTGAATGACGACTACACGCCCATGGAATTCGTCGTGCATGTGCTGGAGCGGTTTTTTAACAAAAATCGCGATGAAGCCACCAATATCATGCTGCATGTGCACAAGAAGGGCGTGGGAGTCTGCGGCGTCTTCACGTACGAGGTTGCCGAAAGCAAGGTGTCCCTCGTCATGGATCTGGCAAGACAGAACCAGCATCCTCTTCAATGCACTATAGAGCGCGACTGAAAACAGCGGGCTTTGATCTGACAGCGCGATTCGATTGTATGGGGCGGAGGCTTTAACCGGGCCTGTCCGGTAGCACGCCCGCGGCCTGAGATCAGGTGCGGCTGCAATCTTCAGTAAACTGAACAGATTTATTCAGGAAAACAGGGCGCTGCCGCGTAGGACAGGCCCCGTTCTGTTACGACTTCAGGAGTCGTGTTCGTCTTTCTCGGACGGGACATCAATGTCGGAACTGATGTCGTCGGCATCATCATC
>NZ_DHNR01000003.1:5813-28253 GCF_002409645.1 Acetobacter sp. UBA5411
CATCATCATCGTCATCATCGTCCGCTACGATGTCGAGATCATCATCAACATCATCCTCGTCCGTCTTCGGCTTCGGAGCCTTTACCGGCGTAGCGGGAACGATCTCGCCTGTACGCTTGAGGCGAGGAACTTCAGCCGGCTGCTCAGTCCCGCATTTCGGGCAAACAGCGGGATCTTTGGTGAGGTCATAGAAACGCGCGCCGCACGAGACGCAGACGCGTTTGGAACCGAGTTCGGGCTGGGCCATATGAAACCTGTCGAATTGTATTCGTGGCAGGGGACGCGAATCCCCGACGGTATATGGTGCGACCTGAAGACCCGCACGCAATCTAAGGGCAGGCCACATGCCAGCTCAGACAGTATGCGTCAACCAAGGAAAAGACGTTCCCTGTGTCGCCGCCGACTGGTTCGTCTCATTTTCGCCTTAATTTTCTATTGGCATACATAAGTGTAATGTTGGGATGCGTCCATTCTTTCAAGGGGGCTCGTGATGAGTCGGGGGCAGGCTGTAATCTTTCGGTCCATGACGCTGGGGCTTATGCTTGGTCTGGCGGCATGCAGCGGCAGTTCACGGCCGGGCGGCAGTCCATCACAGTGGGGGCGGGGAGATTATACTCCTCCCGGTCCGGCCAGTGATCCTTGGGGGCCGTATATCCGCGAGGCAGCCAATCGTTTCACAGTTCCCGAACAGTGGGTTCGGGCCGTCATGCATCAGGAATCGGGCGGTCACGAATATCAGAATGGTCATCTGACCCGCTCAGGTTCAGGCGCAATGGGTCTTATGCAGTTGATGCCCGCCACATGGTCGGAGCTGGCGGCGGAGTTCGGGCTGGGCAATGATCCTTACGAACCGCACGACAACATCATGGCCGGGACCGGCTATATCCGTCAGCTTTACAATAAATTCGGCTCGCCGGGTTTTCTTGCTGCCTATAACGCCGGACCGGGTCGTCTGGAGCAGTATCTTGAAACAGGCGGCTCACTGCCGGATGAAACGGTCAATTACGTCGCCTCCATCAGCCCGAATCTTGGCGATGCTGTCCCGGCTGTGACGACGACAGCGTCCCCGGTTATGGTGGCGAGCGCTCGAACCGTACCAGCCTATACGGTCGCCCAGAACACAGTTGCTCAGAATACGGTCGTAACGGGGCCGGTTGCCCGTACGTCTGACGGCTGTCTGCGAAATGTTGACGCTGCTTACGACCCGTCGAACTGTCTGGTCGATCGGGATGTGCCGCATGCTGATCCTGTAGCGCCAGTCGCGCCGCTCGCTCCGCCTCAACCGGCCGTGGAGGTGGCTTCGGCCCCTCCTGTCGCGGCAAGTCAGCAGGCATTGCCAGCGGAATTGGCCAGCTATGTCGAGCCTGCTTCAGCGCGAGCTGCTCCGGCCTATCGTCTGACGCCAGTGGCTTATACGCGACCAGCGTCAAGTGGAGGCGGTTGGGCCGTGCAGGTTGGCGCTTTCTCATCCGGGTCTGATGCGAGAGTGGCTCTGGCGCAGGCGCAGGCCATTATCGGCAGAAAAGGTGACGCCAGTCCTGTGGTCACGAGAGTCTCGCCAACAGCCAAATCCCTCTATCGCGCCCGTCTGGTCGGATTTGCCGCGCAGGATGCGACAACGGCCTGTCGTATCCTCCACACGCATTCCGTGGCCTGCTTCGCTGTTCCGCAGTCCACCTGACTCCCGGTGGCCTGATACAGGCCGTGCAGGCGTTGCGGTCTGGGCTGTGCTCGGCTAGACCCGCGCCTTTCCGGGGCCGATTTGTCCGGTCGCGGGACAATCGGGAGATGCAGGAATGGCGCGTAACCGTGTTCGCAAGGGGCGGCCTCTGGATGGCTGGCTGGTTATCGACAAACCAACCGGTATGACATCGACAGCAGTGGTCAGCATCCTCAAGCGCGCCTTCAATGCCCAGAAAGTCGGTCACGGTGGCACGCTTGATCCTCTTGCAACGGGTCTTCTGCCTATCGCCATGGGCGCTGCGACCAAGACGGTTCCCTACATTATGGATGGTACCAAGCGGTATCACTTCACTCTGAAACTGGGTGAGGCACGTGACAGCGACGACGCCGATGGCAATGTCACGGCGACCTCCGATGTGCGTCCGACAGACGAGCAGTTGCGGCAGGCAGCAGCCGACCTGACGGGCGATATCATGCAGGTGCCTCCTGTGTTCTCCGCCCTGAAAGTCGCGGGCGAGCGGGCCTATGACATGGCGCGCGATGGTCGTCCGCCGGAACTGCCGCCCCGTCCTGCTCGCATCGACCGTTTCGTGCTGATTGATCGTCCGGATGCCGATCATGCCGTGTTTGAAGTTGAATCCGGCAAGGGCGTTTATATGCGTTCGTTGGCCCGCGATGTGGCTCTGGCCTGTGGAACAGTGGGGCATATTGCCGTTCTGCGCCGGTTGCGGGTCGGTTCTTTCACCGAGGCCGATGCGATTTCACTGGACAAAATCACCGAGAGCGCCGAAGAAGGCCCCGCTTCGCCGGAACTGCTTCTTCCGGTATCGACCGCGCTGGCCGACATCCCGGCGGTGGCCCTGATGCCTGATGAAGCGGCGCTTATCCGACATGGACAGGCTCTTGGTCTGATGGATTTCATCGACCGTATCCCGGAAACGGGTCCGGATGACGTGGTCCGCATGATGGACGGGGAAGTGGTTTTGGGTCTGGGACGCCTTGATGAGGGGTGGCTCAAGCCTGTTCGTTTGCTTTGAGATTGGGAGACGACGATGTCGATTACCGCAGAACGCCGCACGGCGCTGATTGAAGAATACCGCACAACCCCGACCGACACAGGTTCGCCGGAAGTTCAGGTTGCGATCCTCACGGAGCGTATCAACAACCTGACCGAGCACCTGAAGACCCACGCGAAGGACTTCCATTCCCGTCGCGGTCTGCTGGTGATGGTTGGTAACCGTCGCGGCCTGCTCGACTACCTGAAGCGCAAGAGCCAGCAGCGTTACGAGACGCTGATCGGTCGTCTGGGTCTGCGTCGCTGATCGGTCGTCTGGGTCTGCGTCGCTGATCACAGGGTCAGGCAAAAGGTGGAATGGCAGCCAATCTGCTGTTTTCCCTGCGCCGATAATCCTGTAAAGGTTCGCCCGGGGTTCCATTTTGGAGCCTCGGGTTTTTTGCGTCTGGATGGTCCGGACGTAAAGCTGCGCCGTTCCGCACGCGTGGAAGCCGGGCTGGCCACGGCGTTTCAGGCCACATGGCGTTCTGACGTTTTCGTCAGCCACCATGCCGTCCGAGACGCTGTCTGCATCCGGTTTCTCAAACCCCGGGAATCACATGGCCGCTGTCAGGCCTGGACCGGGGCTGTCGCTGGGGATGGCCGAAAGGTTTGAAGTAAGAATGTTCAATTATTTCCGTAAAGAAATTGAATGGGGCGGTCGCCCGCTGATCCTTGAGACCGGCAAGATCGCCCGTCAGGCAGACGGCGCTGTTGTTGTCACCTATGGCGAGACCGTTGTCCTGTGTACGGCCGTGGGTGCCAAGACCGTGAAGCCGGGACAGGATTTCTTCCCGCTGACCGTCAACTATCAGGAAAAGGCCTACGCTGCCGGTAAAATCCCGGGTGGTTTCTTCAAGCGTGAAGGTCGTCCGTCCGAAGCGGAAACACTCAACTCCCGCCTGATTGACCGTCCGATCCGTCCGCTGTTCCCGGAAGGGTTCCGCAACGAGGTTCAGGTCATTACGACGGTCCTCAGCCATGACATGGAAAACGATCCGGCTATTCCGGCGCTGATCGGTGCATCGGCAGCGCTGACCCTGTCCGGTATCCCGTTCTTTGGTCCGGTTGCCGGCTGCCGTGTTGGTTATACCAACGGCGAATATGTGCTGAACCCGACCATTGACGAGACCAAGGAGTCCGATCTGGACCTCGTCGTCGCCGGTACGTCGGAAGGCGTGCTGATGGTGGAGTCGGAAGCCAGCGAACTGTCCGAAGCTGTCATGCTTGGTGCTGTGAACTTCGGTCACAAGGCGTTCCAGCCGGTTATTGATGCGATCATCGCGCTTGCCGAGCACGCTGCGAAAGCACCGTGGGAGATGGAAGGTCCGAGCAAGGAAGCCATCGCTCTTCGCAAGAAGGTCGATACGCTGGGCCGCAAGCTGCTCACAGCAGCTTACAAGGAGAAGGCCAAGCAGGCTCGTTATGAGAAAATTGCTGAGGCCAAGAAGACAGTCATCGAGAAGCTGACGGCTGCCGATCTGGACGCTGAGGCTGCCAAGCCAATGCTGAAGGACCTTGAGGCTGATATCGTGCGTAACGCGATCCTCAATACGGGTCTGCGTATCGACGGTCGTGATCTTGTCACGGTTCGTCCGATCGTCTCCGAAGTTGGTATTCTGCCGCGCGCTCACGGTTCCGCTCTCTTCACCCGTGGTGAGACGCAGGCTCTCGTGATTGCAACGCTTGGTACGGGTCAGGACGAGCAGGTCATCGACGCGCTCGAAGGTGAATACCGCACCAACTTCATGCTGCACTACAACTTCCCTCCGTTCTCAGTCGGTGAGTGTGGGCGCACAGGTTCGCCGGGTCGTCGTGAGATCGGTCATGGCAAGCTGGCATGGCGCGCCATCCACCCGCTGCTGCCGACGAAGGCCGAGTTCCCGTACACGATGCGTGTTGTGTCCGAGATCACGGAAAGCAACGGTTCGTCTTCCATGGCGACGGTCTGCGGTTCCTCTCTCGCCCTGATGGATGCCGGCGTTCCGCTGAAGCGTCCGGTCGCTGGTATTGCGATGGGTCTCATCAAGGAAGACAGCGGCTACGCCGTGCTGTCCGATATCCTTGGTGACGAAGATCACCTCGGCGACATGGACTTTAAGGTAGCGGGAACCGAAGCTGGTATCACCGCGTTGCAGATGGACATCAAGATCACATCCATCACGCCGGAGATCATGGAAATCGCTCTGGAGCAGGCCCGTGGCGGTCGTCTCCACATTCTGGGCGAGATGTCCAAGGCGCTGACGGAAGGCCGTGCAGGCGTGTCCTCCACGGCGCCGAAGATCACCACGATGAGCGTGCCCAAGGAGAAGATCCGCGATGTGATCGGAACGGGCGGCAAGGTCATTCGTGAGATCGTCGAATATTCCGGTGCGAAGGTCGATATCGGTGATGATGGCACGATCACCATTGCGGCATCGTCCGACGAGCAGGCTCAGAAGGCGATTGCCCGTATCAACGGCATCGTGGCCGAGCCTGAAGTTGGTCGTATCTATGATGGCAAGGTTGTGAAGACGGCTGACTTTGGCGCATTTGTTAACTTCCTTGGCGCCAAGGACGGTCTGGTTCACATCTCCGAGCTGGCGCAGGGCCGCGTGGCCCGCACCACGGACGTGGTGAAGCAGGGCGACGCTGTGAAGGTAAAGGTCATCGGCTTTGATGATCGTGGCAAGGTGAAGCTCTCGATGAGGGTTGTAGATCAGGCCACGGGTGCCGATATCACAGCGGATGTTGGCGAGAAGCCTGCACGCGCACCACGTCGCGAAGACTGAGACCTCCCAAGGTCTGAACTGGGGGCGGGCGTTGCGACTCTCCGGTCGTAACGCCCGTTTCTCTATGGCGCCTGAAGCGGCATCGGGTTAAGAGCGCCCATGTTTGCGGCACGAACAGGGACGATGACGGAACAGCATGAAGTCTATTAACGCAGTTAGGTTGGGGGGCGCTGAAGTCCTGCCTCTCGTTGAGGGTGGAAAAGGTGTTTCCGTTTCGACGGGTGAATCCGCCGGAGCTTGGGCCGCTGCTGGCGGTGCTGGCACGATCTCTGTCGTCAACGCGGATAGCTATGATGAGAACGGCAATGTCGTTCCCCAGATTTACAAGGGGCGCACGCGCAGGGAGCGTCAGGAAGAACTGATCGACTATGCCATCAAGGGTGGCATTGCTCAGGCGAAAATCGCGCACGAGCGTTCAGGCGGCAAAGGTCGCATCCACGCTAATATTCTTTGGGAAATGGGCGGCTCGGAACGGGTGATCGAAGGCGTCATGGAAGGCGCCAAAGGCCTCATTCACGGTCTGACCTGTGGCGCGGGCATGCCCTATCGCCTGTCCGAAATAGCCGCGAAGTTTGGCGTCCACTATTACCCGATCGTCTCCTCAGCACGGGCGTTCAACGCGCTATGGAAGCGGGCCTACAGCAAGGCGGCCGAGCTTCTTGGTGGCGTGGTCTATGAGGATCCGTGGCGGGCGGGGGGGCATAACGGCCTGTCCAACACAGAAAATCCGCTGATGCCGGAAGACCCATATCCCCGCGTGCTCGCATTGCGGAAGCTGATGCGGACGTTCGGGCTGGGTGACACCCCCATCATCATGGCGGGCGGTGTGTGGTGGCTCGAGGAATGGCAGGACTGGATCGACAATCCTGAACTGGGACCGATTGTTTTCCAGTTTGGTACACGGCCTCTGCTCACGCAGGAAAGCCCCATTCCGGATGCCTGGAAAGCACGGTTGCTGACCCTGAAGAAAGGCGATGTTTACCTCAATCGCTTTTCGCCCACCGGATTTTATTCTTCTGCCGTAAACAACAGCTTTATGCAGGAACTGCGTGAGCGTTCGGAACGTCAGGTTGCCTATTCGTCGGAGCCGCTGGGTGAATTGGTGGCCCGGTATGGCGTCGGCGCTCGCAAGCGGGAAGTCTTCGTGACGGAAGCGGATCTGCTGCACATCAAGGGCTGGGAAGCAGCGGGCTTCACGGAGGCCATGCGTACGCCGGATTCGACCCTGATTTTCGTGACGCCTGAGCGCGCAAAGGAAATTCTGGCCGATCAGGTGGCCTGCATGGGCTGTCTGTCTGAATGTCGCTTCTCCAACTGGAGCCAGCGTCCGCCGGAGTACAGCAACGGACGCAGGGCCGATCCCCGGTCATTCTGCATTCAGAAAACCCTCCAGACGATCTCGCATGCTGAGGGGCCGGATCAGGCTGAAATTGCTGACCACAACCTGATGTTTGGTGGCACCAACGCTTGGCGCTTTGCGACGGACCCATTCTATTCGAATGGCTTCGTTCCTACGGTGAAGCAGCTTATCGAACGGATCATGACCGGGCGCTGACCGGCAATTGGTGAAATGAAGAGGCTCTGGACCATGCTCTTTCGACAGAAAAGCACTACTCTACTGCGAGCTGTTTTTCTGGCTGGCGGCATGGTCATGGCCTCTTCGATGTCATTGTGCAGTGTGGCTCATGCGCAGACCACACTCTCGCCTGTCGATCAGGGGTGGGTCGCCCGTGTTCAGGATACCATGAACGCCGTCACCACCATGAAGGGGCGTTTCGAACAGATTGCGCCGGATGGCCAGCGTACGACCGGCACTGTCTGGCTGGCTCGACCAGGGCGGATGCGGTTCGAGTATGACAAGCCAAGTCCGCTTCTACTGGTTGCAAATGACGGCAAGGTCGTTTTTCGTGATACACAACTTGATCAGACCACGGAAATCCCGCTGGAGCGCACTCCATTGGGGTTGCTGCTCAGTGAGCATGTCTCACTCTCGGGTGATGTGACTGTCACCAGCTTTCAGCGCCAGAATGGTACGCTTCAGATATCAGCCGTTCGCACCGCCTCTCCGGGGGAAGGAACGTTGATCATGCTGTTGTCTGAACAGCCTTTGGGCTTGCAGGGCTGGACCGTTATTGATGCGCAGGGCAGGCAGACAAGGGTGGCGCTGTCTGACGTGAAACAGGGTGTGAAGGTTTCAGACTTTTTGTTCGCATTGCCTCGTGAGAACTGACTTTCTTTCATAAGCTGCTTCGAATCTGACGGATATCTCTTCGCAGTGAATGAAGCATTACATCGGTAGACAGTCGGAGCCGACTATGCGGATATATGCCCGTTTCTCGTGATGGAAATTAATGTTTTCCCAAACGCTGGAAAACAATGTGTCTCTATTGCGTAAGAGATATGTAATCAATTTCCATTACCTTGCACGTTAATGACAACGTCCCATAATTTATGGACGTTCAGCTAATGGCCCGGAAAGCTGGCGTGAGATCAACAGCGACATTACTTACAAGGAATGGGAGGCCCGTCAGCTAGGGACTGTGGCTGAAAAAAGCGCGGATAACTGATTGCCGACGGATTTCGGGGGGAGTGCGCAAAAGATCGCACGATAATGAAGTTTTCTGTGTTTGTGGCGCTTTTGGTAATCTTGTGCGTTTCCAATTGATATCGAGTCATTCGGTCTTCTGCTTTGGTGTTTCGATCAAAACCCAGAAATTCTCACGGGTAAGATTGCCAAAAAGTCCTCAGGCATGTGGTCAATTGCCTGAAGAATTAACCCCGTCCTTCCCGATACCAGCCCGTTCCAAGTAGCAGAACAACCGCAAGAAGAGTGGCCCATGCCGGCAGCAATGGCGATGCGCTTGTTCCTGTCAGAATGTGGGCATGTCTTTGCGGAAAGCCCAGCGCATCAGTCGAAGTGCCGTAACGAAGAGGGGGAACGTTTAACTTGGCAACGTCATCGCCAAGCCACGCAACAGTTCCGCCTGTGCGCGCTGCGACAGGACCGACGATTTCAGCTGTCAGACGCAAGTCAGAGAATTCTTCCGGATTGGCTTTCACAGGCGCAGCAAAGGCACGATGATTGCCATCGTCGGCTGTCCAGATGCCAGATTGTGTCACCGGCATCTGTCCGACGGCCACACCAGGGCCTGCGCCATGCAAAGAGAGTGTCGATTTCGTTCCATCTGGCGCTGTCAGTGTAATATCCGCTGAAGCCGTGTTGGAAACACTGTGGCGCGTGACAGTCAGAGTGCCGTCAGAAATATGCGCTTCAAGCCGCTCTTCTTCGAGATCGGGCTCTTTCATCAGCCAGTGTGAAATGCGCCGCAAAAGCTCGGCCTGCGGGCCACCTCCCAATTCTCCGCGTGACCAGAGCCAGATCTGATCGGAAAGAAGCAGGGCCACGCGCCCATTTTCCACATGATCCAGCACCAGAAGCGGAGACGCATCAGGACCACTCATCAGCACCTGTCCATGCGACTCATCAGGACGTAGCGCCCGATACCAAGGGCCCCACTCATTAGAGATTTCTTTGTTCGCATTTGCCGAAGCGTGCGGCGCAGGGGCTCCCGGAAGCTCGGCGGTCACAGGGTGACGTCGCCCTTCGTCTGTCAGTTCAGGACGGAAGCGACGGATTGTGACGCCGGGTGCGGCCTCGGTCGGACCCAGATCAGGAGGAGACGCCGGAACGTGTGCGGGCAACACATCGCCAACCACCGTATCCTGTAGTGAATTGAGTCCAGTGAATTCCGGACCGGCAATCAGGAACAGGCCGCCGCCCTTGCGCACGAAACGGGCGATATTGCGCAGATAGACAGGTGGCAAAATGTGCCTGTTCTCAAAACCATCGAGAATGATGAGATCGAACTGGCCAATCTTGTTCTGAAACAGCTCTTCGACGGGGAATGCGATCAGCGCCAGATCGGACAGAGGCGTGCCGTCATCCTTCTCCGGCGGGCGCAGAATGGTGAAGTGCACAAGATCGACGGACGGATCGGCTTTCAGCAGACGTCGCCACACACGCTCGCCCTGATTGGGAGTGCCTGAGACAAGCAGCACGCGCAGTCGATCCCGCACGCCGGTAATGGTCAGAATGTTCTGATTATTCTGTGTGGAAACTTCACCCGGAAGCGCCGAGACGTTCAGACCCACAAGTGTTTCGCCGGGATGCGACACAGGCAGGGAAATATCCTGAGGCTCACCCGTACGGACAGGCACGCTCAGGGCTGGGTTGCCGTCAGTAGTCAGTGTGATGGTAGCCGGTGTGCCAGGTTGCGTTCCCGGCCCCATATCATCAACCTGAACGCGGATAAGTGCGGATTTACCAACAATGGCGTAAGGAGGGGCCTGAAGGATACGGAGACGACGATCCATTTCCTCTCCGCGTCCGGCCATCAGCACATGCAATGGCAAGGTAACCGCGTGACCCTGACTGTCGTGCAGGGCCAGACGCTCCGGGATACCCTTGGGCGCATCACGGGTCTGGCCGTCCGTGATCAGGATCGCGCCAGCCAGTTGCTCCGGTGGAATATCAGCGGCGGCCTGCGATAGCGCGTCGAACAGGCGCGTGCCGCCAGTCTGCTCGCCCCGCACCGTGACTGTGCGCAATCCGGGCCCACCCGGACCTTGCTCGCCAAGAATACGGGCAGCGGCCCGAGCAATGGCGGCACGGTTTTTCACCTGCATGGACGCCGTCTGATCGACGATGACCAGAGCGGTTTCAGGCAGTTCCCGATGCGCTTCTTTCAGCGATTGCGGGCCGGACAGCCACAACAGAACGACAGCACCGGCCAGCGCACGAAAAACGGTGCCGCGCATACGCACCAGCAGGCCGATCGCCGTGATGACAACCAGAAGTCCGGCCAGCGTGAACAGCAACCAATGCGGCAGCAGGGGAGCGAAGGCGATGCTGTGTGTGAAGGTATCGATCATGCCGCCCTCATTGTCCCAGACGTTTGAGGATCGCGGGGACGTGGACCTGATCCGCCTTGTAGTTGCCAGTCAGCGCATAGATGACGGCATTCACGCCAAATCGGTAGGCCGTGCGCCGCTGTTCATCTCCGCCGGGAAGGACTGCGAAGCGGGTGTCGCCATTCTGATCCACGGCCCAGGCATGCGCCCAGTCAGCGCTGCCAATAATCACTGGACTGACATCATCATTCTCGGCTTCACCGTCACGGGCGACCCAGACGGGCTGCCCGGCATAACGGCCTGGAAAGTCATGCAGCAGATAGAATGTGTGACTCAGCACATGATGGTCATCAAGATGCATGAGCGGAGGAATGGGCAGCCCGGCCGTAACGCGTCGGAGCGCCGCCGCACTGCCCGGAGCCTCGCCTGCTAGTGTGTCATTATCACCAGAGTTCGCAGTATCCACGCCCTGCGTATCGATGATGATCATGCCGCCATGCGCGATGAAGGTGGTCAGAGCACTGGTCACAGCCGGGTCGGCATGCGCGTCCGGCGTGATCGGCCAGTAAAGCAGCGGATAATAGGCGAGGTCATCCTTGCCCGGATGCACGCCGTCCGGGTGTCCGATCACCGCAGAGGTGCGGGCGTTCACATAGTCTGAAAGACCCTGAAGCCCTTCCTGAGAAACAGCATCGACTTCCGGATTGCCCGTCACGACATATGCCAACCGCGTTTCCAGAGCCGCTCCCGGCACACTGCTCATAGCGGCTGGAGCGACAGGGGCATCCTGTGCAAATCCGGAAGACGAGAGGGCCATGGAAGAAAGACCCAGAAAGATGGAGAGGTGAAGGACTTTGCGTGCACGCGACAAGGAGAGGAAGCCGCGCAGCAAGAGCGTCGCCAGCGCATCGCCAGCCAGAAGCAGAAGAGCAATGGCCAGCAATGTCGGGCCCATCAGTCTGTCGGGCCGGTGTCCAGCTGGGTTGGTGACTGCCCCTGTCGGAGGCAACGGCGACAGGGTGTGAAGCGTGTCACCCACGTTCAGGGCGCGTCGTGCGGCGCGTGAGCCATACAGACCGGGAGGATGCTCCGGAGAGACAGGCGTGGTGCCGAACTTGCTGGAGGCCAGCCCTCGGGCCAGAGGAGAGGGCGAGCCGAGGACGCCTTCTCCATCCAGCGTCATAACGGGAGGCAACACATTATTGTCGGAAGGAATGTCCACCCCGCTGGCATGCTCAACAAGACGCGTCAGCATGGACACGAACAGGCCGGAGAGCGGAAGATTGGACCAGTCCGCCGTGGGCGTGACGTGAAACAGCACGATCTCTCCCTTGCCAAGCGTGGCGTGCGTCACGAGAGGCGTGCCGTCAGCAAGCCGTGCCCAGCTGTGAGCAGAAAGATCGGTCGCTGGCTGCGCAAGGATCTGCCGGGAAACGGTGACATCCTTGGGAACAGCAAGACCATGGAAAGGCGAATCCGTCGGGAAATCAGCCAGAGACTGCGGCTTGCCCCATGACATGGCGCCTCCCAGCTGACGGGCTGTTGGCATGAGCGCCACTGGAAGCAGCGTCTTTTCCGGATCAGCGTGGGCCGCCGTTTCAGCGCGAGAAGGTTCTGGCGTGCTCTGGGCGCTGTCTTCATGCCCGGCCAGTGTGCGACCCGCAAAACGGATCAGCGTACCGCCTTTTCTTACCCAGTCCGAGACTTTTTGCTGGGTTTCCGCGTCGGCGAGGGTGCCGTCCGGGGCAATCAGAACAGACAGGGGCTGGGAGAGGAGGGTGGTCGTGCTGCCAGTGTGCAGATCAGCATTCGGCGCCAGTGCTCGCCGCAGGTAGAACAGGCTGCCAACAAGAGGCGTATCGCCGCTACCGGTCGCAATCAGCCCAACGGGACGCAGTCTGTCGCCTTCATCCAGCAGCAATGTGCCCGGCGCGCTGGCATTGCCGTCGATCGTCAGCATATCAACACGATTACGCATGACTGTTGGCAGGGAAACCGAAACCGGTGCACTGCTGGCTCCGGCTGGAAGCGTCACATCGGCCAGCGCCAGTGTGCCACCGTCTTCGCTGTGGGCTCTCACGCGAACCCGACGTGGTAGATCGGCAGGCAAAGCCTCCAGCTGCGCCATGACGCCAGCGGTTGAAAGGCTGTCGGGTGAGGCATCCTGAGTTTCTTCTGCAGCGTGGCTGAGAACAAAAGCTCCGTTACCCGTAAAGCGGATTTCCTGAACGTTGCCAAACGCCTGCATGGCCGTGGAGAAAGACCGGTCCGCACCGCCGCCGTCCTTGCCCGCAGAAGCAAGGCCGTTCGACAGGTAGATAACGGCTCCGGCAGACAGACCGTCCGATTTCATTTTTTCCAGTTGCCGGGCGGCAAGCGCACGATCGGCAGCCCAGGGCAGTGGGCGCAGCGCATCGAGCGCCAGAGCAACCTGCTCTGCCGGAAGGGCGTGGGATGTCGCCGGGCTTTCCCGTTCTTCGGACGCTGTCGTCAGAAGAACGGCAGGGCGACCAGCCCGACCTGCCGCGTCAAGAAGCGCATGCGCCGCAGCATTGCGCTCGTTCCAGTCAGGCGCTGTCATCATGTCATTGTCGATGACAAGCAGCAGGGTCCCGTTGCCGGGCAGAGGCACAGGTCTGCCGGGAATGACCGGGCCGGACAGACCCAGAATGAGCAGAGCCGCCGCCGCCAGACGCAGAAGAAGCAGCCAGAAGGGGGGTGTCGCCGCATCGTCCTGTTTGGGATGCAGGGACGCCAGCAGAGCTACCGGTGGGAAAGTCTGGGTGCGCGGCGAGGGTGGGCGGGCGCGCAACAGCCACCAGATGGCTGGCAGAGTGATGAGACCGGCAAGAAGGGCAGGGAACTGAAAGATCATGGACGTCCGCCCCCACGATGGCCCGACAGGGAAGCGCTCAGAGACAGAAGAGCAGACGCAGCGGAGGTATCCGTCTGATGGGACTGAAAGGTATGACGACAGCCCTCGGCAATGGTTCTGAGACGAGCCTGTCTGCGTGCAAAGGCAGCATCATACTCGGGACGCAGGGTCTCCACGGCGGGAAGAATGAGGTCCGGCTCGTTTTCCAGCCCTTCGAAATGGATGCGACCTGCATAGGGCAGATCACGTTCGGCAGGATCGATAATCTGGAGAATGTGAGCGCGGACGCCGCTGCCCGACAGCTGACGAAAGAGCGTCATCACGTCTTCATCCGGAGCAAGAAGATCGCTGGCGATGATAAGCTGTGAGTGAGGGGGCAGAACCGTGCCTTTCAGCAGCGCCGTCTCATCCGATTGTTGGGCCAGTGATGCAAGCGCCAGAGCAATACGGCTTGCGATCCTGCCCGCACCGGGCGGCAGATCGGCAGGTCCGTAAGGCGACACAAGACGCACGCGTTCCCCGCTCCGTTCCAGCAGGGACGCCGCCGCCAACAGTAGCAGAATGGCGCGGTCACGCTTCAGGGGCAGGGAGGATGGCTGGGACGACCACACCATCGACGGGCTGAGATCACACCAGAGATAGATGGTCTGGGCGTGCTCGGCTTCCGTTTCGCGCACATAGGCCTTGTGACTGCGGGCCGACTGCCGCCAGTCAATGCGTGTGACCGGCTCTCCGGGCAACGCAGGGCGATACTGCCAGAACGTCTCGCCCGGACCGGAACGTCTCTGACCGTGCAGGCCAGCCGCCACTGTCGCCGCGATGCGTTCGGCTTCTGGCACGAGCGATGACAATGTCGCCGCCAGTCTGTCCGCTTCCGAGGCCAGCACGGCGGGACTGCCACTGATGACGGCGTCGGCATCGCCTCGGGACGCAGGCGAAGCAGAGCGTAGCTTGTCCGCCAGTCTGGAGAAAAAACCGCCGGAGGAGGAAGGAGTGTCTTGCGCCACGATCAACCCAGACGGGAGACGAGCCCGTCGATCACATCTTCGATCCGGGTCGAATCGGCTCTGGCCGAGAAGCTGAGCGCCATACGATGCGCCAGAACGGGACGTGCAAGAGCGGCGACGTCATCAAGGTCCGGTGAGAGACGTCCATCCAGCAGGGCGCGGGCGCGGGTGGCCAGCATCAGGGTCTGTGCCGCACGTGGACCCGGACCCCACGCGATGCAGTCTTTCACGGTCTGCACATCGGTCGTCTCGGGACGCGCCGAGCGCACGAGCCGCAGGATCGCGTCCACAATGCGCTCACCGACAGGCAGAGCCCGCACCATCGCCTGCGCGTAAAGCACGTCTTCGGTGGACAGGATCTGCTGCGGAGCCTCTTGCGGCACGCCGGTCGTGGCCAGCAGCATGGCTCGTTCGTCGGCGGCGTCCGGAAACGTTAGCTCAATCTGAAGCATGAAACGATCGAGCTGGGCTTCAGGAAGCGGATAGGTGCCTTCCTGATCGATCGGATTCTGCGTGGCCAGAACGTGGAACGGGCGTGGAAGCGCATATTCCGTCCCGGCGATGGCGACACGATGCTCCTGCATGGCCTGCAACAAGGCGGACTGGGTGCGGGGGCTGGCGCGGTTGATTTCGTCGGCCATCAGCAACTGGCAGAACACCGGTCCCGGCACGAAGCGGAAACTACGGTGACCGGCGGCGTCTTCGTCAAGAATTTCACTGCCGGTAATGTCGGACGGCATCAGATCAGGCGTGAACTGCACGCGCCGGGAATCCAGACCCAGCACCGTGCCCAGCGTCGTGACCAGCAGGGTTTTGCCGAGGCCGGGAGCGCCAACCAGCAGAGCATGACCGCCAGACAGAATGCTGACGAGCGCCTGATCGACAACATCCTTCTGGCCAAAAATGACCCGACCGATTTCCGCCCGCACATCCTGCAACCGGCGGGCGACAAGATCGACCTGCTGGGCTGCGGAGGCACTGTCCGGGAAGGCGGGGCCGCCAGAGGAGCCCGTTTCGGGGGAAAGGAATACGGTCTGGTTTGGCATCATTTCAGGCGTCATAGGTCCAGTCTGACACGTCCGGGGCTTACATCAAGCCGGGGGGCAACCCTATATCGGTATGGTGCGCAGGCAAACAGATGTGAGTTAATTGAACGTGACATCAGATGCTTTTGGCGAAAAATCGGGAGATCTCCGCCAGATCTCTGGCGAGGATCACAAGGGCCGCAAGCCGCATCAGTGTGGCAGATTGCCTTTCCTCATCCGCCGCGACGGAGTCTGGCTCTACCGGGGCTCCCCGATCAGACGAAAGCCAATGGTCTGCCTTTTCGCATCGGCTCTCTCCCGTGCGGCAGACGGCGCCTACTGGCTTCGCACTCCTGTCGAGGAAGGGACGATCGAGGTCGAGGATGTGCCGTTCGTAGCGGTTCAGCTGGAATGGTGTGGCGTGGGGCGAGAGCAGCGTCTGTGCTTCCGAACCAACATTGATCAGGTTGTCACCGCAGGTCCGGACCATCCCATTCTGGCCCGATGGAACGTGCCGCTCGATGCGTGCGACAGTGCGCCGCCACCCTATCTCACCGTGCGACAAGCGGAGGGCGAGTTGCCGTTGCAGGCCCGAATCTCGCGACCCGTTTGGTACGAACTGGCGGCTCTGGCTGAACCTGGCTGCTGTGAAGGGCAGGCCTGTCTGGGTGTCTGGAGCGCGGGAGAGTTTTTCCCACTGGCTCTCGCGCCTCGTGGCTGTCGGGAAGGCAACGATGAGGATGACGACTGCTGATGACGAAAGTCGTGCGGCTTCCTCTTGAGATGCTTCCGGATTTTTCGGCTCTCCATCAGATATGGCAGGTGCTGCCTCAGGCCCGGCTGGTCGGTGGCGCTGTGCGCGACATGCTGAACGGCATTCCTGCCAGCGATTTTGATTTAGGCACCCCGGAAACGCCGCAGGAAGTGATGAAGCATCTGCGGGATGCGGGTATCGGCGCTGTTCCCACGGGGCTGTCTCATGGCACGGTCACGGCGGTGATTGACCATCGTGGCTATGAGATCACCACCCTGCGCCGCGACGATGTAACAGATGGCCGTCATGCGAATGTTTCATGGACCCAGAACTGGGAAGAGGACGCAGCGCGACGCGATTTCACAATCAACGCCATGTCGTGCGACCGGGAAGGGCATGTTCATGATTATTTCGGTGGACAGGAGGATCTGAAGGCCGGGCAGGTCAGATTTGTGGGCGACGCCTCAACACGCATACGGGAAGATGCCCTTCGCATCCTGCGTTTCTTCCGCTTTCAGGCGCGCTTCGGTTCAGGAATGCCGGATCAGGACACTCTGGATGCCATTACGCGCGGGGTGGAAATGATCGACCGGCTTTCGGTAGAGCGGATCTGGTCTGAACTACGCCGCATTCTGACCGGCCCACGCGTCACTGAAACGCTGAGCCTGATGAATCAGGCCAGCGTGCTGGCCGCGTGTCTGCCTGAACTGTCCAGACAGACAGGCGCGATCCAGCGTCTCGATGCACTCATCACCTCTGGCGGTCCAGCAGATCACGCCCTGCGACTGGCCGCATTGCTTGCAGGAGCGGATTGCGCTCTGGAAGCGGCAAAACACTGCGTCGAGCGGCTCCGTCTTTCACGCGCCGACGCGTCTCTCGTTCTGGCGTTTCTTCAGGCAGATCCTCCCACGCCTGACCGTGCGGTCACAGATGAAGATGTCGCCCGTGTGCTGGCCGAAACCCCTCGGGATGTTGCTTTGGGGCAGGTCTGGCTGGCGGAAGCGCAGCAGATTGCGACTGATCCGACCTATCATGACGAAGCCCCTTGGAAATGCCTGCGTTCCCAACTCGAGAGCCTGCCCATGCCGGTCTTTCCTCTCGCAGGCCGTGATCTGCTGGCGAAAGGCATACCGCCCGGACCACGCTTGGGGGAGCTGCTTTCTGCAATCCGGGCATGGTGGTTGCAGACCGGCTGTCGAGCCGGACGGGAGGAGTGCCTGACTTATCTGCACGATCTGCATGAGAGTTTTCTTTGAATTGATTTGTTGAAATGACTTCTCATCATTTTGATAACAAAAGTTATTTATTGCAAAAATACATTATTAGTCCGCTCGCAGGTCATCGCCCGGAGAGACGTTCGGCTTCGTGGTTCTTTTCGTCTGCGATCCGCGTTGGTAGATGACGCCAATGAATGCTCTCCCACCACGCGCCCCATTGACTGATCTCCAGAAGAAGTCCCCGCAGTCCGAGGACAGCAGAGCGCTTCTGCTTCGCCTGTGGCGTGACCAGATCAGTCAGCATCGCGGCAGGATTCTGAGCGTTCTCGTTCTGACCATCGCCATGGCGACACTGACCGCGCTCTATCCTCTGGTGATCCAGCGCGCGCTCGACATGTTCTCCACGCACGACGAGCGTATTCTCTATCAGGTGCCGCTGCTGATCGTGGCCATCACACTGGCGAAAGCTGCTGCCCAATACGGCCAGACACTGGCGACGCAGGGCCTCGTTTTGGTGGTCATCCGCGGCTTGCAGGGATCGATGTTCCAGCATCTGACCACTGCAGATGTGGCCCGCATCGAACAGGACGCGCCAGCCTCGCTCGCAGCCCGTTTTACCACAGATGCGATTTCGATCCGTGAAGCCATGATCCGGGCCGTCAACTCCCTCGGCGATGTGGTGACGGTCGTCGGGCTGATTGTCGCGATGATCTACATGGACTGGGAACTCAGCCTGATCGCGGCGGTCCTGTATCCGATCGCAGCTGTGCCGATCCAGAAGCTTGGCAAGAAGGTCCGTCGCGCCTCTGGCAACGTCAACGAGCAGATTGCTTCGACTGCCGCCTTCCTGACGGAAAGCTTTGCTCAGGCCCGAACGGTGCGTGTTTATCGTCTCGAAGAGCGCGAGGAAAAACGGGCGGACACGGCGTTCAACCAGCTTCACGAGGCGTTTCTAAGAATTATGCGTGGCCGCGCCCGCGTCGATCCTTTGCTGGAGGCGCTGGGCGGCTCCGCTGTGGCGGCTGTGCTGGGCTTTGCTGGATGGCGTGCAGCAATGGGGGGAGCCACGCTGGGTGATTTCTCCGGTTTTGTCGCGGCCCTGCTGCTTGCATCTCGTCCGCTGCGTGCGCTTGGCGCACTCAATGCCGCGCTGCAGGAAGGTCTGGCCGGTCTCTCCCGCATCTTCTCCCTGATCGACGAGAAACCCGCCGTGCAGGATCATCCGCAGGCGCTCGCCCTGCCTCCGGGACAAGGGCATCTGTGTTTCGATACGGTCGCCTTTCAGTATGCCGACGGTCGCATGGGGCTGAACGATCTCTCGTTCGAGGCACAGCCGGGCATGACCGTGGCGCTTGTCGGACCATCCGGGGCAGGCAAATCGACGGCGCTGTCTCTCATTCCTCGACTGCATGACGTGACGCGGGGCGCG
This sequence comes from Acetobacter sp. UBA5411, assembly GCF_002409645.1. Lineage (GTDB taxonomy): Bacteria > Pseudomonadota > Alphaproteobacteria > Acetobacterales > Acetobacteraceae > Acetobacter. The sequence continues at coordinate 24,540 of NZ_DHNR01000003.1, forward strand.
ATAACGCTCGATGGTGTCGATCTGCGTGATGTTGGTCTGGAGCATCTGCGCAACGCGATTGCCTATGTCAGCCAGGACCCGCTGCTTTTTGACGTGTCTGTGCGGGAGAACATCCTGATGGGGCGTCCCGGCGCAACGGAGGCCGAGGTGCGGGAAGCCGCCCGTCTTGCCGCCGCCGAGCCCTTCATCACGGCGTTGCCCAACGGCTTTGACACGATTGTCGGCCCCGGAGGGGGAAGGCTGTCCGGCGGCCAGCGGCAGCGTATTGCTCTGGCGCGTGCCCTCCTACGTGATCCACGTTTGCTGCTGCTCGATGAGGCCACAAGCGCCCTCGATAGCGAGAACGAGGCTCTGGTGCAGGAAGCGTTGGGAGAGCTTCGTGCCGGACGCACGACCATCATCGTGGCGCATCGTCTTTCCACGGTCCGTTCGGCGGATATGGTGGTGGTTATGGCAGACGGCCGCGCCGTGGAGCAGGGAACTCATGCGGAACTGATCGCGCTGGACGGCCTGTATGCCCGACTGGTGCGCAGTCAGGGGCTGGAAGAGTAAGGGGCGATTGCTGCCGATAAGGCTGGATTGTTTTCGTCCATTCCCTGCCTAACGCTTTTTCCGGCAAAAGGAAGTCGTTTTCAGATAAACCTGGAATGAAGATACGCGCTATAAGCAGTCAGTTACGGACCGCTGAACGGTATATCTTTCAGGGATTCTTGTCATGGCGACAGGCTGGGCTCCGGAAGGAGCAGTGCAGGAACAGATCGACGACACCATCGCCGATGCAGTCAAACAGGCCCGCTCCGGCATCCCGTCCGGAGAGAGTGCTCTTGAATGTTGTGAGTGCGGAGAGCCGATCCCGGAAGCCAGACGCAAGGCGCTGGCGGGAGTGAAGTTCTGCATCGACTGCCAGTCAGAGCGAGACAACCAGCGTGTGTTCAGCAGCATCAACCGTCGTGGCAGCAAGGACAGTCAGTTGCGATAGCAGAACGTTGTTATCACTCTGGGCGACCGGGAAGCGACGCATCCGCTTCCGCTGTCTTTAGTGCCTGTTTGTCGTGTTCACCGTCTTAAACGGCTTGCGCAGGATCAGCGTTCCCCAGTCACCTTCCCGCAGATGCCGTTCCAGCACCAGTCCGCAACGCTGGTGCGCGGCCAGCACCATGCGAACCTGCGTGTTCAGTAGCCCAGCCAGAATGACCGTGCCACCCGGCGCAAGATGACGGCTCAGATCCTTGGCCATCATGCAAAGCGGACGGGCAAGGATGTTGGCGAAAACCAGATCATAAGGCGCACGACGGCGGATTTCAGGCGTGGACCAGCCATTGCCGAGCCGTGCTTCAATCAGACGTGACAGGCCGTTACGAGCCGCATTCTCCTGAGTGATCCGGACAGACCACGGATCAATGTCGGTGGCCAGAACGGGTCGGTGCAGCAGGGCCGCAGCACCCATGGCGAGAATGCCCGAACCACAGCCAAGATCGAGAATATTCCGGGGTTTGCGGTGCGCCACCAGTTCAAGCGCCCGCAGGCATCCCCGCGTCGAGCCATGTTCCCCGGACCCGAACGCCATACCCGCATCCAGCGTAATGGTGATGCGGTTGCTGTCGGGAGCCTCATCCAGATGCGAACCCCGAACGATAAAGCGTTTGCCGACTTCCTGTGCCGGAAACGATTCATAGGTGCGGGCGAGCCAGCCTTCCGTCTCGGTATTGGTGCGCTCCAGATCAGCGTTGATGCCTGTGGTCAGAGCAGCCAGAGCCAAAGCGGCCGCCAACTCATCTTCCGCATGACCCGTGTCTTTCACCCCTTCGACACGCCAGAGCTTTTCTTCCTCGTCGAACTCGAAAATGCCGACCGTCGCGCACACCGTGCTGATGGCGTTCTCGTAAGCTTCAACGGCAATTTCCGGAACAGTGACGGAAATCGTTTCAAGTTCTGTCGCATGTCTGCGGCGGATGGCGGTCATTCGGGGCTCCGGGTGGCACACGCGGGAGCAGTCTCCCGTTCGGAAAGGCTGGTGTTTATCAGGATCGTAGGGAAAAGCGCCAGAGTGTCGATATATGGCAATGTGTTTAGATCGGTTTGAGCGGCATATAACCGCCAAAGAAACATTGGAAATATATGATGCGCAATAGTCTCTATAAATTAAGATTCTTAAAAGGCGTAAAACCAATCGCTCGTGCATCCGTGTTTTGATTGGTTAAATTTAGTTCTTTGCACAGTTTGGCGTATATGTGTGGTGGAAATCCTCCATTGAAGTTCCATTGGTTTCTATTTCCTTCCATCCGCACAACGCCGGATATATTCTTGTATTTTTTACCAAGATTGTATTTTGTAATATAATATGAGGCTTCTTTGCTGGTACGCAAACCAAGAGGTCGTAATTCTGCAACGAGTTGCCTGAATTCACGTTCTTCTAATGCTTTCTGTGCTGTTACTGAAAATGTTTTTGCATTCAAGAGTGCTTCACGTTCATTTATCAGCCTCAGTGTGCATTTGTTTCCCAATAAGGTTAATGTTACTTCTTCGAGCCATGACGGTTTAGTTAATGAAATATTTCCCCAAAAAGTCTCAAGTGACTTGGTAAAGATGGTGATACTATTGTTTGCTCTGTATCGTACTTGATTTGTATTAATTATATTTATAATTTTTTCTCTATTATTTGTAATTTTTGTTTCATACCAAAGATAAAGGTATTCAGTATTACCTTCTTGAATAAGTTGTTCTGCTATTTTTAAGTTTGTTTTCTTTATGGTTTCTATATGAAAAAATATGTCATTTTTACTTTTTTCTGGAAATACATTTTCAACAAATCCAAAGCCCTTATTTTTAATATAATGTTTTATTTTTCCGTAGTATATTCCCATTTTTTTGTTTCCTGTGGTGGCAGGGTTGATTTTTTCATTTAAAGAACAGATTTCCGCAATTGAGTATTGTAGATCAAGTAAACTTTATGGGGTGCTGAGCTTTTGTTTCGAAACAGCCTTTGCTACTATTGGTTTTTTAATGTCAGTGTGTAGAGAAAATTAGAAAATAATTTTGTCCGGCCAGACAATGAAATCTGGCCGGACAAGAACTTTAGCCGTCGAGTTTCTTGCGCAGGATGTCATTAACGATGGCAGGGTTAGCCTTGCCGCCCGTCGCCTTCATCACCTGTCCGACGAAGAAGCCGAACAGCTTGTCCTTGCCGCCCTTATACTGTTCCACCTTGTCGGCATTCTTGCTGATGATCTCATCAGCTGTCGCTTCGATGGCGCCCGTGTCCGTGACCTGACGCAGACCCTTGCGGTCCACAATAGCCAGTGGAGCATCACCGGTCTCGAACATGTCTTCGAGCACTTCCTTGGCGATCTTGCCGTTGATCGTGCCGTCAGCAATCAGGTCGAGCATCGCGCCCAGATTAGCTGCGCTGACCGGGCTTTCCTCGATCGACTTGCCCGTACGGTTGAGGGCCGCGAAGAAGTCACCGGTGACCCATGCGGCAGCCGATTTGCCGTCACGTCCCTTGGCGACACTTTCATAGAAGTCCGCCGTTGCCTGCTCGGCCACCAGAACGCCGGCATCGTAAGCGGTGATCCCGTAATCCTGCTGGAAACGGGCGCGCTTTTCGTCCGGCAGTTCCGGCAGCGTCTGCTTGATCTGGTCCACCCAGTTCTGCTCGATCACTAGTGGCAGAAGATCAGGGTCGGGGAAGTAGCGGTAATCGTGCGCGTCTTC
>NZ_DHNR01000016.1:0-10016 GCF_002409645.1 Acetobacter sp. UBA5411
ACATCCACCCCAAGGTATCGAACCGTACTATCCAGTTTTGAATGACCCAGCAGGATCTGCACGGCTCGGATATTACCGGTTCGTTTGTAAATCATGGCAACCTTAGTCCGGCGGAGCGAATGAGTTCCATATTCCCCGGCGATCAGTCCCACCGCCTGAACCCATTGATCCAAAAGCCGGGCGTATTGCCTTGTGCTCAGGTGAGCTTTGGCGCTTAGGCGACTTGGAAAAACATACTCATTCAAGCCACCACCTCGATGTTCCAGCCACGCCCGCACGCTTTCTCGCGTTGTTTCTGTAATTTCGAATTGCACAGGTCGCCGGGTTTTCTGCTGGACGACCATGGCTCGGTGGCGCACCTGACCACTGGTAACGATGTCGCCGATACGAAGGCTGACAAGATCGCAGCCTCTGAGTTTGCTATCGAGAGCAAGATCAAACAAAGCTCTGTCTCTGATACGCTGTTCGCTCCCCAGCCAAAACCGAATGGCCCAGACGTGCTTTTCTTTAAGTGCCCGCTTGGCGCCAACCATTTTTCCTCCATTCTAAGGCACGGACGCCTTCAGCGTAGGCGATGGAAAACGCGTTTTCTTTTCCATGATACTTTCTCCTGATCAGCTGCACATGCAGCAATCAGAAGTCTGGAGGAGGACATCGACGGATAACGAGAACTATTGCCGACCGTCCGCTTTATGGAAACTTGAACGGCTCCGCTTATGACCGACATGAAGGCGACTGCTGCCTGTCTGCTCCTGTATCGCTGAGCAGACAGGCAGATCGGGGGGTGAACGGAATGTCGGGTTGCGGTCAAAATAAATGGAAAGACGTCAGTCAGTAAGGCAGAGTTTGAGATGGTGAGCCAGCCTCGATGCTGGAAGAATGCAGGCTCCGTCATGACGTGGATTTCATAGCGCTAACCGCATCAGGATCGACGGATTGTCCGAGCGTCGTCGCTGAGGCAAGCATATCGTCGACCAAGGCGCAGCACTCGGTTTCTCCTGTCGCCAGAAGAGTGCGGAACGAGGAAACGCGTGACAGTCCCCAGAGCATTCCGGCAACGGCGAAAACCGGCAGCTTTTCCAGTCTCGCCTTGTCTTTGGGGTAAATATCGTACCCCTGACCGCGGATCATGGCGAAACAGGCCCGTATGCCAATGGCCAGTGTTCGGGCACGGCTCCATGGCGCGCCTTTACCTCTTTTCTCAGCAGCGACCGCCACGCTTTCAAACGCGACACCAAGCGGAACGTGACAGCGCAGCCACAGAGCCATTTGAGGCTCGTGCCGTGCGGGCAGTCCGGCAGTCCTGAAAATCTGAGCCCAGTGCGGGTCATCCGTCAGCGTCTCGCGCTTGCCGACGACAGTTCTGAAACGCCCATTCGTATCGAAATCGGACTGAAGGAACGGCATGCCGAGTGCGGCACGTTCTGGACTGACAGCCTGTTGCAGGCGGTCCGGATCGAACGTCATGAACATGAACTGGATCTTTCGGGCCGCACTGCGCTTCAGCGTCGGCAGAAGAGCTTTGACCTGATAGTCCTTGACCGTCACGAGCACGAGATCATACGGGATGCTTTCATCCAGCCTCTCAGAAATGATCGCCGGGCCACGCTCCCCTTTCGTCGTGATAACACCGCCATCCCGCTGCAACTGTGCAAGACGCGCAGAATTCGGGCGAGCGACGATCGTCACCTCATGCTCCGTCTTTCGTGCCATATGGAAGGCAAAGGCGCTTCCGATCCTGCCGCCGCCCAGAATTGCGATGCGGAGCGAAGAAGAAGAACCGGGAGATACTACGCTCATGTCTGCGCCTTTGCGTTCTCAAGGATAAGATGAGCCCGGATTCAGGAGGAAAGCCGGGCTGATTTCCTGAAAGAGGACAGACTGGAGGGGATCGGATACACTGGTAAAGCCGTGAGCTTACAGGGGTATGAGCACTAACAGGATGAGCAATCCGCACGCCACTGAGAAAGAGCTGGGCGTCTATCTCCGCAATGCGCGTCTGAAGCTCGACCCGGCCGCACTGGGATTTCCAGTCCTTCGTCGGCGCACTCCGGGATTACGGCGTGAGGAAGTCGCGCAACGCGCGGGCCTGAGCGTCACGTGGTACACGTGGCTTGAGCAGGGACGTGGCGGAACACCGTCGGCCACTGCCCTGGAGCGACTGTCAGACGCCCTGATGCTGACGGACGCCGAACGGGAGCACCTTTTCCTTCTCGGGCTGGGACGACCGCCCGAAGCGCGTTACCGTCAGGACATGGGCGTCACGCCGAGACTTCAGCGTATGCTGGACAGTCTTGATCCCAGCCCGGCCTTTATCCGCAGTGCGACCTGGCAGATGGTGGCCTGGAACCGTGCCGCCACGGAACTGATGACCGATTTCGCGTTACTGCCTCCCGAACATCGCAATATTCTGCGCCTGATCTTTCTTGATCCCCGCGCCCGGACACTCCATCCGGACTGGGAAAGTACTGCCCGTTTCATTGTCAGCAGTTTCAGGATGGATGCGGCCCGGGCCGGTGCTTCGGAGACGATCGCGCCTCTGGTCGCGGAACTCTGTGCAGCCAGTTCTGAATTCAGGACGATATGGCACGACCGGACGATCCACACATTCGAGCACGGTGCCAAGACGTTTCATCATCCAGTTCACGGTCCCCAGACCTTCGAGGTTTCAACCTTTGCCGTCGATGGCCGTCCTGACCTGATCCTGGTCATATACGGCGAGGTGTAATTGGCACTCGTATGTAAGTGAGCACCCGTTTACTATTTCTCCGGAAGGAGAACCCATGCCGGCAATACTGTCAGACTTTGGCTGTCTGATTCGTTGCCCAGTCGGACAAGGTCAGCAGGCCGCGATGTTCATGCCTGAGGGCTGGCACATCGGCACAGAAGCCCTCGCGTGCGATCCACTCGAACATCAGCCGGAAATCATCGGGTAGCCGGTTAAGCAAACCTTGGGGGATGGTGAACATGACGGCTGGCCGCAAACCGGTACGACGCAATGTTCCGGCGGCCTGCTGTGCCGTGACGGCATCTCCGGCGATTTCAATGGCGCGGCCGATGAACTGCTCGGGATGTTCGAACGCCTCTGCGGCAAACCAGCCGACATCCCGTACCGAAACAAGGTGCATCGGCTGGCCGGGTGCCAGACAGGTTTTCATCATCGAAAGCATCGTGGTCCGAAAGATGAAAGTCGCGAAATTTTCCATGAAGGCTGCCGGACGCAGCATGGTCGATGGCAGGCCAAGCGTTCTGATCTGCTGCTCAATGGCATGTTTGCTCTCGAAGTGCGGTACGCCGCTGTCGCGATCCACCCCGCCTGCTGAACACTGAACGATATGGCTCACGCCGCATTCGGCCGCCAGCGTCGCCAGTAATCTGCCCTGGCGCTCTTCTCCCTCGGGTCCGATTTTCATGGGAGACTGCACGGACAGCACGCCATACACATCCGTCAGAGCCGCTCGCAGCGACCGTTCGTCATCGAGATTACCCTGAACCAGTTCGACACCCCGTGCTGCCAGAGCGGCGGCTTTCGGTGCCCCGGGGTTTCGCACCAGAGCGCGAATGCGCCATCGGGCGGGGCGCGCCAGAAGTTCGGTAATTGTCGCACCGCCCTGATTGCCGGTAGCGCCTGTGATGAGAATGATCGGATCCGGCATCGGCGTTCTCCCGCTGAGGAAGAAAACCTATTGCGTTCCGACAGACGGAACCAGACACTGCATCGTGGATAGTGGGTTCCAGAATCGGAACGACAACAATGAACGTCTATGATCTGTACTGCTTTGTCCGCATCGCGGAAACGGCGAGTTTAAGTGGCGCCGCACGCGCCATGACCGCGCCGAAATCGACGCTCAGCCGGGCGGTATCCAGGCTGGAAACCGAATTCGGAGCCAAGCTGTTCGAACGAGGAGCGCGTGAACTTCGTTTGACGGAAGCCGGTAATCTGCTTCTGCCTCATGCACGACGCGTACTTGATGATATCGCCGAAGCCCGCTCGGCACTGGACGGTGTCACCGGACAGCCGCGCGGCACATTGCGGGTCAATGCAGCCATGACATTCGCGCTTGGTCTTATTGCGCCAATGCTGCCCGGTTTTCTCGAACGTTTTCCCGATATGCGGGTGAATCTCGAGACGGAAAACCGTATCGTGGATGTGGCGCGCGAGGATGTCGACGTGGCGATCCGGATCGGGTCCCTCCCGGACTCCGATCTGATTGCCCGTCCGCTTGGCAGCATTGCTTTATGGCCGTGCGCCAGCCCGGGGTATCTGACACGGCAGGGAACACCGGAAACGCCCGGTGATCTTGCGTCGCACACTCTGCTGGGATGGATCGACCGCCCTGATCACTGGCGCTTCACAGATAGTCACGGTCGCGACCATGTTGTGCCCGTTCCTGTTGGCTCGGTTGTCCCGGAACCGGCAGTGCTTCAGGTCCTGCTGGAGAATAACGCCGGGATCGGACGTCTGCCGGATTTTCTTGCGGCTCCTGCCGTCAGGCGCGGCAGCCTTGTGCGACTGCTGCCGACGTTCAGAACGGAAACAGTCGAGGCACATGCCGTCTATGCGGCGCACCGCAGCCTGTCATCGAAAGTTCAAGTATTTATCGCCTCACTCCGCGATCACCTGAAAAAAATGGAAGGTCCGTTATTAGGAAATCCCAGCCAACCGCCGAACGACTGACATGAAGGCGTAAGCAGACATGCTACAGCAACGCTATTCAAGCTTTCGGCTGGCACTCACACCACCAGCAGTCCATCCTCGCTCGAAACACTGCCGTCAGCCCCAACCAGCACAGCCTTCAGAGCAGCTGGATAAAGCACATGCTCCTGCACCAGTACGCGGGCAGCCAGATCGTCTGCGCTATCCTTTTTCGGAAAGACGGGGACTGCCGCCTGAGCGATGATAGGCCCTTCATCCATGCCGGCTGTCACACGATGCACCGTGCAGCCGTGGATGCGCACGCCCGCTTCCAGCGCCCGTTCATGCGTATGCGTGCCGGGGAAAAGCGGTAGCAGGCTGGGATGGATGTTGATCATCCGGCCGGCCCATGCGTCCGTCAAAAACGGTGTGAGCAGGCGCATGTAGCCAGCGAGGCAGACAAACTCCACACCCGCTTTCCGCAATCGAGCGTCGATAGCGCGTTCGTGCGCCTCCCGATCCTTGTCGAAAGCCTTGTGGGGCACCGCTTCGGCCCGCAGGCCAAGGGAGCGGGCGTAATCCAGTCCGGCCGCATCCTCCTTGTTGCTCAGGACAAGCGCAACCTCGGCCGGAAAATTCGGCTCGGCGCAGGCGGCGATCAGCGAGCGCATGTTGCTGCCGCGGCCGCTGATGAGGATGGCGATCGGGGTCTTGCGGATGCTCACGTCAGATTGCCTCAGGACCAGGAAAAGTCCGGGGAGACAGCCATCTCCAGCGTGGGGGCCGCGTCTGCGTCAACGGCGGCTTCGACCTGTCCGAGGACGATCGGTGTTTCACCCATCTTGCTCAGACGTTCCATGACGACATCCGGCTTGGACGTGATCAGCACCATTCCGATACCGCAGTTGAACACGCGCAGCATTTCCTCGGTGGCGACGTTTCCGGTTTTCGCCAGCCAGCCGAAGACCGGAGCAGGGGCCCACGGACCGTCGATCACAGCTTTCACGCCGTTGGGCAGCACACGCGGCAAATTGCCCGGCAGACCGCCGCCGGTAATGTGGGCGGCTCCGCTCAGCAGGCCTTCGCGATGCAGGTCCAGAACCTGCGACACATAGAGTTTCGTCGGCGTCATCAGCGCCTGCGCGAGCGACTGGCCCGGTGCGAATGGGGCTGCGTCGTCGAGCTTGAGACCGGCGGCGGACAGGATGCGACGCACCAGCGAGAAGCCGTTGGAATGCACGCCACTGGAAACGAGGCCGATCAGCGCGTCACCGGCGCGGATTTCGCCCGGCAGTAGTTTGCCGCGCTCGGCGGCCCCGACGGAGAAGCCTGCGAGATCATAATGACCCGGCGCATACATGCCGGGCATTTCTGCCGTCTCACCGCCGACAAGGGCGCAGCCGGACAGGCGGCAGCCTTCGGCGATGCCTTTCACAACCTTGGCGGCATCTTCGATGGCCAGCTTGCCGGTGGCGAAATAGTCGAGAAAGAACAGCGGCTCCGCGCCCTGTACGACAAGGTCGTTGACGCACATGGCGACCAGATCGATGCCGACCGTGTCATGCAAACTACTGTCGATGGCGAGGTTCAGCTTGGTGCCCACGCCGTCTGTGCAGGAGACGAGGACCGGGTCGGAGAAACCGGCGGCCTTGAGGTCGAACAGCGCGCCGAAACCGCCCAGTCCACCCATGACGCCCGTGCGGGTCGTGGCCTTGGCGGCAGGCTTGATCGCCTCGACAAGGGCGTCACCTGCTTCGATGTCCACTCCGGCCTCGCGATAAGTGAGGCCCTTGGAAGAAGCGCTCTGTGAGGTTTCCGGGGGAGATGCGGTCATGGCGTCGGCTCGTTCTGGGCTGTGGGATGGTCTCGACAGGTGAGGGTCGAACATCCGGGACGTTTACGGTATCAGGTTTATGAGCACTCTTTAAGGCAGGCGGGGCGGCGCGCATAGCGGTGACGGAACAGGTTTATGATCCAGAACGCCCCGGTCAGCCCGGTTCGGGCGAAAAAAGACCGGATGACATGCGTCAGCTGCCACTGCCGTTCGGGCATAAGCGCCGCTTTGACGAGGCGGGATTCGTGTCCGGTCGCTCGAATGCGGCTGCGCGAACTTGGCTGTTTGCAACGGATGCGGAAAAAAACTGGTCGGAGAACCGGCTGGCGCTCTGGGGCGGGCAGGGGCGCGGCAAGACTCATCTGCTGCAGGTGTGGGGACAGCGCAACGACGCGATGATCGTGGATGCGGCGCAGGGTCTGCCCGACATCGCGACCTTGCTGGAACGCACGCCCCGCGCCTTGGCGCTCGATGCGCTGCCTGAGCAAGGGCTGGATGAACTGGCGCTGCTGCGTATCATCAACACCTCCCGCGAGCGCCGGATGCCGCTTCTCATGGTGGCGCGGACGCCGCCGAGCCTGTGGACGGTGACGCTGCCAGATCTGTGCAGCCGTTTGCGGGCGACGATGACGGTGGAAGTCGGGCCTGCCGAGGATGTGCTGCTTTATCGGTTGATGTTGCGTCTGCTGGCTGAGCGTCAGCTGGTTGTGCCCAGACAGATCACAGATTGGCTGTTGCAGCGTCTGCCGCGGGAAGCCTCGGTGATAGAGGATGCGGTCAGCCGGATTGACGCGGTGACCCTTGCCTCGGGACAGCCTTTCGATCTGCGAGCGGCCACGCGTCTGCTGGCGGATCTGAGTGAGTGATGCTGCGTTTAAAGTGACGCCGTCGACATCTTCCCTGCATATGTTCTTAAATTGTCATATGACAAAAGGATGATGGGCTCATACCATTTAGCCTGCATAAAAATAACACGCAGACAGTTATTGCGCTGAATCACAGCCGCACAGGAGAGCACTTTGTCGGAGCATGAGGGAAACAGAACGCGAGGAGTGGGCCGTCGCGTGAAGGGAACCCGTGCGCCTGCGTCCGCCAGATCGCAGGGCACTCGTCGGAAAGCAGCAGCCGCCAAGGCTCAGACAGGTACAGCGGTTGCACGGAGCCGGACGCGGAAGGCTGCGCCAGCTCCGGTGGAAATTACCGCAACGTCTCCTGACCGCTTTATCAACCGCGAACTGTCCTGGCTCGCCTTCAACCAGCGTGTGGTCGAGGAAGCCGATAACCAGCGTAACCCCTTGCTGGAACGTCTGCGCTTCCTGTCCATCAGCGCCAGCAATCTTGACGAATTTTACTCCGTGCGTGTCGCCGGTCTGGTGGGGCAGGTGCGGGAAGGACTGGTTTCGCTTTCTCCCGATGGGCTGACGCCCTCCCTCCAGCTGGCGGCGGTGCGGGAACGCTGCGTGCAGCTTTTCCGCGAGCAGCAGCGTATCTGGGTGCATCTGCGGGGTCTTCTGGCCGAAGCCGACGTGACGCTGTGCGGATTGGAGCAACTCGACGCCGACGATCGCATCTGGCTGTCCGACTTTTTCATGGACCGCGTCTTTCCTGTTCTGACACCTCTGGCTGTCGATCCGGCGCATCCGCTGCCTTTCATCCCGAATATGGGACTTGCGCTCGGTCTGAGCCTCGTATCCGAGGAAACCGGCCTGTTTGTCATGAACGGCCTGATCCTGCTGCCCGCGCAGGTAGATCGTTTCATCCGTCTGCCATCTCTGCCGGGCAAGCCGCCGTCCGTGCGGTTCGTGCTGCTGGAAGACCTGATCAAGCTGTGTATTGATCGGCTCTATCCGGGGCTGGCGGTCGTGGAGAGCGGCACCGTGCGGGTGATCCGTGACACCGATGTCGAATTCGAGGATGAGGCGGAAGATCTTGTCCGCGCCTATGAGACGGCGCTGAAACAGCGTCGTCGTGGCGTGGTGATCCATGTGGACATGCAGGAAAGCGTGCCACGCGGTCTGGTCGATGCGATCGTCGATGAACTCGATCTGCCGCCTGAAGAGGTTTCCGTTCATTCAGGCATGATCGGTGTGGTCGATCTGAAGCAGATGATCGTTGATGATCGGCCTGATCTGCTGTTCCCTCCCTACACGCCGCGTTTTCCGGAGCGGATTGTGGATTATGGCGGCGACTGTTTTGCAGCCATCCGCGCCAAGGATCTGATCGTCCATCATCCGTTCGAGAGTTTCGACGTGGTGGTGCAGTTCCTGCGTCAGGCGGCGCTCGACCCGAATGTGATCGCCATCAAACAGACGCTGTATCGCACGTCGCGGGACAGTCCGATCGTCAAGGCGTTGATCGAGGCGGCCGAGGCGGGCAAGTCCGTAACGGCGATGGTGGAACTGCGTGCGCGTTTTGACGAGGAGGCGAACATCCGTCTCTCGCGCGCACTTGAGGCGGCGGGTGTGCAGGTCGTGTTCGGTTTCTCGGACCTCAAGACCCATGCCAAACTGAGTCTTGTCGTACGCCGGGAAGGTGGGACTGTCCGCTCCTACGCCCATTTTGGAACGGGTAACTATCACCCGATCACGGCCAAGATTTACACTGATCTCTCATTCTTCACCTGTAATCCTGAGCTGGTGCGTGATTCGGCGCGTCTGTTCAACTATGTCACCGGCTACGCCAGACCGGCGAAGATGGAGGCGATCGCCTTCTCGCCGCTCACATGCCGCAAGACGCTGAACCACCTGATCGATGAAGAAATCGAGCATGTCCGTCAGGGACGTCCGGGCCAGATCTGGCTGAAAATGAATGCACTGGTTGATCCGAAGTTGATCGACAAGCTGTATGAGGCCTCCTGCGCCGGGGTAAAGGTCATGGGCGTCGTGCGGGGCATGTGCTGTCTGCGGCCGGGTGTGCCGGGCCTGTCGGAGAATATCCGCATCAAGTCCATTGTCGGTCGCTTTCTCGAGCATGCACGTATCTATGCGTTCGGGAACGGTCACCGTCTGCCGTCGCGTTCCGCCAAGGTGTTCATCTCCTCGGCCGACTGGATGACGCGGAATATGGACTGGCGTGTGGAAAGTTTGGTGCCGATCACCAATCCGACTGTCCACGCGCAGATCCTTGATCAGATCATGGTGACGGATCTCAAGGACAATCTGAATTCTTGGATTCTGGAAAAGACAGGCGTATGGCGTCGTCTTGATCCGGGGAGCAAGCCGTTCTCGGCGCATGAATGGTTCATGACTCATCCGTCTCTCTCAGGAAGAGGGTCGGCGGCGACGCAGATCACCGGGCGTTCGGCCCAGCCTCCACGGGATCGGTTGGCTGACGACTGAGGCTGTTGTCCTTCTTTGCGAAGCTCCGGAAATCTTTCTATAAAAAGGGAAAGATTTTCGGAGATGGCCAGATGAGCACTGACCGGTTTGTGTTCGGTGATGAAAAACTCACAGCGACAGTGTCCGCTCAGGGGGCGGAACTGGTTTCCCTGACGCTGCCGGACGGCACGGATGTGCTGTGGGATGCTGGCCCCGCGTGGAAGCGGCA
>NZ_DHNR01000016.1:10210-47164 GCF_002409645.1 Acetobacter sp. UBA5411
CTATCGCATGACGCAACATGGCTTTGCCCGAGATTGCGTCTTTCGGTGGGTGGAACAGAAAGCCGATAGTTGCACACTGTCTCTGGAAGCGGATGACCAGACGCTTGCTGTCTTTCCGTTCCGCTTTCGTCTGTGGCTGACCTATCAGATCAGCGATGGAAAGCTGACGGTTCTCTACACCGTTCGCAATCAGGAAGAGGGCAGGGAACTTCCCTTTTCGCTGGGAGCGCATCCTGCTTTCCGCTGGCCTCTGGAGAAAGACGGAAAGCGTGAAGACTATCGTCTGACGTTTGAAGAACCCGAACCTGAGCCGATCCGTCGTCTTGAAGGCGGTCTGCTTGATCCTGCACCGCGTCCGACGCCTGTCGAAGGTGCGGTTCTACCGCTTCGGGATGATCTGTTTGTTGAGGACGCCATTATTTTTGATCGGATCAGAAGCCGTGCCGTGACGTTCGGACGTCCGGGCGGACTAGGGCTGCATGTGTCATGGCATGGCTTTCCCGAACTGGGTGTCTGGACCAAGCCGGGCGCACCGTTCCTCTGCATTGAGCCTTGGCAGGGATACGCGACACCGCATGGCTTCAAGGGAGAGTTCCACGACAAGCCCGGTGTTGTGATTGTTCAGCCCGGTCAGGAATGGTCGGCGTCTTGGTCAGTGAGCGCTGTTCAGGGCTGAACCGTGGCGGCTCAAAAGAAAAAACGGGCTGCTCCTGTAAAGAAGCGTCGTCCCTTGCTGCGCGTGGGCGTTGGGTTGCTGGGAGCTGTGGTGCTGACGGGTGGGGCCGTCGCTGGAACTGGCTGGTGGCGTTATACCGCGCCCGGTCCGCTGCCTGCGGCGACCGCGCTGGACATTCCTCATGGTGGGTATGCGAGCACCATCGCAGCTTTGCAGCAAGGGCACGCGTTGTCTGCAAACGGACTTGATGACTATGTTTTTCGTGCCGCCATTGAACTGACCCGGGATGAGGGACAGTTGCATGCGGCGGAACTGATGTTTCCGGCTCATGCGTCAATGCGGGACATCTTGTCCGTGTTGCGTCATGGAAAGCCGGTGCTGCATCAGTTGACTATCCCGGAAGGTTTGACTGCCAGTCAGATTACGGCGCTCGTTCAGGCGGCTCCGTTCATGAAGGGGACGGTCGCGGCTTTAGGCGAGGGCGAGGCTCTTCCGGAGACATACAGCTATCTGCGCGATTCAGATCGTAATGCGCTTGTCGCCAGAATGAAGCAGGCCATGCAGCGGCAGGTCGAAGCGGTCTGGAAAAGCCGCGATCCGTCCATCGGCCTCACTGATCCGACACAGATGGTGACGCTTGCTTCTATGGTGGAGAAAGAGACGGGACTGCCGGAAGAACGGCCCCGCATTGCACGGGTGTTTCTCAATCGTCTCAGTAAAGGCATGAAACTTCAGTCCGATCCGACGACCGTTTATGCCCTGAATGGCGGCGCAGAACCGTTGGGGCGTCCTCTGGTCCGTTCGGATCTGGCCTTTCAGAGCCCTTACAATACCTATGTGACTGTTGGCTTGCCACCGGGGCCGATCTGTTCGCCGGGGCTTGCAGCATTGCAGGCCGTAGCGCACCCGGCATCGGGTGATGAACTGTATTTTGTGGCGACAGGTTCAGGCGGCAGTCATTTTGCGTCATCGCTTGACGAGCATAATCGGAATGTATCGGCGTTTCGTAGCAAGGCGCAGGACAGGCAGTCTACTGAACCGGCTCATTCACCATGAGCCGCTAGCCGTAAGCGGCTTCAAAACTTAAAAGTGGTTCGTGGACTCAATACCATGAGAGCCTCGAACCACTTTTGACGGCTTTAATAACCCTTTGACTGGGATTTGAGCGGAGCGAGAGACTGGCTCTGGATGCCGCTGCCGCTGTTGACCACTGGGGCGCTGTTATACGGTGTGAGCTGAGCATCGCCCGTGGAGGTGGTATCGCCGGTAGAGGCAGAACTTCCGCCGACAACTGGATTGGCAGTAGTCGCAGCAGTAGCGGACGCGCTGTAACGGCTCAGAATAGCCCGCAGCGGATCAGCGCCAGCATTGTTTACCCGCATGGAGATCACGATCTCGGTCGGGCCGACAATCTGGTTATAATAGGCGCGGTTCGCATCACTATCGACTGTCAGTTTGGCGCCACTGAGCGCTACGCCTGCAAACAGACCTTCTGATTTCTGAAGCGCCATGATGTCGGTGTTGGTGCGTCCAGCTGTGCCACTTTCAATGCCGCTGCCCATCGTCGCAAAGGACGCAGCAGCATTGGCTCCAAATTGAAACTGACTATCGAGGAGCGCCTGCAGGCCGCGATCACTCATCACGAAGAACATCATCTCTGAGGACTGAACGCCAAACTGGAAGCCGATCGAACCCGAGCCAAATCGATAGAAAGCGGGATCAGACCATGAGCCACGGGCATCACGGGAAAGAAGCAGGCATCCGCCACCCGAACCGCCGATACCAACTGACATTCGGAAGATGGAAGGACAGACCATCACGGCCCGTGACTGTCCCAGATAGCGATAGACGCGATCCGTGGTTTTTGCGCCCGTGAAAATATCCTGAACCGCCAGGGTGGCCTTGTCGACCAGCGTCTGTTCGGTGGTGCTGCTATCGGCGGCATGGCCGACGGAGGAAAGGCCAAGAACCCCTACCATCACAGTGGAAGAAAGAAAAAGCCGGGTCAGGCGGCGAGCCCGCATAGGATATCTCCTGTCACGAGGACGATGGCGACCAGAGTCGCCGGAATATATGGCTCAAGCATGGCGGAGGATGCGCCTCCACGCAATTTACCGGATGCGCAAAGCTCTTAACTCTATCTGAGAGGAAGAGGAACACCGTTTACGGTCAGGATTCCACCTTCCCAGTTCGTGTCCCATGTATTGCTGTCACCACTCTTGTGGCTGACAATCCGCGCCAGCACCAGAGCGGCGGCAATCTTTGTCTGGGAATCCTGCTGCGCCTTCTGGATAAGTGTGCCGATGTCCCTGATTTCCAGATGACCGCTTGCAGAGGCGCTTTCGTGTTCGCCGGTCAGGGTGGCGCGCCCGTTGCCGGAGAGTTCAACCGTGTCACGTTTGGCTGTCAGGGATTGAATGGTGACATGCACGGCAGGAAGCTGAGTGGATTTACCCGCTGTGGCCGCCATCAGACTGGCTAGCTCATTAGTGGGGAGAGAGAAGGATGCCTGTGCGGAGGATGGGATCAGCGAGGTTGCGGACGTGCCGCTGGTGGCGACGCCACTGAAAGTCAGGGCGGCCGTGGCGTTGCTTCCCGTGCCGTTGATGGCCAGTCCGGCTCCGGCCATGGACACATGCAGGGTACCCCGTTTCACCGTGGCGGAAGTCCACGCCAGCTTGAGGGCATGGCCGGCGGCGAGACTGGCCTGTGCCACCTTGCCCTCGGTCTCCAGCCATTGTGAACAGGCAGCGTTGTGATGACCTGTCAGGGCTGCCAGCAGCAGCACGGAAGAGGCGTCCGCCACATCGCCTGCGGAACCGGTCGTGCCTGTCAGAGTCTGGCCTGCGGCGGTCAATGTGCCGCTGTCACCCGGGAACGTCACTGTAATGTGACTGAAGACGGCATGATCGTCGTCGCTGCCAGCGTTTTCATGATGAATCGTGGCGCATCCGGCTGGAACGCTGGCGGCAAGCACCGGGGAAGCGCTCCAGAGGAGGGCGCTCAATCCGAGTGCGGAAGCCGTCATCTGCCAGGCAGAGCGACGGCGAAGAAGGGAGTCAGTGGATAAGTGCTTCATGTGATTTTAAAACTGGCGCAAGTGATCTCTATGCGCAATCTGCTCATACGCTGTAACACCTGAATCTTTCTCTCTTTTCACATTGGAAGACCATCCGATGCCGTTCAAGCTGGACCCTTTTCTTGTCAGCCTGCTGGCGACGCTCGGCATTGCGACCGTCGCTCCTGCCCAAGGAGCCGCCGTTCCCTTCTTCAAGGATCTGGCGATTGCGCTGATTGCGCTGATGTTCTTCCTGCAGGGCGCAAGACTCTCTCGAACTGCGGTCCTTAGTGGGCTGACGGCCTGGAAACTGCATCTCACGATTCTGGCCTGCACGTTCCTGCTGTTTCCGGTGTTGGGCCTGACCCTTCATGCGATTGCGCCGGGTCTGCTGCATCCGGATGTGTGGACCGGGGTGCTGTTTCTGTGCTGCCTGCCTTCGACCGTGCAGTCCTCCATCGCCTTCACATCCATCGGGAAGGGCAATGTTCCCGCCGCAGTTTGTTCGGCAACGGCTTCCAATATTCTCGGTATCTTCATCACGCCGCTGCTGGTCGGACTGATCCTCGCCAAGGAAGGTTCAAAATCAGGCGGCGCGCTGGATATCGTGTTTCAGTTGTTGCTGCCGTTCATACTCGGACAAGCGCTTCAGCCGTGGATCGGCGACTGGGCGCGGCGACACAAGAAACTGCTGTCTTTCTCGGATCGCGGTTCAATCCTTGTGGTGGTCTATTCAGCGTTCAGTGAGGCCATTGTGCAGGGACTCTGGCATACCCTTCCGCTTTCGCAGCTTGGCCTTATCGCGCTTGTGGACAGCGTTCTGCTGGCTTTTGTGCTCATTTTCACGATGGTCGGGAGCCGTCTGCTTGGATATCCCCGTGCAGATGAAGTCGCGATCGTATTCTGCGGCTCCAAGAAGACACTGGCGTCCGGCGTGCCGATGGCCAACGTGCTGTTTCCGGCCTCAAGCGTTGGTCTCGTGGTGCTGCCGCTGATGCTGTATCATCAGATTCAGCTTTTCGTCTGCGCCATTCTGGCCCAGCGCTTTGCTCGTGAGGCGGAGAGTGAAGAGGAAGTCGGTAATCTTCAGACCCGCTGAGACAGCGATGACATGCGTGCGGCACCGAATCGCTGGTCTGCTTTGGACTCGCTGACCCAGAGCGCCGCATCCATGAGCCTGTTTAGTGCAGGGGCGTCATGCACTCCGGTTAGCGCCAGTCCTTCAACAATAAAGGATGGCACACCGTTGATGCGCGCTTTCTGCGCCTGAATCTGGCCGGCAGTTACCGTGCCGGCCAAGGTCCGACCACAGAGAAAATGCAGCGCAAGATCATGATCGAACCCCTCCTGCGCTGCGATGTCCGCCAGCACACCCGGATTGCCGATATCGTCGCCATTATGGAAAAAGGCTTCGAAAATGGCGAGAACGAGTGCAGTGCAGTCGCCACGGGCAGAGGCCCATTCAATCAGACGATGCGCATTCATTGTATTCGGAACATGCTGAATACGATCGAAGTGGATGACACATTCAAATTCCTGCGCCTGCACTTCGATCAGTTGCAGCAATCGGTCCGCTCGTTCCCTGCTGCCATGCCGGGATTCAAGGTAGGCGTTAAACGCCATTCCTTCGTTCTGTGAGGCCGGATTAAGCAGAAAAGGACGCCATGTGTAGAGTGTCTCGATATCAAGACGCTGTTTAAAGACACTGATCAACCGTCGAATGCCCATGCAGCACCACGGACAGACGAAATCGAAAACGATTTCGACGCTCATCCTTGGTCGTGAAGGGGCGAGCATGTTCATTGCTGCATTCTAAGGGCAGGATCATGGACATGCACCTTATTTCATGGGTTGGTTACATTTTTGTATGAGATTTTCTGCGATCCGTAGCCGATTTTCACTCGTGGCTCATAAGGCGGTTTAGCAAGCCTACCGTGTAACAGTTTCCCAACGCACGACTTTCCATGGAACGGGCCGTGCTTCCGGCATCAGGATCACTTCCGCATGACGGTTCATACGGGCCAGCTTTCTTGAAGCGACGGCATCCACGACGACCAGCATTTCTTCTTCAAGGCTACTCTCTTCCGGCTTCTGATCCGCTCCCATGGAAACGCCGGAGTGGAGCATTGCCTGCCTGACTACGGGATCATGACTTGTCTGATCCGGAAGATGTAGCTGTGCGAAGGAAAGATGCGGTTTGATGCGGTAAAGGATAGCAGGCGTCATCCCCGGCACGGCCAGAAGATCCTCAAAAGTATGAAAAGGCTGTCCGGAAGATGTGCAGGCAGCCTGACCGGAGGTGCCTGCTTCACCTTTATAACCGGGCATGCGCCATGCCATGATGCTGGCAGCGAGAAAATTGGCTTGGTCGCTGGAGACGCCGGAAGTCGTCAGCAGTGATGACATCAGCGTCTGTCCCGCGACATTGGGGTTGATGTGATCACTGTCAGCATGGCTGCTGACGCTAACGGTGATGTCGCCATCATCCGGGCCCGAGCGCCACGCCGGACGGGGACGTGACTGTCCTGTGCTGATCGAAAACAGCTCCGTCGTAATCGCTGCATCCGCGGTGGTTTCCATCTGTGCTTTCTGGAGCGTTGAGGTTTCCAGACGAAGATCGGATTTTCCAAGCACAAGCGCCTGTGCGCCAATCAGCGAGAGAAAGCCCAGCGTCCACAGCACCATCAGGAGAGCGAAGCCCTCTTCGTTACTGCGGCTGGAAGAAGAGGGGGCAGAGTGTTTCGTTTTCACGTCAGTCGTTCCATGCGGTGGAGACTGATGCGGTAAAACGAACCGGTATCATGAAAGCGGGAACCCGTTGTCGTCGGCGTTCATGGCTGGCTCGTAGTGTCTGCTGTACTGGAACGACCGGTAGTGTTCTTTGCATCGGATCGGGAATCACGCAGGGCCAGAATAGTCAGAGAAGCGTCAATTGTGCGACCCTGCGTGGCTTCGTCGGCAGACGATGTGCCAGCTGCCTGAACCTGCACATCATCGACCAGCAGATGAGGCGTCGTGCTGGCTGACAGCGTGTCGAGCAGTTTGATCAGAGCGCTCCAGTTGGTGGTGAGAGAAATACGCACACCGAGATGCTCGAAAGGTCCGCTATGGACGATGGGCAGGGGCTCCATGCTGGTTGGTTCCACCTGCACGCCTCGTGCGGCGTCATGCACAATTTCCTGAAGGCGGGCGAGCGCCGTTTCACGGGAGCTTTCGGCAAGAAGCGGAGAGTCGCCGTTGGCATTGTGCGCAGCCTGTTCGTAGCGCTCTTTCAGGGCAGGAATATTGTCCACCAGCGCCTGCGTATGGAGGAGGATTTCCTTCTGATCGGCAATGCTCGCTTCTTCCCGAGCGTGGAAGCCGAGCAGTCCTGAGACAAGAAACCATGCGATCAGCACAAGCAGGAACGTAATGGCGAGCGCCAGGAACCGTCCGGGGCGTCCTTCCGGTAAATGGGCAGGCAGGTGAGAGAGATTTACAGACACTGTCGTCTCAACCCGGCGCTTTGGCGTTGATGGTGAAGACGTCCATCTGCTTGTTCTCAGAGCGTGTGACCGGTCCGGAGAAAGCCGCGTCCGAGAACGCCGCGTCATGTTCAAGAACGCCGATCAGCTTGGTGGCCTGTGTGGACTCTCCCTCCATGGTCACATGGCGTTCATGGATATGCATGGCGGTCAGGAAGGTTCCGTCTGGCAAGGCGTCTGTCAGTGTGCCGATGATATGCAGGGGAGAGCCGATGCGATGCTCCTCACGCGCCAGAGCCGCTGGCGCTGCTGTGAAGGCTGTAATGCGTCGACGGAGATCCTCGGCCTGTGCCCGTCCGTCACTCAGGGCGGCAATGGCGTGGTGCAGACGAAACAGGGTGATCTGCTGGGACACAAACGGTGCTGCGATGAATATTGCGGCGCAAATGGCGAACACACGCCCGATCGGGTGACTTTTCCGGGCTGTTTTCCCTAGCGGGATGGTGATTGGCGCGTCAGAAGTCGTGTCCATGCTGACACAGGTTGGGCTGATGCCTGCGTGATTGAGCGTGTCCAACGCGGAGGAGACAAGGAAACGGGGGACAACCAGCAGTCTGAAAATGATCTGCTCGCCACGCTCTGCGCCCGGTTTGCGCTGGACACTCCACAGAACATCGTCCTGCCGGAATGGGGTCAGTCGATCGAGATCGTAACCGATGGTGCGGGCGGCATTGCCGGCGGCGACACGCGGAAGAGTCACGTCACGCGAGAGAATGCCGCCCTGTGGCAGAACCAGCGCAATGTCAGGGGTACGCGGTTGTGGCAGCCAGCGTGAGCGGGGAGCGGGGAGTTCTTCACGGCAGGCGGCCACATCGGTCGGGTCAAGCGTTCCGTCTGGACCGATCTCAAGCCGGATGGTCTTTCGGGGCTTGAGCGAGAGCGCTGCGGGAAGGATTTCCGTCATGCGATCGCGCCACCACCCGACGCACTCGTGCAGCAGCCGCGAGGACGCAGTCTGTCCCGTCATGAACGGCTCGGAGAAGCTGTGGTGTGGGGCGAAAGCACCTGGCGCAAGGATCCTGTTCGGGCGGCCGACGGAGAATGCGTGATGCCATACCATTGTCTTCCGAAAGGAGGACAGGGGCGGAGTGTTATAGATTTATGACACGTTAACGGACGGTCTGGTTTTCATACTCCTGCCTCATGTAATCAGATTTCCTGACACAGACCGTTTGTGGGATGTGCCGTTTATTGCGCTGTCAATGTCAGCCGCGCCAGCCATATGGCGGCAGCCAGACAGGGGCCGAAAGGAATTATGACCATCATGCTGAAGCGTCGTGCGCGAAGGGTGGTTGCAAGCGCAATCACAATGCCGAACGCGGACGCCAGCACCACCACGATCGGCAGGGCGGCGAGACCAACCCATGCACCCCCGGCCGCAAGAAGTTTCACGTCTCCACCGCCCAGTCCTGAACGCCCGCGGAGAGCCCGGTATCCGTACGCCACCAGCGCGAACAGGGCCCAGCCGCAGGCAGCGCCCAGCGTGCGGTCAAGCAGCGCCTCAGTGCCGCCATTCACAAACCCTTCCGCCAGACCGACGAGCAACAGCGGCAAGGTCAGGACATCGGGCAGTCTCATGCAGATGCGATCAATCCACGCGAGCGCCAGTAACATCCAGCCGAGAAAACAGTCGGCCAGCAGAAGCGGTAATGAGAAATCAGCCTCCGCCAGCGGAAATCCCTGTTCATGAGCACTCAGCAGGCGCGTGGCGATGACGCAGGCAGGAACGGCAAGAGCCGTGAGCTCGATCCTGAGATGGTGCGGGTCAATCCGGCTGCCGCAGGTCCGGCATTTCCCTTTCTGCAACAGGTAGGACAGGACCGGGATCATCTCATGCGGCTTCAGGACCGTCTGGCAGTCCTCGCAGTGCGAACGTCCTATTGCGAAAGATTCGCCGCGTGGGATGCGCCGCACAAGCACGCACAGAAAGCTGCCGATAAAAGGCGCAATGACAAAGGGGACAACCGGAGCGAGGGACATCATGGCGGCGCGACAGTGACGAATTGCCTTCAGTTGAGCAAGCCGATGATGACTGCTCTCGTATCTGGCCAATCGGGACGTCATCATGCTGGCTGAAGCGATGGATCTGGAAACAGCCCTTCTCGACCGGGGTGTCTGCGATGCCCGCGCCCTTGAACGTTCGCGCATGGTGTCCGACGAAACCGGGCAGTCGCTGGCGCAGGTGCTACTCCAGCTTGGTCTTGTCAGCGAAACCGATCTGTCTCGCACTTACGCCACCATGCTTGGTACGGAGGTGCTGGACACGGCGCGTATGGGCGCCATCACTGAACCCGTGATGCCGGATCAACTGGGCGGACGGTTTTTGCGACAGGCCCGGGCGATCCCGCTCTCCTGTGAGGGCAGAACGCTGCATCTGGTCATGGCGGACCCGCTGGATTCCTTCACCGCCGGAGCCGCTTCTCTGGCGACAGGATGTCAGGTCGTGCGGGAGGTGGCGCGGTCAGCGGATATCGAAGCGACTCTCAATCGTCTCTATCCGGAAGGTGAAGAGGACGAAGAGAGTGACGGCGAACCTCTGGCTGATGAGGGTGAGGCTGCCGAGGACGATACCGACCGTCTGAAAGATCTCGCCAGTGAAGCGCCGATCATCCGGTTAGTGAACCAGATCATCTTCCGCGCCGTGGAGACCAGAGCGTCCGATATCCATATCGAGCCGTTCGAGGACCGTCTTCTGGTCCGTTACCGTTATGACGGCGTGCTGCATGAAGTGGACAGCCAGAGCCCGCGTCTGACGGCGGCGCTCATTTCCCGTATCAAGATCATGGCGCGGCTCGATATTGCGGAACGTCGTCTGCCGCAGGACGGTCGTATCAAGCTGGCGGTGCGCGGGCACGAAGTCGATTTCCGTGTCTCGACAGTGCCATCACTGCATGGCGAAATCGCGGTGCTGCGTGTGCTCGATCGCACGACCGTCAGTTTCGATTACAATCGTCTCGGTCTTGCGCCTGAAATTATCTCGTCTTTTCGCGATGCATTGGAAACACCAAACGGCATCGTTCTGGTGACAGGACCGACCGGTTCGGGAAAGACCACGACGCTTTATACAGGTCTCGCTGGCCTCAATTCCTCCGAACGTAATGTGATGACGGTGGAAGACCCGATCGAGTATCAGCTCGCGGGCATCAACCAGCTTCAGATCCGGCCCTCCATCGGGCTGACCTTCGCGAGTTTTCTGCGCGCCATTCTGCGACAGGACCCGGATGTCATCATGGTCGGTGAAATCCGCGATATCGAGACCGCGCAGATTGCTGTGCAGGCAGCTCTGACGGGCCATCTGGTGCTTTCGACGCTGCATACAAACTCCGCCGCCGCCGCCGTGACCCGACTGCGTGACATGGGGCTGGAAGACTATCTTCTGACCGCTGTTCTGCGCGGAATTCTGGCCCAGCGTCTTGTGCGGCGACTTTGCCAGGAGTGTCGTCGTCCGGAAGACGTGTCTCCGGAACTGGCGGCGCGACTGGGGCTGGACCCGCAGACGCGGCACACCTTGTGGCATCCGGTCGGCTGCGCGCATTGCCGTCAGACCGGCTACAAGGGACGAAGCGCTGTCGCTGAATTCCTTCAGCCTTCGCGTGAGGGGACACGCCTGATTCTCTCTGGCGCGGATCATTCGGAAATCGAGCGCGCCGCCGTGGCGGAGGGCATGAAGACTATGTTCCATGCCGGTTTGCAGGCCGCCCTGAAGGGTGAGACGTCGCTTGAAGAAATCAGTCGTATCGTCGGACATGACGAATGACGTCCACACTGGCTAACACAGGTCCGGAAGTCTGGCGTTATCAGGCGGTCAATGCGGAAGGCCACGTCGTCCACGGCGAGATGACGGCCAGTTCGGAGATGCAGGTCACCAGTCGTCTGCGTCGTCAGAATCTGATGGTCATGAAGATTGCCCCGGCGACACGCGGCGGGGCGCTGGCGGGCGAGATTCTCTCGCTTCTCGGCCGCAAGAAAGATCTGCGCCTCAAGTCAGGTGAGGTCGCGGATTTTACCCGCAAGCTGGCGACGATGCTGACGGCAGGGCTGGATCTTGACCGTGCGCTACGTTTTCTGGGCGAAACGGCGGTTGGGCCACGGAATGGGCGAGTCATCGGGGCGTTGCGTGATCGTGTGCGTGACGGTGAGTCTTTTGCCGATGCGCTGGAAACGATGCCCGCAATTTTTTCGAAACTCTATGTCGGGCTGGTGAGGGCAGGTGAGGCGGGCGGTGCGTTAGGTGATGCTCTGCTGCGCCTTTCGGACCTGCTCGAGCGCGAGCGCAAGCTGAAAGCGACCGTGCAGTCAGCGATGATCTATCCGGTTGTGCTTATTGTTGCGTCGGTTTTTTCCATTGCCCTGCTGCTGACTCACGTTCTGCCGCAGTTCGTGCCGCTGTTTGAGGAAAATGGCGCATCCCTACCGCTGGCGACAAAGATTGTTATTGTCGCGGGAGATTTCCTGACGGCATGGGGCATGTTGCTGTTTGTGGCTGGACTGGTGCTGGTTGCGTGTGTGCGAATTGCCTTGCGGAAACCTGCTGTCAGATTGGCAACAGACAGGTTTCTGCTGCGTGTTCCGGTGATCGGGACGCTGCTGAGTGAAATCATGGCGGCGCAGTTTACCCGCACACTTGGCACATTGATGCGCAACGGCGTGCCGCTGGTTGGCGCGCTTCGTATAACGGAAGGTGTTATCAGCAACTCTGCCGGTGCGACCTGCCTGTCAGAAGCAACACGGGATGTGCGGGAAGGACGCAGCCTCGCTTTTTCGCTTGAACGTACCAAAATCTTTCCTGAAACGATGACGCACTTTCTCAAGGTGGGAGAAGAAACGGCGCAGTTGGCGCCCATCGCCTTGCGGTCGGCCGATATTCATGAGGAAGCCAGTCGCGTCACCATTCAGCGTCTTCTCGCTATTCTGGTTCCTGCGATCACCATCATCATGGGTGTTCTGGTGGCGGGTATCGTGTCGGCGCTTCTCCTTGCCATGCTGAGCCTTAATGACCTCGCACACTGATGAATCCTCTCGATCATCAGAGGCAGGTTTCACATTGCTTGAAATCATGGTGGTTCTGGTGATCGCGGGGCTGCTGATGGGCATGGCTCTGGAGCGTGGACCGATGAAGAGCGACGCGCTCACCTTCGCCACCGCCCGATCACGCGTGCTGGACAGTCTGTATGAAGCGCAGATGCTCTCGGAAACCACAGGCGATACCGTCATGCTGGAGGTGAATACGCCGACTTCCCAGATTGTGACTGTGCATGATCATGTCCCGCAGGTTCGTCGGATTTCGGGGCCAGCAAGAATTCTGCTGCCAAAACCCGGCGGAGGTTTTTCTCCACGTGGTGATTACCGTTTTACGGCGGATGGAGGCGTCTCCGGTCCTGCGCTTGTGGTGACGCTTGGAAAACATCTCTGTCTGATCAGGGTCAGTCCCGTCACGGGCCGTATTGAAGCCGATGAAGGCTGATCTGATGGCTTTGTCGAGACGGGAGGAAAAGGGCTTCACACTGCTGGAAGTCATTATTGCCCTGATGATTTCGGGCTTTGCTCTGGCGGCAATGCTTGGATCGCTGGAGGCAGGGCTGGCGAGTGGCAGTCGCGCCCAGCGGGATCTTTACGCGACTTCGCTGGCCAGATCTCAACTTGCGGGTGTGCTGTCCACCCTTTCCATGCGGCCGGGATCTCAAAGCTACGATCTGGAAGGGCATTATCATTCAAATGTCGAAATTCGCCAGATTGCAGATGCCCCCACCAAGGATGGTGGTGACAGGGTCGGGCTGTTTTCCATTTCCGTGCAGATTCATCAGGATGGAACCGGGCGATCTGTCACTCTGACAAGCAGGGCGGTGCGTCCATCGGTGCAGGAATGAAGGACGATGGCTTTACGCTTCTCGAAATCCTTGTTGTGACGGTGGTTTTCGGTCTGCTGTCGGTCGCCTTGTGGGAAGGAATTGGTGTCGGCACGCATGGATGGTCCATGGCCGAGCATCGTCATGATGACGAGATGGCCGGGCAGGGAATTGAGGATGCGTTACGGCGATTGATTGAGCGGGCCGATATTCCGGACAATGGCGGAGCGGGCAGATTTTCCGGGCAGGGCGATCGGTTGCGCGTCATAGCGTGGCTTCCGGAAAAAAACGGCTATGAAAAGGAGGTTGAGGCAGCCTTCGGGGTGGATGCGCACCATGAGCTTGTTGTGCGCTGGCAGCCCTACCGACGGGCAAACTGTCCTGAGCAGCCCGAAGCGTTGCACGAAGAGATTCTGGCTCGCGGTATAAGTGCGGTCGATTTTTCCTATTATGGTCTGCAAGGAGGGCGTCATGTCTGGCAATCGACCTGGAACAGTCCGTATTTGCCTCTATTGGTCAGAGTTCAGGTGCATTTCCTGACAGCAGGAAGAAGTTGGCCAACGATGATGATTCGCCCGTTGCTCAGTGGCGCGGAGGCGAGATGAGGCGGGAAGGGCAGCGTTCTTGGGACGCCACGAAACGGTCATCATTTATTCATTGTTGTTTCTTTCGGCGCGCCATTATGGGGCAGAAACAGTTGGTGGCGGAGCAATTCCAGTCAGCCTGAGCAGCACAGGTCAGTTTGCAGAGTTTAACACCTCCTTCTTTTCTCTTTGAAAAAGGTTCTGTTGTGGCGGTCAGATCAGGTCTGTCTTTGAAGATGGCTGGAGGTGTTGCTCTGGTCTGGTTGATGTGTTGGCCAGCTTTTGCACAACAGGCTGTCGAGACTGACACGTCTGGGTCTGCGTCTGCAGATTCCGGAGAAATTAGCGAAAACGTCAATAAAATTCTCGACCGTCCTCTTTTTGAGCCGGATCGACGCCGCAAAGGCGTTGCTCATGAGGAAAATGGTGAATTCCATCTTGTCGGCATTTCAGGTCATGCCGGTATGTGGAAAGCAATTTTCAAACCAGACAAGGGTGAGGGTAAAAGTGTCGTTCTGACCGGGAATGAAAAGGTGAACGACTGGACGATTGCGTCCATTGATCCTGCCGGGGTCAATCTTGCTCAGGGTGAGAAAACAAAGAGGATTTCAATCATGTTTTCAAAACATGCTGCTTCTCCTGTTTCTGGAAAGGTTAAGGGAGTAACGCCTCATATCATGAGTGCGAGCAGTCCTGATTCGCACCTGACATGGTGAATCCTGCTTTGAAATACTGCAATTTGTTTCAGACGAGTGTCTTTCACAAAATGATAACACTACATGAAAATTCTTTCATTTACTTAACGCCCTGTTTCCACCACCCCAGCCGGGGCCGGTCAATCGGAGTGGTATTCAGGTGAGCCAGATGTCTTCGATAACCGGTCATACCGTGCGAAAAGAAAGGTTCCGTGACGTGTTTGTAAAGCGCACGCGGCTTGCACTCTCAACTCTGCTGTCTCTGTCTGTCTTTTCCCCCGTGTCCGGCCACGCAAGTGACTGGAACATCTGGTCTGGCGGTCAGCAGCAGTCCAGCTCTTTCGGGAATACGTCCCAGACAAGAACCCCCATCAAGCATCTTGTTGTGATCTATCAGGAGAACGTCTCCTTCGATCATTATTTCGCAACATACCCCAAGGCAACCAATCCGACCGGTGAGCCGAGCTTCCGTGCCCAACGCGGTACGCCTTCGGTGAACAATCTGCAGACCAGCAACCTGCTGCAGCAGAACCCCAACACCAACACAGCCAATGGCACTGGTGCGGCGCTTCCTTTCCGTCTGGATCGCACACAGGCCAGCACGGCCGATCAGAACCACGCTTATACGGCCGAGCAGATGGCCTATAACAACGGTGCCATGGATCTGTTCCCGCTCTATACCGGTTCCGGTTCGTCCGGCGGCGTTGGCGCGTTTGGCACCAAAGGTCAGGTTTTGGGTTATTACGACGGCAACACCGTCACCGCTTACTGGCGTTATGCTCAGCGCTTCTCCATGAGCGATAACGCTTTCACCGACACTTACGGTCCGTCAACACCGGGTGCGCTGGAAGTCGTGTCCGGCCAGACCAATGGCCTGAAGCTGATTGCGACCACGCAGAACCCTTCCACAAAAGAGAAATCTTCCGCCTATATCTCTGACGGTCAGGGCGGCTGGACGATGATCAATGACATCGATCCGGGTTATGACGCCTGCTCATCCACGACCAATCAGGGCATGATGACGGGCCGCAACATCGGTGACCTGCTCAATGAGCGCGGCATCACCTGGGGCGGCTTCATGGGTGGTTTCGACCTGACCCTGAGCAACACGGATGGATCGACCGGCTGTAAGCGGACGACCTACTCCACCATCGTGTCGGAAAATGTTGCGGATTACATCCCGCATCATAACTGGTTCCAGTATTACGAGAGCACGTCCAACCCGACACACGCTCGTCCGCACTCCGTCAAGTCGATTGGTTACACCTATATTCCGGGAACTTCCAAGAAGGATCCGGCTAACCACGAATACGATCTGAAGGACTTCTACAAGACTGCCAAAGAGGGCAATCTTCCGGCCGTTTCTTTCGTCAAACTGCCGGCCTATCAGGACGGTCACGCCGGATATTCCGATCCGCTTGATGAGCAGGTTGGTGTGGTCGATGTGGTCAACCTCCTTCAGAAGCTGCCTGAGTGGAAAGATACCGCTATCCTGATCGCTTATGACGACTCAGACGGCTGGTATGATCACGCTTATGTTGCTCCGACACATGGTTCGTTTGACTCCTCGGCTGACCAGCTAAACGGCGCGGGCGTCTGCGGTTCGGGCACGGCGCCGAAAGGTGTTGAAGGCAAGGCTGTCAACGGTCGTTGCGGACCGGGAACGCGTGTTCCTCTGATTGCGATTTCTCCCTACGCGAAAAGCAACTATGTCAGCCACACTCTCGTGACGCAGGCTTCCATTGTTCGCTTTATCGAAGATAACTGGCTGGGCGGTAAGCGTCTTGGGCAGGGATCATTCGACGCCACGGCGGGCAAGATCGACGATCTGTTCGACTTCAACCGTCGTTCGAACACGGATCAGCTGATTCTTGATCCGGATACCGGTGACATCCGTTCGGGACAGATCTCGGGCAATGGTCACAACGGTTCATCGTCTCATAGTGATGACTCTCCGTTCGGTGGAAGCAGCAACAACTCTTCCTCCAACCAGAGCTCTTCAAATAGCGGTCTTTCAGGCCTTCTGGCTGCAATCTGGTCGTTCCTGTCCCAGTATGTCTAATCTCTCGCGTTCGATGCAGCCCGTTCTGGGCTGCATCAGTTTGCTTACACTTTTGTGGGCAACACCTGTCCTGGCTCAGTCCGGGACAGGTTCCTGCCTGCCTGCGCCGGACGGCAGCAATCCATGTCCCGTGGAGTTGCTGAAGCCCAAGGTGCAGCCTCTTTCGCAAATGGCCTTGATCGGAAAGAAGATATTCAATGATCCGCTTCTGTCCGGTTCTGGAAAGCTTTCCTGCGCTTCATGTCATGAGCCGACAAACCATTATGCGCCTTCAGGAGATTCCCCGGTTTTTTCCGGTGGGATGCAACTGAACAAGCAGGGTAGGCGGGCTGTTCCAACACTGACCTATTCTGAACGACGTCCAAACTTCAGTATTGGTCTGGATGATCCGACCAGCGAGGCGGCTCCTGCTATCGTCGCCAATGTGGGCGGTGCTGAGCGTGGTGGTAAAAGTGCCACCAATAACGCTGCATCTGCTGGAAACCTTGTGCCGCAGGGGGGACTTTTCTGGGATGGGCGTGCTGATACCTTGCAACAACAGGTGCTTGGTCCTCTTTATGATCCTGCCGAAATGGCCTCGTCACCGCAAAAGGTGATCGAACGCATTAGCAGCGCACCCTATACAGCCGATCTTAAGCAGTTGGCAGGAATTGCAGGCCAGGCGTCTCCTGAATTTCTTCTGGCCGAAGCGATGTTTGCTCTCGCACGGTACCAGATCGAAGATCCTGCCTTTCACCGATATAACAGCAAGTTTGATGGATGGCTTGAAGGCAAGGAGAACTTCACGCCGATTGAGCGCGCGGGCTATCTGGCGTTCAATGACCCGCAAAAAGGGAATTGTGCGGCCTGCCACGTCGACACAGTGTCAGGAAACCGCTTACCGCCAGTCTTCACAGACCATCAGTATGAAGCGCTAGGTGCTCCAAGAAACATGCAGATCGCGATGAATCACGATCCTGCCTATTTTGATCTGGGTGTGTGCGATCGTCAGCCGGATGGCCGAACGTCACTCAGTCTGTATTGCAGCATGTTTGCGACACCGACTTTGCGAAACTCCGCAACACGTCATGTGTTTTTTCACAATGGAGTCTTCCATTCCCTTGAGGATGTTCTGGATTTCTATGCCTTGCGTGATCTGGAGCCTTCGAAGTTTTATCCAGTAGGGAAAAATAAAAAAGTTCAGAAATATAACG
Organism: Acetobacter sp. UBA5411; assembly: GCF_002409645.1. GTDB lineage: Bacteria > Pseudomonadota > Alphaproteobacteria > Acetobacterales > Acetobacteraceae > Acetobacter. Next base: position 27,849 of record NZ_DHNR01000016.1, read on the forward strand.
ATATTCCAGATAAATATCGTCAGAACCTCGACACACTGGATGCGCCATTTGATCGTAAGGTCGGTGAAAAACCAGCAATGACCGAGGATGAACGTGTCGCGATCATTGCATTCCTGAAAACTTTAACGGACAGATAGACTTTCTCTAATCTATGTCATTTTTCAAGAATGATAATTCCCGAATACGGGTCGATGGGTGGTAGCTCATCGACCCGTATTCGGTTTTTGACGGATCATGTCTATTGCCGGATTTATGGATCGGGAGCATCGCACCAATGCGGGAAACCGGTTCATTTCACTGACAGTCGTTGCGATTGCAGCGCCATGAAAAACTGGTTCAGGCGGGTGGGGTTCCTGTTATCGGAACAGACGTCTGATTTCTTTTTCTTCGACGCTCTTGATGGCAGGCGGATTTACCGATCTCGTCCGTAAAAAAACTGGGACCAGCCTCGTTCGAAGAGGCGACAGTTTTCCAAGTGTCAGGGCAGACATGTCGACACATATCAGGCGACAGTCCAGTCAAAAGACAGGAAATCTTTTCGACTATTTTATTTTAAATTTTGAAGAGATTTTATTTGGCTGGGGGACCTGGATTCGAACCAGGGCTGACCGGGTCAGAGCCGGTAGTTCTACCGCTAAACTATCCCCCAGCAGGGATCAGAACTTGGCGTAAACCGCGTTCCGTCGGTGTGAGCGGGCTAATAGCACCGCATTTTTTGTGGCACAACCCCTTTTCTCGATTTTATAGAGTACGAAAAATTTTTGCTTGCCGGAACGGCGTGTTTGCTGAAATAGTGTCTTAAATTTGCATCAACCTTTATCACAAAAAAGGAACCAGACGATGGACCTGACAGGCGCCTGGCTCCGAAGCCAGAAGGCGCTCGATACTCTTTCTCCAGCGCCACTTTTTCCTGCTCCGACCAACTCTGACAGAACCACAGGCGTTTCTGTCAGTGCCCGCTTGGCTGGGAGCTTGCCGAACCCGCTTGTCGGGACAGCCTCGCCGGTCGTTGCACTGCCATCTCCGCTGATAAAAGAGGGGAAGGGCCAACAGGACCGCTCTGATGGATGGGGGCAGGGAGGCTCCTGTGCTGCGCTGGATCTGGGGACCAACAATTGCCGCCTGATGGTTGCCTCTCGTACGGAAGGCGGCTTTCGTGTGCTCGACAGCTACAGTCGTATTGTTCGTCTCGGCGAAGGGTTGCAGCGGACAGGTGAATTGAATGCCGCCGCCATGAACCGCACTCTTGAAGCGCTGCATACATGCGTGGGCAGGCTCGGACGTCATCGTCCGATCCGTCTGCGGGCTGTAGCGACGGAAGCCTGCCGTCGTGCGCGTAATGGTCTGGCGTTTGTCGAACGGATCCGGCAGGAAACCGGTTTCGAATTCGAGATCATTTCCGGCAAGGAAGAAGCAGAACTAGCTGTCGAGAGTTGCTCGGCTCTTCTTTTTGATCCTGTGTGGAAACACCCGGTAACTCCTGCGAGAGAACCTCAATCCGAGCAGGACTGGGGCCTTCTGCTGGATGTTGGCGGCGGATCGACAGAAATCGCATGGATGCAACTGGATCAGGCAACCCGGAAACATACGCTCGCAGGCTATATCAGCCTACCGATTGGTGTCATCACGCTTGCTGAGCAGTTTCCTCATCGGCGACCGGGCACCTATCGGGCAATGGTTGAGATGGTCAGGGAGAGGCTGGAAGCATTCGAAGAGACACATCAGATCTGCCGCTATATCGCGGAGGACCGTGTGCGGGTTGTGGGAACGAGTGGCACAGTCACAACGCTGGCCAGTCTCGATCTTGATCTGCCCCGTTATATCCGTCAGGCAGTAGACGGGTATCGCCTACAGCCGGACAGCGCCAGACGCGCCATTGGCCGTCTCCATCGCATGGGGATGGACGGAATGCGTGTGCATCCCTGCATCGGCTCAGAACGGGCCACCTATGTCATGCCCGGTTGTGCTATTTTCGATGCGTTTCTGTCGCTTTGGTCCACCAGTGTCGTGGTGGCAGATCGGGGACTGCGAGACGGGTTGCTTCTGCGTATGATGCGCGAGGAGAAAAACGGCCTGCATGCTGGCCGAACCTGGCCGCATGTTCCCCGTTCCGATGGGCGTCAGGCCACACCTGACTGAAGTTTCAGTCGATCCAACCAGTAAAGTACAGTCAGACGTGACATCGAAAACTCCACCATCAGGCCCCAGCAAGCCTGCTTCCGCTCAGGCAACGCGTGTGCCGGGCCGTCGCGCCATCAGGGTGACGGCCACTCCCGGCGGCAAGAACAACGAATCTGACAGTCTGGCTGCCCGTTCGGTCCGCTCCAAAACCGTAACCCTGAAGAACACCCGAAAGAAAACAACGGCGCAGCAGCGCTGGCTGGCCCGTCAGCTCAATGACCCCTATGTGGCTGCTGCCCATAAGCAGGGATGGCGGTCCCGCGCCGCATTCAAGCTGATTGAAATTGACGACCGTTTTCACCTGATCAAGCCCGGTCAGCGCGTGGTGGATCTCGGCGCGGCTCCGGGCGGCTGGACACAGGTCGCGGTGAAACGCGGCGCTTCGCATGTGATCGGTGTCGATCTGCTGCCGGTTGATCCTGTCGCCGGTGCGGAAATTATCGAGGGCGATTTCACTGACCCAGAGCTTCCTGATCGTCTGATCGAAATGCTTGGTGGGAAAGCTGATCTCGTTCTGTCCGATATGGCCCCAAATACGACGGGGCACGCTCCAACGGATCACATGCGGATCATCGGTCTTGCGGAAGGGGCATTGGATTTTGCCTTCGATGTTCTCGCGGAAGGTGGCGGCTTTATCGCCAAAGTCTTTCAGGGCGGTTCAGAGAAGCAGATGCTTGAGCCGATGAAAAAACTTTTCGCTTCCGTACGTCACGTCAAACCACCTGCGAGCCGTAAGGATTCCAGTGAGTTATACGTCGTGGCGACAGGATTTCGCTCGGCACGGCTGGCGGAAGTCAGAGCCGAGCAGAACGAGCGGCGCTGACATAATTTGAAACCATTCCTCTTTCGCCTCGTTGGGACAGAACAGAAGGAGGAATGAAGATCATGGCAACAGCAACACTCGAAAAAGAAAACACGTTCCTCACCGATATCGAGACACTACGTGAACGCGCGAAGAAATCGATCGGCGATGGAGCTGTAACGCCAGCTTACGAGGGTAATGTCGAGAAAACGATCGAGTTGCTCCAGACTGTCGTTGCAACGGAAATCGTTTGTACCCTGCGCTATCAGATGAATGCGATTGCTGCCTCAGGCATTAATAGCGAGAGCGTTGCGGCTGAATTCTCCAAGCATGCTCAGGAAGAACAGACGCACATGCTGTGGGCGGCTGAGCGGATTGACCAGCTCGGCGGTGTTCCCGACATGAATCCTGCCGGACTGACGACACGCTCTGCTGCGGAATATGGTCACCCGGGTAATCTGGTTGATATGATCAAGCAGAACCTGGTCGCTGAGCGGATCGCGGTTGAGCACTACCGCGAGCTGGTCCGCTATTTCGGAGACAAGGATCCGACGACACGGATCATGCTGGAAAAGATTCTGGCTCAGGAAGAAGAGCATGCGACAGACATGCACGACTTCCTTGTAGCCCACGAAGGCACCCCGTTCCTCAAGGATTGAGGTCTTGCAGGCTTTGCTCCTGAAAGTGGAGCAAAGCCTTTTTTCGTCAGACAATCTGGTTGATGAGGGATTTTCCTTCCGCCAGTCGTCTGACGTTTTCATGCAGAATGTCCGCTACTCGGCTTTCATAAGCCACAGTATCGCCAGCGCAATGCGGTGTGATCAGGATATTCGGTATGGACCAGAGCGGTGATGTTTCGGGGAGGGGTTCCTGCTCGAATGTGTCCAGAGCGGCCATGCCAATCTGTCCCCGTTGCAGAGCTTCGATCAGATCAGCTTCCACAACAACTGAACCGCGAGCGACATTGATCAGGCAGGCTGTAGGCTTCATACGCTTGAGCAGGCTTCCATTCACCAGCCCTCGGGTTTCCGGTGTCGCGGGGCAGGCGAGGATTACGTAATCCGCCTTTTCAACAGCCTGTGGAAGCTGATCGTCACTGACGGTGGTGATGGTCAATCCTGAATCGGCGGTCATGTTTTTCCGAACAACAGTGACGGTCTGCCCAAGCGCAAGGCACACAGTCGCCAGTCTTGCGCCAATGGCTCCAAATCCGACAATTACCACATGGGTTCCGGCGATTTCATGACGCCGCTCGCTCCGGTCGCGGGTGAGCTTGCGCCAGAAGGACTGACGCTGGTCATCTCGCGCCTCCCACAATCTGCGGGCATGACTGAACATCAGGGCAATGGCGTGTTCGGCGACGGCGTTGGCGTTCACACCCCGCGCACTCGCCAGATGAACGCCATGTGCCCGAAAGGCTTCCGTATCGTACTGCTCGACGCCAGACGTCATGGTCTGGAGAAGCTTCAATTGTGGTGCAAGAGCCAGATAACGGGGCTCCCACAGCGTCATCGTCACCAGAATGTCCGCCTCGGTCAGTGCCGGGACGAGTTCTGTCTTGTTTTTTGCCCAGACACAGTCAGTTGGCTCAGCCCATTCATCCACCAGTGATTTGATGTCGAACGATGAATGGGCGATGACGATTTTCGGTTTTTTATTGAACCAGAAAGACACAGGCTTTCTCCCGCCATGATACTGGCGACAAGCATCCCTCCGTCATCTGGTCAAATGCAACAGACGTTGTTGCGATCAGCGTTTCCCAGACGGTGCTGTTTCCAGAAAGCAGCGCGCAAGGCGATCGAATTCAGCGATATTCAGCGTTTCCGCACGACGGGAGCCATCAATCTCGGCAGCCTGTAGGAGGCGTTTTCCACCTATTCCTTTGAGCGAGCCACGCAGCATCTTGCGCCGCTGACCAAAAGCCGCTGCCGTCACACTTTCCATGGCCCGGAACAGTTCAGGAGAAGGCTGATCATCATGCGGGGTGATTTCCACGACAGACGACCAGACTTTCGGGGGCGGTGAAAAAGCGCCCGGCGGGAGGCGCATGACCTGTGAACAGGTCGCGCACCACTGGGAGATGACCCCCAGTCGTCCGTAATGCTCGCTTCCCGGTTCTGCGCAGATCCGTTCGGCGACCTCAAGCTGGAACATCAGCGTCAGTCGCTCCCACTGTGCCGCCTGTCGCAGCCAGCCAATCAGAAGAGGGGTGGCGACATTGTAGGGAAGGTTCGCCACAATCCGGCGAGGAGCCGGGCAAAGCGTCGTGAGATCCAGCGAGGTCGCGTCGGCCTGAACGAGTTTCAGCCGGTCGGGAGCTTCCGCAACCAGCTCTTCGATAACGCCGATTGCGCGGGAATCGACTTCAACGGCAGCGATGGAAGCAGCCGGACTGTCCAGCAGCGCCCGTGTCAGTCCACCCGGACCAGGGCCGACTTCCACGACATGGCGGCCCTGAAGGGGGCCGGACAGTTCAACAATCCGCTCGGTGATGCCGGGATCGAGCAGGAAGTGCTGGCCCAGCGAGTGACGGGCCGCCAGATTGTGGCGGTTGATAACGGAGGCCAGCGGCTCCCGGGAAGAGGGATTTGCCACTGATCAGGGTGCCGTCGCCACGCGCATGTCGATGACGGCCCGGCGGTGCAGATCACGATCAAGCTGGCGGGCAGTCTGTTCAACACGCTCATTCAGCAACTGATCCGCGATTTCACTCGGCGAACGATCAGCGAAGTTCTTGGTCTTCTTGCCGCAGACCATCAGGATATCGATACCTTCCTGAGACACCAGCGGACGGGTGGGTCTGCCGATTGGCAGGCCGGACAGGATCTGCTGCATCTGGGGATTCAGCCGCTCAAGCTGGAGTTCGCCCGGATTGGAGGGACGCACTTCGCCAAACTGTTTATTGGCTGCTGTGAGTTCGTCACAGGAATGAGCCGTCTGGGTGAGCCGCACGGCTTTTTCCAGCGTCTGGCGCTGTTGGTCCGTAGGAGCCTGTGGATTAAGCGGTGTTGAGAACGGAAGGAACGCCTGTCGGGCGTCAAGCAGTGTTCCGGGTTGGTGTCCTATGATCCGTTTGCCCAGAACCGTTGCGATGACATAGCCACCGGCGACCTTGATGGGATTTGAAATCGCATCTTCCGGCATCTGACGCACCATCGCCACGACTTCCGGGTCAAGACTGTCTTCCTGAACCCAGCCCATCGACCCGCCATCAAGCGCACTCTGCGCCTGCGAGAACTGCGCCGCGACAATCGGGAAGGGCGCGCCGCGCCGCAGTTCCTGAATGATGGTCTCGGTGAATTTCAGCTCATTTTCGCTGTGCCGTGGATCGGCAACAGGCACAAAGATCTCGCTGATAAGATACTCAGGCCGGCCCTGCTGCCGGCTCAGGGCTTCCTGTCGCTGGGCGATTTCAAGCGAGGTCATGCGAGCCTTGGCGCCCAGCTCCTGACGAAGAACCTGCATCCAGCCGATCTGTACACGGATCTGGTCGATCAGTGTCGTCAGGGAGACCCCGTCCTGGGCCAGTCGGTTGCGGAGCGTGTTGGGCTCCATGCCGTTGCGTCGCTCAATGTTGGAGATTGCCTCGGCAATCTGCTCCGGGGAGACATTGATGTGACGGGAGAGGATTTCCTGCGTGCGCAGACGTTCGTCGATCAGCTGGCGTATGATCTGCGGTCGCAGACGCTGCATGATGTCTTCGCTGAGCGGCAAGCCGGTGGAGAGCACGAACAGACGCCCGCGGTTATCAACGTCGCGCTGGGTCAGCGGCTGGCCGTTGATGACGGCGATGATGGTGTCCTGCTTGTTGCCCAGAGGTTCCAGTTGCGTGGCATCAGAGTCCTTGGCCGTGCTGGTCTCTTCCTGTGCAGGAGCAGCAGTATCCGCATCATCCTGCGGTGTCTGCGGCTGATGATGATGCCGCAGGTTCGCTGCCTGAGCTGACGGGGCGGCTATCAGACTGGTGACAGAACCCAGCGCGACTACGAGGGCCAGGGCGGAACCTGTCACGGAAAGGCTCAGTCGCATACAGCTTGGTCTCTCACCTGATCGATTGGAAAAGGCATTGTTATCCAATCGCATGAATTTTTGAAGTGGACCCGAACGATCCCGCAGAAGGTTCATGATTTATTTGATGCCGAAGGCACCGATTGTCTTGAGTGTCAGAGTGAACAGAACCGTTGAGTAACGCCGCTGACCACCAATTTTTGTGTACTGTTTCAGATACATAAGATCGAACCCGAAGCAGTCATTCATGTAGCCGATATTGCCGCCGACAGAAGAGAATTTGTGTCGCGACAGCGCCCGTCGTACAAAAAACGAGCCGTGCCAGTTCCGCCAGGTCGCGGAAGCGCCACCACTCAGCTCGTTCATGGGCGCATAATAGAGCGAGGGCGGCGAGCCACCATTCCGGAAATCGTTCACGTAATAGTAGTACGGTGTAACCGGTTCCCGGACATATCCACCGAAAAAATTGACGTAGGGCATGCTGACGTTAAAGAGCGCATCGGCAAAATCAACGCGTCCGGAGTAAGGATCAATCCGTGTTCGTCCCGTGAGGCTGAGGTGACGGATCGGATCGATGCGCGCCCGGCCCACCACATCGGACAGATGATGATTAAGACCGGAATAGGGCAGGCGGTCGTGCTGAACATGCTCCTGGAAGCTTTCACCGACCAGAACATCCACCACATGTCCGTTCCACGTCCAGTTGCCGTGGACGCCAACATTGGCGCGTAACCCGCCGTCAATCCGGTCGGTTCCCTGATAGCGGTTCAGGGCGAAGAGTGTTGAATCCGTGAATTCGTAATTCAGACTGTCTTCATTGGGCAGGCGACGGTCAACGCCTCCGCCCTGGTTGGGAGCATAGATTGCCTGAACGATCGGTTCCAGAATCTGGCTGCCGTGGCCCTTCATGAACTGACGGACAAACGGCCAGTTCATCTTGACTGCGAGTGTCGGCACAACCTGACCGGCGGTCGTGCTCTTCATGTATTTATAATAGTTCGGCTGCTGATAGAGCTGCGACGCATGATAGAGCATGCTGTCCAGCCTCGCCGTGACAAGGAACTTCTGTCCCCAGCTGCTGCGGAACGGACGGTCCCAGTTTACCTGAACCTCACCGCGCTGATCCCGTGTGCCCTGAGTACGATAGACATAGAAATCGTTGGTATTGACGGACAGACGGCCACCGAGAATGTCGGGCTGATTGACAAGGCTGTATTCGTAATGCGGCAGCACGAACGGCAGTTCGTTGTTGCGAATGACACCCCGGTTCAGGCCCTGATAGAACTGTGCATCGAGCTTCGAGTAGGCACCCGTCCCGAAGCCTTCAACATATGCAGTGGAATTGAGGGTGTCGCCACCATAGCCTGACACACGGTAGTCACGCATATAGTTGGCGCTCGTTGCAATACGTCCATCGAAACCGGCGCGCCATGTAGGAGTAAGCGTGAACATGCCGCGCCCAAAGAGATAGCCCTGCACGCCGTGATCGTTCTCGGAGCCGACAGATTCGCCAAAGCCGTTTGTATAGCCATTGGACCTGTGCGTGTCGTCAGCAAGGCCTCCCATGATTCGCAGCGAACCGAAATTGAAAGCCTTGCGATACAGGGCGCTGATCTGTGGACCCGTCTTGGTTGAAAAGAGACCTTTCACTGTCAGGTCGGAAGAATCATCAATCACCCAGTAATAGGGGATGGTGAAATAGGTGCCCAGATAGCGGTCATGTGGCGTGACGCCGGGAATCAGGAAACCACTATGACGTTTGGCCGATGGATCGGTCATGGAGAAATAGGGAAGGTAGAAAACCGGGATTCCGTAGATATCCATATAGGTGTCACGGAAGTCGATGTTCTGGTGCTGGAGATCCTGCGTCGCGCTATAGGAGCGTAACTGCCAGAATGGGGCGCGTGTCGGATCTTTCGCGCAGATTTCACAGGCCGTGTAGACGGCCCGGGTCAGGTCATTGACCTTGCCGCCTGTGCGCCGCATGCCGTTGGCCGCCAGTTTGGCATTGTCCACCATGGTCGCATTCACATGCGTCATGATGCCTTCCCGCATGTCGCCGCTCAATTCCGCATAGTGAGAATACAGAACGGAACCGTCAGGCTGGCTGGAAGCGACATTGCCGCTGGCGGCAATGATGCCCGTGTTGCGGTCATAGGTAATCTTGTCAGCCCGCAGGATGTGATCGGCCTGCCAGACCTGCACATTGCCCGTCCATGTCACGACGCCCGCATGATCATCGTAACTGACATGATCCGCCTGAAAGGTGGCCGGCTCATTCTTGGACGCGGAATTGCTGCTGCCCGGATTGAAGTGCATGGGGGTCGGTGTGAACTGCGCGTAGGCCTTGTGCCCGAACAGTCCGCAGGCAGCAGCGGCAGACCCGAGGCCGAGGCTCATCCACAGAAAACGCTGTCCGATATGAACCGTGTCACAGCGCTGACTGGCTCTTCCCGACCGCCGCATAAGGGCAGCCCTCAGGCGCCGCAAACGACGCGAAAGCTGTCTCTCGGAACGAGGTGCGGGAAAGGGCAATCAGCCGTCCTCCAGATGCAGTAAGAGCGAGACAGCCAGACAGAGGCCTGCGCCTGTCGGTGCCCAAGCCGCAAGCAGAGGCGGCAAGGCTCCCGAGTTACCAAATTGTTCAGCAACTTTCGAGACCGTGAAGAGCAGAAACCCTGCGCCGACCCCGGAACCGATCATTTTGGCAACACCTCCACGTCTCGTAGGCCTCATGGAGAAGCCTGCGGCGACGAGAGACATGGTTCCTGCGAGGATGGGAAGAGCCAGAAGAGACTCAAAATGTAACCGGTGTCGAATCGAAGAAAACCCTGACCGGTCCAGCATGGCTATGAAATTCGGCAGCGCCCAGACCGACAGGGTTTCCGGCGATGCGAAGCTTTCCTGCACGCGATTGAGGGTGAGATCGGTCGGCAGGGTCATCGTCCGGGTCGGACCGGGTAATTCGTAGGGATGAAGTTCGTTGGCCCTGTTGAGCTCCCAATGCCCCGGAGCAAGATGCCCGGCGGGAGCTTCAATACGGAGAATCAGATTCCCTTCATGATCCAGACGGAAGACGCTGATATCGTGAATCGTCAGGAGTGCGCCGTCGAGATGGGTATCGCGTGAATGCAGAATGGCCACGCCATGCGGATCAAGCTCCGTGTCGAGCTGACGTAGCCACAACGATGCTCCGGCCATGGTGAGGGGACCGCCCCCTGAGCGCAGATACTGCTCGTCCAGCGCCTCTGCACGGGAGTACATAATCGAGGATAGCGGCGATACGGCAGCCGTGGTCAGCGCGCCCATCGCCAGCGCGCAGGCGAGGGGAGCCGCCAGAAACTGCCATGCGGAAATACCCGCGGCGCGGGCCACGATCAGCTCGGAAGAGCGTGTCAGACGCCAGAAGCAGATGATCCCGCCCAGCAGCACACCAAACGGCATGATCTCCATGAAGAAATACGGAATGTGCAGCCCTGCGATTTCCGTCACCAGACTGGTCGGCACGTCTGTCTTTGTGGCGACACGACGCAGCAGATCGATGAAGTCGAACAGGCAGACAATGCCCGTCAGGAAGGCCGTCATCGACAGGACGGAAAACATGAACTGCCGCGCAATATAGATGGACAGCGTCACCGGAACGGTCGTGAAGAACATGATCAGCCTTCCTGCGTCTGCCGGATGATCGCGGCCGTTTCACGGCCAGCCTTGATTTCCGGACCGAACAGGAGAACCGCGCAGATAAAGGCGGGGGCAATTGATTCGATCAGAATCAGAGGAATCAGGGCCATGTTCCGTCCCGCCAGATTTTGCAGCATCAGATTGAGCGCCAGCAGTCCGACAACGCTCAGAATAGCGCCCAGAGGACGGGTGATGTTGCCGTGTCGGGAGAACGCGCCCCGCAGGATGGCGACAAGGGCGATCATGGCGAAGGAAAACGCCGTGAACGGGGTGGTGATACGACGCCAGCCCTCCACGGCCAGCTTGCCTCGATCGCGTATGTTGATCTGCGTCAGATCGGGATGCAGCAGTTCGGACAAGGACATCTCGGACGCGTCACGCGACCGGTTTTCCTGATTTTTGCTGGACGTGAGGTCAATCGTATTGCGATCAAACAGCAGCATCGTCAGCCGCCCGGTCCGGTGATCGATCTCCTGACGGGAACCGTCATAGAGCACAACGCGCGGCTGGTCATTGACCACGAGCATCGTGCCTCTCTCGGCAAAGATCGTCGCACGGCTGTTCGCGACCCGGTCATCCTCGATCATGATGCCTTTCAGCGAACCGTCATGTCCACGTTCGCGCACATAGACCGTCAGAGCATCGGATACCTTGGTGAAAACACCGTCCTGCAACATGAAGGCGGCCATCTTGTTGCGGATCTGGAATTCATACTGCTTGAACTCGTGATAGGACGCCGGAACGATCCACAGATTGAGAACAAAGGTCACAACCATGGCGACGGTCGCACAGATCAGTCCCGGTCGGGCAAGCGCGAAAGGCGACAGACCCGCCGCCTGCATCACCGTCAGTTCCCGGTCGCCCGAGAGGCGGTGATAGACGAACAGCGTGACGACAAAGGTCGTAATCGGCAGCACCACGGCGACGAAGGACGGCACCATCAGGCTGGTCAGCTCCAGAAAGACCCGGAGCGACAGGCCTCGCCCAACCACCAGCGAGACGAAGCGCAGCGACTGGGTCAGCCAGATCAGCGCCGACAGCCCACCCGTGGTGGCGATGAGCGCCAGAAAAAGCTGGCGCATCGTATAACGATCAAGAGTGGTGAATCTCAGCACTGGGCAGACGGTTCCTCATGCTTCACGCGCCGGACTGGCGGAGAGGCGAAAGACACGTCAGCCGAACGAGTGCTCCCGGCGAAGAGCAATCCATCGGATTGCAGCGCAGGGCTGTCCGGAAAAGAAGCACGGTTGACCATGCGGTCTGTTTACTCCTTCGGCTACGGATACGGAAAGACCTTCGGGAATGAGCCTATAGGATCAATTGTAACGGATTGTCATCTCTTGTGATCAATCCGCGCCGTCAGTCGCGGACGCACCGCCAAGCGAGCCGGTCGAAAAAGCCAGACTCGTCGCAGCGATCAGGGCGGCAAAGTAGGCATCTGACTGACTGATTGTGGCGTCGAGCAGGCCATTCTGCGCAATCGTCGCCTGTGTGATGGAGCCGACGCCGCTTCGGTAGGCCGTAAAGGCCGCGTTGAAGCTTGTTTGTGCGGCGGTTTTCAGCCGGGTGGAGGCGGTGTAGGCGCTCAGACTGGTATGGACCGCGTTTTCAGCGACCACGACCTGCCGGACAGCCTCGTTGACCGTCTGCTGCAAGGTGGCGTTGGCGCTGTCCGACTGGTTCTGCGCCTGCTTGAGAAACGCCGCCCGCATCCCGCCATCGAAAACCGGCACCGAAATGCCGCCAAGGATCAGACTGCTGAAACGGTTACTGGACAGGTTCAGCGTGGGATTCGAATCATTGCCGATACCCGGCACCGACGACAGGGCGAGGCGTCCGGTCGTGTAGGCGACGTTGCCGGAGAGGAACACCTTGGGGAGAAACTCGCTTTTAGCCGCCGAAACCCGGCTGTCGGCAGCCCGCGCTGCTGCGTAGGCCGCGAGGACGTCCGGCCGACGCGACACGGCAGTTTTGACCATTTCGTCCGTCAGTCGCCCGTCATCAAGCGACAGGGTGCGACCGGATACATCCATGGTGTCGATCTGCGACTGACTAGACACGCCCATGGCCGTCATCAGGGCCAGACGGGTATTCTCGACTTCTCCCTCAGCCTGAACGACGCGCAATTCGTCCTGCGAGGTGATCTGCTGCGCCTGCGTGACATCGACAATCGTGCCCTGTCCCTGCTTCAGGCGGGCTTCCGCAGCCGCCTGCACGTGACGGGCGTTGACGAGGGCTTCCCTCAGAAGACGGAGCCGGGTCTCTGCCGCTGCATGGGTGTAGAAAGCGGTCGTGACACCATAGATGATCTTCTGATGGGCGGCTGTGAACAGGATATTCGAGGCGATCTGCACCTGTCTGGCGGCTTCGATGCTGGCCTCCCGTTTTCCGAAGTCAAACAGAAGCCACTGCATGCCAAGCGTCTGGACTTCTCCTGAGCCCGATCCGCCACCGCCATTATTGCGTGTGTAACGATCGAGATTATCAAGCCCGTTATTGATAAGACCACCGACAGCCCCGGCATCGCTGATCGACGCATTCGAATCGGAAGTGTGGCTATGGCTGTAGCCACCCACCACTGTGGCCGTCAGTTGGGGAAGATAGATGCTTTTGGTGATCCCGACGGCAAGAGCTGCATCCCGGGCCGCATTCCAGGAGCGCCGTGTTTCGGGATTACGCGACTGGGCGACATCAATCAGTTCCGCCAGCGAGTAGGGATGATCCTGCCGTGCGATCAGCTCGGGAGACTGGGCGTGTTGCAGGGCATCCTTGTTGGCCGGAAGCGTGAAGCCTTCAGGAAGAACCAGACCGTGGTGAGGGTGTCTGTCTCCCTGACCCGAAGGAATGATAGCGCCTGATTCGGACGTTGTGGGGACCCAAGGTCTGTCCGGGCTTTGGGGCGCAGTCGCAAGCTCGGATGTCGCGCATCCGGCCAGCAAAACAATGCAGGGCAGGGTGAACACGGCGCGACTGTTCATGAAATGACGCTTTCCAGATGGGCGAGGCGGGTTTCCGCGTGTGGTCGAGCGGCGGGATCGAGCAGTGCGGCGCTGATGGTTTCGGCTTCGTGAAACAGACCGTCCAGCTGTTCAAGATGCTCCATGTCGGCGCGCATATGGTCTGGTTCCGCAAAGGCATATTCACTCTGCCGTTCGGCAAGTGAGACGGCTTCCTGCACGCTGGCAGCCTGAGCGAGCCGATCTGCTTCCGTCACTGCGTCCCGCTGTTTTCCCAGCCGTTGCACGATGGTTCTCAGGCGGGCGTCGATGCCGTCAAAGGCGCTGCTGGGCCAGAAGCTTGTGAACATGGCGTAGGTCAGGAAATTCCCCAGCATGATGCCCAGAATACGATCACGCGCCGTGGCCATGTCGGTCGTTGGTCCATACCCCTTCAGATCGGTCAGATAAAAGGCGATGCCGATCTGAAATCCGGCATAGGCGATGCGCTCGTCGCCCGTCTTGATCCATGCAGCAAGCAACGAAACCACGAAAACCAGACAGAGAAACGAAGTGATGTCATTGAAGTGCGGGATCAGGAAGATGATGGCGGCAATCCCGATCGCGCCGCCGATCAGCGCGCCGACAATGCGTAGCGTGAGCTTGGAGATCATCTCACCCATTGTCGGTTGGGCGACGATGAAGCAGGTAATGATGCAGGTATGGATGCCCTGCCAGTTCAGGATGCTGAAAATGAAATAGCTGAGCATGACCGCTGCCGTGCCTTTGACGGCAAAGCGGGTATGGTCCGGATTGGTGAAGGCGTCCGCTGCGAAAAAGCCGCTCTTTGGTTCTTCCTTGTCGGCCTTTTCGTCGGTTTTTTCGGGAGGAAGAACGGTGAGTATTTCGAGAATATTCGCCATCGCCTGATGAGACGACAGCCCATCATTCAGCGCCGGATTTGCGGTGCTTTCCGGACAGATGCCTTTTTCGAACTGGTCGGCGGCAGCGTTCAGTGCGTCAATCAGAGACAGCGACGATTCACGGGTGGCAGCTTCTTCGGGGCGGCAGTCTGTCAGCGCCAGAGAAAGCAGCCCCTCACTTGCGTTGGCGGCCTGTTCCAGACGAGCCAGTTCTTCCGGTGCCCAGATCTTTTCCAGTCGCGCCATTTTCAGGGACTTGAGGAGGCCGCTAGTTCCTTCGCGCAGCAGGTCGGTGGCGCGCTCCTGCGTGATGTCATCGGAACCGGAAAGCAGGGCAGCGCTCATCCGCAGACGGGCGGCAATCCCCTGCATGGCGATGGTGCGGGGTGATGGACAGATCAGCAGACCGATCACCAGCATCACCAGACCGGGCACGGCGAGGAAGAGATCGACATAAAGAATGGCGCGGGTGATGAGTTCGCCGTTCGGCACCTGATCAATCGCAATCAGCCCGAACACAACGCAGAGCCCGAGCATGTAGGCGACCGGTTTGAGCTTGCTGGCTGATCCGAGAAAAAAGAAGCAGAAAGACAGCCCAGCGATGGCGGCTGTCAGCGCCATCGGGTTATCCAGCGTGAGCCGGATCCAGAGATAGACAAAGGCCAGCAGCAGCACGATGAGGATATTGACCGCCACGCCCGCCAGCGCGTTGGTCACACGGTCCTTCTGCCACAGCGCCATGGTGACGAGGGCAGGGACAGCGAGGTCCGGAACCTGCCAGATCTCGCCAACAAGCACGGTCACCGTGCATCCGGCGGCCATACGCAGCGCGTGACCCTGACGACCCGGCGACGGGTTGCAGACCATCCGCCACAGACGCAGGAGACCGGGTTTCCCCAACGAGAAACTGGTGTCAGTGGCAGGACGCGCCATGCCGTATCTCAAAAGTCGCCGTGGCTCCGACACGGAGCAGGGTGGGGTCGGTGTGATCCAGCGTGACCCTGACCGGGAATCTCTGCGCCACATGCACCCAGTCCATCTGGCGAGGCACAATAGGCAGCCCCCGCGCCAGTCCTGCGGAATCCAGCGACATGACGCCATAGCCGATGCTGTCCACCACGCCGTGAATGGGCTTTGTGCGATCGATCATGGAATACACCGTGGCGCAGTCGCCCGGATGGACGGTCGCCAGATCGGTCTCGCGCAGGTTGCCGACGGCATGCCATTCATCGTCCGTGATCAGGGTGAACAGCGCCTGCGTCGGGGCAAGCACTTCGCCTGTCTTCACACGCAGGCTGGTGACATACCCGTCCGCAGGTGCTCTCACCTCCGTCTGGGCAAGTTCGTAGCGCACGCGGGCGAGGGCGGCGGTGCTGGCGTCGCGGGCAGCGATGGAGCTTTTCAGATCGCCAATGGCAGTCGTGGCCGCGACAGACTGCTGGGTCGCCTGCGTCAGTGAGATCTCCGCGTTGCGGGCGGCTACCTGCGCCTGATCGTATTCCTGCAAGGGGATGTAGGAATTCTGCGCGAGGGGAGCGAGGCGTCGGACCGTGCGGGCTGTCAGATCACGGTTGGTGGTTGCGCGATGGACCTGATCCTGCGCCGAACTCGCCTCGACCGTCTTGATGGTCACCAGACGTTCCTGATGTTCGACCTCGGCCTGGGTCAGAGCCGCGCTCGCTTCAGCCTGCCTGAGCGTCAATCGGTAGGGTTCCGGATCAATCCGGTAAAGCAGATCGCCCTTATGAACGTGCTGGTTTTCTTGCACATGCAGTTCGATCAGACGTCCTCCGACGACAGAAGCCACATGCACGAGTTCGGCATCAATGGAGGCGCTGTCAGTAGAAGGATACGCTGTATCCTGATGTGCGATGTGAATCCCGAACAGGATAGCGGCTGTAACGCAGACGGCGGCGATCACAATGCCCGGTTTGTTTCGGTTTTTCCGGGTTTTCGGTGGAGGAGTAGCGGTTTGCATGGGTCAGGGTCCGAATACCAGCGCCCATACAAGCAGGGCCATGAGCACGCCCAGAGAGACGTAAGTAAAGAGCCGGAATCTCAGGATCGCATCAATCCCGAGAGCCAGAAAAGCCACACGAAATCCGACGGCGGCCAGAATGCCGATGATGGCGCACATCATCCATGCCGGGAAATAGGCGCCCACAAGCGGAAAGGACGGTGCTCCCTGAAGAGAACACCCCGTGAGCATCAGGAGAGCGGCTGACATGGCGATGGGTTTCAGGCAGGCGGGAGAATACGTCACGACAACGCTTTTTCCTGCGTAAGAGTCTGCCGCGTCACAGATCGCAAATCCTTTTTTTAAACCCATGCTGAAATGCGTTTTGAAGAACGGTGGATGAACGGACAAGTTCATTATGCAGAAAAAGCCTTGCTTGCCTGTAAGGGAAAGGGATGCTGCTGCTCCTCTTTGTCAACCAGTTCCTGCAAGCGCGCCTTGTCGATGGGAGAACTGAGACTTTCATGGGCCCGCTGTAGGGCTGTGTCCGCATAAAATCTGGCAGCTGCCCGGAATTTCTCGCTTCCCATGCCTGCAAGCGCGCGGAGGGATTTCTGGATACGCAACTGCATCTCGATCAGTTGGGCGCTATCCCGGCAGATCAGGGTAAAGGCGTCATCAAAAAGATCCATGTCCTGAAGGCCCGGAACATGAACGTGCGGATAGCTTGGCTTGTAGCCCGCGCGCTCCATCTGCGCTGTGGACCAGAGCGCCATGAGACGTGTTTCTCTTCCCAGCACATCGAGCACCGTACCTGGATCATTGATGGCGCTGGACAGTGCACGGAGGCCGATTTCCGCCAGAACGGTCACGCCGAAACGCGGGTCCTGATCGAAGTCTCTCTCGTTTCCGACGGAAAAGGCCTTTCGGAAATTTTCAATGAGTGCGTTGGTTTTCTCAACATCGCTTGACGGTGAAACCCAGGCGAGCGGTGTGTCTGGAAACGTCATGGTGCCGGGCAGGGCGCTGACATAGACGCTGTAGAGCCCTTCTTCCGTGCATTCCGAGAGCCGGTCCATGTCGATATGCTGCACATAACCGACATCGCCGCTCGGTATGGCGACGAACCCGAATGGAATGTCGGAACCGTCAAATGGAACGCCACCCAGCCAGGGATTGTCCAGACGCTCCTGTATGGCCCGCCGTGCAACTTGCTCCACTCTTGCCGTGGTCGCACCGACGCGTCCGAGCCGTGTCAGGTGGTCGATCCATCGCAGCAGCATGACCACAATAAGAATGATGATGGCGATCGTGACGGCGAAGAGGATGACCCGGCCATGCTCTCCGTAAAGGCCTGTCTTGAGAAGAATAAGGCCGACGATACTGAACAGGAACGAGCCGATGAAGGTGGAGAGCACATTCTGCGTCGTGCTGTCCTCAATGAGCAGCCGGGTGGCGCGGGGAGAAGCGTCGTTGGTTGAGGAAT
The DNA here is from genome assembly GCF_002409645.1 of Acetobacter sp. UBA5411. GTDB lineage: Bacteria > Pseudomonadota > Alphaproteobacteria > Acetobacterales > Acetobacteraceae > Acetobacter. The sequence goes on from NZ_DHNR01000016.1 coordinate 45,823, forward strand.
CATAGGCCGTGATCATCACGCTCAGCGAGAACGTCGTGACGGTCAGCATGCTGGATGCGATGATGTTGAGAATGTCGTTTTCGGCGGAAGAAGCGATTGTGCCCGGAATGTCCCACGGGATGTAACGCTGGAAGACGATGCCAGAGGCCGCCACGATAACGCCGGCAAGACCAATGAGCGTGGCGCGGAACCACAGACGGCGGGTAATCTGGATCAGAAGCCAGCGCCAGCGCGGCATTCACGGTCTCCTTGGTGTGGTTTGCGCCCGGAGGCAGATCATTCGGGCGCGCACAGTATCGAAAAGCGACGTTCACGCTACTGTAATGTCCCTGATGACCGTCTTGTAGGCCGGGAAAAGCGTTATTTTCTTGACAAGAACAGGGGTGGAGTGTCTTTCATCCGCAGTCGCGCGCGGTGGTCGCGGGCGATACGTAATGAAAGCAGGCCCGTGGGTGCCACAGGCACGACGGGCAAGTCGTTCAGCATCCTGTATGCAGAGCGCAGACATGTTGGGGTTTCGACCCTGACAGGGAAACAGTTTCTACATGGCTTCAGCCACACAGACAGCCACCGATCATTTTCGCGGTGAGGATTTTGCGACACTGCTCGACGAGACACTCGGGCAGGACAGCGGCTTTGAAGGATCGGTGGTCAAGGGCTGCGTTGTCCGCCTGACCGATGATTTCGCGATTGTTGACGTTGGCCTGAAGAGCGAGGGCCGCGTTGCCCTGCGCGAGTTCGGCCCCCCGGGCGCTGCTCCGGAAGTCAAGCCGGGCGATGTCATCGAGCTGTACATCGAGCGTTACGAAGATCGTGATGGTTCCATCGTTCTGTCGCGCGAGAAGGCTCGCCGCGAGGAAGCATGGACCAACTTGGAGAAGGCTTTCGAGGCCAACCAGCGCGTCAACGGCACGATCTACGGTCGCGTCAAGGGCGGCTTCACGGTTGATCTCGGCGGCGCCATGGCGTTCCTTCCGGGCAGTCAGGTCGATATCCGTCCGGTTCGCGATGTAACCCCGCTGATGGGCGTTCCGCAGCCGTTCCAGATCCTGAAGATGGACCGCGCTCGCGGCAACATCGTCGTTTCGCGTCGTGCGGTTCTTGAAGAGACCCGTGCAGAACAGCGCAGCGAGCTGATCCAGGGCCTGAAGGAAGGCATGATCCTCGACGGCGTGGTCAAGAACATCACCGACTACGGTGCGTTCGTGGATCTCGGCGGCGTCGACGGCCTCCTGCATGTCACCGACATCGCATGGAAGCGCATCAATCACCCGTCCGAAGCTCTGCAGATCGGTCAGCCGGATCGCGTGAAGGTCATCCGCTTCAACCCGGACACGCAGCG
>NZ_DHNR01000031.1:0-102979 GCF_002409645.1 Acetobacter sp. UBA5411
TAGTAAAGCGAGCCGCCAAGCATGACGAGATTGAAACCACCCGCGGCAAGACCTGCGCCAATGAGCAGGCAGAGCAACGCGACCAGAACACGCCAGCCATCAAGCAGGCCGAGCTTCCGGTAAGTGGGCTGAAAATCACCCATAAGACACTCCAGAGCACATCCCCGCAGAAGCCGGGATGTTTTGAAAATTTGCCCGTTTCCTCTGACTGAAAAAACAGGAGGCGCATAGTAAAAAAACTTTGCGTCGGGAGTATCAGGGATCAGAGCCCCGGAACAGTTGCCGTTTCAGAGACAACTGCGTTTCATCATGGGAGCGAATACTGGCCGAAAATGATGCGCTCCACTGTCCCGTCGACAGCGGAGATGACCCGCATCACGGAGCATCCACGCTTTCGCGCAGCGGCCTGTTCTCCCGGATTTCCTGAGAATAATCATCGTCTGGACGGGCACCCTCCGGTCTGTGGATGCGGCTCATCCTTTTCAGGGTCGGAAAATCATATCTGTGATCCAGAAACCCGAGATCATACGCCAGAGAAGCAGTATAGCCGCTGAGCAGCACACGCCAGTCCAGACGATAGCGCCAGCGTGCATCAGCGCGTTGCAGGATGCCGGTCGTGCAATTATCCGTCAGTGTGTTGTACCACTGGGGGTGCGTCTTCAGAGTATGAATCTCGGTGAGATAACTGAGAAACAGACGCCGTTCCGTCTGTGGAGCCAGTTGCAACGGATAGAGATAGACACGCTCCTTGCGGATATCGGTCCTGACGCCGATCAGATCACGCTCATCGGCCGTCACGTAAAACAGTTCGTAATGATGAAAGAAACCGGCAATCGTCGAATAGGAAAAGCGTTTCTGTCTTCTGGTTTCGATCGAGATCGCGAGATGCTTTCCGTCACTGAAGCCAAATGACAGGAAAACATGGGCGATGGCGTCACCCGCCCAGTAGGACGTGACAAGATCCACCCCTGACAATTTGTCGAGGTCATAATCAGCATCATAGTAAGACGGTTTGTAATCGCTCTCGGTTTTGTAAGTAAAATTCCGGACATGACTGACATGTACAATATGCCCGTCAATCCGCGTATCAGCCGGAATGGCGTATTCACCCGCCCAGATGCGATCATTACGGGGCGGGTCGGTCAGGTACCAGCCCCAGAAACTGGTCAGGAGAACGGCACAGCCAGCCAGACGGATTTTTCCTTTCCATCGCAGGCACACGACGAAAAGGACAGGAAAAAGCAAGGCAAGACCGACACGCAGCCAGTCAGGCAGAATGGTCGAATACCAGAACGCCGCCATGCCAAACAGCAACATCACGCCGCAGGCCAGATACAGGCACCATCGTCCGACTTTCCCGAGCATTATTTCCAGCTTCTCCCGGTCGGCACATATTCGCCACCGATCCGCATGATATTCTTTTTCGCCATATCGCCGGAAGGCGGCTGATCACTGGAGGTTTCCAGAATCTGCTGAAACAGGATGCGTCGCACTTCCGCAATCGTCACCGGGTTCGACTGGGTGGAATGTTCCGAATGTTTCACAACGAGTTCGGAATTCACATAGGGAACATGCGCGCTTTCATAATCCACGACACCGTCGGTGGCGGTCGGGGAAGGGCCGTTTCCTGTTACCGGAATAATGGAATGCGCCTCGACATCAGGCGACACTTCAATAGCTGACAGGGACTGAATGAAACTGCTCTGTGGCGACATGCCGTAAACACTGGCGACCCGCCACGGGCTCATATCCAGCCGCAATGCGTCATCAGCCTGCACAAGCTGATTGAGAACATGCGTGACAGTAAAGGGGAATGTTATCATTCTTCCCAGAAAGCGTGACACGGAAAGCGTCGCCAGATAACTGCCGTGCTGCGGGGTCGAGATGAACACCACATTCTTCACCTCCGGCATTGCCGATGGAAACAGGGCTTCTCTCAACAGGTCTCTGGTTCTCGTCGTCAGATTCAACTGATCAAGGGGCACGGAAATAAGACCGTTCCAGAGGCGGTTTTCAGCATTGATGACCAGCATCTTGGAGAGGAGACCGCCCTGACTGTGGCCAATCAGGGTGATATGACCAAGCGCCGGGTCCGCCTGCACTCCTCCCAGATTGTGGATCGCTTCCTGCAAGGATTCCCTGAGCTGGACAGCGGAATACGGAATAGGATTTCCCGTGCCATAGGAGAAAACCCAGAATTCGAAATGCTTGCGGATTTCAGGGTCCGCCAGCAGATCATTGATCATGTTGGCCCAACGTCCTGCGCTGGACGCCGTGCCGTAAACCAGCACAACCGGCATGCGCCCCTTTCTGTGGGGTTCGATTGCGGCAAGCTGAAGTCTCTTGTGGTTGTCGAAATAACGACCATTGAGAAAGCCGGTATATTCAGCGGACCAGTCGACGGATTCACTCAGGCTGACGGCGCGGGCGGTGGTGGGATCGTATTGTAACGGAACCTGATGGCTGTCCTCACGGCGTTCCGTGGCGTTATCACTGGCGGTCAGCACCACGCGACCTACCATATGGTCGGACAGAACCTGCTCCCTTGAATGGTCAATCTCCATGAAAAGACTGACCGGCACGCGCATCTTGTCTGAAATCTGGAAGGAGTGCGTCTCCCCCGCGTTCATCTGTGGAATGGCGGCGAGCGGCTCGCCCAGTCCGGGTTCAGAATAGATGTTGTTCAGTCCATTGACCGCAAAGCGGGCTGTCGGACGGAAATCTGTCAGGGTGTGGCCATGCCAGTTCAGATCATCCGGGTTGGCCTGCAATTCCAGTCGGCCGACGGGCAGCGTCCAGACCTGCGAGCCCACTCGAGCCGGGGAGCCTAGCGCCTCCGTCAGGGCCAGCATGTAGAGATCACAAGCCTGACGGAAATGCTCGTCATACGGGCTGGGACGTTCCGCCTCCGGCGCATCCGGCGACAGATAGGCATAGGCATACAGGGCAGCCATCATGAACAGGGCCGGGTCATGGTGACGACGCGCCAGCAGGTAGTTCAACTCCGCCAGAGCAAACATCTGGGACGACACATCCTCGGAATAGAACCCCTCCTGTGTGGCCATCCTCAGAGAGGCAAGTGCTTTTTCGGGCTGTGTTTTCCAGACTGAAAGCAGGTTCTGCCGTTGCAGAACCGTGTGGGTCGAAGCACTGAACTGATCGGTTTCCAGTGCGCTGCGGGTGCGTGCCCTATAGGCATCGAGCAGACTGAGGCGGTGAACCGAAACCGGCGAGCAGCCGGAAAGCACTAACAGAACGGACATCCCGGCAACTGTCCGCCACACACCTTTCCGCCTCAAACTTCCTGCCTCCCGCATTCAACCAGACCCGCTGGCCCTTCTGTGCACAGCCTGTCGTTACCCTGACCACACGCACTCTGGCTACATACAGCAGGGCACTTCTGGTGTTCTGAACCTGTCACCGCGATCGGTCACCCCCAAAAAAAACACCCTGCTTTCAAACCGAAAGCAGGGTGTTGCCGTCATCGAATGCTCAGAAGAATTACTTCTTTGCAGCCTCAAGGGACGCCTTGATGATCTCACCGGCGCGGGCCTTGTCACCCCAGCCCGTGACCTTCACCCACTTGCCCTTCTCCAGATCCTTGTAGCGCGTGAAGAAGTGCTCGATTTCCTGAATCAGGATCTCGGGCAGATCCTCGATCTTCTCGACCTTGGAGAACTGCGGGTGGATCTTGTCGTGCGGCACGCACAGGATCTTCTCGTCCTGACCGGCTTCGTCTTCCATCAGCAGCACGCCGATCGGACGGGCGCGGATCACGCAGCCCGGAACGACGTTGCGCGGGGTGAGGACCATGGCGTCAGCCGGGTCACCGTCAGCGGCCAGCGTGTTCGGGATGAAGCCATAGGCAGCCGGGTAGGCCATCGGCGTGAACAGGAAACGATCGACGAACAGCGCACCGCTTTCCTTGTCGATCTCATATTTGACGGAAGACCCCTGCGGGATCTCGATCACGACGTTGATGTCGTTCGGCACGTCCTTGCCGGGGGAAAGTTTCGAGACGTCCATCGTCCTGCTCCATATGGATAAATTGCGGGCGGAGCGTAGCCCTGTGCCGCTTTCTTGCCAAGACAGACATATTTCCTTGCACTGGACGCTTGCAAAATGGGTTGGATTGCGCGAATTGATGAGCCGCCTGCGCGCCCGTAGCTCAATTGGTTAGAGCGGGCCGCTCATAACGGCTTGGTTGCGGGTTCAAGTCCTGCCGGGCGCAGGCGTCTCAATCGGCCGGGTCCAAAGCCCGCCCGATGTTCGCCACTTCTGGCCATCTCAGGGCCGGTCCTTCCATTACTGTCACGGAGTTTCGTCTCATGGCGCCATATCAATATGTCTATGTGATGAAGGACCTGACCAAGTCCTATCCGGGCGGTCGTGAAGTTTTCAAGGGTATCACCCTGTCCTTCATGCCCGGCGCCAAGATCGGTGTTCTCGGTGTCAACGGCGCCGGTAAATCGACCCTGCTCAAAATCATGGCCGGGATCGACAAGGAATATGGTGGCGAGGCCTGGGCCGCTGAAGGCGTGAAGGTCGGCTATCTCGAACAGGAGCCGAAGCTCGACCCGAACCTGACGGTTGGTGAAAACGCCGCACAGGGTTTCGGTGACCTGAAGAAGGCGGTTGACCGCTTCAACGAGATCTCCGCCAAGTTCGCCGAGCCGATGGACGAGGACGAGATGACCGCGCTCCTCGCCGAGCAGGCCGATCTTCAGGAGAAGATCGATGCTGGCGACGGCTGGGAACTCGACCGCAAGCTGGAAATCGCGCTCGACGCACTGCGCTGCCCGCCTGCTGACAGCCCCGTCGACAAGCTCTCCGGTGGTGAGCGCCGCCGCGTTGCGCTGTGCCGCCTGCTGCTGGAAAAGCCTGACCTGCTGCTGCTTGACGAACCGACCAACCATCTCGACGCCGAGAGCGTGGCATGGCTCGAAAAGACCCTGCGTGACTACGAAGGCACCGTCATGGTCATCACCCATGACCGTTACTTCCTCGACAACGTGACCAACTGGATTCTCGAGATCGAGCGCGGACGCGGCTATCCGTTCGAGGGCAACTATTCTTCGTGGCTGGAACAGAAGCGCAAGCGTCTGGCTCAGGAAGAGAAGGAAGAGAGTGGCCGTCAGCGCGCCCTTGCCGCCGAGCAGGAGTGGATTGCCTCCAGCCCGAAGGCCCGTCAGGCGAAGAGCAAGGCCCGTATCACCAAATACGAAGAACTGCTGGCCAAGAGCAACGAGAAGGCCGCTGGCACAGCGGAAATCGTCATCACCCCGGGTCCGCGTCTGGGCAATGTGGTGATCGAGGCGGAAGACCTGACGAAGGGCTTTGGCGACCATCTGCTGATCGACAAGCTGAACTTCAAGCTGCCGCCGGGTGGCATTGTCGGTGTGATCGGACCGAACGGCGCGGGTAAGTCCACGCTGTTCAAGATGATTACCGGGCAGGAGCAGCCGGACAGCGGCAAGCTGACCATCGGTGACACGGTTGAACTCGGTTACGTCGACCAGTCCCGCGACAGTCTCGACGATAACAAGACCGTCTGGGAAGAAATCTCGGGCGGCACGGACGTGATCTATCTTGGCAAGCGTGCGGTTCCGTCACGTGCCTACGTCGGCGCATTCAACTTCAAGGGCGCTGACCAGCAGAAGAAGGTTGGCGTGCTATCCGGTGGTGAGCGTAACCGCGTTCACCTTGCGAAGATGCTTCGCAAGGAAAGCAATGTCATCCTGCTCGATGAGCCGACCAACGATCTCGATGTCGATACACTCCGCGCGCTGGAAGACGCGCTGGCCGAGTATCCGGGCTGTGCCGTGATTATCTCCCATGATCGCTGGTTCCTCGACCGTCTCGCTACGCATATCCTCGCCTTTGAGGGTGATAGCCATGTCGAGTGGTTCGAAGGTAACTTCCAGGCGTATGAGGAAGACAAGAAGCGTCGTCTGGGCGATGCTGCGGTCGAGCCGAGCCGGATCAAGTATCGTCCGCTGGCGCGATAAGCCGGTTTCGGGAGGGGAGTTTGCGGGGCTTTGCCCCGTGCTCCACAAAGGGACACAGTCCCTTTGATCCCGGCCTGTTTCTCGGTGAGAACAGGAAAAGTTCCTGCAAAACACCAGGAAGTTTTTAGTGAAGCTTTTTTCAAAAAGCTTTAAAGGGCCTGTTTTCGAAAACAGACACCAGACATTCTGTCGGCTTCCATTTTACAAATTCACTTCAGGATGTTTCTGATAGATCATCCATGAGCTTGCATATCCTCCGCACCGCCCGCCTCACACTGACGCCCGTTTCCTGGCGCGACATGGAGGATATTGCACGCCTCAAGGCGGATGGGGGCGCGTTCGCCATGATGCTCGGCGGTGTGCGCAATCGTCAGCAGGCGGAGGCGGAAATGGTGTCCGACATCACCTTCTGGGCAAAATACGGCACCGGCATGTTCGCCATTCGCGAGAACGGACGACTGATCGGCATTACGGGCGTGCATGAACGACCCGATGGACGCGGTGTTGCGCTCAGGTTTGCGATCTACCCTTGGGCAGCCGGACGGGGCCTTGCACGGGAAGCGGCAGCGGCGGCGCTTCGTCATGCTCATGCCGCAGGTTTTTCTCGCGTCATGGCTGTCGCCCGTGACAGCAATATCGCCTCTCGCAAGGTATTGGGAGGCATCGGCATGAGAGTGTGTGAGCATTTCATGCGCGGCGGACACAACATGCTGGTATTCGAAAGCGTGGCGCACAAGGGGGCAGAGAAGGAAACACCCGCCCTATAGACTATGGGTCAGGATATTTGCGGGGGAACGGTCGACAGCCGTTTTCCATGCCACAGAAATAAAAGTCTCATTTTAGTTTCTAAAATTTTTGTAGACTAAAAGAAAAACTTCACTGTGACACTTTCCAGAAATGCGGCAATTATTACATGCTTTTATTCCTCATGCTTGCGTCTGAAAGCAACACACATACAATGATTTTTAACCGCATCAGACCAGAAGAAATGAATTTCTGATTGATCGACCTTCTTTATCATTGAGTCTTGATCCAACGTTACCTCAAGATTTTTAAAATTTTCGGTAATTCCACATCCAAGAAGTTTGCAATAAGCCTCTTTTGCGGTCCAGCACTTCAAAAAAAACTTCTTCTTTTCTTCTGACAAAAGAGAATGAAAAATCTCTTTTTCTTTCAAAGTGAAAATAGAATCCGACAATTCTGAGCAGAACATAGCTGAGGAAACAGGTTCCAGATCTATACCAACATCGTAGTTTTTGGATACACAAATAACACTAGCTGTATCCGAATGACTGACATTGAAATCTATTCCGCAACCATCACCGGCAGAAGGCTTCTGCCTTTTCAATGATTGAATAGAGATGGATTCCAAATTCAGACTGCTTTTATCAGCAAGAATTTTTTTCAACGCATATCTTGTTATGGCGAATGACCGCTTATCTTTATAATAGACCAGAGACCTGATTCTCTCAGACTCACTTTCGTCCATAAAATCAAGAGATTTAAAAAACTGATCATTATTTTCTTCATAATTTACATGAAATATTTCAATTTCTCTTGTAAACGAAAAAATTAATTTGTTCGTTTTTATATTTACTCGAAGCAATAGTATCGTTCTTCATTCAAATCCATGCCTCTTTCGAGGCATGGATAAAAGACAAAAACCACAGAAACTTTGTTGTTAAATACTGTTATTTTTGAACAATTGTTTTCAAAATTCTGTCCATCATTGGGAATAGAATATTGAAATTACGATCAGCCATAAGATGGCGTCTATGGTGGATGGTATGCAGACGACGTACCATTCTGATCCAGGGAAGCTCTGTAAACCAGTATCCAGGCGGAACATGGGCACAGACATGAAAGATCTCATAGCACAAGAAACTTCCCATTACTGCCATGGAAAACAAAGAGGCCATATTTTGATTCAGGATGGAGACACCAGACCAGATTCCAAACAGCAGTATAGCTATGAGAACAACAAGCCAGGGCGGAAACAGAATAACGCGCCAATCCTGAGCCTGATCAAAATACATCTCGTCATCAGAGAAAAAACTATGATGGTCGCCCGTATGTCTTTTATAAAAAAGCAGAGCGACCGGATTTTTCCTATGCCCAAAGCTTTTATGAATATAATACTCACAGACATTAAAGAACAGAATACCAAAAACAAAAGCCAGACTATCAACCAATTTAAAATTATGTATTTTTGAAGCGAAAAATATTATGGCACATACACCAACGAAGAAGACAAAGGCACCATGAAGATATACATTATAATATTTTGATATTTTACTTCTATACGATGCCCGAAAGGGTTGTACGCTGTGTGCCATTTTATTCCTCATACTCAGCCCACAGGAAGATCCGCTTGAATGAACAAGGATGCTTTACAGTGGCTTCCTTAACGCTCTGTCTGATCAAAGTATAGTCTACAGTCAGACACGCACATCAGACAAAATTTCTTAAATTAACGCAAGAGTTATTATTGTATTCTCAACAAAATAACGCATATTTATAAAGATATATTTATAATGCCTTATTCGGCTTGGGCTTCATTTTCCCATCCACCACCAAGAGCATTGTAAAGTCGCGCAAGACTCGTCGCGACAGTCGCCTCATTCTCAGCCAATGCAAGTTCAGCGGTTAAAAGCTGATCCTCAGTGCTCAACACAGTGAGGTAATTGGTCAAGCCGCTTCGATACTGACTTTCCGCAAGCTTGAGGGCATGATTATCATTGGCGATTTCATCATGTAATTTTTGCATGCGTGTCTGTTCGTCGTGATACGCCGTCAGAGCATTATCGACATCATGCCATGCCTGTAGAACCGTTTGCTTGTATGAAATAGCCGCAGCCTTCTGCGCTCCTTTTTTCAATGCAAGCTGACCACTCAGTCTTCCGCCCTGAAAAATAGGCAGGGAAATTGACGGGCCGACGTTCCACGCTTTTGCATTCCAAAAGCCCAGGTCCCGGAAAGAAAGTGTCTGGAATCCAAAGTCAGCATTGATGGTTACTCTTGGATAGAAATCCGCAACCGCCTCACCTGTCTCTTCAACAGCAAACCTTAATTTCGCTTCTGCTTCCCTGATATCTGGACGCCTGTGAGCCAGCTCGGACGGCAGACCTACGGGAACAACGGGAGGAACAACTGGCGTAATTACATTTTTTTCCAGTTCTTCATTGAGACTTCCCGGCATTTCTCCCAGCAGAAGGGCAAGAGCGTTCTCTTCCTGCGCTATCTTGATATTCATTTCCGCAATCTGGGCCTGAGTATCGTTCAGACGTGCCTGAGCGGACTCATAATCCACCGCTGATACGAGCCCTCCCTTGTACCGTCCTTGAGCTATATCAGAGATCTTCTGAATAACTTTCACCCCCTCCTTCATGACAAGCAACCGCCGCTGATCACCACGAAGAGTCAGATAACCGCGCGCCATGTCAGCCTCTTCAGCAATCAGAACTGCATGGCGTTCTTCCTCCGTTGCCTGCAATCCCGCCTTTGCGGCCTGATATTGATGCGCAACGCGTCCCCAGAGATCAATTTCATATGTGGCGTCTACACTGGAGCTCCATTGATTGAGCAATGGAACTGTCGCTGTATTTCCAGCCTCTTCAATAAATCCACTGGCCAATTCACCCATCTGACCGTGTGTTCCATGGACGATACCACCACCGATACGATGTAGCGTTTCCTGCATCAGTTTTTCACTGCGCTGTGCCCGTCTGTAGGAGCCTGTGGCGCTCAGGGCAGGGAAGCGCTCAGCTCCCGCAAGCATAAGCTGCGCCCGACTTTCAGACAGGTTTGCCAGAGCCAGAAGAAATGACAGATTTTTAGTGGCCACACGTTCTTCAAGAGACGTGAGTTCCGGATCATTGAAAGTCTTCCACCATTGCACAGAGATTTTCGTCTCTTCGGTCATGCTAAATGCATTTCCAGAATGCAGATTCTCGAAATGTGCGGGAGACCACGGTTTCGGCGCATGATATTTTGGGCCAACATGCAAACACCCCGGCAATGCCAGAAGAACGCAGGATGAAAACGCAACACGGATTAACGAGGTTACGCGCATCTGAAGTCTCCTGCGTCCAAATATTTCCACGCGGACATCACATGCAAAGACCTCTTTGGTCTTTCTGCTGTGGACAGAATCAACGATAGAAAAGAAGTCCACACAATCATTTTGCTTTTGTGCCCAGTTGCATAGATTTTCTGCTGGTGGGGAGGAAGAAGCAGAACGGAATGGTCGCAAGAGATAGAATGCCGATAAGAAAAAACACGTCATTGTAAGCCAGCAACGCTACCTGTCGCGTAAACTCGCCGAACAACCGATGTCGGCTATAAGTCTCCGCCATATCGCTCGAAAACCCATAAGCTTCTGCAATATCCTGAACCCGGTCGAGATATGCTGAATATTCGGCTCGGCCGACAGTCATATTATCTGCAATATAGACCTGATGTCTCTGCCGTGTTTCAATAATAGTCGCCGTTCCCAGTGAAATTGCGAGAGAACCAATATAATTGCGCGCCATACTGAACAACGCCGAAGCATCAGCATTGAGTTCACGAGGCAATGTTGAATAGGCAACGGTGGAAATCGGCACAAACAGAAAAGCCATCGTCGCAGTCTGACAGACACGGTAAAAGATAAGATGCCTCAAATCGAGTTCTGCATAAAGAGATGTTGCCTGAAACATCGCCATTGCCAGAAGAAAAAATCCGCATGCAATTACATAGCGCACATGGATTTTCTTCATAAGCCAGTTCACAAAAGGAATCAGGCAGACAACGGCTATTCCACCGGGAGCCAGAACAAAACCGGAAATCGTGGCGGTATATCCAAGCATCTGCTGTGAAAACTGCGGTATGATGATCGCAGATGCGTAAAGTATGCCGCCCATGACAGAAATCAGAATTGTGCCAATCGCAAAATTCCGATCTTTCAGGACTGACAGTCTTACCAGAGGATCTTTCACGCGACATAGCCATACGATCGCGCCCAGAATGCAGAAAACACCCGTTAAAGCCATCAGAACGATAAAGGATGAGCTGAACCAGTCTTCATCCTCGCCACGATCGGCCATGACTTCGAGACAGCCCAGACCGAGCGAGATCAATCCGATCCCGACCACATCAATCCGTTCCTTTCTGGCTTTTTCCCATGGTGGATCCTCGACCAGAATCATGACAGCAAGAATTGTCAGAATCCCAAAGGGTACATTGACAAAAAAGATCCAGCGCCAGGAAAACTCGTCGGTAAGATAGCCCCCAATCAGAGGGCCGGTCACAGGAGCCACCACTGTCGCTACGGCTGTCAGACTGAAGGCTGCCCCGCGTTTCTCCGGCGGAAACGTATCAAGAATAATCGACTGCTGACTGGGCTGGAGTCCTCCCCCAAAGAAACCCTGAAGAATACGAAATATAACAAGCGAGGACAGGGATGTCGCAAGTCCGCACAGGAGCGAGGCGACGGTGAACATGCCGATACAGATCAGAAAATAGCGTTTGCGTCCGAAAACACGCGAAAGCCAGCCTGAAATAGTCAGAACAATACCATTGGCGACAAGGTAGGAAGTCAACGCCCATGTTGCGTCGTCATAGGAACTGCCCAGAGCCCCTGCGATATGAGGCATCGCCACATTGACGACTGTCGTATCAAGGATTTCCATGAACGCAGCCAATGTCACAACGATGGCAACTAGCCAAGGATTGTGCTTCGGCTTCCAGACATCCTGTGGCGAAGTCTCATTTGCGTTCATTCTATATGGACCACCGGTTCGACGGAGAGGCCCAGAGGCAGCGGTGGGCTATTCGCCAGAAGACCACTATCAATACGAATTTTTACCGGAATTCTCTGCACGATTTTCACAAAATTTCCGGTAGCATTTTCAGGCGGGAAAGTACTGAAGGACTCCCCCGATCCCAACTGAATGGAATCAACATGCCCGTGCAGACGAAGCTGGGGAAAAGCATTGATGGAAATGTCCACCTTCTGACCCGGCTTCATCCCCTGTATCTGGGTTTCCTTGTAGTTCGCAACGATCCAGACATCGGCAGGGACAATAGACATCATCTGCTGTCCAGGCTTCACGAAATTCCCCAGTTCCACATTGCGCTGGGAGACCCAACCATCACACGGCGCACGGATGTGGGTGCGGGTCAGATTGATTTCAGCCTGCTCAAGATCAGCCTTCGCTTCAACCAAAGCAGCTTCTTCCTGTGACACATGAGCCGCAGCATTTTGCAGATTTGATTCGACCGGCTCCGCCTGCGTCACATCGCCCTGTGCAGAAGCAACCTTGGCCTGGGCTTCTTCCAGAGCTGCTCTGGCATGATCAATATCCTGCTGGGATGTGCCTTCCCGCATCACTGTAAGCTGGCGGTGATAATCAGCCTTGGCGCGCATAAGCTGGGCTTCCGCAATCTGCAGACTTCCTTCTGCAGCTCGGAGCCTTCCGGGAAAGGTCTTATGCGAAATCTCCGCAATCATACGGAATGCCCTGATATTGGCCTCTGCCTTAAGAACAGCAGCCCGGGCTTTGTTAAAAGCGACCACATAGTCGCTGTGATCAATCGAAAGCAGAAGATCGCCGCGATAAACAAACTGATTATCGTCAACAAGCAACTGCGTCACATATCCGCTGACCTGTGATGCGATCGCATGCTTCCGGCCCGCCGTATAGGCATCTTCGGTCTTTACGTCATTGCGTGTCTTATAAAAATAATAACAGCAGAGAACTATAACTAGAACAATCAAAAGAACGAACGCTACGACATTGCGTCTCCGGCCTTTCTTCCGAGGAACATCCTCCGTCCCGCTGCTGGCAACAGGCTCCTCCAGATTATCCGAAACCCTATCCTCCTGTATGTGATCATCCTGCGCCATACCGTCTCTTTCACACTGTTCCTGGCCTGCCTCAACCCATCGCTAGGAAGGGAAGCAAAGGTGTCAAGGCGCAAGAAAAACAGAACAAGCCTTTATATCTTGATATCTCTTTCAGAGAGAACAGCCTTTATTTTATCAAGAACTTCCGGTTCCCGGTCATGCAGAAAGAAATGACTTCCATCAAATTCATGCATCCCAAAAGAATCTTCAGTTTCATCTTTCCAGGCAGCTATCGCCTCTGGTGCTGTCTGCCTGTCCATGTTTCCGTAAAAAGAAAAAATCGGGCAGGCAAGGGGTGTCTCATGTGTATAGCTGTAACTATCTACGGAACGGACATCAGCCCTGACAACCGGCAGCATCAGCTCGATCAGTTCCGGTTCTTCCCGAATCATACTGATCTTGTCAAAGATTGCCGGACTACCCTCGCTCATATCCAGCAATTTTTGAATGAAGGCATCATCATCCAGATGGGAGAACACATCTCGTGGAACAGATGGAGCGTTCATACCGGAAAGAAAGAGCTGCAATGGAAGAGGTAGTTCCCTTTTCCGCAATTCACGCGCTGTGGCCCAGGCAACCAGTGCACCCATGCTGTGCCCAAAGAACACTGAGGGTCCAGCGCATTCATTTTCCAGACAATCAGAAACACCTCTTGCTATTTCGAGAAGATTATCAAGACATTCTGATCCGATATTTTCATCACGTCCAGGCAGGTTCACTCCGTAAACAGAGACCGATTCAGGAAAAAATCCTGCCCAACTCCGGAAAATACCGGCGCTTCCCCCCGCATATGGAAAGCATATCAGCTTAAGATCGGCAGGCCCTTTTCCAGAAAACCGCTTCAGCGTGACCTGTGTCTGTACGGATGTCATGCCTGAACCTTTTCCACATTTTCATGCAGATATTCTGACAGGGATTCCACCGTGGGATTCTGGAAGAGATTGGCCAGACCAATCTTGCAACCAAACTCGCTTTCTATCCGTCGACGAATACGAATCAGATGCATGGACGTCGCACCCAAATCAAATGCGCTGATATGAGAAGGAATCTCACCAATCCCCATTACGTCGGAAACGATCTTGCGCAGTTTTTCGATCGTTTCATTACCGACACTTCCGGCACAAGTCTCTCCAAACGACATTTCCTTCGCTTTAAGAGCCTTACGATCAATCTTGCCATTCGCGGTCAATGGCAGCTCGTCGAGAACAACAATGCGTTCTGGAACCATGTAATGCGGCAAGGCATCACGCGCCGTCTCTTTCAACTCATGCAGAGAGAATTCATTGCTGTCTGAAAGAACGATATAGGCAACGAGACGCCCCGTATAACGATCGCCATGACGCAGAACGATGGCCTTGCTCACCTGTTCATGTGACACGAGGACTTTTTCTATGTCGCCGAGTTCTATTCTGTATCCGTTGATTTTGACCTGATCATCACGTCGCCCAAGGAATTCGATAACGCCATTTGGACGATAACGTCCCAGATCACCCGTCCGATAAAAACGTCTTCCGGAACGAGGATCTGTCACAAAGTGCTCTGCTGTCCTGACAGGATCATGCAGATATCCCTGCGCCAGTCCCATACCACCGATACAGATTTCGCCTTCAACCCAGTCTGGACAACTCTCCTGCCGGTCATTGAAGATATCGAATGTCTGATTCCCCAACGGCTTGCCATACGGCACACTTGTCCAGCCTTCTTCACTGCCCATAATTGGATGTGAAATCGACCAGATTGAAGCTTCCGTCGCACCACCAAGACTCAGAACTCTGGCATCCGGCCAGATGGCCGATATTCTTGCCGGAAGTGTGGGAGGAATCCAGTCACCACTGAGCATGACAAGACGCAGTTTCAGGGCCGGGATCGGTTCCTCGGCATTCTCGATATGATCGATCAGGGTGTCCATCAGGGCAGGAACGCTGTTCCATATGGTCACCCCGGTTTCTGTCATCAATTGCAGAATCTGTCCCGGATTACGAAGTTGCTCCGCAGTTGGAAGCACGACTGCTCCGCCACTTGAAAGCGGGCCAAAAATATCAAAGACAGACAGGTCAAAGTTCAGATTTGAGAGAGCAAGAAACCGGTCGTTCTCATTGATATCGTAACAACGGATCAGGTCCGTAATTGTATTCAATGGACCACGATGGTTGAGCGCTACACCTTTTGGCTCACCAGTCGATCCGGAGGTGAAGATGACATAGGCGAGGTCTTCAAACCCGCTTTTCTTTTCATCAACCATACCGGAAGCCGGGATCGTGCGAACGACAGCACCGTTGGTATCGACGATAATTTTTTCGAGTCCGGACCACGCCGGATCGTCCGCGTTCTCTTCTGATACCACCACGCGACTGATCCCGGACTTGGCCAGAATCTGTTCCCGACGCAGAAGCGGCAATTCCGGATCTATCGGTATGTACCCGGAACCTGACTGAAGAACGCCAAGAATGGCTGCCAGACCTGAAAAGCTCTTTCCAATAGCGACACCGGTCAAGCCACTGAGAGGAGCCTGTCCAAGCGCATGGGCAATTCCATCAGCCAGCTTTCGCAGTTCGATATAACTCAGTGCCGTATCACTACCCTGCCCCAAAAGAGCCGGTGCATCCGGGGTCAGTGCGACCTGCTTGCCGAACAGATCATCAAGGTTACCCTGAGGCAGAACTGTTTCTGTTGCATTCACATGATCACGGGTCAGTCTCTGCTCACACGTCAGCAGAAGAGGCGACGTTTTGAACCAGGCATCCGGGCTGCTTGCCAGATCAGTGATCAGCGCAACATAGGACTCAAACATGCTGTCAAGGAAACCTTCGGGGAAGGCATTTTCCATGGCGTCCCAGTTAACAACCAGACCGCCGTGCATCTCGAACACATGGTTGTCCAGCACAACCTGTGGCGTCTGACTGATGCCACCCACTTCCTCGCCGAGTATCCACAGATCAGGATCGGTCGTCAGCCCCGGAAGACCAATCCCGCTGGTAAACACGACACGACCGCATTCCGTGGTCTCTGGAGCCGCTCGTGACATAAGCTGCAGAACACCCACACCATCGACCATACGGTGCGCGAGGTCCGCACGTAGGCGCTTCTGAATGTCCGAAGATCTGTCGGCGAAACTCTTACCGTTCCGGTTGTCGATCTCCAGAATTTCTATTCGGGTAAAGTCGCCAGCAACCCTGTCAATATTCAGATCGACAGGCAGTCTGTCGTTCAATGGCAGACTCAGATGGAAATGAGCGTTACCGCTCCAGCGCCCAAGGACTTCAGCATAGATCGCACACATGACGGTCGACTTGGTCAGACCAAAACGCTCTCCATTTTGGACAAGGCCAGCCCACAGATCTTCGGACAGCACGTATTTTCTGCGACCAAGGCGAGGCCGCTGTCCCTGAAGCGACGCGATGGAGAGAGGCGGCGGCGGGATGTCGGCAATTCTGTCCTGCCAATAACGCAAGGCGTTCTCTCGCGTCTTGCCAGACTGCGCTGCCTGTTCGTATGCGACATAACTCTGGAAACCGGTTTCCGGAAGCGTCGGTAGATCCTCTCCCTGAAGAAGCTGGTTCATTTCAGACAGAAGAATAATAATCGTGGAAAGATCTGCAATAAGCATATCAATGCCAAAATGCAGTCTGTTTTTCCCATATCCTGTTTTGCTGATTTTCAGGTCGAAAAGAGGCCACACACCAAGCGGCAAGACCCGGTTTTCATTATCACGCGTGCAGGCAAGAAGAGCCTCCTGCCTTTCTTCTTCAGACAATCCAGAGAAATCGGCAACCGGAATGGTGTATTTTCCGGGAGCCTCAAGAATTTTCTGTACGCCCTGAGACAGCACAACAGTTCGCAAGGAAGCGTGCCGCGCAATGAGCTTGTTCCAGGCGTTTTCCAACTGTTTGGGATGCCACTCCCCATCGATCTCAATATAAACGTATGTAGAGAATCCACCAAACGAAACGTTTTCATCTCTCCCAACAACATAGGCACGCTGAATGGGGCGGAGAGGGAATTCTCCTTCCACAGGCACGTCGTTTTTGGCGATCTCAGGTCTGGGAGAAGACACGCCATCCGCAGACGCAATACGCTCCTGTAGATCATCAAAACTGGCGCCGTCGAACAGAATATCCAGCGGGACTTCAACCCTGAACTGATTTTCGATCGCACCAGAAATCCGCATGGCTGTCAGAGAGTCCAGCCCAAGGGAGGTCAGGGGAATATCGGTCCGCAGGGAACCCGGAGACAAACGGAGTGCTTCCTCCACAAAAACACGAAGCGATGGCTGGGAACGTTTATTTTCTTCACCAGCACCGGCTTTTTCCGGTTTATCCTGACAGACCCTGTTCTTGATCTGCTTGAACTCCTGAGCCTGATAGCGCTGCAATGCCGCACGTCGCTGCAATTTGCCGCTCGATGTTCTGGGAACCTGTCCTCTGCGAACAAAAAGTACTTCGTCCACACGCAAGCCCGCATCACGTGAAATCATCGAACGCAGAGCTGTTGTGGCTTCTTCCTGCTGCTGCTGACTGAGGTGCCAGTTATGCGGTTCAACGATAATGACCAGCCGCTCGTTACGATGATCATTATCGACCGAGAAGGCCACGCATGCCGCACCCTTCATGGCCAGATGACTTTCCATCACGATATTTTCGATATCATCCGGATAGTAGTTCTTGCCGTTAATGATAATAATATCTTTTAGTCGGCCAGTAATATAAACCTGTCCATTGCTGACAAAGCCCATATCACCTGTACGCAGATATTTTTTACCCTCGACACCTTCAAGCGAAAAGTTGAATTTTTCTGCTGTTGCCTCAGGGTTTTCCCAGTATCCCTGTGCGACATTTTCGCCCGAATACCAGATTTCCCCTATCTGGGATGGCTTGCACTCAGCAAGAGTGTCTGGATCAACAATGCGCAGATCAGCATCGTTATAGATATCGCCACAGCCGACAAGCTCGACAGTTTCAACCGAACTCGAGGAATGAGCGACTTCACCTGCTGCAAGAGTCTGGCGATCCACATCAAGGATATGCGCCATGGAATTATGCGCGCCGGAAACCCACAATGTTGTTTCCGCCATGCCGTAGCATGCGGTCACAGAAGAAGCCCTGAACCCCACAGGGGAGAACGTTTCATGGAATTTTTTCAGTGTAGGCGCCCTGACAACTTCAGCACCCGAAAAAGCCGTATTCCAACTGCTCAGATCGAGATCATCAGGTAATCCGTTCTGTGCGGCTTCGATGCACATACGGTAAGCAAAATCGGAAGCGCCACTGTAATTGCCCTTGTAGCGACTGATTGCGCGAAGCCAGTCAAGCGGCTGCCTTGTAAAGTGCAGAGGCGACAGAAGATAAGTTGAAACACCACTGAAGACCGGCTGGAGAAGGCATCCTATCAGGCCCATGTCATGATGGGCGGGAAGCCATGAGACAAGCACTCCACTCTCATCGACCTGAAAACCTGCTGCAATCGCCTGTGCGTTATAGACCAGATTGGCATGCGAGACGCATACACCACGCGGAGTGCCGGTCGATCCGGATGTATATTGAAGAAATGCAATACTTTCAGGGTTACGCTGGTAGCCATCCCATTCTGATGCATCTCCCTCATTCTGCAACTCGGCAAGCTGTAACCACTCAAGAGTATCCCCAGTGGAGAGAGAGAGATGACGCCCAAGAACAGCTACGACTGTATCGGTGGCCAATCCAATCAGGGCGCCAGCGTTTTCAGCAACGCGCACTATACGATCAAGATGCCTGCTGGAGGCATAAGGCAGAACCGGGACGGGAAGGATGCCAGCATAGAGGCAACCAAAAAAGGCCACGACAGCATCAATACAGGGAGGATACAGCAAAAGGCAACGGGCGCCACGGGATGACCTTTTCAGAAGGGATACCGCAACCTTGCGAGCTCGGGCATCCAGTTCGGCATAGGTCAGGGATGCCTGCACATCCAACATTGTGTTGAGTTCTGAAAAAGCAATGGAGGCAGATTGAGCAGAAGCTCTTCTTGACAAGACATCAATGAAATCCGCACTTTTTACCACTTTGATTGACCTTTTCGACGCCCAGTATGCTGCAAGAATTAAGATAAGGCATTACGCTCAGCCCAAGCATAATGTTCTCTATTTGTTATTTTTTATCATGTATATTTTTCACCTATTTTTGTGATTATTAAATAAATCTCTAAAAAATGCGATATGCGATCGTAGTTGCTTTTGCAACCAAGATAATAATTATTTGCATCGTTTTAACGATAAGGGATTATAATTAAAAGATAATCTTATTTTTCAACTCATACCTTCATAAAACCCCTATTGATTTCACATAGACTAAGATGTATATTTATAAATATGTAAATTTTTTATATATTTATTGTCATCTTGAAACATAACTACCTTAACTATGAAGAACCAACACCAAATACGCAATTTTTCTGTGTAAAAAAGCTAAATTTTCCCGATCGCGTGTCAAAAGGAAATTATTTGGCTCCAAAGGCATAAGCGATACAGGGCATTCCATTTATTGTGTATGTTTATTGAAAATATTTCTTACAGAAAACTTTAAATAAAGTAGATAGTTACTGTAACTGCATGGTTATTTTCAATGAATACATCTACAATCACAAATTGCACTAAAAATACGCTATCAAAATATTGGCAAAAAAATGCGATTACAGCATCAAAATACCGCAACCGCATTTAAAACAGAACTAGTCATCTCAGAAAAAGCACGACAAACTCTGACACCACCAACAGGTGACCACAATTCCCCTCATTGCTTTTCTGATTTGAGCAGGCAGAGGTTTTAGAGGCTGAAGCCCAGGAAGCTGAAGCCATACTGGCCGGTTGCCGCCGTGTTGCTCAGGTGAGACACGCGGGATTCCGTTCCACCAAGCAGGTAACCAGCTGAAGAAATAGCGTCCGTACCATCCTGAATGATGCTATCGACAACGCCTGTAGCCGGGCCAAGGCCAACATCATGAAGAAGCCCACCGAAAACGTTTGTCTGGTCCTGCAGCGTGTTGATGCCGTTAGCAACAGAAATCAGCGCGTTACCCAGACCACCCAGAAGGCCGCCACCAGAAATTTCGTTCATTTCTTCAGCGCTTAGTGTTCTCATGACAGAATGCCTCAACAGTTAATTCAGAAAGAATTGTAGAAAAGATGCATTACTTCTACAGAAAATATATTTAGCATTAACCTACTTTATGGTCAACTATATTTACTTAAATAGATATAATTATCACATTTTTAACGCGTAAATATAATGTATAAATATGTAATTATTATACACTTTTGATATATTTACTGCGAATTGCGCCATCCTAAATCAGAGCGAACAAGTTTTCACACGCATTTATAAGGGCATCATGTCATTGCCAACCACATGATGCGGCGCACCTGCACCGTTTCCATATGACAGAAATCTGTCCGATAGAGCCGTTCTTACGATCCAGAGAAAAGCAATATCGATTACAGAAACTTCTATTTTACAGAATGATTTTTAAATACGGCTCTTGCCGCTCGTTTAACAAAAGTCTTATCAAAACGTATTCAAACGGCCCGTATCTCTTAGCAGGACGCAGGATAGATCCTGGAATCCGCTACTCTCCGACGCCC
Organism: Acetobacter sp. UBA5411; assembly: GCF_002409645.1. Lineage (GTDB taxonomy): Bacteria > Pseudomonadota > Alphaproteobacteria > Acetobacterales > Acetobacteraceae > Acetobacter. The sequence goes on from NZ_DHNR01000031.1 coordinate 20,507, forward strand.
TGTTCCATAAAGCGTCCAGCCAAGCCTTCGTCCAGCATTTCATCGTAAACCGCCAGCGTCGCCTGCTGCATGGATCGGGTCGTGTAATGCTCCAGCACGTTGAGCCGGGCAGCATGACCCAACGCCATACGCTCTTCATCCGTCGCTTCCAGCGTGGCGGCGATCATTTCCGCAAGAACACGCGCATCTCCGGGCGGAAACAGCAGGCCGGTTTCACCATGCCGGACCGTCTCCACAGCCGCACCATGCGCTGCAACAATGACAGGCCGCGCCATTGCCTGCGCCTCAACCACCACGCGTCCGAACGGCTCTGGGCGCAGGGACGGCACGACAACCATCTCGGACAGGGCGAGAGCTGCCGGCATGTCCGTGCAATGACCACCGAACCGCACATGCGGTGTCAGCCCAAGTTCGACAACACGTGATTTGAGCTGAGCCGGAAAACTCGATTTCTCCGGTGTCTCTCCCGCGAACACGCAGACCCACGGACGTGTCGTCCACCGTTCCCGGATCATGATGGAAAGCGCATCCAGCAGCAGCCCCTGCCCTTTCCACTCCGTCAGCCGGGCTGGCATGAGAATGATCGCGGCCCCATCATCCTCGATGTTCCATGAATTCAGAACAGCGCTGACACGATCTCCGCGCACGTTTTCGGGATCGAACTGCACCGTATCCGCCCCCCGAGGGATGATGCGCAGTCGATCGTCTCCGACCTCATATTCCCGCCTCAGACGGTCCGCGATGAACTGGCTGATGGCAATGACGCGATCCCCGGCAGCCAGCACGGCGTTATAGGCCTTCTTGCCCCGGAAGTTCGCGTTATGAACCCCATGCCATGTGGTGATGAAAGGAACCTTGCGCGAACGGCAGGCCAGCTTCGCCGCCCATGCAGGCGCGCGCGATCGGGCATGGACCAGACTGACCTTTTCCTTCCTGATGATCGCCTTGAGTTTCCGTGCATTCCGCAGAATGGCGAAGGGCGACTTCCTGCCGAGCTCCAGCGGAATATGGCGACCACCATAGTAAGCGATCATCGGGGCCAGCCGCCCTTCCGCACTGGCCACAAGCGGTATCCCTCCAGCCTGCGCGATGGCCTGCACCATCTCCACGGTGCCACGTTCCACACCGCCCGCATCAAGAGCAGGCAGAACCTGAAGAATGACTGGGCTACGGGCTAACGCATTCATAATTTTCGCGGATAGCACGGACCAGCCAATCCCGCACCTTGTTGTCTCTTTTTTCGTTCGGCCTTGACCACAGCGTCCTCCCTGCCCTCAATGGTTGCCATGACTGGTCCGGCCCCTTCCCCGTCTCGGGTTTCCGAACTTTCCCCTTCGCTTCACATGGCGACGGGACAGCGAAAAACCGCCCTGATTCCGGGCAGTCCTACAGCAACAACCCTCATGCTGCTCGCCTCCCTGACAACCGGTACCTGCGCTCTTCACGCAGCCTCCGCCCCACTTCCTCCATTCGTCCTGTCCGACTGCCTCGCGCTGCTGGATGATGATCCCTCGGATGTGGATGACTATGTGTCCAGCCACACGGTTACAGGCAATGAGCGCGCGATCGGACATTGCAGGGCTGTTGCGGACGTCATGACCGGAGACGCTCTCGCCGGGGCGGAACAGCTTGATCAGCTATCCCATGAAACGGCAAGGCATGAGGTGGGTGCGGATGATGATTCCACCGAGGAACGGGCCAATGTCGCGGCCGATGCCGCCCGTGCGTGGTTTGCCGCCGCCATGCCCGGCAAAGCGGCCGAAGCCGCAGGCTACGGACTGACACTGACACCGGAGTCCATCGCTCTCCGCCTGCTGAAAGACAAGGCGCTTCTCCAGCTCGATCAGCCGCAGACCGTCATCCGGGATCTGACGCCGCTCGCCAACAACCCTATCCTTGCCGCGGAAACGCACAGGCTGAAAGCCATGGCGGAAATCCAGACCGGAGCTCTTACGCAGGCTAAAACCGACATTGAACAGTCTCTGGCGCTGGAACCTGACGACACAACTTCCCTGCTTGGGCGCGGCATCATCCGCCAGCGCCTGAACGACCCGGAGGGCGCGCGTGCCGACTGGGAAAAGGTCGTGTCACTTGAGCCGGATTCCCACGAAGCCGATCTGGCGCGTCAGGACCTGACAGTGCTCGCCTCCGACCCCGATGCGCTTCCGCCGAGCGATGTGACGCTGCACGCCTCTGCGGCCTCTCCCGTGCCGGACACGCACTGATACGCCTCTCCACTGCATGTCCTACTGGCGTGAAAGGGCAGGGCAGGGCAATCTGCTGCCCATGACGCGCATTCTTGTCATCCGCCTCAGCGCCCTCGGCGATTTCGTGCAGAGTTTTCCTGCCTTCGCCGCCATCCGCGCCCATCACCCGGATGCCTCCATCACCCTGCTGACAACAGCGCCGTTCCGCGCGCTTGCCGAAGCCAGCCCGTGGTTCGATCAGATCGAGATCGATACGCGCCCGAAAATCACTGACTTCCGGGGCATGAAACGGCTCCGACAGCAGTTGAGCGGTTATGACCGGATCTATGATCTTCAGACCTCAGGCCGATCGAGCGGATATCGCCGTCTGGCCGGAAAGGCCGACTGGTCCGGCATCAGAGGCAGCGGCCCTCTTTCGCACACCAATCCCAGCCGCACTCTCATGCACACCCGAACCCGCCAGCGCGACCAGCTCCGGGTGGCTGGGATGGCGGAGGTGCCGGAGGTGGCCAATCTAAACTGGCTCACTTCGCAGGGCTCCCGGTTCACCGAGCAGCTCCGCACGCCTTATGCCGTCATCGTGCCGGGGGCGGCCCCCCATCGTCCGGGCAAGAGGTGGGCAGCGGAGCGCTATGGCGCGCTGGCTGCTCACCTTGCCGCAAAGGGACAGACGCTAGTTGTCATCGGCAGCAGTGCGGACACGCCTCTGGCGGCCGTCATTCAGTCAGTCTGCCCCGAGGCCGTTGACCTGACAGGAAAGACGTCCATCCTTGATCTGGGCGGCATCTGCGCCGGGGCCACCATCGCCGTCGGCAATGATACTGGCCCGATGCACCTTGCCGCCGCCGTTGGCTGTCGGTGTCTGGTGCTGTTTTCAGCAGAGAGTGATCCCGGCCTTACAGCCCCCATCGGACGGTCCGCCGAGCAGGTTCGTGTGCTTAGGGTGCACGATATGGCAACTCTTTCCGTGGATAGGGTTGTCTCCGCCCTCGGCTGACGCCATTAAAGTCGGCCTTTCCCATGAGGACGTCCATCCCGGTCGTCCGTCCCATTCAATGCCTGGAGCATCCATCCATGCCTGCCATCACCCTGCCAGACGGTTCCGTTCGCCAGTTTGACGGAACGGTGACGGGCACGGACATTGCCGCGTCCATCGGTCCCGGTCTTGCCAAAGCGGCGATCGCCATCGAAGTGGACGGTCAGCTCCGCGACATGGGCCGTCCCGTCGAACAGGACGCTTCCATCCGCTTCGTTACCCGGAAGGATACGGAAGCGCTGGAGATGATCCGCCATGACGCCGCGCATGTGCTGGCGGAAGCGGTGCAGTCGCTGTTTCCCGGCACACAGGTCACCATCGGCCCGTCGATCGAGAACGGCTTCTATTATGATTTCTACCGCAACGAGCCGTTCAAGCCGGAAGATTTTCCAGCCATCGAACAGCGAATGCACGAGATCATCAAGGCCAACGCGTCCTTCACCCGCGAGACATGGCCGCGTGATGAGGCGATCAAGTTCTTTGAAGATCGTGGTGAGCGCTTCAAGGCCGAACTGATCCGCGATCTGCCGGGCGACGAGGAAATCTCGATCTATCGTCAGGGCGAGTGGCTCGACCTCTGCCGTGGTCCGCATCTGCGCAGCACCGGCGATGTCGGCAACGCCTTCAAGCTGATGAAGGTGGCCGGCGCCTACTGGCGCGGCGATCATCGCAACCCGATGCTGACCCGTATCTACGGCACTGCATGGCGCGACAAGAAAGAGCTGGAAGCGCACCTGCACCAGCTTGAGGAAGCGGAACGCCGTGACCATCGCCGCATCGGCAAGGAGATGGACCTCTTCCACATTCAGGAAGAAGCGGTCGGGCAGGTCTTCTGGCACGCCAAGGGCTGGCGTCTCTACACGGCGCTTCAGGATTACATGCGCCGCGCCCAGACCCGCGCCGGATATGAGGAAGTGCGCACGCCGCAGCTCGTCGATCGCGCCCTGTGGGAAGCGTCAGGTCACTGGAGCAAGTATCGTCACCATATGTTCGTGGCGACCGTCGAGGACGAGGACAAGACCCTCGCGCTCAAGCCGATGAACTGCCCCTGCCATGTGCAGATCTTCCGTCACGGCCTGCGGTCCTACCGCGAACTGCCGCTACGTATGGCCGAGTTTGGTGCATGCCACCGTTATGAACCGTCCGGTTCATTGCACGGCATCATGCGTGTGCGTGGCTTCACGCAGGACGATGCGCATATCTTCTGCACCGAAGATCAGATTGCGGATGAGACCGTACGTTTCGTGGCGATGCTGACGGAGGTCTACAAGGATCTCGGCTTCGAGCATTTCCGCATCAAGTTCTCGGACCGTCCAGAACAGCGTTCCGGTTCCGACGAAGTCTGGGACAAGTCCGAAGCCGCCCTCAAGCGGGCCTGTGAGATTGCGGGCGTGGAATATGAATATAATCCGGGTGAGGGCGCGTTCTACGGTCCGAAGCTGGAATTCGTGCTGCGTGACGCCATCGGTCGTGACTGGCAGTGCGGCACGCTTCAGGTCGATCTTGTCCTGCCAGAGCGTCTGGATGCGAACTACATTGGCGAGGACAGTGCCCGCCACCGTCCTGTCATGCTGCACCGCGCCATTCTTGGTTCATTCGAACGCTTTATCGGTATTCTGATCGAGCAGCATGCGGGCAAGTTCCCGCTGTGGCTTGCCCCGATGCAGGTTGTCGTGGCCAGCATTGTCAGTGACGCAGCGCCTTACGCCGAAGAGGTTGTCGCCCGTCTGCGCAAGGCCGGTCTCACGGTCGAGTCCGATACCCGTGCGGACAAGATCAACGCCAAGATCCGCGAGCATAGTGTTGCTCGTGTGCCGGTCATTCTGGTGGTGGGACGCAAGGAAGCAGAAGCCGGAACGGTGGCGATGCGTCGTCTCGGTGGTGCGGATCAGGAAATGCTGACGCTGGATGAGGCCGTCACGCGCCTGTCCGAGGAAGCGAAGGCTCCGGACATTCGTCGGGGCTGAAATCTGTTCCATTGAAAAAGGCTCCGGAGATGTCTCTTCGGAGCCTTTTTCCTGATCTTTATGACCACAACAGCATGGTGAGAAAAACAGGTCTCACGATGCTACCGTTGACACGATATGACTGACTTCCCTGCTCTCATCCTGTTTCAAAAGACGTGACCGGGGACTGTTGGCGATACCGAGCATCTGTTTCTGCTCATCGAAAATCAGATCAGAAAGCCGGGTGTCATCAAGCACCGCCATGAAAGCCTTAAGGGCAGCATTAACCACATCCCGGAAGCGGCTCTGAGGCAGAAGGCGACCGGGTTCTTCCGGAAGCTGTCCCTTTTTGGAACTCGGGACATTATCCAGTCCCTCTTCTGTGACACGAACAACATCGCCTACACAGATCTGGCTTGCATCACGAGCCAGCCGGATACCACCGTTACGACCCCGAACCGTTTCAATGAAACCTTGTTGGCCAAGTTTATGTACGATCTTGACCAGATGATTTTCAGAGATTCCGTAAGTCGTTGCTATTTCCCGAATGGAAGCAAGACGATCCGTTGTCCAGGTAAGAAAAATAAGCGCTCTCAGCGCATAGTCCGTATGCAAGGTCAGACGCATGCCGCCACAGATCCGTTTCAGAAGCTGGTATTATTACACTACGAGCCTCCGAGGCCCGTCAGGCTAATCTAACGAAAAAGAAACAAAAGGGTTCCACGGAAAAGGGCGCTGAAATTGGGGAATTGTAACCTGCACGTGCCACTATCTAAAAATTAACGATTTACGGAGCCGCACGGCTCCTCGACGTTCATGCACTTCCTGTCTATATCCCAATGAAACGAGTCCCGGCACGGGTTCCGAACCCCGACAGATGAGGAAATCAAGTGTGTCCAGATATTTTCTAAGGAAAATAAAGATATGTGCTCTGGTCGCAACCGTCTGGACACTGCCTGTTTCCGCCTCGGCCGATACAAAAACATTGCAGGATATGACTGGTGTGGTCAGCGAATTACCCGTCAGACCCGCTCATATTGCAGATCTCTGGTATGCGCATAACGAACTGCTTGTCATGCTCGGCGGGGCATCCGCCATCGCTATGACAGTAGAACGGGAAAGCATGTCTCCCTGGATGTATCGTCTGGCGCCTGCTCTTCATGCCGCAACCCAACTCCCCTCGACCACACCGACTGCCGAAACCCTGTTGGCAGGTCACGTAGATCTGGTGTTCGCCACTCCCTCCCTTTCGGGAGTGGAAAGTTATCGGAAAACCGGCATCCCCACGGTCGGTGTGGAGTTCCACGACACAGCGGGATTGCTGCGCTGCCTTGATCTGACCGCCTCCATTCTCGGTACAGATCACGCACAGAAGGTTGCACAGGATTATCGCACCTATCTCGAAGAAACAGAGAAAACTCTGGCAACCCGACTGGCAGACATCCCCGAGGCGTCCCGCCCCCGTGTGCTGCACATCCTTTCCGTATCACCCATGAAGGTTGATGGCGCAGGCACGATGATTGACGAATGGATCCGTCTGGCCGGCGGCCGGAATGCGGCGGGAGAAATCAAAGGGTCCAAACGTCCCATTTCTCTGGAACAGATTGCGGCCTGGAATCCCGATATCATTATTCTGGGTGGAATGAGCGGAGATGCCGAGCCCAAAACAGATGGACCGGTGTGGAAGGAACTAAAAGCTGTAAAAAATGGAAAGGTTTATCGCAATCCCGTCGGCGCCTTTCCTTGGGATCGTTACGGAACCGAATTTGCGCTTCAGATCCAGTGGGCGGCGACCGTTATTCACCCGGAACTGTTTCACGATACGGACATGGTAGAGATTACACGGGCTTTCTATCGTCGCTTCTTCTCATATGATCTGACACAGGATGAAGCCCGACGCATTCTGGCGGCCCAGCCACCAGCATGAAGGGATCTGCCACCCTCGCAACGACATTCGTCCTTCTTCTGGTCGTTGCCACAGCTTCGCTCTGTATCGGTCGTTACCCCATACCGTTTCATGAGCTTTCAGATTTCTTCCTGTCGTCTTTCAACACTGCTGACGCCACCTGCCACAGTGTCGCCTGCTCCATTCTGGCGCATATCCGCCTGCCGCGACTGTGTGCCGCTCTCCTGACTGGAGCGGCGCTCTCCGTCTCGGGCGCTTCCTATCAGGCCGTTTTCCGCAATCCTCTTGTCTCTCCGGGCATTCTTGGTGCGCTTAGCGGCGCAGGGTTTGGAGCGGCTCTGGGCATCATCCTGAATGTCCCGCAATGGATGATCGGTGCATCCGCCTTTGCCGGTTCAACATTGGCGGTCCTGCTGGGAACCGGTATCGCCCGTCTGTCAGGCGACAGTTCGGTCCTGATGCTGATTTTCGGTGGCCTCGTCAGTAACGCTCTTTTCACGGCCCTGCTGTCGATCCTCAAATATCTCGCTGATCCGGACAGCCAGCTTCCCGATATCGTGTTCTGGCTTCTGGGAACACTGTCCCGTGTTACGCCGGAAACCCTGTCTCTCGTCACAATTCCCATGATCTGCGCAATGGCTGTCCTGTGCATCATGGGGCGGTATCTGGATGCACTCAGCATGGGCGATGATGAAGCCCGCAGTCTCGGTGTGCCTGTACGTCTCGTGCGAAATCTGGTTGTGACGCTGGCGACGCTGCTCTGCGCGCTGACCGTCTCCATGACCGGCATCATCGGCTGGGTTGGATTGGTTATTCCGCATATCGCCCGGCTGCTGGTTGGTCCCGGCAACCGCCTCGTGCTGCCCATGAGCGCCCTGACCGGTGCGATCTTCCTGACCTTTTCCGATGACCTTGCCCGCAACCTGTCCGCGGCGGAAATCCCGGTGGGCATCATGACCGAACTGTCCGGCGTGATTCTGTTTCTGCTGTTGCTTCCGCGTGTAAAAATCAGTCTGCGGGGTAACTGGCGATGACCCTTGAGGCGCAGCATCTCACATGCAGGCGGAATCATCGTCTGGTGCTGGACGATGTGTCTTTCACAATTGGAGATGGCGTCCTTGCCTGCCTGCTGGGTCCGAACGGGGCAGGGAAGACAACCCTGCTGCGCGTCATCCTTGGTCTGGAGAAGGTAGAAGGGAAGGTGCTTCTGAACGGGGAAGACCTGTCCACCCTGTCGCCCCGCGAAACGGCCCGTCGCATCGCCTATGTGCCGCAGACCCATTCCGTCGCCTTTGCCTACTCGGTCGAAGAGATGGTCGCCATGGGACGTCTGTCTCACGCCCGCTTCGGCCTTCTTTCCGGCAAGGATGATCAGGAGGCGGTCACACACGCCCTGCGTCTCATGAATATCACCCATCTTGCTGACCGGGCTTACGCGCAGCTTTCCGGAGGAGAGCAGCAAGCGGTGCTGATTGCCCGGGCTCTGGCGCAGGGTGGGCGGACGTTATTGCTCGATGAACCGGCGTCCGCTCTGGATTTCGGGCAGCAGAAACGGCTCTGGACCCGGCTGCGAGAGTTCGCTGGAACCGGCTACACCATTCTGTGCACCACGCATGATCCGATCAGGGCTCGTGATATTTTTGATGAGGCGCTTTTGATGCGCAGTGGCAGGCTGATGGAGTGTGGGTCACCGTTGGACGTGCTGACGGATGAAAAAATCGAGGCGCTTTACGCGTCCTGATCAGATGGAAGTTTTTGGTGAAGCTTTTTCCAAAAAGCTTCGGTTGATGTCACCTTTTTGGAAAAAGGCGACGCCCAAAAACTTTGACTTTCATCCGGGTTTTCTAAAGATTGTAATTGAATGATTCCTGTGAAAGCTCTCCGAAAGAAACTCGTCACTGGAAACGTGCTCCACACAACGGTATTCACACAGGCAGAAAGTGGTGAGGAAAGCCGTTATGTCGCTTGATGAGAGTGCTCTGGACCATCTGTTTCGCACGGCAAGGACACCGGAGAAATGGACAGATCAGCCCATTCCGGAAGACACGCTCCGGGCGCTGTATGACCTTGTGAAGACGGGTCCGACGTCCGGCAACAGTTCTCCTGCGCGTTTTGTCTTTCTCACCAGTCAGGACGCAAAAGAACGGCTGAAACAGGCGCTCTCGCAGGGTAACATCGAGAAGGCCATGACGGCTCCTGTGGTAGCGATTGTGGGATATGATCCCCTTTTCTTCGAATATTTCTCCCGCCTCGGCTGTGACCCTGATCTGCGCACATGGTTTGCGTCCGATGTAGGACTGTCAGAAGAAACCGCCTTTAGGAACAGTTCGCTGGAAGGGGCCTATCTGATCATGGCAGCACGCTCTCTGGGTCTGGATGCTCTCCCCATGTCCGGCTTCGACGCGTCCATCGTCGAAGATACGTTTCTGGCCGGAGAAGGCTGGCGGGCAAACTTCCTCGTCTGCCTTGGTTATGGTGAGCCAGTTGAGACGCCGCGTGCGCCACGCCTGCCTTTCGACGAAGCGTGCCGCATCCTGTGACCGCCATTCACCGCATTGTCGTGCTCGACGCCGCACCAGCGACTATGCAGGCGCGTGTGGCCTGCGTGTTGCAGGATGCGAGCAGGTTTCGCATCCTTTCAGCCCGCACCCAAGCCGGACATGACGGCATCGGCAACATGGCCTGCCTTCTGGACGAGGTTCTGAAAGAGGCGCGATGGGATCGGCCCGACCTTGTTGTCGTCGTGATTGGTCCCGGCTCGTTCACAGGGTTAAGAACATCCTGCTCTCTCGCTGCCGGTCTGGCGTTTGGATATGATTGCCCGGTCGTCGGTGTGACACGGGGCGAGGCACTGACCGACGCGCTTTCCGCTTATGTCACACAGCATAATCTTGATGGCTGGCTTTGTGTGACGGCGGCAAGAAGCGGTCGCTGGTTTGTCGAAAGCGCTGCTCCGGACAGTCTGACCTCAGGTCCGGTCGTTGCTGTCAGACAGGCCGACTGGGATGCTCCATCAGGACATTGGCTGATCGCAGGAGATGTTATTGAGGACGTGCTCCTGAAAGCTCCAGGCTCTCTCAAGGCGTTTCCAATCCCGGGAGAGGCGGGCATGCAGGAGATCGCAAGAGCGGGTCTGAACCGGTTACAGGGACACATCGCGCCACGCCCGGCGCTTCCCCTGTATGTCGATCCACCGGAAGCCAAGCTGCCCGCAGCAGGCCTACGTGCAAGGCCTCAATGACTTCTGTGTCTGATCCGGTTATTTCTGAAAGTGGCACAGCTTTTTCGCCTGTTCTGGCGGCACTTCATGCAAGCGCGTTTGAAGGAGCCGCACGCTGGTCGGAAAGTGCGTTTACAGAACTGCTTGCTACGCCCGGTACACGAGCGTTTCTCGCATCCATACAGGAAGAACCCGTTGGTTTTATCCTGATCAGAGCTGTTCTGGATGAAGCCGAAATCCTGACTCTGGCGGTCTCTCCAGAATGGAGACGACGTGGCATCGCCAGAAAACTGCTTGAAACGGTCGAGCACGCATTGAAAAAGGAGCAGATTACAAAGCTGTTTCTGGAAGTTTCCACAAAAAACACATCAGCAGAAGCGCTGTATACAAAAGCAGGCTTTGTCAAAGCTGGCACGCGCAAACGCTATTATGAGGACGGCTCGGACGCCGTCGTCATGGTGCGCGATATGTCCTGATCAAGATAAAACCGCTCAGTCTTCTTCAGGTTCATCAGGCAGACGCCAGTCAATCGGCTTCAATCCATGCTCTTCCAGAAAAGCATTGGCTTTTGAAAAATAACGATTTCCGAAAAATCCTGTATGTGCCGAAAGCGGTGATGGATGAGATGCCTTCAGCACCAGATGCCGTGAACTGTCGACAAATGCCGCTTTTTTCTGGGCATAACTTCCCCACAATATGAAAACAACTGGTGTTTTCTGCTCATTGACGCAGGCGATAACTGCATCGGTAAACCGCTCCCAACCATGCCGCTGATGAGACGCAGCACGCCCCTGTTCCACCGTCAGCACACTGTTGAGAAGCAGGACGCCCTGTTTGGCCCAGGATGTCAGATTGCCATGATGAGCCGGGGGAATACCCAGATCACTCAGCATTTCCTTATAGATGTTGTTCAGGGACGGCGGAATCCGAACGCCTTTCCGCACGCTGAAGCACAAACCGTGCGCCTGCCCCGTGCCGTGATATGGGTCCTGACCGAGAATGACGACTTTAACCGAGCCTAAAGGCGTCAGGTTAAGCGCACGGAACCACTCCGGACCGCGCGGAAAGATCATCTTTCCGGCCTTCTTTTCTTCCTGAAGAAACGCCTTGAGATCCTTCATGTAAGGAGAATCAAACTCTTTCTGCAGCGCGACACGCCAGCTTTCGTCCAGTTTGATGCCTGCCTGCGCCATGAGCCGCGCTCCCGTTCTCTGATCAATAAGCTCTGTGGGCGTCAGGGTGCCAGACAATCAGGAGAATTTACAGGCCTCTCAATCACTTCCCTGCTTCTGTGGAGATGTTCTTTTGATTGCAGGCAAAAGGCTTCCGGATACCGCCTTTTAGTAAAATCAGTATCCGGGAAATCCTTCAGAGAAAATTATCGCAAATCACACCTGCATCTCAGGCAGCCTGTTCCTGCCCGACATACAGAGGAGCGACCTGAATATCTTCATCGCCCGCAAGTGCTTGTGAACGTGTCAGGCCAAATACAAAAGATCGCCGCCCATCGGCATCCCTTTGATCCGCTGTCACATGACCCACATGAACTCCATTGACTGAAATACTCAGGACAAGCGCATCAGGATTGACCGAACCACCGGTCACATAACCTGCAATGACGTTGCTGGTCACCTTTTCCAGACAGACAGAGACATCCGCCATAACACCATCCAATCCCTCGAGTTTTTGCCTGATATGTTCAAGCATTACTCCCTCTTCCAGTCTCGGCGCGCAATAGAGCGCCTCACCCGGACAGCCATGGGGATACAGTTCGTGGAACGTATGAGCATTGTGGAACATGTTACGGCTCTGGTCGTCCACAAAGCTTTCTGCGGGCGCGCCTTCTGCCAATAGGATATCATGAGTCTCAAGCTCGATATGGAAATATTCCAGCATCTCGCCAATAGCGCCATGAACAATGCTCGTGTCGTTCACTAGGCAGTGAGCGGGGATCAGCCATCCATCGATAAACATGGCATGAAGCGGTGAAACCGTCAGATCCCGCTCCGGCACGCCATTACCCAGAGAGCCTTTTCTGAAAATGACTGGAATCAGATCAGGATTTCCTCTGGCAAACAGACCATCATAGGCACGATAGCCCACCCAATGCACAGGACGATACTGTCCGTTGGCCGTTTTCACCACGTCGCCTATGACAATATCCTCAACGGCTTTCCTGCCATCCTGCATGTCTATCAGGGTACCCCGACAATAGCAGGGCGCAGGCGTGCCATAAGTCACAAACACATTGCCCTGAGCATCATGTGTTATATCAAAGCCTTTGGAATAATCGCCGTTAAGATGAATCTCCTTGGAGAGATCTCCGTCGGTTATGAGAAGATTGTCATTGTCATCCAGAGAAACCTGCAGGGTGCTCCCCTCTGCATATTTCATGTCTGTTATGTAAATACTGCCATTTTTAAAGGTCAGACCATCGGAAATGATCGTGCCAGACGCCATGTTGAGCACGCCACCATCCAGAATGGCGCTGGTAAGGGTTGCTCCGCTTTCCGCGTTGACAACACCGTATTGTGTAATTGTGGTGTTGATTGCCGTGCCGCCGCTGTAAATGGTTTCAATCGACTGGGACAAGACCTGCCGGTATCCAAACATATAATCCATATAGAGTTCGCCGGACAGCGTCGTGTTTCTGGCCAGACCTCCGGAATAAATATACTGATTGGCCTCTGTCGGCTGCTCACCCGCAGTTCCGAGGACAAAATTGGATGGTTTGAAAGTCGCGCCATCAGAAACACCGCCGGCATAAATCGACTGTGTTGCATCGACATATTGAAAATTGAACTGTGTCCATGAGGAAAACTGGGAGTGATAGCTGTTGCCGTAAACCTGTTCGCTTCCACCTGTTATTGTGGAATTGTAGGAAGACGCACCCTTTCTGATGACTTCTTCCGTATTGCGATCGATTTTCGTATAGAATGACTTTGTGCCATTATACAGAACCAGATGGCCTGTCGTGGCGGGGTCATACATTGAAGTATAAGATATACTCATATTGCTGACGGTAGCGTCATTTACGACGGCCCCTGTGCCACTCACATTCACGTTGGAAGTATTGGTGGAAAATATCGTATTCGCGATGACACCAGGAGAACTGTTTTCATCAAGCGCGATAACTGTACCACCATCACTCCCTTTACTGAGAACAAAGGAAGACCATGTATAATTGGCTTCACCAAGATTGAGCGACCCCACAATTGTTCCGTCAGATTGTGTGATCTGGAGCGTACTGTTGCCCTCAAGATGCGTCGTAAGGCCATCCTGCCAGGTCAGGGAAGACAGTTCTATCGTATCACCGAGATCGATATCTCCGATTATACCGGAAGGAGAGGTCGAGCCACTGATGACAAGCGAGCCTGTATGGCCATCCATGAATTCGAGAGAAGCTGAGTGCAGATCAGTAATATCAGAAACAACAAGCTGTCCGTCCGTGACATAGATGGTTCCCAAAAAACCAGACAGGCCGTCATCACTCGCGATATGGAGAGAGCCGCTTCCTTCCTGCACAATGGAGCCGGAACCGGAAATGACACCGCTGTTCAGCGTTGTGTCACCGGTAAAGACGACGCTGCCTCCATCAAGATTGACCACACCCTGTGAAAGCTTGGTGTCGTCAGAATTGACGATGGAACCACCGGACGAAACATAAATAGTACCGCCGCTTTCAAGATGCGTTTCAAAAGCAATCCCAGCCGACGAAACAACCTGCGTTCCACCCGACAATACAACCACGCCGGATGTCACTGCAGACACAAAAAGCACTTGTGTGCCACCGCTTTGAATGATGCTGTTCTGGTCGTGAGCCATCAGGCCTACGGTTTCCGTGCCGGCAATAACAAGATTGCTCGCGGAGTTCCATTGATCGATCGTAAGGAAAACATCAGCAGGCAGATGGAAATCTGATAGCGTGCCTTGTCTGACATCAATAGTCGATCCGGACTGGAATGTTATTCCCTCAAGATCTGACCCCGAAATGACACCCGCGCTCGATCCGGCACTCACCCACAGGTTACCTACATTCAGCAGGCTAACATTTTCAAATTTCGCACCTTTTTCTACCGAAAGATAGGCACCGTTACCTACAATGGAATTCTTCAGGGTGCTGCTGTCATCAATGTTCAGCCAGCCATATTGGGACATGGCTGCCGAATTGATCGTGGCTCCATTGGTTGCGGAAACCTGTGAACCAGAAGTGGCGCTCAGAGAATTTACTGATCCACCATCGACGACAAGATCAGACTGTTCCAAGGTTGTCGAAACAAGACTTCCGCCACTTGCGACACTGATAAAGCCGCCGCTGGCTGTCGCCTGATATTCGACCCCGCCGGAAAGGACATGCTCGCTGGTCGCTGTAAGAGCTCCACCGCTGGATCCATTCAGTTGCGTTCCAGAAGCGCTTCCTGCGACATTCAGGGCGCCACTGAGAATAGTAACACCTGAGACGAATGCTCCTGCAGCAACTTCATAGGTGCCTCCATCATAGATAACGGAAGGAATATTTGCGCTCGAGACGTTTCCGCTCATCTTGTAATTCTTTCTGTCATCCTATGGAGCATTTTATTTACTTTACCGTCGGCACGACACCAATCAACACTTTATTAATACTTTTTCCGCAAAATAGAGGTTTCAATTAAAATAGAGACACACACATCACGTTTCTGACATTCACCGTGGCCAATCAAACCACTGATTGACAGTGTGCCTCGTTTGTTGCCTCATAGCGCCTACCAAGGGGGGTTCCGCTCAAGGAACTGAGAGGCTGCATGTCCTGTATTGGACGGCGTAGCGACCCTGCCAGCGTTTATATCAGCGCTGGGGAACCTGATCCGGTTAGTACCGGCGGAGGGACTGGTCTGGTCGCGAGCAGCGCCGTGCGCCCCATACCCACGGTAGACCCATCCGGCTCGACCCGTTCTTCGCAAACACGCGAGGACGTTGTCATGAACCACATTACGCCGAAAGGCCCCGACACCAAGGCTCCCGCACCGGGCCATGTCACAACAGGCCCCGTCTGGGGCTCAAGAAAAGTCTATTCAAGCCCGGAAAACCATCCTGAAATCCGCGTTCCCTTCCGGGAAATCGCTCTTGATCCGTCAGCCAACGAAGCACCGTTACAGCTTTACGATACCTCCGGCCCTTATACTGACACTGACATCAGCATTGATGTGGCCAAGGGGTTGCCGAAGGTTCGGTCGGAATGGCTGGCGAAGCGCGGCTTCAGCAAGGCGACACCCCGCACGGTGAAGCCAGAAGATAATGGTGGTGCGACTGGCGATAACCTCGTCGATCCATGTCCTGCGCCGCATACGGTTCTCGAAGCTGGCGATGCTCAGCACGTCACGCAATATGAATTCGCCCGCGCCGGGATCATCACCGAGGAAATGATCTATGTTGCACACCGCGAAAATCTCGGTCGCCTGAAGGCTGCTGAAGGTGCGGCTGCACGACGGGCTGATGGCGAGGATTTCGGGGCCGCCATTCCCGAGTTCGTCACACCGGAATTTGTGCGTGATGAAATCGCCCGTGGGCGCGCCATCATCCCGGCCAATATCAACCATCCGGAGCTTGAGCCGGTCATCATCGGTCGCAACTTCCTTGTGAAGGTGAACGCCAATATCGGCAATTCCGCTGTCACATCTTCCGCTGCGGAAGAAGTGGAAAAGCTGGTCTGGTCGATCCGCTGGGGTGCGGACACGGTGATGGATCTTTCGACGGGTCGGAACATCCACAACATCCGTGACTGGATCCTGCGTAACGCCCCGACGCCAATCGGCACGGTCCCACTCTATCAGGCGCTTGAGAAAGTGGGAGGCGATGTCAGCAAGCTTTCATGGGAAGTATTCCGCGATACGCTGATCGAGCAGGCAGAGCAGGGCGTCGATTACTTCACCATCCATGCAGGCGTGCGCCTTGCCCATATTCCGCTGACCGCCGAGCGTGTCACCGGCATCGTTTCACGTGGCGGCTCGATCATGGCGAGCTGGTGCCTGATGGAACACCGCGAGAGCTTCCTCTACGAGCATTTCGAGGACATCTGCGACATCATGCGCAAGTATGACGTCTCGTTCTCACTCGGAGATGGCTTGCGTCCCGGCTCCATTTCCGACGCCAATGACGCCGCGCAGTTTGCCGAACTGGAAACGCTTGGTGAACTGACCAAGATCGCCTGGGCGAAGGGCTGTCAGGTGATGATCGAAGGCCCCGGCCATGTGCCGATGCACAAGATCAAGGCCAACATGGACAAGCAGCTGAAGGAATGTCACGAGGCTCCTTTCTATACGCTTGGCCCGTTAACGACAGATATCGCACCGGGTTACGATCACATCACGTCCGCCATTGGCGCCGCGATGATCGGCTGGTTCGGGACGGCCATGCTCTGCTACGTCACGCCAAAAGAACATCTCGGGCTGCCCAACCGCGATGATGTGAAAGTTGGTGTCATTACCTACCGACTTGCAGCCCATGCCGCAGATCTTGCCAAGGGACATCCATCCGCCAAGCTGCGTGACGATGCTCTGAGCCGGGCCCGCTTCTCGTTCCGCTGGGAAGACCAGTTCAAGCTGTCGCTCGATCCGGATACCGCCCGCGCCTATCATGATGAAACGCTGCCGAAAGACGCCCACAAGACAGCACATTTCTGCTCGATGTGTGGTCCGAAATTCTGCTCTATGCGGATCTCGCAGGATATCCGTGACGATGCGCAGCGCATCGCCGGGATGGAAGAAAAGAGCCGTGAGTTCCGTGAGGCTGGTGGAAAAGTTTACGTGCCTGCTGAGTAATCGGTTGGTTCAGGGTATCTGTTGATATTCGGGGGCATGGTCTTTTTAGGGGGGCCATGCCTCCGAAGCTTTTTTTTGGAAACCTTTTTCCAGAAGACGTTTGAATCAAACTTGTTTTCTTATCTGTTTCCAACGTGAGCCAGTGGCCCAACCCACTGCCACCAGAACGGCTGCTATAGAAAACGTCCCAAGCCATACGAAAATCGCTGTGGAAAGGCTTTCATTTGCACAAAGCCACAGTCCGGTCAGTGGACAGATCCAGCGAAAAATCATGACCCAGCGAGGCAGAACAAGTTTCTCAAATCCGGAAATTCTCTGCATTCTGAGATCAGACGCCGCCTGAATCGACAGACTGACTGTCCAGAGAAGGAAGCAGATGAAAATCATGAAAGACGCCTTGCTATCTGCAAAGAGACCAGCCCCATACAAAACGCTATCAGGTCAACGGCAGCGAAGACCGTTGGAGCATGCATCGGTTGCCACCCCGGTCGGGTCAAAGCATCCAGAAAACCAAGACCAACTGTCAGGAGTGAAAAAGCAATAAGTAGAATTTTCCATGCTTCAAAAGGTTTTTTAATGAAGCATCCTGAAAATCCGAAAAATGCAGCAGCCATCCAGATGGAAAAGAATACTAATATTTCTGCATTGATCCTGCTTTCATGTCCTTGTGGAATCAGACGATTGCCCCAAAGCAATCCAGCGCAAGCGAGAGGCAACCCAACCAGAACACTGATGGAAAGTCCCTCAGCCAGTTGAAAGAGCGTTCGATCACCAGATGTTTTCCGTCTTTTCATCAGGAAAAGGATCAGTCCACTCGCAATCATGATTGTCGTGATTGAACCGGAAAAGAAATACAGCCAGCGCATTCCCGCACCGCCCCAGCGTATGTAATGGATCCCCTCCATAACCTGCTGTGCCCGGGTGAGCGGGCTGGTCAGAAGAATATGTCTTACAAAGCGACTGTCGTAAGAAAAATCCACATGCTCTCTGGTCCTTAAAGGTCCTGAAGCATCCGTGCGCATAAACAGAATAGTGTCTGGCAGGAAAAGAATAGAACCAACCCGACCAACGCCGAGGGTTTTTTCTGCTGCATGGAGAAGAGGCGGGAGAGAAGGAAGCTGTGGCACCTGCCTGTCTGGAGAAGCAGGCTCGCTTTTCGAGGGGGAGGGAACGAGCATCTCTTTCGCCAGACTTACATAGGACTCTGGTGGCAACACAGATCGTGTATGCAGAAAAGTTCCCGTATAAGCCATCATGAACACGAAAGGCAGAAATGGCACACTAGCCAGAACATGCACATCGAGCCATGCCCGAAGGCGTGATGCAAACGGCCTTAAAACAAGAAGGTCCGGAATCAGCGCCTTCAGATGGATGATGACGCCTGAAGCCAGAACTGTGAGAAGCATGAGTCCGGCAAAGGAGACGAGAGTGATGCCCACACTCCCTGATCGCAAAGTGTAATGCAGATCGTAGAAGAATGTGCCTCCTACAGTTTGCCTTGTCGCTATCTGCTCTCCACTCTGTGGAGCGAAAGGCTGTGTCAGGACTTCATGTCCATCATGATAGGACAGACGCAGGACGGGATCGCGCTCTGAGGGCAGAGCGATAAAAGGCTTCTCTCCTTTTAACAGAAGAGACCTGACAGAAGGCAGCATTTTATCGAGCGCCGCATCATTCAATTCGGCGGCTGTCGGCGGCACCTCCGGCTGAAGCCAGCGCGTCAGTTCCGTATCGAACACGGCCAGCGTGCCTGTGATGAACACACACACAAGCAGCAGGCCGGACAGGAAGCCTATCCACGCATGCAGCCAGCCCATACGCGCTCTTAACGTATCGGGAATCATTTCTGCACAAGACTTAAAAGATAAAAAACAATGCCTATAGAGCTGACAAAAATCGGACCTGAAAATTTCCGCCAGTTTCCAAAAGCGATCAGAAACAGCGCTGGGAAAAGCAGGACCGCAATCATCTGTCCCAGTATTGTGGCGTCATGGCGGCTTCCCGCTCCCCAGCGTGGCGACCCCAGAGTAATGAAATGCACGCAGGTCCATGCCAGAACAAAAGACAGCACAAGACGTGCTGTCATGGCGAGCGCTGAAACAACAGTTATTTTTCGTTGACGGATCACGGGTAATTTCAGCTTTAAAAATTGGAGCGCAGTGTGAACATGAAATTCCGTGGTTCTCCGTAGTAGTTGTAGTAATTCAGATTTCCCAGACGCTGATAATAGCGTGTGTTGGAAATATTGTTGAGTGTCGCAGTGGCTTCCAGATGACGGCTCCACTGATACCCGACCTGAGCCGACGCGACTATATAGCCTTTTTGCGTGACAAGACGATTGGTGCCGAATGTCCCGCTCTGGGCGTTGATGCCCCCTCCGATACTCCAGATATTGTTCTCGGCGCCGACATAGGGCTCGAAGCGATAATGCGTCCAGAGCTTCCACAGATGACGGGGAGAATTTGGCGCATAAGCTAACCCCGCCTGAGTGGCGCTTCCATTGTTCAGGATGGTGTTGTCATTGAATGTATAGCTGGCATTGATATCCCATCCACGGGCCGGACGACCGATAACTTCCACTTCAGCGCCCTGACTGCGGGTCTTGCCGGTGGACAGGTAACAGTCATCGTTATGAGACGGTCCGCAGACCATGCCCAGACTGCTGTTATAGATCGACTCATTCCGCTCGATGATCTTGTAACCGGCAACCGTAAAACCGAGACCATGATTAAAGAGATCGCCCTTGATGCCCCCCTCTATCTGATTGCCGCGAACGGGTGCAAGGCGACCCTGTGTATCGTAAGCCGATTGCGGCGAGAAAATCGACGTATAGCTGGCATAGAGTGAAATGGCCGGAATGACGCGCCATACTCCACCAATATAGGGAGTCAGTATTCCCTGCTGGTTGATGGAAGTTTCCATTGGACCACGTGTCGGACCAAGCTGCTGCTCCTTGCTCACATACCCGCTGATCCGTCCGCCCAGCAGAATGGAAAAGGTGGAAACGGGCTTGATGAGCGCCTGACCATAGACACCCCACTGGTCACTCGGCTCACGATACCGGTTCCTGATAGTCGGCAGTGTGATGGACGAGAGCCGGTCAGGCGAGAAAATGGGAATACCCCTCAACTGGGGATTGCTAGTCGCCGTCAACGAGGCCCCGCCGCCCTGATAAACGTAATGATTGTAATCGGCACCGGCCATGAGCGTGTGTGTCTGGCCAAACAGATGAACCGGACCGGTGAAGTAACCATCAACACCGTCATTGACCTCGCTGTACTTCGTGTTCGCTGCTGTGAAGTTCGCGGTCTGTGCGACAGCATTGTAACTGCTGACATAGGCATATTGCAGCGTCGTGTCGGACGTCCGGTGACGGCCATTCACCCTTGCCCGCCAGCCGTGACTGAAGACATGCTCCCACTGCCCCTCAACCTCCACCATTGGCGCGGAGGAAGTATTCCAGTTGGAGCCAATGAAGGTGTTGTGCGCCAGATTCAGATCACCGCCCGTAGCGCTTCGTGGAAGCCCCATGAAACGGGTCGTGTCATTCCCCTGATAGGACACCATGACACTCAGTGTATCATGATGCGTCAGGCGGAAATCGGTCGCAGAATAAATGGTCCAGCGACGATCCGAGGCATTTTTATAAAAGAAGTCCCGATCTGTCCCGGCCATGACCAGTCGTGTGGACACGATTTTTGAATTTCCTATGGGCCCACCAACGTCAATCATGGCGTGGTAGTTATTCCATGAGCCAGCGGAAAAAGAGCCGTTCGCCTGAAACTGGTCCGTCGGTCGCTTGTGAACGAAATTCACACTGCCGGCAGGCGTGCCTGCTCCCTGCAACAGTCCACTTGGGCCACGAAGAACCTCGATCCGGTCATAGATCGCGAGATCATACTGCTGGCTGAGATTAAGACCGCCTGTCGAAGGCACGCCGTCATATTGCGACTGCAACTGAAAACCTCGAGCGGAATAACCAGCAGTTCCATCACCATACAGATTGACGTTCACACCTGCGACCTGCTTCAGCGCCTCATCAATCGTGTTCAGATTCTGGTCCTTCATCTGCTGTGTGCTCAGGACCGAAATCGATTGCGGAACATCCTGTGGTTTCATCAGCATCTTTGTCGTGGTGACTGCGCGCACCGTGTAGGTTCCGGTACCGTCTGTCGTGGCGTTCGGCCTGCGTCCCAGCACCAGAAGCTGTTCAATGCTCCCCGGAACCTCATTCGCCTCGGAACCGTTTTTTTTCAGATCAGCCTTTTTGTCAGCGTGCTTTTTTGAATTCGTTTTGCCAGCACTGATTGCGGACTGCTTTTTATCCTCGTCAGGATCAACGGTTGCAGCAGCCTGTGCGCTTACACTCATGAACGACAGAAAAGCCAGAACCGTTACCCCGCAGTGGGGAACCTGCCTGAATGAAACGGATACTGAAGGCATCTGTACGCCAACCTTTGTGACCTGAAACGTTGCTGATCACGGGTTTGTGACATACCAGCCATGCAATGTCCATGAAACTAAGAATTATTATCATCTAAAAACTGACGTATGAAAATAATGAACTGTTATCAACATGTTATCTGAGAAGATTTTTTCCTCTCTCCTCTGAAAACTCCACACTACCGGCTCACCCTTGTGCTCCGGCAACTCACCGACCATTTTCTTCAGACAGCCTCATTCCCTGTCGTCATGAAAGAGAACCATGCAGGAGATCTATCTCGACAATGCCGCCAGCACGCCATGCGATGCGCGCGTCATGGCGGTCATGGCTCCTCTTTTCGCTGAGGAATTCGCCAACCCACACAGCGACACGCATGCGCCGGGCAAACGCGCTGCCGAGGCCGTCGAACAGGCGCGCGGGCACGTTGCTGAGCTGATCGGGGCCGATCCAAGAGAGATCATCTTCACCTCTGGCGCGACGGAGGCGAACAATCTTGCCATCAAGGGAGCGGCACGCTTCCGGATGAAGCAGGGTGACGGACGTAAACGCATCATCACCGTGGCGACGGAGCACAAATGTGTTCTGGAAAGCGTGCGGGATCTGGCGCAGGAGGGGTTTGAACCCGTCATTCTCGGCGTGGACCATAACGGACAGGTCGATCCCGCCGCCCTCCGGGACGCACTGGCCGTTCCCACTGCGCTGGTCAGCATCATGGCCGCCAATAACGAGACGGGCGTGATGCAGGATCTGTCCAATCTCGGACGCATCGTGAAAGAGGCAGGCGCTCTCCTGCATTCGGACCTTGCGCAGGCGGCGGGCAAGATGGTGGTCGATGTCCGGGAGCTGGATCTCGATCTTGCCTCCATTTCTGCTCACAAGATGTATGGCCCCAAGGGTGTGGGCGCGCTCTTTGTCCGCAGACGTCCCCGCGTCCGGCTGGAGCCTCTGTTCTCCGGTGGTGGACAGGAGCGGGGATTAAGGTCCGGCACCCTGCCCTCCACCCTGATCGCAGGGTTTGGCGAAGCCGCACGCATTGCCCGCGCTGAGTGGCAGGCTGATGACCAGCGCCTCTCCACGCTCGCGCAGGAACTGTTTCATGGCCTGAGCGAGCGACAGACACCTTTTGTCATCAATGCGGAAGCGGCCCGCCGCCTGCCGGGCATCATCAGCCTCCGGCTACCCGCCGCTCCGGCCATACAGGTCATGGAAGCACTTCCCCAGATGGCGCTGTCGGTCGGATCGGCCTGTTCCTCAGCTGATCTGGCCCCTTCCTACGTGCTGACCGTCATGGGTCTGAACCCTACGGAAGCGGCGGAAAGCTTGCGTCTCTCGCCCGGACGCTTTACCACGCCCGCCGATATCGTGCGTGTGGCAGAGTTGCTTGCCGACGCAGCACAGAGGGTGCGGGCAGAACGCTCCACCCAATAGGACAGACTGAGCGAGAACTCCGAAATGCCTCACATGATTTTCGTCGAGCCCGATGGTACCGAGCGCAAGGTCGATGCGCCTGTTGGTCTTTCCGTTCTGGAGATTGCCCACAAGCACGGCGTCGATCTGGAAGGCGCTTGCGAAGGCTCGCTGGCCTGCGCGACATGCCACGTCATTGTCGATCCCTCCTGGGCTCCGAAACTCTCGCCTGCGACCGAAGATGAAGAGGATATGCTGGACCTCGCCTTCGGACTTGAGGCAACATCGCGTCTCGGCTGCCAGATCATCATGAGCGATGCGCTGGACGGCCTGACCGTTCGTCTGCCCCGCAAAAGCTGAGCCCATCCCGGTCCCGTCGGAAGAACGACGGCGGAGGCCGGACGTTCTTCCCGTGAAAGGGGTCTGACCATCATGCGTATTCTCGTTGCCATGTCCGGAGGCGTCGACAGTTCCGTTGTCGCCGCGCGTCTGGTCGAACAGGGGCATGAGGTCATTGGCGCCACGCTGCAACTCTACGACACGCGTGGGGAAGCCAAGAAGGGTGCCTGCTGTGCGGGTCGTGATATTCAGGACGCCCGCGAAGTCGCGGAACGGCTGGGCATCCCGCATTACGTCATCGACGCTGAAGAGCGCTTCCGTGAGAGCGTGATCGAGCGCTTCGCCTCTTCCTATGCTCAAGGCGAAACGCCTGTTCCCTGCGTCTCCTGCAATCAGGGCGTCAAGTTCACCGATCTGCTCGGTCTTGCGAAGGATATCGGCGCGGACGCCATGGCGACCGGTCACTATGTCCGTCGTGTCGAAGGTTCCAGCGGAGCCGAAATGCACCGCCCCGTGGACGCTGACCGCGACCAGAGCTGGTTCCTGTTCGCCACCACCCGCGACCAGCTCGACTATCTGCGCTTCCCATTGGGTGAGATGCCCGACAAGGACGCCGTGCGGCAGGAAGCCGAGCGGTTTGGTCTGCTGGTCGCCGACAAGCCGGACAGTCAGGATCTGTGTTTCATCCCCAAGGGCAATTACTCCGATCTGGTTGAGACGCTCCGCCCCGACACGCGCGGCGAAGGCGAGATCGTGGATCGTCAGGGTAATATCCTTGGTCACCATGAAGGCGTGACACGCTTTACCATCGGCCAGACCAAGCGCCTCGGTGACGCTGCGCAGATTGCCGGAGAGCGGCAGATGGTCGTGGCGATCGAGCCCGGCAAGCGACGTATTGTCGTGGCCCCGCGTGAAAGCTCCATGGTGACAGTCTGCCAGTTACGGGACATGAACTGGCTCATCGCACCTCCAGATGACGGTGTGCGCTGCATGGTGCAGCTTCGTGCCCGCGAGAAGCCCCGCGCCGCCACGGTAAGGCCTGTCGGCACTGGCGCCGAGGTCATTCTGGAAGAACCGGCTCTACCCGCTCCAGGGCAGGCCTGTGTGCTTTACGACGGCACCCGCGTGCTGGGTGGAGGTCTGATCTGCCGCACAAATGAGCAGGACGCATAGCTGAGTTGCGTGCTCTTCTCGACTGCCAGCAACAAAGCGACTAGAGTTTCAGTCTGTCTCACGAACCGGACCATGCGGAAAAAATGAATCAACACGTCTCGCACGAAGCCGATTTGCAGGATCTCCCGACCCGTATTCTCGTGGTTGAGGATGACGCCGGCATGCGAACCCTCCTGAGCCGCACATTGCAGGCGGATGGTTATCGCATCCGTGCGGTTCCTGATGCTCGTTCCATGTGGGATGCGCTTGAAACCGAAACAGCCGACCTCATCATCCTCGACGTCATGATGCCCGGCATGAACGGTCTTGATCTATGCCGCAGCCTCCGGCAAGGCGGCATCAAGGGCGGCGTGGAGGACGCGTCCTTCACCAACATTCCCATCATCATGGTTTCTGCCCGCGGTGAAGAGCTTGACCGTGTTCTGGGGCTCGAGCTTGGAGCGGACGATTACGTCGCCAAACCGTTCGGGCAGAAGGAACTGCTCGCCAGAGTGCGGGCCGTGCTCCGGCGTGGCCAGAACAGTGCGGCCCCAGCCGTCGCTGCCGGGCGTCAGCGCAGGGAAGTCATCAACTTCGCGGGCTGGTCACTCGATCTGCGTCGCCGCGAGCTATATGACCCCTCCGGTGCCGTGGTTGAAATTTCCGGCGCGGAACATGATCTGCTGGTCAGTTTCCTCGATAATCCGCAACGTGTCATCGGACGCGACCGGCTGCTCGAACTCTCCCGCACCCGACTGGGCGACGTGTCCGACCGATCCATCGACGTGCTGGTCAGTCGCCTGCGCCGCAAGCTGGGCACGGAAGCCGACAACCTGATCCGCACAGTCCGTGGACAGGGCTATATCTTCACCGCACCGGTTGAACGGGTCTGACAGCGGACATTTCCGTGCAGCAGGACAGCGCCGCTCCACGTGAAAGACTGATCCGTCTCTGGCCACGCGGCCTCATGGGGCGCGTGCTGTTCGTGCTTCTGGCGTCGATCGGCATTGTCTTCGTCGCCAGCTGGACGCTCTACGAGCACGCGGAAGCCTATATTGAGGACAGCGACCGTTTCGACCTGATCGGGGAACGGCTGGCCACCGATGTCCGCGTGATTGACGGCGCGCCCGCCAATACCCGCGCGATGCTGTCCACCATGCTGTCCACGGACGATCTGCGCATCAACTGGCGACCTGCAACAGCCGTGCATGAGGTTCATGAGGAACCCAAGGGCATGAATCAGCTGCATGCGCGGCTGGTAAAGGCCAATCCCATTCTCGGCCATTCCGCATTACAGCTCTACACTGGCGGGGCCGGTCGCTGGACGGATATCGGCGGCACGGTCGAATTGAACGACAGAAGCCAGATTTCCTTCACCGCGCCTGACATTCTTCGCAGTCATGTCGTGACGCAGGGGCTGGCGACAGCCGCCATCGTCACGCTGGCGGTCCTGCTTGTCGCCGTCATGCTGGTGCATGCGCTCAGCCTGCCTCTACGGGCGCTCGCCACCGTCGCCGACACGATAGGAGCCGGTGACTGGGAGCCGATTGCCGAGAAGGGTCCGAAAGAGGTCCGACGTCTGGCGCACGCAATCAATGCGATGCAGACCCGTATCACGCATCTGATCGAAGACCGCACCGAGGCTCTTGCGGCGGTGTCGCATGATCTCCGGACCCCGCTGGCGCGTCTACGTCTGCGCGCCGGTTTTATCGGCGATGCGGAGGCGCAGGACGCCATTGAAGCCGATATCGACGAGATGGAAGCGATGGTGGACGGTGTGCTGGCCTATCTTTCTGGGGAGAAGGAGAGGGAGGCGATCCGTTCGACCGATCTGGCGGCTATCTTGATGACCATCATGGACAACGCCACGGATCGGGGAGACACGGTCACATATGAAGGCCCTGACCGGCTGCCGCTCGTGCTTCCGTCTCTGGCCATAAAGAGAGTTTTCACGAATCTTGTTGAAAATGCCCTGCACTATGCCGGGTCGGCCGTCATCTCCGTGCATCTGACGACGGACGATGTGATCGTAAATGTCGATGACGATGGACCGGGTATTCCGGAATCTGAAATAAGCCGCGTCACCACACCATTCTATCGTGTGGAATCTTCACGATCCCGTCGAACCGGCGGACTTGGTCTGGGTCTCGCCATCGTCAAGCGCGAAGTGGAACGGGCGGGCGGGACGTTCTCTCTGTGTAATCGTCCGGGCGGCGGCCTGCGGGCGCAGGTCATCCTGTCTCTTCACCGCACGCCTGTCCCCTGATCAGAACAGTCACATCGGGTTGCTACCGGGTTTGTTGACCGTTTTATGTCAGTATTTGTCAGCGTTCTGCGGAAATCCTTCCGTAACGCACGGTCCGCACGGTGTTCCGCCAGAAAAATGTCAGCCTCCTGACGGAGACGATGCATTGTCAGTCAATCTATCCTGTGCAAGATCACTGACCATATTGATATTGAGACATACAGCCTCTCATCCGCCCCGTTTTTCCTGACACACGAATGAAAGGAGGGAGACGTAATGCCGACAACAAAAACAGCCATTCCGCTTCCTTCCGAAGTCAACAATGCGCTGGCCGATGGTCTGGTGTGGGCTATCCATTGCCAGCCCGAGAACACGTCAGAAAACACACCTGCCAAACTGTCACCTGAAGACGCGACCCGGTGTCTGGAGGATACGTCTTTCCCGGCAGATGGCTGGGCATGGCTGCATTTCGACATCGTGCACACCCGTTCACGGGCGCAGGTCGAGGCCATTCCCACACTGACCGAGGACGCCATACAGACCCTGACCAGCACGGATGTCGGCCCCCGTCTCGAAGGAGACGATGACCTCGTTTATGGTGCTCTTCCGGCTTTCGACGACGCCGCCTCAGACGATGACCGCGATGTCTGTGTCTGGCGCTTCGCCATGCGTCCCAATCTGTTGATCACCACGCGTCGGCATCCGGTTCCGGCGCTTGGGGTGGTGTATCGGGAACTGCATCGCAAGAAGATACCGGATAACCCAGCGGGTCTTGTGGACATGGCGTTGCTGGAATTTGCCGATACGGCCCGCCGTACGCTTTCCCGTCTGGATGATCAGCTTGATCGCGCCGAAGATGTGCTGCTGCTGCTCGACCGCGATACGGATCTTGGACGAATGGGCGGTATGCTTGGTCAGGTGCGTCGTCGTTCAACCGAACTGCGTCGTGTCATCTCACCGGTCAATCGTATCCTTCATGATGAAGAACTGGAAATTCCTGAATGGGCCGAGGACGATCTGAAAGATCGTTCGGAGCGGCAGATTCACGGCGCGCTGGATGACCTTCTGGCGCTTCAGGATCGCGCCCGTTCCTTGCAGGACGAACTGACATCGGGGCAGGCGGAAGAAACGAACAGACGGCTTTACATCGTGTCCGTCGGAACGACCCTGATGCTGCCCGCAACGTTTGTGACCGGCTTCTTCGGCATGAACACCGCCGGCATGTTTCTGACGAGCGGTGAATGGGGAACCGTCATCGCCGGAGGGCTGTGCTTCCTGATCATGCTGGGAACATGGCTGGTCCTGAAAGTGACCCGCCTGCTGTGAAGTCTGATCGGCTTTCATTCAGTCAAAAGTTTTTGGGTGCTGCCTTTTTTCAAAAAGGCATCGTATTCTGAAGCTTTTTGAAAAAAGCTTCACCAAAAATTTTTATGACTACAGAAACGTTGAGAGATAGGAATATTGTTTCCAAGGAGCAGTTGGGCATTTACTGAACCGGCATAAGCTGCTGCGCCAAATAGACTGCCTCAAGCGCCCGCTCATGTGCGATTTCCTCCGCATTTACAGTCCCTGAGTGACCGCCTTCCACATCTTCATAATAGAAAAATGGCTTCTTGAGCGCTTCCAGTCGCGCAGCAAATCGTCGCGCATGCACTGGACCGACGCGATCATCAGAAGTCGAAGTGAAAATGAAAGGAGTGGGATACTGCACGTCAGCTTTCAGGTGCTGAAGAGGTGAGATCGACTCAAGAAAACGAGCCTCGTCAGGATTTTTCATCGATCCATATTCATCTGCCCACGAAGCCCCTGCGGCGAGGCTTTCATAATTGACCATGTCGAGAAGCGGCATCCCCATGATCACTGCTTTCCAGAGTTCAGGATGCTGTGTGAAGGCAACGCCCATGAGCAGTCCGCCATTGGACCGACCGCGAATACCCAGCCTGTCACGCGATGTGATCTTTCTTTTCACCAGATCACGCCCGACGGCGGTAAAATCGTCAAAGACTCTTTGGCGATGGATCGTTTTTCCTGCTTCATGCCACGCAGGTCCAAACTCTCCGCCACCACGAATATTGGCGACAGCGTAAACGCCGCCATGAGCCAGCCAGGCGCGACCGATAACCGGATCATAACGAGGCGTCACAGAAGCAAGAAAACCACCATACGCCGTCAGAAGGGTGGGATGCGTGCCATCCCGTGTCATGTTTCTTGGTCGGATAAGAAAATAGGGAATTTCAGTTCCATCGGATGAACGAGCCTGAAGCTGCTCAACGGCAAGATCATCCGCATTAAACAGCGGCTTTGTCTGACGGATTTTTTCTACTCCCGCCTGACTGGTGCCGACCAGCCAGAGTTGCGGGGATGACAGAAAACTTTCCACTTTCAGAAAAGCTGCGTCGCTGGATTGATCCGTATCGACAATATGAACGGATGACATGTCCGGAAGAGGTAAAACCACCTGATGCCAGCGCTCATTGACGTCAGGTGAAGCATGCAGAACCATGACCCGACCCTGCACATGCTCCAGATAGGTCACGATAATTGTATTTCTGGTCACAGCTGCATTTTCAAGAACTTTTCCGGATTCAGGAGTAAACAGAATCTCCGGTTTGGCCTGAGGATCGTGTGGATCCAATGCAACAAGACTACCTGCCGGAATCTTGTTCTCCCCAGTTGGCGTCCAGTCTTCTTCAAGGCTGAAGACAAGTGTGCCGTGAATCATGCCCTTCAGATCAACCCGATCAGGCAATGTCAGCCAGCGCAACGTTCCTTTCTGCCTGCCCTGAAAAGCTGTTTCCATCCCTTCAAGAACAGCAAAACGGCTGGAAAAGAATTCCGGAGAACGCCTGACAAGAAAGATCCTGTTTCCATCGCCATCTGTCACAACAAGTGGATCGACAGCGACATCATCCTTCTCGCCCCTGTAGATCTCGAGCGCCTGATCAAAAGGTTCATTTCTGACAACACGCCTGATCACGAACGGATAACCGGATGAGGTCAGCATGGCTCCGGTTCCATCCCAGTCACGCGCCACCAGAAGTGTATCACGATCCACCCAGGCAGCGCTCTGCTTGGCGCGGGGCAATGTAAAACCGTTCAGAACGAACAGACCTGCCTGCGTGTCATATTCCCTCAATGTCCGGGCATCTTCTCCGCCAGACGAAAGTGCGACCAGACAGTAGCGCTCTTTCGGTTTAAGACAGTCAGCGCCTTCAAACACCCAGTTTTCATGCTCTCTGGAGGCAAGAGCGTCGATATCCAGTTTCGTTTGCCAGCCCGTCAGGATCTGTCGGTAGGACGCCAGCGTCGTGCGTCGCCAGATGCCGCGCGGATGATGCCCGTCCTGCCAGAAATTCCAGATATTTCCGCCCAGAAACGCGGGCTCATCAAGACGGTCCTTGCTCTGTTCAGCGGAAAGGATCTGATCATAAAAATCCCGATACCGTGGTTCCACTTCCAGCACGGAAACAGTCTTGCGGTTCTGACGCTCGACCCAGTCCTGAGCCTGAGCACCGTGAATCTCGTCGAGATAGGTGGGAACACCAGAGGGGAGCGCTTCAGGCTGCTGGGCCAGAGCAGGAACTGTCAGCAGAACCGACAGCGCCGCAGTCAGAACAACTCTCCAGTCCGACCACCGGAAACAGGATTTTTCACGGGAAAAAAGTCTGGCTGCCATCAGAAACCTGAATGCTCTGTTCGATAATATGCCAACCGTATCACAGGGAGCCGTCTGACATGTTAAAGACAGCCGCTCTGTAATTTATGGGTGACCATTCAGGATGCGACAGAAGCGCAACGACATACAGGGCGAGATCGAATGATCTCACCACAATAATTTTCTAATTTTATGGATATCGAACCAGAAAATCTGGTGGAGCCAATCGGGATCGAACCGACGACCTCCTGAATGCCATTCAGGCGCTCTCCCAACTGAGCTATGGCCCCATCAGGACGTCCTGTCTGTGACAGACCGTCCGGGTGACGCGCATATATCCTGTTGGTGTGGCCGTGACAAGCCCTTTAATTCCGGTCCCTCACCTAGCTGGCGAGGACACCGAACGATCTGAGCGCTGCGAACAGGGGAAGAAGCGGAAGGCCAAGAATGGCGGAATATTCCCCTTCAATGCGACTGAAAAGCTGGATGCCCGGCCCTTCAAGCCTGTAAGCGCCAACGCTGGCGAAACACGCCTCGCCCTCCGCTTCCAGATAGACCTCAAGGAACGTATCCGAAAAATTGCGCATCACGAGTTTCGGCTCTTCAATATGTGACCAGACCGTTTCACCGCCTCTGCACAGCACGACCGCACTATGAAGAAAGTGCGTCCTGCCCCTCAGACGACATAACTGCTCTCTGGCGGACTGGCGCGAGACCGGCTTGTCGAACCACTCCCCTTCACAGCTCAGCATCTGATCCGCTCCAATGACAAAGGCGTCTCGCTGTCCGGTCTCACGGCTGACTGCCTCCGCCTTTGCCTCCGCGAGACGCAGGGCAACGCTTGCAGCACTTTCCCCATCCTGACGACCAGCTTCCTTATAGAGAGACTCATCAATCGCCTGCGTGCGAACGGTGAAAGCAACACCACTGTCCCGCAAAAGGGTCTGTCGTGCAGAAGAGCCGCTGGCCAGAATCAGAGAGAAACAGGAAGGCGTCAGTACTTCAGATTCACCAGTACTCGAGTCGATCATTTTTCCTGTGCCTTCCATTCCGATGAGATGAGCAAGGATAACCCATCATTCAGTCCGTTAGTACTTCAGTGAGTACTGTACCGAGTACTTTGTGCGGTACTGGGGTACATGGGGATAGTACGGAGTATCATCACAGTCCGTACCGAGTACCGTGGACAAGTGAGTCTTCGCCCGACACTGTGAGTTGTACACAGGGGTTCTGGGGGTTTTTCTGGATAACTCCCGAAAACCCTTATTTTCTGAAGGGATACATTCTGTACACAGTCGGGGAAAACTGGGGTACATTTTCGGAAAGGTGGGTACCCCGACATACACACCCCCTAAAGAAACTTCATCATTTCTTTATTTTCTTTTATTCGTTAGAGATGAGGGACTGATGAAACGGACGGTAGACGGATAGTGAACGCCCCATACGGACCCGATGAGAACCGACGACTTCTCCGCACACTGAAGGGCGAGGCCATGTGGCCACCGCCAGTCTGGCTGATGCGTCAGGCCGGGCGTTTCCTGCCGGAGTTTCGGGCGCTTCGGGAAAAGGCCGATTTTCTGACACGGTGCATGACGCCGGAACTGGCGACGGAAATCACGTTGCAACCCATCCGCCGTTTCGCCATGGATGGAGCCATTCTGTTCTCGGATATTCTCGTGCTGCCGTGGGCCATGGGACAATCTCTGGAATTCATTGAAAAGCGCGGCCCTGTTCTCACCCCGATCCGCAGTCGGGCCGATCTGGACAGACTGGACCCGAAGCGTATCCCCGAGCGCACGGCTCCTGTCGCGGAAACACTGCGGCGGGTCAGGAAAGCTCTTGGCGGTCAGGTTGGCATTGCCGAACCTGACACCGTCACGCTGATCGGTTTTGCCGGCGCACCCTTCACGGTGAGTTGCTACATGGTCGATGGTGGCAGTTCCAAGGAGTTCGCCCAGACCCGTCTGATGGCGTATAGTGATCCCGCTCTTTACGACCGTTTGATCGATCTTCTGACCGAAACGACGGCTTCCATGCTGGCGGATCAGATTGAGGCTGGTGCGCAGGCGGTCATGCTGTTTGATTCCTGGTCCGGGCTGCTCCCGCCGCGGGAATTCCGCAAGCATGTCATCAAGCCCACCCGCCAGATCGTGAAGTTTCTGAAAGAGCGTTATCCGGACGTGCCAGTGATCGGATTCCCACGGCTCGCCGGTGTCATGGCTCCGGAATATGCGCGGGAAACAGGCGTGGACGCGATGGCGCTCGATACCAGCGCTGATCTGACTACGGTCGCTTCGCAGGTCCGCTCTGATCTGGTTCTGCAGGGTAATCTTGATCCGGTTTCCGTACTGGCTGGTGGTGAGGCCATGTTGCAGGAAGCGCTCGCAATCAGGGAAGCCGGACGTGGTCGTCCGCATGTGTTCAATCTGGGGCATGGTGTTCTGCCCGAGACGCCGACCGAGCATGTCGGTGATCTGATCGCAGCACTGCGGACTGTCTGATCATGACATCCGCACTTGCTCCCGATGGGCGGTTACAGCTTGTCATTTTCGATTGCGATGGTGTGCTGATCGACAGCGAAGGCACAAGCTGTCGTCTGATCGCAGAAGACGCCCGTCAGGCCGGGTGGGATATTATCGACGAAGAAGCCATGACGCAGTTTGGCGGCAAGGCTCTGACGCTCCTGAAGACGGAAATCGAGGAGAGGACCGACACCGCTCTTCCGCGGGACTGGCCTGTTCTCATGAGGGATCGTTTTGTTGAAGCCTTCAACGTGTCTGTCGATACGATCGAGGGCGCCCGGGATATGCTGGAAAAGGTTACAGCGCTTGGGCTGCCGGTTCGGGTCGGATCGAATTCATCCATGCTGGAGATGAATGCGAAATTCCGAACGAGTGGTCTGGCTGAATTGCTGGAAGGTCGTATCCATTCAGCAGCCGATATGAACGCGCCCAAGCCCAATCCTGCCGTCTATCTGAAAGCGGCGGAAGCCGAGGGTGTTCCGCCTGAAAACTGTGTTGTCATTGAAGACAGCGATACAGGGGCAAAGGCGGCTCTTGCGGCGGGAATGACCTGCGTTCTTCTGAGACGTGAACCTGCGCCAATTCCGTCATGGCCCGGTCTGGTCAGGATCAATGCGTTGTCCG
This sequence comes from Acetobacter sp. UBA5411, assembly GCF_002409645.1. GTDB lineage: Bacteria > Pseudomonadota > Alphaproteobacteria > Acetobacterales > Acetobacteraceae > Acetobacter. Next base: position 54,007 of record NZ_DHNR01000031.1, read on the forward strand.
AGTTGCCTGTCCTGTTAGGGGATGCGCTGACTCAGCAGAACAAGGCCAGCGCGTCGTGAGTGAAATGCTTCTGCCGTGGTATCTGTGGATCAAGGCGTTTCACGTCATGTCGGTCATGGCGTGGATGGCAGGGCTTTTTTATCTGCCCAGACTGTTTGTCTATCACTGCCAGGTTGCGGCCGGTTCGGAGGAAAGCGAACGTTTCAAGATTATGGAACGCCGCCTTCTGCGAGCAATTACGACCCCGGCGATGATCTCGTCCCTGCTTTTTGGAGGGCTTCTTGTCAGTATTCCGGGTGTAATAAGCTGGTCTCATGGTTGGTGGGATGTGAAAGTGGCTGCTCTTGTCGGCATGTTCATCTTTCACGGTTGCTGTGCCCGTTGGCGTAAAGAATTTGATTGCGACAAAAATACACATTCAGAACGATTTTACAGAATAGCGAATGAAGTGCCGACAGTTCTTATGATGGTTATTGTTATCATGGTGATTGTTAAACCATTTTAATAAAAGCGTCTTTTATCAAACCGATAGAATAGCCTTACATTTCGTAGCAAACTTGCGATTTTTTTGACACTTATGATTGGTCTTCTTGCTCTCAGAAAAACGGAGAGCAACAGGCCTCTGCCGTTTGAGAATGGATGGTGATTATGTCACGTAGTTCTTTTCTGATTGCTGCTATGGCTGTTGGCGCACTGGCTATGGGACAGGCTCATGCCCAGCCTCAGCCTCCCATGGGGCCGCATGGATGTGGCCACGGTGGACTTCCCTTTCTTGAGGGGGTGAACCTGACGACGAAACAGAAAGATTCGGTCAAGAAAATCTTCAAGGAAGGCCATGAAGACATGAAAGCCCTGCACAAGCAGGAGCATGATCTTCATGATCAGTTCGAAGCCATCATGCTGACACCGGGTAAGGTTGATCAGGCAAAGCTTGATGCGCTGGTAACGGAACAGAATGCTCTGGACGCCAAGGAAAATGCGGCAAGACAGGCGACAGCCGTCAAGGTGCATGACGTTCTGACGGCTGACCAGATCACGGCCGCCAAGGATCGTCATGACAAGATCCGCGCCCTGATGGATCAGATCCATGCCATCGAACATGATGACAGCAAGGGTGACGAGTAATCGTTACCTGAATTGTGAGTGGTTTAATCCGTTTCTATAAAACTGTCTGAACGGATTGATTGCTGATTAAAAAAGTGCCTTTCCTTGACAAGAAGGAAAGGCACTTTTTTGTTTTGATCTGAAATCAGGGTTTGGTCTGTTTGACATCAAGGCCAAGGTTTTCCGCAACTTCTGAACGATCCTTGGTGGCGGGAACCATGATTGCTTTTCTGTCGGGTTGATAGGCGCTGGCGTTCCATCCCCGCGCCTGCCCCACGGCGCTGACAATGTGATAAATGTTGATCCAGCGGGATTCTTTTGACGGGGGCTTCCAGAAGCGCATGATCAGCGCGCAGGTGGCAATGATAAAGGAAATGATTGCGGTTGTAGTGGCGAGGTAGGAAGGCGGTATGAATTGTAATACGTTATTGATAAGTGTTGTTATATCCATAAATTTTTTCTTTTTTAGAGTCCGCCATAAATCGTTTTTCCACCATTGTCAGTGATATAGGAAATGATGGTGGTGGCTCCTGCTTCGAGACTGACATCAGGCTTTGCGCCATCCTTGTAATGGGCGGCAGGTAAAGAGACAGCAATTCCACCTCCGGCAGGTTGATGAACAATCAGGGTAAGACGTTGCAGAACGCCCGCTGTTCCACCAATCAAAGACAGGGTGAGTGGCATATTTGGTGTGATATCGTAGGTAATGTCACCCTGTTCGGCGAACTTAATCTGCAGGAGACTCCCGGGGTTTGTAATGGTTTTTACGGGCGTGGGCGTAGTGTCTGTTGTGCCTGAAGAAGAGCCTGATCCTGACTGAACGATCAATCCTGTTGTCGGCGTTGTTGCGTTATTTTTGGCGAACTCGCGGGGATCCATGCCATTTTCAGGAAAGAGCGGAAACCTGTTTGCTGTATCATTACGGTAACTGTCGGACATGAAGGAAAGTGTCTTTTGTCTTTGAAGGATTTCAGAGAAAATCCCGTTCATTTTTAATCATGAAACGGGATTGTATATTCTAGTTTTTTACGGAAATTGATAGAAGATTTGCATTCAGCCAGAGAGATGTTCCATCTCCGGGATCGGAAGTGGGCAATCCCTGCATCAACTGGGACAGGACCTGATTGAGCTGGGATAATGTAAGTGTGGCGCTACCGGAACTTGATGTCGAAGTGCTGCCTGCCATGGCAGGAGCCATTACACCGGCAGAAACAGAGATGGGTTGACGGGCGATAAGACCGGTTCCGTTCTCCGTTGTTCCGATCTGTTCATTTGTTGAGAAAAATCCTTCCCGTTGAATCAGTAATGATAAATATTCAGCGGGTACAGAATAAGTTTGTCCTACACTGACAGTACGGGGGGAAACTGCCCAGGCGACAAGAGGTTCGGAAGTCGATGTATTGTCAGCGTAAAGAGCCAGAGCGGTTACACAGCCCCAGGATGTGGTCGCATAACCAAAGCTGCAGGACTGGGAAACAGACAGTGTACGTCGTCCGTCGCCAAGCGGCGTAAAGGCTATGGCCTGTCTGGCGTACCCTCCGCCCGTGGCCTCCATGGCGACAGCAGCCGGACCGGTTACCAGAAGACCCAGATATCCCTTGAAAAATGCCAATGATTTTCTCTTTATGTATTCGGGAGCAATATGCTCATGATTTTTTGTCAGATGATTATGAACGTCCCCACATAGGCATAGGAAGCGACCTGATCGCGCCAACGGTCGGTCAACGTCGTTACAGGTGTCGCTGTATTTTGGGAGCTGGAAAGAAGCATAATTTTGCTATTGGATGCGTCGCCACACATGTGCTTACAACAACATCATGACCAGAGACCCCAAGCTGATCCAGTCTGTTGAACGGGCCGCCGTCATACTGGAGATCATCGCGCAGCAGGGTGGTGCCGCTCCACTCAGACAGATCGCCGCTCTGGCGGGTATCCGCAAAACGACCGCGCATAACATTCTGCAAACGCTGAACAGCCTTGGTTATGTAAGGCGTCGTTCCGGGGACATGCGGTATTATCTGGGTAGCCGTATCCTGAATCTGGCGCGTATCGCGGGAAATGACAGCGCTACACGCGCGAAATTAAGACCCGTTCTGGAAACCATCGCACACAAAACCGATCATACCGTCTGGCTCGCTGTACCAAGCGGTGACGAGGCAGCTTATCTCGACATCGTGGATTTCAGAAATCCGGACAAGGCCTCTGTGCATGCACCCTTTCGGGAAAAGCTGAAAGGCTCCGCAGTAGGGCTGGTCTTTCTGGCGTTTATTCCCGGCATGGCCAGACGTCTGGCCCACTCTCTCACCGATGCTGCCACCTCCTCTGCTATCGAGGAAATCGAAGCTGTGCGTGCCAGAGGCTATGCGCTGGATATGGAAAACTATCATCCCGGTATCCACGGTGTCGCCATTCCCTGGCGGGAGAATGGCGAGGTGCTGGCTAGCCTGTGTGTCACCGGCCCCGCTGCCGAGCTACCACAGCAGAAGCTGGTGCAGACGGCGTGGATGATGATGAAGCTTCAGACCGATTCCGTTCAACCATGTTGAATAAATCTGAATTTCACGGTCTACCATATTCCATTGTGGGCCAACCGCCTTAGCCTGCGGATTTTTCCGTACGATTGAGGATGTCCGATGAAACTCTCTGTTGCCTCCGCCATGATCGAGGCTGCCCTTGCCGAGGCTGAAAAGCTGAAAGTGGCGGTCTGCATCACTGTTGTGGATGCCGCCGCATGGCCCGTGGCTTTCGTTCGCATGGATGGCGCGCCACTCGGGGTAATTGATGTCAGCAGCAAAAAGGCGAAGACGGCCGTTTTGTTCCACATGGACAGCGAAGCGTTCGCCAAGGTCGCTCACCCTAATGGTGAAGCCTATTCACTCGAAAACACGAATGGCGGTCTCACCAGTTTCGGTGGTGGTTTGCTTCTGAAAACTGCGGATGGTGCAATCGCGGGAGCCATTGGTGTCTCGGGGGCCAGCACCGAGGATGATATTGCTATTGGCCGTATCGCCGCCCGTGTGCTTACACCTGCCTGATCACAAGCGTCCTGTTTCCCTGACAGGCTTATACCCGGATCTTTCATGACGACAGATATTGCTCCAGCGGCTGCACCGGCCGAGTTCGCCCCCGTGCCGGTCCAGCCACCACATGGTCGCGCCGCTGCTTTCCTTGTTCTGACTTTCGGCACATTTGTGGTCGGTACAGGTGAGTTCGCCATCATGGGGATGTTGCCCGAGTTTGCGGCCTCGCTGAAACTTTCGACCGCCGACGCGGGTTACGCCATTACGGCGTATGCCCTCGGCGTGGTGATCGGCGCGCCGCTGATCACTATCATGGGGGCACGATTGTCACGGCGTGAACTGCTGCTGCTGCTGCTCTATGTGCTGTTCTGTGGTGGCAACCTGCTCAGCATTGTCATGCCGACCGCAGGGCTGATCGAGATCGGGCGATTCATTACCGGCCTCCCACACGGCGCGCTGTTCGGCATCTCCGCACTTGTTGCGGCGTCGATGGTCGATCATTCCCGGCGGGGCTGGGCGGTCGGCAGGGTCCTGTCCGGCATCGCCATCGCCACACTGGTCGGTGCGCCTTTCTCGACCTTTGCCGCCGATCATTTCGGCTGGCGTGTGTCCTACCTGATCATCGGCCTGTGTGGTCTGATCACCTTCGCAGGCGTCTGGCGCTACATCCCTGCGGACAAACCCAACCGCAAGAACTCCCCGCTGAAGGAAGTGACGGCCCTGTTCAATACACAGGTTCTGCTGACGCTGCTCACTGCCGCTGTAGGTTTTGGTGGCATGTTCACCATCTATACTTATCTCACCAGCGTTCTTCAGAATGTGACCCATGTGCCTGAATGGGAAATCATGACGTTCATGATCGTCTGGGGTGCGGGTATGCTTGCAGGTGCAAATGTCGGAGCTTGGCTGGTTGACCGCAACCTCTCGCTGGCCGCTATTCTGGCGCTCTCGGGAAGTGCGGTCGGGATGCTGGTGTTTCCGTTCGTGCTGCACAACCCGGCATTGCTTATGATCGATGTATTCCTGATCCCGACTTTTGTGAATGCTCTCGGTCCGGCTCTTCAGACCCGGCTCATGGACTTTGCCGGAGACGCCCAGACTCTCGCTGCGTCACTCAACCATTCGGCGTTCAATGTCGCCAACGCTATGGGGGCCTCGCTGGGGAGTGCGCTGCTTGCGGCCCAGTACAGCTACGGCTCTCTCGGTATCGGAGCGGCCCTGCTGTCTGTCGGAGGTCTGGTGGTTTATCTTCTGGCGCTTGCTCTTCTGAAGCGGTCTCTGATTCCTGCCTGATTGCTATTGATGATTGACCTGTTTGACCCGGGAGCCATCGGCTTCCGGGTTTTTTCATGAGCAGGTCTCAATCATCGCCTGTAGTGGTGAAAAAACTGCTCCTGTCAGGGTAGGGATTTCGGTCTCTCGCTTTGCTCGTCAGTTTGCGTCTGTAGAGCATCGTCTATGAACCTTTGTGGCCCCTTATTCCCCGATACGACAAAAGTCTGCCTTTCGCCGCCAGCCTTTTCAGAACTGGAACAGAGAATAACGGCTTGAGGTACGCTTTCTGAGGTGTGCCGTCAGTTAATCCGGGTGACAGCTAAGACGAGTTGAATGTTGCGTGTTGCTATGCGGATGAACAATTCAGTCTGGCACAAAAGCATCTGATTTTAATGCAGCGAAAAGCTGGTTTTCTCCTGGAGGGATGACTGCTGTCATCTGCCTGTTCCTGAAGCATTATGGACGGCGCAGTGTCATATCCTTGCCAGCGATTAAAGGCTTCTGGATCGACTTTATCCGGCCAAGTAACTGCGATCATGACTCGTTGTTTCGAAATTGTAATTTAATGCGAAATATAAATTACAATTTCGAAAAATTCCTTCAACCTCAATGTGCTTGCGCTTTAAAATTACGACGTATTACCAAATTCTTAACGTGACCTTTTAAAAACCATAATATAAAACGAAAATTATCAACTGGAGCATGTCACCCCGACGTGACAGCAACGAAATCCATGCCGGGAAACCTCTGGTCAGCCCGTCTGGTGGACGATCATAAAACTATAAGGGAATGGAATGGCCACAGTAATCTGGACTGGCGCAGCAAGCAACGACTGGACCGTTTCGGACAACTGGCAGGGTAGCAGCTGGAATGGGAATAATGTCCCCCAGAGTTATGACTCTGTGGTGTTCAATGAAGGGGCGAATGTCGTTCTGTCGCAGGATGCGTCTGTAGGCGGTATTACTGTGAATGGAGCAGCAACTCTTTCATCGGATGGACAATCGCTCGACAATGGCAATTACAGCCTTTCCCTTTCACAAGGCGCTGTGCTGACCCTGAGCGATATCACGCTGACGACGAAGGAAATAGCTGGTGATCCTGCCAATGCCACCATCGTTCTGAAAGAAGCCGACCTGACTCTTCAGTATGGAAATACACTGAAGGGAACAGTCATCTTCAATGATGTAAGTAATGCTGACGGCAGTATCAGTGGTTCAACCCTCAATGTTGTTTATTATGATAGTAGCAATACCTCCAGTGCTACCATGAAGAATTTCAGCAATTACGATAAAATAATCATCTCAGGAAACGAACCGGACAATGTCCATCTCGTTCTAAACAGTGATGGTGTTACCTACAGTTTGCAGGGCACGCTCTGGGGAGCCACGCAGACGCTTTTCAACAATATCAGTCTGGCGGCAGGCGTAACGCCGAGTGATTTCACCTATACACAAAACAACGATGGCACCTACACATTTGCCTGCTTCCTTGCTGATTCCATGATCCTTACACCGCAGGGAGACGTGCCTGTTCAGGATATCCTGATTGGTGATGAGGTTATGGCAATGGTCAACGGCCTTCCTGAAATCAGGAAGGTTGTCTGGGCTGGTGTCACGCATGTTTCCGTACGCGCCGATCTCCCGGATGATCAGGCCGGCTATCCAGTGCGTATTCTGAAAGGGGCGTTCAGACAGAATGTACCCTGGAAAGACATGCTGATTACGTCAGAACATTGTCTTTATCTTGAAGGCCGATTCATTCCGGCCCGTCTGCTCGTCAATGGTCGTTCGATCTTCTACGACAGGACAATCACGTCCTATGATTACTATCACGTGGAGACAGAGCAGCACTCGATCCTGTCGGCTGACGGTGTGCTGACGGAAAGTTATCTTGATACCGGTAACCGTTCTTCTTTTAGACAGTCCGGCACAGTGGCAGCTCTACCGATATCGCGTGCCCTGTCATGGGAAAATGACGCCGCTGCTCCGCTGGAAGTCAATCCGTCCTTTACCTCGCCCCTGTTCCATCAGATTGAAACGCGCGCCGTGCATAATGGATTGGACAATCGCACGCCTCGTTCCGAGACAACAACCGATCCACAACTGCGTTTGATGACCGATGACGGCACCCTCATTCCTCTTGAGCGACAGACCGGCCAGTTTGCGTTCTTTGTCATTCCTGCGGGTGTAAGATCGGTCCGTCTTCTTTCCCGCTCAAGCCGTCCGCATGATGCCGTTGGGGCTTATGTCGATGACCGACGCTCGCTCGGCGTGCAGGTTGGACGCATTGTGGTGTCTCAGGGCAAGAGCAACCATGTTCTTACACGCCATCACCAGAGCGATCCTCTGGATGGCTGGTTTCCATCTGAATCTTCTGGTGCACGTTGGACTACCGGAAATGCCGCATTGTCGCTTGAAGACATTGACCCGACAAAAGAAGGACTTCTGGCGGTCGAAATTCTCTCGGCAGGACCGTATATTATTGAAAGCACGTCTGTTCTCTCGGAGAAGCAGACAGCCTGATCTGGCGGAAAGATCAGAATTCTTCGTGTTCTGAAAGAAGAAAATAAAAGGCTGTTTGTTAGAGGAAAAACACGTTGCCAGACCAAATGGCTTCGCAGAAGTGACAAAAGTTTTTGGTTCTTTTTTCAAAAAGAATAGAAAACCATTCCTCATTCACGTCCGATGCAACGAGAAAAGCAGAAAATGCCCTGATCTGAAAAAGATCAGGGCGTTTTTGCCTCTACCGTCCGCTCAATAAACCACGGCGTCATCCGGCGAATGGCCTCTCTGATCCGGTCCGTCGACACGGCGAAACTGAAGCGGATGAAGTGCTTCCCGTCCATTGGATCGAAGTCGATACCGGGAGCCGTCGCCACGCCGGTCTCCTCCAGCAGTCGGGTGCAGAAGGCGAGACTGTCATCCGTCAGATGACCGATATCGGCGTAGATGTAGAAAGCGCCATCGGGTGGGGCGATATGCCGCAATCCCCAGACGGGCAGAGCTTCAAGCAACAGATCCCGATTGTGCCGATAGGTTTCCAGATGACCGTCAAGTTCATCGCGGCAATCGAACGCCACCAGAGCCGCATGCTGACTCAGTGAGGATGGCGTGAGAAACATGTTGCCCATCCGCGCCTTTACAGCGTCGATCCGGTCTTCAGGCGCGACAAGCCAGCCGAGCCGCCACGGCGCCATGCTGAAATATTTGGAGAAGCTGTTCACCACCAGTGCAGTGTCGTCATATTCGAGAACGCTGTGCGCTGGTTCTCCAAAACTCAGGCCATGATAGATTTCATCGGAGATGATGCGGATACCCCGCGCACGGCAGACCTCCACGATCGCGGACAGTTCCTCTGGCGACAGGATGGTGCCGGTCGGGTTGGCGGGACTGGCGATGATCAGCCCATCCGGTGCCGGAGACAGGGCGGCGATAGCCTCTGCCGTCAACTGGAAGCGCACCGACTCACCACAGGAAAGCTCGACGGCTTCCATGTGAAGCGCGCGGAGTGTGTTGCGGTAGGCCACATAACCCGGTCTTGCCAGCGCCACCCGCATGCCCGGCACGAAGCAGCTTGTCAGGGCTAGCACGAGCGCAACCGAAGCTCCCGCAGTCAGCGTGATCTGCTCGGGCTTTACCGTCACGCCGTAGCTGTCGGCATAATGCCGGGCAATCCGTTCCTTGAGCGGCTCGCTCTCCCAGTAGCCCATCGGATCGGTGTCCAGCACATGATGCGCCCGGGCTACCGCCGCTTTCGGCGCACTGGTCGAGGGCTGTCCGAACTCCATGTGAATGATGCTTCGACCGTCCGCCGCAAGACGATGCGCCAGCGTGCTGAGCGTCACGGTGTGAAACGGATCAATCTCGGGAACAGTCATCAACACGGTCCGGAAGGTTGCGGGAGGGCATCCATCCTGCCCGAAACTCTTTGTTCCGACCATGCCTTGCAGGAAGTGATGGATATTTCCTGATGCAATCCTGTATAGCATAATGCATATTATGAGTGCGCCCCCGCTCTCACCAAGCAGATCAGAGACCGAACGTGCCGAACGCAGACAGTCGCCGCCGCAGCCTCCCGGACGTTTTTGCTACTGTCCGCGTTCCCGGTCCCGGGGCTTCCGCGCTGAAACGGTTCCTTGCTTTTGTCGGGCCGGGCTACCTCATTTCGGTCGGCTACATGGATCCCGGCAACTGGGCGACGGATCTGCAGGGCGGAGCGCAGTTTGGCTACGCCCTGCTCAGCGTCATCCTGCTCTCCAACCTTATGGCGATCCTGCTTCAGGCCCTGTCGGCCCGGCTTGGTATCGCGACGGGGCTGGATCTGGCGCAGGCCTGCCGGGAACGCTTTCCTCGCGGGATCAATCTGCTGCTGTGGATTGCCTGTGAACTGGCCATCATCGCCTGCGATCTGGCGGAAGTGATAGGCACGGCCATCGCCCTACAACTTCTGTTCGGGTTCTCTCTGCTGACTGGCTCTCTGCTCTCGGCGCTGGATGCATTCATCGTGCTGCTGCTGATGGGGCGAGGCTTTCGCTATCTCGAAGCCTTCATCATCGGGCTACTGTGTATCATCGCCGGATGCTTCGCCGCGCAACTGGTTATGGCCCACCCTCCGATGGGCGGCGTCCTGCACGGTTTCATTCCCACGACCAGTATTCTGACCAACCATGCGATGCTGTACATCGCCATCGGTATCGTCGGTGCGACGGTCATGCCGCACAATCTCTACCTGCATTCGTCCATCGTGCAGACCCGCGCCTATGAGCGCACACCGGACGGCAAGCGCGAGGCTATCCGCTTCGCGACACTCGACAGCACCATCGCCCTGTCGCTGGCGCTGTTCATCAACGCCGCCATTCTGATCGTGGCAGCCGCCGCTTTCCATACAACGGGTCATAGTGACGTGGCCGAGATCAGCGTGGCCTATCATCTGCTTTCGCCCGTGCTTGGCGCGGCGCTGGCTTCGACATTGTTTGCCGTAGCGCTGCTCGCGGCGGGAATGAACTCGACCATCACCGGCACGCTGGCCGGGCAGATCGTGATGGAAGGGTTTCTGCATCTGCGCCTGCCCGACTGGGCGCGGCGACTGGTGACACGGGCTCTCGCCATTGTACCGGTCGTGATCGCCTCCGTGTGGTTCGGCGACAAAAGCGTGGATAGCCTGTTGCTTCTGAGTCAGGTGATCCTGTCGATGCAGCTTCCCTTCGCCGTAGTTCCGCTGATCTGGTTCGTGACGCAACGCGACATGATGGGACCGTTCACCATCTCCCGGCCTGTCGCAGGACTGGCATGGCTGGTGTCGGGGATCATTCTCGCGCTGAACTTCAAGCTGCTTTACGACACGCTGATGGGGTGAGGGAGTGGCACGATTGGAAAGTGTTTTTCCTTCCCATTGATTTCCCGCAGACCAGTAGATCTGTGCAGATACTTGTTTTTGCTCTTCAAGAGCTACCGGAGCGGAAGTTTGAACGACCTCTGCACACCATGAGATACAGTTTCCCGGTCATTCCGATACATCAGGTTTGACTTACACACACAAGCGCAGTCATCATATACAATGAAACCGGACGCCCGCTCCCCACAGGCAGCGGGCCGTTTCTGTTTCAGCCCTTTCAATCCCTGACTGGACACATGGCCCTCATGATTTCCGCCCTGATGCCGACCTACAACCGCGCTGACCTCGCCTTTGAGCGGGGCGAGGGCGCTTGGCTGTACACGACGGACGGGCGACGATTTCTTGATTTCGCGGCTGGTATCGCCACCTGTTCTGTCGGGCACGCCAACCCGCAACTGGTAAAAGCCATCACCGAGCAGGCCGCAAAGGTCATGCACGTGTCCAACCTGTTCAGGGTGCCGCAGGCTGAACGCCTTGCCGCCCGTCTGGTTGAAAACACGTTCGCCGACAGCGTGTTCTTCTGCAATTCCGGCGCGGAAGCCAATGAAGGCATGGTAAAGGCCATTCGCCGTGCACAGGCGAAGAGCGGCCACCCGGAGCGCACCCGCATCTTGTGTTTTGAGGGTGCGTTTCATGGTCGCACGCTGGGCATGCTGTCCGCCACGGGCAACCCGACCTATCTCGACGGGTTCGGCGAGCGCGCTCCGGGCTTCGACCATGTGCCGCTCAACAACATGAACGCGGTCCGTGACGCCGTGACGCCGGAAACCGCCGGTGTGATGCTGGAACCCATTCAGGGGGAAAGCGGCATCAAGGCGGCGGACAAGCGCTTCCTTCAGGAACTCCGCGCCATGTGCGACGAGTTCGGCCTGTTCCTTGGTTTTGATGAAGTGCAGACCGGTGTGGGCCGTACCGGCAAGCTGTTTGCCCATGAATGGTCGGGCGTCACCCCGGACGTCATGTCCGCAGCCAAGGGGCTGGGCGGCGGCTTCCCCATCGGCGCGATCCTGGCCCGTGAAGAGGTGGCGAAGCATCTGACGCCGGGCTCGCACGGCACCACGTTCGGCGGTAATCCGCTGGCCTGTGCAGCAGCCAATGCGGTTCTGGATATTCTTCTGGCTCCCGGTTTTCTGGAGCAGGTGCGTGAGCGCGCCGCGTTTCTGGACAGGAAGCTGGACGCGCTGATCAAAGATTTTCCCGACATTTTCTCGGAACGTCGGGGAATGGGTCTGATGATAGGCCTTCGCTGCATCCCGAAAGTGTCCGATGTGCTTGCCGCCGCTCAGGCTGCCGGGCTTCTCGCCGTCTCCGCTGGAGACAATGTTCTGCGGCTCGTGCCGCCTCTCATCATCTCGGAACAGGATTGTCTTGAGGCCGTAAAGTGTCTCCGTCAGGCAGCCGAAACCGTCCGGGCCGCTATTCTGGAGACGACTTCGTGACCACCTCTGCCAAGGCCGCTTCCCCGACTCATCAGCCTGCCGGGAAGGCGATCCGCCACTTTCTTGATCTGCGTGATCTGGACAAGACCACTCTCAGACAGATCATCGATGTCGCAGCTGGCATGAAGCGGATGCAGCATGGCAGAAGTCGTCCCATGCACCCCGCGAAGCCGCTGGAAGGTCGTGCACTGGGCATCCTGCTGTCCAAGCCCTCCACCCGCACGCGCGTTTCCTTTGAAGTCGGTGTCCGCCAGCTGGGCGGCGACGCCGTTGTTCTCTCGGCTGGCGACACGCAGCTTGGTCGTGGAGAGTCCGTACAGGATACAGCGCGGGTCCTGTCGCGCTTTCTGGACGCCATCGTACTACGCACGGGTCGCACCGCCGCTCTACATGAACTTGCCCGCTGGAGCTCCGTGCCGGTCATCAACGGCCTGACACCGGACTCTCACCCGGTCCAGATCCTCGCGGACATCATGACGTTCGAGGAGCACAAGGGGCCGATCGCAGGTCGCACGCTGGCGTGGGTGGGGGATGGCAACAATGTCGCTGCTTCCCTGATCGAAGCTGCGGCCCTGTTTGATTTCACCCTGCGTGTCGCCACGCCCAGACAGTTGACGCCAAAGCCGGAGGTTGTCGCTTGGGCGCGCCAGCAGGGCGCGAAACTGGTTCTGACCAACGATCCGCAGGAAGCCGTGGCAGGTGCGGACTGCATCCTGACCGACACATGGGTCAGCATGTCTGATGAAGCTGCGGCCGAGCGCATCACGCTGCTGGAGCCTTACCGCGTCGATCGCGCCCTGATGAAACATGCGGCGAAGGACGCCCTGTTCATGCACTGCCTCCCGGCTCATATTGGTGAGGAAGTGACCGAGGACGTGTTCGAAAGTCCGGCTTCGGTGGTCTTCGATGAAGCCGAAAACAGACTGCACGCCCAGAAAGGGCTGCTCGTCTGGGCGCTCGGAGGCGAGGACTGGACGCGGTTTGGGGAGGAAGCGAAATGAGCGACGACAACGCCGAAAACATCGTGGGAACGGGTCCTGAAGACGGGCCGATGCAGGTAACGTCCACGGAAGATGGTCCGGCAGCTCCGGGCTGGCTGGAGCCGGAAGTGGACAAGGCGTTCGCAACGCTCGGTCTGCCTGCGGACAAGCTTCGTTCCTTTCGGGATTCCTATATCGACTGCCTTGCCTCGGCGCCCCGCAGTCAGGACCTCGATGTCGCTCATGATGCCTGTCGGCAAGGACTTCTCTCCGCTCTGAAGGCTGCTTTCCCGCTGGACGATGAAAAACAGCAGGCGTTCCGGCAGACTCTTGAAGCTCTGGAATCCCGGCTTACGGCTGACCTGTAAATCCGGTCATGGCGTGCCCATATAGGTTCTTCTTCTGTGGCCGACGGGCTCGAGAAGAAGAACCGAAATAAGGAGAGGCATTTTGGATACCCCTGCGTTTCTTGATCGCGATCGACCGGATGTGCCGGATATCGTTGTCCCCGGGGGGGTGACGCCTTTCCATCTGGCCGGTCGGCCAGTGCGCGGACGTCTGGTCCGCCCCGGAAAACTGGCGGACGCCATCCTCACCCGCCATAAACATGCGCCTGCCATCTCCGCTCTCGGCGGCAAAGCGCTGGCGCTTGTCGCAGGACTGGCCAGTGCCCTGAAATTTCAGGGCTCTTTCTCGTTGCAGATCAAGGGTGACGGACCTGTCAGTCTCCTGCTGGCGGACTGCACGGATACCGGTGGCCTACGGTTTTATGCCCGGCAGGATCAGGAGCAGCTGGATGCGCTGCTTGCCTCAGGCAAACAGATCACTGACCGGGACCTGACAGGAAACGGCTACCTCGCCCTGACGGTCGATCAGGGGCCGGAGATGGACCGGCATCAGGGGATTGTTGAAATCACTGGTGACAGCCTTGCCGACATGGCGATGCATTATTTCCAGACCAGTGAACAGCATGCCTGCTGGACCATGCTCGCGGCTAAGCAGACCGAGGCAGGCTGGCGTTCCGGTGCTCTTATCCTTGAGCGCATTGCTGGTGGTGGTGGTTCGGATGCCGACACCGATCACTTCGATGTTCTCGACGAGCAGGGCGAGGATGCATGGAACACAGCCCTTGCGCTCGCCGGGACGCTGACGGACGCCGAGTTGCTGGATGACGCGCTTCCGGCTGAACAATTGCTGTACCGCCTGTTCCATGAAGAGGATCTGGTCGTTGGGCAGTCCCGGGCGCTGGCCTACGGATGCCGCTGTTCGAAAGCAAAACTGTCCGACGTTCTCTCGCGTTTTTCCGATGACGATCTTGATCACATGGTCGAGGACGGCGTTATCAAGATGACGTGCGAGTTCTGTAATCATGACTTCTGTTTTGACCGCAAGGAAGTCGGCACAGCGGCCCCTGCGAATTGACGTCTTTGACTGATGGGCAGGAAACAGAAATGTCGCTAAAGTATTCAGCCAGACATTAAGGCAGCAGAGACGATATGCCCGAAGCATCGCAGGACAAGGTCGCTCCGGCAGACGACGGAAGCATAGTGATTACTTTTCAGGGACAGGCACATACGCTGACTGTCAATCATCGTCCTCTGCTGAATTTCTATCCCGGCTGGAATCCGTTCGCCCTCCATGTCAGCCTGTTGCCGCTGCCGGTTCTGCGGCTGCGTCACGAGCAGGGGACGGAGGCGCTCTGGTTTCTTGATCCGTCCTTCAATTACCGCGCCAGTCGTTTCGCAGCGCTCACACCTGAAGAACAGAACGCCATCGTCGATGCCCTTGCGCCCTATTTCAAGGCGCTTGTTAACTCGGCGCTGGAAGCCCTCAGACCCGCTACCCTGCAACTGACGGAAAAGGTGCGCAATCTGGGACGCGTTCTGTGCGAGGAGCTTCTGGCTGCCTGGCTGGAGCGTTTTCCGCCACCAGGCCGCTTCACGCCCCAGATGCTGCCGCAGGACGGACTTTCCTTCCGGGCTGAAAGTCCGCCGCTGAAAGCGACGGCCTTCCTGCAACTGCTGTCTGTTGCACGCGGTCTGACCGCCAAGACATCGCCGGTCATTCTCTCTCCCTATGGTGGGGCCATCCTGCGCGGTTTTCCGCTCCTGCGTCTGCCGGACATGGAACTGACCCGTTTCGCTGATCCGTCGGCCAATATCGTGCTGTATATCGGCACGCTGAAGCCGTCTCCGGACACCGAGATTGCCGTGATCTACTGTCCCCAACAGGATCTGATCCTGATGGAGAGGGATACGGACCTTGCCCGTCTTATTCCCCAGCGGCTGCTGTCGCTCTTTATCGGCAACCCGGACTCGATCGAACTGGCTCCACGGGAACTGACGGTGGACTTTGGAAAAGCCGGCCTGTCCGGAGCCTTTGCACTCGGGGCTGCATCGTCTCTGCCGACCTCCGTTCCTTCCCTGCCCGGCGCGTGGCCCAACCGACAGAACAGGACATAATCGGCCAAGCCTCCAGACGCTTTCCGTTTACCCCGATCTGGCAGATAGTGCTCTTCGGAAAATGCCTATCCGGTCATGGTATCGTCTGGCCGGGAGTTCAAAATGGAGAATGGCGGGATGCTCAATATCCGCAAACGGCTCACTGGTAAGACTTGTTTCAGCCGTCAGGTCATGCGCCGGACGACGATGCTCAGCGCGCTGGCCGCGATAACCCTGATCGCAGGCTGTTCGTCATCGGATAACGCGATGACGGCCTTTCCTCCTTATCAGTATGGCTATCTCAACCAGATCCATCTGAACGTCGCCACCATGCAGGTGGCCGATCATGCTGCGCCGGGCTCAGTGCCGGGCGATGAGTCGGCGAAGGCACCCATTCCGCCAGATCAGGCCCTGACCCAGATGGCCCAGCAGCGGCTTGTGGCTGCCGGACAGTCTGGCTCTGCCGTCTTCACGATTGATGGTGCCTCGATCGTTCACGAGCCGGGTGGGACCCTGAACGGGAAGATGGATACCCATCTCGACATACAATCTTCCACCGGTCAGCAGATGGGAGAGGTGGAGGCCCATGTCACCCGCAGCATGAAGCCTGACCTGAGCAAGGGAGATGCGGATAGCCGCGCCAATCTCTACGAGATCACGCGTCAGATGATGCAGGACATGAATGTCGAGCTGGAGTTCCAGATCAAGAACAAGCTGAAGGACTGGCTGGTTGATGCGGGCGGCATGCCCACGGCAGCGGCAATCCAGACGGAATCTCTGGGCGGCTCTGCTGCAGCCTCGGCATCTTCTGCCGATACTGGCAGTGGTGCGGTGACAACGGCCGCCGCTCCAGCATCTTCCACCCCGGCTACTCCGACCGCTCCGGCGGCAGCTGTGGAAAAAACTCCAGCCTCCGCGTCTGCTCAGGCTCCTTCTGCAGAGACTTCAGAGCCGAACGCCATCTTTCCCGGTGGTGTAGCAGATGACGCGACGGACGCAGCCAGCACGGCAGTGAAGGCGCGTTCTCCTGCGGCTGGTTATCTGAAAGCGCCCTCAAAACCCTGATTGCTGTTGCCGAGAGAGCTATCCTGAGAGATAGCTCTCGCAACATTCAGTGGTCTCGTTTGAGAGATTGTTAAATATAGTGATTTTTCATAGTGGAGTTGGCATTTTCTGAAGCTTTTTGAAAAAAAGCTTCACCAAAAACTTCTTTATGATTTACAAAAGGCTTAACCCAAGGGTTCTTGAATAATTCAGGAGTTTTCAGGGAATGGTTTTTCTGAAAACGGCTTCTTTTGTGAAATGCGGCTACGCCAAGTCTTCAGTCGCCACCCGCCGTAACATTCTCATAACTCGACCAGTGCAGCGCCAGTTCGCGCACAACCGTGCTACCGACCAGCCATGCCGCATCCAGAGACGGTATGAACCCTGAAAAACCGGTTTCATCAGCTTCTTCTTTCAGAAGAGCTGCCGCGCTTTCACCCGGCGGCGGCATGTCATAATTGCTCGCCGCACGCAGGATCAGCACGCGATTGATATCCACCCGTCCGGCTTTTGCCTGCGCGGAGAGCGCCTGCATCAGGCCGATATCCTCCTCCGCCGTTGTTGCAAACTGCCCCTGATTGTCGGTCCAGTATTTGACCCAGCGTTCCGCCCAGCCATTCATCTTCGCGCCGACCCAGAAGGTTTCGGAAGAAAGCGTGTCACCCACCATGACCTGCGGCGGTTTCTGCGCAGCGGGATAGCCCTTGTAACGGGCTCGGCTGGCCTGAAGCGAGGGCGCATCCGGCAGGGCGACCGAGTGCGTCAGGGTATAGGCCCAGTTCACCAGACGGGGGTTGAGCGTATAGCCCATGTCGCCCCACTGGGAATGCAATGCGGGAACCGGATGCAGTGTAGGGCTGGCACCCTGCACGGGCGCGAAACCATCAGGCCAGTCAGCAGGAATTTCGCGGGCGTCGATCATGTGGGCCAGACCACCATTGATGACGCGTGGCGCCCAGACTGCCGAGCCGACTGACCCGAAATTCGGATTGATCCCGCCGATCCCGGCAAGCAGGAAATAGGCTTTTCGCAGATCGAAGCGTGGATCGAGCACCAGCCCCGTCATGGCCGAGGCCATGTGCGATGGTCCCTCTCCCGTCACAATACCCAGAACGTGAAGTTCCGGATTATAGCGCAGGATTTCATGATAGCTGCCTCGCGCCGGCAGTTCTTCACTGAGCGGAAGTTTCTCCACCCAGTTCTGGAACTCTCCGGGCATGTCTCCCGTGTCATTGCCGAGTTCGAATGTCGTCACAATCACGACCCGCACAGGAATTTTCGCAAGACTGGCGGCGTGGGCCTGAGACAGAACACTCCACATGGCAAGCGGGAGACAGGCAAGGGAGGCAAGGAGACGCATCAGGAAGTCCTTCAGGAAAAAGCCTGTTCAGTTCTGGAACGGTTGTCCGGTGACAACCTGATGTTCAAACTGGTTGAACTGATTTTCGAGATCCCATTCCAGCCGGGCTTTCTGACTGTGTGCGAGCAGTTCCCGACACAGGCCCTCCGGCTCTGCTTCTCTGGCGTCGATATCCGCACAGGCGGGCGCACGATGAAAAGGCTTTGTGGTGTCCCACAGGCTTTCTCCCGAGACAAACCCGTGCTCCAGCCCCATGCGGGACAGGTCCTTCAGATCGGTATAGGACAGGCCATAGGATTTCGCGGCCCGGAGATATTCGTCGGTCAGGGTAATGCGTGAAACGCCTTCGTCATCCGTGGACAGCGCGACCGGCACACCGTGCGAGCGATAGGTCACGAACGGATGGGCGTTATCCTTTATGTTCAGGATCTGCTCATTGCTGCTCAGATTGATCTCGACGAGGATATTCCGCTGCGCCATTTCCGCGAGCAGACCATACGGATCATGTTCCTGCATGATGTCCACGCCATGCCCGATGCGCGACGCTCCGGCAATTTCAACAGCCTGCCGGATATGATTATCGAGCCCGCTCGGAGCGACCAGACCCGGAGACAGCTCACCGGCGTGCAGGGAGAGTTTTACTTTCGGCCAGCGTTCCGAAAGCGTGTGGAACATCTGCATATGCAGCGTGTAATCCTGCATGGCGATCGGATTGTCTTCCGGTCCGACGATATTGATGCCGACAAAGCGGCTGTCAGCAGTGGCCAGCGTGTAGCCGAAAGCGATCTGGGCCAGCACCATGCCCGGGGGCATGGTCCGGATTGTCTGATAGAGATAACGGACCGCGACGTGGCAACCGGGCAACGCTTCCTTCGTTCCGCACTTCATGGTCGCACGGGCCTTGCGTTCCATGGAGTCCGTTTCTTCCCGCGCCAGTTTCACCAGATGGTTGAGATGGGGTACGACGCGGATTTCCGCCTGTGCGATGTCGCTCTCACGGTTGATCCTGTAAGAAGAGCCCAGCCGGGCCACGGCGTTGAGCTGTGGTGAGATCATCAACTCAACATAGGTGACATGATCCCGCGCCGCCTGCGAGAGTGCGTCCACCAGCATGTCGGCGTCATGCGCGGCTGTGGCGGGCAGAAACTTGTCGAATGTCGCAAAGAAATGGTCGTGGCCTGAGCGATCCTGCGGCGACGGGACAAAATTCCGCATCGAGAGAGCGTCGATTGTCTGCGTATAGAGAGCCTGATCCTGCATGATCTGGGCTGCCGGGATCGCGTCCTTTGAGGTGTGAAATCCGAAGGCGCAGCGCGTCGGACCGATCGCCCCTGTGTCCGGGTTCACGCAAAGCTGATCCTGTTTCGCCCATTCCAGCAGATGCTCCGCATAAATTGCGCCGACCAGATGGTTGTGCAGATCTGCGCCCTTCGGGAAGGCCCGCATGAAGAGGGAAAGCTCCTGCGGACTGGAGCGGATGGCTTCAAAATGGCTTGAGACAGCCGCCTGATCGGAACTGTCAGGAGAGGCGGCAAACGCCATAGTGGCAAACGGGAGGCTCAGCAGAGCCGGCAGAAAGCGTCGGATCATGGCCTGCATGGTGTGCTTTTCACGTTAGGATGACAATCGCGGACAATACCGTGTTCATCTTGACGATGCTATCTGAAGGGTTAGCACGGTAATCCGCCTGATGTCAGGAGACAGCGTATGCTGAAGAAACAGTCATCCCCCCATCTCGTTTCCCGGACCGGGCGGGTGGTGCTGAAACGCGGCGCGATCTGCCCGAAATGGCGGAGTTTACGCGTTGTACTCCTGCTGACGGCCTTAGTGTTGCCCAGCCCTCTGACGACGACTCTCCATGCGGCGGATACGGGAGCGACACCAGTGCCGGAGGCGGGCAGAATCTTCGCGCCTCTGGCCTATCCCGATGCGCCCAACGGCTACCGTTCCGGCAGCGGCCGGAGAGGCCCGCAGGCATGGCAGAACAGAGCTGACTACGACATCAAGGTGACGATCGACCCGACCAACCGGACCCTGTCCGGCAGCGAGATCATTACCTACACGAATAACAGTCCTGACCCGCTGGACGTGCTGTGGGTGCAACTCGATCAGAACATCTACCGGGAAGGCTCGCGAGCGGATTTCGCCAATCCCGAGCGGCATGAGCATCATACCGACGGCATCGCCATCGAGAGTGTGTCCATCGAGGATGAGGGGCGCAGTACGCCACTGGTGCCGGCCATCTTCGATACGCGCATGCAGCTTGAATTGGCTGACCCGATGCAGAAGGGGGAAAAGCGGAAGATCCGCATTGTCTGGCATTATACCGTGCCGGGAGAGTGGGGCGGACGTACCGCCGTTTCCTCCAGCAAGAACGGCGATATCTATGAGATAGCGCAGTTCTACCCCCGTATGGCGGTGTATGATGACATCCGGGGATGGGACGCCGCGCCCTATCTCGGTCAGGAATTTTATCTGGAATACGGGGATTTCGACTATAGTGTCACCGTGCCGTCGCGTTTTGTCGTCGCGGGTTCAGGCGCGCTGGTGAATCCTTTCGAAGTTCTGACACAGGAACAGCGCGACCGTCTGGCGCAGGCGGCGAAAAGCGAACAGCGGGTCATGATCCGTACGCAGGCGGAGGTTGAGGCTCCCCCACTTCCGCAGCCCCAACCCCAGACTGAAGCATCATCCTCGAAGAAGGGCGGTGAGCCGGACAAAAAAGTAGAGGCCCCGGAACCCGCGACCAGAACATGGCATTTCCGGATGGCCAATACGCGCGACGTGGCGTTCATGGCTTCCCCCGCGTTCCTGTGGGATGCTGCCAAATTGGATCTGCCGCCTCTCTCGACAGGGAACGAAAAGGACAAACAGCCTGTACCCCGTCTGGCCATGTCCTTCTATCCAGTTGAAGGCATCGGCGCGCATGGATGGGACCGGTCCACGGCCTATGTGAAACATGCGATCGAGTATTTCTCGTCGCAATGGTCCCCTTATCCTTGGCCAAATGCCATCAATGCGGCAGGGCATGGCGCGAGCATGGAATATCCCGGCATCGCCTTTGAGGACGCGAAAAAGCGGGACCCCGACCTGTTCGCCATGACGACCCATGAACTCGGTCACCAATGGTTTCCCATGATGGTCGGGTCGAATGAACGGCGTCACGCTTTCATGGATGAGGGGTTCGATACCTTTATCAACACGCTGGCATCCACCCACTTCAACGGCGGCGAGTTCGCCCCGAAACGGGATGCGGAATATGCGGCGCAAAGCGGTAAACCCGCTATCGACATCGTCACACTGCTCAAGGACAGGGATGCGCCCGTTCTCATGGCGCCTTCGGACACGGTTTCAGAGACATACCGGCATGATCTGACCTATTTCAAATCGGCTTACGGACTGACGTTGCTGAGGGAGCAGATCCTTGGACCGGATCGCTTTGATCGGGCTTTGCGCGCCTACATAAAGGAGTGGTCTTTTCATCATCCCACGCCGTCAGATTTCTTCCGTTTCATGAACAGCGAGACGGGAGAGGATCTCTCCTGGTTCTGGCGTGGCTGGTATTTCAATAACTGGGCGGCGGATTATGCGGTCGGGCCAGTGTCGTACGCCGGAAATGATCCGAAAAACGGTGCTGTCATTCCGGTCATCAACAAGGGACGTCTGCCGTTGCCGGTGGTTCTGCAGGTGACATGGATGGACGGCAGCTCCGCCCGTATCCGCATTCCCACGGAGGCGTGGATGCTGCGCAGTCAACTGAATGTGCAGGTTGCTGGTACCCAGCTTGTCCGTACCGCCATCCTTGATCCTGACAAGGCTATTCCGGACATTGACCGCAGCAACAACAGTTTCGGGGAGATCCCGACGGCATTTCCGGCAGCTACCGGTCATTGATGATGCTTCCGGTCGGGTACTGAGTGCCCATCCTGTGCTTCGGGGCGTTGTCCGGAAACGCAGCATGGGCATGGACTGGACGTGTTACAAAAGAGCACATGCTGCCCGGACAAGGTCGTTATTCAGTCACAAAACTGTGGCCGCTTGTGCTTACATTCTGTTGTCATCCGTATGATATGGCCTGTGGCACAGCCTCGGGCTGATCCCCATATGGGTCTTATGGCCTTCCTCGGATGGCCCCATGTCGTCTTTTGATGCCGTGCCTAGTCACGCTGAAAGATCTGATCGAAATTCCTGGAGAAGCGCCGTGATCATCAACCGTTTCAAGTTGCTGCAGAAGGCTGCTGTTGTTGCCGTATCCGTCTCGGTTCTCTCACCGGCCTTCGCTCATCCGGGCGGCGGCGGTGGAGGTTTTGGTGGCGGCGGTGGCGGATTCCATGGAGGTGGTGGTGGCTGGCGTGGCGGCTGGGGAGGCTGGGGCGGCGGTTGGGGTGGACCCGGCTGGGGATGGGGCTGGGGTGGATATCCCGCCTATTACGGCTGGGGCGGCTACCCCTACTGGGGTGGTTACGGTGGCTGGGGTTGGGGCTGGGGCTGGGGCGCGCCGTTCGCTTTCGGCACCCTGCTAGGAATGTCCGTTGGCGCAGCTACAGCAGAGTCCGGATATTACGGTGACTATTACCAGCAGTCCGGAGGGTATGCGCAGCCTCCCGGTGATTATTCCCAAGGTTACGCCCAGCCTTACGGAAACGTCTATTACGGGGGATATCAGCAGGCTCCCGCTCCGGCCGCCACGCAGGTGCCCAGCAATGTCGTGACCTGCTCTCCCGGACTGTATTTCAATAGGCTGACCGAAAGCTGTGATCGGCGGTAAAGGCCTGTTCTCCTGAACGCTGAAGACAGAAACCCCCGCCGGACAGGATTTGGCGGGGGTTTCTGTATCATGCAAACGGGATGGAGATGATTATCCCATCAGGCTGCTCATCATCTGGCGCGCCATGAAGGGCTCCACGAGATATTGCAGCACCAGCAGAACGACCAGCGGCGAGAGATCGACATTCCCGAAGCTTGGAAGAATGTTCCGCAGAGGGGTCAGAACCGGCTCCACCACAGCGCTGAGAAACCGCCCTATCTGCGCGACAATCCGGTTTCGCGGGTCCAGCACACCGAAAGAATACAGCATACTGAAAACACAGTAGATGATGATGACCGCTTCATAGAGCTTTACCACCGTCAGAAGCAGGCGCCACAGATCATACACGGAAAGCTGTATCCTCTTGCAAAAACGTCAGGCGCATTCTGCGCATGGCAGCGTAGACTACAGGAGACCCGCAATGGAGCCAATACGGTTCGGTCTCCTCCCGAGGATATGGCTTGACAGTTCCCGGAGGCAGGCTATCTAGTTTCAGGCAAAGGCGGGGCTGTAGCTCAGATGGGAGAGCGCCTCGTTCGCAATGAGGAGGTCAGGGGTTCGATCCCCCTCAGCTCCACCAACCGCCTTTTTTAGAAAATCTAAGAGTTAAGCGAGGTCAGTTTTTTTGCTACCCCTCTTATTTTTCTCTTAAAAACCACGCTGGATGCTGCCTGAAACGGAAATCTATGACTTCCGACCGCGTGTCTGACGTATGAGCGTCCTTTGGCGGGATATCTCCTGAGTGCAATTATCATCCATCTGTTATAGGCGTGGGCAATGGTGTCTTCACGATATAAGCGATCCTGCATTGTGACACGGCCAGCAAGCGACATTCAGAGATCAGCAGGAAAGCACGAAACCCGGATTACATCCCTCTTCATCGATAGTTTGCGAGATGTAGCGAGATGTAGAATGAACGCCTCACAATGTAAGATGGCCCGCGCTGGCTTGGCGCTTGGAGTTCGCGAGTTGGAGTTGGCTGCGCGCGCAGATGTCTCCACCAATACCATCACCCGCTTTGAGCGAGGCGAGGCGCTTTATCTTTGGACCGTCGATGCCATTCGCACAGCCTTAGAGCCTGCTGGCGTTGAGTTCATCGCTGAGAACGGTGGAGGCGCAGGGGTAAGGCTCAGAAAAGAAGCTGGGAATATGTGAAATGCGAAGACTATTTTCTCTTCTTTCGATAGTCGCCTTTACCTATTGCGGTAACGCATCTGCTCAGAGTTATAAACCTGATTTTTCATGTAATGACATGCCGCCCAAGAATGGTGTTGCTGTGATGCTTTGCCAGAATAGCGAGGCAGCAAAGCACGAGCTTGAATTTGATCAGGCGTATTACGCTCTTCGGCACATTGTTGGAAAAGACGGCTGGAAGGCTCTGAGGCAGGAGGTCATTCTCGATGAAAATGCAATGAATCAGCAATGTGGGCTACCTATACCAGGGGATGACAACCAGACGATCCCACAAAATGGTACCTCATGTTATGAAATAGGCATTGATCGACTTACCGTTAAATACAAAAGCCGGTTGTCCGGAAACTCGCTGGAAGAAACAAATCGTGCGATAGATCAACATATTGCCTTACAGCAAAAGCTTATTGATCTTGGCTATCTGCCTTCGGGCTCGGTGGCAGACGGCGTGTATGGCGACGCCACTCGTGATGCTATTGAAACGTGGCAACGCGTGAACCACAGACCGTCAACAGATGGTTTTCTCTCGGATGCAGATGCAGGTGTTCTTATGGGAGCATCTCAGGCGAGCACGAACGCACAGGCCTCTGCTCAGCAGCCCCCTCCTGACGCCGACAGCGGCGTTCCTTCTCAGACACCATCGGATCCGTGCGGAGGAAATATAATTCCTGTTCCACCCCTATCTTACTACAATGGAAATCTGGACCCGTACGGGGCCAAAGGGAAATGCTTTGCGGTCAGCACGTCGCAACCTGATGGAAATATTCAGTGGTTATCGGCTAATGCGCTTTTAATTCTTGGATACCCGATTCTGATAGCGTCATCTCAGCATATAGAACTAAACCGCGTTGTTGTTGGCATCGCAGTTGATCCAGTTCAGTACGACAGCGCTTCGGGGGCAATTAATACCCCGCTGACACTGCGTTTCTTAAGATATACAGACTAGACGTTCATTGAACGCATCATGACCTCATTTCTTAAAGAAACCGGTCCCGAGTTCATTGTTGAGAATGGCGCTGTACCGATATCGGCCGCAGAACGATCGTAGCCGTTCGGCTTGAACCGCAACAGGAGGCCGTCTAGGTTCAAAAGGACCGCCCTATGCCGCGACCGAGGCGGGGTTCGATGAATGCGATTTCGAAGGATGCTACACGAGCAAAGCGGTTATGGTGACTGATTTTTACGGGATAATGTGTCACCTTTCTCCCACATGGAAGATATAAGCCCGAATAGTCAAATAAAAAAAACTCTTGATAAAATGGACTCCAGCTCGGAAGAATAAAGTAGAAAGGGGAGAAGAATTAAATTCTTCTCCCCTTTCTTTGTTATTCAGGAACTAGAATGGGCCACGCCTTGAGTCCATAGTTCTTAGCGTAAATAGTCATTCCTGTTTTTGGACACGTACGCTTAGGACTAAAAACGTATTTATAGCCCGGAGGCGGAGGAATATGTGTTTTTTTTGTCATTTTATTTTTTCTTTGAAATTCCAAGCTTGAAGCAAACTCAGAATTTTGGACTGACTTTTATAGTCAGAAAAAGATGACATGCTTTATCGATAAGAAGGCAAGCGCCGTTCTGCTATCGACAAATAGGCATGTATCTGTTATAAACGCCCTAGAGGTAGAGAAACCTCTGGGATAATGGGTTATCCTAATAAGGCGGCTTGCCACATGGGGTACTCCTTAATCACCAGAAGATTGCTCGCTTCTGATCGAAAGGCAATAAGTTAAAATTCGAGATTATGTCGTCCAAGGACATCATAAATCTCATCAGAGGAAGTTGACGCTTCCTCGGCTTCTGGGGCGACTTCGGTCGCCCCAGTTTCTTCCAAGTTCAAAACTGGCATGAACTTGGGAAGAATCCACGCGTCGTTCAAAAAAGTTATCAACTTTTCCTGCTTCAATCGACTCAATTGAGGAGAGAGGCTAGGACGTCCGATATCTTTATTAAACGACTGTTTTATCTTCTCGATAATTTCATTTGCATGCAACCCATGTCGCTCTTCTTGCAAAACGGTTCGTATCATGTCCTTGATGGTCACTTTAGATGACCGATTGGCAGAAGAACGCAAGTTGCCGCTATCTTCCTTTAAATCAGAAGCAAGAGCATCACGCGCTTTACGGATATCACACAGCTCCTGTTTCAGCTTTTTGAGCTGATCCTTGATATCTGCTTCTCGCTGATCGAGAAATGTACGTAGCGTCTGCGTCATATAAGCAGACTTAGCGCGTCTTTTATGTGCGCGCAACAGAAAAGACGCGCTAATTCTTATTTTGACTAACTGACTCATGTCTAGCGGAGAACTTGAGTCGCGACTGACTCGTCCAACTCTCCCATCATTCCCCGCCGCTTTTCGAACAGATTTCCACGTCGATAAGCGGCTTCCACCTTATTGCTGATGGCGTGCGCTAGCGCCATCTCAGCCACTTCGCTTGGATAGTCAGTCTCTTCGGCAACCCAGTCGCGAAACGTGGAGTGCAGGCCGTGGACGATCACGTCCCTCTTGCGGACAGACATTCCGAACGCCGTGGTAGGGAGCTATAGTTCCGCTGTGGTTTGCGGGTGTTGAGTTCATTGCAGAGAAAGGTGGTGAGGTGAAGGAAGAACACAATGCAATAAATTCTCTACCAATTATCTTTTTGTTTTGGCTTTTTTATAATTACATATGTGTCGAAGCTGGATGATCAAGGTGAATAGACCAAATCGTGTTTTTGAATATTTGTTTTTGGTGTCTTTGCAGACTGTATTTGGGGTCACAGCAACTGAGGCAGCAGATACAACAGTCTTCGTACCATCGACATCATGTTCGACTTATCTGGACTACGCAGCTAGGGATACAGCGTCTCCCACTACGCCAGAGGCGCGAAACAGGGTTATTTCGGCAATGAATATCATGAAGCCGTATATGACGGAGTTCGCCTCGCTTCATATGAAAAAGCTCATGGGGCAGATCACGCTGAGCTTCTTTATGCGGACGGAGCTTGAATGCCGTAGTCATCCCGACCAGCACTTGTCTGAAGTCATCCGAAAGGTTGGCAACAGCATAGTTGATACCGTCAATACAAGTTTAGCCCATTCAGGTTATAACGCACTCAGAAAATATTGAACTTGTGATCCGCTACATTCAGAATGTGTCCCGAGCCCATTGAGTGCAGCGGCTTCGTAAAGAACAGTCACGCCATATTTAAGCGCCATAAATCCACGTGTCAGGAAGGGGCCCGCTCCTACGGATGTGACCGCAGGAAATGCCCGGCATCAACCTCCTGTGAAGGATAATCGGTTTCTCTGCGTTGTTTCAGGCACGCAAAGAGGATCGGGTGCAATGCGGACGTTTTCAGGTCTTATCATGGGCCTTGTGGTGCTGGCGTCACCTGTCATGGCTCAGGATTACTCCAATGGTCCGGCGGCAAAGAGCGGTCAGTGGGACTACTCCACCGGCAGTCAGTCCGCATCGCCCGGCGACAGTTATGAAGGTTATCCTCCCCCGCCGACACAGGTCATCATTTCACCGGGAATGGGTGGGGGCTATGGCGGTTACACTGGTGGCACCGGCATGCCATCCCAGAATGGACAGACACCGCAATCAGCGGGACGCGGCAATGGCGTCAGCCCCGGCGGTGTCGGGTGGGGCAATACCGGCATGGGAAATGTGGGTGCGGGAAACATAGGCGCTGGAAATACTGGAGCGGGAAACGTCGGATACGGCAATACGGGTGGCATGGGGCGATAAGGCCATCAGGCCGGAATGATCCCGATATGTTCTTTTTGGAGGCGCAATCCCCTGTAAATCCGTGAGAAGCGTCCTATATTGTTCAGTCTGAACACAAGGACATACGACCGGACGATGACAGCCAAACCCGTTTCAGGCCCCGCCATCCGTGTGAAGGGTGCCCGCGCCCATAACCTCAAGTCCGTCGATGTGGATATTCCGCGTGATCAGATGACGGTCATCACCGGTCTGTCCGGGTCCGGCAAATCCTCGCTGGCGTTTGATACGATCTACGCGGAAGGCCAGCGTCGCTACGTTGAAAGCCTGTCCGCCTATGCCCGGCAGTTTCTGGAACTGATGGGCAAGCCGGATATGGACTCGATCGAAGGGCTGTCTCCGGCCATTTCCATCGAGCAGAAAACGACTTCCAAGAACCCGCGTTCGACAGTCGGAACAGTCACCGAGATCCATGACTACATGCGTCTGCTCTGGGCGCGTGCGGGTGTGCCGTATTCCCCCGCGACCGGTCTGCCGATTGAGGCGCAGACGGTCAGCCAGATGGTGGATCGTGTCATGACCATGCCGGAGGGCACGCGGCTGATGCTGCTGGCTCCGGTCATTCGTGACCGTAAAGGCGAGTATCGCAAGGAGCTGGCCGAGCTTCAGCGCAAGGGGTTTGCGCGGGTGAAGGTTGATGGCGAACTCTACGATATTGAAGATGTTCCCAATCTGAACCGCAAACTGCGTCACACGGTCGAGGCGGTGGTGGACCGGATTGTCGTCAAGCCCGGCATTGAAAGCCGTCTGGCGGACAGTTTTGAAACGGCGCTCTCCCTGTCGGATGGCCTTGTCTATGCGGAAGAAGTGACGCGGGACAGCAAGGAGCCCGCGGAACGCACGGTGTTTTCCTCACGGTTTGCCTGCCCTGTCAGCGGTTTTACGTTGGAAGAGATCGAGCCGCGTCTGTTCTCGTTCAATGCACCGCAGGGAGCCTGCCCGGCCTGTGACGGTATCGGCACCGAGACCTTCTTTGATCCACGCCTGATCGTGCCGGATGAACGTCTGTCTCTGGCGCAGGGAGCCGTCGCACCCTGGCGGAACGACAAGACGCCGCTTTATGAGCAGACGCTCCAGAGTCTGGCGAAGCATCTTGATATCAGCATGGACACGCCGTGGTGTGATCTGCCGGAAGAAGCGCGTTCTGTCATTCTCGATGGAACAGATGAAGATGTACACTTTGTTTATCGTGACGGCGGAAAATCCCACACACTGACAAAGCCATTCGAGGGTGCTGTTGCCAGTCTCCAGCGTCGTCTGCGGAATACGGACAGTATCTGGCAGAAAGAGGAACTTTCCCGTTATCAGGCCGACAAGCCGTGTCATGTCTGTAACGGCGCGCGTCTGAAACCTGAAGCGCTGTCTGTCAAGGTTGCAGGATTTAACATCGCGCAGGCGTCCGATCTGTCGATCCGTGACGCGCATGACTGGTTTGAAAGTGTCCTGCCGACCCTGACGCCGCAGCGTGCGGAAATTGCCCGTCGTATTCTGCGGGAAATCAATGACCGTCTGAAATTCCTTGTCGATGTCGGGCTGGATTATCTGACGCTGTCCCGTGGCTCAGCGACCCTGTCGGGCGGTGAAAGCCAGCGTATCCGTCTGGCCAGTCAGATCGGGTCTGGTCTCACGGGCGTGCTGTATGTGCTGGATGAGCCTTCCATCGGGCTGCATCAGCGCGATAACGAGCGGCTTCTGGCGACGCTGCAACGTCTGAAAGCTCTTGGAAATACCTTGATCGTTGTCGAACATGACGAGGACGCCATCCGCAGCGCGGACTGGCTGATCGACATGGGGCCGGGCGCGGGCGTGAAGGGTGGCACGGTGATTGCCAGCGGTACGCCAACCGAAGTCGCGGCCTGCAAGGACAGTCTGACGGGTGCGTATCTGTCTGGGCGCAAGCGCATCGAAGTGCCGAAGGAGCGTCGCCCAATCGATCCGAAGCGATTTGTGACGGTTCGTGGCGCCACCGGCAACAATCTCAAGGACGTGACGGCAAAATTCCCGCTCGGCACTTTCACCTGCGTCACAGGTGTGTCGGGTGGCGGCAAGTCAACGCTGGTCATCGACACGCTCTACAAGACCCTCTCCCGGCGTCTGATGGGCTCGTCCCAGACTCCTGCGCCGTGCGAGCGGGTGGACGGGCTGGAACTACTCGACAAGATCATCGACATCAACCAGTCGCCCATCGGTCGGACGCCACGCTCCAACCCCGCGACCTACACCGACCTGTTTACGCCAATCCGTGACTGGTTCGCGGAACTTCCGGAAAGCAAGGCACGTGGTTACAAGCCGGGCCGCTTCTCTTTCAATGTGAAGGGCGGTCGTTGTGAAGCCTGTCAGGGTGACGGCGTTATCAAGATCGAGATGCACTTCCTGCCCGATGTGTTCGTGACCTGCGATGCCTGTAAAGGTGCCCGCTATAATCGTGAAACATTGGAAGTGAAGTTCAAGGGCAAGTCGATTGCCGACGTGCTGGCGATGAGCGTGGACGAGGCGCTGCCCTATTTCGAGGCGCAGACCCGTATCCGCGATCGCCTCGCTATTCTCCAGAAAGTCGGTCTTGGTTACGTCGCCCTTGGTCAGCAGGCTACCACCCTCTCCGGCGGTGAGGCGCAGCGTGTGAAGCTCTCCAAGGAGCTGGCGCGGCGTGCCACAGGCCGTACAATGTATATTCTTGATGAGCCTACCACAGGTTTGCACACGGAAGACGTTCGCAAGCTGCTGGAAGTGCTCCATGCGCTGGTCGATCAGGGCAATACTGTCGTGGTGATCGAGCACAATCTGGAAGTCATCAAGACCGCAGACTGGATTATCGACATTGGTCCTGAAGGCGGCAGTGGCGGCGGTGAAGTCGTGGCCGAAGGCACGCCGGAAGAGATCGTCCAATGCAAGGCCAGTCACACAGGGCGCTTCCTCGCGCCGCTTCTGATGCAGGAAGATGAGGAGGCTGTGCCGCCTGTGGCGAAGAAGCCTGCACGTGGGCGGAAGAAGAAAGCTGGGTGAGGTTTAGTGTGTTCGGGGGGGATTCAAGGGCGCTGCCCTTGACCCGCAAAGGGGCGCGGCCCCTTTGATCCTGATTTTAGATGATGCTTGTTGTCAGCTGACATCTTCCTTTTCGAAGGACATCAATCTTCTTATCACTGTAGAAAAGGGTATATATAGGGCGTGTATTATTTTGCTATAAGAAGCAAAGCTAGACATAGAATTGTTTTTTTGTTAAGTGATTGGTATATAATTTTCATAATCTACGTAGAGCATACGCATGGCCGATAATAATGAAAGCACGCTACCCAAAAAGAAAATTAAAACTTGCGGGATTGTGATGCCAATAAGTGCTATGGAACCTAACTATACTGCAGAGCATTGGTTGAGAGTTAAAAATATTCTTTGGAAAGCGGTAGAAAAAGCACAAATGCTTCCCGTTTTGGTATGGGAAAACCCAAGTGTTGATGTAATACAAAATACTATATTGAAAAATATATATGAAAGCGATCTGGTGATCTGTGATGTCAGTGGGTTAAATCCTAATGTAATGCTTGAGACTGGTTTGCGGCTCTCGACAAAAAAGCCTACTATAATTATTACAGATAGGGTTGTAAAACCTCCGTTCGATTTGCAAAGCATTGGACATTTACACTATCAAAGAGATTTGGAGTTTAATGCAATAGAGGAGTTTTTGGGAGATTTATCAAAAAAACTTATAGATGTATCTCTGGCCGAAGATGATGGAACATATACTCCATTTGCTGAAAAGTTTGAAATTAAAACAGTAACTCCTAGAACTGTTTCGTTAACATCAGAAGATTTTATTTTAGAAAGCATAGCGGAAATAAACAACTCTATATCTATAATAAGAAAAGAATTATCTGCGCAAAATTATAAAATGAAAAATGAAAATTTCAAAAAGGTACCTGAGGAAAAGGGTTACTTAATAAGAATAAGTAGTGAAAATAAAGACTTGAGCCCGGATTTATTTGTAAGCAATATTCCAATGAAAATGATTTCTAATATGGTTGTATCATCGATCGAAGTTGTCGATAGAAAAGAATTTATAATACATACAGATAAAAACCCAGCACCTTATTTAGAATATATTGATGGTTTGGCGATGAATATATATAATGATGATAACATAAAAATAGAAATAGGGAGGGAATGAGGATTTTTTCCTGAATGGACAATGGAAAATAATATTTTAATATTGTTAAGTATATATAAGGTGCCCCCTTTGCCGGGGCAAAGCCCCGCCTTTGCCCCGGCACAACACTCCCCCGACCTTACCGCCGTTCTTTCTGTTTCCGTGTCCGGCTCTGCTGCCGCAGCACGCTTTCGATCCACTCGTTGAGCTTGCGGGTGGTGTCCTCGGCTGATTCCAGATCCGGATAGGTCTCCGGGAAACGCAACGCCAGCCAGCGCCATGCGACGAGCCGCTTGTGGCGCTTCTCGGCGCGTTCAAGCTCTTCCCGGCCCGCACGGTCGGGCGCTGGGAGACGACCGGTTCCAGGCGGCGGGATACGCGCTCCGGCAGCGTGGTCGGCGGCCCATCCGACAAGACGGCTGATGCCATTGTCGCGGTCATCGACGGGACACATGGCATAGGTCCAGCGCTGGGTGAGATCGAGCCCTTCCACGCCTTCCAGAGCGGACGCAATGGCAAAGGGCTGCTCCATGTCCGACAGACGGTAGTTGGGGTCGTCATGACGGAGAACAGCGCGACGGATGCGGGCCAGCACGCCATAGAGACTGTCTGAGCCGATTTCCGTGGCGATGGCGCGGACGATGTCGGCGTCCGGCTGCACGAGCGGACGCAGTTCGTCGGGCGGGACCGGATCGGCATTGAGATGATCACGGATAAAGCGCGGGCTGCCAGCGTCGGCCAGCGCGGCGACAATGCCTTCCTCGTGCTTGCCGTAACGGCCAGCACGGCCACCGATCTGCTTCACCTCCTGAATGGACAGATCGCGGGTCTGGCGACCATCGAACTTTCTGAGGGCCGCGAACACCACGCGACGGATGGAGAGGTTGAGCCCCATGCCGATAGCGTCGGTGGCGATCAGGATATCGGCGGCTCCCGAGTTAAAGCGCTGGGCCTCGGCGCGGCGGACTTCCGGACTGAGCGCGCCATACACGACGGCGACGCGACGGCCGCGCTCCATCAGGGCGGCGCGTAGGTCGAGCACTTCACGACGGGAGAAGGCGATCAGGGCGTCGCCTGATTTAAGCTCGTTGAGACGAACGGGGGCCGACGCGGCTTTCAGCGGGCTTTTGCGCTGGAGAGAGATTTCGTCAATCGGGTCGCCGCAGAGTTCGGCAATGCGGCGGACCATCGGAATACATTCCGGCGCACCGAGAATGTAGAGATGTCGGGCGGGCGCTCCCATGATCGCGGCGGTCCAGGCGGCGCCTCGGTCCGGGTCGAAGAGCATCTGCGCCTCGTCGATGATGGCGACATCGACCGGGTTGAAGAACGGGCACATCTCCACGGTGGCGGCGAGGTGTTTGCTGCCGTGCGCGACAATCCGCTCTTCACCCGTGGAGAGCGAGGCTTCCACGCCACGGGCCGCCAGCGCCTCCCGGAACTCGTGGGCGAGGAGACGCAGGGGAGCGAGCGCAAGGCCGCTCTCGGCCTTTGCCAGCGCGTCGAGCGCCGTGTGGGACTTGCCGCTGTTGGTGGGGCCTGTGACGAGCGTGATGCGGCGATCAAGGGCGCGGGCCGTGCGGAAATGGGCAGCATAGCGGTCGAGGGCGGCCACACGGGCGATGACCGAGTTGGCGACGTGCTTGCCGACCTTGGGTGGTTCCGGCAGCGGTGCATCTCGTCGTCCGTCACGGTCGCGTCCGCGCTTCTGTTTACGGTCAAAGAACTCTTCGCTGATCCGACGCCATTCGGGCAGGGCAGGGCGCAGGGCGATCAGTTCGTTGGGGTCGAACTCCCACAGCTCCTGCCCGTCCTTCTGGAGGATGCGGCGGGCGACGGGGATGCGGTTCTCGGCGATCCAGCGCAGGGCTTCGCGGTGCGAGCAGCGCAGGATGGCGGGGACTTCCTGAAAGCGGACGAGGCTGCTTTCCCAGTCTTCGAGGCGCTTCTCCTCGCTCTCGCGGCGGGCGCGGGCCGTCTGCTGGATGGAGGCTTCCTGACGGGCGCGGGCTTCCTCGGCTTCCTGCGCGCGTCCGACAAAGCGGTCACGGTCGGAGACGTTGAAGGCATCGGCGATGGCGTCGGCCAGCCGTGCCGTCTGGGCTGCGGAGAGAACGCGCCCGGTATCGAGCAGGTCGGCCTGCATGCCTGCGAGCGCTTCTTTGGGCGTATCGCCAAGCTCGTGGAAGCGCGCCGCCATGACCGGTTTGAGGGCCGCGAAAAGGTCGTCATCTGTAGCGTCGGGTTTCTCGACGGTGGAGGCCGCCTGCTCCATGTCCTCGCGCGAAATCCAGATCCGTCCGTCGCGGCGGGTCTGGTCCATAAGGCGGGAGGCCCAGCGCTTGCGTCTGACGGCGCAGAGGGCGCTGATGAAGACCTCGTCGGGCACTTCCTGCGCGCCGGGTGTCAGGGCGCGTCCTATGCGCCTGAGAAGGGCGGGTTCTTCCCGTGGTTCAATGGAGAGCGCCGTGCGGGTCAGAGCGGTCTGGAGAGCGGCTCTGGCAGGCGAGGTCGTCTCTGGAAGTGCAGAGGCGAGGGAGAGCGTATTGGTCGGGCGGGAGCCGCGGGGCGCATTCATGGTGCTGATTGTGCGCGATCCGCCGCACGCGAACAATAGCGGACACGACGGCGTCGTGTGACGTTTAGTCGCAGAGGCGCTGTAAGGCAGTTCGCCCCAGCGGCTTCAAGGCAAACCGGGATCACAAGGGCTGTGTTTCTTCGTGGGGTATGGGCAAAGCCCCGCCGTCTTTTCGGACACAAAAAAGGCCGACCGGAGTGATCCGATCGGCCTTTCGCAAGGTGACAGCCTTATAGGGGAGGTGAAGCTTACTGAAGCTCCTGACCCTTCTTTGTCAGGTCGCTGCACAGCTTGACGCGCTTGGATTTGTCGAGCGTGGAGATATCGAACGGCGTTGATGTGGTGTTCGACAGCAGGCCCTGTCCGCCGAGCGAGTAGTTCTGGTCATTCTTAACGTCGGCGCGCTTCGCCAGCTTGCGGGCGACGCTGCGTGAGGTCGTGCTGTTCACATATTTCTTGTGAATGCAGTAGGACAGCAGGCCAGCGACGTTGCCTGGGGTGGCGTTGTCGATGGACGGCAGGCCGTCTTCACCAAGCACGCCCGGGGTTGCTGCGGTGGTCGCACCGGTAATACCCTTCACCATCTGCGCGCCTTCTGTAGGTGCGGAAGCGGCATTGGCCGGGTTGGTCACAGGCAGAGCGCCATTCGGGGCGGTCGACAGGGTCGTGCCGGCCGGAAGCTGCTGTGCTGCGGTCTGGGCATGAGCTGCGCTGAATGAAGCGAGTGCCATGCCGAACGATGCGACAAGGGCGATATGCCGTGATGCGAACATGAAAACCTCTTACAGATAATGCGGCCTGTCTATGCACCCGGGTCAGCGTGTTGTTCTTGCTTCCGACCTCAGGTGCAGGTCGCTGTCGTGGGCTTAAACACCGCAGTGCATGAAAAGTTTCATGGCGGTCGAATAATCATCCTCTGACAATTTTGTGCTGGTCTGCCGCCGACGCGTAAAAACTCGCAGTAATGCACTCTGTTGTGGAGGTTACTGTGGGCGAGCGCCTGTATGCCTGCGCACGATTGAGTTCTGCGTTTCAGACCGCATCGGCTTCAGCTTGTGTGCGAAAGCAATTAGCAATGTAGGAGAAGGAGAAATCCTGGTGGGCGCACAAGGGCTCGAACCTTGGACCCGCTGATTAAGAGTCAGCTGCTCTACCAACTGAGCTATGCGCCCAGGATTTCCAGTTCCAGACCCGTAGGCTTGGAATAAGGCGGGCTTTTAACAGCCGTTTCGCTCTCGTGCAAGAGAGGAATCGCACTTATCTGTTAAGAAGTGCGAGCAATCCATCAAGCTGGTCCAGTGTGCGGTAGGAAAAGCGGAGCGTGCCGCCTTTGCCATCGAACTGAATCTGGACCGGCAGGCCTAGTTTCGCTGTGAGGTCGCGCTCCAGCATGGCGATTTCGGGGTCGCGCCGTTCCCGCACCGGCTTCTGCTGTACGGGCTGTGAGGCGTCCTTGAGGGCCTTTTGTGCGAGTGCCTCAGTCTGCCGAACGGACAGGTCCCGTGCGATGACATCCTTTGCAGCCGCTACGGGGTTGGGATGGGCCAGAAGAGCTCTGGCATGACCCGCCGAGAGGCGACCTTCCACGACATCCGAGCGAAGCGCTGCAGGAAGACGCAGAAGCCGCAGGGTGTTTGTGATGTGCGGGCGGGATTTGCCGATGGCTCGCGCCAGTTCTTCCTGCGTGAGGCGATAATCCTCGATCAGACGGCTGAAACCCTCGGCTTCTTCCATCGGGTTGAGATCTGCGCGCTGGAGGTTCTCCACCAGTGCGGCGGCCATGGCGTCCGTGTCGTCGAGTTCGCGGAGCAGCACCGGCACGTCATGCAGTCCCGCCTGCTGTGCCGCGCGCCACCGACGCTCACCGCCAATGATCTGATAGGTGCCGGGCTTGTCCGGGTGCGGCCGGGCCAGAAGAGGCTGAAGAATACCCCGTGCGCGGATGGATTCCGCAAGCTCGCTCAGTGCTTCCGGCGCGAAGTTCTGCCGTGGCTGAAAGGGGCTGGGCTCCAGGGATTCGACGGGCAATGAAGAAACGCCGTTGCGCACCGTCTGGGGAGCCGCTGTTTCGCCTGCGTCTGTGGCCGGTGTCGGTTCCGCCGGAGCCGGCTGTTCGCCAAGCAGGGCGGCGAGTCCGCGACCAAGACGTGGACGGGCGGGGGATTTCTTCGTGCTCACGCTCGGAACCTCAGTTGCTCGTGTTTTCAAGACGCTTGCGCAGTTCAAGCGCAAGAGCCGTGTAGGACGTCGCACCACTGGAGCGTGGGTCATAGGTCATGACAGGTGTGCCATGGCTCTGGGCTTCTGAGATGCGAATGTTGCGCGGGATGATGGTTTCCATGACTGCCTCGCCGAAGAAGCTGCGGGCATCGGCCGCGACGAGTTCGGAAAGATTATTGCGGCGATCATACATTGTCAGGACAATGCCGGTGGTCTGGAGCGCCGGATTGAACTGCTTTTTGACCTTCTCGATGGTGCGGGTCAGATGGCTGATACCCTCCAGCGCGAAGAACTCGCACTGCAGCGGTGCGATGACGCCGTCTGCGGCCACAAGCGCATTGAGAGTCAGCAGACCGAGGCTCGGCGGGCAGTCGATGATGATATAATCAGTGGAATCCGCCAGAGATTTGATGGCGGACTTCAGCCGCTGCTCACGCTCATCTTCGGTGATTAGCTCAATCTCTGCGCCGACAAGCTCCGTGCTGGCCGAGATCACGCCAAGGTTTTCGATGTCGGTCTTCTGCACCAGCGCGGCGGCTTCTGCTTCACCCATGAGCAGGGTGTAGGAGCCGCGTTTGCGGGCGTTATATTCCACGCCGATTCCGGTTGAAGCGTTGCCCTGTGGATCGAGGTCGATCAGCACAACCCGCTGCCCGCTCTGGGCGAGGGCGGCTGCAAGATTGATGGCTGTTGTTGTCTTGCCGACGCCTCCCTTCTGGTTGGCGACGGCGAGGGTAATGGGCTGGGCCGATCCGCGTGCCGGATGCGAGGCTGGTTTCGAAGTTTTCGTATTCTTTCTGGATTCAGACACGCCTGATATCGCTTATTTTCAGAATGGTGCCGCCCGGAGTGCGGCTGGGAATATGTGTGACTGTCATGTGCCAGTCGTGCTCGGCATTGGTCAACTCATCGGCGGCCTGCTGCCCCTTCAGAAACAGCGCATAGCCGTCATTTGTGACAAGTTTTTCTGTCCAGGTGAGAAGCTGGGAAAGATTTGCCAGAGCCCGCGCTGTGACGACCGGAGCGGGCGGCACGTCGGCCGCTTCGATTCTCTGATTCACGACGGTTGTCCGGCAACCGGTGGCGCGGCTGGCTTCCCGCAGAAAAGCGGCCTTGCGTCGGTCTGATTCGACCAGCGTTACTTCCGCGTCAGCCGCGATGGCGATGATCAGTCCCGGAAAGCCACCGCCCGAACCCAGATCGGTCACGCGGGCGCCACGCTCAATCAACGGGACGAGTTGCAGACTGTCGAGGATATGACGCTCCCATAGATGCGGCACATCGCCGGGGGAAATCAGATTGATCTTCGCCGTCCACCGGACCAGAAGATCGGCAAAACAGATCAGGCGGTCCTGCGTTTCACGTGAAACACCGGGGATGGAGGCGGGTGGTGTAGGGGTCATGCGGCCTGCCTGATATGGGCGAGAAGGGCGACCAGAGCCGAGGGAGTGATGCCCGGAATTCTTTGGGCAGCAGCGAAGTTGGTCGGACGCACCCGTTCGAACCTTTCTTTCATTTCTGCGCTCAGGCCACCGACCTGACTGAAGTCAAAACTCTCAGGAATGGTGACGGCAGCCTCGGCGTGAAGCTGTCTGATTTCCCGTTCCTGCCGGATCAGATAACCGCTGTAGCGCGCCTCTGTTTCCACATGCAGACGTACGCGGTGTGGCAGTTCGGCAAACCACGGCGCTAGCCGTCCGGCGATGGATGTGTCTCCGCCTGATGCCATGATTTCGAAGAGCGACCGTCTGCGACCATCCTGTGAGGCGGTGCCGCCCGCGTGGGCAATGTCGGTCGGAAGCCACGTTTCTGCCTTGGCACGCTCGGTTGCGGCCTGAAGCGCCTCGCTGATTTTCTCAAACTGGCGGGCGCGTTCCGTGCCGACACATCCGCAGGCAATGCCGAGAGGTGTAAGGCGAAGATCGGCGTTGTCAGCCCGCAAAGTCAGTCGATACTCCGCGCGGGAGGTGAACATGCGATACGGTTCCGAGACGCCCTGCGTCACAAGATCATCGATCATGACGCCCAGATAGGCTTCGCTCCGGCTGATAGTCAGCGCACCGCTTCCGGCGGCGCGGCGAGCGGCATTGATACCAGCAAGAAGGCCCTGCGCTCCGGCTTCTTCATAGCCGGTGGTGCCGTTGATCTGTCCGGCCATAAACAGGCCGGGGATCGCCCGAAGTTCTAGCGAGTGCGAGAGGGCCCGCGGGTCAATGTAATCATATTCCACGGCGTAACCGGGGCGGACGATACGGGCCTGCTCCAGTCCGGGAATGGTGCGGATCATCTGCTTCTGCACAAAGGGTGGCAGGCTGGTCGAAATGCCGTTGGGATAAACCAGATCACCGCCCGGATTGCCGGGAAGCGCTTCCGGCTCCAGAAATATCTGGTGGGACGTTTTTTCGGCAAAACGGACAACCTTGTCCTCAATAGAAGGGCAGTAGCGTGGGCCGCGTCCGGCGATGGCTCCTCCATAAATGGCCGAAAGATGAATGTGCTCACGAATGATGGCATGAGTCTTTTCGTTGGTCGCCGTGATGCGGCAACTCACCTGTGGATTGGTGATGCTGGTCGTCAGATAGGAAAACGGTTCCGGCTCGGCATCGCCCTGATCTTCTGGAAGCGAGTCCCAGTCAATGCTGGCGCGGTCGATGCGGGCAGGGGTACCGGTCTTGAGTCGGCCCATAGGCAGGCCTAACGCTTCGAGACGCAGACCAAGCGCATTGGCGGGCAGGTCGCCGACACGCCCTGCGGGTTCGGTCTCGTGACCAAAATGAATGATGCCTCTGAGAAAGGTTCCGGCAGCGATCACGACTGAAGGCGCCAGAAAACGTCGGCCATCTTCGCAAATGACCCCGGCCACTATTTCTTCTGGTGTCAGAATCAGATCGCCGACTGCTGCTTCGATAATGGTCAGATTGTCGGTCGCGCGCAGAAGATCATGAATGGCGCTACGATAGAGACCGCGATCAGCCTGCGCGCGCGGGCCATGCACGGCAGGCCCTTTGGAGCGGTTCAGGAGCTTGAAGTGGATTCCCGCGGCGTCAGCGGCGCGGCCCATCAGTCCGTCAAGCGCATCGATTTCGCGGACCAGATGCCCCTTGCCGATGCCGCCGATGGCCGGGTTGCAGGACATGGCGCCGACCGTATCCAGCCGATGCGTGAGAAGAACCGTTTTCGCACCGCACCGGGCAGCCGCTGCGGCCGCCTCGCAGCCCGCGTGCCCGCCTCCGACGACGATGACATCGAACTGCGTTTCCATGATGCTTTCCTCTTACTTCCCGATGCAGAACTGACCGAAGATGGTATCCAGTATATCTTCAACGCCGACTTCGCCAGTCAGTCGGCCGAGTGCGCGCATGGCCAGACGCAATTCCTCGCCGCGCATTTCCGGCCAGTCCATACTGAGAGCCGCTTCCAGACTGGCCGAGGC
Organism: Acetobacter sp. UBA5411; assembly: GCF_002409645.1. Lineage (GTDB taxonomy): Bacteria > Pseudomonadota > Alphaproteobacteria > Acetobacterales > Acetobacteraceae > Acetobacter. The sequence goes on from NZ_DHNR01000031.1 coordinate 94,197, forward strand.
GGCTTCTGCTGCGGCCCGATGGCGTGCGCGTGTCAGGGGCGGCGGCCCGCTTCCTTGTGTCAGTTTGCGCGCTTCACTTTCAAGCCTTTTTCGTAGTTCGGGAACGCCATCGCCTGTTTGCAGGCTGATTCCAAGAACAGGCTGCTGGCTCAGAGTGGCTGGTGCAGGAGCCAGATCGGTCTTGTTGCAGACGAGCAGCGCATGAGGAAGTGGCTCTGGGTAAGGCTGGTCTGAGGGGAAGAGTTGCAGCACGAAGTCCGAATGTTCCACGTGAAACATCGCTCGCCGAACGCCTTCCGCTTCGATTGGATCACTCGTTTCTCGTAAGCCCGCTGTGTCGACGAACGTGACCTTCACCCCGGTCAGAATGGTCGTGATTTCGATCGTGTCGCGTGTGGTGCCCGCAATGGGGGAGACGATTGCAGCATCGCGTTCAGCCAGCAGATTCAGAAGGCTGGATTTTCCGGCATTGGGTGGGCCGACAATGGAAAAGACCAGCCCGCGACGGATTCGCTCTCCGCGTTCTCCGTCGGCGAGGTGATGGCGAATCTCGTTATTAAGAGTTGCGATTTCACCCAGAAGAGCGGCTTCCACTTCCGGAGGAAGTTCTTCGTCAGGGAAGTCGATCAGGGCTTCCTGTTGGGCAAGGACACTACGCAACCTTTTCGCCCAGTTCTTGTAAAGCGCCCCCAGAGCACCGTCGGCTTGAGCGAGGGCTTGCTTGCGCTGTGCTTCTGTCTCGGCGTCGATCAGATCCGCGATGCCCTCGGCTTCCGTCAGGTCAACACGTCCATGCATGAAAGCCCGGCGGGTAAACTCTCCGGGTTCGGCAGGACGGGCACCGGCTGCCACCAGAGCGTCGGCAACGGCTGAGATAATGGCCGGCCCGGCATGTAGATGAAGCTCGAAACTGTCTTCGCCGGTATAGCTGTTGGGGCCGGGCGACCAGATGACAACGGCGTCGTCCAGTTGGTCGTCCTGTTGTGCTGCGTTACGCCAGATCTTGCGAAAAGATGCCCGGCGTGGCGCGGGAAGTTGTCCTGCGAGAGTGCTGAGAATGTGGTCACTGCCTGCGCCGCTGACCCGCATGATGGCGATTGCGCCACGTCCCGATCCCGTGGCGAGAGCAAAAACCGGCGGCAGGGCGTGGTGATGAACTGATGCGTTTGACGGCATGATGTGCAGTATCTCGTCCGAAAATCTTAAGTGAATATTGACGTGAGGCGGGCTGGCGCGGACAAGAGGTAGCACGTCCTGCCCGTATGTGTGCGGTCATCTTATCGGAGTGATTTCATGCCCCAGTTGTCCCTGCATTCTCCGTTGGGGCCTCTTACGTTAACGGAAGAAGACGGTGCGATCATCGCACTGGATTGGGGTTGGGGGCGTGACCAGACCGAGACGCCTCTGCTGTGCGAAGCGCGGGACTGGCTGGATCAGTGGTTTGATGCGCCGGCGGGTTCGTTTCCCTATCCGATGAAGCCGTGGGGGACGGATTACCAGAAAAAGGTCTGGGCTGCGCTGTGTGAGATTCCTCTTGGAGAGACCAGAACCTACAAGCAGATTGCGGAAAAGGTTGGCGGGTCTGCCCGTTCCGTTGGGCAGGCCGTTGGGCGAAACCCTGTGCCGGTTCTGATTCCTTGCCATCGTGTTGTGGCGGCGCATGGATTGGGCGGTTATTCGGGTGATGGCGGTGTAGATGACAAGATGTGGCTGCTCGAGTTTGAAGGCGCGCCTTTACCTTGAATTTTAGTGAGTGCAGCCGTGTATTCTGTTTGGAAATAACAGAACGAAGCTGGTTTATTGGTTTGGGTCAAATGCATCTGAGGTATCAGGTGTTATGTTGTCCCAGCGAATGTTTTTGGAAAGAAAGCAGATCATGACGGATCTTCCGGGTGAGCCGAAAGTTATTGTTGGTTTGGCGACTTCGGGACGTGCGCCAGTTCTGGCGGCGCTCATCAGAGAGTTGAACAGCCAGAGTGTAAAACCAGACAGAATTGTCATCTGCTATAAAGACCCGACTGATATAGATGGCGTGACACCCGCACTTGTGCCGGGCTGTGACCTTGTCCTGTTGCAGGGTAGTCGGGGTCTGCCGGCGCAAAGAAACGTCATTCTGGACCATGCCCAGGATGAGGATATCGTGCTGTTCCTTGATGACGATTTCTTTCCTCAGCACGATTATATCGAGAAAATGCTAGACGTTTTCAGAAGCGACAATCGTATCGCCGGAGTGACCGGCAAGGTTCTGGAAGATGGCGCTGTCGGTCCCGGTCTGACGGTGGAGCACGCCCTTGCTGCATTGGCCAGATCCTCATCGTCGCAGGACAATGCGATCGTTGATGTCTTTAATACCTACGGCTGCAACATGGCGTTCCGTCTGGATGTGATCAGACACACAGGTGCCCGTTTTGATGAGCGTCTGCCTCTTTACGCTTGGTATGAAGATATCGATTTCTCAAGACGTATTCTGCCTTACGGCCGCATCGTCCGGGGGGATGGCGCTCAAGGCATTCATCTTGGTAGCAAAAAAGGGAAAACATCCGGCATGCGTCTGGGATATTCCCAGATCGTCAATCCATTTTATCTCGCCCGTAAAGGGTCGTATCTCTGGGGACATGCTTTCCGCAGCGCCGGACGTCATACCCTGATCAATGTCGTCAGAAGCTTTCGTCCGGAACCATGGGTCGACCGGCAGGGGCGCATGAAAGGGAATTGGCTTGCCTGGAGGGACGTATTGCGCGGGCGGCTTAGACCAGAGCATATTCTTGATCTATAAGTGGTTTTTTTAGACACGGAATAAACTGGTAGGTCGATGCGTTTCTCCCTTGTAATCCCGACACTCGATCGTCCTCGGGATGTGAAGGCGTTTCTGGAGGCCCTGACCCGACAGACGTTTCGTGATCTTGAAGTCATTCTCGTTGATCAGAGCGGCAGTGATATTTACGATTCTGTTGTCGCAGATTTTTCGGGAAATTGGCCGATCAGACATGTCAGGATCGATGTCCGCAAATGTCGCTATGCCTGTATTGTCGGTGCGTCCCACGCAACAGGCGATATCATCGCTTTTCCAGACGATGACTGCCTTTATCTTCCGGATACACTGGAGCAGGTCGATGCCAGCTTCCGAAAGCATCCTTCACTGGGTTTGCTGACTGGCGCCGTGTTGAATCAGTATGGGCGTCCATCGCAGATGGGGCGATGGCTGACGGCAAGCGCAAAACTGAATGAAAGCAACATCTGGACGGGTCTTGTGGAGTTCAACATGTTCATCCGCCGGGCTGCCTATGAAGCCGTGGGCGGATTCGACGCCAACATGGGGCCCGGTTGCCGATTTGTGGCTGCTGAAGGACAGGATCTGGGACTCCGACTGCTGGCGCACGGTGTGAAAGGGTATTTTGACACGCGGATTCAGGTGATCCATCCGGATAAGCCCAGTGGTGTCAATCTGAACCGTGCCAGAAGTTATGCGAGGGGTATGGGGTACGCGCTACGCAAAAATGCCGCGCCATGGACTGTGCTTTTTGAGTTTGCGATCAGGCCCGTCGGGGGGATTCTCTTCAATATCGTAAAAGGCGATCGGAAAGAGGCGCTTTATCATGCGTATGTACTGCTGGGACGCTTGGAGGGATATTATTCGTCCGCAGCAAGGCTGGCAGCAAAGGCGCTTCATGGCCATGGCTGACCAGTTGGAGACTTTCAGCACGTCTCCGTCTAAAATAAAATACAATGTTTATTTTATAAGTAATTGAATTAATTAATTATACTAATAATAAAAATACAAAACACATCACGCAGGCGTCGCGAAAAATATTTTTATGCATTTAAAATAAAAATGCTTAAAAAACAATGACTTGCATATACATTGGTTTTTTTTACATGTTATTCGTTTGATATAAGTTAACAAGTAGTATACGCGTATTACTGAAAAGTATCTTCAATAATTATCTTCTGTGTACACCCCGACTACTCTTCTGGGAAGGGTATGGCGAGGGGTGTCCGGTTTCCTGCCGGCTTTCAGCAAACGAGGTCCGTATGGCTACAACTTACTGGAATGGGTCAACGTCGGACGACTTTTTCGATCCCACGAATTGGTCAAATGATGATCTCCCCCAAAGTCACACATGCCAGGCAGCCACGATTGCCGGCACCAGTGAAGCTGACCGTGCTGTGGCTGTGGCGAATGCGGTTTCCTACGGACAGATACATTCTCTCAGCATCGGTGATTACGGCACCCTGAAGATCACGGCTCAGGCCTCTTCAACCGATGCCGGAAATGTATTCTCGACATACGGTATGGAAATTGCTCCGACCGGTGAGTTGATCGTTGATACGTCGTCACAGGTGGAACTCGGACTCTATACCCAGAATCGTGGTGGTACAATCACGATCATTGATAACCCGGGTAAAGTCGTTCTGGATGGTAACAGCCTGAACGGAACCGGCACGCTCAATCTGGTCAACTCCACGCTGGGAAGCCCGGAAGCACCGATCCACGTCCCTGATATGGACATCACGCTGCAGAATGGCAGCACATTGTATACCGGCTGGAATACGACCGGAAATTCGATCACGTTTGATCCGTCCTCGACCAATACGGTCGTTCTGGATGCCAATGATTCGACGATTTCGACAGCAATTTATGGCGTTTCAGAAAATTCGCAGTTTGCGATCAACGGCACTGAAGGTGTTACGCCTGCCAGCGCCAATGTGGTGGCGAATGGCGACGGTTCATACAGCTACACCATCTCCTTCACGAACGGGCATTCCCTGACGCTGTCCGATATCGTGCCGGCTGACGGGTTCGTTCCCGGCTCAGTGTCTTTCAGCAAGGATGCTGCTGGCGACTGGGTGTTCACAGAGCAGAACAACAGCTCCGTCACGCCTGATTATGCATCCACAACTCAGCATGAGCAGCTTCAGGCTGTTGTCACACATGCTGACAGTGTGGGGGCCGGAACAGCCGCGACAACCAACGGTTACACAAATCACTCATCCGTAGCTACGGACACTTTCATCGGCACTGGCACGGAAAGCAATCCGGCGAGCTGGTCTGACACCAGCAACTGGTCTCAGGGCGATATCCCGCAGTCAGACAGCTGCTTCCACGCGTCCCTTTCGGGTTCAGACACTGATCCGCTTTATGTCGTTGCCGATCAGCAGAATGTGGGGCAGTTCGTCAGCCTTTCGGTCAATCCGAACGCCACACTGACTATTACGGCCAACAATCCCCAGAATCCGAACAGCTACGTGTTCTCGACGGCGGGTTTCGAGGTTCGCGGCAATGGTGTGCTGAACATCGACACGCCTGCGAAGGTCGAGCTTGGCGGCGTCAGCGCCATGGACGGCACGCTGAACATTACAGGCAATGATGGAAATGTCGTTTTCGACAGCAGCCATCTTGCCGGTGGCGGAACGCTGAACCTGTCGCACTCCACGCTGGGCACGCAGGCCAACTCGGTGATGGTCGATCTGCCGCACATCAATATGACTGATGACAGCACGTTCTATGCACGTCTGTATGGCAACACGAGCACAATCAGCTTTGACAACAGCGAGAACACGCTTGTTCTGGCTGGCGACACGAAGCAGGTCGATACGACTTTTGTCGGCGTCAATGCGAACACGCATTTCGCTATTGATGCAGATCTGAACACGCAGCCTACGGCCGCTGTTTATACAAAAAACGATGACGGCAGCTACTCGCTGACCATCAGTCTCGATAACGGCCAGACCTACACGCTGTCTCACATCGAAACGGCTGACGGTTTTGTTCCGGGCTCTTCCACATTCTCGAAAGATGCTGCTGGCGACTGGCTGATCAACACGGTTGCGACTGATGTCTGCTTCGTTGAAGGCACGCTCATTCGTACGACACGCGGTGATGTGGCTGTTGAAGACCTGTCAGTCGGTGACGAACTGATTGTCGTCGACGCCGATGAGAGTAGCCGTCCAGTCATCTGGGTCGGATTCCAGAACGCCGTCATTCGTCCGGAACTCGATGATGTGGACGCGGGTTGTCCTGTTCGTATTCTGAAAAATGCCATCGCCGAGAATGTGCCGTCTGCTGACCTGCTGGTCACGGCCGAACACGGTCTGTATCTCGAAGGTGGCTTTGTGCCGGTGCGGATGCTGGTGAACGGATCAAGCATTTTCTATGATCGGTCAGTGACATCCTATCGTTACTTCCATGTTGAGACGGAGCGTCACAGCGTTATTCTCGCTGAGAATGTTGCGACAGAAAGCTATCTCGACACCGGCAACCGTCGTTCGTTCACCGGTGGTGCTGTGGTTTCGCTGACCTCACGTCATCTGACGTGGGCGGATGCGGCGGCCCCTCTGCTCACCAGCCGTGAGACGGTGGAAGGCCTGCACAAGAGCATCGCCGCTCGCGCAATGAGCATTCTTGGTCTGGCAGCTCCTGCGAAAGTATCTCTGACACGGAAATCAGACCTGTCGTTCCGCACGCTTTCCGGCCAGACGCTGCGTCGTCTTGGTGAAAAGAATGGTGTAGTGACCGTCGAAATTCCTGAAAATGTCAGGGAAATCCGGATCTGCTCACGGGCGGACAGACCGTCTGAGATCGTCGGTCCGTTTGTTGATGACCGTCGTATGCTGGGTGTTCTGGTGGGGAGCGTAACCCTGCTGGAAGGCGGTTCTTATGGCCGCGCTATCAATAGCCATCTGGATGGTCAGCCTCATGTTGGTTGGCATGGCGTTGAAGGCAATGGCGCGGTTAGCTGGACCAATGGTGATGCCGTTCTTGATCTGGGTGAAAGAGTGCCGAATACAAAAGCACTACTCAAAATCCAGATTGCAGCAGCTGGACCGTATCGTCTCGAGGCAAAAGGAAAGACGCTTCGTCTTTGTGCCTGATGGACTCTGACAACTAATTGAAAAGGGCCGTGGCAGATTTCTGCTACGGCCCTTTTTTATAGCGCTTTGTGATTTGCAAAAAAGAAAACGATGCACAGATGAAGGGGTGGTGAAAAAGACTTCTGATGATCTGCTGAGGAAATTGTCTGGTCGTTGATTTTTAAAGAAAGTTTTTGGTGAAGCTTTTTGAAAAAAGCTTCAGGTCAAACGGACTTCCAAAAACAACCAATAAAATCCAGAGCGATGATCAGTCGCCAGTTTTGAAACCGCTTTTTATATCGGCATTCTGTTCATAAGCGAGAATACGCTGCACGCGTTTGCCCGACCATTCCCGCTTCTCCAGCCAGCGCTTGTATCTTTGCTGGAGAGTATATCGGAACCATCTGCCTACAGACATGCGTTTTCGGTAAGACGCGAGTTCTGGAAAAGTGCCTGTGATTTCATCGTAAGGCGAAGAAGCAGTCACATCCCAGGGCGGCAGGTTGGCGTCCCAAGGCTTGGGTGATGACATGAAGTGGTAGATGCAGGGCGCAATAAGCGGATCAAGGCCGATGTTCCTGAAGAAGATCGGAAAGTTCCATGCAAAAGACATCGAAAGACGATGGTCACGTCCGACCAGATTGAGAACATCCTGATCGGGATAACGTGTTTTCGACTGGAATAGTCCAAACTTTTCCCATGCTTCCCGCCCTATGCGTGCCCATCCGGCACGATCGGCATAAAGAACGCCTGAATTGAAATATTGCTTTGCGTCATCGTCAGAAAAACCGAACGCAGAAAAGTGCTCGAGAAATGAGCGGGCTGCGGGGTCATCGTCGCCGACAGCAAAACTCATGGGGTCCGTTACGGCCCCGAATGTTCCTTCAGCAAGAGGCTGTTTCAGGAGACGGTCCAGATCACCCCGTATCTGGGTATCACCGTCTACATAAAGGAAGCGTTCGTAAGGACTGGGCAGAAGGTCATCAAGAAAAAGGCGGGCCAGCATGGCGGGAGCATGTTCGATATCTCTGGCCGCATAACAGAGAAAGACAATATCATTCTGCTCACATAGTCTGGAAAAGATTTTTTGCGTGGCTGGATCTATATCGATCCCGATCAGAAGGATATCGGTGAGAGCCCTGCTGGAATTGCGTCTCGCCTGTAGAGCGCTGACGAAGCTTGGAAACAGGTAGCCGACGTCGGATGTGTAGCAGACACAGACTTCAGGCATGGGAACTCCCTACGAACGACAGCACTGCTTTGTTTGGTTTCTGAATATCGTTTTCTGTCCTGAAAATCTGCTCAGGCAGGAGTGATTATGAAACATATAAAGGGTTGTTTCACAATAAATTATTCAGGCCAGCCCGTTAGCTTTGGGCTCTCTTCTTCAATCAGGGAGTATGGTTTCAAGATTTTTGAAAAGACTTCTTGTTATTGTGAAAATGGAGTGGGCGGTATTTTTGTCGCTTCTGTTTGAAAATAGTCTGAAACGACAGAAGGTTTTCAGTCACTTTCCTTTAACCGCTTGCACAACCATGTCCGGTGTCAGAACCTGTGGCAGAATGCGTCCCTCTGCATGAGCCGGATAATAAACATAAAGCGGTACGCCATCGCGTCCATGATCACGCAGGAACGTGGTGATGCTCGCATCCCGGTTGGTCCAGTCGCCTTTCATGAAAACAACCCCGTTCTGGGCAAAGACTTTCTGAACGACAGAGCTTTCAAGCGCCACATGGTCGTTGACAAGGCAGGTGATGCACCAAGCTGCTGTCATGTCCACGAAAACGGGCTTTCCGTCTTTTCTCAAAGATACGAGGCGTTCCGGTGAGAACGCTGTTGCTGTGTCAGCATTTGCGCTCAAGGAACGTGCCGAGATTTCCGAGGACGATGGCAGAAGAAGCAGTAATGCGGCAGGCGACAGGGCGACAAGG
>NZ_DHNR01000031.1:103168-319973 GCF_002409645.1 Acetobacter sp. UBA5411
GTCATGAGCCAGCCGCTGAAACCCAGAGCCAGAAGCCCGGCGCATCCGATCGCCACCGGGTTGCCGCCGCCCTCCTGAGCAAGAACCCAGATCAGCCAGACGCAGGTTGCAAATATGGGAAAAGCCAGAATCTGTCGGAAGATATCCATCCAGCGACCGGGGCGGGGAAGAAACCGTCCCGCATTCGGAACAAGGGTAAGCGCCAGATAAGGACTGGCCAGTCCAAAGCCCATGGCCAGAAAAATACCGAGCGCCGCCAGAGGAGGTGCTGCGAGCGCGCCTGCGATGGCGGCTCCCATGAAGGGCGCTGTGCAGGGAGTCGCCACAAGAACGGCAAGCAACCCGGTCAGAAAATCCCCCGAAAGACCGCGATGTCGGGTCAAAATGGACTGACCGGCGCTGATGACGGGCAATTCAAATAGGCCAAGCTGCCCCAGTCCGACCGCAAATAGAAACCAGCAGATTCCAGCAACAAACACAGGCGACTGGAACTGGAATCCCCATCCGGCCGATAGCCCGGCATGACGTACCACCAGCATCACAGCGCCCAGCAATCCGAACATCGCCAGCACGCCCGCTGTGTAGGCGAGACCGCTTTGAAAGTGCTTCCGGTCTTCATGCAGACGTAAAATCGCCAGCGCCTTCATGGCCAGAACCGGAAAGACACAGGGCATCAGGTTCAGGATGAGGCCGCCAAGAAAGGCAAAGGCGACGAGCGCCAGCCAGCCGGTCTCGGGCGCAGGGGAGACGGCTGCTGCAACAGGGGTGGCGCTGAAGGACAGGATGCTTTTTTCATGGGCTCCATCCCGCAATTCCAGAAGACCAGCAAAGGATTTTCCACCATTAAATCCTTCCTCCGGCTTGAGACGAAGCGTCATCTGTCCCTGATCGACCGTCAGGGGTTGTGGCACGACCTGATCAATGCGCCCGGCCACGTCCGGGATGACCCATGCCTGTTTGACTGCCTGCGAGGAAAGGCCATCGCCCCGCACGGTCAGCAGGCCGTCCGGCGTGATGGTTGTCTGAAATGGGGAAGGACGAGGCTGCTGTTCCGCTGCGTGTCTGAAGAGCGGAGCCTGCGCAGAAGGTGTAGCTGGTCCCGTCGGCAGATCCAGGTGAAAATCGGCCTGTTCCGGAACACAGACAGCCGCGCACACAAGCCAGTCCGCATGAGCGCTTATGGTCACGGTTTGACCCTGCGTGTCGGCAGTTTGCGGCGTGACTGTGACCGGCAAAAGAGCGTTGCCGGTATAGCCGTACGACATCAGCGGGCCTTCCGGCAGACGTTCCGGCGCAGGCCATTCGATGGCGTCGCCCTTGCCGGAGAGATTGCCGGACAGTGTGACGGTCAGGTTCACCGGCTCGCCAGCGTCGCCGGGATTTTTCCAGTAGGTGTGCCAGCCGTGTTTCAGATGCAGAAGCAGTCCGGCCTTGAAAGGATGCCCCGCCTCGACCCTGTCAGTGTCGGTTACAAGGCTGGCCGTATCCCGTTCGCTTGTGACCACCGGACTTTCAGCCGCAGGGGCGGGAAGGGACAGGAGCAGTCCGGCAAGCGCGAGGAAGCTGGTGGACAGGGTGCGGAGAGTGCGCAGGGTCGCGCTCCTGTGACAGTGACGGGATGGACGGACCTCTTTACAGCAAACTGGCGATAGCGGGGAGCGGCGTTCTGCCGAATGAAAACCCGCCGCAAAACCTCCTCATGAAACAGACATCCCATCCACGGAGATTGCTCCGCCTTCCGCCTCCCGCCATAACCGCAGCATGAACGACAGAACCGCCATCATCGCCGCACTGCTGAACACGCCGGGAGAGGAACTCCCTGTCAGAGCCTGCCTGCCAGCACTGACCGCGACGCTGGAGGCACAGCCCAACGCCGTGCTGGTGGCCCCGCCGGGAGCGGGCAAAACTACACTTGCTCCTCTGGCTCTGCTTGAGGCGTCATGGCGCGGGGAGGGCGAGCGGATCATTATGCTCGAACCCAGACGGCTGGCGGCGCGGGCAGCGGCGCAGCGCATGGCGTCGCTACTGGGTGAACGGGCTGGAGAAACGGTCGGATTTCGCACACGGCTGGAAAGCGCGGTCTCGGACGCGACCCGCATTGAGGTCGTGACGGAAGGACTCTTCCTGCGCCGCCTGCTGTCCGATCCGACACTGGACGATGTGGCCTGCGTGATCTTCGACGAAATCCACGAGCGGTCTCTGGATGCCGATCTGGCGCTCGCTTTTTGCCTTGATCTTCAGCAGACGCTGCGCCCCGATCTCCGTCTGCTCGCCATGTCGGCGACGGCGGATACGGCAACGCTGCGCGATCTGATGCAGGCTCCGGTCGTGGAGAGCGAAGGGCGTCAGTTCCCCGTCGAGATTCGCCATGCGAAGCGCGACCTGACCTCGCCGCGCGACCTGCCGATGGAAGCCGCCCGCGCTGTGCGCGAGATGCTGGCGGAGCATGAAGGCGATATTCTGGTGTTCCTGCCGGGAACCGGCGAGATCAGACGCGCCATGACGGAATTGCAGGGTGTATCGGCTCTGGTGCTGCCTCTGCACGGTGAACTGCCCCCCGCCGAACAGGCCCGTGTGCTGACACCCGAGCTGGATGGTCGCCGTCGCGTGATCCTGTCCACCTCCATCGCTGAGACGTCGCTGACCGTGCCCGGCGTGCGGATAGTCATAGACGGCGGCTTCCGGCGTGCGCCGCGTTTCGATCCCGGAGCTGGACTGGCGCGGCTGGAAACGATGCGCATCTCCCGTGCGGCGGCCACCCAGCGGTCGGGCCGTGCGGGTCGTGAAGCCCCCGGTTTCAGTCTCCGGCTCTGGACGGAGGCAACGGGTCGCGGACTTGCTCCACATGATCGTCCGGAAATTCTGGACGCCGATCTTTCCGATTTCGTGCTGGCCACCAGTCTCTGGGGAGACGCCATGGGTGGTGAGAGTGCTCTCCGTTTCCCCGATACGCCTCCCGCCGGTGGAGTCGCGGCGGCGCGTGAACTGCTGGTCCAGTTGGGCGCTGTGAACGACGACGGACATCCGACGGAACTGGGGCGCAGAATGGCGTCGCTCGGTACGCATCCGCGTCTGGCGGCGATGATGGTAGCCGCCCGCAACCCGACCGAAGCGGCGCTGGCTGCCGATCTAGCGGCGCTTCTGGAAGAACGCGATCCTCTCCGCCCAAGAATGGGCGGTCGTTCCGGCGGGCCTCCGCCCGTGCCGCCCGCTGATCTGTCACTTCGTCTGGATCTCATTGCCGGTGGCGATCATCCGGATGCGGACCGGGGCGCTCTGGCGCGGATCAGACAGGCGGCGGGGCAGTTCAGACGCCGTCTCGGGCTGCGTGCACAGACGCCCGCTGTGGGAGATGTTGCAGCGCTCGTGGCGGCGGGGTTCCCTGATCGCATCGCGCAGGCTCGAGGAGAGCCGGGGAGTTATCGCCTGTCAGGCGGAGGCAGCGCTCGCATCAGCAAGGCAGACAGGTTGGGGGTGGGGAGACTGCTGGCAGTAGCCTCCCTGTTCCTGCGGAAAAGCGCCGAAATCAGACTGGCCGCGCCACTTGATCCGAACAACCTCCCGCAGGCGCTGCTGGATCGGGCGACTGAGCAGGTGGAAACAGCGCTCGACTCGACGACGGGCTCGATCATCGCGCGACGTCGTTTGCGTGTCGGAGCGCTGGTCCTGCGGGACCGAACCGAAACGGTGAAGTGTGAGGATGCCTCGGAGTTGCTGCTGGCGCAGGTGGCTGGTTCGCTCGATACGGCTTTGACATGGACAGGGGCCGCCAGACAGTTTCAGGCCCGTATCATTGTTTCACGGGAAACACTCGGTCGAACCGATCTTCCTGATCTGTCGAATGAGGCGCTTTCAGCGTCTGTCGCAGAATGGCTGTCGCCGTGGCTGAATGGTGTGACGACCTTGGCCGCACTAAAGGGGCTCGATCTGCTGGCGATCCTGCGTAGCCGTCTGCCGCACGCAGAGTTGGTCGCTCTGGACCGGGATCTGCCGACTGAACTCGCCCTGAAAGGGGGGCGGGTAAAGGTGGACTATACCGAGCCGGTTCCTGTCGCGGCGGCGCGGGCGCAGACCTTCTACGGCACGACGGAAACGCCACGTCTGGCGGGAGGCCGGGTGCCTCTGCGTCTGGCTCTGCTATCGCCGGCTGGACGTCCACAGGCTTTGACGGCGGATCTGGCGTCGTTCTGGACGAATGGGTGGCTGGATATGCGTCGTGACATGCGGGGGCGGTATCCGCGTCATGACTGGCCGGAGAACCCGGCGGTGGCGAGCCCACCCGAGCCACGAAAAAGACACTAAGACGCGGCATCCGTGCCACAGTGTGACATAAATTAGCAGTCGTGCTGTATCTTTAGGATTGTATTCACGTTTCGTTTATCTCAACGCATCAGGGTGTGATGAAGATGCTGAACGCATAATGACCGGACTATTCTGCTTTCGGCCTTCCCGTCTGCGCCTTGGCTGGCGTCGGGACAGGCTTTCTCTGCCCGCCAGAAGCCGTTTTGCCCTTTCTCTGTTGTCCGCAGGCCTGTTGGCCGGGCAGGGGATCGAGGCCAACACTCCGGCCCATGCTGACGGTGTATCTCCTCCGACGGCTCCCCCTGTCAGCAACGACATGGCGGCTGTCCTCGGGGTGGCGCGGCCGCTGACCTTCGCGCCTCTCGTCAAGAAGGTTGGGCCTGCTGTCGTCAATATCGCTGTGACACGGGACATCAATCCTTCCAGCAGCAAACGTCTGCACGTCCTGCCGGACGTCAAGGGGACGCCGCTTGAGCGCCGCTTCCGGGAACGTCTCCGGCGGCATGGCGAGGAGATGCTGGGCGCGGGGTCCGGCTTCATCATCGACCCGTCGGGCATCATCGTCACCAACAATCACGTCGTTGGCGATGCGTCGAACATCACGGTGTCACTGGCCAATGGACATGAACTCCCGGCGCGGGTCATGGGTGTGGATGACCTGACCGATATTGCGGTCATCAAGGTCGAGAGCCTGACGCCTCTGCCCTATGTGAAATGGGGCGAGAGTCGGCAGGTACAGGTGGGTGACTGGATCATGGCCGCGGGTAACCCGTTTGGTCTGGGGTCATCCATTACGGCAGGAATCGTGTCAGCGCGTGGACGCGACATTGGCGCGAGTCCGTTCGATGACTTCCTGCAACTCGATGCGCCGATCAATCCGGGTAATTCCGGCGGCCCGACCTTCAACATGCAGGGCGAGGTGATCGCCATCAATACTGCCATCGTCTCGCCAACAGGTGGGTCGGTCGGGATCGGCTTCTCCATTCCCTCCGAAATTGTGATCCCGGTGGTCGAAGCCTTGCGGACCAGCGGCCATATCGAGCGCGGATGGCTGGGTGTGACGCTTGAGGATGAAGAGGGGCAGGACGGGGCGAGAGTCGTCGATGCTGACAAGGGCGGTGCGGCTCAGCTTGCTGGCCTCAGGAAGAACGATTTCATCATTACGGTTGGCTCCGAGCATGTTGAAAACGCCCGCACCCTGATTCGTATCATTGCCGCCACAAAACCCGGAACGACTCTGCCGTTGACCGTAAGGCGCAAGGCGGTTGTTCTGCAAATGCAGGTATCCGTGGGGACACGACCTGTTGAGGATGACCGAGACGGCGATGACCAGTGATGTCGTCAGGAGAAATCCGGATTTCCCAATGGAGAAAGAAAGACCGGAACGGTTTTGAAGCTACTCCGGGTTGTCGCGTCCGGTGATGATCAGTCCTCATCAGGATGAGTATAAATCAAATAAGGTGAGATCACTTGATCTTGACGGTTCCCGTACGCACATAATGCGATTATATGTTAGCAGGGATTCGGGAGCCCCGAGGGGTTGCCGCGCTTTGTGCCGTCACGTTGACAGGAGCTTACCATACCAAGACCACCCATTCCCACCCCGCCTAATCGTGAGGGGCCCCGCGTAAACGAAGAAATCCGCATTCCTCAGGTCCGCCTGATTGATGAGGAAGGCGAAATGCAGGGCGTGATGACGACGCGTGAGGCTCTGGCCCGTGCTTATGGCGTCGGACTGGATCTTCTGGAAATCAGCCCGAACGCTGAGCCGCCGGTCTGCAAGATACTTGATTACGGCAAGTACAAGTATGAACAGCAGAAGAAGCGCAACGAAGCGCGGAAGAAGCAGAAGGTCATCGAGATCAAGGAAGTCAAGGTTCGTCCGAATATCGACGAAAATGACTACCAGGTTAAGATGCGTTCCATGAAGTCGTTCATTGGCGATGGTGACAAGGTCAAGGTCACGCTCCGTTTCCGTGGACGTGAGATGGCGCATCAGGACCTCGGAGTGAAGGTTCTGGAGCGTATCCGCAACGAGATGGAAGAAGAAGCCAAGGTCGAGCAGATGCCGAGGCTTGAAAACCGTCAGATGGTTATGGTCCTCGCACCGCGCTGAAACAGGGCGGTTGAAGACACGGAAAGGGGCACTGAACAGTATTGGTTCAGTGCCCCTTTTTTGTGTTTTACGGCTTGTAGAAAACAATCGGGATCAAAGGGTCAGCGTCCCTTTGTGGGGCATGGGGCAAAGCCCCATAAATAACCATCCAAGCAGAATACGGTTAAGCGCCAACAGAACCGTTACTCTTCATCGTCCGTTGCTCTCGCCTCCGCTGGGCTGGGTAGGCGACGATCAGACTTCGCTTGATTGATCACCTCTCCACCGTGTTCACGGCTGGTCGAGATCTCGGCCTGTGGCAGATGGATGATAAAGCGGGCTCCCAGCACTTTTCCGGCAGTATCCATCCGGTTTTCCGCCCTGATGGTGCCTTTCAGCGCCTGAATGATCTGTCGGCTGATGGACAGGCCAAGACCGGAATGTTGTCCGAAATGCTCTGATTTCGGACGCTCGGAATAGAAGCGGTCAAAGACGGAATCGAGCTTCGAGGCAGGAATGCCCGGTCCTTCGTCAGTAACAGACATCTCCACGAAGGGGCCAGCTACATGCGCTTCCAGCCAGATACGACCGTTAGGTGGCGAGAAGGAAATGGCGTTGCCGATCAGATTGCGCAGAACCTGCACGAGCCTGTCCTCGACCGCCAGAGCCCGGAGTGGGTGCGCTGGCGTATCATCATGGACGCTTACAATGACTTCTGGCTGATCCGGCTTTCGGGTGGCCTGATGAATCTCGGCGAGAACAGAAAGCAGAGGCCCCACGGCCACAGGGGTTGCGCGTGCACGTGATAGTTCAGCATCCAACCGGCTGGCGTCGGAGATATCGGTAATCAGCCGATCAAGCCGTCGGACATCCTCTGCGATGATCGTCAGAAGACGCCGCTGACGCTCCACATCGTCGATACGGAGGAGTGTCTCAATGGCAGAACGGATGGACGTCAGCGGGTTCTTGATCTCGTGAGACACATCGGCGGCGAAACGCTCGATCGCATCCATGCGTGTCCATAGAGCCTGCGTGCTGTCCTGAAGCGCTCGCGCGAGATCGCCGATCTCATCGCTGCGACCCAGAAGGCTGCTGGGCACGGTGCCTGAACGTCCCGAGCTTTCCCGCATGATGTGCGCGGACGTGGCAAGCCGCAGCAGGGGGCGGGCGATGGTCAGTGACAGGTACCACGAGAGCAGCACCATGATCGCCATGGCCAGCAGAAAAAGTGACAGGATGGACGACCGGATCTTGAAAAGTGATGTGTCGATCGCCTCGCCGGTACGCGTCAGCTGTAGAATGCCGACCGTCTGTCCATCGTGGATGATGGGTTCCGCGATGGTGATGACCAGCGTGTGGTTTTGTGTGCGGCGGATATAGGGCGGCGTTTCCACCTCGTCAAAGGAATGGTCGTTCGGCGCTCTGATGGTGGGAGGGTGTGGATGACCATCGTCCCGCAAGGGCCCATCATCCACCCCGCCGACAAGAAAATCGATGACGGACCGCATGATGCCGGGGTGGGGCGGAGGTTCGGCTGCATCGTTTTGAAGAGGCGTTTCCTGCACATCCGGCGGCAACGGCGGGTTGCTTGCGATATGATGCGCCAGTTTTTCCTGATGACTGTCGGCAATCAGCTGTCCGTCCGGCGAATAAACGCGGGCATCCGCTCTGGGACTCGGTTCCGTAAGACGCAGCAGGAGGGGACGGGTCAGTCCCGGTTCAAGCGTATAGGCTTCGGCGGGAAGCGCCGGATTGCGACGTGAATGGCTGATCGGATTCTGGATGACGGCACTCTGACCGAGAGCGCCTGCATAAATCCGTGCCTGCTCCCGCAGTGCGCCGACTTCGCCAGCCAACAGACTGTTGCGGAACTGGTTGAGGAACAGCAGCGTCATGCCGAAAACGGCGAGGGGCAGGATGTTGACCAGCAGGATGCGGCGCATCAGCGGTGAAATCAGCCGTTTTGGTGCGTCGACGTCACGTTGTCTGGGGGACAGAAAGGTGGTCGCCCTCAGGACTGTCCGCCGACAGAAGGCAAAGGCACGCAGGATATATGCGGGGAGTTCCGGCTTCGACCGGGCCAGTTTTCTGATTTCGCCCGAAAGATGGGTCAGGCTTGCGGGAAGAGTGACTTTCCGGTGAGGCTCGCCTTCCGGTGGAGTGGTCACCGCTCTTCCCCTGCCTGCCTCATGGATCAGTCTTCCTTGTAGCGGTAGCCGATGCCGTACAGCGTTTCGATCTGATTGAAGGCGTCATCGACCTGCCGGAATTTCTTCCGCACGCGCTTGATGTGGCTGTCGATGGTCCGGTCATCCACATAGATATTGTCGCCGTAAGCCGCGTCGATCAGCTGGTCACGGGATTTGACCAGACCGGGACGGGAGGCCAGCGCCTTGACCAGCAGGAACTCGGTGACGGTCAGAGGCACATCGGTGCCTTTCCACTGGCACCGGTGACGGGCCTCGTCGAGGGTCAGGTCGCCGCGGACCAGAGTGTTGCTGGTGATTTCGCCAGCAGCCTCGGCGCGATTGACGTCGTTGCGGCGCAGAAGCGCACGGATACGCTCGATCAGAAGTCGTTGCGAAAAGGGTTTCGTGATGTAGTCGTCAGCCCCCAGCCGCAGCCCCATCAACTGGTCGACTTCCTCATCCTTGGAAGAGAGGAAAATGATCGGCAGGTTGGAGCGGGCGCGGAGGCGCTGGAGAAGTTCCATGCCGTCCATGCGCGGCATCTTGATATCGAGAACGGCCAGATCGACCGGACGACTGGTCAGATCCTGAAGAGCCTGCTCTCCGTCAATAAAGGCACGAACCGCATATCCCTCGGCTTCCAGCGTCATCTGGACGGAGGTCAGGATGTTGCGATCATCATCAACCAGCGCAATCGTCTGTTTTTCTGTCACGAAATCGATTCCCTCCGGGGCGCTGGTGCACCCGTCCTGTAGCTTTATCTAGCGCAAACTGGGTCGATAATAGCCGGGTCTGACATGACGGGCTACCGGGGGATGGCGGTCACTATATTTATTTTTAGAGGGTTCAGGGGATTAATGCTGATGGCAAATGCAAATAATGAAAGCAAAAATTAACCACCCGGCATGCATCCTGAAGCCGAGGGAGGCGGTAGGAATGCGTTTGGCGGTGGGCTGAGCACAAAATTCGTCCGGTCTGCCTTCTTGTCGATTGCTCCGAGGATGCCTAATTCTTACCCTATGACCAATATGACAGACACCCACGAGGCCGGATCGCCAGCGGATGAGGCGGCGACTGACCTCAACGAGCACCATTCCTCCGTTCATGGAGAAGCGGCATCTGATGATCAGGCGTCTTCGTCTGACGAGGTGATGAGCGCAGCCAGCAACCGGATCAAGGAACTGGAAGCACAACTGGCTGAAGAGCACGACAAATGGATGCGCTCGGAAGCCGAGATGCAGAATCTTCGGGCGCGGACCAAGCGTGAGATCGACGATGCACGTCAGTATGCCGTGCAGAAATTCGCACGCGATGTCGTGGAAGCAGCTGAGAACCTGAAGCGCGGCCTTGCCAGCCTTCCGCCGAAAACTGAAGGTGAAGACAGCATCATCACCAAGATGCGCGAAGGAATTGAAGGCACGGAACGGTCGTTCCTGTCCATTCTCGAGCGTCATGGTGTTGTGTGCAACGATCCTTCCGGGCAGGCTTTTGACGCCAATCATCATCAGGCCATGGCCGAGCAGCCAAGCCCTGATCATGAGACGGGAACCGTCATTCAGGCCTGGACGCCCACATGGACGCTGCATGGCCGTCTGCTGAAACCCGCCATGGTTGTTGTTGCCAAGAATTGAGTCCGTATGTGTCGTATTTCAGGAGTAACAACTCTTGAAAGCCCGACATGAGGCTCCTACATCGGATTTAAAGATGATGTAGTCAGCCGCCATTTTATGGCAGGACTATTGAAATAAGGGGCGTATCCGGTGCTTCGGGCCGTATGCGACCGCTGAAAGAGGATTGAGTTATATGAGCAAAGTTATCGGTATTGACCTTGGTACGACCAACTCCTGCGTAGCCATCCGCGAGGGTAACGAAACAAAGGTTATCGAAAACAGCGAAGGCGCACGCACGACGCCGTCGATGGTGGCGTTCACCGAAGGTGGTGAAATGCTCGTCGGACAGGCCGCGAAGCGTCAGGCTGTCACCAACCCGTCCAACACCCTGTATGCCGTGAAGCGTCTGATTGGTCGTCGTTTTGACGATCCGACCGTTCAGAAGGACAAGGAACTCGTCCCTTACGCCATCGTAAAGGGTGACAATGGCGATGCATGGGTCGAGGCACGCGGCAAGAGCTACGCACCATCCCAGATCGCTGCGTTCGTGCTTGGCAAGATGAAGGAAACCGCCGAGTCCTATCTCGGTGAGAAAGTCACTCAGGCTGTCATCACGGTTCCGGCCTACTTCAATGACGCCCAGCGTCAGGCAACGAAAGACGCCGGCCGTATTGCTGGTCTTGAAGTTCTTCGTATCATCAACGAGCCGACAGCTGCTGCGCTGGCCTATGGCCTTGAGAAGAAGAATGGTGGCACGGTCGCTGTTTATGACCTTGGTGGCGGCACCTTCGACGTCTCGATCCTCGAAATCTCCGATGGCGTGATCGAAGTGAAGTCCACCAACGGTGACACGTTCCTTGGTGGTGAAGACTTTGACAACCGGATCATCGACTTCCTCGCCAGCGAGTTCAAGCGCGATCAGGGCATCGACCTGAAGTCCGACAAGCTGGCTCTGCAGCGTCTGAAGGAAGCTGCTGAAAAGGCGAAGATCGAGCTGTCATCCTCCAAGGAGACCGAGATCAACCTGCCGTTCATCACGGCCGACGCTTCCGGTCCGAAGCATCTCGTGGTGAAGCTGACCCGTGCGAAGCTGGAAAGCCTTGTTGACGATCTGATCACCCGGACGATGGAGCCTTGCAAGGCTGCTCTGAAGGATGCGGGCCTGAACGGTTCCCAGATCGACGAAGTCATCCTCGTCGGCGGTATGACCCGTATGCCGAAGGTCATTGAGGCAGTTAAGGAGTTCTTCGGCAAGGAGCCTGCCCGTAACGTGAACCCCGACGAAGTCGTGGCGATCGGTGCGGCCATTCAGGGCGCGGTCCTGAAGGGTGACGTGAAGGACGTTCTGCTTCTCGACGTGACGCCGCTGTCGCTTGGTATCGAAACGCTGGGTGGCGTGTTCACCCGTCTGATCGACCGCAACACGACGATCCCGACGAAGAAGAGCCAGACCTTCTCCACGGCTGAAGACAATCAGAACGCCGTGACCATCAAGGTCTATCAGGGCGAGCGTGAGATGGCGGCTGACAACAAGCTGCTGGGCAACTTCGACCTGACCGGTATTGCTCCGGCTCCCCGTGGCGTACCGCAGATCGAAGTGACCTTCGACATTGATGCGAACGGTATCGTCTCAGTGTCCGCCAAGGACAAGGCGACCGGCAAGGAGCAGCAGATCAAGATCCAGGCTTCTGGTGGTCTGTCCGATGCCGACATCGACAAGATGGTCAAGGATGCCGAAGCGAACGCAACGGCTGACAAGGCCAAGCGTGAAGCGGTTGAAACCCGTAACAACGCAGAAGGTCTGGTCAATCAGGTCGAGAAGTCCCTGTCCGAGGCAGGCGACAAGGTTCCGGCTGCTGACCGTAGCGAAGCAGAAAGTGCTGTCGCCGCAGTCAAGTCGGCTCTTGAAGGAACAGATGCCGAGGCAGTGAAGGCTGCATCCGAGCGTCTGACGCAGGCGGCGATGAAGATTGGTGAAGCGGTCTACAAGGCTGAGCAGGCTGGTGGTGCTGGTGCCGAAGGTGCCGCTGCCGGTGGCGCAAAGCCTGACGACAAGGTGGTTGATGCCGATTTTGAAGAAATCGACGACAACAAGAAAGCCTGAGCGGAACTGTTCTGACAGGGTGACCGGATAAACCGGTTTCCCCTGCACGATAGAGACGCCGAATCTTCAAGGCGCCCGCTCCATTCATTGGGGCGGGCGTTATCTTTTTATACCCTCCAGGCATCCTGTGTGACGCATGTGAGAGGGAGCCCGCTTACGAGGAAATCAATGGCCACGAAACTTGATTATTACGCTGTTCTGGAAGTCACCCGAGAAGTCTCCTCTGACGAACTGAAAAAAGCGTACCGCAAGCTGGCCATGAAATATCATCCGGATCGCAATGCCGGAGATGCGTCTGCGGAAGAGCGCTTCAAGCAGATCAACGAAGCCTATGATGTTCTGAAAGACGCCGACAAGCGCGCAGCCTATGACCGTTTTGGTCATGCAGCGTTTGAAGGTGGCGGCGGTGGCCCGGGCGGGTTCGATTTCGGTGGCGGCTTTGGCGGCGGCGGTCTGGGCGACATCTTCGAGCAGATGTTCGGCGACATGATGGGCGGTCGCCGTGGCGGCGGTGGACGCAGCGCCGGTGCCGACATCCAGACGCAGGTCGAGATCACGCTGGCGGAAGCGTTCACAGGCGTCAAGAAATCCATCACCATCAAGACACGCGTCATGTGCGAGTCCTGTGATGGCACGGGCTCAAAGGACAAGGAAGCTGGCGTCGAGGTTTGCCCGAGCTGTCATGGTGCGGGCAAGGTCCGCGCCCAGCAGGGGTTCTTTGTGGTCGAGCGCCCCTGTCCGAGCTGTCACGGCGCAGGCCGCGTCATCAAGGACCCGTGCCCGGCCTGTCACGGCGTGGGAACTGTCGAACAGCCGCGTACGCTGGAGATCGCGATCCCGGCTGGCGTTGAGGATGGCACGCGGATCAGATTGTCCGGTGAAGGTCAGTCTGGCGGCAAGGGGGCTCCTGCTGGAGACCTGTATGTTCATATCGCCGTTCAGGCCAGTGAGCTGTTCCAGCGTGACGGTTCCAACATTTACTGCCGTGTTCCGCTGCGCATGGCGCAGGCTGCTCTGGGCACTGAAGTGGAAGTGCCCGTCGTTGACGGAACCCGAGCCAGTGTGAAGATCCCCGCAGGAACGCAGAGCGGTGAGCATTTCCGTCTGAGAGGCAAAGGTTTCTCCGTGCTGCGGTCATCGTCACGGGGCGACATGTATGTGCAGGTTGTCGTTGAAACCCCGCAGAACCTTTCCAAACGTCAGAAAGAACTTCTGGAAGAGTTTGAAAAGGAAGCGGGTGAGCATGTGAAGAGCAGCCCCGAACATGCGGGCTTCTTCTCGCGTGTGAAGGACTTCTTTGAAGGCCGAAGCTAATAGCAACAGTTCTTCAGACCGCCTGATTTTCTGACAAGTGAATCAGGCGGAATGCAGCATGAGAGGTCAGGAAAACCTAATGGTTTTCCCGACCTTTTTCATTTCTTTGAGCCTCATGTGAAGCCGGGTTTCCACGGTGGGACGAGGATGAAAGCGTCTGTTTCGTGGTCAGAGGAATCGGCTGCGGATTTTCTGCTGGGCCGCTACCCGGAGAGGAATCGTTTTTGGACGCCTGTCCTGCATACGGATATTGACCCAGAATATGCTGGGCGACCTGAGGATAACGGTTCATCAGCCCAAGCAGGGTGCCATTGGTCCATCCGAAACCGATCTGCATCGGATATTCACCGCCACCAGCACCTCCTGTCGGACTGATCTCTGGATTGACGACATCATATTTTTCCAGAAGCACACCGCTCTTTTCATAAGTACCTATGACGCGCTTCATCCAGCGCTCCGCAATATCCTGCGCCAGAACATCCTCGCCATACAGGTTGAGCCCCTTGATCGCCATCCACTGGAGCGGAGCCCAGCCGTTCGGGGAATCCCATTGCTGTCCGCTGGTGACATCCGTTGCGACAAGCCCTCCGGGTTTCAGAAGTTTTTCCTTCATGGTCTTTGCAACAATATGCGCCTGTTGGTCTGTGGCGATATGCAGGAATAGAGGCACAGCCGTCGCCGTTGACAGCACATCGGTCAACTTCCCTGCTTTCCTGTCGTAATCGTAGAAAGCCCCTCTTTTTGGATCCCACAGCACGCGACGGATAGCGGCAATGCGGCGGTCAGCATCTGCCTTATAGAAAGCGGCCTTCTGTTTGTTTCCTGTAAGCTCGTAGGTGCGGGAAAGAGTTTGCGCGAGATGCGCCACCATGCAGCTCATCTCGATCGTGATGAGATCTGTTGTGTGAATGGTGGAGAGCGTGTGGCGGTCCTGCAGCCAGCGGGACGAGAAATCCCAGCCTGTTTCAGATCCGGCCCGCAAATTGCGCCAGACCTCGGAAGAGGGACGGGAGGTTGACGCAGCCGTGGCGATATCCTGCGGATAGCTCTCGTCACGTGGGGTATCGAGATCATCCCATGGGCGGGTCAGCAGGGTGCCATCCTTCAGCCGGACAGCGTGTCGCCACGCATGACCGGGCGCCAGCTTCGTCTCTCCATCGGTCCAGTATTCGTATTCGCGTTGCAGTTCCGGCAGATACTTGATGTAGGTCCGGTTGCCGTCATGGCTTGCCAGAAGATCTGTCATCAGTGCGAAGAAAGCAGGCTGGGAACGGCCGAGATAATAGGTCCGGCTGCCGTTCGGAATATGCCCGTAGCGGTCGATCAGCGACGCCAGATCCCTGTAGGTGGAGCGCATCAGATCAATGCGTCCGCCCTCATACAGGCCGATCATCGTGAAATAGGTGTCCCAGTAATAGAGTTCCGTAAAACGGCCTCCGGGCACAACGTATTTTTCCGGTAGCGGCAGAAGCGATGACCAGGGAACGGGAGTGTCCGGCTGTCTTGTCAGCACATCCCACATGCCGGTGATGTAATCCCGCACGTTTTCGCCCGGCTTGCGCTGATAGGCGGCGGAGGTGATGGCTGGGATCGTAAAATAGGTAGCGACAAAGGTTTTCAGATCGAAGCCAGGGTCATTCTTCTGCGCCCGCCATGTGGCCAGAATCTCTTCCGGCGGCCGGTTCGGATAGGCGTCTGCTGCGGCTTTCGCGTCCGTAAAGATGTGGGCCTTTCCGATGTCGGAAAACAATCCGTCCAGAGCGATTGAAGGCGGACGCAGATCCTGCTGGGACGGGAGCCTTGGAGCCTGAGGCGGGGGTGTGATGGCAGGATGCAGGGTGATGGTGGGCGGCAGCAAGGGGGATTTATCACGAAAATCGGAAGTCATTGCCGGGTCTCCGGTCCCTGTGGTCTGCGCAGAAGCTGGCCATGACGACAGCAGGGAAGAGGCGAAAAGGCTGGAGGCCAGAGAACATGCGAGTAAGGAGAAATGGTGACGCCTCAAGAGAAATCCTTTCGTGCGACCGTGTCCTTGCAGGATAATGACGCAATAACCCTCTGCGGGTTTTCCGGGCCGGAAGAAACCGGTTATGACATAAGGGTGTATCGTGATGGTGAACACCCGTCAGAATGTTCCCACTTTCTACCCCGGAGTCTTACCCATGTCGTCCACTGCCTCAACCCGGAATGTTGCTGTATCTGCCGGTGAAAAGAGCGTGCAGTCCTCGGTCGCGGGGCTTGGACCTCTTGCCGCCACGGATCATCTTTTCTTCGAACGCGCCGGTGGCCTGCTGAGTCGGGACGAAGCTGAGAGCATGACCGCCCATGCGCTGGAAGGCATGGAGGACGGGGAGCTTTTTCTGGAATACCGGGAAAGTGAAGGGCTGGCGCTGGATGACGGGGTCATTCGTTCGGCCTCTTTCGATACGTCCAGCGGTTTTGGTCTGCGCAGCGTGCTGGGGGAAGAAACCGGGTTTGCCCATTCCGACGAGATCAGCACCTCGTCTCTCAGGCGCGCTGCCGAGACCGTGTCAGCCGTAAGAAATGGCCGATCCGGCATCATGGCGCCCCCACCGCGTTCGACCAACACGCGCCTTTACAGCGACAACAATCCGCTACACGAGACGGATTTTGCCCGTCGCGCCGCTTTGCTCGGTCAGATCGACGCTTATGCACGCGGCAAGGACAGCCGGGTCGTGCAGGTGATGGCCTCCATCGCCTCCGAGTGGCAGGCGGTGCAGATCATCCGGGCTGACGGGCTGAGAGTCGCCGACATCCGTCCGCTGGTGCGCCTCAACATCTCTGTCGTGGTGGAGAAGGATGGCCGTCGCGAAAGTGGCTCCTACGGCTTTGGTGGTCGTTACAGTGTGACAAAACTGCTGGAGGAAAGCGCCTGGCAACATGGTGTGAATGAGGCGCTACGGACCGCCCTGATCAATCTGGATGCGCGGCCTGCTCCGGCCGGTGAAATGGAAATCGTTCTTGGGTCCGGCTGGCCCGGCATTCTTCTGCATGAAGCGGTCGGTCACGGTCTGGAGGGCGATTTCAACCGCAAGAAGACCTCCATGTTCTCGGATCTGATGGGAAAGCGTGTCGCCAGCCCCGGTGTGACGGTGGTGGATGATGGCACATTGCCCGATCGCCGTGGCAGTCTGACTGTCGATGACGAGGGCACGCCTTCGGGGCGGACGGTCATGATTGAGGATGGTATCCTGACAGGCTTCATTCAGGATCGCCTGAATGCCCGTCTGATGGGCGTTGCTCCGACTGGGAACGGTCGTCGCCAGTCTTACGGTTATATGCCGCTGCCCCGTATGACCAACACGCTCATGCTGGCGGGACAGGCGAGCACGGACGACATGATCCGCTCAGTGAAGCGCGGACTTTACGCCGTGAATTTCGGTGGCGGTCAGGTGGACATCACGTCCGGTAAATTCGTGTTTGCAGCCTCCGAGGCCTACATGATCGAGGATGGGAAAGTAACGGCGCCGGTTAAAGGGGCGACCCTGATCGGCAACGGCGCTGATGCGATGACGTCAATCTCCATGATTGGCTCTGATGTGGCGCTTGATCCGGGGATTGGCACCTGTGGCAAGGCCGGGCAGGGCGTTCCTGTCGGAGTGGGACAGCCAACGCTGAAAATGACAGGTCTGACGGTGGGCGGCACAGCCTCCTGATCAGCCAAACGGAAAAGGGCAGAATAATCAGGTTCTGCCCTTTTTTAAAACGATACAGTGATGCCGGGTTCTATTTGATAAGTCTCAGGCCGCTGCTGATGATGATGCTTGAAAGCGAAGATTTCAGCGCGTTTTGAATGGCTGGGCCATCGTCGGCCTCGAAGTAATAATCAGAACTTGTGGCGCAGGATTGCATGGCGCCTTCCATGGAGCCTGTTCCCGTTGTCGGCAGGGGAGCAATCAGGGTGTTGTACTGCTGAGATCCATAAATCGGATAGTAGGGTACCCATACAGAGAGAAGGGTGACACCCATCTGTTTCAGTTGGGTACAGGCTGATTGATAATCTACAGTTACTATATGCTGGTAGCTGTTGGCATTGCTTTTGATGTCCTGCGCACCATCAGAAATGAAAACAAGATAGGTTCTCTGACTGTTTTCACTGGCGCCCTGTCCAATGTTTGTGAGCTGGCTGGCAATGGTATTCAGGGCGTCACTCGTTCTTGTGTATCCAAGAACGGGCATGGGGACAGCTGTTTCGAGATCGATTGTGGAAGCGACGGAACTTGCTGTGGCAAGATCAGTCGTAGAGGGCTGTAGCTGCTGAATGGTTGTGCCGTAAGTTGTAATGCTTGTCGTGATATGATTTTGATCTTTATTTGCATATTCAACAAGTTGCGCCATAAATGTTTGAATGGCCTGATTGACGTAGTCGATTTTGAGGTTGATTCCGGCCTGCTGTGCTGTAACCCGGGTATTGCACGGTGGAAGCCCGAAAGACCCATAGGATGAGGATGATTTCTGCGTGCAGGATCCGCGATAGCCATTTGGATCATGGCAGGCGAATGCGCATTGGGCCGCACTGTTTTCAAGAGCGCTTATATCTGCAGGCGTTCCGCCGATTCCCATGGAATTTGAAATATCCACCAGAAATATAATCTGAATATAGGAATTGCCGAGCGTCATGGTGGCTGTGGATGTTGCAGTGACAGGAATTCCACTATTGGGAAGAAAGCCTGCCATGAACAAAGATGTTTTTCTGGAAAGGGTGACGGAAACGTTTCCTGAATAGGTGGACTCAGCCGTATAGCCCACCTGAATGTCAGGTAGTGTGGAGCCCGTCGTATTCGCTGCCACATAGTTTTGAACAGTCGTCTGGGCCAAGGCCGCAACATCGGACTGGTTCATGGTGCTGCTTGTATTTGTCTGTGCTGCCTGAACGGTTTTTTCAGCCTGAAGGGCTGCTGCATCAGCTATGTTCTGCAGTGTTTTTTTGTCCTGAATGGCGGCTCCGATGTTGATGGCCGCCGCAACCCCTATGATCGCTACAGAAGTGCTGAGAGCGGCCATTAGACTTACGCTGCCGTTTCGGCTGTTACGAAAACTCCAGGATCCAGACATGGTGGAATGTTAAAATTCCTTGTGGTTGAACAACCACAAAAGTAAGGAACAAGGTGTTGATAAATTATTAATTCAATGCAGAAGAGTTTTTAGAATAATTAAAATTGCATTTATTTTCATATCGCCCTTCGAAGAATTTTAGGGGTGTTTGCTATTTTTCTGTTGAAATAAACGATGAAGTATCTGGACTGGGACATCATTGATGATCTGAACGATCCTGGGCCAGACATCTGGAAGGACCCTAAAGCCTTTTACCCTACGTCTTCGACAAATCGGCTAAGGATTGTGTCCCTTTACAAAGGGTAAGTGCGAAACCCTTATAGTCCTCCATACGGACATAAGCAGACGCCAATAAAAAAGGAGGGCACAAAGCCCTCCTTCTTAACGAGTCGCATCCCTGAAAAAATCAGAGACCGGCAGGCACCTTGCCACCGTTTTCAGCGAGCTTCTGACGGACTTCCTTGATCAGCCACACATTCATGGTTGCCGAATCATTCTGGTCGCCCGTGTATTTCAGCTCAGTCGCCAGCTGCTTGCGTGCTTCAAGCGAGCTGTCCAGACCGAGCAGCTTGAGCAGATCAACGATCGACTCTTTCCAGTTCAGCTGCTGGCCGGACTTCGCCGCCAGAGCCGTCAGAACCGCATCGACATCGACGGGTGCAGCAGGAGCAGCAGTTGCCGGAGCGCTGGCGGCACCAGCAGCCGGCGTGGCGGCTGGGGCTGTCGATCCAGCTGCGGCAGGCGTTGCTGCCTCGGCATGGCCGAAAATGGCGGAGACGATCTTACCGAAAATGCTCATGAGAGAACTCCCTCTCTGGGTTGCGTATGACGTAGTGAGAGGTCCCACCCTGCTGGAAGGGACCTCTCAGGCCAATCAGTAACGGTATTCTTCGTGCTTGAAGGGACCGTTGACCGGCACACCGATATAATTGGCCTGCGCCTGACTTAGTTTCGAAAGATGCGCGCCAACTTTGGCCAAATGAAGGGCGGCAACCTTTTCGTCGAGCTTCTTGGGCAGCGTGTAGACTTTCGCCTCATACTGACCGGGCTTCGCCGTCCACAGCTCGATCTGGGCGAGCGTCTGGTTGGTGAAGGAGGCCGACATCACGAAGGACGGATGACCTGTGGCGTTGCCAAGGTTCACCAGACGGCCTTCGGACAGCAGGATCAGGCTCTTGCCGCTGGAGAGGATAACCTCGTCCACCTGCGGCTTGATGTTGTCCCACTTGAAGTTGCGCAGCGCACCGACTTCGATCTCGGAGTCAAAGTGACCGATGTTGCAGACGATGGCGCGGTGCTTCATCTCGCGCATGTGCTCGAGACGGATCACGCCTTCATTGCCCGTTGCCGTCACGAAGATGTCGCCACGCGGGGCGGCGTCTTCCATCGTCACGACCTCGTAGCCTTCCATCGCCGCCTGCAGGGCGCAGATCGGATCAACTTCGGTCACGAGCACGCGGCAACCTGCGTTACGCAGGGACGCAGCAGAACCCTTGCCCACGTCGCCATAACCGGCAACGACAGCAACCTTGCCGGCCATCATAACGTCGGTGCCACGACGGATCGCGTCGACGAGGCTCTCACGGCAGCCATACAGGTTATCGAACTTGGACTTGGTCACGCTGTCGTTGACGTTGATCGCCGGAACCTTGAGCGTGCCTTCCTTCTGCATCTTCCACAGACGGTGGACACCCGTGGTCGTCTCTTCGGACAGGCCGCGCACGTCTTTCAGCAACTCAGGGAACTTGTCGTGCATCATGACGGTGAGATCGCCACCATCGTCGAGGATCATGTTCGGCGTCCAGCCGTCCGGTCCCTTGATGGTCTGCTCGATGCACCAGTCGAACTCTTCGTCGTTCAGGCCTTTCCAGGCGAAGACCGGGATACCAGCGGCTGCAATGGCGGCGGCGGCGTGATCCTGCGTCGAGAAGATGTTGCAGGACGACCAGCGGACAGTCGCGCCGAGAGCGGTCAGCGTCTCGATCAGCACGGCGGTCTGGATCGTCATGTGCAGGCAGCCAGCGATACGGGCGCCCTTGAGCGGCTGGCTTGCGCCATACTCTTCGCGCAGCGCCATCAGGCCGGGCATTTCGTCCTCGGCCAGGGAGATTTCCTTGCGGCCCCACTCTGCGAGGGAAATGTCCTTGACCTTGTAGTCTGTAAATTCTGCGCTCATGTGACGTCCTGTTCAAAGGGAAAGCTGGCTTCCTATACAGGCTGAACGGCTGTCATGCCACCCGAAGTGAATGCATGGGCCTCATTGCAGGCCGATTGGCTGTTGCGCAATACGGTCGGATTACGGACATTCAGCCCATGTGGAATGAACCTTACCTTGAAACCTGCTGCCGGTCGGCGCTGCATCGCCTCAGTCTCTCCGGCAGACATGGACGGCCACACGGACTGAAAGATGAGCCCTGCCTTGAGCGGCTGACGCGCAAGGGGCTGGCCTGTGTTGGAGAAGATGACCGCTTTCACATCACGCAGGATGGGGAGGCGCGCCATCGCTCCGAAGTTCTGAAACAGACATGAGAACTGATCGGTCAGCGCAGATATGGGACGCCATCGATCGGCTTGCCTTTGAGAAAGGGCTTACACCTTCCGGGCTGGCGCGTGCTGCCGGACTTGATCCTACGGCGCTCAATCCGTCAAAGCGTCATACGGCCGATGGGCGGGTTCGTCTGCCCCGGATGGAAACCATGCTGGAGTTGCTGCGGGCCGCCCGCATATCGTGGCACGATTTCGCCAGCTATCTCGATGGGGATGTGAAACACGGACAGGGCGATCAGGAACGCAGACCGACTGCCGGACGGATAAAGGTTGTTGAGTTTTCCCGTCTTGGGACGGCTGAACTGTTTGACCGTGCCCATTTGCCTGTCCCGCATTTATGGGCGGAAGTCAGTTCTCCGTTTGCAGACGCCGGACCGCATGATTACGCCATCCGGCTTGATAGCGCCGTCTATGAGCCATCTTTCAGGCAGGGCAGTCTGCTGCTCGTCACTCCGGCAAGCGTGATCCACAAAGGCGATCGGGTGATTTTCTGCGCACCCTCTCCCATCATTGCCATTGCGGATCAGGTTACGGAAAACGGATGGAGGGCGACCACACTCAGTGGAGAGGGTCTCACCATTCCGACGACTTCTCCGGCTCACAGGGTGACTGCAGCCACATTGTGAAAGATGTTTTGGCGGAACGACCCGGTTTCCTTGATCGAGACCTGTTAAAGCAGACGGGTAATGGGCTCTTCCCTATACTTGAAGAGTCCCCAACCCTTTATTCCAACAGATCGGGATCAAAGGGACTGCGTCCCTTTGTGGGGGGCGGGGCAAAGCCCTGAAATGTGCTGACAACGGAGAACTGAAGATCAGTTGGTGTCACTCATTGATCAGAGACACACCAAGGCTGCTCAGCGCATCCCAGTATCCGGGATAGGTCTTGCCCACGCAGGCTGGGTCCAGAATGGTGATGCCGTCGATCTTCAGGCCTGCCAGTGCGAACGCCATGGCGATACGATGATCGGAATAGGTTTCGATCCGCGCTGGAAGCAGTTGTGCTGCCAAGGCGGGATCACTGTTTACAATCAGGTCATCTCCCTCTTCCCGTGCCAGACCGGGCTTGATCCGGTTGAGTTCAGTGGAAAGCGCAGAGATGCGGTCGCATTCCTTGACCCGCAGATTGCGGATACCGACGAAGCGCACCGGTGTGGCGTTGAACGCTGCCAGCACGGCCAGAGTGGGGACGGCATCCTGCATCTGTGACCCATCGATTTCCGCAGGCATGTGCGGAAAAAGCGAGATCATGTTGAAAGCTTTTGCATCAGGCTGGGAAAAGGACTCCGGAGCCAGCCCCACATCAATCTTTCCGCCGGTCAGAGCAGCGGCAGCCCAGAGATAGGTGGCGGCGGAGGCATCCGGTTCAATCCGGAAGTCAGTCGCTTTGTAAGGCGATGGCGTGACATGCCAGCTCATTTCTCCTTGCGGCTCAACCTTGCCGCCAAAAGCTTTCATCGCCGCGACAGTAAGATCAACATAGCCACGGGCATCAAGGCTGCTTCCTTCCAGTACGACATCGGTCGGCGCATCGGCGCGTCCCGCAGCCATCAGGATGGCGGAAATATACTGGCTGGAAAGCCCTGCGTCGATTGTAACCTTTCCGCCGGAAAGATGTCCCGTGCCCTCTACTGTGACCGGAGGGCAGCCTGTCGGGGCAGAAATGGTGACGCCCAGAGAGGACAGGGCCGTGATCAATGGCGCGATCGGACGCTTCTGCATATGGGCGTTGCCGTCCAGAACGACCTTGCCTTTCACGTAAGGTGCTGCGGCGGTCAGAAAACGGACTGCGGTTCCGGCGTTACCGAGAAACAGTGGTTCGGAAGGTGCTGCGAAGGTGCCGTTTCCCTTCACGACAAAGCTGGTCTCTGTCGGCTCTTCGACACTGACACCCATCAGGCGCAGTGCGGCTGCCATATACAGCGTATCGTCGCTTTTGAGGGCACTGGTCAGATGGCTTTCTCCGTCAGCCAGAGCCGCAAGCAGAAGCGCGCGGTTGGTGATGGATTTCGATCCCGGCAACTCGATCTGGCCATTCAATGGGCCTGCGGGTGGAACGATGCGAAGTGCGGAAACGGCGACCATGAGACCTCTGCCTTGTAGCTGACAGGGGTATTTAACACACAAGGATCGTTCTGTCTGAGCGCGCTTTGACTCAGCAGTGATCCAATGCCTCTTTTTGGCAATCATATTGAAAAGAATTTAATCGCAGTGGAGACGATTTTCGGAAAAGTAGAAGACAAGAAAAGTCTTTTGTGGAGAAAGAATTTTAGTGTTTTCTGCCAACCAGCCGCATCAGGCTGTAAAAGATATTCCCGGTGTCAGAAAACTCTCCTGACACCGGGGAAACCATCTCGAAAACTTAGTTCTCTTCGCCTTCGTCCGGACCATCCATCATGGCTTCGGCAACCACACCGGCCTGCTCGCGGACGCGATGCTCGATGGCATGCGCCATTTCCGGATGCTCGCGCAGGAAGTTCTTGGCGTTTTCACGGCCCTGACCAACCCGCTGGCTGTCATAGGAGAACCATGCTCCCGACTTCTCGACCACGCCAGCCTTCACGCCAAGGTCGATCAACTCGCCCATCTTGCTGATGCCTTCGCCATACATGATGTCGAATTCCACCTGCCGGAACGGAGGGGCCATCTTGTTCTTGACTACTTTCACGCGGGTCTGGTTACCGACAACCTCGTCCTTGTCCTTGATGGACCCGATCCGACGGATATCCAGACGCACGGAGGCGTAAAACTTCAGCGCGTTACCGCCTGTCGTCGTCTCCGGATTGCCGAACATCACGCCGATCTTCAGACGGATCTGGTTCAGGAACACCAGCAGTGTGTTGGAGCGTGAAACCGTGCCGGTCAACTTACGCAGCGCCTGACTCATCAGACGGGCATGAAGACCGACATGACTGTCGCCCATATCGCCTTCCAGTTCTGCGCGCGGAACAAGGGCGGCGACACTGTCCACCACCAGCACGTCAACAGCGCCGGAACGAACGAGCGTGTCCGCGATTTCCAGAGCCTGCTCACCGGCATCCGGCTGACTGATCAGCAGATTGTCCACATCCACGCCCAGCTTGCGGGCGTAACCGGGGTCCAGAGCGTGCTCGGCGTCAATAAAGGCGCAGGTGCCACCCTTTTTCTGGGCTTCGGCAATGATGTGCAGCGCCAGCGTCGTCTTGCCTGAGCTTTCCGGCCCATAAATTTCGACAATACGACCGCGCGGCATGCCGCCAATGCCAAGCGCGATATCAAGGCCGAGCGACCCGGTTGAGATCGCATCAGCTTCTTCTTTCGGACGCTGTCCGAGGCGCATGATCGACCCTTTGCCGAAAGCACGCTCAATCTGGCTCAGCGCCCCTTCAAGGGCCTTCGTCTTGTCCATGTCCATTCCTCGAAACCCGTTTCCACCTGTTGTTCCGCCCATGAGAGCGAACAATGATGGTTCGTCAGGTGTAAAAACCGCACTGATTGACGAGTCTGTCACAAGCCTGACCCTTCCCGCAATGTGCGGCATGGGGAATTATCCCTGTTCCGCATATGTTCCGTAATCTGTTCTTATCAAGGCGTCCCTGCGAGAAAATCGCAGCGATCTGGCAAAAACGTCTTGTTAAGGATTTGTTCGCGTTTGTTCCTGTTTGGAACAAAATAAGAACAAGCACAAGAGAAATCTTGGATTCGAAGCGTTCCAGATAGCTTGTTGAAGCCTGTCCGATTAAAATCGAGATGGGATTGTTTCTCAGAAATTGCTGGAAGAACTTGTGACTGCGCTCCACTGCCGCACTCCACTGGCTGAACATTCAGGGACGATGCCGTCCCATGGAACAGCATCATTTTTCTCATGATGACTGGCACAGAACCGCCAAATTCCGTAAACGCTGGCCGTATGGACGACCGCACCGCCGATTTCGATTTTCATCTCCCCGAGAGCTCGATTGCACAGCACCCGGCGCGCCCGCGTGAGAGCGCCCGCCTGCTGGATGTTCCTGCCGATCCCAAGGAGCCGTTTATCGACCGGCATGTGTCCGATCTCCCGGGTCTGTTGCGGGCAGGTGATTTGCTGGTGGCGAATGACACGGCGGTCATTCCGGCGCAGCTTCACGCTCGTCGCGGAGAAGCGAAAATCGGCGTCACGCTCGACCAGCATCAGGCAGATGGTACGTGGAGCACACTGATCCGCAACGCCAAGCGCCTCAAGCTCGGCGACACGCTGACCTTTCCCGGCACGGACGATACGGCCGAGGTGGCCACGCTCGACGGGCAGGGCGGCGCAACGCTGCGTTTCAGTGCGGAAGGCGACGCATTCGATGCGTTCCTTCAGACCGCCGGAGCGCTGGCGCTGCCTCCCTATATCGCCCGTCCGCAAGGTCCGACTGCCGAGGACCAGAGCGACTACCGCACCATTTTCGCCGAGCATCGTGGCGCGGTTGCGGCCCCCACGGCAGGACTACATTTCACGCCCGACTTATTGCGTCACATCGACAGGGCTGGTGTTGGACGTGAGACGCTGACGTTACATGTGGGCGCAGGCACGTTTCTGCCGGTGCGGGCCGAGACACTGTCCGGCCACCGGATGCACGCCGAGCGTGGCATCATCACGCAGGAAACGGCAGACCGGATCAACGCTGTGAAAGAACGCGGCGGCCGGATTGTTGCGGTCGGCACGACCACATTGCGACTGCTGGAAAGCTCGGTATCAGAGGATGGTCGCGTGATTCCATTCGATGGTGACACGTCGATCTTCATTCATCCCGGCTTCAAGTTCCGTGCCGTGGATATGCTGATGACCAACTTTCACCTGCCGCGCTCGACGCTGTTCATGCTGGTCTGCGCCTTTGCGGGCACGGAGCGGATGAAGGCGGCGTATGAGCACGCGGTCCGCGACGGCTACCGTTTCTATTCTTACGGTGATGCCTGTCTGCTTAGGCGTGCAGAAGTATCATGATTCAGCAAGAGGTTTCCAAAGGCACCGCCTTTGGCTGGTTAAAGGCAGAGACCTTTCCCTATCAGGGCTTTGCCCCGCACCCCACCAAAGGCGCGCCTTTGGAAACCATTTTTAGCAAAACGAGGTGCAGGAAGCCGGGCTTCCTGCCGGGGCATGGGGCAGAGCCTCGTAACGTCACGACAAGAGGTCGAACATCATGAGCAGCACTTTCCGCTGGATCTGCGAGTCCACTGACGGGCAGGCCCGTGCCGGCACGCTGCACACGGCGCACGGCCCGGTACAAACACCGACCTTCATGCCTGTCGGCACGGCCGGCACGGTGAAGGCCATGACCATGGACGCCGTGCGCTCGACAGGTGCCGGGATCGTGCTGGGCAACACCTATCACCTGATGCTGCGCCCCGGTGCGGAGCGGGTGAAACAGCTTGGTGGCCTGCACAAATTCATGGACTGGCCCGGCCCGATCCTGACGGATTCCGGCGGATTTCAGGTCATGTCGCTTGGCGCACTGCGCAAGCTCGATCAGGACGGTGTGACGTTCCAGTCGCATATCGACGGCTCGAAACATCGTCTCGATCCACAGCGCTCAACCGATATCCAGCACGCTCTCGATGCGACCATCACCATGTGTTTTGACGAGTGTCCGGCTCTTCCCGCAGCACCGGAGGCCATCGCTGCTTCCATGCGGATGTCGATGCGCTGGGCCGCCCGGTCCCGCGAGGCGTTCATTCAGCGGGAAGGTTACGGCCAGTTCGGCATCGTGCAGGGTGGGACAGAGCCGGAACTGCGCGCCGAAAGCGTGAAGGCGCTGACGGATATCGGGTTCGAGGGCTACGCCATCGGTGGCCTTGCGGTGGGCGAGGGGCAGGAGCTGATGTTCTCCACGCTCGACGTGACAACGCCGCTCATGCCGAATGACAAGCCACGTTATCTGATGGGTGTCGGCACACCGGACGACCTACTGGGCAGCGTGATGCGTGGCGTGGACATGTTCGACTGTGTGATGCCGACCCGCGCCGGGCGTACAGCTCGTGCCTATACGGAACGCGGTCACATCAACCTGCGTAACGCCCGGTTCGCGCTCGACGCGCGGCCGCTGTCACCGCACTGCGACTGCCTTGCCTGCACGCGCCATTCCCGCGCCTATCTGCATCATCTGTTCCGCGCTGATGAAATCCTTGGTCCGATGCTGCTGACATGGCACAACCTTGCCTACTATCAGCGGCTGATGCGCGGCATTCGTGCGGCGATTGTAGACGGCACGCTGTCGGCTCACGCGGAGCATCTGCGGGCTGAATGGCAGGCCGGGGACTGGAGCGAAGACGAGGTGCCACAGCCACTCATTCCGCCAGTTGCGTGAAGAAAAAACATTCTTCTGGCAGGATAAAAGTTGTCTTTAGCCAGAATGGAAGTTGGCAAACAGTAAAAGTTTTTAGGCATCGCCTTTTTTTCGAAAAGGCGATGCCCCCGAATCTTTTTTCAAAAAATCTTCTGTAAATCTACAGAGCTTTTTTGAATGAAGTGAGTGCTGAATACCCTCTTTTCTTCGCCACCATAAAAAAGATGAGAGCCAGAATGAAAGCCAGAGCTGCGACGATGAATGAGGAGTCGTCGCCAAAGCTCGCGCCTCGTATCAGTGCCGCCACCGCCAAGGCGATATGACTGAGAGCCGTAATACAAAAAAGCACTGCTGCTTTGCTCTGTGAAGGCAGAATAAAAGCCAGCAACGTGCAGAACAGGAATGTCGCATAATAGGTCAGGGCGACCGGCATGTAAGCCATTGGATTTGGGATGACGGCAGCAAGAGCAATGATGGCTGCAATACCGGCCATACAGCCTGTCGTGCATCCTATTGTCAGTGAGGAAAGAATACGGGAACCGCGTGTTTCAGTGACAAGACCGGTGGCGCGTTCACGTCGTTGTCGCGCCATGATCCAGAGCTGATTGCCGGTATAAAAGAGAAAAGCTCCGCCAAATCCAAGAACAAGATAAGCCCAGCGGACAGGATATCCGCCATAGCTGCCAAAATGCAGACTGAAGAAAGAAGTGATTGTTGCAAATCCGCCTGACTGGTGGCCGGGTAAATAGTCAGTCGAAAGAATACGACCGCTTGCCGGATCCATGACTGCAAAACCGGCGTTGGGACCACGCATCACAAAACGCGTATCATGTCCGGCAACACGAAGCATCAGCGTTCCGCCTCCGGGGCCGGGTCGGGTAGCATAATTCAGCGTATCCGGCACAAAGCCCGGCGCCTGTTGAGCGAGAGATGCGACAAGAGCAGTGGGTGTCAGAAGTGGGGCAACTTCTCGTGCGGGAGACGGATGCTGCTGGGGATGAATCTGACGGACATCGTTATGAAAAAGTATGTTCTGCACAGCATAAATCGGCTCATGAAACGCAAAAAGTACCGATGTGATCGCCATAACCACATGAAAGGGAAGCGAGAAAAAACCAAAGATATTATGCAGATCGAGCCACGCTCGGCGTTTGCCGCCTTCAAGTCTGACAGCAAAGAGGGTTCGTTTCAGTGCGGGCAGAAAAGCGATCACACCCGATACCAGCGCAATAGCGTAGGCCAGTGCAACTATGCCCATAAAAGGCATCGCGATGCCTTCTGGCAAAGGCAGACCTACACGCTGGTGCAGGACATCAATGAAATGCGCCGTTTCCGAAGGTGGCCGCTTTTCCGTAATCAGTATTCCATTTGGATCGAGAGCAGCAGCGACAAGATGAGCCGGCCCATGGTCATGGCTTTTCGGATTCTGGGGCCAGACCAGACGGGCGGGTTGGGTTTTATCCGGTGTCAGGACGATGGTGTAATTTCGGCGTGCATCCGGAAAAGCGGCAAAGGCTTTTTCCATCAATTCGGGTGTACGGTCGAGAGATAGGGGTGCAGGTAAATGGCTTTCCGGTGTCAGCCAGTTTTGCAATGTTTGTTCAAACATGCTGACTGCGCCAGCATAGAACGCGACAAAAAGAAAAAGTGCCGCCAGTATGCCGACCCAGCTATGAACTTCTCGATAGACAGCGACAATATCTTCACGAAGTTTCATCGAATCACGTTCTTCAGAATTAAAAAGAGCAGCCAAACGAGAGCGCAACTAG
The DNA here is from genome assembly GCF_002409645.1 of Acetobacter sp. UBA5411. Classification (GTDB taxonomy): domain Bacteria; phylum Pseudomonadota; class Alphaproteobacteria; order Acetobacterales; family Acetobacteraceae; genus Acetobacter. Next base: position 132,461 of record NZ_DHNR01000031.1, read on the forward strand.
TCCCCAGTCCTGTCCATGCCTTGCGACCAGAGGAAAACAGGAAACAGGCACAGACAGAAACGATCCATACGAATGTTGCTGACCACAGAAGAGCCTGGGCGGAGAGCGTCATGGGACTGCCTGTTGTGTGACAGAGCAGGCCTGCGACGCCCATGCCTCCCAATGCCAGACCGGCTCCCGGAATAATTCCAGCAGAGAGTTTCCCTTTCCACTCACTGTTGTCGAGTGTCATCGTTGTTCACCGCGTGATTTCACAAGGGAGATTCCAACCGGCAGAAAGCAAAGCCATAACATCAGTAGAACCACAGTCATGAACAGAGCGGTTATCAAACTTATGATGTGCGCAAAACAGATTGCCGTGCACAGGGTAAGGACTGCTCCCCCTCCCACGCCGATACTGCCTGACAGACGCTGCGTAAAAAGTCTCTGCTGACTGGATGTGCAATAGAACATGATACTTGCGAACAACCCGGCGATACTTCCAAGCGCAAGAAAAAGATCAGACTGTATCACCAGCGATATTCCAGACGCATCGTCAGACTTCTGCCTTGTCCGTAATAGCAGGCGGATACGGCTGTGCAGGTCGCCACAAACCGCTTGTTTGCAATATTGCGAACGTTGGCCGAGAAAGACAAACCGTCATACTGTGGATGAGCTTGTCCGAAATCATAACGCAGAAACATGTCAAAGACGGTATAGCCGGGAATGGATAGTGTGTTGTTCGTATCGCCGTAGCTGTGTCCGGTATAACGCACGCCGCCGCCAACGCCAGTTCCCCGGAACGTGCCACGACGAATACGCTGATCGACAAACAGGGAGGCCATCCATTTGGGAGCCTGTGGAAGATAATTGCCGATCTGCGCAAGTGTGTTTGACTTCATGACTCTGGGATCGCTGCGGGTGCCGGTGAAAATGACTGACATATCCCAGGGCAGGTTTGCGCGGCCCTCCAGTTCCAGACCTCTGACTCGGCCTTCACCGGTCTGCACGTAACAGGTGGCCGTTCCGCACATTTCACCGTCCGGTGCGGGTGTGGTCATGTTTTTCTGCTTGATCTGATAGGCACCGAAAGTGACGTAAATGCTTTTCTTGTACTGATAGCGGAGACCAGCTTCATACTGGTCACCCGTGGTCGGCTTGAAGGGCTTGCCATTCAGCGCGGTTGAAGGATCAGAAACCTGAGGCTGGAAAGAAGTCGCGTAGCTGAAATAAGGAGCCAGCCCGAAATCGAGCAGATAGACCGCTCCTGCGCGCCATGTGAACTTGTTGGAAGACGTGACATAGCGTTGACGTGTCAGGATGTTGAGCGTGTCATCAGTCGCCCAGTCCTGCCGTCCACCAACTGTGACACGCAGGCGCTCGAATTTCATCTGATCCTGAAAATAAACGCCATTCTGGTAGGATTTTGTGGCGCTATAGACCTGTGGGTTGAGGCCTGCTGAATAGCCACTCACCCCGCGGGATGATGGATTGAAGATATCCAGCATGGGCAGAACGAGAGAGGATGAGACCAGATCACGGGAGCTTTCCCAGCTTGTGTAGAAATAATCAGTTCCGGCAAGAAGTGTGTGCTGTACTGGGCCAGTTTTCACATGCCCTTCAACTTGCGTGTCCATTGCCACGCCCTGAGACCGGCCTCGTCCTTCCACGGCCCGACGGTTGACGGTTTCACCCGCGACACATCCGCGAACCGAGCTTGGGCAAGCTATGAGTGTGTCACCACTCAGAACAGTCGCCCGATAAAGATTGTCGAGGTAGGTATAGCGGGTGTTGTTACGCACGGTCAGGAAGCGACTGAATTTATGTTCAAGAAACGAGCCTGCCAGCGTCTGCGTACGATCGAATTTGTCCCAGTCAGGTTCACCGATATTGGCATCATTGGCGATATACCGGCCCTTCGACGGCGTCAGGGTGCCAGTCTTGGGCAGGAACTGAAAGGTGGAGCCGCCTGCATCGCGCTGATACTGCGCCAGAAGAGTCCATGATGAGCCGGGGGCATATTTCCAGGTCAGGCTGGGGGAGACGTAATAGCGACCATTCATGACGCTGTTGACCTGCGTGCCGCCGTAACGGGCCAGAGCGACCATGCGGCCCAAAAGAGTTCCCTGCTTGTTGAGTTTGCCGGAAACATCACCGGCCGCCTGTCCCTGCCAGTTGGCGAGATCCGTATAACCCGCCGTCTGAGTAAAGAACTCTCCGTGACTCGTCTCGGTGGGTTTCTTGGTGGTCAGGTTGATGATGCCGCCGGGTGCAGTCTGACCATACAGAGCGCCTGATGGTCCTTTAAGGACTTCGATCTGCTGAAGGGCAAAGGGATCGAAGGAGGTGCGAGTCCACTGGCCTCCTGCAGGCAGACGCAGGCCATCGACAAAATTGTTGTTGGATGAAAATCCGCCTGCACCGAAACCCCGGACTGAAACCTCGTCAACACGACTGTCGATACCACTGGGTTCGGCTTGCACGCCAGCTGTATAGGCCAGAGCATCAGCAACGGTCGGTGATGCTCTTAGTTCGATTTCTTCGCGACTCACAATGGAGATTGTCTGAGGCGATTCAATGATTGGTGTTCGCGTTTTTGTGCTGGCAGCGGCATGCGACAGACCGGTGGCGGTCACGACAATGACTTCATGACCGGGTGCCGGTTTGCTGACTTTTCCGCTCGTGGGCTTCTTCTCGTCCACGGTTGCGACTGGTTGCGTTGCCCAGGCAGTTGATCCGAGCGACGCCATGATGGCGACGGGCACGGCGCTGCGTGTCAGATATCGCGATTGCCGCATGAAACTCTTTCCGCATTCACATTTTAGAGAAAATGGCTTCTACGAAAATGAGAATCATTGTCAACATCAATGTGCGGCAGACATTTTATGATACATTTCAAGGAAGGTGTATTTTGTAAAACATCTTGTTTTTACATTGGGTATAAAGCTCTATGGCCAGATCGATTTATGGTGGATTAGCGGAAATTTCTTTTATCTGAGCTAGATTAACTTGGGGAAAAGCAGGAAGATGAAGGGCAAGGGGGATGAGATGCCAAAACTCCTCATTCCCCTTGTCATGGAAGGATAGAACCCGCGTTTCTGATAACAGTCGCGGACGCAGGACAGGCTGTTATGGTCTGTTCACAGCACTGACAGGAAAGTCAAAAACTACGACTTTTTCGAGATAAGGCCCGGCAAAGGTCTTGAATGCATCATGCGCGGCGTCGAAATAGCGGGCATCCGTGACAATGGGACGACCGACATAGAAATTCCGGTCACCTTCAGATTTGAAAGTCACCAGATAGCCTTCCTGCAGACCAAGATCACTGTTCTCTCCACTGTTTTGTGGGCCTGCCTCGATGGACACGACGACAGGCTTGCCGTCCGGACGGCGGGACAGGCTGGCGAGGGCGAGAAAGCGCTTTGTCACTTCATTGCGTAAGGCTGTCGTCACTTCAGGACGAAAACGAAACAACACCATGTGACGGAGAGTGCCCGGCTGGAAATCCGGTGCCGTGAAGCGTGCAGCTCCAACCTTTGTCAGAACCGACTGGGCGCTGAGGGCGGCTTCATCAAGGACTGGCGAAGGCGTTGCGTTTGCGCTGCCCGGAACAGCGCTCCAGAGAGCCATTGCCAAGAGAGGCACTATGAGGAGGCGGGAAAATATAACCATGAGGGTGAAAGTTATATCATCTTGTCTCCGGAAGGAATTGCTTTGCCAGACAAGGAACCAATCAAGAAAGCCTCTTTGCGGAACCACTTAAGAATTTGAATGAGTTTTTGGTGAAGCTTTTTTCAAAAAGTTTCATATTGTTTTTTTTGCTCCAGTCAAAGGGCGGCAATGCCACTCACCAAAGCCTGACGATCTCCGAAACTCGAAGCAGAGATCGTCAGAAGTAAGTTTTTACGCACACCGCCGCAGGTCGATATCCATATCTTCAAGATACGGTCCAGCTGCATGAAGCTGGAGTGTCAGAACCACATCTTCACCCGCTTCATAAAACGGCAGGTCCAGAGTGGCTTCTCCCTGAGTCCAGCGCATCGGAACGGTTTCCTGCACGTCCCATCCTTCACCCTCTTTGGTCAGATGGGTTGTGATGGAATGTGAATGGTCTCCGACCTCAAGCGTGATCTCTCCCACGAGCACACCGAGAAAACGGCGGTCGTCTATGAAAGGGCCAATGACGTCACAGGGGCGCGAAGCCCGTGACACAATGCTGACCTGAGAAACAGTAGTCGGAAGGTGGAACGTAAACCGGCCATCCGTTGTCGAAGCGGGAGCAAGCGACGCGCCATCAGGCAGCAGAAGGCGCAGTGCCGGATCATGAATGAGGGTCGGCGCTTCATGAGCATCCGTGGCGACAGCGCGCTCGGCAAACGTGTTAAACAGCGGTTCCACAAAGGCGCGATCGACACAGAGTTGCCCGGCGGCATCCTCTTCCCAGCTTTTGGACTTGCCAGAGAAGGCGGCCACGACATGTTCATCCGTAACAGGGCGAAAATTGCGGCGATTACCCGTGTCCAGATAACTCTCGGTCAGCAGCCCGTTGACGCGGATGACCGCATGATCCTGCGTCTCAATGTGATAGCAAGTGTAGGAACGGATGGTGCGGTCATAGGCAATGCTGCGACCATTGACGAGCATCCGCACCGGCACGAAACGACCATCGAACCACAGGCAATGTTCCGGTGTCACCAGAAGGTCGGTGAACGGCACATTGTCCGCCAGAGCGCCTGCTCGGATACGCACAGGGCAGCCAGCCATATCCGGGGGCAGGTCGGCCTGCACGCGCACATCCTGTCGGCCCACCCAGATGATTTCCTTCAGGAGAGCGTGTCCGCTGTCGTAGGTAGGAACCATCATGCCGGGCTGAAGGTTCTCGACCGCTACAGCGCCCGTCTCCGTTTCGACAAGGCTGCCCGGCAGGAAGCAGACAACCGCCGTGAGCAGCAGCGAGCCGTCTTCATCTGCCGCCAGTGCGAACTGGTTTACGGTGTCGGCCAGAGAAACTGTTAGCGTATAGGTGGTGCTCCCGGAGGTGACGGTCACAGTGTTGCCGGATGCCTGAACGGTCGCATCCGCGCTGTAAGTCAGTGCAGAGAAATCGATGTAATCACTAGCGCTCATATTGACGACGGCGGCAGAAAATGAGTCCGCGGCATCAAGGATCAGCGTGCCGCTGGAAGAGAAGGCGATGGTCTGCGTGGAGAAGGCCGCGCCTTCCAGTGTCAATGTGGCGTCGGTATTGAGCGCCACCAGACTGTAGGACTGATCGCCGGTCAGAACCCAGTTCCCGGAAACTGTCATGGTCTGGAAATTGTCGGCCCCATTAAAGGTGCCTGTGCCGACAAGATTGACAGTGTTGGAGCCCGCTCCACCATCCACCGTGCCGTCAATCTCTGATCCTGTCAGGATGTTCAGTGTGTCGTCACCCGAGCCGAGCAGGATGGCGTAGGTGGTTCCGGAAATATAACCGGCGTTGGTGATGGTGTCGCCGAATGTATCGGTGATGTGGATGCCGTAGCCATCCAACCCTTGAATGGTGCCCGCATTGACGATGGTTGTGGCGTACGGTGCATTACCTTCACTGCTGTTATCGACTAGAATACCGTTATTAGCGCCGCTGATGACGGCGTTGGCAGCATTCAGGATGTCGCCGCCCCCGATCGATACGCCTTCACTTCCGTTGGGGAGGCCGTCGCTGCCATTGCCGCTTGCGCCGGTCCCTTCAATGGTTCCGTAATTGGTGATCGTGGCGTAGCCGTCGATATCGACACCATCGCCGTCTCCGGTGCCGGATCCGTCATAGGCCCCGGTGATGGTCCCGTAATTGAACACTGTGCCATCGCCGTCAGATCCCACACCTGAACCGTCGCGACCCAGAATGGTGCCGGCGACACCGTTGATGACGATGGCGTTTTCACTGCTGGTAATGGCGTGTCGGGCACCGGTGATCGTGCCGTTGTTTAGGACGACGCCACCGTAATCCTGAAAGTCGATCCCGTCATTTTTCGTGGCACCATTAACGCCGCCTGCGTCGATCGTGCCTGTATTAAAGATGATAGCGTTATTGCCGGGACGCAGGGCGTCCGCATCCGTCGAGATGATTTCACCGTCACCCACATTGAAGATCAGGGTGATGTCGTTTGTGGCGACCGAGTTGAAATCGACGGCCTGCCCATCGGTCGTCGATTCAATCGTGCCGGTATTGATCAGGGCCAGAGCGCCGTCGGGAAGATCTGAATCGACACGGATGCCGTCATCACTGCCGCTGATTGTGCCGCTGTTCTGAATGACCAGCACTGTATCGGCTGCGGCATCTCCTGACGTGTCGATGCCTCGTTTTGTTGTCGATTCCAGAGTGCCGCTGTTGGCGATGGTCAGAAAGGAAATTTCATCAAGCGTGGCCGTTACGGTTGTTTTCTTTGTGACCAGGTCATCATCATTTGTGTAGGTCTGGTTCACATCCAGAGAAACTTCATCGCTCATAGGGCATCGTTCCGGAAACGGCGGTTGAGGTCGGGTAGTTTTGCCGGAGAAGCCCTATTGCATCTGACGCCGCGAAATTGTGACTTTTTGGTTAAATCATTTCTGTTTCGTCTCTATCGTTAAGAAAGCGAGAATGATTGGGCCGGATGAGAGGATGAAATGTGCAAAGTGCAGAATGAGAGTAATTGTTTTTTGTGTGTTGATGAATTCTATAAATAGTTGGCGTGGCCCTTTTGGATGTTGATTGTCTATGCGTGATTGTTCTTTATGCAAAAATCATAAGATAATTTCATGGTTTTTATAAAGGGGATAGGAGGTCCATATTCGTGCAGATGGTAAGAGCCTGTTCGGCAGTTTCTGGGTGAGTATCCCTTGGCACGATCTTATTCTCATTGCGGCAAGAAGCATGATGTATGACCTGTTAAGGTGGCCCTTGCGATCAAGAACAAGATGAGGCCAGTGGATCATTCAGCGAATGACCTCGACCATGAAAACCGGATGAGTCTCTCTCTCCTGCCGCAGAAGATCTCGAAGAAACGACGTATGCAGAGGACTGCTGACGAAACCGCTTTCAGAGGCTAGCTTGGCAATGCACCGATTACGCAAGTCCACGATCAAGCTCGTCATGTGAGGAGAACAAGCGTTGAAAATCATCATCGACACAGATCCGGGACAGGATGACGCCCTGACAATTCTCCTCGCGCTCGCCAGTCCCGAGATCGAGTTGCTTGGCGTCACCACGGTCTCGGGAAATGTCGATGTTGATCAGGCGACCATCAACGCCCTGAAGACAATGGAACTGGGCGGTCGGCCTGATATTCCGGTATGTCGGGGAGCAGAACGGCCGCTCCTGCGTGCGCCCGTCAACGCTACGCATGTGCATGGTCGGACGGGTTTTGAAGGAGCGGACCTTCCTGACCCGGTGACGATGGCTTCTTCCGAGCATGCAGTCGATTTCCTCATCCGCTCCGTCATGGAAAACCCGGTCGGGGCGATCACGATCTGCGCCATCGGCCCCATGACCAATCTTGCGCTGGCCCTGTCACGTGAGCCCGCATTGCGAACGCGGATCGGACGGATTGTCACCATGTCAGGTGCTTTTTCAGAGGTCGGCAATATTACGCCCAGCGCAGAATTCAATATTTATGTCGATCCCCATGCCGCCGCCATTGTGCTGGAATCAGGCATTCCCATCACCATGCTGCCGCTGGACGTGACGCATACTCTGCACACGAGTGCCGCTCGTATGGCGCGTCTGGCGGCCATTCCCAACCGCGTCGGTCCGGTCGTTGCTGACTGGTTGCGGTTCGAGAAACGTTTTGAAGCCAACAAATACGGTACGGATGGCGGCCCGCTGCATGATCCGAACACTGTGCTCTGGCTTCTCAAGCCGGACCTCTATCGCGGAAGGCAGGTTAATGTGCGGGTGGAGACCGGCAGCGAGCTGACAATGGGTATGACGGTCGTGGACTGGTGGGGTATCAGCGATTTACCGAAAAACGTTCTGTTTCTCAGGAAGTGTGATGTTGATGCCGCTTATGATCTCATAACGGAGCGTCTGGCTCGTTTCTGACGTTCGTTACTGTTTGTGGATTCCTTCCAGTATTTCAGGATGTTGTTACGTGATGCTTTTCGACAGAGAAAAATTTTTCAGGGCCGTCTTTTCCGGGAAGGCGATGTGCTCAGAAGCTTTCGAGAAAACGGCTTCACCGTGAGAAAACAAAACCTGCGCAGGACTCACACATGATCCGCAGACTGTAGTGCCTTTGAGCCAGCCATCCTCGCTTCGTTCTGATACGAAACTCTTTTGCAGATTTCGATCAGTCATAGCTGAAATCAGTCGAAATGGCCGACAGGCGATGACAGCAGTTGTCTTTTCCCTGCTGCTCGCTGCCTGCACGTCATCGATCAACCATCCGAAGACAACCGAGATGGAAGATCATCGTTATGCCGTCGATATTTCCATGCGAGACGGGGTCCGGCTGCATACGGTTATCCTGCTTCCCAAAGAGGTTTCCCACAAGGCCGTTCATCTGCCGATCCTGCTCACGAGAACAATCTACGGAGCCGACGATATCACCCATCAGATGGATGATCAGAGCGGGGCCAGCCCATTTGACGGGTGGGGAAGGCGGCTTGTCGGCGGTCCCTATATTCGGGTTTTACAGGATGTTCGCGGCCAGAACCGGTCGGGCGGAGAGTTTGTTGTCACGGGGCCGCTGGCCCATACGGCAGACAATCATACCTCGACGGATGAATCCACCGACGCTTACGACACGATCGACTGGCTTGTTCATCATGTAGCCGAAGCGGATGGTCAAGTCGGGCTGATCGGCACTTCTTATGACGGCTTCACCACCCTGATGGGGCTGATTGACGCGCATCCTGCGTTGAAGGTCGCCGTAGCTGTCAATCCGATGGTCGATGGATGGCGTGGTGACGACTGGTTTCATAATGGTGCTTTTCGACAGCTATTGATTCCACAAATCGGTGCGGATGGAAAACATGCCGATATTTCGCTCCCTTCCTCCGTCAGCGAGCAGGCGCGTGCGTTTCTGCATGAAGGATCCGCAGGGGATTTCGGACACCGTCATGGTATCGATGATGTTGTTTTCTGGCGTGAAATCCTTACTCATCCAGCCTATGATTCCTACTGGCAGGCCAGAGCGCTTGATCGTGTTCTTTCTGCACATTCTCTGCATGTTCCCCTGATGCTGGTTCACGGTTTGTGGGATCAGGAGGATATCTATGGCGCGCTTGCCGTCTGGAAAGCTCTTCGGTCGCAGGGCAGGCGCGCCGACAGCATGTTCCTGACGATTGGACCGTGGCGACATGCACAGGCTCTTGAAGACGGAAGTGCTATCGGTGCTTTGCAATGGGGGCAGGACACCGCAGCATGGTGGCGTCAGGAGGTGCTGAAGCCGTTTCTCGCGCATTACCTCAAGGGGGCGCCGATGGATGTAGCACCTGTCACGGCGTTCCAGTCTGGAGCTGGACAATGGCTCGCTTTCCCGGATTGGCCTCCCGCCTCCACGATCCGTCCGCTTTATCTGCTTCCCGAGCATAAACTGGCTTTTACCGCCGGACCGAAGCGAATGCACACGCTGGGATATCGCTCCGATCCCGCTCATCCGGTTCCTTTCATGCCGGATGCAGGAGGTGCCGTTTCGGATGAAACGTGGCTGGCGGCTGATCAGCGCTTTGTCATGGGGCGTAATGACGTGCTGACTTTCACATCGGATGAACTGACCCATCCCGTAACAGTTGAAGGTGCGCCTGTCGCTTATCTTGGAGCTTCAACCAGCGGGAATGATTCCGACTGGGTGGTGAAGTTGATTGATGCCTATCCTGTGGATTCCAGGCAAAAGCCGGGAGTGTCAGGCGCTCTCATGCCGGTCGCAATGGATATTTTCCGAGGACGATATCGGAAATCTCTGGAGCATCCAGAACCTTTGCGATCAGGTGTGCTTCAGCCCTATCGGATCGTACTGCCAGAAGTTTCCCATACTTTTCAGCCCGGTCACAGGATTGTCGTGCAGATCCAGTCGAGCTGGTTCCCGCTCTATGACCGCAATCCGCAGCGGTTTGTTCGTAATATCTTTCTTGCTCGCCCAACTGATTATCGCATGACTTACCAGCGCATCGCTGTAGGTGGTCCTTTGGCAAGCCATGTCGATCTTCCAGTCATGGACGATGGGAGTGTTCCCCTCTCGCGCAGACTGACGGTCGGTCCCGATGTTTCTCCTTCTCACCCGTGATAAGGATGAGAAGTGGAAAAAGCCCACAAACAGGCTGATATTCTGTTTGCGTGAAATCGGGAGACAGAGCGGATATTTTAGCTTTTGATGGATACTTTCCATGCCAAAACGAATGACGCAAGGTGATGGAGACGTAGCACCATGAAGCGGACAGCGGACCTGCCCTGTCATCCACCGCCTGTCGTGGGGTTTTCTGACAGCTATATCGGTGGTTTTGTTGATGGTCTCCACGCTCATGACCGGGCGCAACTGTCGGTGTTCCTGGCAGGAAGTGTGACGATCAACACGCTGGACAAAAGTTTCGTGCTTGGTCCCGGTCAGGCCATGTGGATTCCCGCCAACACACTGCATCAGGCCAACTGTCGGACAGACCTGATATTTCAGGTCGTGTATGTCGATGATGATTTCGTCGGTTCTGATCTGCCCTGCAAGATGTTTGATCTTTCCACTCTGGTGAGGGGGCTGGTCGATGAAATTATCTCCATGCGCTTCGATTTCACCATGGATGAGCGGATGTCGGTCATCGCGCGTCTGCTGGTCGACGAAATCAGACGCGCCCCCCGGATCGCGGAACGCCTGCTCCTGCCGTCCGATCTTCGGTTACGCCGTGTGTGTGAGGCGATCATGCTGCAACCTGGTGATTGCCATGACATTGATTACTGGGCCCGCGAAACAGGTATGGCGCGACGCACCTTTACCCGGCTCTTTCAGCAGCAAATGGGTATGGGATTTGCGGCATGGCGGCGCCGGGTACGGGTGATCGAGGCTGCGTCCCGTATTGCGGCGGGTCAGCCGATCTCGAAGGTCGCCTTCGATCTCGGGTATGACAACGCCAGCAGTTTCAGCACCATGTTCCACCGGACCTTCGGTGTTGCTCCCCGTACCCTGCGCTTCAATGCGGAGCCAGATTCACAAGTCTGATGTCTGCGGTGTTTCCACCACCATGAGGCTGTAGTTCTTCGTTTCCAGACCAAAATCCAGCAGATGAACACTGATCCGAAAGCCTGTTCGGTGATCCGGCGTCAGCGATCAGGCAGAATTTGCTCGTGTTCGGGCCAACCGCAGCCTTGCCGGTTGCTACAGGTTCCGAATGTGGTTAGGTGCGCAATTAAGACTTATTCTTAATATTAACACGGACTGCCGCGTCCTCATGTAGCAGAGGCCGGTTACGAAATGAGTGGGGCATGCAGCGCTACAGGATCATTTACTCGGCTCTTTTTTCGCTTGTTCTGAGTGATGCCGCTCTTGCCGCCGAGCAGGAGAAAAAAACGACGGAGGCGCCTCGATCTTCCGGAACCGCAGCCGTCAATCAGTCCTCTACGGGCAAGACCAGCAGTCCGGCGGCAAGACGCGCAACAACCGTTGAAAAGATCATGGTGCGTGGCCGCATACCGGCAACCGTGGCCTCTTCCGCCACCAAGACGAATACGCCTCTGGTCGAGACGGCGCAGTCGGTCACTGTCATCACGCGCGACGAAATGGATGCGCGTGGCGTGCTCAATCTCAATCAGGCCATACGTTATGCAGCCGGTGTGACAGCCGACACCCGTGGCGGTGAAGGAACACGGTACGATCTCTACGATTTGCGCGGCTTTACGGTGCCAACCTTTCTTGATGGGCTGAAATTACAGGACAGCCCCACAGGTTTTGCTGTTGCCCAGACCGATACGTTCCGTCTTGATCGTGTCGAGGTTCTGAAAGGGCCTGCTTCGGCGTTGTATGGACAGTCCAGTCCGGGTGGTCTCACGGCATTGTCCAGCAAGCTACCGACCAATCAGCGGTTTTATGGAGGCGTCACCACCACCGGCGGTATGTTCGATCTCTATCGTGTCGATGCCGATGTCGGTGGTTTCGCAACGAAAGATGGCCTCGTGCGGTACCGTATTTACGGCACGGCGAACGGGCAGCACACTCAACTCAGCAGGACAGGAAGCCGACGTTTCAGCATCAGTCCGTCCTTTACGTTTGGAGGGGACGGCCCGACCACTCTGACTCTGTTAGGTAATTATCAGTACGATCCTGAAAATGGATCTTACGGTGGTGTCCCGTTGGTCGGATCTCTCAAACGGGCATCCTACGGTTACCTGCCGCGCAATTTCTATGATGGCGATGTGCCTTCGGAGAAATTCAACCGGCGGCATGGCGCGCTGACCTATATGTTCAATCATAACTTCAATGATGACTGGAGTTTCAGCACGCGCGGCCGCTACGACGATATACGCACGATCTATCGCAGTGTCTATAACAATGGTTATTACGACAGTGACGATGGCAATAGCGGTCAAATGCTGTCACGTTCTGCCTACGGTACGCAGGAGCACACTTACAATCTCGCCTTCGACAGCCAGTTCAAGGGCCATGTCCGTACAGGCCCGTTGCGTCATGTGATGATGTTCGGCTTTGATTACATGCAGCAGCGGGCGAACGATCACGAAGCCTATGGTGATGCGCCGGATCTGGATGTGCTGCATCCAGACTATCACATGGACATCGCTCCTCTGACGCCATATCTGGACTATGTGACAAGATCGCACCAGATCGGCGCTTATGGTCAGGATGAAATCCGCTGGAAGCGTCTGATCCTGACAGGAAGTATCAGACATGACTGGTATAGTTCTGACCAGATCGAGCGGATCGGCCAGACAGACACCCGTCAGAGCGCAGGCCAGATCACATGGCGCGCATCCGGTCTGTATCATTTCGATTTCGGTCTTGCGCCCTATATCAGCTATTCGACTTCTTTTCAGCCTCAGTCAGGAAGTGTCTCAAATGATGGAGGACTTACAAGACGTCAGGCCAGTCCGTCTCTGGGCAAGCAGCTTGAAGGAGGCGTGAAATATCAGATTCCCGGGACCTCAGTTCTGTTTACGGCTGCCGGGTTTCATATCGAACAGAGCAATGTTCTCGTCTCTGTGGCCAATACAGGATATAATATTCAGAGCGGTCTTGTGCATTCAGATGGTTTCGAGTTTGAAGCACATGCACAGCCCTATAAAAACCTCATGATCACGGCAGCTGTCAGCGTCCAGAAGGTGCATGATGACTCAACCGGAAAGCCACTGATCCAGTCGGGCAAGGGAAATGCTTCTCTATTCGCATTTTACACGATACCAAAAGGAAAGTTAAAGGGTTTTGGTTTTGGGGGTGGAATGCGGTATTCGGCCAAAGCCTATGGCGGTGAAGCGACGTACGGTAGTGTCTGGCTTCCGCAATATGCGCTTTTCGATGCTTCCGTGGCCTACGATCTGGGCAATCTGTCCAGCTCACTCCATGGATGGAAAATGTCAGCCAATGTCCGTAATCTTTTTGACAAACACTACATCTCGAACTGCTTTGCTTATGGCACTGACGGCGAGTATTGCTATTACGGAGAGAGGCGAAATGCTCAGGCCAGCATAGGATACAGCTGGTAAAAAGCTTTTTCTGAAAAATCCTGTGTAAATCATCAAGAAGTTTTTGGTGAAGCTTTTTTCAAAAAGCTTCAGAGAATGTCGCCTTTTTGAAAAAAGGCGACACCCAAAAGCTTTATCAAGTCAGAAAGCTGCACGCCCCATAAAACACTCCCTTGAAAACGGAGGTTTTGCACCTTTTGTGCCAGACAAGGACGCACCCTGCTCCATCAGCCGGATTCCATTCCAGCCGATGGAGCGCCCACTACTCTATCGACGCCAACGCCTCAAGCAGTGCATCGATATCAGCAGGCTGCGTGTCATAAGACGTGACAAAGCGCACCAGCGTGCCTTCCACACCCGGAGGCGCAGTCCTGCGAAGGAAGATATATCCGGCCGCCTCAAGCCCCTGCACCAGCAGTTCAGGCATGATGGCGAAAACCTCGTTCGCCTGTGTGTCGAACGGTAGGGTCGCGCCCGGGTGACGCAGGAGACCTCGCGCAAGACGACCGGCCATTTCGTTGGCCTGCCGGGCGTTATGCAGCCAAAGATCATTCTCCAGCCATGCCAGAATCTGTGCACTGATGAAGCGCTGCTTGGACCAGAGATGACCGGCGCGCTTGATGCGGCGCTCCATGTCTTCGGCCAGCGTTGTGTTGAAGATCACCACCATTTCGGCGGCAAGGGCACCGCTTTTGGTCGCGCCGAGCGAGAGAATATCCACACCGGCACGCCAAGTCGCATCCGCTGGCGCGCAACCCAGATGCGCCAGAGCATTGCCGAAACGGGCACCATCCATATGCACGCCCATGCCCGCGTCATGAGCAAGCGAAGTCAACTCGACAAGCTGCTCGATCGTATAGACGGTTCCCCATTCCGTGGCTTGTGAGAGGGAGAGAGCGGCCGGGCGGCTGAGACGTCGTCCACCGGCCTGAAGATCGGCAATAGTACGCCCCAGCAGGTCGGTATGCATCCGGCCTTCAGCCGACGGAATCGGGCATAGCTTGGCCCCGCTGGTGAAGAATTCCGGCGCACCGCATTCCCGGCGAAAGATATGGGAACTCTCATCGCACAGGACCGCGCCCCAGGGCGGAGTCAGGGCCGTGAGCGCGAGACCGTTGGCTGCCGTGCCTGTTGCGACGGGGAAAACCCGGGCTTCGGCTTCAAAGACTTCGGACACGCGGGCTTCGAGGCGGGCGGTCCAGGCGTCATCGCCATGAGCCGGGGCATCGCCTGTATTCGCAGCCGTGATAGCGGTCAGAATCTCGGGACAGACCGGTCCCACATTGTCGCTCATGAAGTTCGTGCGTATACGCTGCGACCCAGTGTCGTCATCCGGTAACGTGTCACTGAGCGGCGGTGTCTGAGCGGTCTGTTCCATGTCGCCTCCTGCCTTTTGATACGACCTGCCCATTCTAGCACCCATGGAAGGCCAAGCCCAATGTCCGAAAAGACAGCGTCAGAAACAGCCAGCGGTTCCCCGGAAAACGCCGGAGCAGGCGCAAGTCTGATCGACGGCAAGGCTTTCGCGAAAAACCTGCGCCAGCGGACGGCCGACGAAGTCCGGGCTTTTCATGAGAAGCATGGTGTGACACCGGGGCTGGCTGTGGTGCTGGTCGGCAATGACCCTGCGAGCGAAGTCTATGTGCGGAACAAGGCGCTGGAGACGCATCGCGTGGGCATGCGTTCCTTCATGCACATGTTGCCCGAGACGACGTCGGAAGCATCTCTGTTGCATCTGATTGAGCGTCTGAATGAGGATCCGGAAATTCACGGCATTCTCGTGCAGTTGCCGCTGCCGAAGCATATCGACCCGTTTTGCGTCACCAACGCCATTGCGCCGAACAAGGACGTCGATGGTCTCGGTGAGGTCAATGCGGGTCGTCTGATGACGGGGCTGCCGGGGATCATCCCGTGCACGCCGCTCGGCTGTCTGATGCTGCTGAAATCCGAGTTGGGAGATCTGCGTGGACTGAACGCAACCGTCATTGGCGCGTCCAATCTGGTCGGCAAGCCGATGGCGCTGCTGCTGCTCAATGAGGGCTGCACGGTTTCCATCTGCCACATCGACACGGTTGATCCTGCGGCGATGTCCCGCACGGCGGATATTCTGGTTGTCGCGACAGGCAAAAGAGGGCTGGTGAAGAAGGACTGGGTGAAGCCCGGCGCGACCGTTATCGATGTCGGAATCACCCGTATCCCCACGGAAGGCGGCAAGACCAGACTGGTCGGCGATGTAGACTTTGACGAGGTTGCGCCGATTGCCGGACGCATCACGCCGGTTCCGGGTGGCGTGGGACCGATGACCATCGCCTGCCTGTTGCGCAATACGTTGAAGGCCGCCCGCATGAGTGTTGGTGACAAGGCCTGCAAGGAAAGCGGCGACAAGAACTGGCTGCCTTACTGAAGAGCATAAACTGGGCTTTGCTCTGCACCCGGAAGGGATCATAAATCCCTTTACCCTTTATTTATTTTAACAAAATGGGATCAAAGGGACTATGTCCCTTTGTGGGGTGCGGGGCAAAGCCCTGAGAGCTACGGCCCGTTAAGCCAATACTCAACCATCCAGCTCCGAAATGGCCGTTGCAAAACTGGGTGACAGCGGCAGTAGCGGATTCAATGTCGCCTGCCAGGCATGATAGAGATCGGCCTTGCCGGGATACACGACTTCAGAGGGATGGTTGTCTGCATCCAGTTCCTGAATCCAGCCACCCAGCTTCCGATCGATCATGTGCAGATCAATAAAATCCCATATTTTCCGATACCACGTCTCATAGGGGGCATGACCCGTTCGTTTCAGCAGGGCCGCTGCCGCAGTCAGTGCTTCAGCCTGACACCAGTGCGGCTTGTTCTGCACGACCGGTTCAAGCTGGAAATCAACAGTATAAAGCAGGCCGCCTGTCCCGCTGCGTGACCAGCCGGCTTTCATGCCGGTGCTGAACAGACCGATCGCATCGGTCAGCAGCCAGTAAGGCGCATGCCCATCCTGACGCAGCAGGGCTGCTTCCAGCTTGAGCAGAAGATGGGACCATTCCACGAAATGCCCCGGCGTCATGCCGAAAGGACGCAGGTCATCCGTTGGTTTGTCGCGGTTAAAATCATCAAGGCGCTTCCAGCTCCGGTCAAAATGTTCCGGAACTGCATAGCCGTTTTCACGTGCGAAATGATGGATGAAGCGTTCGGCGCAGCGTAGCGCCCGGATCCGCCAGACGGGGGCGTCGAGCACATCGGCCAGCGCCATGCAGGCTTCTACTGAGTGCATGTTGGAGTTTGCGCCGCGGTAGTTTTCTTCATCCGACCAGTCGGCGGCAAAGCTTTCCCGGAAGACGCCCTCTTCCTCACTCCAGAAATGGGTTTCCCAGATATGTGCAGCATCCTTGAGGAGCGCGCTGGCGCCAGCCACACCAGCGACATGCGCCGAGGAAGCCGCCAGCGCGACAAAGGCATGCAGATAGTTTTCTTTTCGTTTCTCCTGAGCAGTTTTCAGGGTTTCCGGAGGGCCAGCGAACCAGCCGCCGTGAAGCTTGTCCTTCAGTCCGTCGCGGAGAGCCGCGACACCATGCTCGGCCAGAGGCAGGCATCCCGGCACGCCCCGCATGGCGGCAATCGCATAGGAATGCGTCATACGGGCCGTGAGAATGGTGTCGGCCTGAGCGTCGGGACCGAGATTTCCTCTCGCATCGAGCGGGCCGAAACCGATTTTGATACGGGAGGGTTTTGAAAAATCGAGGAGCCGCAATCCCTGATGATCCAGCCAGCGGCGATGCACGGAGCGACGGAGCCAGCTTGATGTTGGCACCATCAGGGAAGGCAGCATTTCAGCCATTGATGATCATGCCCCCGTTGACGTGGAGCGTCTGGCCGGTGACGTAAGAGGAATCTTCCGAGGCCAGATAGACATAGGCTGGCCCCATCTCGCTTGGCTCGCCAATACGTCCCATCGGTGTGCTCTTGCCCATATCGGCGACAGCCTGCGGATCGACGGGACCCCAGCTTGCGGGTTGCAATGGTGTCCAGATCGGACCCGGTGCTACGGCGTTCACGCGGATTTTTTTCTCTGCGAGCTGAAGAGCCAGCGCTCTTGTGAAACCCATTTCCGCAGCCTTGGTGGTGGTATAGGCCACTAAAGACTTGTTGCCAGCAAAGGCATTGATTGAAGATGTGGAGATAATCGATGCGCCTGCTTTCAGGTGCTTCAGGGCGGCACGGGTCATATAGAAATAACCGTTGATGTTGACATCCATGTGCCGCAGCCAGACCTCATCGGTAATGTCGGTCAGGTCATTGCTGACATACTGCACGCCCGCATTGTTGACGAGGACATCAAGACCACCCAGTTGGGAAACGGTTTTCTCGACGGCTTCATTACAGAATGTGCTGGAGGAGACATCGCCGGGGATAAGAACGACCTTGCGTCCTTCTGCCTCGATCAGCCGAGCCGTTTCCTTGGCGTCTTCATGTTCTTCCAGATAAACAATGGCGATATCAGCGCCTTCACGCGCAAAATGCAGCGCCGCTGCCCGTCCGATACCGCTGTCACCGCCCGTTATGAGCGCTTTTTTGCCGTTCAGCTTCCCGCTACCCTTGTAATCGGAACGAATATGGACAGCCAAAGGCTTCATCTTGCCTTCAACGCCGGGTTGATGATCCTGACTTTGGGGGGGGATGGTGATCGCCATGAAATTCTCCAGTGAAATGTTACGTGGTCACGAGGAGAACGGGCGTTAGCGGGAATGGTTGCGATAAACCTCTCTCGCATTGTTGTGAGTGGTATACGCAAAATAATGATCTGATGAGTTTGTAGAAAGGGCTGGCTTCTGAAACTTATGAAAAAGCTTCACCAAAACTTTTCTTTGATTTTCAAGGGTGATTTTTTGAGTGTTCTGTAGAGTTTCATGGAATTATGAACTTACAGAACTTTCGAAAATAGGCCGGATACACAAAGCCGGTTTGGGAGAAATCTCATGAAAACGCACGATGCAGCTATTACCGCATCGTGCGAAAGATCAGCTATTCGATGAACTGGCTGATTTTTGTATTCACTGCGGCAGCCTGCTCGAGTTGCGGCATATGGCCGGTCTCGGGAAAACGGGTCACAGCAATGGTGGCAGGAAGTCCATCAGCATCTTTTGTAGACAGAATCTCATCCTGTTCTCCCCACAGAATCTGGACGGGTTTATCAAATGTTTCCAGAACAGATCTGAGCGAAATAGCCTGTTTTCCATCAGGGAAATTGGCAGAGGCAATGGTTTTCAAGCCGCTGACCACACCGTCCAGCCGTTTATAGCGGATAATCCCTTCCACCATCTGTCGGGAAATCAGACTCTTGTCATGCACGAGATATTGCAGGACAGGTTCAAGGGTTTTTCGTCTGTCTGCATCAATGAAGCCATTGATGAAATTCATGTTGATGTCCTGACCCAGACCGGCTGGCGCAATCAGGGTCAGACTTTTCACCAGATTGGGGGCGGATTTCGCCAGTTCCAGCGCTATTGCGCCGCCGAGAGAGTGCCCGACGACATGTGCTTCAGACAAATCCAGCGCTCTGGCGAGTTCTTCAACAGTTTTCGCAAATCCATATGGCGTGCCGTCGCCAACCTGTTTTGTGGATTCACCATGTCCAGGAAGATCAAAAGCAATCACGTGATGTGAGGACGCCAGAGCCGACTGTGTCAGCATCCAGTTGCTGACATCGCCTCCAAAACCGTGAATGAGAAGAACGGAGCTTCCTGTCTCTCTATTTCCACTTTCCTGCACAGAAATTTTGAGATCACCAACGTCCACTATCCTGCGCGCAGTCGTATCGCTGTTTTTATCTTCCGTTTCGCCTGAAGAGAAATTGTCGTTGAAATCCTGAATGAAGGCGTCAATCTCGGCATCGGAAACGTCGGCATCCGCCAGAACGCCAATCAGCGCGCCGACAGGCAGCATTTCACCTTCCGGTGCGACCTGCCGACGGAGAATGCCTGCAGCAGGACTTTCATAGCCGTTTGTAATCTTGCTTGTCTCAATATCAGCGATTTCATCTCCCGCCTTGACTTCCTTGCCAACAGGAAGGCTCCAGCTCGCCAGCTTGCCTTCGGTCATGGCCAGACCAAATTTCGGCATGGTGATCGGTGTGATGGTGCCACTCATAAATCAAGCCTCCTCTTTCACGCGATAGGCCGCAACAGAGCGAACGGCAGCTTCAATTTTTTCCACGCTGGGCATGTAAAGATTTTCAAGAACCGTGGCGAAAGGAACCGGTGTGTGCGGAGGCACAACGCGCCGGATCGGTGCTTTCAGCGCGTCGAACGCTTCTTCTGCGACCAGCGCAGCGACATCGGTCGCCAGATTGCAGCGTGGGCTGGACTCATCAACAATCACAAGACGACCTGTGTCAGCCACGCAGTCGAGGATTGTTCCTGTATCCAGTGGTGAAGTTGTGCGTGGATCGATGACTGTGCAGGAAATGCCATCCTTTTCCAGACGGTCCGCAGCCTGATTGGCGAGATTGACCATGCGTCCGAAAGCAACAATCGTGACGTCATCTCCCTCACGTGTCAGGTTGGCTTCACCGAACGGGATGGTGTACGGCTCATCAGGCACATCTTCCTCATCGTCATACATGACCTTGTTTTCAAGAAATATCACAGGATCATCATCACGGATGGCTTCGATGAGCAGGCCTTTTGCTTCATAGGGAGAAGACGGCACGACTACCTTCAGGCCCGGGATATGGGTGAAAAGCGGATAGAGCGCCTGACTGTGCTGAGCGGCGGCGTTGAAGCCCGCGCCATACATAGCCCGGATGACGAGTGGCGTGCGCGCCTTGCCACCAAACATGTATCGGAACTTGGCAGCCTGATTCATGATCTGATCAAGACAGCAGCCGACAAAATCAACAAACATCAATTCTGCAACAGGGCGAAGACCAGTCGCCGCGGCTCCTGCCGCCGCTCCGATATAGGAGGCTTCGGTGATGGGCGTGTCTAGAACGCGGTCTTCTCCAAATTCCGTCAGCAGACCCTTGGTGACACCCAGAACGCCACCCCAAGCATCTTTCACGCCGGATGTGCCGCCGCGTCCGCCTGCAACATCCTCACCCATGAGGATTACGCGGGGATCGCGACGCATCTCCTGCCGCAGAGCTTCATTGATGGCCTGACGAAAGCTTTTCCTGCTCATTTTTATTATCCTTGATTGTGCAAGAGAGATCAGTAGGAGACGTAAACGTCCCTCATAAGATCAGCTTCTTCCGGAAGAGGGGCGACCTTGGCAGCGGCAACGGCTGCGTCGATTTCGCTTTTCACCGCCGCGTCAATATCATCCAGCGCCGAGGCCTCAAGCAGGCTGATTTCCGTGACGTGCTTTCTGAAATTGACAAGGCAGTCGTGCTCGGCACGTTCTTTCGCAACTTCTCCCTCTGCCCTGTAGGTCATGGCGTCGCCTTCAAAGTGGCCATACCAGCGGGAAAGATGCACATGCAGCATCGCCGGTCCCTTGCCGGAGCGGGCATGGGCGATGGCTTCACCAGCAGTTTCGTAAACAGCGAAGAAATCGGTGCCGTCACATTCGAAATAGGGCATGCCAAAGCCTGCGGCCCGGTCTTTCTGGGTTCCGGCACAGGCATAGGAAGCGCCTGTCGCCTCTCCGTACCCGTTGTCCTCCACGACAAAGACCGCCGGAAGCTGCCATACGGTGGCAAGGTTGAGGCTTTCCAGTGTGCTACCTTCATTGGAGGCCCCGTCTCCATAAAAAGCGACGGCAACACCGTTATCTTTCAGGAGTTTATGAGAGAGCGCCGCGCCGCAGATCAGGGGTGGTCCGCCTCCCACGATGCCGTTGGCGCCCAGCATGCCGAGCGACAGATCCGCGATATGCATGGAGCCACCCTTGCCGCGACAGACGCCTGTCTGGCGGCCATAGATTTCGGCCATCATCCCGTCTACGGCAACGCCTTTTGCAATACAGTGGCCATGTCCGCGATGCGTGCTGGCGATGGTGTCCGTGTCGGAAAGATGGGCGCAGACGCCCACGCCAGAGGCTTCTTCTCCGCAGTAGAGATGGACAAAGCCCGGAATTTCTCCCGTGGCGAATTCGACATGCAGTCGTTCCTCGAAATCCCGAATCGTACGCATTGCACGATAGGATCGTGTCAGGATATCTCTCGAAATCTGCATGATATTCCCCGTTTTTATTTATTCTTGCTGCGGCGTGTGTCTATTTGTGCCGCCCGGATGCAAGCAAAGAGGTGTTGCAGCGTTTCGGGTAAGGGAGCTTTGAAGCTGGTCACACGTACGTGACGAGGTTAGAAAGAGACTGTCGCGTTATCGCGACAGAATTCAACGGGAATGCAACATCCGCAGGGAGTGTAAAGGCCATGAGCGAAACCATACTGGTCACTCCCGATCGTCTGGCGATGATTCCCGCAGCGCTCCGGGCTTCCTGGACGCGATGCGCCTCGCATTACGCCATTCCTCCCACGGGGGAGGGGTGCATTGAACTGCTTTGCGGGGCGGAACTCAGACAGGCCTGCGCCCGTATGGGACCGCTCATGAAGACGACTGAGCCGGAGGTCGACCGGCTGCACGGCATTGTCTCCACGTTGGACTATACCGTGCTGCTTGCGGACCCGAACGGCATCATCCTTACCCGTCGGGGTGATTCTCTACAGGAAAAGGGAAATCGGCGCTGGCATCTGTGGCCCGGCGCAAGCTGGTCGGAAAAACAGGTGGGGACCAATGGCATCGGCACCTGCCTTGTAGAAAACAGGCCCGTCACGGTGCACATGGATCAGCACTGGCTGCTCAGCCTGCGCTATCTGGCCTGTTCTGCTGTGCCTTTTTATGGACCGGATGGACGCGTCGCCGGAGCCCTGAACGTCAGTTCCACACGTCCTGATCCGGAAGGTCGCATCGCTATTATGATGGAAGCGGTGCTGGTGGATGCGGCCCGGCGTATCGAGCGCCGGAGTTTCCTGCACGCCTACGGTTCCCACACCGTCGTTCTGCTGGGTGAAAGCAACGACATCTCGCTGCCGATGGTGGCTCTGGATGAATCGCGTGTTGTCGTGGGTGCGACTTTCGCCGCCCGCCAGATGCTGAAACTGGGAGATGCTGACTGCAATGTCTGTTTCGACCTCGGCACGCGCGGACGCGGCGTGCCGGATTTTCAGGAAGCCGAGCGGGCGGTGATTGAAGGCGCTCTGGCCATGTCCGGCGGCAAGGTGGCCCCGGCGGCCCGGCTGCTGGGAATCAGCCGGTCAACGCTGCATCGTAAGATCAGGGCTATGGAAGCGTAATGGGACGGTCGCCTTATGCGGGCTCTGCCCGTGCCCGCAAGGGACCGCAGGCCCCTTGACCCCACTTAATGGTTTCCAAAGGCGAGCCTTTGGCGGAGTTAGGGCCAGAGCCCCCTTCAGACCAGCCGTTCAATCCCGCCCATGTAAGGCCGCAGAACTGGTGGGACGGTGATGCTGCCATCCTCGTTCTGCCAGTTCTCCATAACCGCAATCAGCGTGCGTCCGACAGCAAGACCTGACCCGTTCAGCGTGTGAACGAAAACCGGCGCTTTCTGATCCGGCGCACGATAACGGGCGTTCATGCGGCGTGCCTGAAAATCCTTTGTGTTTGAGCAGGACGAAATCTCACGCCATGCCTGCTGCCCCGGAATCCACGCTTCCAGATCGAAGGTCTTGGCCGCACCAAAGCCGGTGTCACCCGCGCAGAGCAGCATGCGACGATAGGGGATCTCCAGAAGCTCAAGGATCTTCTCGGCGCACAGCGTCATGCGCTCATGCTCGGCCTCGCTCTCGTCCGGCGTTGTGACCGAGACCATTTCCACCTTCTCGAACTGATGCTGCCGGAGCATACCGCGCACGTCACGTCCGGCAGACCCGGCTTCCGAACGGAAGCAGAGCGAAAGCGCCGTCATGCGGATCGGCAACTGCGCTGCGTCGAGGATGTCACCCATCACTGAAGCCGTCAGCGGCACTTCGGCGGTCGGCACCAGCCAGCGATCGTCTTCGGTGTGGAAGGACTGAGCGGCGAATTTCGGCAGCTTGTCCGTGCCGTACATCGCGGCTTCATTGACCAGCACCGGCACATGGGTCTCGGTATAGCCGTGTTCGTTCACATGCTGGTCAAGCATGAACTGCCCCAGCGCCCGCTCCAGACGGGCGACGCCACCGCGCAGCAGCACAAAGCGCGCGCCGGACAGCTTGGTGGCCGTGGCGAAGTCCATCTGCGGCTGGCCGTTCTGCTGCATGGCCTCGCCGAGTTCGAAATGCTGCTTCGGCGTGAAGGAGAACGTCTTCGGCTCGCCCCACTGCTTGACCTGCACGTTGGCTGTCTCGTCCGGCCCCGGCGGCACGGAGGCGTCCAGACGGTTGGGCAGCACTTCCAGAACGGCCTTCACCTCGGCGTCGAGAGACTGGGCGCGCATTTCCAGCGCTTCCATATCCTCACGCAGACGCACGGCTTCTGCTTCAAGCACAGCGCTGTCGCCCTTGTTGCGCTTGAGGACGCCGATTTCCTTGGCCAGCGCGTTGCGGCGTGTCTGCTTTTCCTGAAGGGCTGTCTGGGCGGCGCGGCGCTCCTCGTCGAGCGTCATGACCTTCTCCGACACAGGCTCCATACCGCGACGGGCCAGATCGGCGTCAAAACCGGCGGGATCGGCGCGCAGGGCGCGAAGGTCGTGCATCAGGAAACCTCTTTCTCTTCAGTCTCGCCCTCTTCCGTTACGGAGGGCTTTTTCGGCTCAACAAGTCGCGCCGAGATAATGGAAATTTCGTAAAGGATAACCAGCGGCACCGCGAGGCCCGTCTGGGTGATCACGTCCGGCGGTGTCAGGATGGCGGCGGCGACAAACGCGCCGACGATGGCATAACGCCGGAATTTCCTGAGCTGGTCGGAGGTGACAATGCCAACCATCGCCAGCAGGGTCAGCGCCACGGGCAGCTCGAACGCAATGCCGAACGCCATGATCAGCTTCATCACCAGCGTCAGATACTCGGACACCTTGGCCTGAAGTTCGATCTGGAGACCGTCCGCACCGCCGCTGGTCTGGAAGGATAGGAAGAACTTCCACGCCATTGGAAAGATGAAATAGTAGGCCAGCGCCGCGCCCATCAGGAACAGGATTGGCGTTGCGATCAGAAACGGCGCGAAGGCGCGTTTTTCCGAGCGATACAGGCCGGGCGCGATGAACATCCAGAGCTGCGTGGAGATCATCGGGAAGGAAATGAACGCCGCACCAAATGCCGCCACGCGGATATAGGTGAAGAACGCCTCATACAGCGCCGTGTAGATCAGGTGCGGCTGCTCGCCCTTCTGCCGCATGATGTCGCCGAGCGGACGGGCGAGGAACAGGTAGATGTCCTGCGCGTAATGGTAGCAGACCGCAAAGGCTATGGCGAAGGTGACGGCGGACCAGATCAGACGGCGACGCAGCTCGATCAGATGTTCGAGCAGCGGCATGGGTTCGTCGTGAATCGGATTGTCAGTCGTCGTCACGACAGGTCGTTCCTCGGCTGGTCGGGGGAAGAAGTCTGGTCTTGTGAAGGCTGTGCGGCGCTCACTGACGTATCAGGAAGAGCCGCGCTGAAGGGAGCGACCCGTCTGTTGCCATGCAGCACCCGTGAAGGGGGAAGAATGGAGGGCGTGCGCAGCCGCGGCCACGCGGAGGCGATGCGTCGGGCGATGGCCGGCGGCACCATGGCGGGTGCCTGATCCGGTTCGCTCTGCGGCGGGCTACCTGTAAAGGAGAGCGGTTCTATGCCCAGAGGCGAGGCGCCGACATTCTCTCGTGCCGGAGGCGGAATCAGGTCGGGCGTGTCAGCAGCGGGGAGGGCTTTTGGCCTGTCGTCAAACGGGCGGCTTCTCAGTGTGGGATCATCGAGTGTCCGACGCAGGCTGCCGTCATTGTCGATGGTCCGCATGATCTGGCTGCGGACATCAAGTGAGCGAAGCTGGCGGACCTGATCCCGCACGTCGCCAAGATCCGCTTCCCGGACCATCTCGTCCACATGGCCCTGAAAATCCGCAGCCAGACGGCGGGCTTTCTTGACGACTTTGGCAACCGAGCGGATGGCGGCGGGCATGTCTTTTGGTCCGATGACCAGAAGCGCCACCACGCCGATCAGCGCAAATTCCGACCAGGCAAAATCAAACATTATTCTCGCCGGTAACCGTCATAATTCTCAATCCGCCCCGACTGCCGGATGGGGCAGGCGGACGGGACCATACAGAAAAGGCAGGTCCTTGTATATTTTGCAAATGCAGAAGATTACGGGTTTCTGCCTCATGCGCGGCATGAAGCCTCAAAATATTCATATTCCTGTCTGTCATGGGGCCACAGGGCGATCACTCTTCCCTGAGATAACCGTGTTTGCGACCGCTTCGCGCTTTCGTGCCACGAAACGATAAATGACTGGCGTGCCAGCGTTGCGGACCGATCCGGGAGGGGACAGGTGCTTTATCTAATGGGACCTTTGGTAATCATTTTGTCATCCTTACCTTCAGGGAAGGTGATAAATTACACTGTTCGCCCTGCATAACATTTCTCGGTCAGAGCTCTGCACAGCGTTCCCATTTAAGGATGTGCCGTAGAAACAAGGTTTTTTCGATCGCTTTTGATATGTCAAAAGCCGGAAGGGCACGTATCGGCCCCTGTCAGTCAATCAGAAAGCCCGTATGACCCGGAGCCGCTCCACCTTCCAATCGATCTTCCGCAATGTCAGCATGTTGACACTCGGTCGGGTCCTGACCGCGCTGTGCAGCTTCGTCTATATGGCGTTTGCCGTACGCGCGCTGGGGTTGTCTGATTTCGGGCTGCTGATCCTGATTCACTCCCTCGCCATGACCGGCTCGACCCTCTCACGGCTCCAGACATGGCAGACGCTGATCCGCTTCGGGAGTGATGCGTTTTTCGATGGCGAGATGGGGCGTTTCAGACAGGTTGTCTCCTTCTGCATCCGCCTCGACGGACTCTCGGCTCTTGTGGCTCTGGCGCTCAGCCTTGTCGTCGTGATCCTCTACGCCCCGAGCGTAGGCTGGACGCATCACGAGCGTACACTGGCTCTGCTATACGCCTGTGTCGCGCCCTTCATGTACACGGGATGGTGTCACGGTGTGCTGCGTCTGGCCGGGAAGTTCCGACTGGTGCCGATCACGGACGGTTTCACGGCGTTTGGCAAGATGTGCGGTGTGCTGCTGGC
Organism: Acetobacter sp. UBA5411; assembly: GCF_002409645.1. GTDB lineage: Bacteria > Pseudomonadota > Alphaproteobacteria > Acetobacterales > Acetobacteraceae > Acetobacter. The sequence continues at coordinate 159,274 of NZ_DHNR01000031.1, forward strand.
CTATGCGCTGCATCTGGGCGTGGGCTGGTTCCTGCTGATCTGGGCGGCGGCCGTGCTGTTCGATTACGGGCTTTACACGGCGTTCGCCCTGTCCATTCTCAGGACGCGGGCCTCCTTCGGCTATTTCGAGGCGTTCCGGCACTGGCGCTGGAAAGGCGAGGGTATGTGGGCCTTCACGCGCGGCGTCAGCCTCAATCAGACGCTGGCGTCCGCCTCCACGCATGTCGCGACACTGATTGTCGGCAAGCAGATCGGGACTGCCGAAGCAGCGGTTTTCCGCGTGTGCCGACAGATTGCTTCCGGAATCGTGACGCCGGCGCAGCTGATTTCGCCAGTTCTATACCCTGAACTCGTGAAGATGCGTGACCGGCAGGATTGGACGGGGCTCCGTAAAGTCACCCTGTCCATCTTCGGAATCCTCATCGCCATCTCGGCGTTTCTGATTCTTCTGACGGCTGTGGCTGGATCGCATATCTTCCGTGCCCTGCTGCACGTGCATGTTCTGCACACATCGTTCTACATCACGATGATGCTTCTGGCGGCGATTTTCAGTCTGTTGATCGTCCCACTGGAGCCGCTGCTGATCGTGACCGGCCAGTTACGGCTCCTCGTCAGAACGCGTGTCTTTGTCACACTGCTCTACTTCCCAGCACTCTATCTGCTGACCCGCTATTTCCATCTGACTGGTGCCTGTCTGGCAACACTCGCCTCAAGCGCAGCCGTCTTTCTGTCCTGCCTTGTCGGCGCGGTGGTCTTTTCCCGACGGCTTGGTCGCTCAGGACAGGCCGGCCCGAACGGCGCGATGGATCAGTCTGAACCGGCGCAGGAAGGCGGGCGCTGAACCCGCTCGTGTCAGCATGGTCCCCAGATTGGGCGCGATCACCTTCACCAGCAGATACAGCGCCATATTGAGACGATGCAGGATCGGCGAGGTCGCCAGAGATCGCTCCAGCCAGAGCCGATTGCGGATTGTGCAGAAGACGCGTCGCTCCTCGGTCTTCGGGTCCAACCAGGGGTGAATGGCCTTGCGGTTCGCACGCCAGGATTCGTCGATGTCACGGAGACGACTGTCGGGGCAGAGCCAGATATGGCCGCCAGCCGCCGGGATCTGCTGTGAGAAGGCGTAATCATCAAAATAGAGATGATAATGCTGTGGGGGCAGGGCAATCCGGTCGAGCCACGAACGGGCGAACCAGAAGCCGCCATAGGCCGCGACACCAAGTTCGAAACAGCCTTCCCGTATCGCGGCTTTCCGTTTTCCACCGTTCCACAGATGCGCCAGATTGAAATCGAAGAACGCGTCAGGCTCGACCCAGTGCAGGGTTTTGCGATCCAGCACCTTGCGATACTGCCTCTTGTCCACGCGAAAGCTCATCATGGCGTTGCTTTCGTCCGCACCGAGGCGTTTCCAGCAGTCGAGAAGAACGGAGAGAGCGTTCTCATCTGGCACATTGTCGTCGTCCAGAACCCAGATGAAACGCATATCGTGGAGACGCGCCGCATAGGCTAGTCCGGCATGGAATCCGCCCGCAGAGCCTTCATTTTTCTCAAGCCGCACGACATGCAGGGCATCCGTCCCGAACTCATCCTGCAGCGAGGCAAGCGCCTTCTGTGCTGAACGGGGCGTGCCGTTGTCCACGACGACTGCGCAGGCTGCCCCGCACCGGAACGCTGCCCGCAACACTTCCGCAAGAAGATGCGTGCGTTCGCCATAGGTGACGGTGACAACGCAGGTCCGGTCTTGCAATGGTAACGACGTCATCTTTCTGCACGGCTGGAGGCAGGTTTTCTATCAGCGATCAGCGCGATAACCCGATCACGGCAGGCTCGTAATTCCTCATCCGGTATTGGAAACGGCATGTGCCAATCTGGTTTTTTCAGACCCTGTTCCGTCAAAGGTCGTACAAGTCCCTGCTGGACAAGCGCTCGATGCCAGCGTGAAAAATCAGTGCCACCGGCAAGCCAGCCTCTCCGGATCAACGTATGGCGGAGTTCCGGCGTGATACGGTCGGCCATGATCTTCAGGCGCTGGACAGGCGGAAGCCGGACCGGGAGCGGATACAGCCAGGTCGGTTTGCCGGTTCGCCATGCGTCGGCGATCAGGGAGGCGCTGTCCGCTGTCACCACCAGTCTTCCGCTCTCTGCCAGAACCGTCGAGAGCGGTCGTCGGTCGATGCGGTCAGGTGTCTGGCGATACCGTTCCTCGACAATTTGCATCACATGATCCGGCGTGCGCGGTCCCGGCACGACGCGCAGTGCCGTGCCTGTCGCCGCGGCCAGCCGCTCGGCGCGGGACAGCAACACCTGCGCATCGTTATCGCTGAAGCTGAAGTGACGGGTCGGTCCTCCCAGCAGCACGGAAACCGGTCCCTGTGTGGTATCGGCAGGAATTGCTGGCCGTGAGAGGTCCGCACCGTTCAGCGGCATGTTCAGATGCAGCGTCTGTGGACCTTCCGGGTAGTCGTCCTGTGGCATTAGCAGGATCAGATCCAGCTCCGATGGTGCTTTCAGACGCGGACGCCCGAGCTGGATGATGAGAGGGCGACCGCCGAAGGCTGCTTTCAGACGCCACGCCTGTCTCAAAGCTCTGCCGAAAGACAGGATTAGTGTCGGCTCATCAGGCGGAATCTGATCATTTTTGGTGAATCGCCAAGGCAGGCCACAGGCATTAGCCAGCGCCTCGCACTGCCTCATTTCGCCTTTTCGACCGGTATCAACGATAAGAATGGATGCGTTGGAGAGGCTGTTCACGGATGACAGCATCCGTATTTTTTCCTGTTCTGGTCAGAGATAGACAATTTTCTTGACCGCCGGTGCGTGCTTCCAGACCAGCGCGCTGTAAGGTTGGCAATAGGCATGGTTCATGACGTGATCGGGAGAAATTTCGGTTTGATGGGACTGTGTTGCTGGAGACGCTTTCCAGTGAATCATCCGCGCGCCTGCTGGCACGAGGGTCGAGAGGCGGGCGGGAGTTGTGCGACGGAAAAGTTGGCGGGCCGAGCGCATCGACAATGAGCACATCGTGTCCGGTGGATACACGATCACGCTTGGGTCCGTGTTTTTCTCCAGCAGTTCGCGCAGGACGGTTTCCGCCTGACAGTTATGGTTTGCGACGAGTGCCCGCAACCACTGCGTCAGAAAAGGTGCTCCGGCTATCGCCCCGAATAGCGGATAGACAGGCGCGAAGGCTGATGGGGGACGTCGTTTTTCTGAGCTGGTATTTTGCAACCGTTTCATGAAGCCCGCCCGAAAGACATCGGACAAGGCAAGGCTGCGTTCGGCAACTGATACTCGTCGTGATCCGAAAAAGACTGATCCCGTCCGTTCATGAAGCAGCGGGGCGATCATGAGCGTTTCAGATGTCAGAAAGATACCGCCATACGCATAGATCAGCGCCGCGCTAAGAATGCAGTTACGGGTCTCCTGATCCGAAGACAGCGTATAAAGCTGTGACAGGCCCTGAATTCCGGTCTTTTCCTCGATGCCTCGCAGAAGAGAGGTCTTGTCGAGCCGACGAAACACTACACGCTCCAGAGACCGCAGGAAATCGGTCTGAGGTCCGGCAGGCAATGCGCCAACATGATGAACGATCACCTGCTCCATACCGGCCTGCGCGGCGGACGCCACGGCGAACGCATGCTGCCAGACGATTGTCCGTTCCTGAAAAATGAAGTGTGCAACGGAAGGAATGAGGGGATTATGGGAGGCGCTCATGTCATGCACCTACGGCACGCTGATAGACCGGCATTGATTGGGTGTCGAAAGCATCCGGGACCGCGGGAGTGTTCGGCACAGGCACACGAGGGCGCAACCAGGTAATCTGACCGGCACTGATGAACTCACCCGTTTCGGTCATGCGCCTGCGGGTCATTTCGATGCGCCAGTAATTGGCTTCAGCGACAACCCGAAACGCGTTCCAGCCAGCGGCTTTGTCCGGTTCGTCCGACATCAGGGATGCGGACGGTGTGGCGATGAGCGGAATGGATGTCTCGGGGATAAAGCGGATCGAGGCGCAATGAGAGTGACCGTGCAGCACGAGTTCGGCCCCTGCTTCTTTTAGTGCATTGGCGACATGTTTCCATCCCAGAAGGGATTTTCGCCATGGTACTAGGTCCGGTGTTACGGGATGATGGATCAGAACGATCCGGCAAGCATCACGGGTGGCATCAAGAATTCTGCGCAGACGCGTTGCCTGTTCAATATCCACGCGCCCATAGGCCATGAGGGGTGGACTGGCGACTGCACTGCACACGCCGATCAGCGTCAGATTGCCCATCCGCCGGATAAAGGGAAAATCCTCGGCACGAGGAGCGGTCCATCTGTCCCATGTGGCAAGCGCCTGCTTTCTGGAGTGGGCAGTCATGGCGTCATGATTGCCCGGCACCACGACTGTTGGCGCTGGCATTTGTTCAAGCCATTCTGCCGCCTGCGAAAATTCCTGCGGAAGACCGAAATTTGTAAGATCTCCCGTGTCGGCAATGGCGTCCGGCGCAAACGCGGCAATGTCGTTCATCACGGCTTGCGCTGTTTTGAGGGTATGCAGTCTGGAGCGTCGGCGTTTCCATGATAGCACGCTCAGGGCGCGCTTCCCCAGCAAGGCCTTGGGTGACAGGACACCCTCTGGAGGGAGATGCACGTCAGAAAGATGGGCAAGGCTCTGTATCTGGCCTGCATTATTCATCATGGGCGCGGGTGCTCCTGCGTCATGCCGCCTGCTGTTGGCGTGATACACCATTTATTTCAGGATAGCGCAGTGCAATGAAAATATAATGGAAATGAAACACTCTGTTTTTGAAACAAAACATTCAAAAAACTGACGCGGAATGCTATTGTTTGCGCGTGTGTGTTGTCACAAAAGACAAACACAGATTCAATCCTTATGAAAACAGTGAGACATGCTGAAGGTTGTGTTGCCGTTCATAGCCCAGCCGCATCAGACGCTGCATTCCCTTCCCATAGGAATGGAAGTGGCGGCGCGTAATCCGGATGTTGAAGTGCAGATAGCCTGCATGACGGAAAGCCATCTGGACTACGCCCGTACGCTTGCCGGTTTCTATCCGGAGAGCAAGGTTTCGTATGAGTTGCTGCGGATGCCTCACCGTCTACGACGCAGGATAGAGGAAAAGGGACCGGGACCACTCGAAAAAATCGCTGTTCTTTCCATGAATCGTTCCTATTTTTCTCAGTTCAGTGGCATTGTCGTGCCAGAGCGAACCTCTCTCTATCTCAAGCGCATGGGAGTCAGAAAACCCCGTCTGGCATGGACGCGGCATGGTGCAGGCGACCGAGCCGTCGGCTTTGCAAAAGATACGCGCCTGTTCGACTTCATCGTTCTGTCGGGAAAGAAGATCGAAAAACGTCTTCTTCAGCAGGGTGCGATCACGCCCGGTCGTTATCATCGCGGCACCTATGCGAAATTCGATATCGTCCAGCGCATGAATCATGCGGCACGTCCGCTTTTCAACAACTCCAGACCTGTCGTGCTCTATAATCCGCATTTCTCCTCCCGGCTGTCATCATGGGAGAAGTTTGGTGACAATATTCTTGCTTTTTTCGCACAGCAGGATCGCTACAATCTGATTTTTGCCCCGCATATCCGTCTGTTTGACCGGAACAGAGAGGGTGGCGAGGTGCTCCGGCAGCGTTTTTCCGGTTGTGAAAATCTGCTGATCGATCCGGGCAGTACGCGCAGCGTGGACATGACGTATACCATGGCGGCGGATCTCTATCTGGGAGATGTCAGCAGTCAGGTGGCCGAATTCATGATCCGTCCGCGCCCCTGTGTTTTTCTCAATGCTCATAACGCACGATGGGAAAACAACAGTGACTACAGCTTCTGGCAGTTGGGCGAAGTGCTGAATGATCCTGACCGACTTTCCGACACGCTGGACAATGCGTTTCTGATCCATCCACAGTTCAGGGACAGACAGACGGCCTATTTTTCTGAAACATTCGAACTGCCCGACAATCAGCCCACTGCTCCAGCAGCGGCTGACGCCATGGTGGATTATCTCAGGCGTTGTGCCTGAACAATCTGTTCCACACGTTCTACGATGTCGTGCCCCGTGGCGTCGAAACGCTCGGCGCTAAATCGTTCGAGCACCCGCTGACGTCCCTTCTGTCCCCATTCTGACAGTTTGTCAGGTGAGCGGAGCAATTTTTCAAGCGCACTCGCCAAGGCCTGTGGATCACGGGGTGGCACCACGCTTCCCATTTCTCCTGTGATGGTAAAGGGAAGTTCTCCCACCGCTGAAGTGATGACAGGCAGACCAGCAAGCATCGCTTCATGCGCCGCCAGACACAGCCCTTCCCAGAAGGAGGGCTGCACATAGGCGTGCAGGGTCGCCAGAAAGTTTTTGGGATGCTCGACGTAGCCAGCCAGACGGACCGGCAGGTTATCCCGTTTGATCAGGCCTTCCAGATGGGCGCGTTCTTCGCCTTCCCCCGCGATCGAGATTTCAAAAGGGGGCAGGTCATTCTTTTGACGCAGGAATGTCAGTGCCTGACACAGAATATCGTAACCCTTGACCGGATGCAGGCGTCCGAGTGAACCGATACGCACGGGTTCGCCCGGTTGCCACGGCGTCGCCAGAGGGACATTGGCGTCTGCACGGAAAATCGGCCAGCAGGTGAGTTGTTTGGCAGGAACTCCCAGCGTTTCCCGGGTCATTTTTTCCACACAGCAGGAGTCTGCGATCCAGAGAGAGATGCAGGACCGCAAAAGACGCAGCATTCTGGCATTGGCCGGTTTGAGGCGGGCTGAATGTTGCCAGCTGATCACCGGGCAGCGTCGATAGGCCCCGAGCAGTTGTCCCATCAGGGTCGCGCGGGTCAGGGAGGTCCAGATCACCGTTGGTGAAAATACCTCCATCTGTCGCATCAGCCAGAGAAAGGCGGCCAGATGATCCCCCGGAGCCCCATCCCGGACGTGCACGCGCAAACCATCCTGTTCCATTGAGGCGATGGCGCGTCCGTCCCTACGGCTGAGCGCGAAGATTTCAACATGATGCCCGCGTTCACGCATGACTCGGGTTACGGCGGGTACAGGCAGGGCCGCTCCGCCGCCTTCTACCGAGTTGATAACGTAGGCGATCCTCACTGTGCTTTCCTCTTTTCCCACCATTTTCCGATATGATGACGGAAATCGATCCCGGCACGCGCGGGTGCATTGCGCAGGATGCGCTTGGTATCAATAAGCGTGACGTCACCTGCGGCCGAGACTGTATGCAGGCCCGCTGTAAACGGATGTGCGCTCTTGGGCGCAGTTACCCGGAAACTCTCCTGAAAAGTCATCGATTGATCAGGTGAAGTTGTGGTCGTCAAAAGGCGGATCGCCCCACCATAGGTCTCGGTGCAGTCCTGCATGGGAAGAATAAGCTGTCCATCCACGATCTGCGGTGTGCCGCCCATCCGGCTGCTTTCCGGTCCTCGTCTTAATGGCTGGACGGAAACATCCTTCCAGCTCCCGAGCAGCGTATCCGATCGTGCCAGTCGCAGAGCTGTCATACGATCAGAATGTGGAGAGGAAGGGGCGTAAAACATCCACCATGCGCCTGCGATAAAAATCGGAGAGGCATCGATGGCGGCATGAGGAAAACGAAATTCAGGAATGGCTTCCCACTCCCAGGGGAAACAGCGCGCCCGATAGAGAGTAAGCTTCCCCGAGCGGCAGGCTTCGGGCAGCATCCAGATTTCACCGTCTGCTTCAAAGATAAACGGATAGGACAGGTGCCACGGTTCGGAAAGAACCTTTCCCTGTTCGATGATTTCCAATTCCTGATTTAGAATCAGGAGATGGATTTCGCCTTTGCGCGTGCGATAATCATAATGTTCGACAAAGATATGCAGTCTGTTGTCTCGCCATATCCCGAACGGGTCCGCCAGAAAACGGTATGGACCGGGATTGGGAAGCCAGCGGATGGTAAATGGATCAAGGGAGCCAGCCCTGCAGAGAGCTGAAAATCCGGCCTGCACAACACCGATGCGCCAGATATCGGTTTTGAAGATACTCATCCCTTATATGCTAGCATGATTTGCTGTTTTTCTCTCCATTGAGGCAATACTCCTATTGTAAGAGGAGGCATCCCTTCTCGCGAAAATAAAATGTATCCTGATAATTATTATAATTTTTACATGAAAGGATGAAATCCTATTGGTGGGTTTGATAGTTTTTCTTAAACTTTCCTATATGAAAAATGAAATTTTTATTGCGAGTATTTTTGAGTTGAGATCAATTCAGCTATGATCCCATGCATTATGTTTTTGTAAAACACATGAGTAAACAAAAGTATTTGTAAATATATTATCTCGTATTATTTCTGTAGAACTTCTAGCAATGCCTCGCCAAATCGCTCAGGCGAATAACCTTCGCTAATCAGCTCCTTTCCGGCACTCGAACGTGCTTGCCACAGCACATCATCTTTCAGTAACGTCAGAAGCGCGTCAGCAAACAGAGCTGCCGTCTCGGCTATGACCGCCACATCTCCCAATCCGGCAATACCTTCCGCGCCAACCGATGTTGTAACGAGCGGCAGTCCCTGATGCAGCGCTTCCAGAACCTTGTGCTTCACACCCGCGCCGAAACGCAGAGGTACGGCGGCCACGCGTGAGGTGGCGTAGAGCCGCGTCAGTTCCTCATCCGACACAAAACCTGTGACGGTGACATTCGAACTGGCCAGCGCACGGACTTCGGCGGCGGGTTTCGATCCGGCGAGGATCAGGCGCACATCCGGCACGCGCTGACGCACCAGCGGCATGATCTCCCGCACCAGCCAGAGCGCGGCATCGACATTGGGCGGGTGACCAAACCCACCGACAAACAGGATAGTTTTGCCAGACGTAACGGGGCGTTCCGAGCGGTCCGGAGTGAAGCAGAACGGCACGATGGCATGAGGCTGCGCGTTGGGCGCAAGTTCGCGCACGAGATTGGCTTCGTATTGCGACAGATAGAGCACGGCATGAAACTGTGGCCACAGCCATGTCTCAAGCCGCCGCATGGTGAGCGCATCCTCGCAGGTCTGTCGGTCTTTTGTCACCTCTGCCTCGCGTTCCAGCCGCAGGAAGTGAATGTCGTGACCGTAATAGGAGCGGCACGCGTCGGTGTTGAGCACCACATCCGGCAGAAAGGCGCGGGCGATGGTGGGACGCATGATCATGACATGGTCGAGATCGGAGCCGTTTTCTGTAATCCACGAGGGAAAATCACAGGGATTCGTTTCGTCGAGGATCTCCACGCCCAGACGTTCGAGCGCAGGAGAGTAGTGGTTGCGCTGGCGGTTTTCAGGCCAGAATTTCACCAGCCATCCCGCGTGCATGAGGGCGCGGATCACGTCCATGGTCGTGCGGGAACCTGCGTCGCGGTCAGGCTCGGGCACATAATGGTCGATGATGAGAATGGTCTTGCGGTCCCGGGCATGGGACGCGGCGCGCAGAAAGTGCGTTGCGGGCGGAAAGTGTTGCGCTTGTAGCGCGTCACGCCATCGGTCCAGCATCAGTTGTCGGTTACGGACCTGATACGCCTTGACGCCGCTGGTCTCGTCCGTTCCGTGCGAGACGCCTTCATGGTGGATGACCGCCGAGGTTGGTTCGAATACCACGCGCAGTCCGGAGGCACGGATACGGAAAGCGAGGTCCGTATCCTCGTAATAGGCGGGAGCAAAGGCTTCATCGAAGCCGCCGAGGGAGTCGAATAGGTCTCGACGCAGCATGATCGACGCGCCGGAAATGTAATCCACATCACGGGGATAGCTGTAGGCGGCCCGGTCGGGATGTGGATCGTTGCGGCCGAAATTCCAGCCTGACGCATCGTTCCAGATGATGCCGCCCGCTTCCTGTAACCGCCCATCCGGGTAGAGCAGCTTCGAGCCGGTCAGACCGATGCTCTCGTCGGTTTGCAGGCGGGACAGAAGAGCGTCAAACGTGCCGGGCAGTACTTCCGTGTCGTTGTTGAGCAGGTGAAGCCATGTGCCGGACGCCGCTTTTGCCGTTTCGTTGCAGTTCTTCAGAAAGCCCAGATTTTCGCTGCGTTCGATCAGCACCAGCCCTTCAATGGCACGCAGGACAGCAACAGCCGGGTCGCCGGAAGCATCTTCCGCGACAATCACTTCATAAGGGCAGGACGGCGGATGGCGCATGATGGAGCGCAGGCATTGCAGCGTGACGGGAACCTGCCCATAGCTCGGAATGACAATGCTCAGTACCGGGAAAGCGTGGCGCGGGAAGCGGAGAGGGGTGTGATCTTCTTTGACTGGGTGGGAAGTACGTTTGCTCTGGCGGGCTGCCTGCACCTCTGGCTCGGCGGTCTCTTCTTCACGGAGAGGCGTTGTCGTGCGCCTACCTCCGGAGTGACGCAGACGATCTGGGAGCTGACCATTCACAAGATTTCGGCAGGAACGGGCCGACTCACGCAGCAGGTGCTTCAGGCGCGGGGAGTGTTCAAGGACTTTCCGGGCAGGACCGGTGAGACGCCAGAACGTGCTGTTTTCATAGGCCTGTATCTGGCGTTGCAGTGCCTCGACTGTGGCTTCCGACTGCTCGAACGCGATGGCCCGGAGGCGGAGCCGTGTCAGTTCATCCTGTAGACCGGACGAGCCTGTCTTTTTGTCTTCCGAAGTGGGGATGTCGGGATTGTCGGGAGAAAAGGACACTGCGGAATCTGGCCTCGGAAACGGAAGAAGGCTTTCCGCTGTCACCCGGCTGCAAGTGCTGGCGCGTCCCATGGCCGGTGAGGCTCAAGCCCTATGTCGCTCCTCATACAGGGCAGCACGTCCAAAGGAAATGGATCGTTAATATATCGTTTCTGATTATTGGCTTTGAGACTTAGCTTGCGAGAGCGTCTTCGGGAATGCGGGCAATCAGTTCCAGCTCGATTTCAACTTCGGGTCGATCGAATTTCTCAACCACGAGCACGGTGGTTGCCGGGCGGTTGTCACCCAACGCATTGCTGGCGAAACTGCCGCAGGATGAGAGTTCGCTGGCATCCTTGACGAGATAGACCACGCGCACCACGTCCTGAAGTGACGCGCCGCGGGTTGAGAGAGCGGCGTCTCCTGCCGAGAAGGCCAGTCGGCACTGGTCACTGATACGGGGCGGAAAATCGCCTGTCCGGGAGTCAAATCCGCGCAGATGGCGCACACGCACTCCTTCGTGAGAATTCTCGTAGCTTGGCTGAACAGTATCGAGGCACAACAGTGAGTCTACGGGAGCATTGTCCGGTCGATCATATCGGGTCCGCATGAGGGCTGTTGCTGCTTCCATTTCGGTTGTCCTTTATGGTCGGGTCTCATCTGCGTATGACACAGATCGGCGACACAAAATTGTCATAATCCGAAAAGAGCGGCAAAGCAAAGATGTTTCTCTGGAGGAACGCTATTGGATCGTAACGATTTCAGAATGGGAGCGCCATGACTGTCTGTGATGGCGTGCAAAGATTTCACGGCGGATGCGTCGCACGACGCGGGCAGGGTGTACTGATTCTGGGGGCATCCGGCACCGGGAAGTCTGACCTTCTGCTTCGGCTGCTGACTCGCGGTTATGATCTGGTGGCGGATGACCGGATCGAGATGGAAAATGGTCTTGTCCGGGCACCTGCGACGTTGCGGGGACTTGTCGAGGTTCGTGGGTGGGGGATCGTGCGACGTTCCTTTGTGCCGGAGGTCACGCCTCGTCTGACTGTAAGGCTGATCCGGCAGGGAGAGGCGTTTTCCCGGTTGCCGGAAGAAGGGCTGACTGACGGAGAAACGGGACTGCCGGTCCTGATGCTGGATGGCATGATGGCTTCCGCGCCGGAGCGGATCGACATGGCGCTGGACTGTCTGGAGGGGCGAGCCTTTCTCCTGCCGCAGAGCGCCATGCTGGTCCGTGATGACTGAGGGCGACAAAAATGTGTCAGAGAGGTGGCGGCTTCTGGTATGGTCTACCGAGAGCCAGAGAACGGTGCTGTGTTGACCATCATTCTCCAGGCGTGTTCCGGTTGGGATATGAGGCGGCGGTCCCCGATGACGCCGCTGTCCGGGAAGCGTGGTCGCAGGCCGATTCTGCGTTGTTTTGTTCTCCATTTAGGGTGTTTGTCGGATTTCAATGGTGACGTCTCAGACTGCCGATGAGGTTCCTCTACGTCAGATCCTGCTTGTCACGGGTCTGTCGGGGGCAGGAAAATCCTCGATTCTCCGGATTCTGGAGGATCTTGGGCATGAAGTGATCGATAATCCGCCTCTTGGCATGCTGGATGAGATCGTGGCGCGAGGAAATCGCCCGATCGCGATCGGTGTGGATTCGCGGACCCGGGATTTTGACACGTCAACGGTGCTGGAAGCCTTGGCGCGTCTGCGGATGAACCCGCATCTCAGGGCCGAACTGATCTACGCCGCGGCTGACGAAGCCACGCTTCTGCGTCGCTACACGGCGACCCGCCGCCGACATCCTCTCGCGCCGCATGGCAGCGTCAAGGAGGGGATCGACTCGGAAAGAGATCTGACGGGAAAACTCCGGGCCGGTGCCGATCTGGTCGTTGATACGTCCGACCTGTCGGCCCCGGAACTGCGTCGTCTGATCGAGACACGCTACGGCACGTGGCACAGCGGCCCGGATGAGGGACTGACAGTTGTGTTGATGTCATTCGCCTTTCCGGCCGGCCTGCCACAGGAAGCGGACATGGTGTTCGACGCCCGTTTTCTCAGAAATCCGCATTACGACCCGGCGCTGGCGCCCCAGACAGGGCTCGATCGGCCGGTCGCGGCCTATGTCGAGGCCGATCCGGACTATGAGCCGTTTCTGAACCAGATCCTTGGAATGTTGCGTCTGGTCATTCCGCGCTTTGTGCTGGAAGGCAAGAAATACGCGACCATCGCAGTAGGCTGCTCGGGCGGGCGTCATCGCTCCGTCACGCTGGTCGAGGCGCTGGGCCGGAAACTGGCGGACATCTCCGACAGTCCGGGTGGGGAAGGGCCGGTGGCCGTCGTTCATCGGGAACTGGCGCGGCTCGGGATCGCCGGGCCGGATTCCGCTGCCTGGCGCTGGGCCAGAAAGCCGGCTGATGACAAGGCCGATCTTCAGACGGATCTGGCGGAACGGCTGGTGGACGTCGCCGTTGTGGACAACAGTAACGTGAATACGGACGACAGAACGTCGGCGTCACATTCCATGGTGCGGGGAAACGCATGATCGGCATTGTACTCGTCACTCAGGGTGCTCTGGGTGTGGCCCTGCGGGACACGCTGGAGCATGTCGTCGGACCACAGGAGAGACTGGCAGTCGTCAGCGTGGGGCCGGATGATGATCTGCTGGCGCGACGTCTGGAACTGGAAGCCTGCGTCGCCGGCGTTGATGACGGCGATGGTGTGATGCTTGTGACCGACATGTTCGGGAGCACGCCGTCCAATCTTGCCGTCGCGATGATGGAAGCGGGTCGGATCGAAGTGCTGGGAGGAGCCAATCTCCCGATGCTGGTCAAGCTGGCCCAGATGCGTGATCTGCATACGCTGGAAGAATGTGCGACAGCGGCTGAACAGGCGGCCCATAAATATATCAGCCGCGCCTCTCATCTGCCTCTGCAATGTCTCGATGGAGCGCGCCGATGCTCCGAGGGCGCTGCGGGCGAGCCGATTCACATCTTCCCGTCTCTCTCTGACAAGCTCCGTCCCGAGCCGCTGGAGTCTGTCAGGCTGATGCCTGAACGGAAGGTCGCGGTCGGCTGATGGAAGCCTCGGAGATGACGCTGACCCGGACGGTCACAATCGTGAACGCCAAGGGGCTGCATGCCCGCGCCTCGGCAAAGTTTGTTGCGGAAGCCGAGAAATGGAATGCCGAAGTGACTGTCACTTACGGCAGCGAAGTGGTGTCTGCCTGTTCCATCATGGGGCTCATGCTGCTGGGAGCGGGTGTGGGCGCGACGATCACCCTGTCGGCTATCGGCGTGCAGGCTGAGGAAGCCCTTGAGGCGCTGGACGCTCTTGTCGCCAGCGGGTTTGGGGAAGATACTGAGGCAGCCGCTGCGGCCGGCTAGAGCAACAGGTTTTCATTGTGGTTCATAAGTGCTGCGCCGGGCGATGATCTGACGGATCCCCTGATCCGATCAGACGTTTTCGTATGGCCAGATGAGGCCTGATGAGGATGAAATGAACGCTCACCGCAGTTCCGGTCGCGGAGAAGACCTCGCCAGAAGTGGGATGGACGAGCCGGGCGGTGAACATCTTCTTCATGGCGAGCCGATCGGAGCGGGTTTTGCCATCGGCCCTGCGTTTGTGGTCGGCGAAGATCCCTCGCTGGAACCGGAAGCCCGGATCAGCCATCTGACACGGGAGCAGGAACATGCCCGGTTCAGTGAGGCAGTTGAACGGTCCATTGGCCAGCTGAAAAAACTTCAGAACCGTATCGCTCGTCTCCCGGAAGAAACGCAGGTCGAGATCGGGCCGATGCTGGAAGTCTACCAGCGGATGCTGGGACCTTCCCGTCTGAAGAATGGTGTTGTCAGTCGGCTGGATGACGGCATGACGGCCGAAGCTGCTGTGTATGAGGCGACGGCTGAACTGGCTGAGCTGATGCTGGCGTCCAGAGACGAGCGGCAACTCGTCGGAGAGGATGCGGCGGCGGCGGAGCGCAGGGCTGGCGAGTTTCGTGAGATCGGTCGCCGGGTGATCCGCAATCTCATGCGGGAATCCTTTCTTTCCCTGTCCAACATGCCGAATGGCGCAATTCTGGTGGCGCATACGCTGCGTCCCGCTGATGCGGCGCTGATCGATCCGGCGCGCGTTGCGGCGGTCGTCACCGAGGATGGTGGCTCGACGGGACATACAGCCATCATGTTGAGGGCTCTTGGCGTGCCTGCCGTGCTGGCGGTCGAAGGACTGTTTGATCATGTGACCGATGGAACCACGCTGGTCGTGGACGGCTATTCAGGCAGCGTCACGATCGATCCGTCCTCGCGCACCACACGGCAGGCCCGCAAACAGGTCGCGGCCTATGCGCAGGAACGGCAGGAACTCGGACGCATGCGGCGGCTGTCGTCGCGCATGGCCAGTGGTGAGAAGATCAGTCTGCAGGCCAATCTGGAACTTCCGGCCGAGCTGCCTCTGATCGCGCAGTCTGGCGCCGCCGGGATCGGATTGCTGCGGACCGAGTTCCTGTTCATCAACGCCGAAACGCTTCCCGATGAAGCCACGCAGTACGACATTTACGCCGCCATCGTCTCCACCATGGGGTCTGATCCCACAACTATTCGGGTTCTGGACTGGGGCGGTGAGAAGCAGGGCGAGGCGCTTATTCGGGCCGGGATTGTCGGGCGTGATTCCATCAATCCGGCTCTGGGCGTGCGGGGGATCCGGCTTCTGCTGGAGTATCCTGAGCTGCTGGAGACGCAGTTTGCGGCCATTCTGCGGGCTGCAGCGAAGGGACCGGTGCGGGTGCTGCTGCCGATGGTCACCGTCGCTTCGGAAATTGTCGCGGCCCGTGAGATTTACGAACGGGTTGCACGTCGTCTGAAGCGCAAGGGCATTGAAACCGGTGAGAGCCTGCCGCCGCTGGGGGTGATGGTCGAAACTCCGGCAGCCGCTCTGACGGCGGGACATCTCGCGCAATATGCCGATTTTCTGGCGATCGGTTCAAACGATCTGACGATGTATACCCTTGCGGCGGACCGGGCGTCTTCGGATGTGCTGGCTCTCTACAACCCGCTACATCCGGCAGTTCTGAGGATGATTGGCGAAGTTTTTTCAGCCGCCTTCCTTGAGCGATGCCCTGTGTCGGTTTGCGGAGAAATCGCGGGCAATCCTCGTTTGATTCCGCTTCTGATCGGTCTGGGGTGCCGGTCCTTCTCCATGTCGGCTTCCATGGTACCGCGCGTAAAGCAGATCGTGCGCCATGTCAGTTACAATGACTGTCGTCTGCTGGCGCGTCGCGTTCTGGCCGAAACGGATATTGGGGAAATTAGCCGCCTTCTGGACGGCTTTCAGCGCGGCTGATCGGCGTTACAGTCTGGAGCCGGTTTGTCAGCCGGTGCGCCAAGAGACGGAGGACGCCGACAACCACCGACGAAAGGCGAGGACGCTCGCGAGTGGCGGAGAGAGCGCGGCATAAAAAGGCAGGACATCAGCTTCTGTCGTGAGGCGCGTGTGGCTGCTCCGGGCGACTTCATCAACGCTGGGCAGGCTCGCGGTCAGATGAGCCGCATGCCGCCAGAGCGCCGCATTTGCTGGCGGTGTGAGCAGGGGAAGCACCAGTGCGGCTTCAATGGACGCTGCATGGGCCGCAGCCCGATAGGCGGGAAAAAGTGGATGATCCGGCGTATGGCCCCGCAGGCTGGTAAACCGGCCCGCAAAATCCGGAAGGCTTCCGCCGGTGTCCGTCGTCAGGGAAAACAGCGGCACAAACCCCTTGGCTTTCAGGGCATCAAGCAGTTCCGGCGTGGCGCTGCCGGGCGACAGTTGCGCCACATCCACTTCACCCCGTTGCAGCGCCTCGATGGAGGTATCTCGTGTTGCCAGCCCACTGACTGGAATGGCGCGCATCGACAGGATGGCCATAGCGAGAAGCGTTGGCAGTTCAGCGCCCGTAGGCGTTGTGACGGCGACGCGTACGGGCCGGTTCTGGAGCAGAGTCCGCAGGGAGCGGCGGAAATCGACGTGTCCCACAACTAGTGGAGAGCCGGTGACCAGCGCGACCGGCAGCCAGCGCTGGTAATCGAAATGGACACGGGAATCACCGGACAGCGCGGCAAGGATGGCTGTGCCGGGAACGAGGAGAGCATTTTCCCCCGAAGCTTGTGCATCAAAGAGGTTGGCGCCGGTGACTCCGTCCTGCCCGACCACGTTACGCAGGTTCAACGGACCGTCGGTCGGCAGCGTCGTTTCAAGGGATGGTGCGAGAATGGGTGCCCAGCGGGCCGGACCGGTGCCGGGACTGCCGGCGACAATCAGATCCGGTGTGCCGATTGTCGGAGCCGGAATGGCGGCTGAGGCAGCCTGCAGCAGGCCGTCGGTCTCGGCGCTGTGGGCGAAGGCGCGGGTTGTCAGAAAAGAGCCTGCGCCAGAACCTGCCGTGAGACCGAGCGCCGCCTTCAGGAGGGTCCGCCGGTTATAGCGCCGCGGAAGGCCTCGTGAAAAACGGGTATCGGATGGCAGGTCTTTTTCTGACAAAACTCGGAGATCTCCTTGCAAGATGGTCCGGGTAATATTTTCAGGAATATTACCACTATAAAGTTAAGGCCGTTCTGTGGCGATCATGTCCTTACGGATCAGGGCCACTTCACCTCGGGAGGCATGCTCATGAGGATCGCCTCTGTGTGGCCACCGGTCTTCAGCCCGAAGAGTGTGCCCCGGTCCTGCAACAGATTGAATTCCACATACCGTCCACGCCGGATCAGCTGCTGCTCGCGCTGTTCGGGTGTCCATTGCTCCATCATGCGGGACCGCACGATGTTCGGAAAGGCCTCTAGAAAGGCGAGTCCCACATCTTTTGTAAAGGCGAAATCCATGAGCGGATCGCCGCTGTGGAGACGGTCGTAGAAGATGCCGCCCAGACCGCGTGGCTCGAGGCGATGCGGCAGGTAGAAATACTTGTCGCACCAGGCCTTGAAGCGCGGGTAATATTCAGGATCGTGTTTTTCGCAGGCCTGCCGGAAGCTGTCGTGGAAGATGGCGGCGTCGTCCTGCGCTTCCTCGCTTTCCGGGAACATTGGGGTGATGTCGCCACCGCCGCCGAACCAGCCCTGTGTCGTGACGATCATCCGTGTGTTGAAATGGGCTGCGGGCACCACGGGACTGCACATATGGGCGACCAGACTGATGCCGGTGGCAAAGAAACGTGGGTCTTCGGACGCGCCGGGAATCGACTTGCGAAACTCCGGGCTGAACTCGCCTGAGACGACCGAGACATTGACGCCGACCTTCTCGAACACGCGTCCACGCATGACGCTCATCACGCCGCCACCTTCAGTGTGGGCGTCGTCTCCCGCTTCGCGGGTCCATGCGGTGCGTTCGAACCGTCCGGGGGCCGTGGAACGTCCCGGCAGCGTGGGGGCGTTCATCTCTGCGGCGTCCGTTTCGATGCTCTCGAAAGCGGCGCAGATCCGGTCGCGCAGCGATTCAAACCACTGCTGCGCTTCCGGCTTCAGAGGTTCGTAATGCCGGGCGTCGGCAGAGGAAGGGGCGGTGGTTTCATCCATAGCCGGATATCTCCTGATCCTGTCAGTGCGTCCTGTTGGGTCCCCCGGTCTGGTCCACTGGCTGGCGCGCATGGGCTCGGTTCCGTGGCGGACGCGCAGAATGCGTCTATGGGGTGCGATATCCGGGCTGTGATTGCAAGAGGGGGTGTTTCGGGGCAGGTGTTGCCCTTGGAAACATGGGGATACGGCTTCTGACTGTGGAGCGGAGGTTCTGCCGAGTGCCCTATTTCAAAGACGTATTCCGCAATGTCCTTGATGAGTCATAAAGAAGTTTTTGGTGAAGCTTTTTCCAAAAAGCTTCAGGAGCGGCGTCTCTTTGAAATAAGACGACACCTCAAACTTTTATTTCCATTATGGAGAGCCAGTCCATTACAGAGCGAACCGGGATGTCCTCCTCTCCCACATTGATGAACAGGCTTGTCGAGCGACTGGAGACCAAGGCACGGGAACTGGGTTTTCATGCCTTTGGAATCTGCGATGCGGACATCGGTGCGGAGACGGGAGACCGCCTGCGGGACATGATTGCGCAGGGACACCACGGCACGATGACGTGGATGGCCGAACGGGTGGAAGCCCGTGCGCATCCCAACGGGTTATGGCCGGAAGCCCGCAGCGTGATTTCCCTCGGTCTGTCCTACGCGCCGGAAGGCGATCCGCTGGCGACACTTGCCGACAAGGTGTGCGGCAATATCTCGGTTTATGCCCGCAACCGGGATTATCATGACATCATCAAGGGGATGCTCAAGCATCTGGCGCAGTATCTGGTCGCGGAAACGCGGCGGACGCAGCTTGAGGCGGAGGTGAAGGTTTTTGTCGATACCGCGCCGGTGCCGGAAAAGCCTCTGGCTGAACAGGCCGGGCTAGGCTGGCAGGGGAAACACACCAACCTCGTGTCGCGAGATCATGGAAGCTGGCTGCTGCTGGGTGAAATCTATACGACGCTCGAACTGCCACCGACACCGCACCGGGCGGGACAGTGTGGGAGCTGTTCGCGCTGCCTCGAAGTGTGCCCCACCAACGCTTTCCCCGCGCCCTATCGGCTGGATGCCCGACGCTGCATTTCCTATCTCACCATCGAGCATGCAGGTCCCATTCCTCACGAATTCAGGGAGGCGATGGGAAACCATATCTATGGTTGCGATGACTGCCTGTCCGCCTGTCCATGGAACCGCTTTGCCGAGGAATCACGGGTGATGAAGCTGAAGGCGCGCGAGGATCTGATCGCGCCTCGCCTGTCGGAGTTGGCAGTGCTGGATGACGCCGGGTTCCGCGCCCTGTTTTCGGGCTCGCCGATGAAGCGGATCGGGCGTAACCGCTTCGTGCGGAATGTGCTCATCGCCATCGGTAATTCAGGAGACGAAGATATGGGGCCGATTGCGGAACGGTTGAGGGATGATGCTGATCCGGTCGTGGCGGAGGCTGCGGACTGGGCTGTGAAACGGCTGGCGGAGACAGTCTCGTCTCCGATGTCGGCAAGGCCGAGCTCATGACGCGCCATCTTCTCAAGCGCAGTCTCATTCTTTCCGGGCATGGGACCAGTGTGGCGCTGGAACCGGAATTCTGGGCTGTGCTGGATGAAATGGCGCAACAGCAAGGTCAGACGATTGGCAAATTGGTGGAGAGCATCGACGGAAAACGCGACCCGAATCGTCCTCTGGCATCGGCCTTGCGTGTTGCAGCATTGCAAGCCTCCAGATCAGATGCTGTTTCGTCTTTGGGACAGGATACAGTCACGCAGTCGTCTCCCGATTTATGAAACTGGCAGAAAAACCGTATTCCATAAGGAAGAATGGTAAAATCTGTCTGGGACGGCGCTCTCTGCCCAATCAGGAATGCGCAGTTTACCAAAATGAAGAACGCTCCAATTTCTTGTCTGATTAACTCTTCAGAAACCCCGGCACTTCTAGCGTCGCGTGCCAGAAGAGAAAACGCTTCAAACCCCAAGACCTCAGATGAGACCTCCATGTCAGGGAATATTCTACGTCTGCCGCACTGCCCCGAGGCCAGTCCTATGCTGATCTCCCATTCTCTGCTTCAACTGGCGGATGTTGTCTGGCAGGCCGGTCTGCCCGGTCTTGCGAATGATCTGGTCGGTCTGGCTCATTCGGCCATTGATCGACCTTCGGAAACGACGTCCTAAGCGAGAGAACTGGCGGAATTTCGGGCCTTGTTGCGGGAGGCTAGCTGGCCTGACCATAAGGGGGCTTTAGTCGCCGTTGAAGTAAGGCTAGAGTCTTCTCATGGCTATCTGGGGCAAACTGTTCGGAACCGTGGCAGGGTTTGCGGTTGGCGGACGAATGGGAGCGGTGCTGGGCGCAGCTCTTGGACATGCGGCTGATCGTGGGTCTCTTCTGGAGCCGCCGACGGGCGGGTGGAGTGATCGCTGGGCGGCCCGTGCTGCACCTGACCCGAACAGTGCGGCGGCCTTTGTCGCGGCCAAGCTTGCTGCGGTAACGGGCAAGAAAGACCAGCTTTACGCGCTCTGCACCGTTCTGCTTTGCGCCAAGCTGGCCAAATGCGATGCGCCGGTAAATCGCAAGGAAATCAACGCTTTCAAGTCGCGTTTGAGAATTCCGCCTGAAAATGAGCCGGAGGTCGGTCGTCTGTTCGATCTCGCCCGGCAGCGGACGGATGATTACGAGCGATTCGCCCGGGAGCTGGGTCAGGCTTACCGTGATGATCAGCTCATGCTCGAGGATCTGCTGGGTGTGCTCTTTTTCGTGGCGCGGGCTGACTGTGCAAAAGACGAAGCTCTGCATCCGGCGGAAATCAGATTCCTGAAAAACGTGCACAAGGCGTTTGGTCTGAGCGCTGGTGCCTGGAGCCGGGCTGAAGGCGGACGCTCACGCCCGGCCATGGCCGAGAATGCCGCCTATCAGGTGTTGGGCGTTTCCATAGACGCATCGAACGAAGAAATCCGGGCCACCTGGAGGACGCTGGTGCGTGCCAATCACCCGGATGCACTTTCGGCGCGCGGTGCTTCTTCGTCCGAAATTGAGGCCGCTGTTGTCAGAATCGCCAGCATCAATGCGGCGTGGGATGTCATCAAGCGGGATCGCGGTCTGTAGACCTCGACTTCAGTCCTCCACACGCCCACCGCCGTCTGTCGCGCCAAGCCGCCAGTAACCTGCTGCGCGAATGTGGTCTCGCGTCATACCTTTTTCTTCGATGAGCAGAGTGCGGAGCTGGCGGGCTGTTTCGATTTCAGCACCGATCCAGGCATGCAGATCATCTGACGGCAGGGAGTAGCTTTTCAAAGCCTCCTGAAGAACCGTTGATTTTCCTGCTTCTACGCCATTACGAGGTAGCCAGATAATGCTGGCATTGGCCTTGCTTGCCAGCGGACGTTCTTCCTTTGCATCCGCAACCTCGATCATGGCCGTAACATTGGCGCCGTCCGGCATTTCTTTCAGTCGGCGGGCGATAGCGGGGAGCGCGGTCTGATCGCCGATCAGCAGATAATGCGCGTAATTTTCGGAAACAACGAAAGAGCCTTTCGGCCCACCGATACCGAGGGTCTGGCCGGGTTGGGCCTGAACCGCCCATGTTGCCGCAGGGCCGTCGCCATGCAGGACGAATTCGATGGCGAGTTCATTTGTCTCTGGATTGAAAAAGCGTGGTGTATAGTCACGCTTGATCACGGCTGGTGAGGCGGAGCGCACAGGACGACCGCCTGTGTCCACGTCCGGCAGGACGGGCGTGTCCTGTCCGGGGAGTGGAAAGAACAGTTTGACATGATCGTCGGCGGCAGCCGAACTGAAATCATGCAGGTCATCGCCTGTGAAAATGATGCGGCGCATCAGGGGTGAAAGTTGTTCGATCCGTGCGACATGCGCCATACGCAGACGCACGGGTTGGCGGACGCGCAGTGGCGTCCGGGACAGGGAGTTCATGCGCGTCTCCATTGAAAAAGTCTGGATTACTCAGGTTTGTTGAGAATTTCTGCTGTGGCGCGCTTGAGGATCTCGATGATGCGCTTCTTTTCTTCAGGGCCACAGCCGCGCTGACGCATCATGGCCTGTTTGAAAGCATGTCGGGCTTCGTGAAATTCGTCGGAAGCACGTGGATCTGCATCGTCGACGCCCGAAAACGCTTCCCGCACTTCACCCATGCGACTGCCGATCCGCTTCAGGGTTTCGAGAATGGTCTCAGCCTGTTCGCGATTGGCTTCGAGAAGAGCCTTGCCTTCATCGGTCAGCGTATAGAGTTTGCGGTTGCCTTCCGGAGACGCCGTGACCTGACCGGTCTCATCAAGATAGGTGAGGGCAGGATAAACCATGCCGGGGCTTGGTGCGTAAAAACCACCGGATTTTTCTTCAAGAAGACGGATTAGCTCATAACCGTGCGCGGGCTGGATTTCCAGAAGCGCCAGAAGAACCAATTGCAGTTCACCGGAGCTGAGTTTGCGTCCGGCAGGGAAATCGCCTCTGCCGAAACCGTGACGGGAGCCACCACCGAACTGGCGACGACCTTTGGAATGTTCGCCTCCTGCATGGCGGGAGGAACGATGTTTGGATTTATGCTCTTTAAACATGTCTTACGATATATATGTTTTAAGATATAACTCAAGATTGTTTTTGTGACGTTGCGTTCATAAGAATTGCGGAATGTAACGGATGACTTTTGCAGGATCACTATCCCGCTCACAGGATACGCTTCCGTAAAACAGTCCTGTTCCACCCTTCCAGCAGGTTCAGACAGAAGCCAGACAGGTGTCGTAGATTGTCCGCCAACGGTTGATCACGACCTGCGGCGTGAAGCCGTGTTCGTAATCAGCAAGCCCTCCCGCGACAATTCGGTCTCTCAGAGTGCTGTCATCCAGTACGGACCGGATGGCGCTGACAAGGGCTGCAAGGTCGTCGATGGGAGTCAGCATGCCGTTTTCGCCGGTGCGAATATAGGCGCGCGGACCTGCGGCGGCACAGGCCACCAAAGGTGTCTTCGTGGACCAGGCGTCCAGAATGACGGTCCCGAAAGGCTCATAGCGTGAGGGCAGAACGCAGATATCGGACGCCGCCAGAAGAGCGCCGCGATCTGTCCGCCATCCGGCAAAGCGAATCCGGTCGCTCACGCCTTCCTGTTTCGCCTGTTCTTCCAGTGCGGCGCGCAATGGGCCTTCCCCGGCCATCCAGAGGTAACAGTCCGGGAGTTGCCGCATCGCCGAGATGAGTGTTTCGAGGCCCTTCGCCTCATGCAGGCGCGAGAGGGTCAGCAGAACGCGGGCATCCTGTGGTGTGTCGAGCTCCGAGCGTGGCAGCGGTGGCTCGGGCGTGACCGAGGAAAAGGTGGGAGCGGAAAAGATGCGATTCTTCGCCGTGGCGTTATCGACTGGATGCCAGTCCGGGTCGGCGCGCATCCGTTCCGCGATGTCGGGCGTGCAGCCTACAAGATGCGTACAGTGAGCGTAGGGCTTGAGGTCACGGTAATTGCCGAACCAGCCAATGACGGGACGGTCACCGGAAAGATGACTCGCATTGGCCGGGATGCTGACGGCAGCACGACGCATCCAGCAGTGGATGATGGATGGCTCAAGGCGACGGATAAGCTGCGTCATGCGCCACTTTCTCCACAAGGCAAGCGGCGACTTCAGGGCCTCGGTTTCGAGCGCAAGACCTGCGTCCTCGAGTTCTTTCAGGCGTGGGTTGTCGGGATGAAGAACCACAGTCTGCCGGACGCCAGCTTTGTGCAGACCCAGCATGACGTCGGTCGAATACAGCTCGGCACCGCCGTGACCGCGTGCCGCCATGACCTGTAGAATGTGTGGAACGTCCCTCACATCACCTCCCTCGAACCTGTTGCGGGTGACATATCAGCCTGAGGAAGGAAAAACCAAAGATGAAATATTTTTAAGGGCGGAAAGAAACTACGGTCCTTCCCAGACATCCGGCCCGTGACTGCATGCATATCTGGCCTTGAAGTGATTTTTTGGGATGAATTGACACGAATGTTATTGCGAGGCGTTCTCATTATCTGCTAGCGTGCTGGGACGTTAACGCGATGAGGCACGTGGATGTATATCTGCTCCTGTAACGGGCTGACCGATCATGATGTAAGCGCTGCGGTGGAAGCAGGAGCGACACGACCAGTAGAAGTCTATGCAGCCCGGAAATGTCGGGCGCAGTGTGGCAACTGTGTCAAAGGCGTTGTCTGCATCCTTCGTGAGGCGTTGAAACAGCGCAATGCATCCGCCGCCGCCATCGCAGCCATGGAGCTGGCCGCACAGCAGGATGGTTCGCGCGCCGTCGCCTGATCGCTTCGATAGTTGAGTCGATAAAAATACAAAAGGCAGGGAGTGAAAGCTCCCTGCCTTTTTGTTTGTGATCAGACGGCCAGAACGCTCAGGGAATCGGGCCGCATCACACCTATAAAAAGGAGCGGGAGATGTCCCGCTCCTTCCTGTCGTTGCAGATCAGAAAGCGGCCTGCACACGGGCAGCGACGGAGTTTCCGTTGCGGCCTGCGATATTGACCAGACCATCGTTCTTGGTCCGCTGGTCGATAAAGTGGTTGTAGTCCAGCATCACGCGGAAGTGGCGGTTCGGATACCAGTTCAGACCACCCGACCAGACGATCTGGTTGCCACCACGGATACCTGTGGCGGAGTTGGGCTGGCTGTTGAGATCCGTTTCACTGTAACGGCCGGTGATTTCAAGCGCACCCCAGTGACCGGTTGCAGGGTTGAATTCCTGATTCTCTTTCACACCCGGAGCAGCGAAAGCGCCTTCCTTGTAGTTGTAGGCACGCGGCGTGCCGAACAGGGTGTAGTTCGCAGCCACATACCAGCCGCCAAAGTTCAGGTTGCCGAGAGACTGGCCGGACGCGTTGTGCGAACGGTTTACACCGATGTGGTAGTATTCACTCTTGATAACGAGGCTTTTCCAGCGAAGGCCAACTTCAGGACCGGCTGCCCAGACCTGGGACACGTTGGTGATCGCGCCGGTGCCAAGCAGGCTGTCTTCACCAAGATTGACTTCAGGACGCTGGCTGAGCGTGAAGGAACGACCGTGCGTGCCATTGTTCGGCTTGAAGGCCGAAATGGCGGAAATGCCGAGATGCAGATCCCAGTCCTTGGTGGCGACAGGACGACCTGCGACACGGAAGGTGCCGCCCGTCTGGCTGTCGCTGACCGCGCCGTCGCCGCCGTAGTAACCGCTGGCGTTACGTCCACCGAACTGCTGACCGGTGAAGTAAGCGCCGATCCACCAACGCTTTTCATAATGCAGACCACCGATCGAGAAGCGCGCATCGCTGGCGGCGATGTTACGCACGATATCGGTGATGCCCGGACGTTCCATGAACTCGAATTCGTTCGAGCTCTCGGAATCTTCTTCCGTCACGCGCGGCTGGAAGTAACCGACCGTCAGGATGGTGTTGCGCAGACCGGCGTAGTTCAGGTTCGCTTCGTAAAGACCGACGGTGCCGTCGTTGTTGCCCGCACCGAAGTCAGGTGTGACGTTTGCGACCCAGTCCTTGTAGCGGAAGGTGAACGGAATACGCAGACGGCGGGCGTTTGACGTGAAACCATTGAACTTGCCCTTGGCTTCGCCAGCCTTGGGGCTCACGCCCATGAAGCCACCGAAGTCTTCATGGAAGGCGAGACCGATCGAGAAGGCATACTTGCCGTCTTCGGACTGGATCGTCGGGCGACCATTCGGGAAGCCGATCTTCATGCCGCCGACCTGCACCACTTCCGTGTCGGCGGAAGCGCGCTTGAAATCTTCCCACGAGCTGGTGATGCCGCGATCAGAAGCCGGACGACCGTCGCCTGTGGCGTGATAGTTGATCTTCGCAGGCTGATTGAACGCAATGCCGGCTTCCGGAGAACCGTTATAGTCGTTCGGTGTATGGGCAGCCGCTGCGTGAGCGCTTTTCCATGAGTGAGCCTCGCCACGATCGGAAGCCGGACGACCATCATGGTTGGTCGGGAACGTGTTCCGGTGACGCAGCTCGGAGCGCATGCTCAGCATCTCATGGCGCATCTCGGCCATTTCACGGCGCAGCTCGGCAACTTCTGCGCTGTCGGACGTTGCAGCCTGTGCATGGGAAACCGACAAGACTGATGCTCCGCTCAGTACTGTCAGTGAAAGAAGTAGGAAACGGGAGGACAGGGTCATCTCTCTCTTGATCCGGAGCCGTGGGATGACGCCCTGTTAATCTGTGCTCACGGAAAACGGCGTGAAGCTTGAATGACACAGGTATTTCAGTTTTGTTGCACTGACGGTTTTCTGCGGTTTCTAGCCATATAAAGAGCCATTTTCGCGTGTATGAACGCACGCCCCACCCACCCATGTGGCGGAAATGCAACGCTCATCACCGAGGGTCATCAGTGTGAAAAGCAGCTCTTCGACACTTTCACAGCGTGACGTCCTGTAATCGAGCAGGGGAAAGGTGTGTGGATCGAGCACGCACAGGTCCGCCTCCATGCCTGGCGCGAGCGTTCCGATTCTGTCTTCCAGATGCAGGGAGCGGGCCCCTCCTGCGGTCGCCAGCCAGAAGGCCTGCGCGGGATGGAGTGAGCGGCCCGTCAGTTGCGCAACCTTGTAGGCCTCGCCCAGCGTCCTGAGTTGAGAGAGGGACGTGCCCGCGCCGACATCGGTGCCAAGGCCCACGCGGACAGGGCGCTCTGGAGACAGGGCTTCAAAAAGCTTGAAGAGCCCGCTGCCAAGAAACAGATTCGAAGTCGGGCAGTGCGCCAGGCTTGCTGCACTCTCATGGCAACGGCAGAACTCCTTTTCGCCGATATGCACGCCATGCCCGAAGATGCTGCGGGGACCGACCAGACCGGCATGATCATAGACGTCGAGATAGGAGGAACGCTCGGGAAACAGACGGGCGACGGTTTCGATTTCGTGCAGATTTTCGGAAAGATGCGTCTGCATGAAGAGCCCATCATGCTCACGGAGCAACTGGCCGGCGGCTTCCAGCTGTTCCGGCGTGCTGGTGATCGCAAATCGCGGCGTGACGGCGTAGGACAGCCGCTCCTTTCCGTGCCAGCGTCCGATAAGCGCCGTCGAGTCGTCATAGCCCGTTTTCACCGAGTCCCGGAGGTTTTCGGGAGCGTTGCGATCCATCAGTACCTTGCCCGCGATCATGCGTGCGCCGATCCGTTCAGCTTCGGTGAAGAACGCATCCACGGATTGCGGGTGCACCGTGCAGTAAACGGCGGCGGTCGTCGTTCCGGCACGCAGCATTTCGCCAAGGAACCGTCGGGCGGTGTCTCGCGCCACCAGCGGATCGGAGAAGGTGGCCTCCGCTGGAAAGACGTACCGATCCAGCCACTCCAGCAGCTGCTGCCCCCACGATGCGATGACCGGGAGTTGCGGGTAATGCACATGCGTGTCGATGAAGCCCGCCGAGATCAGGGCGTCGCCATAAGAGACAACGGTGGTGTCTGCGTTCAGCGTGTCACGGAGTGTTGTATAGGCGCCGACCTGAGTGATCAGGCCGCCTTCCATGACGACCAGCCCATCTTCTTCCACCAGCAGGGCTTCGGATGGCGGGACGTTGAATGGATTATCCCGGAAGGTGACGATACGGCCCCGGACTGCGGATTGAGTGCGGCTGGATGTCATTCGCGCATTACCCTGTCTGATGTGCGGACCGGTCCGGACAGTCGTGTGGAACCGGTTTTTCCGAGGATAGAAAGTTTTTCGCCAAATGGGGAATGCGGGGGTTCCATGCACAAGCCTCGGTAGCGGGAAGCCAGTCATGCCGGTATGGGGAGAAGAAGGGCAGCGCGGCCTGTTTTCCGTGTCTTTTCATCCTTGAAGAGGGCGTGATGAAGCGGATCTGGCGGCGACTGAATGAACAACGTTCCTCCGCAGCGCGGGAACCGCAGGAGGGAGAGCGTCAGGACGCTGCGGCTCATTCATCGTCCACCGAACAAAACGCCGGGAAGACGAAAAGACATATCTCCACAAAAGAGGCCATCCGCCGTTTCCGGACCCATGCTCTCGACGAAAAGAAGCATGCCGATGTGGTGCGTGTCGGTGTGCATGACGCGCTCTGGTCAGACATGTACCATCATGCCCTGACAGCCAGCTGGACGGCCTTCACCTTCTGGGCGTTCGTTTCCTATGTGGTGGTGAACCTGCTGTTCGCCGTGCTGTATGCGCTGGTTCCCGGCGAAGTGACGGGCCCGCATCCCCTGTCCTTTCTGGACCTGTTCTTTTTCAGTGTGCAGACGCTGTCGACCGTCGGTTATGGCGGCATGGTGCCGAGCGGTGTCGCCGCCAATGTGATCGTCTCGTTCGAGGTGCTGCTGGGCATGATGGTCAATGCGCTTGCCGCAGGCGCCGTCTTTGCCCGTATCGCCCGTCCCCGCGCCCGGATCATCTTCAGTAACAAGGCGGTCGTGTCGGATGAAAACGGGGTGTCCGCCCTGTGTATCCGGATCGCCAACTGCCGTCGCAGCCTGATTCTGTCCGTGGATGTCGAAGTTGCGCTGTCACGCCTGATTGTCACGCATGACGGTCATCTTGAGCGCCGCTTCGAGCCGCTCACTCTGGTGCAGGCGCATGTGCCGGTTCTGCGCTTTGCCTTCGTTCTGGCGCATGTCATTACGGAGACCAGTCCGCTGCACAAATGCTCGTTGCAGGAATTACAGGCGGAAGAGGCCGAGATCATCGTGACAGTCACCGGAACGGATGAGGCCATGGGGCAGACAGTGTTCGCCCGGACGGCCTATGCGTTCGACAAGGTTATGCACAATCATCGTTTTGTGGACATCATCCATACACGTGCGAGCGGCGGTCTGGCTGTGGATTATTCGAAGTTCCACGATATCGAGGCGCACGTCCGGTCAGAAGGCTGAGGCCCCTTTTTATCCAGATGACAGAGGGCCGTAGGAGAGGCATGAGATGAAATTCATCTCACTGTCATGAAGTGCCAAAACGCCTCCTGTTCTGCAATTATGCTTTTATAAACAACGGCCAAGGAAAAGCTGCTGATGCTTGCCATATCAGCAGCCTGTCCAAAACTGTATCATATCCGATACAGTTTTGGACACGAAAAAACAATTCTTCGTGATCCACATCCTTAATAACTTGTTTTGAAAATGCCCGTTGCAGTGAATGCGTTCATCTGTCCGCGCAGTCTTTTGTTTCATGTTCGAAAATAATTTTTTGACATCCGCAGGGATTGCATAAGAAAGAAAGATGAAATGCAGAAAAGTGGCATGAAGTTATGGTCAGTCATAACCTCTGTTATTTTCGGAATTGTAGGTTTATTTCTTTTATTGGGAGGAATTAAGCTTCTTTTTCTTGGAGGTTCGTGGTTTTACGCGCTCGCAGGATTCGTCATGCTTGCCGCAGCCGTTCTGGGGCTGAGCAAGCCACAGACGGCAATGCGCCTGTATGCGGCATTCCTGCTGCTGGCGACTGTCTGGTCGCTGTTTGAAGTCGGCTTTGATATCTGGGGCCTTGAAGTTCGCCTTCTGACGCTTGTTGGCCTTGGCGTCTGGCTGCTGATCCCGGGCGTCTGGCGCGCCGGTTCAACGTGGATGACCGACAAGCGGGAAGTCCTCGGGGCGCTGGCTGTTTCCTGCCTTGCGCTGGTTGCAAGCTGCTTCTCTTCCTATTCGATCAACGGCACGGTGGCTGCTGACCGCATGGCTGCGAGCCTGCCGGATATGCATGACGGTGTTCCTGCCGGTGACTGGCACTATTATGGCCGTAATGCCCAAGGGCAGCGTTACACCCCGCTGGATCAGATCACACCGGCCAATATCAGTAATCTGAAACGGGCATGGGTCACGGAAACCGGCGACACGCAGCAGGCGGGTGAAGCGGTTGTGGCCGGGCCGGATGCGGGTCACGAGTTCAACCTTGAACTGACCCCCATCAAGGTGAAGGACACTCTTTATATATGCACCCCGCATAGCTGGGTGATGGCGCTGGACGCCAAGACCGGCAAGGTCAAATGGAAGTACGATCCGAAGCCGGCCAAGGCCGATCTGGACACGAATGTCTATCTCGCCTGCCGTGGCGTCTCCTACTATCGCATTCCCGACGAGATCCAGACATCCTGCCGTGAGCGTATCTACTCACCGGTGGCTGATGCCCGCATCGTCGCGGTCAATGCCGAGAATGGTCAGCCCTGTGATGACTTCGGTGATCACGGCTTCATTTCCATGCGCGAATACATGGGCAATGTGCCGCTGGGTTTCCACTTCATCACCTCGCCTCCGATGGTCATGAAAAACCGTCTGATCACGGGTGGCTGGATCTTTGACAATCAGGCCAACTTCGAGCCTTCCGGCGCTGTGCGTGCCTTCGACGCCACCACGGGCAAGATCGCCTGGGCATGGGATGCAGGCCACAACCCCGAGACATGGACGCCGGGTCCGGGTGACATGCTTACGCGTGACACACCGAATGCGTGGGGCGTCTACACGGCCGATCCTGCTCTTGGTCTGGTCTATTTCGGCACGGGCAATGCTCCGCCGGACAACTGGGGCGGTTCACGTCGTCCGTTCGATGACGCAACATCCAGTGCGACTGTCGCCCTCGATATCGTGACGGGTGAGCGTCGCTGGCTCTATCAGACGGTCCATCACGATCTGTGGGACATGGATCTTCCGAGTGGTCCGACCATGGTCGATCTGCCGGATGCAAACGGTCAGACCGTTCCGGCTCTGGTGCAGAGCACAAAGCGCGGTGAGTTCTTCGTGCTTGATCGTCGTACGGGTCAGCCGGTTCCGGGGTATCCGGTCGAGGAGCGTCCTGTTCCGACAGCCGGTCATGCTCCGGATGATCGCGTCAGCCCGACGCAGCCTTATCCGGCCGCCATGCCGAGCCTGACGCCAGCGAACCTCAAAGAGTCCGACATGTGGGGTGCAACCCTGCTGGATCAGATGCTGTGCCGTCTCGAATATCGTGAATCGGCCTATGAAGGCCAGTTCACGCCGCCGCACGTCGGCAAGACCACGATCGTCTATCCGGCGTTCTATGGTGTCGTTGACTGGCAGGGCATCACCATCGACCCGGCCCGCAAGCTGATGTTCGCCAACGCCAGCTACCTGCCGTTCCGTATCAAGCTCGATCATCGTAACAAGCTTGAGCAGGAAGGCGTGCTGCCGAAATGGCAGGGCGCAGGCAACGAGCCTGCGGCGAAAGGCAACGCTCTGGCCATCTCGCCTGACTACGGTACACCGTATGTCGCCTACACCAACCCCTGGCTGAACCCGCTGCAGATCCCCTGCAAGGGACCAATCTGGGGTACGCTGACCGCGATCGACCTCGTAACGAAGAAGATCGTATGGCAGCACCCTGTCGGCACGACGCGTGATACGGGTCCTTTCCGGACGCACAACAATCTGCCGCTGCCCACGGGCATGTATAACATCGGCGGAAACATTGTGACCAAGGGCGGCCTGCTGTTCATGGGCGCGACAGCGGACGACTATCTGCGTGCGTTCGACGTCGCCACAGGCAAGGTGATCTGGAAGGATCGTCTCCCGGCTGGCGGTCAGGCGACCCCCATGAGCTATGAAGTCGACGGCAAGCAGTATGTGCTGATCGCCGCCGGTGGTCATGGTGGTCTTGGGACGCGCTCAGGCGATTACATCCTCGCCTACACACTTGATGGCGCTACGAAGTAAAAAGCGCTGGAACGGGCAGAAGGAACGGCACAGCCGACGCCTTCTGCCCCTCTTCCCTTCTGTTTTCTGAACTGGTTTCAACAGGGACTGTATGAGTCGCAGCGCGTGGCTCATGCAGTCCCGGCTATTCCGGAATAAAACCAATGCACTTCACAGAAAGGGCCGCATGGCACCGTCGTATGGTGTTGTGTGTCTTTGCATCGACACTCAGCTTTATCCCTGCAAGGAAGGCTGCGGCTTCGGATGTCACGCTCGGGATCATTGGTCCGCACGAGTATGACCTGCCGGTCGATTTCAAGCCCTTCAATGTTCTGGTACAGTATGGCGACGGCAATGCGGCCGGCAGCTACTATAATTCCGGCGGTCAGCGTAAGCCGGGAGAAGGAAGCCATACCTGGGCGGGCATGACCAAATATGTGCATTTCCGCACGTTTGACGCCATTCCCCATGTCGGCTTTGCTTTTGAGCTTATCCAGACGGAAAGCTACAACCTTTCCAACGGCACCAACTATGGCGGCCTTGGTCCGACGATTGTGGGACCGGCTGCGTGGTTCAAGCCGAATTCACACAGCACGTTCGGTATTCAGACCTTCATGCAGACCAATTCCGGCACGCGCGATGCGTTGACGCCGGGTTACTGGTCGAACATTTCCAGTCTTATCTTTGACTATGAATGGAAGCATTTCAGCTTCGACGGTGATGCCGGAACGGTTGTGGGCGGTGGGAAGCACAAGACTGGAGAACACAGCTATTCTCCGGGTGTGGTTTTCTACAGCAATCTGCGTTTCAGCTGGAAAGCCACCAAGCTCATTGAGCCGTTTTTTGCGTTTGATTGGCAGAATGTGACCGGCACCTATGACAGAACGGCGGACCGGTATCTGGATGATTCCAATAGCCGGGAGGTCGCGCTTGGAACCGGTATCATGTTCAACATTGCAAGGGATTTCAGCCTGACGGCCCGCTACAGTCATTCTGTGGAAGGACGGAACATACCTGAAAGCAACGCCTATTATATCAAACTTGTCTATCTCTGGCCCTGAAGCTCGTTTACACAGCTTTTTACAAAAAGCTTCAGAGAGCATCGCCTTTCCGAAAAAGACGACGCTCTGCAAACCTGTTATTCTGACTGCGCGTTTTTCGTCTCCAGCCATCCACCGGAAAAACCGGCGCGCTGCAGACCAGTGCGGATATACGGATTGCGCTTCATGACATTCCACACAAACCCGTCGCGCCAGTTTTCAATCATGAGCAGAATGGGCCCCTGATCGATTCCGACATATTCACGATCAGACCAGAATGTTTTGCCATCCTGAAAGCTGGGATTGAAGGCGTCGACAAAACCGTATTTGCCGTAAACCTGTTTTCCATAGCGGCTTTTCATTTCGCGTATGGCGGGAAGCACGATTTCAGGCGCAAAGGCAATGGAGCCGACAGCCGCAGTCGGTGCGATCGTTCCGTCATCCTGCACATAATCGCGGCCTGTTCCGCGAGCGACATACGACATGAAACGCTTATCCTTGCCGTCCACCTTCTGCGTGATTTCACCGGGGCCGTCGGAGGCGGTCAGTCCCCAGACAGTCGCGCTGTAATCGTGCCATCCGCCCGGATTGGCCATGGCGTAGGCGCGCTGGGCATAGGCCGCACGACGACTGTTCTCGAAATAATCAACGCTTTTTCCACGCACCCAGTCATCCTGAATACCCCGGAAGTCGATCCAGGCATGACTGTACTGGTGCCCGAAAAGCGGGGCAAAATTTAAAAAAGTCTGGCCGTAATACTCGCCCCAGCGCTTGTCATTGGTGCTGAGCCACGCCTTCCATGAGGCCGGGGTCAGGGCATAATCCTGCTCGGGCGAACCTAGCCCAAGAATGTAGGCCATCATGCCTTCACTATAGCCCTCCCAGTAGTTGGAGATGAACTGATGCTCCGGTCCCCAGCCCATGCTCAGGCGGTTATCGGGGCGCTTCATCCACTGCCAGTCGACCCTTTTGTAAAGACTGTCTGCCAGACTGCGGATTTCCGTTTCCTGCGGCGTGTTCCGGTCATAGAAACTCTGCGAAAACAGAATGCCCTGCATGAGAAGCGCCGTATCGATGCTGGACAGTTCGATATCCGGGTTCAGACGCAGTCCGGTTTTCGGATCGAGAAAGTGGTAGAAAAACCCGTGAAATCCGGAGGATTGATCCTTTGAATCATTCTCCGGCAGGCGGGACAGATAACGCAGGGTGGTCAGAGTCCGTTCAGCCGCCTGCTCCCGTGTGATGTAATGACGCTCGGCCCCGATGCCGTAGGCCGTCAGGCCAAACCCGATGGACGCGACGCTGTCGAAGGTCTGCGGGGAAGGGTAGCGATCAGGGATCAGTCCGGTCTGTGGGTCGGCCGCCTCCCAGAACCAGAGGAAGGTGCGGTGCTCAAGATCATCAACCATGGCGCGATCGCTCATGGTCATTCTGACGACTGAGGGAGGGGCTGCGGTCTGGTTGGCCTGTGCCTGAGAGGAGAGACCTGCAAGTATCAGGCTCACTGCGCAAAGTCGGGATTTACGAGCGATCGTCATTCTGCTTCCTGTGTGACCGTTTGTTCCGGGCCAGCGAACAAACCGGCAGACAGTAGACCAGCCTCTGCTTTTAACGAAGCGCGTGACTCCCATAACAGTGTGTTTTTTACACTTTATGACAATGAGAGTGTTCCTGCTGCTTTCCCGGTATTGTGACTGTTCTGCTGCTTCATGCAGACTTCGCTACAATAATGAGCGTAATGACGGCAGTCTTAAGAGGCCTGTTTATGGCGCTGTCAGGCAACTTTTACCGGCACAGAACATAGAACGAGCGCTGTGCGATCCTGCTTCTGGAGACACAGATAGGGGTGAAGGCCAACAATCCGCCTCCATGCTCTCCACCCGGAAAGGATCACAGCCCCTTTTGTTTTAGCAAACCGGGATCAAAGGGACCGCGTCCCTTTGTGGGGTTCGGGGCAAAGCCCTGAAAGACCGTTCCAGCAAGATAGCCGCCTATTTCCTTGACCAGCCGCCCATCCCGCACAGGATGCCCCAGTGTTCTTCCGACACAGGCACGACGGAAAGACGGGACTGCCGGACCAGAGCGAGTTCGGCCAGTTCGGGGGAGGCCTTGATCTCTGCGAGCGTCACCGGGCGCGGCATGGGGCCGACGGTCTTCACATCCACACAGACCCATGACCCGCTTTCGGCTGACGGGTCCGGATAGGCTTCCTTCACGATCTCGACCACGCCGACAATCTCACGTCCGACATTGGAGTGATAGAAGAACGCGCGGTCGCCTTTTTTCATGGCGGCGAGATTCTTCTTGGCCTGATGATTGCGCACACCGGTCCACGGCTCGACGCCGTTGGCGACCTGTTCATCCCAGGAGAAGGCGTCGGGTTCCGATTTGACCAGCCAGTAGCCGCGGCTCATTCGGCCAGTTTTCCATCACGGAAAACCGTGCGCAGCGGACGGATGACCACGCTTTCGAATAGACCGACTTTTGCATAGGGGTCAGTGGCGGCGAAACCTTCGGCTTCCGCCTTATCGGCGGCTTCCAGCATGACGATGCTGCCGGAGGGCTTGCCGTCCGGTCCCATCATCGGGCCAGCGAACTGGATGCGGTCGACATAGGTCTTGAGAAAGGCGAGGTGATCCGGCCGCGTGGCCGAGCGGGTTTCGAACTGGCCGGGTTTGTCGGTGCAGATGATGGCGAACAGCATAGGAGGCTCCGGGTTGAAATGAGGGAGTGCCGCCCATGCAGCGGGCACCCCGTGCCAATATCAGCATGATAGTGTAGGAAGACAGCCCGCACGACCCCCTGCATGATCATCAGGGCCTGATTGCGTGCCGTCTTCCGTGCTCGCGGGCGGTGCGCCATAAGGAATGGTTTACCCACATGGGCGTAATGATGCGCCCTGCCAATGAACGGACGGACCTTGAGCGCGACGCCGACACTGACAGAGCGGGCCGGAGCCCTGTTTCACCGCTATGCCAACCCCGGCCGCTTCCTGCGTCTGGGCGACAGGATCCAGCCGTGGCTGACATGGTCCGCCGTGATCATCACGCTGATCGGGCTGGGCTGGGGGCTGTTTTTCTCCCCCGCCGACTGGCAGCAGGGTGATTCCGTGCGCATTATGTATGTACATGTTCCCTGCGCCTGGCTGTCGTCTTCCGGCTATTTCGCGCTGGCCGTCTGCTCGGTGCTGTCTCTGGTCTGGAAGCACCCGCTCGCTGATCTCGCCGCCGTCGAGATCGGACCTGTCGGCGCCTGCGTGACGGCGACCTGTCTGGCGACCGGCTCCCTGTGGGGCAAGCCGATGTGGGGCACATGGTGGGTGTGGGACGCCCGACTGACCTCCGTGCTGGTGCTGTTCTTTCTCTATCTTGGGCACATCGCCCTGATCCACGCTTTCGACGACCAGCAGCGCGGCTATCGTGCGGCGGCCATTCTGGCATTGGCCGGAGCCGTGGATCTGCCGATCATCAAGTTTAGCGTGCAGTGGTGGAACACACTGCATCAGCCCGCCAGCATTACCCTGACCGGTGCGCCGACCATGTCCCAGACCATGCTCTGGCCGCTGCTGATTTCCACACTGGGGTTCACGCTTGGGTTTACCGCGATTGTTGTTGCACGTCTCCGGGCCGGTGTGATGGAAAGCCGTATCCGCAGTCTGCTCTCAAGCCCGCGTCGGGCTGTATCCGGGGAAGCATCCGCATGACCCACCTGCCTTATATTCTGGCGTCCTACGGACTGGCGGGCAGTCTGGCCGTCATCCTGTCCGTTGGCGCAGCACTGCGCCTGAAGCGTGACCGGTTGAAACTGGCCTCGCTGGAAGCGGCCCGTGGCCGGGCCCAGAGTGGGACACAGGGAGGACAACGCGCATGAAACGCAAGACCCGCCGTCTCTGGCTTGTCATCGCCTGTGTCGCCGGACTGGGCACGGCCGCCGGCCTGACGCTTTCGGCCTTTTCCTCCAATATCCAGCTTTTCATGGCTCCCTCTCAGGTAGTGGACCATCCGCCCGCAGCGGATCGCACGATCCGGCTTGGCGGCATGGTGGTGGCGGGATCGGTGAAGCGTGAGCGTCAGGGCGAAACGCCCATCAATCTGTTTCAGGTGACGGACGGTCAGGCAGCGGTGACCGTGCGCTTCGAGGGCATCCTGCCGGACCTGTTCCGCGAGGGGCAGAGCGTGGTGGCCGTGGGCTCTCTGGAGCCTGACAAGACCTTCGTGGCGTCCGAAGTGCTGGCCAAGCATGATGAGACCTACATGCCGAAGGAAGTGGCGGAAGCGTTGCAGAAATCGGGGAAATGGAACCCGAAATTCGGGCCTCCACCTGATGCAGCAAGCTGGAACGCCATGACCGGCAAGGATACAGCGGCCGGAAAGAACTGATGCCCTCTCTCTGTCTGTTCTCCAAAAGCAACCTCTACCCGATTCAATTTCATGCACGGTTTCCAAAGGTGAGCCTTTGGCGGGGGCCAGGGGGCAGAGCCCCTATTCCCGATATATCCAAAAAGAGAAGTGAGGCCGTATGAGCCCCGAACTTGGTCGTTTCGCGCTGGCGCTGGCCTGCGTGTTCGCGCTGGCGCAGGCTATCCTGCCGGTGCTGGGCGCACGCAGGCGTGACCGTCGCCTGATGGCGCTCGCCCCCGGTCTGGCGCTGGGGCAGCTCATCGCGCTGGTCGCCTCTTTCCTTTGCCTTGTGAATGCAGCGGTGACCAACGACTTCTCGGTGGCCAACATTCTTGAGAACAGCTCGGTGACCAAGCCGCTGCTCTACAAGATCACCGGTGTCTGGGGGAATCATGAAGGGTCCATCCTGCTCTGGGCGCTGATCCTTGGCATCTGCGGTGCA
This sequence comes from Acetobacter sp. UBA5411, assembly GCF_002409645.1. Taxonomy (GTDB): domain Bacteria; phylum Pseudomonadota; class Alphaproteobacteria; order Acetobacterales; family Acetobacteraceae; genus Acetobacter. The sequence goes on from NZ_DHNR01000031.1 coordinate 196,891, forward strand.
GCGGTGGCGGCGTTCGGGCGCAATCTGCCGTCCGCCCTGCGGGCGCGGGTGATTGGTGTGCTGGGTGGCGTAGCCGCCGGGTTCGAACTGTTCTGCCTGACAACGTCCGATCCGTTCGACCGGGTCTGGCCCGCGCCGCTCGACGGACAGGGCATGAACCCGCTGTTGCAGGACCCTGGCCTCGCATTCCATCCGCCGATTCTCTACACCGGCTATGTCGGATTCGCTGTGCCGTTCGCCTTCGCCATTGCCGCGCTGATGGAAGGACGTGTCGATGCGGCATGGGGGCGCTGGGTGCGCCCGTGGGCCGTGGCGGCATGGTGCTTCCTGACCTGCGGCATCGCGCTTGGGTCATGGTGGTCCTATTATGTGCTGGGCTGGGGCGGTTACTGGTTCTGGGACCCGGTGGAGAACGCCTCGCTGATTCCGTGGCTGTCCGGCACGGCGCTGATGCACTCCGCCATCGTGGTCGAGAAGCGCGAGGCGCTGAAGATCTGGACCGTTCTGCTGGCCATCGGCACCTTCTCCTTCTCGCTCTCCGGCACATTCCTCGTGCGTTCAGGTATCCTCAATTCGGTCCACGCTTTCGCGCAGGATCCGGCGCGCGGCATCTTCATTCTCGCCCTGCTGGGACTGGTCATCGGCGGATCGCTGGCGCTGTTCGCATGGCGCGCTCCGTCTCTGACCAGCGGCGGCCTGTTCGCCCCGGTCTCGCGGGAAGGCTCGCTGGTGTTGAACAACATCCTGCTGTGCTCGATCTGCGCCGTGGTGCTGACCGGCACGATGTATCCGCCGTTCATGTCGCTGCTGTTCGGCAAGACGATCTCGGTCGGCAAGCCCTTCTTCGACGCGGCCACCATTCCTCTGGCCATCCCGCTGTTCACCTTCATGGGGTTCGGGCCGATGCTGCCGTGGAAACGTGCGCAGCTCTGGCCGGTTCTCAGACGCCTGTGGGTGGCGGCGCTGGCCACACTGGCCGCGTTCGCCGTGACGGTGATCGGGCTTTCGGGCGTGCTGCCAATCCTGTGCGCGACGATGGCGGTGTGGATCATCGGTTCCAGCCTGACAGACATTGCCGGTCGTCTGGCGCTGTTCCGCGTGTCGTTTTCGCAGAGCATCCAGCGGGCGAAGTCCCTGCCACGCTCCGCATTCGGCGCGGCGCTGGCGCATATCGGTGTCGGCGTGAGCGTGCTGGGGCTGGCAGTCATGTCGCAGGCCCAGCACAAGATTGTTGAGGTGCATGTCGGCCAGAAGGAAGAACTGGCGGGCTACGAATGGACGCTTACAGATGTCCGGACAGTGCCGGGCCCGAACTATATGGCTATGGTGGCGACCATCGAGATCCACCACAATGGTCATCTGGTGACGGTCATGCACCCGTCCAAGCGCAGCTTCAACGCGCAGAACCAGACGACGACCGAAGTGTCGATCCACACCAATGGACTGGCCGATCTGTACGGTGTGATTGGCGACAAGCATGGACCGGACAGCAATCCGACCTATGTGTTGCGTCTTCACTATAACCCTCTGGCGCCGTGGATGTGGTTCGGGGCGCTGATAATGGCGATGGGTGGGGCGCTGTCCCTGTCCGATCGTCGCATGCGCGTGGGCGCTCCAAGACGGGCTCCGGCCCCAGATGTGGTGGCAGCAGAATGAGCAGCGAACAGACTCCTCCTGACGGTCAGAATACTGTCACGCGTCGCCGCCTTCTCCTTGGCGTTCCGCTGCTGGGTGGGGCAGGTATCTGTGGCGTGGCGTTCTGGAAAATGCTGGCCGGGATGCAGACCGGCTCGTTCAATCCGCACGACATCAACGCGCCCGTGACAGGACGTCCGGTTCCGGACTTCACCCTGCCGGATCAGACGCCCGGCACGGGGTTTGCGACGGCGGACCTGAAGACGCTGACAAAACCGGTTTTGATCAACTTCTTCGCGTCATGGTGCATCCCCTGCATCGCCGAGATGGAAGCACTTCTTGCGCTACAGAAACAGCTGCCGATCTGGGGTGTGGCCTACAAGGACAAGCCTGAGAATGCGGCGGGTCTGCTGAAGCACGCAGGCAATCCCTATGCCCGGATCGGCAGCGACCGTGACGGACGCGTGGCCATCGACTGGGGTGTTTCCGGCGTGCCGGAAAGCTTCCTGATCGCGCCCGGCGGCATGATCGTCTGGCACAGCGCCGCCGGCCTCGACAGCCCGGAGGTGCGTGACAGCCTGAAGAATGCGCTAAAGGCTGTGAGCGGATGAGGGCTCTGTTCCGCGGAAAGACAGCGTTCAGGCTGAAAGCGGCTCTGCTGCTGGTCTGCCTATCCGCACCTGTCATGGCATGGGCGGTCGATGATCCGTCCGAGATGCTGCCTGATCCAAAGCAGGAACGACAGGCCGAGGCGATCGGGGCGCAACTCCGTTGTCTGGTGTGTCAGAACGAGTCGATTGAAGACAGCAGCGCCGGTCTGGCGCGGGATCTTCGCAAGGTAGTGCGCGAGCATGTCGCCAAGGGCGAGAACAGCCAGCAGGTCATCGACTGGATGGTGGCACGGTACGGCAACTTCATCCGTCTCAGCCCACCGGTGACGATTGCGACACTCCTGCTCTGGGGCATGCCGGTTCTGGCCCTGCTGATCGGCATTGTGTCTGCGGTGATGATTTTCCGTCGTCGCACGACGACGCCCGCACCGCTGAGTGCTGCTGAACAGGCACGGCTCAGGGAGCTTGGCGATGACCGGTAACTTCTCTTCTGCCCTTTGCCTCGGACGTGACGTATGATCTGGCTCAGCATTGCTCTTCTGAGCACGATAACCCTGCTGCCTGCGGGCTTCACCCTGTGGCGTCGCGCTGTCGCCCGGGACGAACGCAGCACGGCGCTGGCGCTGCATGAAGCGCAGCTGGTCGAGCTGGATCGTGATCTGGATATCGGCATGATTGCGCCATCTGAACACGGCATCGCCCAGCTTGAGATCCAGCGGCGGATTCTGGTGGCGGACCGGGCTCCGGCGAGCATGGTGGACCGGTCCGGTCCTGTGAAAATCATTCTGGCTCTGGCGCTGATCCCGCTGGCGGCGATAGCGCTCTACTGGACCGGTGGTCATCCGGGTTTCCCGGCTCAGCCGCTGCAACCTCGTCTGGAAGCGCTGGCTCAGCGTGACATGCGGGCGAACAAGGTCATCGCCCAGCTCAAGGACGCCTTGTCGAAAATGTCGATGAGCGACCCACAACTGCGGCAGGGCTACATTCTGCTCGGTCAGGCGGAGGCGTCCCGGGGACATGAGCAGGCCGCCATGGACGCGTGGCGCAAGGCTCTGGAACTGCACTTTGAGCCGGATCTGGCCATCGAACTGGCGGAAGAACAGGTCCGGGCTGAAAAACATATCAGTGCGGACAGTCTTGCGCTGTATCGACAGGCGCTGGATGCGGCTCCAAAGGATGCGCCGTGGCGGCAAGCTGTCGAGCAGCGGATTGCTCAGGGTGAGCATGAGCAGGAACAGCCCTGAGGCTTACCCGGTCCATTTCCTTGTGATGTCACAAAAGAGTGCCGATTCTTTTTTGATGGGCGGTTTTGAGAGGCAAAAAGGCTGTGGTTACAGGAGTGTAAGCTCCTGCACGCTTGTCGACGATGTCGTTTTGCGTGCAGTCTGCACACCCTTTCTGGAAAGAGGCGTTCTGTCTCGTTCTTGATCCGGATGATTTTGGCCTTTATGTGGCGGTAATCTTTGGAAGCCCCGGTTTATGGACCAGACTGTCATTCCTTCTACGGTTGAACACACACGCTCTGTATTCCCGGAAGGGTTGACGCTCGACTGCGGGTCCGTGCTCGCGCCGGTGGAGATTGCCTACCGGACCTATGGCACCCTGTCGCCCGAACGGAACAATGCGATCCTCATCTGTCACGCCCTGACGGGCGATCAGTATGTGGCCGAGACCCAGCCGGTGACAGGAAAGCCCGGTTGGTGGGAACGCATGGTCGGGCCGGGCAAACCGATTGATACGGACAAGTTCTTCGTCATCTGTTCGAATGTGCTCGGCGGTTGCATGGGTTCGACAGGACCGCGCTCCCTTCGCACAGTGACGGGCGAAAATGGCATAAGCCGGGAAGAGCCGTGGGGGACAGACTTTCCCCCCATCACCATCCGCGACATGGTCCGGGCGCAACGATTGCTCGTAAAGCAGCTCGGGATCGACAGGCTTTTTGCGGTGATCGGCGGCTCGATGGGGGGGATGCAGGTCCTTGAATGGGCGGCGACTTATCCGGATATGGTTTTCGCGGCGATGCCGATCGCAACAGCGCCTTTCCATTCCGCCCAGAATATTGCGTTCAATGAAGTCAGCCGGCAGGCGATCTTCGCCGATCCCGACTGGCATGGAGGACGCTACTGGGAAACGGGGGCCATTCCGGCCCGCGGACTGGCTGTCGCAAGAATGATGGCGCACATCACCTATCTTTCCGAAGAAGCCCTGACCCGAAAGTTCGGTCGACGGGTGCGTCGGTGTGACGAACCGGTTGCTGGCGGGGCTTCTCCCGGCGCGCTATCCACATTTGGCGAGATTTTTGAGGTCGAATCCTATCTGCGTCATCAGGGCTCGACCTTCGTGCGCCGCTTTGACGCCAACTCCTATCTCACCATCACTCGGGCGATGGACTGGATGGATCTGGGCATGGAACATGACGGCGACTGCGCCGGGCCATTCCGGGAAACCCGAACCCGCTTCTGCGTCGTCTGTTTCTCTTCGGACTGGCTCTTCCCAACCTCCCAGTCACGGGTGATCGTGCGGGCTCTGACCCGTGCCGCGGCGAATGTGTCATTCGTTGAAATTGAGAGTGACAAGGGGCATGACGCGTTCCTTCTCGATGAGCCTGATTTCGACCGTACGGTCGTGGGGTTCCTGAGCGGCGCGGCCGAACATGCGGGTCTTTCTCGCCGGACGTCGAAAGGACACTGACATGCGTCTTGACCAGCGTCTGATTGCAAAGATGATCACCCCCGGCACGCGGGTTCTGGATATCGGAAGCGGTGACGGCACCCTGATCGACCATCTTTTCCGCACACGGGGATGTGATGCGCGCGGGATCGAGATCGATATGGGAGAGGTCACACGCTCCGTGGCGCATGGCCTGCCGGTGGTGCATGGGGATGCGGATCACGATCTGGCGCATTACCCCGACAACAGCTTTGACTATGTCGTGCTGCAACGCACGCTACAGGCTGTTGAGCGGCCTCGCGAGGTCCTGCGTCAGATGCTTCGGATCGGACGATATGCTATCGTCTCTTTTCCGAATTTCGGTCACTGGGAGATGCGGCTGAAGCTGCTGCTCAGCGGCAGGATGCCGAATACAGCTGTCTGGCACACGCCCTGGTACGCTACGCCAAACATTCATCCTTGCACAATCAGGGATTTTCTCGCGTTGTGTGACGAGGACGGTTACCGCGTGCATGAATGGATGGCCATTGATGAGGAGGGAGATCGTGCGCCCTGGCGGCGATCCATCCGTCTCGCAAATCTTTTTGGAGAGCAGGCGCTTTTCCGTCTCGGCAAAGGACGTTGACCGATCGGTCAAAGCTTCTGCTCGCCATGGATGCGGGAGCGACCAAAACAGTCCTGCGTATTGCAACCCCTTCTGGCGATGTGCTGGCAGAAAGCCGCGGTGGACCTGCCAATATTGCAACATCCGTTGAGCAGGCAGCGAAATCCATGGAAGGCGCGTTGCGCCACGCGATACAGGCAGCGGGCCTGCCCGAGGATGTGCTGCATAATGGCGAAGTGAAATGGATTGCGGCAGCGGGTGCAGCGGGTGCCGAAGTCGTAGGACGTCCGGAAAAACTGAAAGCACTTCTTCCATATTTAACGATTTTTGATGTTCGGACGGATGCCTATACCTCGTGTCTGGGAGCCCATAACGGCGCGGATGGTGCGATTGTCGCCATAGGTACGGGCACTGTTGGCTATGCCATCTGTGGAGATCGTAACCATCGTGTCGGTGGGTGGGGTTTTCCACAGAGCGATGAAGGCGGTGGTGCCAGGATCGGTCTCGCGGCTGTTCGTCACATGCTCGCGGCGTCCGATGGTCGGATAGAGGAAAGCGATCTTTTCATTGCAGTTCGACATCATCTGCAAGAGTTGGGGTCTGATCCCATGACATGGAGCGTTGGAGCGTCAGCGGCTGATTTTGCCGTTCTTGCGCCGATTGTTTTGAAGACTGCGAAAAACGGATGTGAAGCGGCTGTAAAACTTCTCGAAAAGGCTGGACAGGATATTGCGTCGCTTGTAGAGACTCTTTTGAAAAAAGACGGATTTTCAGAAATGAAAGTCGCTTTTACAGGAGGTCTCGCAGTAGAGCTTTTGCCCTGGTGTCCTCAGACTGTCAGAGACAAAACTGTATCCTGTCAGGGAACATCCCTTGATGGCGCAATGAGAGTTGCGATGGAGCGGGCCTCCATGATGTAATGGATAAAAGTTCATGTATTTTCTTCTGGCATCGGGATTTTCCTTTGCTATGAATGAAATCTGTGAATATGCTGTGTTTCGAAGTGTGAAAACGGGCTGTTCGGCTTGAGCTTCAGCGAAAAATGATGTAGGGCTCGTACAGTTTCTGTGAACAACTTGTTAAAACAAGCTGTGCTAACAGTCTCATATAAATTGTTCGCCTAACTCTCCAGCAACAGCGGAATAATGGCCGTAGCCTTCCCGGTAAGGCTGCTACAGGATCAGCGGTTGATGGAGCAGGAATTCGTTACGCCGGATTGTGTCATCAGACACAGGCTGTGTGAAGTTTTTGTCCCTGTGGTATTCCGAGAGGTGTCTTCGCTCAATGACCACGTTTGCCGACCTGCAGCTTGCCGAACCCCTGTTGCGGGCTCTTACCGAAGAAGGCTATTCGGAGCCGACGCCGATTCAGGCGCAATCCATTCCCTATCTTCTGGCAGGGCGTGATCTGCTTGGTCTTGCGCAGACCGGAACCGGCAAGACAGCCGCTTTCGCGCTGCCTATTCTCCAGCATCTTCTGACACACCGTCATGCAGCCCCCCCGAAGGGCGCCCGCGTTCTGGTGCTGGCGCCCACGCGAGAGCTGGCCTCCCAGATTGATGAAAGCTTCAAGTCCTACGCCCGTCACATGAAACTGACCCACACCGTGATCTTCGGTGGCGTGGGTCAGGGTCGTCAGGTTGAAGCGATGCGTCGTGGCGTGGACGTTCTGGTGGCGGCGCCGGGTCGTCTGCTCGATCTCATGGGGCAGGGTTTCATTGATCTGCGTGATCTGGAAATTCTGGTTCTGGATGAAGCAGACCGGATGCTGGATATGGGCTTTGTGCGCGATATCAAGCGCATTGTCGCTGCCCTGCCGCGTGATCGCCAGACCCTTTTGTTCTCGGCCACTATGCCGAACAGCATCACGGAACTGGCGGGCAGTCTCCTGCGTGATCCCGCCAAGGTCGAGGTAACGCCTCCGTCCAGCACCGTGGATCGCATCCGTCAGGTCGTGATGTTTGTTGATCCCGACCAGAAAAAAGACGCGCTTCTTCTTCTGCTGGAATCACCAAAGGTTGTTCGGGCTGTTGTGTTCACACTGATGAAACACGAGGCGAACAAGGTTGCGGAATTCCTGAATAAAAACGGGATTACGGCTGAGGCGATTCACGGCAACAAGTCTCAGGGTGCACGCGAACGGGCGATGAGCGGATTCCGCTCCGGGTCAGTCAAGGTTCTGGTGGCCACTGATATCGCAGCTCGCGGTATTGACGTTGATGAAGTCTCGCACGTTTTCAATTATGACCTGCCCAATATCCCGGAAAGCTATGTGCATCGCATCGGGCGTACGGCGCGTGCCGGCCGTGAAGGTTGGGCTATCTCGTTCTGCGATCCCGAGCAGCGGGCGTGGCTGAAAGATATTGAGCGGACGATCGGGAAAAGCGTGCCTGTTGTTCGGGATCATCCTTATCATTCCGATGCGGCCGAACATTCGACACAGCGTCCGCCTGTTCTGGGTGGTGGCCGCGGCCGTGGTGGTGGCCAGAATCGCGGTGGTCCGAACCGCGGCGGTGGTCGTAACGGCAATGGCGGCGGCGGTGGAGGAGGCGGCAATCGTCGTCCTCGGGGAACACGTCGAGTCGCCTGATAAAAGCTTCGGCCTTAGGTGGCTGCGGTCGAATAAGAATTTTGTAATGTTTTCGTCCCCTGAGTCTGAAAAGGCTCGGGGGATTTTTTGTTGATTCCGGATTTGCCACATCGTTTTGTCTCGACATAGGCTCCGGGTTAAAGAGGGCAAGACAGGGGTTATAATTTTACAAGGTAGCGTAACAAGCTCATGAGCAAGACAACTCCGGCTAGCGCTTTCCTTAAGCGCAGCGGCATTCCATTTGAGATGCTTCAGTATGAATATGACCCTTCGGTGGGCAAGTTGGGTGTGCATGCGGCAGCGGCGGTCAATGAGCCTGCCGAACGGGTTTTCAAGACGCTGATGGCGGAAGTGGATGGAAAGCCGATCTGTGCGGTTATCCCTGTCGCGCAGGAGTTGAGCCTGAAAAAACTGGCGACTGCCTGTGGTGGTAAAAGCGCAAAAATCATGAAACCTGCTGATGCTGAGCGTATCACCGGTTACAAGGTTGGCGGGATTAGCCCCTTTGGCGGACGCCGGAATGTGCCGACTTTCCTCGCACAGGAAGCATCAGATCTGCCGTATATTCTAATGAATGGTGGTGGACGCGGTTTGCAGGTCAGATTGAGTGTCAAAGACGCACTTGCGGCAATGCAGGGGCAACTCGCTGATCTTGTGGCTTCTCATGGCTAATGGCACGCCGCTGTAATTTGATAGATTTTGTCATTTTATGGAAATGCATTGAAATGCCTCTGTATCCTCTATATTGTCAGGTGTAATCCTTCCCATAATAGTCTGAGAGACGTTTTTTGCTGCTTCGGTCTGGCGCTTTCTGTCGCGTATCTTCTCTGGCGTGTCTGCTTTCTGTCATCCCCCTGTCCGGATGCGGCTATTATGCCTCCCGTGTGGCGCATAAAGCGCAATCAAGCATGATCGGCATGGATGAAAAAGATGTACAAGCCTGTGCCGGCATACCAGATAAAATCAAAAAAATTGATGATAACACAACGATTTATGAATATCAGCGTGGGCGAAACATTGAAACATCTGCAAATTCAACGCTGATTCCGGTGCAGTCATTGCAGAATATCGTCAATGGGATCGGCGGTGGCGACGGAAAAAGTTGTGTGGCTGATTTTCGTGTTGTCGATGGAAAAGTGCAGGACGTTTATTACAGCGGTGACAACGATATGCTGATCGGCACGGATGGTGTGTGCGCGACTGTCGTACGTGGCTGCGTCAGGCGTGCTGTTGCAACAGGTAGACGTCCGAAAGGCTGGATTTCTGCCTTTGTCGAGCCTCAGCCCGATAAAAAAAGTGCTGCTACAACAACGACTTCCGTAAAAGATACATCACCCGAAGCTGCTCAGTCTCGTCTTCTCAATACCAGCACCCCAACTACCGTCACAGGGACGGAGCATTAAGGGCTGATTTCAAGAAAACCTCCTTTTTATCAAGGAAATCTTGCAAAAAGAACCGTGCCGCCTGACTGAGCAACAGCATGTGGAATTTTAGCTTAGACGGCAGAAAGAAGCTCTGCATCGGCGGCTGAACCAAAGAACTCATAGCGAATATTGGCGACCGGAACGCCAGCCGTTTTCAGTGTGTCCACCATATCGCGCATGAAGCCATCAGGGCCACAGAGACGGTAGACTGCACCGGGGTCAATCTGCGTTGTCAGCCAATCCTTCGTGATACGACCTGCATGATAATGAATTCTGGGAGTCTCAACGACGTCGGAAGGCAGGCCTGCACTGAAGAAGATGTCTGCCTGCAAAACTCCGGAACCCGCCAGCTTGCGAATGTCAGCACCAAAAGCGTTGGTGTCAGCAGCATGGGCTCCGTGGATGAAGCGGACGTTCTTTTTCTCGTCAGCAGACAACGCATCGACTGCGGAGATAAAAGGAGTCAGACCGATGCCAGCGCTGAGAAAAACCGTTTTCTGTTCATTGGCAGAGTCATAAACGAAATCACCGGCAGGGGCTGAAACCTGCAACTCGGTTCCTTCAGGCACCGCATCGTGGAACCATGAGGAGACGACACCCCCCTCTTCTTTCCGCACGCTGATCCGATAGTGATCGGAAGAAGGTGCAGAAGAAATACTGTAATTGCGACGCTGCGAGCCGTGTCCCGGAATCTCCAGTTTGAAGCTCAGATACTGGCCCGGCAGATGTTTCATCACAGGCTTGCCGTCAGTCGGCACCAGTTCGAACGAGCGGATGATGCTGCTTTCCTGCTTCACGGAGCGGACACGGAAAGAGCGCCAGCCGATCCAGCCGCCGGGTGCTGCTTCATGCTCGTCGTAGATCAGCTTTTCACGACCAATCAGAATGTCGGCGAGGAACCAGTATGCTTTGGCCCAGGCATCCATGATCTCCGGCGTGGCGGCGTCACCCAGCACATGCTCAATGGCGCCCAGTAGCGCCTTGCCAACAAGCGGATAATGCTCGGGCAAGATGTTCAGTCCGACATGCTTCTGGGTGATGCGTTCGACCATGCCGCCAAGATTGCCGAGCGTGTCGATATTGCGGGCATAGGCCAGCACGGCGAGGGCCAGCGCCTTGGGCTGCTCACCATCCTTCTGGTGCGACATGTTGAACAGGTCGCGGACCTCGGGATCAGCCAGCAGCCGTTTGTACATTTCCTGCGTGATATCCAGCCCATGCGCCTCGAGCGCCGGAACGCAGGCTTTGACGATGGAGCGGGTCTTGTCGTCGAGAGGAGCGGCCATGGGACATATCCGTTAAGGTGACTGAGTTGGTAACCTTTATATTCAGATCAGCATGAAGGTGTCAAAGCCGGTCACCCTAAAAGCTGACAAGGAGGGTTCGACTGGTTTATTGTGAGGGATGCGTCTTACCCAACATTCCGACTATGCCCTGCGTGCCCTGGTCTTTCTGGCAAGCAATCCCGACCGGCTATCCTCCATCCGAGAAATTGCCGAATGCTACGGTCTCTCGGAAAACTACATGATCAAGATCATCCACCGTCTTGGGCAGGGTGGCTTTGTCGAGACCATCAGAGGCCGCAACGGTGGCCTGCGGCTGGGGCAATCGGCAGACGCTATCCGGATTGGTGACGTGGTGCGGTTTACGGAAGATGACTGCGCGCTGGTATCCTGCATGCAGCCACCGGGGGAGCGGAACGGTGCGTCCTGTCTGCTCATGCCGGACTGCCTCCTGCGTCATACGCTCGATGAAGCGCTCGAAGCGTTTTTTGCCGTGCTGGATAATCGGACCCTTGCGGACATGATCGGAGAGAGCGAGAGACAGAAACTCACACTCCCGGCACACACCGGTTCATGATGTCCGGACGGTTCCTGATCGTTCGATAAGCAGCCGCTTCTGCTGCAACGCAATCGCTATTGATGGAGTATAATATTGTCGTTAGGGGAGTGAGCCATGCGCTTCTCCCTGCTCTCTGCCGCCGTTTTCGCACTGTGTTTCGACGCATTGTCTTCTGGTGTCCTGTGCGCTTCTCAGGCCCGTGCGGAGAGCGCGGATGTGACGCGTATCGTTGCCGCCGAAAATGTCTGGGGCGATATCGCCACACAGATCGGCGGGCCGAAGGTCGTTGTGGACAGCATCCTCAGTTCGCCCGACATTGATCCACGCCGGTTTGAGCCTTCTCCCGCGATGGTGCTGAAGGTGAAACAGGCCGATCTGATCATTCTGAACGGAGCCGGATTTGATTCGTGGATGGACCGTATGGCCCACTCCAAGTCCACGATCCGGATTGCATCGATTGCAGGCTGGCGGGACGATGAAAACCCACACTTCTGGTTCGACCCGGTGATAGTCGATCGTGTGGCGCGAGACATCGCTCATCAGCTCCGGCTGGATGATTCGTCGGGAGGTCTGGCATCCTTTGAAAGCGATCTTGCCCGCTTGCAGACGCGGATCGTCCGTCTGCGGCAGCGCATACGCGAGACTCCGATTGCCGTGACAGATCCCCTGCCGGGCCGTCTGACAGAGGAACTGGGGCTGGTCACGGAAAACAGCGCTTTTCTGCTCGCTGTTACAAACGGTGCCGAGCCGGCGCCTGCCGTTGTCGCGCAGTTCGAGAACGATCTGCAAAATGGCCAGATCAAGCTGCTGATCTATAATCCTCAGACAGCAACATCCTCCGCCTCACATTTGCTGGAAGTCGCAAAAAAGGCGGGCGTTCCATGCTTGTCCCTTACCGAGACGTTGCCGCCGGGACTGCATTGGCAGGACTGGATGACGCAGATTCTCGATGGGATTGAAAGCTATCTTCTGAAACCCGACCTGCACTGATTGTGGGTAGAGGCGATCAGCTGGGGGTGCCGCCTTAAATCTTTTGTCGCAGCGATGCATAGGGCTCCTCGATCCGTGCGCCTTGCGCAGGTAGTGGAAAATTGGGACAAGCGACTTGTTGGATCGGGTTGTTCAGAAGGAACGGCGAATGCGCGGAACCCTGTGGCGTATGTTCAGCGCGGTGGCGCTGGTTGGTGGAATGCTGTCGGGACTGCCCACGGGGGCGCTGGCGCAGGGCGCACCTGATGATGACAAGCCGTCAGCGCCTGACATGCACGCTCTGGCCTCGCGCTTCAACACGACCCGCGTGAAGAAAGACTACAGCTATATTCATCGTCCTCCCGGCGACAAGGTTGTGGAACAGCCCGATATCGATCGTCTGATGTTCTGGACCAAGGACGGCCAGCCGGATGGTTACGCCCAAAGGCGTGGTGACAGTGTGATTTACTATAATCCCGGTGGACAGGCCGTGCGTGTCCAGCGATTGGCGCCGGGCGAAGGCGACTGAGCTGACTTCAGACTGACGTGAGCTCTTCCAGATCATAGGGAAACTGAATGCCCGAGAGTGCTGTCGCCACCTTCTGATCTGACATTGTCCCGGTACAGAACTGAAGCGTGTTTCTCACGCGCCTGACCCCATCAAACGGATATGATTGATGCTTCTGCATATTCCCCAGGTCCTGACTGCTGAGGAACTGCAGCGATGTCGGGCTGTCATGGATACGGCGGACTGGAAAGACGGGAAGGTGACGGCGGGGCAGCAGTCGGCCAAGGCAAAAAACAACCTGCAACTGCCGCTCAATCATCCTGAACATCGTGCGCTGGCCGATCTGGTGTTGCGGGCGTTGGGACGCAACCTGCTGTTCAACAGTGCGGTCATCCCACTGCGTGTCGTGCCTCCTTTGTTCAATCGCTATGATCCGGGCATGGAGTTTAGAGCGCATGTGGATAATGCGGTGAGGCCTATTCCCGGTTCCGGAGGGATGCGCATCCGCACGGATGTGTCCTCGACCCTGTTTCTCAATGATCCGGAGGAGTACGAGGGCGGGGAACTGGTCATCTACGATGAATCCGGCACCCGGGAAATCAAGCTCCCTGCTGGTGACATGATCGTTTACGACACGACCGTTCTGCATTCCGTCGAACCGGTGACAGAAGGCAGTCGACTGGCTTCATTTTTCTGGACGCAGTCCATGGTGCGCGATGAAAGCCAGAGACGGGTTCTGTTCACGCTCGATCAGCAGATCATGGATCTGCGTTCCCGACTGCCGGATGATGATCCGGCCATTCTCGGTCTGGTCAATGTGTATCATAACCTCATGCGGCAATGGTGCGATGTGATGTAGTCTTGTGAGGACTACATATTTTCCGGAAGGTTCTTTTGGTTCGTGAGTGAGGTTATGGTTAAAGAAGCAACGGCGCGGTTTTCAGACCAGCAGTTGAACAGGCTGTTCGAGGCTGTTCTGGTTAATGACGTGGCGGAAGATCACGTCACTCTGCCAGAGACTATTCCTTCTTCTTTCACGGATGACGTCGTCAGGGACTGTTTTGAAATCAGTCATGAGCTCTGGGCGCGTCAGGTTGATCGCCGGACTCTGGCTGCTCTTGTCGATCATCTTGTTCTGTCAGCTGACCTCAATTCCAGAGAACGTGTAAAATTCAAGCATATCCGTGCAAAATTCAAACATATGCGCTTTGCCTGCGTGCTTTACACAACGCGGCATCAAAGTCCGATCCTGTTCAAGAGCATGACCACATTGATGGGGCATGTGCAGGATGCATTCCGCAACGGCCACTCCCTGAAGACCCGTCTTTATGCATTGGCCCTGCGCATCATGATCATCTCGCCTTACTGGCGCATGATGGAACGGGAGTTGTCCCGTATGAAGGTGGAGACTGGCGTAGCATTTGAAGAGTATCTGCGAAAACAGATCAACACGCTTTCTGATAGTTTACGTGCAGACAGAATGACCGCTCATCATTTTCACGCGCTTCGTAAGATCATCAGTCGGCAGGTGTCATTTTTTGACGATTACAGAACGATTTTTCCAGATAATCGATCGGATGCGATGGCGCGTTATCTCAGTGACCTAAATGGTCGTATGGGGCGGATGCATGATGATCTTATTCTGAAACATGCTCAAGGCACGCAGGATTATGGAAAATATAAGTTTCCGCTGGATGCCGAGTTGCGGGAAAAGCTGAGCAGTCTTGTGCGTCAGTATCCGTTGTGAAGCTTTCTGATGATTCGGTTTAAAGTTTATCTGCTATACTTCTTCTGATGGTTTTTATCGTATTTATATGAAGCATTATTGCTGGAATTGATCTTTCGGGAGAGTTTTGAAAGAGAATTTATTTAAATGAGGTTTGGGGGAGGTCAACTGAAAGAGATTGGCCGTTTTCTGTCCAGACAGACAGGTCAATGGTTTATCTCAAATATAACCGATAAAAGAAGTTGCCCTGATACCCCATTTTCTGTGTGGAGACGGATACTTTCTGCAGGCCGTGCATAAGGTCTGCCTTCAGATCTGAGCCGGTATTTTATTTAAGGAAAACCGGAGAGAGTCACTTTGACTGGCCAGAATTTTGATGCCTGCCTGGATTTTGTTCGTACGGCTGAAGGTGGGTACAGTGAGGATCCAAAGGATTTGGGAAACTGGCTTCCTGATGAAAATAGTCGCAAGGGCGTCCTGATCGGCAGTCATTACGGCGTCTCCGCAGCCATGCTGGCATCATGGAAGAAGCCTCAGCCTGTTTCTCAGGATGATATGCGCAATCTGGATCTCGATACGTTTGACGCCATAGCCCGTTCCAGATTCTGGAACCCGCTGGTGTGTTCCGCTCTACCTGCTGGCCTTGATCTCATGGTGTTCGATTTTGGATGGAACTGTGGAGTTTCCGCATCCGCCCGCCTGCTGCAGAGAATGGTGGGGGTTACGATGGATGGCTGCATCGGTCCACAGACCCTTTCAGTTCTAACGCATATGAACGCTTCTGATCTTCTGCCTCAAATTGATCCGGATAATCTGGCGACTCTCCATGCACGTCTTGGGCTGCCGCCAAGCAGCGGTATCGGTCCTGAAGTGAAGCGGGCTCTTGAAAGTCAGCAGACGATGGGGCTGCTGCTCGTGCTGGTTCTGTCGGGCATGCAGGAACGGGAATACAAGCTGCGGTCGGGTTTCCGGCGATGGGGGCGTGGATGGCTGGCCCGCACGAAGCGCCGGACCGAAACGGCACTCGCGCTTGTCGCTGCCGCCAGGGCGAGAGAGACGGGCCCGGCCATGTTGTGAGTGGTTTCCGTTCACAAACAGGACTCTTTCTGGCGTGGGTCACGATATGACGTCAGTATTGTGCTTCTCGGCTGATTGACGGGGAGCGCAATTTTTTTTCATGATGGTCCCATGACAACTCCTTCTTCTGGTGCCGTCGAAACTCTCGCTCCCTTGCTCGATGCATTGGCGGAACGGGAGGGTGTGGTGTCGGATGACAATGAGACACGACATCTCGCCGGTATACTGGGCCTCGTCATGGCTGAATGCACTGCGGCGGTCATTGAAGGCGACAGGGAAGAGGTGATTCGGACCAGCGCCGGATTTGTTCGGGGACTGATTGCGATATGGGCTGATCAGGGCCTTGATCCTGATGCTGTATGGACAGAATTACACTGTCGGATCGAAATGGGAGAGTTGTGTCTGCGCCTGAGTCATGCTTCGGGACCTCACAAGGGGCGACGCAAGGGGCCGTGGCGGGTTGCGACCAGCAAACTGCCATAATCCTGTGCGACATCAGGCTGAGGCGGGCAGTGACTGTAACGCAGAGTAATGATTTGTTTCGATTTTAAGAGAGCCTTCAGAAATCTCCGGCTAGGCATCTCCAGGACCTTGGGCGAGGATGTGAAGAGGCGGCCGTGTTGTGAGGATAAGCACCCCATTATTCCGAAAGGGACTGATTTGTGGCGTGGGTCCCTCTGATCAGGGCGTAGCCTGATGACAGCCTCCCTTTCATTTGTGTCTGAGCACATTCCGGCATGGGAGACCGTGCAGACGGCGGTGCGGGAGGCTCTGCAGACAGTCATCAATGCGCCGACATCGGCGCCTGCCTTGCTGGTGGAACTGATTGTGGTCCTGTCCGTTGTCAGCGGACTGAGAAAAGGTTTCACGCGGGAGGTGCTGGGGATCATTGCCTGGGGTGTGGCCGGCATTGCGGCGATGAAATACCGGCATGTATTTGTCACATGGGCGCTGCCGACGCTGGAGCCGGCGGAACTGGCAGACGGGGTCGGGTTTGGTGTGATATTTTTTGGCGGACTCGCTGTCGGCGCCCTTGTGTCCAGCCTGTTCGCTCACCTTATTAGGATCTCTCCCCTCGCGGGGCTGGACAAGCTTCTGGGTGGCATGTTCGGAGTCCTGCGAGGCGGAACAGTCATTGTGACCCTTTATATGGCCACTCACTGGGCTACCGCCACGAATATGGTCATGACCGGCGAGCGGAGCGATGGAGCCGGGGCGAATGCGATAACGACTGCGCTGTCCTATATGGCGCCGTTCATGTCGAGATTTGTGCCTTCAGACCTTGCGCAGGAGCCCGGCTCAGGCCATGACCTCGGCGGACCGGACGACGCACCCGGTGAGGCTTACCCAGAGAACCCCTGACGCACCACGTGATCGGTCTGCGTGGACTGTGATCGGGGAAGGATGAAAACTGATGTCCGAACAGCTTTCTCTCCGGCAGACGACGGTCACAACCCATCCATGGGCTGATGACCGGCAGGACGGGGATGACAAGTTCCACGAAGAATGTGCCGTTTTCGGAGCATGGAACGTCGCGGATGCGGCGGCCATAACCGCTCTTGGCCTGCATGCGCTTCAGCATCGCGGGCAGGAAGCCTCGGGCATTGTCAGCTACGACGGAAAGAAATTTTCCTCCCATCGCGGTCTTGGTCTAGTCGGTGATGTCTTTCACGACACGCGCATCATGGCAGGACTGCCGGGCGCGTTCTCGGTAGGACACAACCGCTACTCCACGACAGGCGACACCCTGCTGCGCAATGTGCAGCCCTTGTTCGCCGAGTTCGAATTCGGCGGCCTTGCCGTCGCTCATAATGGCAACCTGACCAACGCTCACGGCCTGCGTCGTGCGCTGATCCGTCGCGGGTGCCTGTTCCAGTCCACCACGGATACGGAAGTCTTCATCCATCTCATCGCTATCTCGCTCTATGCCACGGTCGAGGATCGCCTGATCGACGCTCTGAAGCAGGTGCAGGGAGCTTACTCGCTGGTTGTGCTGTCGCAGGATGCGCTGATGGGCGTGCGTGATCCGCTCGGCGTGCGTCCGCTGGTTCTGGGCAAGCTGCCGGGTGCGGCCAATGATGCATCCGGCTGGGTGTTCGCCTCGGAAAGCTGTGGTCTGGATATCGTCGGCGCCGAGTTCGTGCGCGATGTCGAGCCGGGCGAAATGGTCGTCATCGACAAGACCGGTGTGCGCTCGGTCAAGCCGTTTGCAGCCCAGCGCTCCGGCTTCTGCGTGTTCGAATACATCTATTTTGCCCGTCCGGATTCGGTTCTGGACGGTATGCCTGTCTACAACGTCCGCAAGCAGATCGGCGTCGAACTGGCTCGTGAAAGCGGAGTCGAGGCTGACGTGGTCGTGCCGGTGCCGGATTCGGGCGTGCCGTCAGCGATGGGCTTCGCTCAGGAAAGCGGCATTCCCTTCGAACTCGGCATTATCCGCAACCATTATGTCGGACGCACCTTTATCGAGCCTACGGACCAGATCCGTAATCTCGGTGTCCGCATGAAGCATTCGACGAACAAGCCGATGCTGGATGGAAAGCGCGTCATTCTCGTGGACGACTCCATCGTGCGTGGCACCACATCCCGCAAGATCGTCGATATGGTGCGGGCTGCCGGTGCGACGGAGGTCCATATGCGGATTTCCTCGCCGCCAACCAAGCATTCCTGCTTCTACGGCATCGATACGCCGGAGCGCAGCAAACTGCTGGCGGCCCAGCACGACATCGCGACGATGGCGGAACTGATCGGCGTGGATAGCCTCGCTTTTATCTCCCTTGATGGTCTTTATCGGGCTTTGGGCCATGAAGGCCGCGATGCAGAGCGCCGTCGCTACTGTGACGCCTGCTTCACGGGCGATTACCCCATCCCACTTGTGGACCACGATGAGGAGTTCGGCCCGGGCACAGCCTGAGGCTAAATGTTACTGACGCGCCAGTGACAGCCAGAGGCAACCGGCTGAACTTTCAGACGTAGGTGTCTCATGCTGATGCAACGCCTGAGTCTGGAGGTTCCGGTTGTGCAGGCTCCGATGGCCGGGGTCTCCACGCCTCGTCTTGCAGCGGCGGTTTCCGAGGCTGGAGCGCTCGGGAATCTTGGAATCGGCGCGATGACGGTCTCTGCCGCTCGGGACGCCATCCGGCAGACACGACAGCTGACGCCGCGCCCGTTCGGCGTGAACGTTTTCTGCCACCAGTCTGTCCCGCTCCCCGCCAGGGAAGCGGCGGACTGGCTTCACTGGCTGAAGCCTGAATTCGAGCGTTTTGGTGCTCGTCCCCCTGAAACATTGCGGCAGATCTATGCGTCCTTTCTGGATGGTCCGGCCATGCTGGACATGCTGCTTGAAGAACGTCCTGCCTGCGTAAGCTTCCATTTCGGTCTGCCCGGAGCGGCTGCTGTTCAGTCCCTCAAAGATGCAGGGATCATGCTGATTGCCAGCGTGACCAATGTGCAGGAAGCCAAACTGGCGGAGCGGGCAGGGATGGATTCCCTGATCGCGCAGGGATATGAGGCCGGAGGACATCGCGGCATCTTCTATTCAGTCGCTCCTGATGAAAAGGCCGATACAAGGACGCTTCTCACCATACTGAAATCGGTGACCGCCCTGCCTCTTGTCGCAGCTGGTGGCCTTATGACCGGTCGTGACGTGGCGGAAATGCTGGATGCGGGCGCAACAGCTGCACAGCTGGGAACGGCGTTTGTCGCCTGCGATGAAAGTGCAGCCTCTCCTGCTTACCGCACCGCCCTGATGGATGGGGGAAGGGAGGGGACCGAAATGATTACGGCGATCTCAGGACGTCCGGCCCGTGGGGTGCGGCAGAAATTTCAGGCGCTGGCCGATCGTGCGGATTGTCCCGTGGTGCCGCCTTATCCTTATGCGTATGATGCGGCAAAGCAGCTGGATGCTGCGGCCAGGGCTCAGGGTGAGGCAGGATACGGTGCATTCTGGGCCGGGACGGGCGTGGCTCGTGTGCGTCCGATGCCCGCACGGCAGCTTGTTGACACGCTTTCAAAGGAGATCGCCGCTGCAGGCTGAACCGGTTTCAGGATGGCGTGGGTCACTGCAAGGCTCTGGACGTCGTTATCAGAATGTTGAATATCCCGGATTATCTAATATCCTGTGTGGGAATAGGGCCTGTTTTGGGCCAAGGGTGGAAAAGACCTGATTATGTCGACTGATGCGGAAAAAAACGAAACATTCCTGACCCTGCCCATAGAGAAAACCTCGGATTTTACTCTTGAAGATCTCGCCGATAACCATCAGGCGATGAATTATTTCCATAAGCATGGCGCGGCGACCGTTGAGCATGCTTTTGCGCTAGCCAATATTCTGCACATGCACAAGCAGGTGAAGGAAGCGGCCTATTTCTATGGTCTCGCCTTCAATCTGCACTCCAAGCATCCAAACGAATTTCCGCTCGCCTCTTCCCTGTTGCAGGCTCGCCTGCTGTGTCTGCTCAAGGCCGGGATGAGCCCTCCCGCAGACGAACTGGAGCAGCTGAAAGCGCTGTCCCAGCCGATCTATGATTACATCCTCGGGATCGAGATCGCATGGCGTCAGCATGATCCCAAAGCCGCGCTGGAGCGGATGGGCAACTGCTTCGAAGCTTTCCACACCGGCGAAGAAGTAGACGTGCTCTATCTGGAGACAGCGCTGTCCGTTCTGCCGAAAGCAAAAATACCCGCACGTCCGAGCGCGGAGCAGATCATCCCGACACATATCTATCAGTACTGGGATCAGAATCCGCCTGCCGAGATTACGGAGAACCTCGCCTATCATGAGGGGCTGGAAGCGTTTGACGTCCAGATGTTCAATCGCGAGTCAGGGGCCGAATGGCTCTATGACCACTATGGGCGGGAAGCGCGGGACCTGTTCCTGCAGGCGCGTCATCCCGCCGAGGCGGCTGATTTCCTCCGGGTCCACGTCATTCATGAACTGGGCGGCTGGTGGCTGGATGCCGATATCCGCATTGTCGCCCCGGAAATACTGGAAGACTATGCCGCGCAGAAGCCATCCCACGTCTTCTTCGTGACGGACAATTATTACGTCCATAACGACTTCTTCGGCAGCCGCCGGAACAGTCCGATCCTTGCGGACTGTCTGCTGTCACTTTATCGCAACAGCTATCTCTTCCGGGATCTGTATATCGCCTACAAGACCGGGCCGGGCGTGTTCAACCGCGCGCTCAACCGCCGTCTGCATACCGCCATCAAGAGCGGAAAACCGTTTGATCCCAGTGTGATGGTCCTGCGTGCGCCGGAATTCAACAGCATCATTCAGGACATGGATATGGCCTACAAAAAGGGTGGCAACTGGCACGCAGCCTGAGGCGTTTCCGTCTGATCGTTCACCTGAGGCGTGTTTTCGGGAGCCGTTGCTGAGCGAAGCAGGGCACAGCCGATGAATCTCCCATCCGTCGGCTGACTCACCCTGTTTTTCCCGCTATACGGCCCCATGTTGAAGGTGGAACACCATTTTCGTCGTGTCCCGCCCTGTTTCAGATCGGAAAGAACAGTCGTATGGCCGGTTACCGCTCCCGCACCACTACCCACGGCCGCAACATGGCCGGCGCTCGCAGCCTCTGGCGCGCCACGGGCATGACGGACGCGGATTTCGGTAAGCCGATTATTGCCGTCGCCAATTCCTTTACCCAGTTCGTCCCCGGTCACGTCCACCTGAAAGACCTCGGCCAGCTTGTCTGCGAGGCCATCGCGGAAGCAGGCGGCATCGGGCGCGAGTTCAACACCATCGCGGTCGATGACGGCATCGCCATGGGTCACGGTGGCATGCTCTACAGCCTGCCTTCGCGCGAGCTGATCGCCGACGCCGTGGAATACATGGTCAACGCCCACTGCGCCGACGCGCTGGTTTGCATCAGTAACTGCGACAAGATCACGCCGGGCATGCTGATGGCCGCCATGCGCCTGAACATCCCAGTGGTGTTCGTCTCCGGTGGTCCGATGGAAGCCGGTCATGTGAAGGACGGCGAGATCGACAAGGCCGTCGATCTGGTGTCCTCCATGGTCGCCGCCGCCGCTCCGGGCGTCACGCAGGAAGAGTCCGACATCATCGAGCGCTCGGCCTGCCCGACCTGTGGCTCCTGCTCCGGCATGTTCACCGCCAACTCGATGAACTGCCTGACCGAAGCGCTGGGTCTGTCCCTGCCGGGCAATGGCAGCCTCGTCGCTACACATGCTGACCGTCGCGAACTGTTCCTGAAAGCAGGCAAGCTCGCCGTCGAACTGGCCAAGCGCTATTACGAGCAGGGCGACAGCAGTGTTCTGCCGCGCTCCATCGCCACGTTCGAAGCGTTCGAGAACGCCATGACCGTCGATATCGCCATGGGTGGTTCGACCAACACGGTGCTGCATCTTCTTGCCGCCGCTCATGAGGGCGAAGTGCCATTCACCATGGCCGACATCGACCGGCTTTCCCGCCGCGTGTCGAACCTCTGCAAGGTCGCGCCCTCCAAGGCTGACGTGCATATGGAAAACGTCCATCGTGCCGGTGGCGTGCAGGCCATCATGGGCGAACTCGACCGCATGAAGCTGCTTCACCGTGATATTCCGATGGTCCACTCCAAGAGCGTCGCCAAGGCACTGGCGCAGTGGGATATCGGTGGCGAGACGGCGACCGACGAAGCCCGCACTTTCTACAAGGCCGCTCCCGGAGGTGTTCGCACCACGCAGGCGTTCTCGCAGGCCAGCCGTTACAAGGAACTGGATCTTGACCGTGAAAAGGGTGCGATCCGTTCTGGCGACCATGCGTTCAGCAAGGAAGGCGGTCTCGCCGTGCTGTATGGCAACATCGCGGAAGACGGCGCCATCGTGAAGACGGCCGGTGTGGCCGAAGGTCTGCTGACCTTCTCCGGTCCGGCCCGTGTGTTCGAGAGTCAGGACGCCGCCGTGTCCGCCATTCTTGGCGATCGCATCAAGGCAGGCGACGTGGTGGTGATCCGCTACGAAGGACCGAAGGGTGGTCCGGGCATGCAGGAAATGCTCTACCCTACCTCCTACCTGAAGTCGAAAGGGCTGGCTGAGTCCTGTGCGCTCATCACCGACGGTCGTTTCTCCGGCGGCAGTTCTGGCCTGTCCATCGGCCATATTTCCCCGGAAGCGGCGGAAGGTGGTGCGATCGGTCTGATCGAGGATGGCGACATCATCGAGATCGATATTCCGAACCGCGTGCTGAAAACGAGCGTGACTGACCCCGAGCTTTCAACCCGCCGGCAGAAGATGGACGACCGGGGTGTCGAGGCATGGAAGCCTGTGCGCAATCGCGTGGTTTCCACGGCGCTCAAGGCTTATGCGGCCCTGACGACCAGTGCGGCGCGTGGCGCAGTGCGTGATCTGGCGCAGCTGGATCGTCGTTCTTCTCGGTAAGAAAAGGGGCGACTTCTCCCTGGAAGTCGCCTGCTGTCATCAGGCTGTATCCTGAACTTTCAGGAATGGCGCCTGTGACGAAAAAGGCAGATGGTGGAAGGCGCGGCCGCACCACGCAAGACCCGCGGCAATCGTGTCACTGATCACGATGTCGCGGACCGCGCAGAACAGAACGTCATGTGTTCCTGACCTGCGGATATCTTCAATCACACAATCCAGTGTTACAGCCGCATCATCGAGAAGCGGCGCGCCGGTTTTCCCCACACGCCAGACACCGGAAGCGAATTTCTCTTCGGGTGCGCGGCGTGAACTGGCGAAAACACCCGCCACATCGTCATGACCGCGACCGAGAATGCTGATCCCGACCACGCCGTTGCGTTGAAATGCTTCATGAGAGCGGTTGCTGCGATTGAGGCAGACGAGCACCGTCGGCGGCGTATCACTCACGCTTGTCATGGCGGAGACGGTTAGGCCCTGACGCCCGGCTGGACCGTCGGTGGCCACGACCGTCACGGGTGCGCCGAGACGACTCATGGCTTCCCGAAACAGCTCAGCCGGGACGGAAGTCCGCCCATCGACCACAACACAGTCAGGCTGCATGAGAGGCGTTTCCTTTATTCAGCCCCAACGCCGCCAGAACACAGTCGCTCTCCGTGCGGTCCATCCAGTCCGGGGAGACGTCGGCAAAGCGCACGACACGCCCAGGTCCGATGACAATCACGGCAGGTTTAGGAAGTTCCCAAGTATCTTCAAGACCGTTCAGCGCCTCGCTTTTTCCGCCCTTTGCGAGTGCGCTCTGTCGGGAGGGTTCATCAAACGTGTAGGTAAGTCCCAGTGCGCGTGACAGTTGCAGCCCCGTATCGGTTGCGACCGGGAAAGACAGGTCATGGCGCGTGGCAATTTCGGAGAGCAGCGCTGTCGGCTGGGGTGAGATCGCCAGAAGAGGAATGCCGGATGCTTTCAGTTCAGGCCACAATGTATCGCGATAATGAGGGAGAGCGATGTTGCAGGCAGGACATCCGGCAAAGCGGAAGAACACCAGAACGGCTGGGCCTTTCGCCACCAGATCATCCAGTGACACCGTACTCCCATCCACGGCAGACAGTGTGAGCGGTGGCAGTACGTCTCCGGTCTTCACGACAGAGGCTGCCTTGCCATGATCGCGGATCAGTGTGGCCCGCTGGTTGACGTTCACGGCCAGAGCCGCGGGCTCCCATGTGCGCTCGCGCTCTCCTTCCAGTTCCCGGAACTTGGCGCGAAGCGGGGCGGCAGATGCGGATGACGTCATGAGAAAACCTCGTTGCAGATATCGGAACGATCCGATCCTGCCGCGAAGACTTGCCTGTCTCATAAAGAGTTCTTGTCATCCGTTCCTTGAACATTATTCAAGCGCCTGCTGCTGCGGCCAACAGATCCCCCAGATCGGTCGCGGCATCCCCGAGATGATTGCGCCGCACGAGAATGGTCTCGATCTCGGGAATGGCCGGAAGAGCGTCACTCGTGATCGTGGGGAGCCCTTCAGCCGTGGCGAAGCGGCGCGTCCGGCAGCTCACACCAAGGCCGCCGCGCACACCGGCCCGCATAGCGGGAAGGTTGGGTGTTTCCAGCACCAGCCGGTAATCCCGCTTTTCCTGTGTCAGGGCACGCAGGGCGGCGTCACGAAAACGGCAGGGTGGCTCAAGAAGAACAAGAGGCACCTCGGAAAGTTCGGCAATGGCTGGATCGCCAATCCATGTCATCCGGTCGTGTCCGACCACTTTCCATGTCGCACCGGAACGGTCGCCGTGCTGTCCAAGGCACAGCACCAGATCGAGTCTCGAGCGGTCGAACATGTCCAGAAGTTCCGCCGATCCACCGATCTGGATCACAAGACGGGAACGGGGGTGCGCAAGGCGAAACTGCCCCAGCACGTCCGGAAGCAGCGTGTCGGCAAAATCCTGCACCATGCCAACTGTTATCGGTTCCGGCTCCGAGTCCTGACCGAGTGTGCGCATGATCCGGTCGTTGAGCGCGAGAAGCTGACGCGCATACCCCACTAGTTCCTCACCGATGGGCGTCAGGATCAGACGGCGTCCGTCACGACGGAAAAGCTTCTGCTGAAGCACGTCTTCCAGACGTTTCATCTGCAGGCTGAGCGCGGACTGCGTCAGAAAAATTGTCTCGGTTGCCTGCGCCATGGAGCCGGCTTCCACAATCGCCACGAACGATCGCAGAAGCTCGCTGGGAACATTGCGCGCCATGCGCTGGGGCAGGGGAGCGCCAAGGTGGGCATCGGCGGGAGCGCCAGAAGAAGGCCGGGTGGACTGGGACATGATGGGCTCCGGTCTCGATCTCCGTTTAATGACCGGTTCGGCCATATTACGACAGATGAAGTGTGTATTGAGCATTTCTTGCTTGCTTTTGATCTATTTTCAAGCGTTAATTTTTATATCAACTTAATAAAATAGTTAATTAGGAGGCCACCATGTCCGTCGAGTTCATCGGTTACATCGGCAGTCGCAATCACTCCGAGATCATCCCTCCATCAGGTCCGGTGGTTGATCCGAAACATATCGAAACCGCGGTAAAGATTCATGAGAATGGCGGATTCGACCGTGTTCTGGTCGCCTTCCATTCCAATTCACCCGAAAGCATTCTCATCGCCCAGCACGCAGCGTCTGTTGCGCCGGATCTCGGTCTTCTGATCGCTCATCGTCCCGGTTTCAATGCGCCGACCATCGTCGCGCGTCAGCTTGCCACGCTCGACAACCTCACGCGGGGACGTGTCGCGGTGCATATCATCACGGGCGGTAGTGATTTGGAGCTGCAGGCTGACGGCGATCATACGACCAAAGCCCAGCGCTATGCCCGGACCAGTGAGTATCTCGATATTGTGCGGAAGGAGTGGAGCCAGACCACGCCATTTGATTACAAGGGCGTGTTCTACGATGTTCGCGGCGCCAATTCGCTTGTCCATCCTTACAATGAAGAATCCATTCCTGTTTACTTCGGCGGTTCTTCGGCGGAAGCGATCGAAGTCGCTGGCAAGCATGCCGATGTTTACGCTCTGTGGGGCGAAACCTATGAGCAGGTGGCCGAAACCGTTTCACGGGTCCGGGCTGCTGCTGCAAAACACGGTCGCTCACCGCGCTTCTCGCTTTCACTACGGCCTATTCTCGCGGAAACGGAAGAGGCGGCATGGGCGCGCGCCGATCGTATTCTTGAAAAAGCCCGTTCTCTTCAGGAAACGACTGGATTTGTACGGAATAAGGATGTGCCCAATGAAGGATCGCGTCGCCTTCTGGCTGCGGCGGCGCAGGGGAGGCGTCTCGACAAACGTCTCTGGACCGGGATTGCGGAACTGACTGGAGCCAAGGGAAACTCCACTTCGCTTGTCGGCACACCTCAGCAGGTTGCTGAAGCGCTCATCGATTATTACCGCCTTGGCATCTCCACCTTCCTGATCCGCGGGTTCGATCCGTTGCTCGATGCGTATGAATACGGTCGTGACTTGATCCCACTGGTGCGTGAACTGGTGGCGGAAGAGGATAACCGCCGTCTTACACGCGTGGCGTGAGAGCTTGTCATGAGCACAATCTCTTCCCTGCGTGATTTCATCGTTGATTTTACGAAACTTCACGATGCGGACAATGATCCGCAGACCCTTCAGACGGAAGGAGCGAAGCTCCTCCGCAGGTTGGTCTCTCGTGACGACTGGCTGCCTGACGAGTTCGCGCAGCCCAGTCCGGAACGCTACAGCCAGTATCTCCTCCACTGTGATCCGCTTGAGCGTTTCTCAGTCGTCAGCTTCGTCTGGGGACCGGGTCAGAAAACGCCCCTGCACGATCATCGGGTGTGGGGGGTGATCGGCATGCTGCGTGGTCGTGAAAGCGAAACGCAGTATGAGCGTGACGGAAGAGGCTATTTTCACGCCACGGAAACCACATTCCTCGAACCGGGGGAAGTCGCGACTCTTGCTCCGGGCGTCAATGATTATCATCTTGTGGCCAATGCGCTGGAGGATGAAACGTCGATCTCCATTCATGTCTATGGCGCCAATATCGGCGGCGTTTCCCGTGCCACCTACGATCCGGAAACCGGCGCGGAGAAAACCTTCATTTCGGGCTATTCCAGCGAAGAGACACCCAATCTGTGGGATCGTTCCCGCGAAAGGCAGGCAGCATGAACGCGCTCTCCCCTTCTGACGCACCGATTGCGGAAACTGCTTCGAAAACCGTCCGTGAACGACTGCGTGCCGGTGAGGAAATTGCTCTTCTCGATGCGCGTGAAGAAGCATTTTTTGCAGCGGGACACCCGCTTTTTGCGGTCAATCTCCCGTTGGGGCGTATTGAAGAGCTGGTCACCGCCCTTATCCCCCGCCGGACCGTGCAGGTCGTGGTGTATGACAATGGTGAAGGACTTGTCCGTTCTGCCGTCGAGTTGCTCAGGCAATTGGGTTATACGGATGTTTCGGCTCTGACGGGTGGCCTGGACGGTTGGCGTGCATCCGGAGGCGAACTGTTCATCGACGTGAACGTGCCGTCCAAGGCGTTTGGCGAACTGGTCGAGCATGTCCGTCATACGCCTTCCCTACCGGCTGAAGAGGTACATGCCCGCATCGCGCGAGGTGATGACCTTGTCATTCTCGATGCACGACGCTTCGTGGAATACAACACGATATCCATTCCCGGCGGTCGTTCCGTGCCTGGGGCAGAGCTCGCTCTGCGGGTGCGCGATATTGCGCCGTCACTGGATACCACGGTGATCGTGAACTGCGCTGGCCGCACGCGTTCGATCATTGGCACGCAGTCTCTGGTCAATTCAGAAATTCCCAACCCTGTGTTTGCCCTGCGCAACGGCACGATCGGCTGGACGCTGGCCGGGTTCGAATTGGATCATGAGGCTAGTCGCAAGGCACCGGATTTCACGGAGGCGAATCACGCAAAAGCGCGACAGAGGGCGCAGGAACTCGCTGAAAAAACAGGTGTCGAGTTCATTTCACCGGTTCTGCTTAGCGAATTGGAAAGTCGGGCAGATCGTTCACTGTATCGGCTCGACGTGCGTTCGCCGGAGGAATATGAGGCCGGGCATCTGGAGGGGTTTCGTTCGGCTCCCGGAGGTCAGCTGGTGCAGGCAACGGATGAATGGATCGGTGTGCGTCATGGCACGATCGTGCTGACTGACACGGACGGTGTGCGCGCCCGCATGACCGGTCACTGGCTGCGTCAGCTTGGATGGAAGCATGTCTATGTTTTGGATGACTGGACAGGGCTGAAGCAGGAAACTGGTCCGCAACCAGTTCTTCTGTCGCGGCCTCTTGCTGCCATGCCTTTGATCACATCGGCAGATCTTCTGGCACAGAGTGCGGGATCCAATCCGCCTTTTATCCTTGATTTGGCCACCAGCCGGACATTCAGGGCGGGGCATGTTCCCGGTGCTTTCTTTATCATTCCGACAGATCTGTTTGCGCATCCTGATGTGCCAGCTACGCGGCAGATCGTTCTGACGTCTCCTGATGGTGTTGCTGCACAGATTGCGGCTCGGCGTCTTGCAGAAAATGGTATCGAAGTAAAAGTGCTGGATGGAGGGACCGCGGCATGGAAAGCGGCTGGCCACCCTCTTGAAGCGGGCCTGTCCAAAGAAAATGCTCTTTCTGAGCCAGTAGATATCTACAAACGGCCTTATGAGGGCACTGACAATGCCCGTGAAGCCATGCAGGCCTATCTCGATTGGGAGTTTGGTCTCGTCGCCCAGCTTGAGCGTGACGGTACGCATGGCTTTTCCGTGCTGGAAACGTAAGCCTGTTTTGTTCATGGAGGCGGGAGAAAGGGAGAAGTGGGTAGCCGCTTCTCCCTTTTTCTTTTTTGCAAGAACGTTCGGGAAAACGTTATGTATTTTGACTGTGGAGACCGGCGCTGTTTCTGGGTATGAAGCCTGCGAAGATGATTACGTAGATTGCAGTGCATTGTGATAAAAATTATCACAATGTTTTTTCTGAAGTGGCGGGTATTTCTCCTGTTGCTGATGCAAGGATATGTTCCTCATTCGGAAACAATAAACCTGCATTGTGGAGAAAATACACTTCCAGATTATTTCACGATATATCAGTTTCTATCCCGTATAACGCATCAGAAATGGTGCTGTGACACTCCCTTTCATATGCGCAACCGTGTGCGGTGTTCCTTCCGCCACGATATGACCGCCCTTGTTGCCTGCGCCTGGTCCCATATCAATCACCCAGTCCCCCCGCGCCACCAGACGCATATCGTGCTCAGCGACAATCACGGTGTTTCCGCCATCCAGCAGTTCGTGGAGATGATCCATCAATCGGTCCGCGTCCGATGGATGCAGGCCAGTCGTCGGTTCATCAAGAACGTAAAGTGTATGACCACGGCGCTGCTTTTGCAGTTCTGTCGCCAGTTTAATCCGCTGAGCTTCGCCTCCTGAAAGTTCGGTTGCGGGCTGGCCGAGTTTGAGGTGTCCGAGCCCTCCACGCTGAAGGGTGGTCAGCGCCTGTGCTGGACCGGCATCTTCGGCAAAGAATGCGCAGGCGGCATCGACATTCATGTCGAGAACCTCAGCGATGGATTTTCCGCGATAGGTTACTTCCAGAATTTCCGGCTTGTAGCGCGCACCGTGGCAAGCCGGACACGGCGCATAGACGCTCGGCAGGAACAGAAGCTCCACCATGGTCGAGCCGGCACCTTCGCAGGTTGGACAACGGCCTTTCGGAAGGTTGAACGAGAAATGACCCGCATCGTATTTGCGTTTCCGCGCGAGCTCTGTCCCGGCGTAGAGCTTGCGGATCGTGTCGAAAAGTCCTGTATAAGTCGCAAGGTTTGATCGTGGCGTGCGGCCGATGGGTTTCTGGTCGATCACCACAAGACGTTTGATGACTTCCAGCCCTCCCACAATACGCCCTTCTGGCTCACCGGCATGTGCCGACGAGACAAGTGCGTTCTCTTCCTCATCCGTTTCCGGTAACGCCTGACCAAGCGCCTTGGCGACGATGGTTGTGAGAACCTGACTGACTAGCGAGGATTTTCCCGAACCGGATACGCCGGTGACAGACGTGAAAACGCCGAGTGGGAATGAAGCCGAAAGACCGTTCAGATTGTTCCAGTTGATATCGTCCAGTTTCAGCCATCCGGATGGCTTGCGTGGCGTATGACGCACTTTCGAAGTGGCGGCAAACACGTAATCCCGTGTTCGGGACCCTTCGACGTCTTTCAGTCCCGCAAGCGGGCCGGAATACAGCACTTCGCCACCGCGTGTGCCTGCTTGCGGACCGACATCCACGATCCACTCCGCGTTACGGACGATATCGAGATTATGCTCGACCAGAAAAAGGGAGTTTCCGGCGTTACGTAAACGCTCGAGCGCCGCAAGAAGCGCCTGCGTATCAGCGGGATGCAGACCAGCCGAAGGCTCGTCCAGCACATAGACCACACCGAACAGATTGGAGTGGATCTGTGTGCCAAGACGCAGGCGTTGATATTCTCCGGGTGAGAGCGTCTGCACGCCACGATCCATCTGGAGATAGCCCAAACCAAGATCTTCCAGTACGCCAATACGCGCGATCATGTCCTCAACAATGCGTCCGGCAGCGATAGCGGTCGCATCCTCGGCCGGGTTCGCATCCACAGATGCACGTAATGTCGCAGCGATGGTTTCCAGCGGCAGGGCCGTCATGGCCGCGATGTTGTAGCCGCCAAACGTCACACGCAGCGCATCGGCGTTCAGCCGCTGACCATGACATTCCGGGCAGTCGGTGGAGGTCATGAACGCCTCGACCCGTTTGCGCATCATGGCGCTCTGCGAGTTGGCGAATGTCTGGAGGATATAGCGCCGTGCGCCAGTGAATGTGCCTTGATAGCCCGGTTCCAGCCCTTGGGCGATAGCGCGCTGCACCTGCTCATGCGTAAAGCCGGGATAGACCGGATAGGTGGGCGTTTCGTCGGTGAAGAGAATCCAGTCGCGTGTCTTTTTCGGTAGATCCCGCCATGGACAATCAACGTCGACGCCCTTGGTGATGAGGATATCCCGTAGATTCTGCCCCTGCCACGCCGTCGGCCATGATGCGACGGCCCGGTCGCGGATGCTGAGAGAATCATCCGGTACCATGCTCGCTTCTGTCACGTCATGGATGCGGCCAAGCCCGTGACAGCGTTTGCAGGCCCCCATCGGCGTATTCGGCGAGAAGGATTCAGCCTCCAGACGTGCCAAGCCGTCCGGATAGGTTCCGGCGCGGGAGTAGAGCATCCGCAGAAGGTTGGAGAGCGTCGTGATGCTGCCGACGGATGAACGTCCTGAACTGCCGCCGCGTTGCTGCTGGAGCGCGATGGCGGGCGGCAGGCCGTCCACACTGTCCACGTCCGGCACGGGCATTTGCTGGAACAGACGGCGCGCATAGGGGGAGACGGATTCAAGGTAGCGGCGCTGCGCCTCGGCATAGAGTGTGCCAAATGCAAGCGAGGACTTGCCGGAACCGGAAACGCCGGTGAACACTACAAGACTGTCTCGTGGTAGATCCACACTGATGTTTTTCAGATTGTGTTCGCGTGCGCCCTGAACATGAACGAAGCCGTCATCCCGGCTCTGGATCAGGTCTTTCGTCTTGTTCAGCGTGTCCATGGTTGCTCCGGTTTCAGAAGTTGTTTGTTTCTAAAAGACAGGATTAGAAGGGATCCGTTCTTTTTTGAAAAAAGAACCAAAAAACTTTTTCGTGTCAGCGAACAATGCTGCCGACCAAACTGCCCTCTTGTAAATCAAAGTCTTTTTGCTTCTTTTTCTTCAGAAAAAGACGAACTCCTCTCAATTGAATCTTGGACAAGATAGAAACATCTACGCGCCACTCTACCCAAGTTCGGGATCCTTGAATCGACGATTTGCAAGCACTGGCAGCACCTCACGGGTCGCGCGGATGCGCTCAAGATCCACATTGGCGAAGATCAGATCAGGCGCGATACCAGCACGGGCGACCGCCACACCCAGCGGATCGACCATCATGCTGCACCCAATGTTGCGCGGCCCGCACTCCCCCACGGCGGCCAGGTAACATGTGTTTTCCAGCGCCCGCGCGGTGACCATCACCTCCCAGTGCCATTCCTTGCCAGGGCCACGTACCCAGGCGGCTGGCACAGTCAGCAGATCGGCGCCGCGCACGGCAAGCGAGCGGGCCACTTCCGGGAAGCGGACGTCGTAACAGGTCATCAGCCCGACCTTGATATCGCCCACCTGAACGATGGGTGGCAGTTCCGTGCCGGGGATGTAATCGTTCGATTCCTTCATGTTGAAGGCGTCGTAGAGATGCAGCTTGCGATAACAGGCGACCAGACCGGATCCCTTGAGCACGATCTGGCAGTTATGCGTCAGCCCGGATGCGTCCGGCGTGGCGATGCAGCAGATAACGGTGAGATCCTTGCCCGTCAGCGCATCAATCAGGCCGGTGACGAAGGGACCGTCAAGCGGCTGCGCCGTGCGCACGGTGATGCGGGGATCGTTCATGTCCGCCGCGATGATGCTCTCCGGAAGGATAAGAAGCTTTGCTCCTTCCGCCACCGCCTTGTCTATCAGCGACACGCATTGCGCGAGATTGGCGCTCCATTCCGGAGCGACGGCGAACTGTCCGAGAGCGACTTTCATGCAGATGGTCCTTCTGGCCCCCAAAGGCATTAGGGGAGTGGTATCTCCGGTCAGGACTTTCTACGCTGTATTGCTGGGGGAGGGCAAAACATCCGCCTTGCCTGTTCAGAAGGAAGTGTCTGCATGACCGAAACTGCTCACCGAGTCTCGATCCGCTACTGCACGCAGTGCAACTGGCTTCTGCGTTCGGCATGGATGGCGCAGGAACTGCTCTCCACCTTCGGCACAGACCTTTCGGAAGTGGCGCTATGCCCTGATACGGGTGGGAAATTCGAGATCAGGGTGAACGATATTCTGGTGTGGGAGCGCGTGCGGGACGACGGCTTTCCCGGCCCGAAGGAACTGAAGAAGAAAGTGCGGGATGTGATCGCTCCGGAGCGCGATCTAGGGCATGTGGATCGGTAGGGCCCGGCGCACTGTGGTGGGATGCGGCAAGACTTGTCACGCTATCGGAACACCAGATGTTTTTAAGAACATATTGTTCGGAATGCGCAGGTGAAAGGCTCAATCGCCTGTAGAAGAGGACCGCTTTGTTGCGGTTGCCACTATCGGTTTCCTGTCGTGACAGGATGACGGATTATCTCGATATGGCGTCGCAGCTTGGTGGCGTGCTGCCGTTGTTGTTTTTCGCAGCTTCAGAAGAGGCATCAATGCCTATTCTTTATCCGGCAGGTCTCGGGCCTGTTGCTGGGTAGGGCAGCGATACTGCGTCGGGTGATTTCAGTCCGGAAATTTGTTTTGGTCAGGATTTGAGAAAGCTGTTCCCTGCGCCCGGAAGCGAGGCGCAGGGAACAGTATGACTGGGTCAATCAGCCGAGGGCTGAACCGCCAGGTGAAACCGGGAATGAAATCAGGTTTTCGCTGGTGACCCAGCCGCACTTGTTGACTGTGACAGCGGAGCTGATGGAGGAAACTGTCTGCTGCAGAAGGTTGAGGGCACCGCTTACAGACATGCTGGATCCCATACTGTAGCCGAGCTTCATGTCATTACCGACATTCTGCCAGGCGCTGGCAATGGTGGAGCAGGATGCGTGATTAAAATAGTCAGCGCCAACATTGTACATTCCAGCGAGGTAACCGGCATAGGCACCGATCATACCGGCGAGCGAAGTCTGACTTGCTCCGCCACAGGAGTGCTGGGGATGGTAGCAGCAACCACCAGAAACAGTGTTGAGTTCAGACAGTGAAAGTTCGCGCATCCCAGACATTTACTTGTCCCTTTAAGTATTTGAGGTTTCTGTGTTCGCTTCGTTGAAGTTTTTCTATCAGAACATGCGGTCTGGACACAGATAATAGGTCGTTAATCCAGTGTTTTTTGTGTTATTAGTTCATCAAGAAAACGCCATAAAATCGTTACAGCAAGCGGGAGCATAGTTTTGAAACATTAACAATGTCCTTATAACATCTTGCGTAAGAATATATTTAACCTTTTGCTAACCTGAGAGCGCCATGTCCCTGATCATCTACACACTCGCAGCTTTCGTTGAAATTGCAGGATGTTTTTCATTCTGGGCCTGGCTTCGCGAGGGGCGATCACCGTTCTGGCTGCTTCCCGGATGCGCTTCTCTCGTCGCATTTGCGTGGCTGCTGACGCTGATCAACACCAATGCTGCAGGCCGTTCCTATGCCGCCTACGGAGGCATCTATATTGCGGTCGCGCTTTTCTGGCTCTGGAGCGTGGAGGGCGTGCAGCCTGACCGGGCAGACTATATCGGCGTGGCTTTATGTCTTGCTGGCACTGCGGTCATCCTGCTTTCGCCGCATAATACCTGATACCCCTTGCCATCCACGTCATCTTGTCCGACATGACCCGGCATGAGTTATGCCGTTAAGGAACTTTTCCATACGTTGCAGGGCGAGGGTGGCCAGACCGGTCGTCCCGCCGTTTTCTGTCGTTTTTCCGGCTGCAATCTCTGGACCGGTCGGGAGGTGGACAGGGAGAAAGCAATCTGCCGTTTCTGCGATACCGACTTTATCGGCACGGACGGTGAGGGCGGTGGTCGCTTTGCGGATGCAGCGGCATTGGCCAGAGCCATCGCAGAAACCTGGGCGCTTCCGGAGCATGACCAGCGTTTTGTGGTGTTCACTGGCGGAGAGCCGCTGCTTCAGCTTGATAAGGCGCTCATCGACGCTGTGCATCAAGAAGGCTTCATGATCGCCGTGGAAAGTAACGGTACCATAGCCGCTCCCGAGGGCATTGACTGGCTTTGCATCAGTCCGAAAGCCGGCTCTGAATGGATTCAAAAGAGTGGTCATGAGCTGAAGCTGGTCTATCCTCAGCCTGAACTTGATCCAGCGGACATGGCGGCTCTTGATTTCAGGCAATTCTGGCTTCAGCCGATGGACGGTCCTGATCGCGTTGCCAACACGGACGCTGTAGTCCGATACTGCCTCGCCCATCCACGCTGGCGCCTGTCCCTTCAGACCCACAAGCTCATCGGGATTCCATGATCATGTCTCTCCAGCCTTCCTCAACAGACGGCGCGCTTGTGGTGTTTTCGGGCGGACAGGATTCGGCGACCTGTCTTGCTTGGGCGCTCGACCGGTTTTCCCGCGTGGAAACACTGGGATTCGATTACGGCCAGCGTCACGCCGTCGAACTGACCTGCCGCGATACGCTGCGCGACGGTATGGCGGCGCTACAAGACGACTGGAAAGAGCGGCTTGGTCCGGACCATACGCTGGAACTCGACGCACTGGGGAAGGTGTCGGACACGGCGCTGACGCGTGATACTGAAATCCAGATGACGGAAAGCGGTCTGCCCAGCACATTTGTTCCCGGACGCAACCTGATTTTCCTGAGTTTCGCCGCCGCGCTCGCTTACCGGCGTGGGCTGCGTCACATCGTCACCGGTGTCTGCGAAACCGACTATTCCGGTTATCCCGACTGCCGGGACGATACGATCAAGGCGCTTCAGGTCGCCCTGAATCTGGGGATGGATTCGCGCTTCGTGCTGCACACGCCGCTGATGTGGATCGACAAGGCGCAGACGTGGCAACTGGCTGAATCGCTTGGCGGCGAACCGCTGGTGACGCTGATCAATCATGAGAGTCACAGCTGCTACCTCGGAACACGCGGCACGCTTCATGCATGGGGGCATGGATGTGGCGTCTGCCCGGCCTGCGAGTTACGCAAGGCGGGCTGGACGGCGTACGAGGCGCTACGCGAGTCCAGGACCAGCGGGAATGACAGTCATGGTTGATCTGATCTTCACCCGGCGTTTTTCGATGGGACACCGGCTGATTCATGGGGCAAGTGAAAGCTGCGCCCTGCCGCACGGTCACAATGAATTCGTCACCGTGCGTCTTGAGCCGACCAGTCTGAGCCCGCTTGATGGCGTCGCCAATATGCCGGTCTCGTTTCAGCGGGCCAAAAGTGGCTGGCACAGGTTTGTCGATGAGCAGCTGGATCACGCCCTGCAACTGGCGGAGGATGATCCGCTGCTGGGATGGTTCCGCGCCAACGAACCGGCGAGAGCCGAGCGGATCATTGTAACGCCGGGCGATCCGACCACCGAGATGATGGCCTGCCTGCTGAAAGCCAAGCTGGACGCGATGCTGGTTGCCGATGGAGGCGTCCTGCGCTGCACGACCATCACGTTGCAGGAAACGCCGACCAACACGGTAGAATTTTCCGGTGATCCTTTGCCCATGCTTCCTGAGCCAAGACCTGCGGAACAGTGCTGGTGGCGGCGCGCCGACATGAGCATCGCGGATTGAAAACGCTCTCGAAGCGCACTCTGTAAATTATAGGAAAACTTTTCCAAAAAGCTTCAGAAAGACGACTTCGTAAATACTCTCAATCACTTACCCGAAATCGGTCCAGACAAACCACTCAGTCCGTTTCGCTTTTCAGAGCTGCACAGGCCTGCGCCAGTTTGGCTGGC
Source organism: Acetobacter sp. UBA5411 (assembly GCF_002409645.1). Lineage (GTDB taxonomy): Bacteria > Pseudomonadota > Alphaproteobacteria > Acetobacterales > Acetobacteraceae > Acetobacter. The sequence goes on from NZ_DHNR01000031.1 coordinate 233,440, forward strand.
CGATCCTGAGCCGTGCAGAGGCGACGTGCATCCGGGCCGCACATCTCAATGGCGTTTTCATAATCCGATTCGAGCACGTCCTTGGCGACCGTGAGATCGGCTGAACTGGATCTTTCCTCGGCTGCGGAAATTTTCGCCTGCGTGTCGTGAAGCTCCTTCATGGCGGTGATGCATGCTTCACTGGCCTGTTCGGGATCTGACTGCAGCACGATCATTTCCTTGCGGAGCTGTTCATTCGCGACCGAGCTTTGTGCCGCGGACGTCAGCGTTTCGTCCGCCATCGCAGGAGTGGCAAGGCAGAACGCTGTCAGAGTCAAAAGAGACAGGGCAGTCTTCACGTACACAAGCCTTTCATCGGTGCCCTTCATCGGGCCTGACCGGGTGCGGTGCCAAACTTTATCGGCAGGATGCGGCGGAGAAAAGCTCGGTTACCGCTGATGGGTAAAGATCCGGCAAATCCTTCTGCGCTCTGACCTGTGGACAAGTAGAGTGCGCAGCGCAACCGCGCCTTATGATCCGGTTATATTAAGCACCTCCCCAATTTTCATCTGTTTCATTTTATTTCAGGAGATTTCATGTCCAGTCTTTCCCGTCGCTCTCTGCTTCGTGCCGGCCTGCTCGCTGGTGGCGCAGGCGCCATGGCCTCTCTGACCGCCTGCACGGTCACGTCTTCCGGCGGCAACACGACCTACAGCGTCAACGTCACCAAGGTGCTCTCCATTATCAGCAGCATTGAATCCGGTCTGACCCAGATGGTGAACTCCACCACGGTCAGCAGTATCATCGGTACGGAGAATACAGCGAAGATCACCGCCGCGATCACTCAGGTCAGCACCGTTACTGCCGAGGTCGCGGCGGCGGCTGCATCCACCGTGACACTGACTGTCGCCCAGAACTGGATTGAAACGGCAGAAAGCGCCGCCTCAGCTGCCGTAACCATTCTTCAGGCATTTCAGTCGCAGCTTCCGACTTCAGTCAACACCATGGTTCAGGCTGTGGCCACTCTTCTGCCGGCCCTTGAAGCAGTCATCAGCAGTGTGTCCACAACAGTGAAGACGACTCTTTCTCCGACGGAAGCCCAGATCATCATCGCGCGTGGTCTGCAGGCCAGCTGAGTCGGTTCACTGTTTTACCCGTTCAGATGAAGTGCGTCTGAACGGGTGGATGAACCCTGTAAGCCGCCACTGGGATGCGGAACCGGCCATGAGGCTCTGGTGTCGTCGCAATCGGTCCAGTATCAGTTTCCTGCCAGAAGCCGGAAATACCCCTGACGATGCCAGCCTCGCCACTTTCTTCAGAGCTCTTGCCCGGACATGTCTGGTTCGATGTCGAGGATCTGTTCGAATATGGCCGCACCAATACACGCCCCAGTGGCATCCAGCGGGTAGCTTTCGAGATCCAGCGCGCCATGCGCAGTCTGCCCGACATGCAGAAACGGGTCGGTTTTCTGAGGCACAGTCTGGACGGGCGTCGGTTTGTCGTTGTGCCGAATGAAGAGGTGGAGGCGCTCTACGAACGCCTTACCGCGTCGTCCGGACAAAGTGCCGGACAGATATGCCACAGCAGCTTCAGAGAAACTCCGGCTCCTTCCCTCATCAGGCGGATGGCCTTGCGGCTTCCCGTCGCCGTGCGTGTGCCGTTGGGACAGTTTGCCGCCCACCAGAGCGCAGCCTTGCGAGACCTTCCTGCGCTGATGCGGGGAGGGATTTCCATCTTTAGGCAGGCCAGACGGCAAAGCAACATCAAGGCTCAGCAGCCTTTCCAACCGGCTGCGCACGATATCATTCTGGCGCTCGGCGCACCGTGGGCGCATCCCGATTATGGGACGCTCATCAATCATTACCGCCACCATTACGGCGTAAAGTTCGGACTGCTGGTACACGACATCATTCCGCTGCTTTATCCCGAGTGGTGCCCAGCAGGTCTGCCGCGTGTTTTCCGACGCTGGCTGACCTCCACCCTGCCGGCGTGCGATCAGGTATTTTCAGTCTCGCAAGCCACCCGGAACGATATTGAACACCAGTTTCCCGGTGTAATCGCTCGTCCGATCCGGATGGGCACCATAAAACCCGGCAAACCGAAAAAAGACGACGCGCCGCCCGTCACAAGCCATCCTTATGTTCTGTCGGTAGGGACGCTTGAGGTCCGCAAGAATCATGTGCTCCTCTTCCGCCTCTGGCGACGGCTGCTGAGTGAGCACAGGCCGGAGGACATTCCCCATCTGGTGCTTGTCGGCTCGCCGGGATGGCTGGCCGAAGACCTGATGGGACAGCTCAAAAACAGCAATTATCTCGATGGACATATCACGCTCATTCTGGGCCCTTCCGATGCGCAAATCGATACGCTCTACCGGAACGCATTGTTTACGATCGTGCCGTCCTTTTACGAAGGCTGGGGCCTGCCGGTGTCGGAAAGTCTGATACGCGGCAAGGTCTGCCTGGCTTCCGATCGCGGAGCGCTGGTGGAAGCAGGGCAGGGGCTGACTGGGCATTTTGATCCGGACAATCTCAATGATGCTCTGGAAAAGATCAGGCCGCTTCTGTTCGAGGCCAATACGCTTGCGGAGATGACAAAGCGGGTTGAGGCAGGTTTCAGGGAAACCCCGTGGACCTTCGCAGCGCAGGACATGCTTCAGGCCTTCAGCGCGTCACAACAAAAGACGCCTTTGTCATAAAAGTAAAAAGCACGGCTTTTCTTGCTCCCGGCAGCGGCTGAGGCTACGAATGCTTCATGATTCGTCTTATCCTTCTTGTCCCCTTTCTTCTGGCGCTGATCCTGTTTGCCGCGAGCAATCAGGAGCCCTCACAGATGTGGTTCCTGACCTATAGCTGGTCCTCCTCTGTGGGTGTTCTGGCCGTTCTGACCGCTTTTGTCGGGCTGCTGCTCGGCGCGTTTGGCGTCTGGGTCAGTGAACTGGGTCAGCGCCGTCGGGCCAGAAAGGCCGAGGCTCGCAACAAGGAGCTGGAAGCAACCGTCGCCAGCCAGACGGCGGAGCTTGAGCGTTTGCAGACGCAGGCGCGTCTCGCAGCTACAGCCAACGCAATCCCGCCGACCACGACGACGATCACCCCGATTGCACCTCCATCCCCTTCGGCGGTCTGAGGCATGGCACAGCGTCGCACACGGCTTATCGCCGCTCTTGATACGCGTGATCCTGCACAGGCCGAGACATGGGCTGCTGCCGTCTCTCCGCATGCGGACGCCATCAAGCTGGGTCTGGAATTCGCCTACGCTGCCGGTTTCGATGCTGTCGAACGAGTCGCAGCGGGACGGGATCTGTTTCTCGATCTGAAGCTGCACGATATTCCGAACACGGTGGGAGCCGCCATCGGCAGCCTGAGCCGTATCCGGCCAGCCATGCTGACCATCCACGCAGGTGGTGGCAGCGCGATGGTCGCAGCCGCCCGCAAGGCCTGCGATGACAGCTTCCCGGAAGACCAGAAGCCGATCCTGCTGGCGGTCACGGTTCTGACCAGCCTTGACGATCACGGTCTTGCCGAGATGGGCATAAAGGACGGTGCAAAGGCGCAGGTTCTCCGTCTGGCCGAACTGGCGCTTCGCAATGGCGCGGACGGGCTGGTCTGTTCCGCCCATGAACTGGCGGCGTTACGGGCAGAATTCGGCGACAAACCGGTGCTGGTGACACCTGGCATTCGGCCGCATGGCGCAGCTGTGGGTGACCAGAAGCGCGTCATGACCCCCACCGAAGCACGCACGGCTGGGGCTGACTGGATTGTTATCGGGCGTCCGATCACCGGTGCAGCAGACCCGGCCTCAGCTGCGGCCGCCATTGCGGCAGAACTCTCGGCATAAGGTTCCTCCGCGCATGAGTGTTGGCGTCAAGATCTGTGGGCTGACCGAAGAGCGCGGGCTGGATGCCTGTCTGGAATACGGCGCGGACTGGATCGGCCTGAACTTCTTCGCGAAGTCACCCCGTTACGTCACGCCGGTGCGGGCTGCTGAACTTGCACGACGGACCAGTGGCACCAGTTCGGTCTGTGTGGGGCTGTTTGTCGAACCCACGGACGCCAAGGTCACGGAGGTGCTCAATGCCGTGCCGCTCGATGTGCTCCAGCTTTATACCTCGCCAGAGAGAGCACTCTCGCTTGCCCAGACGTTCGGCAAGGAGATCTGGCTGTCCTGTCCTGTGTCCAGTCGTGCGGATCTGCCGGTCCAGTGCGACGTCCAGCGTCTGGTCATCGAATCCCGTGCACCTAAGGACGCCAGCCGCCCCGGAGGGAACGGGCTGACCTTGCCGTGGGACGTAACGGCGGGATGGACTGCACCAGCACCGTGGATTCTTGCGGGTGGACTGACGCCGGAGAATGTCGCGCAGGCTGTTCGCATGAGTGACGCGCCCGCGGTGGATGTGGCGTCCGGTGTGGAAAGCGCGCCGGGAATCAAGGATCCGACCACTGTGAAGCAGTTCATTGAGCGGGCACGATCAGTCCGGATCGCCTGAAACGCATTTTCCCCCTTGAGTCTCGGACAGATACTGGTATGAAACGCTCCGTGCGCTGGAGAGATGGCCGAGCGGCTTAAGGCGCACGCTTGGAAAGCGTGTGTGCGTTAATAGCGTACCGAGGGTTCGAATCCCTCTCTCTCCGCCATAACTACAAAAACACCGATTAACATCGCTTGCACAAAGCACCTTCACGCAACGTCATGCGTGCGCGGCAAGTTTCAGCTGGTGCGGCTCGCAGATTCAGCGCTGGCTCGCGTTGAGAGCGAGGTCAGTGTGTGTGCTCAGCGAGTCTGTCCATAAGCTGAAGCGCGTTCCCGGGTGCGGCACCATAAGTCGTATTATCGTAGATTGTCCAAACATCGGTGCCGAGCGCGGAGAGCGAATTAATGACTTTCGCCTGTGTTTCAATGGCCTTTTCCCCATAAGGAGACTCATACATGCGAGGTGAGCCATGCAACCGGAAATAGGCGAGGCCTTTCCAGCCGCCCGGTTGCGCTGCAAGCAGAGGTTTGGCCGGATCAGCCGCGACCCGTGAGACGTGGAGTGTCTCCAGCATATGGTCCACTTCTGGCAGGAACCAACTGGCGTGCCTCGGTTCCAGAACGATGGGACTGGAGATCACCCTTTTCAACTCCTGAAGGAAACGTTCGGCCACGTTTCCGGGGTAGGCGAAACTTGGCGGCAGTTGAACCAGAATAGGTCCTCGTTTTTCGCCAAGACCACTCGTTTCCCCTGCAAAGCGTTCGATGAGTGCTCCGCAATCGACCAGACGACGTTCATGCGTAATCGCTTTGGGCAATTTGACGGAAAAGCGGAATGCGGGTGGGACGCTCGCTGCCCAACGCTCATAGGTTGTGCGTCGATGTGGTCTGTAAAAACTGCTGTTAATTTCAACAGCTGAGAAAAGTGTCCCGTAGCGCTCAAGATGCGTGCCGACCGAAGGAAACCGATCGGAAAGCGCGGTCGGGATCGACCAGCCAGCGACGCCGACATGGATGGACATAGACGTTTCCTCCTGCGACCGGGCGATGATGCTGCTTTCAGATATGTGAGTCTGAGAAACAACCCTGTATCATGTCACAGCCAAAACAAGCTGACACGCTTCTCAGTCCAGGCTTCCTGACTGCACGGCTTTGGCGGTCACATCCGGATGTCCTGCCGTAACCACACCGACGCAACGCCCCTTTCGCATCAGGCGGGCTACGAAATCGAACGTTTCCAGATCGCCTTCGATTGCCACGTCATCGAACGGTTCATGGTAGCCTGCATATTCGAGCTTGCAGTCGAACTGCTGGGTCCAGAACCAGGGAAGGAAGTGCGCTGGTCCGGGCTGACCCGTGATCGTGCGCGCAACCTGACGGCCCTGCACCTGCGCCGAACGCCAATGCTCAATCCGGAGACGACTGTCGCCGTGGGCGATGCGTGCGCAATCTCCTGCGACATAAACGCCAGCAGCAGATGTTCGCATGCTGTCATCGACATCAATGCCGCCATCGTCAGTTGCGAGACTGGCCGCGAAACTGGTTGCAGGGTGTACGCCGATGCCAACAAGCACGATATCGGTGTCCAGATGCGTACCATCGTCAAGACGGACACCGTGGACGCGTTCGTCTCCCTCCACGCCAACGATGCGTCGTCCGGCCAGATAGGTCACGCCTTTCTCTTCATGCAGACGCCGGAGACGTACTCCGATTTCCTGACCAAAGTTTTTTGCAAACGGCGTGTCGTCCGGAGCGACGACCGTAACCTGCAAACCGCGTGATTTCAGCGAGGCGGCGGCTTCCATACCGATAAAGCTGCCACCACTGATCACGACCCGACCATTCGATGGACAGGCTTCAAGCAGTTGTTGCGTATCGGTGGCCTGCCGGATCGTGAAGACGCCTTGAAGATCGGCACCGGGGATATCGAGCTTGCGGGGAGTGGCACCCGGAGCAAGCAGCACGTGATCGGCTGTCAGTGTCTGTCCGTCAGCCAGCGTAACGGCACGCGACGCCGCATCAAACGCCACGACTTTCCCCATGACGCGATGAATATCATGCTCGGTCCAGAAGTTGTCAGGACGCAGGGGAGGAGGCGCATTGCCCTTGGCCTTGCCGGACAGCACGGTCTTGGTCAGTGCCGTGCGGTCGTAAGGTGCTGACGTTTCACTGTCGACCATGGTGATCGATCCGGCAAAGCCGAATTCTCGCAGGGAAATAGCGGCTGTTACTCCCGCAGCGCCAGCGCCGATGATCAGCACAGTTTCAGTCTGCTCTTTTGGTTTTTCAGCTGGCAGCGGGTCTGTGGTAAGGGAAAGCCACACACGTCCATCGCGGATTTCGGTGGGATAGACGGCGAGCGGGTCGAGTGAAAGAGGCTCAAGCAGTCGCCCATCCTCAATCGAGAAGATTGCCTTGTGCCACGGACAAACCAGTTGGTTGTCACACACGACACCTTTCTCCAATGGAGCACCCTTATGCGGGCATTCGCCAGCCAGAGCCCGGATTTGTCCATTCTCCTGCCGAAGCAGAATCACAGGCTTGTCTTCGACCTCCGTGCGATACGGTGTAGTGGTGGAGAGGTCGGCAAGGCTCGCGACATCATGCAACGAACCACCGGTGTTATGGGGATTGTCTTGTGTCATAAAAGATTTTCCCGAAACTGAGTATCAATGTAGGCGGAGATTACGGAAGTCCGACGCCGCCATTCACGCCAATGACCTGACCCGTCATGTAGCTGGACTCAGTGGATGCCAGTTGGACGTAAGCAGGTGCAATCTCGACCGGCTGGCCCGGACGGCCCATTGGTACATCCCCGCCCATTTTCTCGACATTTGCGGTCGTCTGGCCGCCACTGACCTGTAGGGCTGTCCAGAACGGACCGGGGGCGATGGCATTGACCCGGATGCCGCGCTTGATGAGCTGCTTCGCCAACCCTTTCGCAAAATTGGCGATCCCGGCTTTGGTTATCGAATAATCGAGAATATTGGTCGACGGATTATAGGCGTTTGTCGATGAGGTGAAGATAATGGACGAACCGGGCTGCATATGTGGGATCGCAGCTTTGGTCAGCCAGAAGAGCGCATAGAGATTGGTCTTGAGAGTCCAGTCGAAATCTTCAGTGCTAACATCAAGAATATCATCATGCGTATGCTGCCTGCCTGCGCAATTCACGAAGATATCGAGACCACCAAGCTGCGTTACTGCCTTGGAGATGAGTTCCTTGCAGAATGCCTCGTTACGAATATCGCCGGGGAGACCGACGAACTTCCGGCCTGCCTGTTGCACCAGCGCCTGAACTTCTCGCGCGTCACTTTCTTCCTCAGGCAGATAGTTGATGGCGACATCCGCTCCTTCCCGTGCGTAAGCAATCGCGGCGGCGCGCCCAAGACCGGAATCTCCGCCAGTAATCAGCGCTTTTCGTCCGGCAAGGCGGCCATTGCCGCGATAGCTCTGTTCCCCATGATCGGGACGCGGCGTCATTTTCGAAGCCAGTCCGGGCCAGGGTTGGGACTGTGCGTTAAAGGGCGGATGAGGAAACAGGTTTCTGGGATCGGCAAGCGGGATGGCGGTTCCGCCCGGCGCATTGGGCTCCGCTGCCGCCGCACGCTGGCCGAAGGTCGATGCGCCTGCCACAGCTGCAATACCTGCGGCCTTGAAGAGCTGACGGCGTGAGGAATCATGATTACGGCTGCTGCTATCGTCGGTCATCGACATTCCTTTCGTGCTGGGCATCGCCATCACACGGCGTAAGTTTACCGCCCGAACAAGCGACATTCGTCCCCCGCTTTGCATCAGGGACACTGTGGGAAAAAACCACTCGCACATGATTGCCAGCGGCTACCCGGAAAATTGCTGCTGTTTTTCATACGCAGGACACAGGGATTCGTTCCGGTCCGGTGAGGCAAAGCCGTCATGCGTCTGAGGGACTGACCGCTGGTTTTCATGTGTTTTGCATGGATTTTCCAGAGGGCCTGCTGCTGGAAATCCATCGGAAAAAGAAACCTAACGGGGGCATCTTTCGTTAACTGGCGTGACCCATTCCACATTGCAGGAGATAAAAATGTCCGTAAATGAAACACGTCCGGATCATTCGACCTCTGGACGTATTCAGGACAAGGTTGCTGTCATTACCGGTGCGGCGAGCGGCATAGGCAGTGCAACGGCGGAACGTTTTGCAAACGAAGGCGCACGACTGGTGCTGGCGGATCTCGACAAGGAAAAGCTGGACACACTCGTCGCGGACATAACGGGCCGTGGAGGACAGGCCATCGGCGTGGTGGGGGATGTCAGTCACGAAGCGGATGTCCGGGCTCTGATGGATCAGGCTGTCTCCCATTTTGGCGCGATTGATATTCTTGTCGCCAATGCCGGTATCATTCCTGAGGCTGATCTTGCGTCGGCCACCGTCGATCTATGGGACCACACGATGGCGGTGGACGGACGCGGCATGTTCCTCAGTTGCAAATACGCCGCGGCTGAAATGGTGAAGGCCGGGAAGGGAGCGATTGTCTGCCTGTCCTCAATTTCCGCTTTTGCCGGTCAGAAAGGACAGGCGGTGTATGGTCCCGCGAAATTCGTCGCCTCGGGTTTGACCAAGCACTTGGCCATCGATCTGGCTGACAAGGGTGTGCGCGTCAACGCTGTGGCGCCGGGCACGATCGACACGCCAGCAGTAGGAAAAATGGGTAAGGAAGGCATTGAGAAAGTGGTGGCCATGCATCCGTTGGGCCGGATGGGTAAGCCGGTTGAGATTGCCAACGCTATCCTGTTCCTGGCTTCCGACGAAGCCTCGTTCATCACGGGTGCCGTGCTGCCGGTTGATGGTGGCTATCTGGCCCAATAACCCTGCTTTGCACCGTTCGGCTGGTGAGCGCATGCGCTTTGCTGGCCGGGCAGAATGATCCCTCGGACGGGACAGAGCCGATCAGGGCAAGAGACTAAAGGCAGTTTTTCCGTCGCGTATCTTCAGGATCCGGAGAACCTACTTCACTCAAAAACCTTTGTCTTTTATTGGTCGGCTTGATTTCTAACGGAAATCAGAGGCAGCGCTGAACAGCATGATGCGGTTCTGTTTTCGCTGTTCGGGGCAGACCGCCACAGCGACGTGCCAGCGCGCTGTCGCGATAGATGACCAAGCTGAGATCGAGCCGTCAGATGCGGTCCAGAGACAATGATGATGGGGACCGATGACCAGCCATGAGACAGACACACTCCGCCGTCGGGACAATCTCGCCCTGGATGGCATCAGCTTTCTGCTGGCGGACGTACAGTATAATCTCGGCGCTTTCCTGACCGGCCTTCTCGCCGCCTATGGGTGGCCGTCATCCGACATCGGCATGGCGATTGCGTCGGGCGGTGCGGGCGCGGTGATTGCACGTCTGCTGGGGGGATGGGCGCTCGACCGGTTGTCTTCGCGCAGGCTCATTCTGGCGAGCTGCTGCCTTGTGACAATCGTCTCTGTCTCGGTCGCCGCCCTGTTTCCCGGCTTCTGGGAGATTGTCTGCGTCCATTTCCTTGCCGGTGGTGCTGGCGCTCTGTTCTCACCATTGCTGGCGGCCATCAGTCGCGAGACTGCGGGGCCTCGCGGTTATATGGCGCGTATGGGACGCAATGAGTCGTTCAACCATATGGGCAACGCACTGGTTGCCTGTTTCATGTGCGCTGTGGGCACGATGGCCGGACCGCTCACGCCTTTATGGGCCATCGGGGGGCTGGCAGGCATCAGCCTCCTGCTTGTGGCGCGACTGACTGGCCGTGCCGATGCACAGGAAGCTTCATCGGATAAGTCAAAATCAGCCATAGCAAAGGGGGGGAAGGCCCTCCGTGTGCTGACCAATGCTCCGTTGCTCATCTTCCTGATTTGCCTCCTGTTGTTCAATCTGGCGAATGGCGCAACCGTTCCGCTCATGATCGAACGGCATGCCACTTATCACTTCGGCAATGTGCCCTTCATGACGGCCGTCTGCATCATCGTCGCGCAGGCGACCATGGTACCGGTCGCGTTTCTGGTTGGGCGGACTGCCGGATCATGTCGGCGCAAGCCGCTCTTTCTGATGGCGCTGGCGATGCAGCCATTGCGTGACCTGCTGGTCTTCTGGAGCGCCAGTTGGCCAGTCATGTGTCTGGCCCAGATTCTGGATGGTATCTCGTCGGGCATTATTCTGGTGCTCTTCTATGCCATCATGTCGGATCTGGCGGAGAAGGGCGGTCGGCGGAATTTTCTCATTGGTTTGGGACTTGCCGTTGGCACCGTGGGAGCCTTGCTTTCGAATTTCGTCGGAGGTCAGCTGACATCTGCTTATGGGTTCAATCCGGCGTTTCTGGCGCTGGCAGGGAGCGGGGCCGCTGTCTTTTTCCTCTTCCTGTTCGCCATGCCGGAAACGCACGAGGATGAGCCTCTATCTGTATCGGTGGAACACAATGGAGTAAGCTGAGAATATATAGCTAAAAGGACTGGTCACAGGATGAAGATCATCAGAAGCGTTGTCGTTGTGGCTGTGATAGCCAGTACAAGCGCCTGCACGTCCACGGGTGATGCTTCCATAAAACATACGACCATTCAGGAAGTGAATCAGAATATTCATGATGGTATGACGACTTCATCGCAGGTGCGTCAGATATACGGTGAGCCGGGACAGAAAACCTACGAAAACGGCTATGAAGTCTGGGTTTATAGTTTTACGTCCGGCAGGGAAGACGGCCTCTCAATCGCTCAGGATGTTGTAGGGCTGGGCATGCTTGGGGAAAGATCAAACAACAAAAACAAGACGCTTACTGTCGTCTTCGGAAATGATGTCGTGCTGAAACACAGTTTCACCACCGCGAATTACAGTTCCGGTAGTGGCTTGAGACAGTAACCTGATGGCCCGAAGTCCCTTCGGCCAGATTTCGACATACCAGCTTCCGTGGACCTGTCGCGCCAACTGAATTAGATGTGTGCGCAGGGAAGCAGGGGAACGCCGCATGACAGGTTCGTCGTCCAGCGACAGGGAGAACGACGGAAGCAAACAGGACTGGCTCGACAGCCGTCTGCCTGTCAGGCGTTTTCTCACCACCCAGTTCCGCCATTTTCCGATGCCGCGTTCGGCCAACATGCTCTGGACCGTGGGGGCCATGCTGTCAGCGGTCCTCGTGCTGATGCTGCTATCCGGTCTCGTGCTGGTCATGAATTACACGCCGACGGTAGCAGGAGCGTTCGCGTCCATCGAGGCGATTGAGCGCCGCGTCCCGTCCGGTTGGCTGATGCGGTCCATGCATATGGCGGGCGCAAGCCTGTTTCTCGGCGCACTTTATCTGCATCTGTTTCGTGGCCTGTATTATGGCTCCTACAAGAAGCCGCGTGAACTGGTGTGGCTGCTCGGTCTGCTGCTTCTGGTGATGACCATGATCACCGCCTTTGCTGGGTATGTCCTGCCGTGGGGGCAGATGTCCTACTGGGGCGCGGATATTGCCGGAAAGGCGCTGGCGTCCATTCCCGTGATCGGGCCGTTTACAGAGCGTGTGTTTCTTGATGGAAGCCAGCCGGGTGACGGCACGCTGCACCATCTTTTCGTGCTGCATTTTACATTGGCGTTTGCGATCGTTGCGGTGGTCGGTCTGCATGTGGCGGGCGTGCATGTTGCAGGTTCTGGAAACCCGAGCGGGATTGAACCAGACCGGAAGGGAAGCCTGCCCTTCTCACCTTATTTCGCGATCAAGGACGCCTTCGGAGTGGCGGTTTTCGCCATCGTGCTGACTGCGGTGATGTTTCTGTTTCCAGATCTTGTGACAGAATCAGCAAATTATCGTCCTGCCAATCCATTGCACACACCGACCAATATCGAACCGGAATGGTATTTCCTGCCCTTTTTCGGAATGCTTCAGGCAATTCCGTTCAAGTTCGGCGGTCTCGTGGCTTCGGTCGGTGCTGTGGTGGTGCTGTTCCTTGTGCCGTGGCTCGATCAGTCGCCCGTGCGATCCGCGCGGCAACGACCGCTCATCCGCCTGTCCATGATCCTGCTCGTTGCCGCGTTCGTGGCGCTGGGTTTGGCCGGACAGCATCACATGGAGGGAAGCTGGCTGATTATCGGACGATGCGCGACGGTGTTTTACTTCTTCCATTTTCTTGTCGTTCTGCCATTTGTGTCCCGACGTGAGCGCGCGGTTGTGGAGAGTGCGTCGTGAGAATGGCGTTTTTTATTCCCGTTATCGCAGCAGCACTTTTCAGTGCATCACCCATGCTCGCGCAGACACGCCCCGATCACGATCATGCGTCACCTCAACACTGGAGTTTTGAAGGACCGCTGGGCAATTTCGATCTTGCCACCGTGCAGCGTGGATATCTGGTTTACGAACAGGTCTGCTCATCATGTCACGGCATGAAGCATGTTCAGTTCAGAGACCTCGAAGGCATGGGGCTTGATGCTGAAGCGGTGAAATCCATTGCATCCAGCTACCAGATTCAGGATGGACGGGATCTGTCCGGGGCGCTGAAATATCGTCATGGTCTGCCGGATGATGCGTTCCCGACACCCGTAAAACCGGCGGGTGTTCCAGAGGGTGTCGTGCCTCCGGACCAGTCGCGGCTTACTGTCGTATATCCCGGTGGCCCGGACAGGATTTATGCGCTGCTCACCGGCTATGGGCCTGCCCCAGCGGGCATGGCTGTGCCATCTGGTCAGTTTTACAACCGTTTTGCTTCGGGGCGGATGATTGCCATGAAGCCGCCGTTGCGGGGCGGTGAGGTCCATTATCCGGAAGGCACATCCGCGACGGTTGAACAGGAAGCACGCGACGTCACGACCTTTCTGGCGTGGGTCGCCCAGCCGCATCTGGCCGCCCGTCATCGCACCGGTGTGCGGGTGCTTGTCTATCTGCTATGCCTCGCACTTCTGCTTTTTTTCTTGAAACGGAGAATCTGGTCCAATGTCGAATAGTCCCGCGCCTGAGGTCAAACCGGTTATCGGCATTATCGGTGGATCGGGGCTGTATGACATCGCCGGTCTTGAGAACAAGGAATGGCGGCGTGTTGACACTCCCTGGGGCGCACCGTCTGACGAACTGCTGTTTGGAACACTGAATGGCGTCCGCTGCGTGTTTCTGCCTCGTCACGGCCGCGGCCATCCAATCCCGCCGTCACGCCTGAACTATCGCGCCAATATCGCGGCGATGAAGATTGCCGGTGTAACGGACATCATCTCTCTCTCGGCTGTCGGCTCCCTGCGCGAAAATCTGCCGCCCGGACATTTCGTGATTGTGGATCAGTTCATTGATCGCAGTTTCGCCCGTGAGAAGAGCTTCTTCGATACGGGCTGTGTGGCGCATGTTTCCGTGGCTGATCCGGTCTGCCCGCGTATCGGCGACGTGGCGGAAGAGAAGCTGAAAGAGCTGAACATCGCCTTCACCCGTGGGGGCACCTATCTGGTGATGGAAGGGCCGCAGTTCTCCACGCGGGCCGAGAGTGAACTGTATCGCAGCTGGGGCTGTGCGGTGATCGGCATGACCAACATGCCGGAAGCCAAGCTCGCTCGTGAAGCCGAGATCTGCTACGCGACGGTTGCGATGGTGACTGATTATGACTGCTGGCATCAGGATCATGACAGTGTCACGGTCGATGCGGTTGTGCGCGTCATGCAGCAGAACGCCGATCATGCTCGTTCGCTCGTGAAAGCGATGATCCCGGCGCTGGGTCAGCCGCGTGGTCTTTGCCCGGCCGGTTGTGATCGGGCGCTCGAACATGCGCTGATCACCGCGCCGGAGCGTCGGGAGCCGGCCTTGCTGAGCAAGCTGGAGGTGATTGCCGGGCGTGTGCTGAGCAGTTCCGATAACTGATAGAAGTTTTTGGGTGTCGCCTTTTTTCAAAAAGGCGATGTTCTCTTAAGCTTTTTGAAAAAAGCTTCACCAGAAACCTCTTCATTTTTTCCCGATCATATGAACAAAGACCCCCAGCCCCACGCCAGGGCTGGGACACGTATCGTTCTCCACATGCTCAACAGTGGAGAACCCAACAGCATGACTCAGCGCAGACTGGGCAAGAAGCCCGCTCGTCTGGACCCGCGAACCTACCGTCTTTCCGCGCCTCTCAGCTTTCGTCTTCCCACGCCGCCGCCTTCGGTGAACTGGGCCGCGGACGCTGACTGGCCGATGTGGTGCAATGATCGTCTCGGCTGCTGCACGCAGGTATCCGTCGCATCCGCCATCCGGACATGGACCGGCTCAGCCCTCACACCGATTGTCCTGAGTGATGATGAGGTTGTCGCCAACTACAGCGCGGAATCCGGATATGTTGAAAATGATCCGTCAACGGATCAGGGCGCGGTCGAGGTTGAAGTCCTGTCCCGCTGGTGTCGCGAAGGCTACGAGAGGCCGGGTCAGACACGCGATTACCTGACAGCCTTTGGCTATATCAATCCGAAAGATACGCAGTCCGTTCATCGCGCCATCGCCATGCTGGGTGGCCTGTATATCGGTCTGACGCTTCCCCAGTATGCCTGTGTTGGAAATAATGACTGGGTTATCGACCCGACCGCCGATAACAGCATCGCGGGCGGTCATGCCGTGTGGCTGCACGGCTATGATTCCGACTGGCTCTATCTCAACACATGGGGTGGGCCGCGTCGCATGTCCTATGACTTCTTCACCACACGCTGCGATGAAGCCTACGGTCTAATTTCCCGTCAGAACTGGACGAACCTGAAAGGCATGTCGCCGGAAGACGAGGCGCTGGATGATCTCGTCAAGGAATTGCAATCGACGGCAGGTTAAAACGCTGTCTCAAAAACAGTAATGAGTGCCAGCTGGGTAGTGTTCCACGCCCCGGTATCCTGTGTGGGAGGCTATTCCTCACCGCTGGCGATGGTCCGCAGGCGGGACGGTGTGGGAACGGTGATCTCATGACCGGCGCCCGTGGCGATCAGACCTTCCCGTCGCAGGCCGCTGATCGTCCGGCTTACGGTTTCCACGGTCAGTCCCAGAAAATCGGCGATGTCCGCTCGCGTCATGGGGAAATGGAGTTTGGCGTTCTGCGGGATGTCGTCGCCATAGAGCTCGGTGATCTGACTATAAAGAAAGCTGGCAACCCTTTCGCGGGCCGTCTTGCGTCCAAGAAGGAGCATCTGATCCTGAGCCGCAACCAGTTCGTTCGCGGCTTCATTGCGGAGACGGCGTTCCAGACGGGGGAATTCGTCGATCACGGTTTCAAGCCGCTCACGCGAGAAACGGCAGAGTCGGACCTGATCAATGGCTTCGGCACCAAAGGCGTAACGGTCAGACACGGCAAGACCGAGAAAATGGCCGATGCTCACAAATCCCGTAATCTGGCGGCGTCCGTCGGGGAGTGATTTGAAGAGTTTGACCGTGCCCGAGGTGATGTTGAAAAACTCGTCGGCAAGGGAGCCTTCCTCGATGAACTGTCGGCCGGGCGGGATGGTCATGCGCACCGCTGCCTGTGCAAGCTGGGACAGTTCATCGTCATTCAGCGCACTGCAGATTCCATGCGCCCGTACTTCGCATACAGAACAGGTCTGACAGCCATCCATTCCAGCGATGACGATTCGCTTGGGGTGGGACGGACTGTTTCCGGCTGTCAGGGCAGATACTGACATAATGTGTCTTTCTCTCCGGCCGGATGCGGCATTTTATGAGCTCAAGCTTGGCCTTCCCTCTCTAGCGCGAATGAAAGCGGATCACACCCCCTGAGAGCGGGTGACAGGCTTGATTTAAATCATTGTGAAAATGACACGATATCTCAGCCTGAAAAATCTGCGTCTGTCTGGTTCGTGGGAGACTGCGGCAGCAGGGTGTTTTTACCGTTATCCGGATGACGCTTTGTGACCGGAGAGAAATGGTGTCCGTCATCCTGTCTGAATGAAGGCTCTCCCTGCTCTTGCTATTGCGAAACAGATGAATCCCTCTGTCGCAAGAGACGAAAAATAATCCTTTATAATGAGTTACAGGGAATGTTGGGTTGTGGGGACCCCTGTATGCGGAGCTCTCATATTTGAAAGAGCATACTCCGCCGTCATTCTTACAACGGACATCTCTACTCTTGTTTTGTGTGAAACCGATTACTGGACATGCGGAAGATAGAGTGTCGCCCAGACTTTCTGCTTTCGGTGACAGACAAAAAGCGGCCTGATCCATTCAGGACCGCAGAGATCGCCTTACTGTTGCAAAAAAAACTCACCTCTCTGGAAGTTGTGACGAATTGATTCAGATTAAGGCCGTTAACACTCGGGGTATGGTTTCAGCGGCGAACATTACAGTTTGATAAGAGTGACGCCCCATGATGAAGACCGGATCCTTTCTGGCCGCCACGCTTCTGGCAGCCAGCGCTCTCTGCGGCACGGCGCACGCCCAGACGGCTGCTGCTCCCCCGCCGCCTCCGGCCGGGGCTTCCGCCTATGTCAACGCACCCGTTGCTGCCCCGGTCGCAGCTCCGGTCAATCATAGTGGCCGTTGTGGCATTTTTGAGACCTGCGCCAGCACGAAGATCGGTCTTGGCAAAGGCGACTTCATGGTCCGTCTGTCCGGTGTCGGCGTCCTGCCGCAGGATCGTGACAGCAAGGTCAGCCTGAATGGTCAGCGTCTGCCGGGTGCGCATATCTCCACGACCAATCAGGCGATGCCTGAGCTGACCCTTGAATATTTCTTCACCGACAATCTTTCGCTGGACCTGATCGCCACCAGCACGCGTCATGAAGTGGCCGGTCACGGCGGCGCACTGGGCGCAAAGACGGATGTCGGTTCCGCATGGGTGCTGCCGCCGACCCTGACGGTCGCCTGGCATTTCCGTCCGCACAAGCGTTTCAACCCGTATGTCGGTCTGGGCGCCAACCTGACATGGTTCCACAACATGCACGGCGCGAATGGCCTGAAGCTGAACTCCGGCTTTACCGGTGGTCCTTCCGTCAATGTCGGCTTTGACTACCAGATCGTCGGCAACTGGTTCTTCAATGCCGATGTGAAGCAGATTTTCATGCGTATGCATGCATGGGCACAGGATCCGGCCGAGACCGTGCGTATCCGCGCTCATGAATCTCTCGACCCGACCGTTGTGTCGGCTGGTATCGCTTACCGCTTCTGATCCCGGATACGGCTCCCTCTCCGTTGTTTCATGCAGCGTGATGGAGCCGTATTTGCGGTCATTCAGGACCGTCAGAATTATGGGTATGGTTGTGCGCCAGCAGGGAAATCCGGCTGGCGCATTTTTTTGATCCCGGCGTTTCCTGTCCCGGTGATCATATTGTTGATTTTGAGCGCCGCGTTCGTTCAGGAACGCAGGACGCGCTGCAAAAAGAAACAGGTGGACGCGACGACGGCCCTGCGGGCTGTTTCAAAGCCCTGTTCATTCAGTTTCTCTAAATCGTGATAATGCCTTGGGGGACATCTGTTAATTACAGAGCCCCCATGCCTTTGGCGTGCGTGTCAGAGCATTACTCTGACAGCGTCACGGTCTCGGCAAATGAGTGAAAATCTGAAACGCCCGGTCGAAGCGTGACCATGATCGGTCTGTGATCGGACGCGAAAACTGGCAGAACTCTGGCACTTTCACAGATCGCTCCCCGGATCAGGCAGCGGTCGATGCGGATGGGGACAAGATCGACCATTCGATGTGTCGGTGCCCTTGGTCCGACATCCGCGAAGCCGGGCACCAGTGTGGGTCCCACCAGATTGAAATCTCCGAGAATGGCGGCGGGAGCCGGGAGGATGGCGGAAAGACGCCGCAGCTGACGCCGGTTCATGATCTGTCCATGTGACAGATGGACATTGGCTACAGTGATCGACGGCAGGCGGATGATCTGCGCGATGCGTCGCACGATCATGCCGGACGGTATCACGCAGGTGCGGGGCGCACGGGAAAAGGGAATACGACTCCAGCAGGCGACACCATGAATCCGGCCGGGGAGAGGGGAGCGTGCGTAATAGCCTCCCATCAGATCGGGAAGCTGGTCGATTTCCTGAGTCGCTTCCTGCATCAGAAGAAGGTCGGGCTTTTCTCTCTCCAGAAGCGTCATGACGTCCTGAATGCTGGCTCCGACACTGTGCAGCAGATTCCAGCTGATGATTCTGATATCGACATCGCCCCGTCGGGTGGTGGTCGCTGCAATCCTGCCGCGCAGACGGGGACGACGGCGTATCCGTTTGAGAAGGGGTTTCAGCTTGGGGGCGGCCATCATGTCTCCGATGTCTTGCGGTCTTGTGGCAGGTCAGCAACACGACCAGCGGCGAACTCAACGATCAGGATATATCCGACCGCAAGAAGGACCGGGCCGAGAAAGATGCCCAACCCTCCAAACTCCAGAACGCCGCCAATCACGCCGATGAGTGTCAGCAGGTAGGGAAGTTGTGCGCCGCGAGCGATGAAGATAGGGCGAATGATATGATCCGCGCCCGAGATCAGGATGATCCCGTACAGCGCCAGAAAGATACCTCGCCAGAGATGATCCGAGACGGCCAGCCAGACTGCGGCGGGTACCCAGACCAGCGGCGCGCCGATTGGCAGCACGGAAAGAAACGCGGCCAGCGTGCCGAATAGAACGGGTTCGGGCACGCGGACGATGAAAAAGCCCACGCCGGTCAGCACGCCCTGCACAATGGCGGTGCCCAGCAGGCCATATACGGTGCCCCGAACGGTCCCGCCGACAATGCGCAGGATACGGTCGGCATGACGCCCCGCGACCCGACTGATCAACTGACGGATCGTGCGAGCCAGTGAATCACCGCTCAGCCAGAAGAAGAAGGCGATGAACAGCGCCATCCCCAGATGCAGACCGCCGTTCGCCAGTTGCATGAGGACGGACAGGACGGATTGGGCGATATCGCCGGCATAGGGACGCAGACTCTGTCCGATATGGCTGAGATCCTTGCCCACCTTATCCCAGGCGTGCGTGGCTTCGGTTCCGGCGAGTGGCAGCTTGCTGAGCCATGCGGGAACGGGCGGCAGACGCAGATTGGGGAGAAATGTGTCGGTCAGATCCGACAGAACCTGTGGCGCATCAGCCAGTACCTTGGAGGTGATGCCCGCGATGGGAACCATAATGCAGATCGTGCTGAGAACGGTCATGCAGACGGCTGCTGCTGCCGGACCCATGTGTCGCCTCAGTCTGAGCAGGATGGGCCATGTCACAAAGGTCAGAATGGCCGCCCACAGAATAGCGGACAGAAAGGGCGCTGTGACGACTACGCAACCGTAGGCCACGCCGAGTATCAGCAGCCCGGAGATGAGTCGTTCAGCGTTCATGACGCCCGATCCTGCGTTTCATTCCACGAATTCGCAGGACCGCCTGCGCGCACTGTCTCTTCTGTGGGGAAAAGGCAGGGATTTTGGAAACACATTATACGGTGCGTGTCACGCCTCGAATAGGAGATGGCTCCCGTGCGAGAGCTCAAAATTGCGCCAGAAGCGCCTTAAAATTGTCTGATTCTTGCGTCGAGCGTCATAATTTTATGATATCGCAAATTGTGGACACTTTACAGTCCGCAAGATTAACGTATTATTGACGAATAATATTCCCCAGAAACAGTGTCTCAAGGAATGACTGGAATGGCTGCTGTGACTATGCGTCTGAGCGAGATCGGGCAGCAGCTACGTGCTTTTCGTCTTGAATCGGGTATGAGGGCGGATGAAATCGCCGCTCGCCTCGGCGTCTCTCGTGCTGCTTTGTACAGGTATGAGAAAGGCGAGGTGATCAAACTCGACACGGTTCAGAGACTGGCCGAGCTACTCAAGGTTTCGCCGCTCACACTTCTTAGTATCGGCGTGGAATATTACAGCCGACCCCTCAGCTTCTTCGAACGTGTTCGACAGGTTGAGGAGGAAGCTGACCAGATCCTCCAGATCAGTGATCCGGTGGCTTATCTGGTAACCTCGCCGGAATATGATTCCATCCTGAACCGTGCAATTGCGGAGCAGGTGGAAAACAAACAGCTGATTGAACAGTATCAGGAGATCTTCGCCTCCCGGAGGGAGAGCTATCGTCTCCGCCGTCCGACGATGATCACCATGCTGAGCGAACAGTCGATCGAGCGCTTCCTTCAGCGTGGTGTGGGTGAGGCAATCCCCATGTCCGACGAGTTGCGGATCGAGGCCCGCAAGGTAGCCGCGATGGAAATCGGCCGTATTGCCGAGCTGATCGAAGCCGAGCCGATCGGTCTTCAATTCAGTCTGCTCGCGGATGTTGAAAGCACGACCAACTGCATCCTGATGCGGGGACGCGAGCGGATGATGCTGGCCATCAACCCGTTCCGTTGCGACATGTCTCCGGCCGCCACCACCGGTGTGTCGCTGGTGACCAGCGCTCCGGAAGCGGTCAACGCCCACCAGCGGGTGATCGAAGTGCTCTGGGCGGAATCCTGCAAGGGCAAGGAAGCGGCAGAGCGTCTCCGTTCCCTGCTTGCACAGCACGCCATCCAGTGATTCACTCCTCCTCTCCGCAGGCAGCGGAGAGGAGTCGAACCTGTGTTACAGCCTCTTATAGATGTTGATACGGTAAAGAGTGCGCTCGCCTCCGGCGACGTCACCCTTCTTGATGCGACAGCCAGACTTCCGGGCGAACAGACCGATCCAGATGAGGATTTTCTGGCGTCCCGTCTGCCCGGCGCACGCCGTTTCGACATCGAGCTTTTTTCCGATCCTGAACAGTCACTTCCCCATATGGCTCCTGCCGCGGGACGTTTTGCGCGACTGGCCGGAGAACTCGGACTGACCCGTGACAGCACGATTGTTATCTACGATCAGGGGAACATCGCCTCTTCCTGTCGTGCCTGGTGGCTATTGCGTCTGTTCGGCCATGAGCGCGTGTTCATTCTCGATGGTGGGATGCCTGCATGGCGTGCAGCGGAGGGCGAACTTGAGCAGGGCGCGCCTTCGCCGATTGTTTCCGCACAGTATATTCCCCGGCTGACAACCAGTCTGCTCAAAGGACTGGGGGACATGCTCACACTCTGCGCTTCTGATGCGGATGACGTGATTCTCGATGCGCGTTCAGCGGGCCGCTTCACCGGAGCCGCACCGGAGCCGCGGGCGGGACTTTCCTCCGGACATATGCCGGGAGCACAAAATATTCCCTTTGGCGAACTGCTGGCCGCAAACAGACACTTTCTGCCGAAAGCCGCACTGAAAGCACGCTTCGAGAAAGCGGGTGCAGCCAACCTTCAGACACCGCTCATCGCTACCTGCGGATCGGGCATGACGGCTTCCGTCATTGTGGTCGGCGCTGTGCTTGCGGGGTATGAGACTGTCTCTCTTTATGACGGGTCGTGGGCGGAATGGGCGGCGACATCTGATGCGCCTATCGTAAAAGGAGAAGCGACATCCGGCAGGGAGCAGAGTTGATCATGACAGGTGAAGACAGGGTCGCAGCAGGCTGGGACCGGCTGAACGCCCGGCTGGTGAAAATCGGACGCCCCGATGTGCATGACGAGGCGTTTCGGCGGACCGGCACGCTGGTCAATGCGCCGGTTTCCCGCGGCTCGACTGTGCTGTTTCCTGATCTGGACACCATGCGGCGTGTCGGCGCGGAACGGTACGAGCATACGCCGATCTATGGCGCGATGGGCTCCGCCGTTCAGCATGATCTGGAACGGGCCATCGCGGCGATCGAGGAAGGACGGGATACACAGATCGTGTCTTCGGGCCTCGCCGCCTGCACGACGGCGCTACTGACATGGACCAGTTCCGGCGGCCACTGCCTGCTGCCAGATTCCTGCTACGGACCGACGCGGCGGTTCGCCGACACCATGCTGCGGCGGTTTGGCGTGGAAGCCACCTATTACGATCCGATGATTTCCGAGGAAGGGCTGCGCCAGCTCATGCAGCCGAATACGCAGGTTGTGTTCGCAGAAAGTCCCGGCAGCCACACGTTCGAGGTGCAGGATGTTCCCATGCTGGCCCGCGTGGCGCATGACGGAGGGGCGAGGGTGCTGCTCGACAACACCTGGGGCTTCGGGATTTTCATGCCGTTCACGCACGGTGTCGATGTGTCGATTCAGGCGCTGACCAAATATCCCGGCGGCCATTCGGACGCCATTCTGGGCGCCATCACCGTCGGGTCTGAGGAAGATTGGCATATGCTGCGCGACGCTGCGATCCAGCTTGGGCAGCTTGCCGGACCGGATGATTGCTGGCTTACCTTGCGCGGTCTGCGCAGCATGGGCGTGCGTCTGGCGCGGCAGGCGCGTACGGCGTGGAAGGTGGCTTGCTGGCTGCGGGATCGGGGCGAAGTGGCGCAGGTGCTTTTCCCCGCATTTTCCGACTGCCCGGGGCATGAGTTCTGGGAGCGCGACTTCTCTGGAGCGGGTCCGCTGTTCACCGTTGTCCTGACATCCGATCATGACAGAGCGGCGATGGAGCGGATGATCAACGGTCTCCGGCATTTCGGCATCGGAGCGTCGTGGGGCGGCTATGAAAGTCTGGTGCTGCCCACCACGGGGGGCGTGTCGCGCTCCCTGCCGAATGCGCTCCCCGACGGACCGGCCTTCCGGCTGGCGATAGGACTGGATGAGGCTGCGGATCTGATTGCCGATCTGGAGAGCGGCTTCTCCCGTTTGTGACGGAGAGAACTGGATGCAGGATTGACCGGAAAAGGGAACCAATGTAGAACAAACCAGATTCCGCATACAGATGAGACATTAGCAGAGGACTGGACGCGATGCTCACACGCAAACAGCATGAACTGCTGCTGTTCATCGATTCCTATCTTGGTCAGACAGGATTCTCTCCTTCCTTCGATGAAATGAAGGATGCTCTGGGACTGAAATCCAAGTCCGGCATCCACCGTCTGATTTCGGCTCTCGAGGAACGCGGTTTTATCCAGCGTCGGCATAATCGGGCGCGGGCGCTGGAAGTGTTGCGTCTGCCAGAACCCGCTCAATTGTCACCGACAGCATCCCCCAATTCCCTGAATGTCATCAAGGGTGATTTTTCGCAGCGCCTTGCTGGTGTAAAGACCGGGGAGGCGGCAGCTTCTATGAGCTTGCCGCTCTATGGGCGGATTGCCGCCGGTCTGCCGATAGAAGCTCTGCACGATCACAGTGAGCAGGTGGAAGTGCCGATGGCGCTTCTAGGGCAGGGCGAACATTACGCTCTGGAAGTTGCCGGTGATTCCATGATCGAGGCTGGCATCCTGGACGGTGACACGGTCATCATCCGTCGGGAAGACAATGCCGAGAACGGTCAGATTGTTGTCGCGCTTATTGATGATGCGGAAGTGACGCTCAAGCGGCTACGTAAAAAGGGCAACACGGTCGCCCTTGAAGCTGCCAACTCAGCTTATGAAACACGGATTGTTCCGGCTGAACGTCTGAAAATTCAGGGTCGTTTGGTCGGCTTATTGCGCACTTATCACTGAAGAAAGTCAGAAACCATTTCATAATAAAAGTTTTTGGGTGCTGCCTTTTTTCAAAAAGGCGGCGTTCTCTGAAGCTTTTTGAAAAAAGCTTCACCAAAAACTTCTTTATGATTTTTGGTGAAGTGATAGAGCCCTGCCTTCTTCTTTCTCAGAACCTCTGCGAAATACCTGTCAGGATCGTTCGTCTCAGTCCGTATTGAGGCGCTCCGACACCGATGCCCGAGCCGCTGCGAAGCATGTAGCGGCGATCGAAGAGGTTGGTCACATCCAGCCGCAGTTCGGTCCGTTTCAGGAACGGCGTATGGAACAGGTTGTCGAACGACTGAACAATGCCAAGGTTGAAGGTGACATACTGCGGCACGGATGCTCCGTTCGGGATCACTGAATCTTCGCGAAGACCACTGCCATAAACCATTGTTGCGGACAGGCGCGTGGGATGATCGGTCTTGCGGAATGCTGTGTAGCTACCCCCGGCGGACGCCGTCCAGCGCTGGTCATGATCCACATGCACCCAGTGATTGCTGATATAGGCGAGGTCATCGGGCTCCATATTCCACTGGGCGGAAACAATGTTTTTTCCAATGGCGCGTGACCATGAGAAGTTGCCGTAAACAGTGAAGGGACCGTGCGAGTAGTCGGTGGTCACTTCATAGCCGTTGACCTGACCCCGCTTGTAATTGAACGCCGACAGAATGATGGGAGAGCCGAACTGCCCCTCGTCGATCATGTTGCGGGCCAGTTTGACATAGGCATCGAAAGACGCGTGCCAGTGCGGCAGGATTTCCTGTGCGAAACCGGCGTCGAAATAGTGATCGCGCTCAGACTTGACCATCGTGTTCTGAAAGCTGGGCGGCGTTCCGGATGTGTTGGCGTATTTATCCAGCTGCGTTCCACCAACCAGCTCAAACGGTGGTGGCGTGAAGTAGCGGGAATAGCCTGCGTGGAATGTGCCGCCTCTCCACGGTGTCCAGACAATATTGATACGCGGGCTGACCTGTTTGGAGTGTGTGTATTCATCCACGCCGTCAAAACGCAGACCGTAATTGATGGTCAGGTTCTTGAAAGGACGCCATTCATCCTGTGCATACAATCCGTAGATCCAGCCAGTGCGGCCTGTTCCGTCATGAATGGACTGTGTCTGGCCATCGAATTCGGCGTTGCCGTCTTCATCTGTGCCGCTCTGCGTGTAAACAGTAGCGTCAGATTTTGAAATGGTTCTTTCTACATAAGCCTGAAAACCAAATCTGACTGTGTGCTTCGGGGCTGCGCGCCATGTAAGATCAGTCTGATTGCCGGACGAAAAGACAGAGCGCTGGGCGTGCTGGGCAATGCCGTTATAAACAAGATCACCGAGCGGGTCAGGTGAGTATCCCAGAGAACTGTACCGGGCGATCGCTGAAGTCTGCAGGCTGACTTTTCCCATTTCCTTCTGAAGGGACAGCATCCCGAAATCAGTGATTTCCTTCTGCTGCTCATGCAGGGAGGCGCTGTCCACGCTGCCGTAAACCTGCTGCGAAAGGGCGCTGTTCAGGAAGGACGGATTGGCAAACTGCCTCTGCTGGCCGGGATTGTTCGGAAGCTCATACTGGGCGTTTGATACACCGGCGATGAAGCTGATGCGTGTGTTTTCGTCAGCCGTGTAACGCAGATGTCCAAGGAAGTGATACTGATTGCTCAGATCATGGATCGCGTTGAAATCCGGTGTAGGATTTTCGATGCCGACGCGATTATGCACAAAGTCTGCGGTCGCGAAGTAATCCCATTTCCCATTGTGGCCACCATACTGGAGGGATGGGAAGAAATAATCACGGGCGCCCCCATAAATGGAAGCATTGCCTCCACTGTCAGACGTACCGTTCTTGGTCGTGATATCAATCACGCCTGCCTGCAGAAAACCGTATTCGCTGGGCAACGCACCTGTCGTCAGGGACATCGAATGCGCGAAGCGGGTCATGAGTGTCTGCCCGAAGACGCTCAGCCCTTCTGGAAGTGCGATACCATCAAGGCGGAACTGCACTTCGTTATGATCACCACGAATATGAATCTGCCCATAACTGTCCTGCGCTACGCCCGGAGCCTGCAGAAGAACTCCATTCAGAGGCGCGTTGTCACCGCCAGGGATTCTTTCGATATCCGCACGTGTGAAGTGATAGACGCTCGCACCCGTTGACGGCTGGAGGCTGGCGCGCTGCTTGTCCAGATGCGCCGTGACGATGATGTGCTCGTCACGGGTCGCCGTCACCGCTTTGACCGGTTCTGTTTTGGCTGAAGGCTGTGCTGTTACTGGCGTAGCTGTGGTCGTTCCTGTCTCAGCGGCATGGGCAGGTGTGAGAACGTGCCGGGAGAACAGCAACGGACTGGCGACGAGCAGAAAGGTAACGGGATGGACAGGGCGATTCATTGAGCATCCGTACTGGCTGATTTCAGCCCTCCATACGATGTTATGTTATAATATAACAATACCTAAAATGTCCGAAATGAACGATAAAGCCGAAGGCGTTACGCTGATGCCACAGAGCCAAAAAAACGCTGCTCCAGCGGTTGGCCGAAGCAGCGTCATGAAAAGAACTAAGGTTCTGTTTTTTCCCGGCTCAGGCCGGAAAGAAGAGATCAGAGATTGTCGATGATCTTCGGGCTGTGGCCAATCCGGGGACGGAACGTGCCCTGACGAAGAGTCGTCTCAATATCTTCAAGCGAAGCGCCTGCCGTTTCAGGAACCAGCAGGAAGACGAACATCACGCTGACAAGATTGACGGCCGCATAGAACCACATGGTGCCGCCGAGTGTCAGGGTCTGCACCAGTTCCAGCGTGGTGGCCGTGACAACGAGATTGCTGCCCCACAGGACCGCCGCATGAGCACTGGTCGCAGCGCCACGCATCGGGAGCGGGAACATTTCAGCACCCGTCAGCCAGCCGACAACCTGAATGCCGCCGGAGTTGAACAGCATGAACAGCAGCAGGAAGGCCAGAATAGCAAAGCTGCCGATGCTGCCGGGAGCCGGATGCATGGCGAAGCAGATACCCAGTCCAACAAGGCTAAGCACAGCGCCCGGTCCCATGATCAGCATCAGGCGACGACGGCCAATCCGGTCCACGAACAGGCAGCCCAGCAAGGTCATGATGCAGTAGACGATCGCCACACCAAGACTGGCCCAGAGCGACCACTGCGGGCCGAAACCGGCATCAGTCAGAAAGGTCGGGGTATAGTAGATCATCATCTCCAGACCGCCGGCCTGTGTGAAGAAGGCGACACCGAGCGCCGCGATGACCGCAGGCCGCACCCAAGGAAGCATCAGGCCTTTCCAGCCACGCTCCGTGGTGTCGATTTTCTGCATGTTCGAGTGAATTTCCCGAACTTCCTTCTGGACGCTCTCACGCGTGCTGCGGATGCGTCCAAGCTGTTCGGCTGCGACATCCAGCCCCTCATTGCGGGCGGCCCAGCGCGGGCTCTTCGGCAGGAAGAACATCACGATGAAAACAAAGGCCGCCGGGATTGCCGCGGCTGCCACCATCGGACGCCAGCCCCACTCGTCGCGCATCATCAATCCGGCAATGTTGGCGAGCAGAATGCCGACGCCGATCGCCACGTTGAATAGTGTGACGAGATTGCCGCGTCTTGCAGGAGGAGCGAGCTCGGAGATGTAGGTCGGCACGACCTGAGTGGAACCACCGACAGCCAGACCAAGGAAAAACCGTGCTGTAATCAGCAGGTTTATGCTGGGTGCGAGAGCGCAGGCGATTGAGCCCATGACAAAGATCGCCGTCACAAAAATGACGGTAGCCCGGCGCCCGAATTTTTCGGAGGACCAGCCGAAACCGATGGCCCCGACAGCCGCACCAGCGAGAATGGCGGACGCCACCCATTCCTGCTGGGTGATGGAAAGATGGAAGTCCTGCTTGATCAGCAGAAGCGCACCGGAAATGATGCCTGTATCGTATCCATAGAGGCCGCCGCAGATGGCGGCCACGATGGTTGCGATCCATAGGGTCTTGTCGGCATTTGGTGAAATCTCGATCGATTTCAAGACAGATGACAGGGATGGCCCTGTGCTTTTTGTCGTGGTCAAGCGTGTGGTCTCCATGATGACATTGCTGGAAAGAGGAAAAACTTTTCGGAGGGGAAAAGTTCCCTCAGTGAGCAGTCCGGCCTCACTTTTGTAATCCTGTGTGGCCGAAGTTCTCTCCTGAAGTCGGATCTGGTAAAATACCGTGGCGACCGTATTTCAGAATACCTTCACCTACTTCTCGGAACGTGCAGACAGTATTGCAGTATGAAACCCTGTTTCACTTCAGATATTTTTTAGTTTTTCGTTCTATATATTCCTCTGCACGGCAGCAACATTACGACAAAATCATGGTTTTGTGAACATTTAATTTTTGAAAATATAATATATTGAAAAAACATTCTTTATAAAAAAGAGATTTTGAAATGCATCATTTTTAAATCGGCAATGATTTCAGGATTCAGAGGCAATCTGTCTATGAAAATATTGATGGATTCTATGTGCCATAGAAAAAGGGGAATGGTCTTTTTTACTTCATTGGGCCGAGCGCAGTCATCCGGGTTCTGACACGCTGCGTACTGCCTGATTCCATCCCTTTTTGTCGTCTCAGGTTCGAGGTGACGGTGAATGAGGGATGATGTTGCTTCAAGGTGCTGTCTTGCAGAGTTTGTCAGGAAGGGTTGGGCTGGAAATTACTCGGTGATTGCCCGTTATCGTCTATCTCAATACTTCTGCACGTAAAAATGGGGTATTTCTTCCATTTTATATAAAAATACCGATATAAATTCAACGCCAGACTTAAATATGTTTTTTAAATTACATCATTATGTTCTGTGGTGAATATGGCTTCCTGAGCGATTGTAGGATAAATACTCATCGATTGCGTAATTATAACCCAGATGACACCTAGAAATGAAACCCGTTAACTACACAAGATCCCGGCGTTGTGCCTTGCCCTGCCTTGCCGTTGTGATGCCTTGCTTTAATGAAGAAGCAGTGCTTCCGCGCACGCTTGCAAGTGTGACAGAATTTTTTTCTGACTGCGTAAGGGATGGGGTCATCGCTCCTGACAGTTTCGTGCTCTGCGTGGATGATGGCAGTCGGGACGATACATGGGGTCTGATTGAAAAGGCTTCGCGGACTGATCCACAGGTTCGTGGAATGAAGCTTTCGCGGAATATGGGTCACCAGACGGCTCTTGTTGCAGGTCTTTCTACTGTGACCAATTTCGATGTTGTCG
This sequence comes from Acetobacter sp. UBA5411, assembly GCF_002409645.1. Taxonomy (GTDB): domain Bacteria; phylum Pseudomonadota; class Alphaproteobacteria; order Acetobacterales; family Acetobacteraceae; genus Acetobacter. The sequence continues at coordinate 262,462 of NZ_DHNR01000031.1, forward strand.
TCAGTATTGATGCAGACCTTCAGGATGATCTTTTTGCCATCCGCGATATGATTGCTGCGTGGCAGAACGGTTATGACATTGTGTACGGCGTGCGGAGTGAACGAAAGACGGACACGCTGTTCAAGCGGGAAACAGCCCAAATGTTTTATCGGCTCATGCTGTTTATGGGCGTTAATCTGATTCCAAATCATGCCGATTTTCGTTTGATGGATCGTCGGGCGTGTGACGCTCTTCTTGAATATGAAGAGCGGAATCTCTTTCTTCGCGGACTGGTTCCCCTTATCGGTTTTCCATCTACATCTGTCTACTATTCGCGCCTTGAACGTACCGCCGGTGAGTCCAAATATCCCCTGTCACGCATGGTCAGTCTGGCAGTGGAGGGAGTTACCTCTCTGAGCGTAACGCCTCTGCGGATTATCGCTTTCACAGGTATCCTGATCTCCAGCATTGCTATTCTGGCGATCTGTTATGCTCTTGTCGGCAAAGAAACAGGTCATACGGTTCCCGGCTGGACATCCGTCACGATTGCCATCTTCTTCATGGGGGGCGTGCAGATGCTCTCGCTTGGCATTATCGGTGAATATATCGGGAAGATCTATCTGGAGACGAAAAGACGCCCACGCTATCACATTGAAAATGCGACGTGGGAAAACCAGTGACCATGATGCGCGATAGCTTTCTGGATCTTCAGAAAAAGACGAACAGTAGCCTTAAAGTTTTTGTCATTGTCATTCTTGCAGCCTGCGGTGCCGGTCTGTCGCTGTCAGCGTTGCTGTCTTTGCCTTGGGGCGGCCTTGCTTCTGCTTCCTGTCGGTGGGACTGTTTCTGGTATAGCGATATTGTTTCAAATGGTTATTCACGTCTTCCGCTGCTTTATGATGAGAAGCGACTTGCTGAGGCAAACTGGGCGTTTTTTCCGTTATATCCTTCTCTTGTCGGTGCGCTGCAGCATCTTTTTACTCTCGGTACACAATCGGCAGGTTTGCTGATTAATATCGTTCTCTGGCCACTTCTTATTTTTCTTTGCTATCGTGACATTGAATTGCGCGGTATTCGAGCGGACAGACTGTTATTCGTCCTCTTCTTCGTGCTGTATCCTTTTAATATCTGGTATACTGTGCAGTATTCCGAAGCCGTGTATGGCGTTATGCTTATGGCGGCGATCGTGGCGCTGCGCAGCGGGCGGATCGGGATGGCCGCTCTGAGTTGCGCCCTGATGGCGCTTGCCCGCCCGACCGGCTTCATGATGACGGTGTGTCTTTCGGTCTGGTGGTTGCTTGGAGGGCCTGCTGGCACCACCAGGTTTACGCTCGACACGGCCCGACACCGTTTATCTGACAGTCTTCTGCTGATAGCGGCGGGAGGCGTCGGACTATCGCTCTTTGTGTTATATCTCTTTCATGTAACCGGCGATGGTTTCGCCTTTGCTCATGTCGAGATTGCCTGGCATAAAAGGTTCCGTTTTTTCCTCTTCCACATGATTCATGCGTTTAGCCACCTAAACAAGATTCAGTTTGGTGTATTCGCCCTGCTGGCTATCGTAATGATATGGAAGATGTGTTCGCGCCAATGGGTGCTCAATGCTTTTCTTGTCGGTTCGACTGCGTTTCTGGCTTCTTCAACCGGCGTTGCCTCAATCGAGCGCTACGTTTTTGGCAATCCACTGGCCATACAATTCCTTGCCTGCACCCTGCTATCTCGTTCTCAACGGTTCATCATGATTTCGCTGATGATTATAGCCATGCTCCATATTGTCACGACTATCCTGTGGTATAGCCAAATCAACTGGGTCATGTGACGATGAAACGAATAGTCCTGCTCATCATCTTGCTGTCATTCGATGCGTTTGCTTTTATGCGAGGATTACACCCGTGTGTTTCCGAAGCTTATAGAGACTATTACTTGCGTCATTCTATCACTATCGATGCTTATCTAAAGGCGGCGAGGGCGGGGTTGGCCGAACCCGGGCAGTGTAATCGCAAGTAATGATCCGGTATGACTGATGTTCAGAGTTATGGCTCAGAGATAGTGCAGAACCACATTTTTCACGGAGCGAAGTGGGGACGCTTGTGATTGAAATTGTAAGCAACATCTGAAGAACTTCGGTTTCTCATAGAAGCGATGCCTGCATTATCAGGCTCGTATGAAATTTCTCTACATCCAGACATAAAAAAGGCCCGGGCTGTAAAGCCTCGGGCCGGAAATCGTGTCGAGTGTGGATGCGCTCACCAGCCGCCGTAATAGGAACCATAGACCGGTGCGGCAGGAACGACTGCGTACGGAGCCGGGGCGACATAGACCGGCGGTGGTGGAGGCGGCGCGTAGACCACACGCGCTGGCGGCGAGTTCGCCATCGCCATTCCGGCGACAGCACCCAGCGCCATGCCGCCTATAATTCCACCTGCGAGAGCGCCTTCACCCCATCTACCACCGTGATGATGCCAGTCCCGGCCGGGACCACCGCCCCAGCCTCCACCACCGCGGGGGCCGCCGGCCCATCCACCGCGAGGCCCACCACCACCCCAGGGCTGGGCATGTGCATAGGCTGGAAGCGCCACGGATCCGCCGACAAGGCCGATCAGGGCAGGGATAGCAACGAGAGAGCGAAGATACTTGTTCATGTCATGTGTCCCGGATCATGAGCGGGGCGAAAGCCAGGCTCGTTGTCCTTTTATGAGACACATGAAAACGGGTTTTCATGGCGAATTGTGGGCGAATTCATTGCCATTGCCACACGCTGACATGAAAACCGTGTAATGGCGCGGCCTTCCTTATTTGTGCAGATCCTTCGCCGCGGCTTCCACCAGCGCGACATGTTCGGCCGGCTTCACCTTGCGCCACAGCGCCTTGATCCGGCCATCAGCACCGATAAGGAAAGAGCTGCGCTCCATGCCGAAATAGGTCCGCCCATACATCGATTTTTCAACCCATGTGCCGTACTGGTCGGCCAGCTTGTGCTCAGGGTCGCTGGCCAGAGGAAATTCCAGACCATATTTGTCCGCGAACTTGTCGATCTTTGCGACAGGGTCGGGGCTAACGCCAATCACCGTGAGATCCAGCTTTCCAAGCGCAGGGAGCGCTTCCTGAATGCCACAGGCCTGCGTGGTGCAGCCGGGCGTATCCGCTTTCGGGTAGAAGTAGAGCACATACGGCTTGCCCGAAAGATCGGCGCTCGAAACCGTACGGCCCTTGCTGGCTTCAAGAGTGAAATCAGGGGCTTTGTCGCCCACCTTGATGGAATCTGTGCTCATGCGGCAAGCCTGCCTCAGAGGGCTTTTGGCCGCAACCTGATTCACCGAGGCGGTGGCGTCAGTTTGGCTCCGTCACAGGGCCGATCAACTGTGTGAACAACCCGCGCACGATGTCCGCCAGCCCTTCGATTTCCTCCCGCAGGGTCGAGACTCCCGGCACATCCATCGTCCGGCAGAGAAGATCCAGCGTGGCGGCGGGAAGCTCCTGCGCCGGATCAACCGGCGGCTTCGGCCCGCACAGCAACCGCAGGACACTTTGCAGGCTTCTCCACCGCTCATCAGCCTCAATCAGAATGTCCGCCTGTTCCGCCGACAGCAGCCGCGCTTTGGCCAGCCGTTCAAAGGCCTGTGAGGTCACGGGAGACCGGACCTTGGCCGAGTCCGAAGTCAGCTGAAGCGCCTGAGCGATGAACTCCACCTCCATCAGTCCGCCCGGTCGCCGCTTGACGTCCCACGGGCTGGAAGGAGGCAGGTCACGGGCGAGGCGGCTTCGCATGGCGGCAGCGTCCTCCCTGACTTTCTCCGCTGTGCGTCGGGCGTCCGGCGACAGCGCCGTTTCAATGTCTTCGCGCAGGGATTTTTTCAGACGGGTCCGGACACCGCTTTCCCCTGTGGTGGTGACAAGTCGCGCCCGTGTCAGCGCCATGCGTTCCCATGTCCATGACTCTTCCGCGTGATAGCGACGGAAAGCGGAGAGCGACACAGCCACCGGCCCCGCCGCACCCGACGGGCGCAGGCGCATGTCCACCGGGTAAAGCGGTCCCTCGGAATCCGGCGCGGTCAGAGCGCCGATAAAGCTGTGCGCCAGCCGGAGATAATATTGCGAGACAGTCAGGGTGCGACCGCCCCCTTTGGGGAGCGCGGTGCTTTCGGTCACATGCTCCGGGTGATCAAAGATCATCATTAGGTCGAGATCGGACCCGGCCATCATTTCCCGCGATCCGGCCTTGCCCAGTGCAATGACCGCGATCCCGCCGCCTTCGACCTTGCCATGACGCGCCCGATGCGCCCGGAACACGCTGTCGAGTAGCGCCGTCATGACAGCATCCGCTACGTCTGTGCGCTCCTGCGCCGCCGTGTCTTCGTCCAGACGCCCTTCCAGCCGGGCAACGGATAAACGGAACTCCTCGGCGCGAACGACAGGGCGCAGCCGAGTGACCAGCAGCTCGGAATCAGGCTTTTCCGCCGCCAGCAGGCGAATCTGTTCCGGCGCGAAGGTGGCTGCGGGGGGAAGATTGTCCTCTTCTTCCTCCTGAAGCTCCAGCAGACCCTCCAGCGCGGACGGACTGTCCGCCAGATGATTGGCGAGGAAAGGCGAGGCGTCGAAAATCGCCGCGATCCGGTCGATCAGCGCGGGATTACGCTCCAGCAGGGAGAGCAACTGCACTCCGGCGCGTTGCCGCGAGAGAAGTGTGTCGAAGTGACGCAGACAGGTAAGCGGATCACGCCGGGCGATGAAGCTGGCGAGCAGATCCGACATCAGCCCGCGCAGCAGTGCATGGGCGCGGTCCGAGCGCAGCGCCCGGCGGCTGTTACCAGCCCAGTGACTGAGAATCGTCGCGGCGTCATCGCAGTCATCCTGCGGAAAACCAATCTCCCCGAGACGGGCGGGCAGTTCATCCGAGCCGAGGTCGAGCAGCGCTTCTTCGGGGCGGATCTCGCGGGTCGGTGTGCTGAAATGCTTCTCGAAGATGCGCCGCGCCGCACGCATCTGCGGCAGCAGGTCCAGCGCGAAGTCGCCCGCGCTGCTATAGCCGAGAAAGATCGCCAGCGCGTTGAAACGCTCTTCCGTGTCCGGAAGCTGATGCGTCTGCTGATCGGCGCGCATCTGCACCCGATGCTCGACAATCCGGAGCAGGCGATAGGCGCGGGCGAGGGTTTCAGCTTCCTCGCGCGGCATATGGCCGGAGCGCGTCAGCGTGCGCAGCGCACCGAGCGTGGTCGGATCGCGCAGGCTGGGTGTGCGCCCACCCCAGACAAGCTGCATCGCCTGTGCGACGAACTCGATCTCGCGGATGCCGCCTTCGCCCAGCTTGACGTTATGGCCGAGCAGCCAGTGAACGCCTTCCTCCGGGTTGGTGAGCGTCGAATCTGCCATCTTCGCCAGCCCGGAGCGACCGGGTTTGCGATGCTGGTCGATCTTGGCCTTCATGACGTGAATGTCGTCGATCAGGGCGAAATCGAGATGACGCCGCCATACAAAGGGATGAATGGCCGTCAGAAATTCACGCCCAAGCCGAATGTTTCCTGCCACCGGCCGCGCCTTGGTCATGGCGGCGCGTTCCCATGTCTGGCCAAGACTTTCGTAATAGGCGATGGCGGCTGGCAGCGAGACGGCGAGGGGCGTCGCGGAGGGATCGGGGCGCAGGCGCAGATCGGTGCGGAAAACGTAGCCATTCGCGTCACGCGCTTCCATGAGGCGGACAAGGTCGCTAGTCATGCGGATGAAAGTCTGCCGGGCCGTATCGGGGTCCGCGTGAAGGTCCGCGTCGAACAGCACGACGAGGTCGATGTCCGAGGAGAAGTTCAGTTCCCGCGCTCCGAGTTTCCCCATTGCCAGAACGACGTAACCACTGCCGCGCGTGGGGCGGGTCGGATCTTTCAGGGACAGCCGCCCCCTGTCATATGCGGAGCGCAGCAGATGTCTGACGGCGGCGTCCAGCGTGCTTTCGGCCAGACGCGACAAAGTCTGCGTGACGGTTTCCAGCGACCAGAAATCGCCGATGTCCGCCAGCGCACAGGTGAGCGCGATCCGGTTCTTGGCGTCGCGCATGGCGCGGGCCAGCGTGTCATGATCGACGTCCGGTGGCAGGGCGTCGATTCCGGCGAAGATGGATTCGGCAAAACGGTCCGGCCCCTCAAGCAGCAGGGCTGCGAAGTCGGCGGGACTGCGCAACGCGAGTTCGGTCAGATACGGGCTGTTGCCGCCTATAGTCGCCAGCAGGCACGGGACACCGGATGTTTCCAGCAGGGCAGGGTCGAGGCCGGCCTCCTGCCAGCGCTCGGCGAGGTCTTCCAGAAACCGCGCCAGCGCGTCCGGGTCGGCAGGCTTCGGCCAGGCAAGATCAGGCCAGGAGGCCGTGCGTCTGCGTCCCCGCCAGCCTGCCCCTCCGGAGCGTTCGGCGGATTTGGCGGCAGCGGAGGGCGGAACCTCTTGCGGCATGCCATCGTTTGGACGCATTGCCCCTTTTTCTGGGGGCTTGCGGTCCGTCAGGGAACGGGTCTGGGAAGAAGAGGTGCGTCGCGACATGAGCTTTACGGAATGATCGGACGGACAGGGTGGCGGTGATGGACGGGTCCGGTCAAGACGAAGCTCAAGACAAGGCGAAGAGCGAGACGATGCGCGAAGGACCTTCACCCGATCAGGGAGAGCCTTCCAAGCCGTCCCGAAAGCCCACTATGGGCAGGCGTTTCCTGAAGGGCGCGATGTGGACCGCCACCGCTCTGGTGGGCGTGTCGCTGCTGGCCGCAGGTGGTCTCATGGCGGCCATGATGGTGGGGCCGGTCAATATCTCCCCGCTGCTCAGGCTCGTCCTGCCGGTCAAGATTGTCGGAGGCGGCAAGGGGCAGCCTGCCAGAGGACGTCTGGATATAGGCCATGCCTCCCTGCGCTGGACCGGACTGCGGGACGGGTTCGGCTCGCCAGTGCTGCTGGAACTCCGCGACGTGACCATTCTCGATTCAACCGGGAAAGTGGCTGACCGGATCGACGCCGGGGCCATTGCGCTGGACGCCTTCCCGCTGTTTCACGGGAGTCTCTCCGTCACCGATTTCCGCGTGACCGGCGCACACATCGCCCTGCGACGGGACGCCCAGGGTGATGTCGATCTCGATCTTCCCGGTGCATCGTCCGGCGGCAAGGGCGGCTTTCCCGATATCGACGTTCGCCACCTTCGGCGGTTGACGCTTGCCGGGACGCATGTGGTTTTGACGGACGACCATGACCACAGAACATGGACCGTCGATCCTCTGGATGCTGCGCTGACGCCGGTCGTGGTGAAGCACCGTCATGGGCTGGTGGGTTCTGTCACGGTCGGTGCGGCGAGCGAGGATGGTGGCGCTCCGGTCACGGCGCATCTGGTCGCGCAGGGGGCAGTGACGCCGGAAGGGACGTTGCGCTGGCATATCGCGCTTGCCCCGCTGACACCGTCCGGTTTCGCCAGCTTCGCGCCCGGGCTGGCGACCGTCAGGGTGCCCGTGGGGCTGGCCGGAGACATCACGATGACCTCGGCGGGGCGGGCATGGTACATGCTGCCGAGCGATGCGCTGGTGAATGTGACTCTCGGCACCGGTGAGATCGATGCCGCCGGGTCCACGCTGTATCCCGCCGAAGGCGATGCGGTGTTGCATATGATATTCGGGAAACAGACCGCAGCAGGCTGGCCGGCGCATCTGGACTTGCAGGCCCTGTCCGTGCAGCTGCGTGCGCCACCCGCTCCGGCTGGCAGCGTGACTGCGCCGCCACCGGAAGCTGTTGTCCCCGCCAGCATGCCGGTCGTTCAAAAAGGCGCTGCGAAAAAAACCAAGGCTAAAAAAACGACTTCCTCAAAGAGCAGGGCCAAGGACACGGTCAGAGAGGCGCCACCACCGAAGGTTGTCGAGCCGCTTCCGCCCCCTCTGCTGACGGCCAACGGAGCCGTCGACTGGGGAAATATCGAGAATGCCGGTCTCATGAACGGTGGCGTCAATCTTGCCATGACCCCCGTGCCCTTCACGGAACTCGGCAAATACTGGCCCGCATTGGCTGCGAAGGGTGCGCGGCGGTGGGTTGGGCGTAACATCACGGCTGGCACGGTCAGGAACACGCAGGTCCATCTGAAGATCGGTTCGGATGATACCGGTGGTTCATCGACGGTGACCGGTATCTCGGGCGGACTCGATGGCGAAGGGATGGACATTCACTGGCTGCGGCCGATTGCGCCCTTGCATGATGTGGACGCGCATCTGGACGCAACCAGTCTGAGCACGCTGACGCTGTCTTTCAAACATGGCTGGCAGCCCACGACCCGGACGATGAAGAGCGTCGGAACGACGGGAAGCGGTCGCCTGACCGCGTTGCCCGGCGGCATGATCATCAGCGGTCTCGACCAGAAGGATCAGACCGGCACCATCATGGTCGGGCTGGCGGGCGATCTGCGTGATCATGTGGCGTTGCTGTCCGAGCCCCGCCTGCATGTGCTGTCGCGTCACCCTCTGCCGTTCACAAATCCCCGGGGCTATGCGGTGGTGCGTTTCACACTCACCTTGCCACTGGTCGCCAAGGTTTCGACGGACGATATGACCCTCGATGGCCACGCGCACATGAACCACATCAGCCTTGACCATGTCGCAATGGGAAGAGGTGTAAGCGACGGCACGCTGGACACGGATGTGACCATGCATGGCATGAAGCTCGTGGGCAAAGGCGCGTTCAGTCACATTCCGGCAGACGTCAAGGGAGACATTCTGTTCGATCAGGCGTCGAAAGGGCAGGTGATCGATCATATCGTGACCAATCTGCATCTGACGCCTGACAATCTGGTCGCCGCCGGAATTCCTGTCGCGGACTACATGACGGGGCGGGGCGAGATGAAGGTGGATTATGCCGCCATAAAAGAGGCGGATGACCGGCTGGCTCTTGATCTCGATCTGCTCAATGCCAGCGTGCATATTCCGCTCTGGCACAAGGTGCCGGGTCGCGCTGCGACAGTGCATGCCGACTTGCTTCTGGATGGAAGCAATATCGTTGCGGCGACAGATATCCGGGCCAAGGGGCCTGATCTGAATATCACCGGGGAGGCGCATCTGCCGACGGGACAGTCGCCAGAACTGGTGATTCCCTCCTTTCAGATTGGACGCTCAACCGGCTCGGCCCTGCTGACGATGCCCACGCGTCCTGCAAAACCTGTTTCCGTGAAGGTGCGGGCCAAGACGCTCGATCTCAGTCCGCTTGTGGAAGGCGATCCAGACAGACCGGCTTCGCCTGTGAAGGAGACGACCCTGCATGTGCCGGAAGCGGCGAGCGGACGTATCCAGGGGCCTCCGGGACGTCCCTGGCTGATCGATGTGACGGCGGATCAGCTCTATTACCGCCATGACCGCACGCTCGGAGGCGTGAAGGCGTTTATCGACCATAACGGCGTGCGTGTGGACAGGATGAAGGTTTCCATTACGGAGCCTACAGCTGCGCAGGCGGAAATTCTGCCGCTTGGCGACAGTCGCCGGATGACGGTGAATGTGCCTGATTTTGGTGCGCTGCTGAGTCGTCTCGCCGTCACGGATATGGTGGTGGGAGGGCACGCGCAGTTTGAAGGCCGGTTTGACGATACAAAGGCGACGGCTCCCTTCCGGGGGCATCTGAAGCTGTCTCCCTTCACCATCCAGCATGCGCCGGGCGCGCTTCTCGTGGCGAGAAGCCTGTCGATTTATGGCTGGCTCAACTCCAAGGATACCTCCAGATTTGAGGTGACGCGTTTCGAGATGCCGGTGACGTTCGCGGATGGCGTGATGCATATCCACGATGGCCGGGCTGGAAACGGTGCGCTCGGAGCGACGCTGGAAGGGCCGGTCAATCTCGACAAAGGGACGCTCAATCTGTCGGGCACCATCGTGCCCGCTTTCGCGATCAACGCCATTCCCGGAGAGATACCGGCTTTGGGCAAGCTCCTGTCGCCGGAAAAAGGGGGCGGATTGCTGGCGGTGAAATTCTCGCTGGACGGCAAGATCGACAAACCGGATTTTTCTGTCAGTCCTCTGACCATCCTGCTGCCCGGCGTGCTGCGGAATCTGTTTTAGAAAGCCGCCTTTTTGAAAAAAGGCGGCACCCAGAAACATTTGCTGATTCTTCTGGATGCGTTTGAGAGAAACGGTTTGCGGTGAGCATTCTTCATGAGAGGGTCTCTTTGCCCTGTCGGGTCGGCGTGCCTATATGTCCCCACAGTGAATGATAACGGTGCGGACAGACACGCCGGTTCGCATGCAGGAGAAGGAGCAGATCATGTCGGAAACACAGGACAGATCGAAGAATCAGGTGCCGGTCACGGTGCTGACGGGCTTTCTCGGTGCGGGAAAGACCACGCTGCTCAACCATATTCTCACGGCGGAACATGGCCGGAAATATGCCGTCGTCATCAACGAGTTCGGAGAGCTCGGTGTTGATAACGATCTCGTCGTGGATGCCGATGAGGAAGTGTTCGAGATGAACAACGGCTGCATCTGCTGCACGGTGCGCGGCGATCTGATCCGTATTCTTGGCAGTCTGATGAAGCGTCGTACGAAATTCGACGGCATTATTGTCGAGACCACCGGACTGGCCGACCCTGCTCCGGTTGCGCAGACCTTCTTTGTGGATGAGGAAGTGCGGGACAAGACCCGTCTCGACGCCGTTGTGACCGTGGTAGACGCCTACAACGTGCTTCAGACGCTGGAAGAAAGCCCGGAAGCCGTGCACCAGATCGCTTTTGCGGATGTGATTATCCTCAACAAGACCGATCTTGTGGATGAAGCGAAGCTTACTGAAATCGAGGCGAACATCCGTCAGATCAACGCCTATGTGAAGATTCATCCTGCCGTGCGCGGCAATGTTCCGCTTACGGACGTGCTTGATCAGGGCGGGTTCGATCTTCAGCGTGCGCTGGAATATGAGCCGGACTTTCTGGAAAACACCGAGCACTCCCACGAAGAAGACGTGACCAGCATGTCCTTCTCCGTGAGCGAACCGATTGATGAGGCCCGCTTCCATGCCTGGATCAGCGCCCTGTTGCAGGAGCAGGGTGCGGACATTCTGCGCTCAAAAGGGATTCTGAACTTTGCTGGTCATAACGACCGTTATGCATTTCAGGCTGTCCACATGATGGCGGATGGTGATTTCATCGGGCCGTGGAAAGACGGTGAAAAGAAGGAATCCCGACTGGTGTTTATTGGTCGCAACCTGAACCGTCCGCGGCTGCGTCGTGGTTTTGAAAGCTGCCGGGCCTGATTGGCCTTTTCATATAGAAATTGATGGAAGAGGTCAGGATGAGCGACAAGACGACACTCCCCGGAATTGTTGGAGAACGGGGAGCGGAACAGACTGTCGAAGGGCATATCACCGCCTGCTGCGCGTCACGCGACAATAGCCATTTCGCATTCGCCACAGGGGAGGGTGATCTGCTGATCGCGCCTCGTGCAACGATCCGCGATACGGCGACGTGGACAACCGTTCAGGCGCATGACGGGCCGGTTCTGGGTCTTTCCCCGGATGTGACGGGTTCAGGTTTTCTGTCCGGTGGTGAAGACTGTCGTCTGAAGCGGACAGTTGGTGCTGCTTCCGAGGAACTGGCGAAAAGTCGTCGCTGGATCGAGCATGTCGCCTGCTGGAGTGACGGTCGCAAGGGAACCATCGCGTTTGTCTCTGGCAAGGAAGTCCATCTTCGTGACGCGGATGGCACGACCGCTCTACGCACGCTGGAACACCCTTCGACGGTCTCCGGCATTGTGTTCGACGCCAAAGGCAAGCGGATTGCTGCCTCCCACTACAATGGCGCGTCCCTGTGGTTCGTGAATTCGAAAGACAGCGCAGCGAAAGTCTATGAGTGGAAAGGTAGCCATATCGGCATTGCGATCCATCCCGGCGGCGAGGCGCTGATTACGTCCATGCAGGAAAATGATCTGCATGGCTGGCGTCTGTCGGATGGGCACAACATGCGCATGAGCGGCTACCCGACCAAGGTGATGTCGCTGGCCTTCACCAGAAACGGTAAGTGGTTGGCGACCAGCGGGGCGGACAGTGTGATCCTGTGGCCATTCTTCAATGGTGGTCCGATGGGCAAGCCACCGTCTGAGCTGCCGGGCATTCCGGGCGTGCTGTGCACACGGGTGGCGACCCATCCGCAGCAGGACATTGTCGTAGCGGGGTTCGCTGACGGCACGGTTTTGATGATGGATCAGGTGTCCGAGCGTGTGCTGCCGGTCTGTTCCGCCGGAGGCGGCTCCGTCACGGCGCTGGCTTTCAGTGCGGATGGTTGCATTCTTGGATACGGAACGGAAGACGGGCGCGTTGGTGTCGTGGATCTGACAGCCCCGGAGTGAAAACGGGCCTTGGTCTGATTGCGGGGACTGACGTGAGAGACCCCGCAGTCATGCCTCGCTGCTTTATCCGCGCGATCGACAGATGTCGCTTTGTTGGCTGGGTGACGGAAGTTTTTAGAACAAGTTCCAGCGGTTTCTGTTCGGACCGTTGATCTCTGCGATGTGAGAGCATGTGCGCTCCATCGCTCAGAGTCAGCGCGCCCTCAGCGAGGTGTGCTAACTGATGAAGCTGTCGTGTGAAACCACATCCGGAAATGACAAAGGCCACCTTGCGGTGGCCTTTTGTATCCGCTTGATTTTTCTGAGAAAATCTGGAGCGGGCGATGGGATTCGAACCCACGACCCCAACCTTGGCAAGGTTGTGCTCTACCCCTGAGCTACGCCCGCTTCGTCTGCGATGAGCGGTGATTTAAAGCAGGTTTCCGCACTGTGCAAGCCCTTCAGCACAGATTTTTCACAAAATTTTCTGCACCGAAACACCAGCAACGGAAGACCCGCAAAAATCCTCAGATTCCGGGAAGTTCGTTAGCCGTCACGACTCTCCAGACTCCGTCGTGACATTCCAGAATCGTCAGCGAAAGATTCTGAATCGAGAAATGCAGCGCTGTATCCGCGTCAATCTTCAGCGCATGCGCCAGTGCCGCGCGGATGGCCCGCCATGACTTACAACGACCATGTCCCGTTTCGCATGATGCGCAGCAAGTGTGCTCAGCGTATGTCCGACCCGTTGGCAGACATCGACCATGTTCTCTCCGCCCGGCGGACGTTCTTCGCCTGAAAGCGGCCAGAAATAGTGAGGCTCATGCTCAAGTTTTTTCGGGAATTCGGCGTGTGGCAGACCCTGCCATTCGCCCAGTTCCTGCTCAAGAAACCCCGGTTCGACCGTCAGGGGACGTTCGCCATAACCCGCATTCTGGATGGCTTGCGCCGTGCGCTGGGTGCGGGACAAGGGTGTTACAAACCAGAGCGCATCGGAAGGCAGGCGTCGGGCCAGCGCCTCATACATTGGCTGCTGCGCCACGAGACTTTCCGGGCAGAGCGGAACATCCATCGTGCCATACATCATGGCGCGGGCATTCTGTTCCACGAGAGCGTGACGGATCAGCCAGAAGCGGGTGACGCCTTTTTCAAGCCGGGGCGCGTCGAGAAAATTGCCCTGATTTTTCTGCTCTTCAGGGCATGCGTCCAGGACGGCTGAAGCCATCATTTTTCTCCATTCTGTTGTGACAGGCTGCGCGCCGGAGCCGGAACGGACAGGGTGGCGGGCGCGTAGGTCGGCAGCGGGTCATAGCGCGCAATCCGTTCCCAGTGATGACAAATCAGGGAAATTTTTGCGAGAATCATGCGGGCATCGGCAATTTCCCGCGCCAGTCGGACTTCCGTGCTCAGATTGGCGTGAATCGGCTCGCCGGATACAAGGCGGGCTCCAGCTGAAATTCTCAGGGCGCCAGCCTTTTCACCACCCAGCGCCGTGCTGGGCACCCCGACTGGCTGGCCGATGTGACAGAGCAGGCCAGCCACTTCGCTTTCACGCTCCAGTTCATCAGGACCGAAAACAGGTCTGAGGTCAGCGTTCAGCCAATGATAGAGCTGGCGGGCCTTTTCAAGCTCAAGCGGAATGAACTCATCTGCTGCGCCCTGACCCGGAGCACGGGCCAGAAAACTCAGGATAGTGGTCATGTCATCCCACGAGTCCGGCAGGGAAGCCCGCACGGGAATCGGTGCCTCCAGCAGCAGCACGTCGGGACACTGCGCCATGGCTTCTCTGACGCCGGACAGGAAACGCTCAAGACGCCAGCGCACTTCCAGCGACGGAATACTGGTCAGCGCTTCCATTTCGGCCAGAGCTGCAGCCCAGCGCAGAATAAGGCCGTGATTCACCACGTCCGAGAGACCTCGGGTGGCCTTGCATTCAGGCCATTCGCCGCAGCCTGCATAGGCTTTCAGACCGATAGGGAGAGGATCGTGATCGAGACGCGTTCTCCATTCTTCAGGCAGCAACAGTGCGCCGCAGAAGGGCGGTCCCGTGAAGAATTTTGATCCTGTGATCATCACGGCGCGTCCGGCCTGAATCCAGCCGCCGATCCGTGACGGCATCAGACGGGCCTGACAGGCATCCACGACAATGTCGCAATCCTGTCTAAACTCACGAGAGAAAGTCTCCAGCACCGTTTCATTGGGAGCCAGAAGCCCAGTCTTGGACAGGTCCAGTTGATGCAGCAGCACATGACGACCTGCCCGAATCGCCCGCTCCATATGGGCCCGGCATTCTTGCGTCAGAATGGCTTCATCCACTTCGCTTCCGTCCGGAGTCCGCAGGCGGACGTCCTCGACGGCATCTTCAGCGATTGGCCCGAAGCCTTCGATGGACTGACCACGCGGAACATGCGGACTGCGGGCCGTATCGGCTGCAAAATGCCGACCGGCCGCAGCCAGAGGAACGCCTCGTCCGGTTTCTTCCGGCGCAATGAGAATATTGGTGACCGGTTTTCGCGCCGGATTCATTTCCGCGATGGCCAGCGCGGCCAGTTCGCAGTCGGTCCCGGAGGGCGCGAGGATGACGCGCTGGCCATCGGGCAGGCCATAATACTGCGCCAGCCTGTGGCGCACGTTCCCGGCAGCTTCAAGAAGCATTGAATGGCTACAATCGTATAGCAACGCCCGTTGCAGCCGAATCCGGACTTGCTCTGCTGCGGCAAAACCGCGTTCTGAAACGGAGGAGGCTGTGGATGAGGCGAAAGTCGCGGCCCAGGGACGTGGCCGATGCGAACAGCCGTAATGGTTGAGGCCATTGCGGGGATCAAGCTGGAGTCGCGCGTCCCCTCCGGCCGCCATCAGCACTTCCAGCGGTCCGATGAGGGGCCATGTCTTGGTCAGCCATGAGTAAAGTGATTCAAAAAGTGGGAGAGAGGGTGTCGCAGAACGTGTCTTCTCTGATGGGAGGTAGGTTTTCAGCGTTTCCCATATTTCCATGAGAGTGGCCGGGGAGGGCGGCTGGCCACCCCCCATAAGACTGACCCAGGTCGGAGGCGAAGCACTTTTTCCTGCCCCTTCATCAAGAGCCTCGAACAGCGCCGCTGTTCGGGCTGCGGCAAAACTGGCTTTCAGCAGGAGCGGGACAGAAGGCTGCGTTTCTTCCCTGCACTGAATGTCTTCAAAAAGAAGAGCCAGTTCCAGGCCGTGACGGATGATCCACGCCGGTCCCGTCCGGAGAGTTCTGTCCGGAAAGGTGAGGCGCATTCGGTCTGGTGTGTTTCCGCTGATCTCGAAGAAGGAAGTGCAATTTCCTGCCACAATTTCGACGCACGTTTCTTCCGCCACACAACGAAGATCTGGTCGTTTAAGGAAATCAAATACTGCGATGGCGGACGAGCGTGCCAATATGAGAGCATCCTGTTGCCGTTAAATGAACATCAAGAGTGCCATAACTATGGTTAATCCGATACTCAGACGTATTGTATGTTGTAACAGATGCGTGACGTGTCGTGCTGGCAGTACCGGCCAGCCTTCGCTATAGGTTGTAGTGCCCCTGTAAGGCACTCGAAACGGGATGATTTGATGCGTATTCTTCTCACTGGCGGATGTGGCTTTATCGGGTCCGCTGTCGTGCGCCATATTATCGGCGCTACCGAACATTCGGTACTCAATGTGGACTGCATGACTTACGCTGCGTCACCGGAAACGGTGGCGGCTGTCGCTTCGTCAGATCGCTATCAGTTCGCTCAGGTCAACATTACCGATGGCCCGGCGCTGGCGAAGCTGTTCGAGGACTTCCGTCCCGACGCTGTCATGCATCTGGCTGCTGAAAGCCATGTGGACCGCTCCATCGACGGTCCCGGCGTATTCATCCAGACCAACGTGGTCGGAACCTATACGCTGCTCGAAGCAGCGCGTGGTTACTGGCAGACGCTGGATGAGACGGCCCGCAAGGCTTTCCGCTTCCACCATATCTCCACTGACGAAGTCTTTGGTGCGCTGGAACTGGATGATCCTCCGTTCACCGAGACCACACCCTACGATCCGCGCAGCCCGTATTCCGCCTCCAAGGCGTCGTCTGATCATCTGGTTCGCGCCTGGTATCACACCTATGGTCTGCCGACCTTCGTGACCAACACGACCAACAATTACGGCATTTGGCACTTCCCGGAAAAGCTGATCCCGTTGGTGACAATCAACGCCATCGAGGGCAAGGAGTTGCCGGTTTACGGCAAGGGCGAGAACGTTCGTGACTGGCTGTTCGTGGAAGATCACGCGGAAGCGCTGGTCAAGGCTGTCGAAGTCGGCAAGCCGGGCGAGACCTACGCCATTGGCGCCCGTCAGCCGCGCACGAACCTTGAAGTCGTGAAAACAATCTGCGCCGTTCTGGATGAGCTCGTCCCCGATCCGGCAGGACCGCGTGAACGCCTCATCCGCTTCGTCACCGATCGTCCCGGACACGATTTCAAATACGAAATCGATCCGACGCATGCGGAGACCGAACTGGGCTGGAAAGCGAAGCACAACTTCGAATCCGGTATCCGTCGTACCATCCAGTGGTATCTCGACAACCGTGACTGGTGGGAAGCGATTCGTTCGCGTCGTTACACCGGCGAACGTCTCGGTCAGGCCAAGAAATAACCCTCCGGAAGCGCATAATCATGAGTAAAGCACCACCCGTCGAGACCAACATGAAGGGTATTCTGTTGGCCGGAGGTTCAGGCACGCGCCTGTATCCGATGACACTCGCCGCCAGCAAGCAGCTGCTGCCGGTCTACGACAAACCGATGATCTATTACCCGCTGACGACGCTCATGCTCGCCGGTATCCGGGATATCATGATCATTTCCACGCCCGCCGATCTGCCGCAGTTCAAACGTCTGCTCGGCGACGGCTCGCAGTTTGGCGTTCGCTTCGAATATCGTGAGCAGCCGACTCCGGATGGCATCGCACAGGCTTTCCTGATCGCGGGTGAGTGGCTGAAAGGCAGCCCCTGCGCTCTCGTCCTCGGTGATAACCTGATCTTTGCCGATCACCTGTCCGCCCTGCTGCGGGAGGCCGGAAAGATTGAAAAAGGTGCAACCGTCTTCGCCTATCAGGTCCGTGATCCGGAACGTTATGGCGTGGTCAGCTTTGATGAAACCGGCAAGGCTCTTTCTGTTGAGGAAAAGCCTGCCGAGCCGAAATCGAACTGGGCGATCACCGGTCTCTATTTCTACGATGACCGCGTGTATGACTTTGCCCGCAAGGTGAAGCCGTCCGCTCGTGGCGAGCTGGAAATCACCGACCTCAACCGTTTCTACCTTGAGGAAGGCACGCTGCGGGTCGACCGTCTGGGTCGCGGCTGTGCGTGGCTGGACGCCGGGCTGCCGGAAAGCCTCATGCAGGCCGGACAGTTCGTCCACACCATTCAGGCACGTCAGGGCATGCTTGTCGGCTCGCCGGGCGAAGTGGCGTTCCGTATGGGCTATATCGATGCGGACCAGCTTCGCACCCACGCAGCGAAAATGGGCAAGACCGAACTTGGTCGTCTGCTGAAGGAACTGGCCGACCACGGTCAGTAAGACTGAATTCCTATGTCCCCCTTGTCCGACAGACGGACAGGGGGGAAGGGTTCACCGCTGCGGCACCATACCTGTTGCAAGGGGCCGTCATGGCCTGTTTTTTATGGAGTAGAGTCTATGAAGGTCGAGCGTCTGGCTATCCCTGACGTCATTCTCGTCACCCCGCCGCGATTCTCTGACAATCGCGGGTTCTTCTCCGAAACCTATAATATCGACCGCATGAAGGATGCCGGGATCACGCTTCCGTTCGTGCAGGATAACCAGAGCCTGTCGCGCCAGAAAGGCGTCGTGCGTGGTCTGCACTGTCAGCTCGACCCGCACGCACAGGGTAAGCTCGTGCGCTGCACCAAGGGCGCGATCTGGGATGTCGCCATCGACGCCCGCACAGGCTCCCCGACCTATGGCAAATGGGTTGCCGCTGAGCTGTCCGAGGAAAACTGGTCACAGCTCTGGATTCCGCCCGGCTTCCTGCACGGCTTCTGCACTCTGACGGAAAATGCGGAAGTGCAGTACAAATGCACTGGCCTGTATGACAAGGCGTCTGAGCGTGCGGTGATCTGGAACAGCAAGGAACTGGCGATCGACTGGCCCATCAAGCCGGAAGAAGCCGTGCTGTCCGACAAGGATCTGGAAGCTCCCGAGTTTTCCGCAGCCAAAGGGTGGTTCGAATACAAATGACCGACACCTCAAGCAAAGGTCCGATCCTCGTTACGGGTGGTAACGGACAGCTCGCGACCTCTCTGGCCAATCTTGGTGGTCCACGTATTGATCGCGTGGGACGCCCCGAGTTCGATTTCGCCAAGCCGGAAACCATCGAAGCCGTGCTCGACGCGCACAAGCCTGTTGCTGTGGTGAACGCTGCTGCATGGACGGCTGTTGACCTCGCCGAGACGGAAGTCGCCGGTGCGGAAGCCGCCAACTGCACGGGACCGGCTCTGCTGGCCGCAGCCTGCGCCAAGCGCAACATTCCCTTCATTCATGTTTCCACGGACTATGTGTTTTCTGGCGACAAGGGTTCTCCATATCTGGAGAGTGACCCGGTTTCCCCGGAAACGGTCTATGGGCGCACGAAGGCCGAGGGTGAGCAGAAGGTTCTGGCGGCTGATCCGAAAGCCATCATCCTGCGCACTTCATGGGTTTATTCTGCCCACGGCAAGAACTTCGTTCGCACGATGATCAATGCCGGTGCAAAGAATCCGGCACTGAAAGTCGTTGGCGATCAGCGCGGCAATCCGACCAGCTCGGATGATCTGGCTGCTGCGATCCTGTCCATCATTGCGCTTATCGAACGTGATGGCTGGAAAGATCAGTATGCCGGGATCTATCACGCCTGCGGAACGGGCGAAGCCACGTGGCACGAACTGGCTGTGGCGGCGCTGGAAAACGCTGCGCGGCATGGTCAGAAAATGCCGGAAGTTGCGGCCATCCGCACTGAAGACTGGCCGACACCCGCCAAACGTCCTGCGGATTCACGTATGGACAACAGCAAGCTGAATACCGTGTTCGGCGTGAAGATGCCGGACTGGCGTCAGAGCGTTACGCGCACGGTGGATACGCTGTTTTCGCAGACTCCGGCCTGAAACATCCTGCTTTATTAGTTGTTTAACGCCGGTCACTGAAAAAGCCTGACAGTGACCGGTTTTTGTCTGGTTCTCCGGAGCTGGAAATGATCCGGAAGTCTTCATGAGCTGTGAGATCTGGGCGGTCATCGTCACGTACAATCCGGATATCCCGCTTCTGGATGCCGGATTGACCGCGCTTACGGGGCAGGTCGACGGCGGCGTTATCATCGATAACGGCTCAGGAAATGCGGATGCTGTTCAGGCGCTGGCCGCACAGCATGGCCTCTCCTTTGTTGCTCTTCACGAAAATATTGGACTGGCCGCTGCTCAGAATGCAGGCATCAGGCACGGTATGGACGCTGAGGCCCGCTATATCCTGCTCCTTGATCAGGATACCATTCTGACTGCTGGGACCGCCCGTAATCTGGTCACTCTATGCCAAAGTCTTGAGGAACGCGGCATACGGGTGGGCGCGGTCGGAAATTTCTTCCGTGATTCGCATGATGATTGTCTCGGTAGCATCTGGCGCAGCCACGGGCTTCGTTTGCGGCAGACACGAGCCAGTGCAGGAAAATCTGTTGTTGCCGAAGCTGATTTCATTATCGCTTCCGGTTCGCTGATTCCTGTCTCCACGTTGCGTCACACCGGTCTGATGGACGCAGGGCTTTTTATTGATCTGGTCGATGTTGAATGGGGATTGCGCGCAAAGTCGCAAGGATTCCGGCATTTTCTGCACAACCGGAACATCATGACTCATACGATTGGGTCAGGACGGCAGAAGATGCTCTGGAAGAACATCACCATTCACAGTCCGATGAGAGATTATTACGTCATTCGCAATTCGATACTCGTCGCCAAGCGTCGCTATATTGATGTTGCATGGCGGATTTATTTTATCAGGCGCGTGCCGGTTTTCCTTCTCGGCTTTTCCCTGTTTGCCGATCAGCGTCGTCTCAGATGTTCTCTGATGCTGCGAGGTCTTTTTGACGGACTGCTGGGACGCGGTGGTAAATATTCAGGCAGACTTTCGGGTTAGCCGCTCGCTTCGTGGCGGATATGTAGTTTTTGTGACAATTTTCTGGCTGGCTTTCATGTGTCATGATTTCAGAAGCGAAATCTGTTCAGCTATTTATTTTACAAAGCGGGGTCGCTTTGTGGGGTGAAGCAGAGCACGGGAAAGCCATCGGTTCGAACGCGCAGTTCCTTCAGGTCTCCCAAAACGGATAGTGATTTAGTTATGAACAACCGCATCCGTTTTGGTGGGAATGGGCAGACAGACCATCTGTCGACGAACATCGAAACATTTTTGCAAACCATGACAGCATCGACCTTCATCCTCTCCTGTCGTGAAAGGCTGCGATGGAGTCTTTGATGGTTTTTATAAACAATATCAACAAGATATAAACAATCTCCCGCAGCCGCTTCTTTGTCCTGAAACTGTTGCGGCAGACACAATATGACAGATTTCCGTCCTCCCGGCAGAGGCGATGACGGTCACTGTTCCTCTCTTTACCTGCCCGGATATTTGCTCCGGCCGCTGCTTTTTGCCAGAACGCACAAAGACAGGATCAACCAAAGGAGCGCTTTCATGTTTCTGGCTCACAGGAGCGGCCAACCTGCCTGCGCCGTCGTGACTGAGTCGGATACGCATGGCGCCGTCTGGCTCGATCTGGTGGATCCAACAGATACCGAGCGTGATCTGGCGGCTCATCTGACTGGCAAAATCATTCCGCAGCGGAGCGATCTGGAGGAGATTGAAAGCTCTTCCAGACTGCATACTGACGATGACGCCGTCTATATGTCGCTTCCGCTTGTGCAGCGGACGGAGGCGGACCTCTCTTCTTCCCCCATCGGTTTTGTGCTGACTCCCAACTGGCTCGTCACAGTCCGGTTTTCCGACTATGCCTCTTTCGACAATGCGGCGCGTCAGGTTGCGGAATCCAAGACCAGTTTCAGTAGCGACGACAGTCTGGTCATGATTCTCGAATGTATTGTGGATCGGCTGGCTGACGTGCTTGAGCATGTGGGACTAAACCTGAATCAGCTCTCCCGGGATGTGTTCGCCGGATATGACCCCAAGGGCACCACCCGGCTGGCCTCCTGGCAGCGCACTATTCTGCGGCGTGTGGGACATGCGGAGGATTTCAGTTCGCTGATCCGTGACAGTCTGCTTGGTCTTGACCGAATCTCGATCTTCATCAGCGAGAACCGCAAGCACACGCTCCCGCACGGTCTTGCCGCTCGTCTGTCGACGGTCAGTCGCGACGTCACGTCCCTGACGGATTTTGTCTCCCAGCTTTCCAACAAGATTCAGTTTCTGCTTGATGCGGCTCTGGGTTTTATCAGTATCGAGCAGAATGACGGCATGAAGATCCTGACAGTGGTCAGCTTCATCGGTGTCGCGCCGACACTGATTGCCGGTATTTACGGGATGAACTTCAAGGATATTCCCGAGTTAAACTGGGCCTACGGATACTGGTATTCACTGGCCGCCATGCTTGTTTCTGTTATCCTGCCGCTTCTCTGGTTCTGGCGGATTGGCTGGCTCAAGACAGACAATAGATGAGCCGGAGGCTCCTCGATATGCTGCGCTCCTTTTGCTTCTCTTCTCTTGTTCTCTGCGGTTTTGTCTGCGCACCAGCATTCGCCGCCGGGTCGGAAAAGCCGCCAGAGGCGACGGTCCTTCTCGACCGGATGACAACCGAACCGCAGCAGTATGGTGGTCTGTCAGGCAGAGAGCCAAAACGTCTTCTGGTCGGATTTCATTACACGGACGCCCACACCTTCACGGGTGAGTTCGGTCAGCTTGATGAGTCCCTGCGTCCAATCAGAGTGGGGACGCTTTATGGGAGTCTCTCGCCAGCCACGCCTGAGCGCAGCGCCTCCTGCTCTTTCCGGGTTGTTTTTCCCGATCGTGTCATGACCTTCAACGGAGCGTGTGAACCGGAGACACTGTCCGGCAGTATCACAACCCGTCTGACCCCCATTCCACTGAATGCGCAGTTGTTGAACGCGCTGTCTCCTGATGTGTCGGTGGGGCAGTATTGGTTAACAAAAACTGGCTTCCGGGCAGCGTTAAAATCTACGGCACACAGTCCGTCCGCAGAAATGACGCGGGTCAGAACAATTCCCTTGACAGAATAAAAACACGCGTCTACTCGAAAACCACCGCTGGCAAGTTTCTTGCCGGTGCGTTCCTCAAAATCAGGATTTCGCCATCGGACACGATAAACGTCGTGATGTTCCGGGGCTACGCCGAATGGTCGTAAGTCTGCGAAAACCTTGACCCTCCCGGTATTATGCCTGCCACATCAAGGCGCACTCTGTATGCATCTCGCTGAACTGAAGGCCAAATCTGCGGCCGATCTTCTTTCCTATGCCGAAGAACTCGGTGTGGAGAATGCCTCCTCTCTCCGCAAGCAGGAGCTTCTTTTCGCCATTCTCAAGACGCTGGCCGATAATGACCAGGCGATTTACGGCGAAGGCACTCTTGAAATCCTGCCCGACGGTTTTGGCTATCTCCGCTCTCCGGAAGCCAATTACCTACCCGGTCCGGACGACATCTATATTTCCCCACTTCAGGTGCGCCGCTTCGGTCTGCGTACAGGCGACACGGTCGAGGGCCAGATTCGCGCCCCACGTGATGGCGAGCGTTACTTCTCGCTGCTGAAGGTCAACACGATCAACTTCGAGCCGCCTGAAGCGGTCCGTCATCGCATCAACTTCGACAATCTGACGCCGCTCTATCCTGAGCGCCGCCTGCAGATGGAAGTCGAAGGGCAGGGCGAAGTCGAGCCTCCCACGACCAAAGGCAAGAAAGGCACGCAGCGCGACTTTACGTCCCGCGTCATCGATCTTGTCGCACCGATTGGTATGGGCCAGCGCGCACTAATCGTTGCACCGCCGCGCACCGGTAAGACCGTGATGCTTCAGAGCATCGCCAGCTCGATCTCCGCCAATCATCCGGAAGTCTTCCTGATCGTTCTGCTGATTGACGAGCGTCCGGAAGAAGTCACCGACATGGCCCGCTCCGTACGGGGTGAAGTCGTGGCGTCCACCTTCGATGAGCCCGCACAGCGCCATGTGCAGGTCACGGAGATGGTGCTTGAGAAGGCCAAGCGCCTCGTCGAGCACAAGCGCGATGTGGTCATCCTGCTCGACTCGATTACCCGTCTGGCTCGCGCCTACAACACCGTTGTGCCTTCATCGGGCAAGGTGCTGACCGGTGGTGTGGACGCCAATGCGCTCCAGCGTCCGAAGCGCTTCTTCGGTGCTGCGCGTAACATCGAGGAAGGCGGCTCGCTGACGATCATCGCAACGGCACTGATCGACACCGGCTCGCGTATGGACGAAGTCATCTTCGAAGAGTTCAAGGGAACGGGTAACTCCGAACTCATCCTTGACCGCAAGCTGGCTGACAAGCGCGTCTTCCCGGCCATCGACATCACCAAGAGCGGCACGCGTAAGGAAGAGATGCTGGTCGATCGCGCCACGCTCTCCAAGATGTGGGTGCTGCGTCGTATCCTTGCGCCGATGGGCACGATGGACGCCATGGAGTTCCTGCTCGACAAGCTGAAATACAGCAAGTCGAACAATGACTTCTTTGAAGCAATGAATAACTGATTTTTCAGCGTTTCGATGTGTTGATATCGGGAACACCGCCTCTCTGGGGCGGTTTTTTTTTGTGGTGTTCAGGTAAAGAGGGTGTGGTTTTTTAGGGCCTTGCCCGAATTCTAGGGGCACTGTCCGTTTGTTCTGTTGTGCGCGTTCGTTCACATAAAGACAGCATGCTTGACGAAATACGGTCATGTCCGCACACTTGATCGATCAGGCAATGGATTCTGCCGGACTTCCCTGGAAGTCGAACCGCCGTCAGGGCTGATGATTCCTACCTCGCTAAAAAAGCACCGAGGGGGGAGTCTGTTCAGAATCATGTGTCGTTTTTCTTCCAGAAACCGTCATGCACAAGATCTGCCCGAACAGGGTGCGCGTTGTTGTGTCTTCCATTCAAGAAAACCCGGTCCGTATTCTGAAATGCAGACCCGGAAGATGATCGTATGTCCGGATGGTTTTCTTATTCACAGGGAAAGTGGCCATGCACATTCTCGTCATTCTTGATCGCCCTGAGACAGCGCCCTTCATACTGGCAACTGTAAGGCTTCTGTCTGAAAAAGTTCCTGATCCTGCCATCAGGGTTCTTCATCCGCGACTGGCGGCTGATCCCAGGTTTCAGTCGCCGGATGAAGGTATGCCCAGCGCCGATGACCGGGAGCGTTTCGAGCATGATGAAACGGACCGCTCCGTTGCCCTGCACGGGATTTTTGAAGAATGGTTGGCTTCCTCACAACTTATGAAATCTGCTGAGTGGTGCGAAATGTCCGGCGTTCCACGCACGATTGCCGCTGAACAGGCAGGGCAGGCTGATCTGACAATTCTGGGACGACCTCTTGCCGACGATCCTGATTATGTGAGGCAGGCGTTCGACGGCGTCCTTTATGACGCACGGGCGACCGTTCTCATCACGCCCCTGCAGTGCAGACAGACCTTGGCGACTCATCCGGTGATTGCGTGGCATCCGTCATCCAGTCTGGAACAACTCATCGCTGAGGCACGTTTTCTGCTGGAGCAGGCGTCCCAGATCACGGTCATTATTGGTGAAGAGCGGGAGAATGAAGAGAAAATACCTGATATCGTTCAGGAGCTTCATTCTGCAAACATTCCTGTTTTTGTAGACCGTTTTATCATTCTTCCTGCCGGTGTCGGTGAGGAGATCAGGAAACGGGCGCTCTCCGCAGGAGGTGATCTTCTGATCATGGGGGCTTATACCCACTCGCATTTTCTCGAATGGCTTTTTGGCGGTGCAACGCGGGATATTCTTGCGCACGACACACTTCCCATTCTTACCCACCACTGAAGCAAATTTTCCAGACAGGAGACAGAACAGGATATGCCCACAACCATACTGCCAACGATCCTGATTGCGCTGGGCGGAGCCGCTGGAACCCTGCTGAGATACTGGGTCGGACTTGCTACGACGCGCTGGAGTCAGGCTCTTCCCTGGGGAACCATTCTGATCAATGTGACCGGTTCCTTCGCCATCGCCTTTTTCGCCGCACTGACCGCAGGTGGCGGGCGTCTTCAGGTCTCTGATACGGCCCGACTGGTGTTCATGGTGGGGATCTGCGGAGGATACACCACTTTCTCGTCATTCAGCCTTCAGACGCTGGATCTTCTGCGCAATGGCGCACCTGAGCGGGCGCTTCTGAATATCGGATTGTCTGTGGTGCTGTGCATGATGTCAGTCTCGGCAGGGTATTTCGCCGGACAGGCTCTCAATGCGGGTCACACATCTGCCGGGTAGGGCGTAATGCTCCTTGTTTCATTCACGCATGGCCGTTTTGCGGTGAGGAAACAGGAGTGCACTCCATCATAGGCCGTCAAGCGGATATGATGCTCCCGGCCTCGATACTCTTTTCATTGCTATCGCTCCAAAGCGTTTGCACCTGAACGGCGCAGGTTCACCGTTGCGGCTAAGGAACAGTTTTGAGCGGAACGGATGCGCTTACGGTGCGTTTGCAGCAAAAGAGACGGGGTCTTTTATGAACGTTGTTCAAAAATATGTTGCCGGCGATTGTGGTGGGTGATATCAAAAATGAACAATGTTCATTAACCCACTCATGAACAGATCAACTCTCTCCGGAGCCGGTATATGACCGCTTCTCTTCTGACCGAACGCCGCTTTCTTCCGCTTTTCATCAGTCTGTTTGCCTCGTCGCTTGGTGATACGCTTCTGCGTAACGCCCTGGCGGCACTCGTTCTCTGGACGGTGGCGGGTGGAGCGCCGTGGATCGTGGCTTTCGCGGCGGCGGCGTTTGTTCTGCCCGCCGCGTTTCTGTCCGGTCTGGGGGGAGAGCTTGCGGACCGGATGGACAAGGCCCGACTGATCCGTATCCTGAAACT
The DNA here is from genome assembly GCF_002409645.1 of Acetobacter sp. UBA5411. Lineage (GTDB taxonomy): Bacteria > Pseudomonadota > Alphaproteobacteria > Acetobacterales > Acetobacteraceae > Acetobacter. Next base: position 288,823 of record NZ_DHNR01000031.1, read on the forward strand.
GGTCGAAATCCCCATAGCTTTTCTGGCAGCGGCCGGACTGATGACGGAGAATATCCCCGTTGTTCTCTGTGCTCTGGCAGCGTTCGGCGTGGTTGCCTCGCTTTTCGCGCCGGTGAAATACGGCATTCTTCCGGATCAGATCGAGGCCGAGCGTCTGCCTGTCGCCAATGCGCTGGTTGAGGGGGCTGTTTTCGCCGCCATCCTGATCGGTTCTGTTGTTGGCACGGTGCTGACCGGAAAGATCGGTGCGACAGAAGCGGGTTTCTGCATCATCGGACTGGCCTGTGTGTCGTGGCTGAGTGCGCGGGCCATTCCTGCGTCATCGGCGGCGGTTCCGGATCTGCGCGTGCAGTGGAATATTCTGGCCTCGGGCGCGGCCCTGCTGCGTGAACTGCGTGCGGACCGTCGCTCATGGTATGCAGCATTGGCCGCCGCGTGGTTCTGGATCATGGGTGTGACCATGCTGTCGCTGCTGTCTCCTGTGACACGCGATGTGCTGAAGCTGACCCCGACATGGAATGCCGTGTTTCTGGCACTTTTTGCTGTCGGAATTGCTTCCGGTTCTGCTCTTGCAGCCTTTCTCTGTGGCGGCCGCGCCATCCTGTTGCCGGTCTCGTTCGGCGCGGCCCTCTCAGGGCTGGCGATGATCGTGTTGGGATTCTTCCTGTCCCATCCAGTCGGTCTGCCGTTTGCTATCGTGCCGGTGTGCTTTTTTCTGGTCGCCTTGGGTGGAGGTCTGATCGCCGTGCCAACCCAGACCGCCGTTCAGACGTGGGCCAATCCGCAACATCGCGCGCGCGTGGTTGCTGGCATGAACATGCTGGCCGCCATCGGTATGACCGTTGCGAGCCTGATGCTGTCCATCACTCAGCGCCTCGACGGTGAATCCGTCGCACATGGCAGCGAAATCATCCCGTTTTTTGTGATCGGTGCGCTCACACTTCTGCTCGCGCCTGTTTTTGCCCGGACCCTGACGCGAAATCTGCCGGGTGAGCTTCTCTGGTGTCTCTTTCGCGTCGTTTATCGGTTGGAGGTGCATGGAGAGGAAAATTATCCTCTCCCCGGCGAGCCGGCTGTGATCACGCCCAACCATGTCAGTTGGCTTGATGCGGCGCTGATTGTCGCCATCGCGCCCCGCAAACCGACTTTTGCAATTGACGTGCGCATTTCCAGACTATGGTGGGTCAGGATGCTCCTGCACTTCGTGCCGACGGTTGCTGTAGAAAGTGGCAATCCCTTTGGAATCCGCACGATGGCGCAGGTTGTGGAACATGGTGCTGCACTGGTTATCTTTCCAGAAGGGCGTATCACCGTCACAGGGTCTCTGATGGGTATTCAGAGTGGAGCGGCCTCGATCGCAGATCGCGCTGATGCACCGGTAGTCGCCGTGCGTATTCAGGGTGCCGAGCGCACCGGTTTCAGTCGTCTTACGCGCACGCAGACACCGAAAGCCCGTTTTCCCAAAATTCGTATTACGCTTTTCCCGCCTCGTAAACTTGCTGTTACAGACGACATCTTTGGTCGGACTCGTCGTAATGCCCTGACTGCTGCGCTGCGCGATATGATGGAAGAGGCGGTTTATCGGACGACACCGGCCGACGGGACAATTCTGCAGGCGGCGGGTCGTGCGGCCAGAACCTACGGCATGCAACGTCTAGCCATTGAAGATCCGATTTCAGGTGCAATGACGTGGAGAAAGCTTCTGACTGCATCAGAGGTTCTCGGAGAGGCGCTGTCTACTCGTCTTGACCCCGCCCGTCCGGTTGGGCTGTTGCTGCCGACGTCCAATGCGACGGCTGTCTGTCTGTTCGGTTTGTGGTCACGTGGTTTTACACCCGCTCTGCTGAATGCGACAGCGGGTGCGGCGGGTTTGCGTGCAGCACTGCTGTCAGCCGGGATCACCACAATCGTGACATCCCGCACGTTCGTTGAAAAAGCCCGGCTTGCCCCCGTGCTTGAAGCGCTCAATCCAATGCCTGACATCTTGTTTCTTGAAGATTTACGAGGAACAATCGGGCTGGCGCAGAAACTGCGTGGTGTCTTGCGGGCTAGACTTGCTCCAGCGAAGGCTCATATTCAGCGTGAAGCGGATGATCCGGCAGTGGTTCTTTTTACGTCCGGTTCATCAGGCACACCGAAGGGCGTTGTGCTGACGCATCGTAATATTCTTGCAAACATTGCGCAGGTGACTGGGCGTATCGGATTCAGTCCGGCAGATCGTGTGCTTTGCACGTTACCTCTTTTCCACGCGTTCGGACTGACCGGCAGTTTCCTCCTGCCGCTTCTGTCAGGCATCCCAACCTTTCTTTATCCTTCGCCGCTGCATTATGCCGTCATCCCGAAACTCGCCTATTTCTGGAACGCCACTGTCCTGTTCGGCACATCAACCTTTCTCAGGGGCTATGCACGCAAGGCCGCTCCGACGGATTTCCGTTCGCTCAGGCTGGTGGTCGCGGGGGCGGAGCGTGTGCAGCAGTCCGTGCGAGAGCTCTGGATGGAGCAGTTCGGACTACGCATTTTCGAAGGGTATGGCGTGACGGAATGTTCGCCTGTCGTGGCGCTGAATACGCCGGAGTCCAGTCGTTCAGGTACGGTGGGACGACTGGTGCCGGGAATGACGGCGATGCTGGAGACTGTGGACGGTATGCCCGACGCTGGCCGGCTCATCCTCTCGGGACCGAATATCATGGCGGGCTACCTTCTGACCGATCAGCCCGGCATCCTTCAGCCGCCTGAGGGTGGGGAGTATGACACGGGCGACATTGTTTCGGTCGGAGCCGATGGTCACATCACCATTGTCGGGCGAGCCTCGCGGATCGCCAAACCGGGTGGCGAGATGGTGTCTCTCGCGGCGGTCGAGGACCTCGCCATGCGGGCCTGGCCAGAGGCGCTGTCGGTGGTGGTTGCTGTGCCCGATCCGCGCAAGGGAGAGCGGGTCATTCTTCTGACCGAGCAGCCTGACGCCGCACGATCAGCACTTGTGAAAGTGGCCAAGGAAATCGGCGCTGCGGACATCATGATCCCGACGGAAATCAGGGTTGTTCGCAAACTTCCTCTGCTTGGCTCGGGAAAGCCTGATTTTATTGCCGCACAGACTCTGGTGATGACGCCGGAAGTGGAAATGTCTCAATGAGGTCGGACTGGACGTAGAAATTGGCGTGAGAAACGTAAAATAATAGGCTGACAGCATAAGAGTGTTCAGGGCAAGGAAGCGAAAACGGCAGATATGACGCGTCCTACTGCTGTTTTCGTGAGAGGCATCCGGACTGATCGAGACAATCCGGGATGCGTGTCCACCATCGTATGTTTCTATCAACGTGTTTTAGGATCACGCATTTTACAGAACTGCTTTGAATGCGCAGATTAAAGGGCCTTCCCGGTTTCCTTTTTGCCTATGATCTGCCGTGGTATCTGGGCGCATCACTGATCTTGTCATTTTCTGTAGTAGCAAGGCGGCGTCAGTCTCACAGGATTATAAATTGCCGGTGAGAAGCTCAACATATTGGCTACGTCTCTATTGTGTCATCGCGACATGCTGGTGCGCCTATAGTGGCTCTGTTGGGTGATGCAGTTCAAAAATCGTAAGATGGAACTGTTTTCAGCAAAAGAATATCGACAATAAAACTGTCCATAAAATAAAACACACTCTGCGTGGACTAACTGTCTTTGTCCTTAAAACGTCATTAAAAACAAGTTGAGTATTGTTTGGAATAGTTTCTAAAAGGCGCGCAGGACGGCTTGAGGAAATGGTAATTCAGCAAGGTATGGCAAGATATTTACAGTTTTATTGCATTCTTTTGAATGATTTATTTCCGTGGCTCCTGTCGATTCAACAAGCAGCGATGCTTTACTCGGACTCGAGGTTCCTCTTCCATCATGACAATCAACATATCAAAGCGGAATTTCCTGCGCTCTTCGCTCGGCTCGGCTGCTGCCATGGCGACCCTTTCCACCTTTCCGCCTGCCATTCGTCGTGCGCTCGCCATTGATGCGCATAACAGAACGGGCACCATCAAGGACGTAAAACACGTCGTGATGCTGATGCTGGAAAACCGGTCCTTCGACAGTTACTTTGGCACGTTCAAAGGTGTGCGTGGGTATGGTGACCGCTTCCCTATTCCTACTCCCAATGGCGCCAACATCTTCTATCAGAACTATACGAAAAGCAGTGTCACAAGCACGCTGATTCCGTATCATCTCGATGAGACGAAGGGCAACGCGCTGCGGGCCGGCGGGACGCCGCATACATGGTCGGACGCACAGGCAGCGTGGGACAATGGACGCATGAGCTCCTGGCCGACGGCCAAGACGCCGCTGTCGATGGGTTATTACGAAACATCGGAAGTGCCGTTTCATCGTGCGCTGGCCGACGCCTTCACGATCTGCGATTCCTATCATTGCGGTATGCACACGGGAACAATCGCCAATCGTCTGTTCTACTGGACGGGCACCAACGGCCCGAACGGCATCAGCCCCATTGATGGCAGCCGGGTTGAAGTGGCGGGCCTGAACAATCAGTTCAACGGTGGCAACGATATCGGTGCGTCGACGACGGGCTGGACATGGACCACCTATGCTGATCGTCTGGAATCGGCTGGCGTCAGCTGGAAGGTTTACCAGAGCCTGATCGATAATTTTGGTTGTAACGAGATGATGGGTTTCCGCCACTGGCGCGCCGCCATCGAAAAAATGCCTGCCGAAAGACGTCCTTTGTATGTCGCTTCCGAAAACATCACTCAGGATGTGACAGCAGCGGGTCCGTTCTACGATGCCAGCATTGACGATGCGCTCAGCCCGCTCGCCAAGGGCTTTGGCAACACGATGCCTTATGGTTTCCTTGAGACGTTCCGTGATGATATCCAGAATGGAACACTGCCGGAAGTCTCATGGATCATTCCGCCGTCAGCCTACAGTGAGCATCCGTCACCTTCCTGTCCTACTCAGGGTGGCTGGTATATTCAGGAAGTGCTCGACGCCCTTACATCCAATCCGGAAGTCTGGAGCAAGACCGTTCTGCTCGTGAACTACGATGAGAACGACGGCTTCTTTGATCATCTGCCGCCTCCGTCAGCACCATCCCACAACGCTGACGGCACCCTCGCTGGTGGCAGCACGCTCAGCGATGACGCCATGGCGGTGGAATATCATAACTTCACGCCCGCCACCTCCAGCCAGCCAGCGATCGATGGTCGTCCTTACGGACCCGGCCCACGCGTCGCCCTGTGGGCGATCTCCCCTTGGAGCCGCGGCGGTTTTGTGAATTCGCAGGTCTTCGATCATACTTCGACACTGATGTTCCTTGAGAAGCGTTTCGGTGTGACGGAGCCCCAGATCAGCGATTATCGTCGTGCCATCTGCGGTGATCTGACCTCATGCTTTGACTTCGTAAATCCGAACAAGCGGGCGATCCCGACACTGTCTGGTCGCAGCACCAAGGATGACGCGGACAGTCTGGCTGTTGCCCAGAAGGCAGAAGCGGCGATTGCTGTTCCGGCCGCCACGACGACTTCCACGCTGCCGAAGCAGGCAACCGGCACGCGTCCGTCTCGTGCTCTTCCTTACGAACTGCATGTCGCGTCACAGGTTGACGTGAGCGGAGGCACGGTCACGCTGCAATTTACCAATACAAGCTGTGATGGCGCTGGCGCTGTTTTCCACGTCTATGATCGCAATCACCTTGATCTGGTGCCGCGTCGTTATGTGGTGGAAGCCCAGAAGTCACTCAGCGGTGTCTGGACACCCACGGCAGATGACAAGGGTAGCTACAATCTCTGGGTGCTCGGCCCCAATGGCTATCATCGCGAGTTCATCGGCAATATCACCGAGCTGAGCAACGGCAGTAATCCGGAAATCGAGGTCTCCTACAAAACCCGTGGCAGGGCTGAAATTGTTGTGAAGCTGCACAACCACGGTCGCCACGCCTGTTCCTTCATGGCGGAATCAGAAGCCTACAGGGTTGATGGTCCGAATGGCGTGCGTGTTGCGCCGGGCGGTTCCAACGAACTGCGCTGGCCGGTTGAGGATAACGGCAACTGGTATGATTTCACGATCACATGCAGTGCGTCGGCATCCTTCAAGCGTCGCATCGCTGGCCGTATTGAAACCGGTGAGGATTCCATTTCCGATCCGGCGATGGGGGGCGGTCATGCAGGCAATCGTCCGCAGTCATCCCATCACCATCATGAGGACATGTGGCCTGATTTCCGGGAAGAAGACCCCATGATGGGCCGCCACAGATTCTGATTACAAGGCTCTGATGGGTGGAGCATCCGCTTCATCCGTCAGTGTTTTGAAAGTGTTGCAGAACAAAAAACGGCATCGATCCCGTGGGGTCGATGCCGTTTTCCATGTCAGCGCTGACTGATGGTCTTGAGTACCCTCAGTCAGTCATTTTGAACATGCCGGTTCAGATGGCGTGTTCCATCGCATAGGCTTCGCGGTCACGAAGGCTCTGCTTCTTTTCCAGCATCTCGGTATGACGACGGGCTTCCGGTGAAACGCGGAGGCAGAGCGTCAACGCGCCAGCGGCCAAATACAGACCGGAGAAGCTCCAGATCACGCCTTCAAGACCCATGCCGAACCAGGATTCGCAGATCCCGACAACAGCCGGACCAACCCATGTGCTGGCGCCTGCGCCAAGGCCGAGGATGGACAGGGCAGCGGCTTTCTCTTTCGGGCAGATCAGCGGCATCAGGCCGGACATCGGCACGAAGGCTGCGACGGTACCGCCATAGATGAAGCCAGCGAGCGCGGCGAGCGGGAAATTGCCCGGGAACCAGAGCGGCACATAGTAGAAGAGCGGAATGGTGAGGCAGCAGCCGACACAGCCACCAACAGCCACGACAAAGCGATGGCCGAGCTTGTCAGCCAGCATGCCTGCGGCAAGGTTGAACAGGATGTTGCCGAGGAAGATCAGGGACAGCAGATCAAGCCACTGGGCCTGCGAGAAATGCAGCTCATCGACAAAGAAGGCTGGCATGATGGCCAGAAACGCATATTCGGACGAGGTGTTGATCGTACGGATGACACCAGCGGCCAGCGTCTTGGGCTCGCGCCATGTGATGCTGATCGAGCCGAAGAAGGCTTTCTTCTTGTCTGCGCCTGCCGGCAGCAGGGACTTGGAACCTGTGGGCTCACGCACGAACAGCAGAGCGGTCAAACCACCCAGAATGACCAGACCCAGCGAGCACCAGAATGTCGCCAGCTCTCCGATATAAGGGATGGTGTAACGCGCGAACTGGGAACCAAGCGTCGGGAGACCAGCCGAGAAGGAGAACCAGAACCAGCCAGCAGCGGAGCCGAGCATACGAGCTGGTGTCGCAGCGGCGATCCACACAAGGAAGCCGTAGGCGAACAGCGGGTAGGCGAAGCCACGCAGCGTGTAGAACAGCAGCGTCATGTTCAGATTGTCAGGTCCGAGCCCCAGCGACAGAAAACCGACTTCCAGAGCGGCCCACATGACAAGTCCGGCCCACATGGTGCGGCGCGGTCCATACAGATCGGAAAGGGGACCTGCCAGCCATGCCGAAATCATGACGGTCACGCCGTAGGTGGTGAACATGAGGTTCACATCGCCCTGCGTATGGCCGTGGTGAAGCATGTAGGTATCGAGATATCCTGCCTCCACGCCATCACCGACCATGAAAAGCAGCAGGCCGATGAAACCGAACAGCAGAGGTTGGGGGATACCAAGACGCGCGGCGATGCCACGCGGTTCCGTCGATGTCTGAGGGACTGTCCCTGACAAAACGCTTTCTCCTATGAAGTTTTCAATGCCAGGGTTTAAAGGGCGCAGCCGTATTGAACCCCTGGACGCAGGCGTGAGTATGAACTGACGCCGCAATTGATGTTAACGTACGGACCAGAGAAATTCCCTGTAAGTACATTCAACGTTCCATCAGACTCTTTTAAAGAAACAGAGGCTGATTTTCAATATATTTTTTACAAATATAGATCGTTATATCTACTTAAATGTATAATATTTTTACAAATATACTTATAATGTTAAAAATAATTCATTAAATTACTATTTGATTTTATATTTTATTTTCGTTGTATTTAGCGTGTGAATTCCACTGCGGTTCCTGTAAAAATAATCCCGAAAAAATAATGATTTTTCTGAATGTGCAGGATAAACAAAAAACTATATTGAAAAAGATCTTTGTTATATATTTAAACTTTTAAATTAGATCGAAAATTCATAATTTGGACCGGAAAAACTTTGATATAAACAAAGCAGATTCAATCAGCAGAATCCAGTGTCGTCCAGTCTCATCGAAAAGTACTCCCGAGGGCAACCGTTCACACTATCCCGCCTCTCCGCTACACTCTGGAGCATGATACGCAACCAACGCTCCCGGGTCCGCACCGCATTGCTCGCCGTGCTGGCCTCCACCTCTCTGTTCAGCAGCCTGTCTGCCCGTGCAGATAGCGGCTTTACGCCTACCCAGCGCAAAGAGATCGTCGATATCGTGCGCGAAGCCCTGAAACAGGATCCTTCCATCCTTGCCGACGCCGTGGCGGCGATGCGCGCTCAGGGTGAAGCGGCGCAGCAGGCCGCCAGCCTGAAGGCCGTGCATGAAAATGCTGGCAAGTTCAGCGCTACCACCACGGATGTCGTGCTGGGCAACCCGCAGGGCTCCGTGACGGTCGTTGAGTTCTACGATCCACGCTGCCCTTACTGCCGCAAGGTGCTGCCGGTGATCGACCGACTGGTGGCCGAAGATCCTGACCTTCGCTTCGTCGAGAAGGTAATCCCTGTGCTGGGGCCGAACAGTCAGCTGGAAGCGCAGGCTCTGCTGGCCGCGGCTCGTCAGAACGCCTACCTCAAGTTCCAGCATGCCCTGATGCTGGACAGCCAGCCGCCGTCCATCGACCGTATCCGCTCCATCGCGAAATCAGTGGGTCTTGATGTGGCGACGCTTGAGAAGGACATGAAGGGGGCAGAGGTCACCAGCCTGCTCAACGAAAACCTCGAGCTGGCCCGCAAGGTCGGTGTCGATGGCACACCGACCTTCATCATTGGCGAGAAGACAGTCATCCCGGGCGCGGTTTCGGAAGCCGACCTGAAGGCCGCCATCGCGGCGGCGCGAAAAGCGAAATAATCCGCATGGGACCGGATTTCATGACGGTCCCATTTCTCTGGTCAAAGCCAGCCTGTTCCAGAGCTGGATCGCACTGCTCCAGTCATATTTCAGCTTTCTGACAGCGATGCTCGAAAGTAGGGCAGACTGTTCCTCAGTCTGAAAATTTTTCTGCCTTGCAGCACCTGTCAGATAAGGTGCTGAGGGAAGCTGTCCCGGACACTGCTCAACCAGCCTTGATCTTGTTGCGGTAGAGAAACATAATCTACGCATGACGATCGCACAGCTTTTCTGGACAGATGTATGACGGAGACAATGGCTGATGACAGCCTTTATGACATAGCGATCATCGGCGGAGGTGTCGTCGGCTGCGCTATCTTCCGCGCCTGCGTGCTGGCTGGCGCGCGCACCGTGTTGCTGGAAAAGGGCGGCGATCTGCTGGAGGGTGCGAGCAAGGCCAACAGCGCCATTCTGCATACCGGTTTCGACGCCACGCCGGACACGCTGGAAGCGGCCTGCGTGAGGCGGGGGTACGCCTTGTATCGTGAAATCTGTGCCGACATGAACCTGTCGGTGGTGAAAACCGGCGCCATGGTCGTGGCGTGGACAGACGAGGATCTCGCGCAGTTTCCGAAAATCATCGAGAAGGCGGCACGCAACGGCGTGACAGTGAGGCTTCTGGATGCACGAGAGGCGAGGGAGCGGGAACCCGCGCTGGCACACGATGTGCGTGGCGCAGTGCTGGTCGAAGGCGAGCATCTGATCGACCCGTGGTCCGCACCTTTGGCCTATGCGAGACAGGCGCTCCTCAATGGCGGCACGCTGTTGCGGCGGGCACTGGTTGAAGGCGGCATGCGGCAGGATGGCGTCTGGCATCTGGACATCGCGGGCAAACCAGTCGTTCAGGCCCGAACGGTCATCAACTGCGCCGGGAATTATGGCGATCTGGTCGAAGCCATTGCCCGACCTTCGCCGTTCCAAATCACGCCCCGTAAGGGGCAATTCGTGGTCTTCGACAAGACGGCTCATGATCTGTTTCGCACGATCATCCTGCCGGTGCCGACAGCTCTCACGAAAGGCGTGGTCGTCACGCGCACAGTGTTCGGAAACGTTCTTGTCGGACCGACAGCAGAACCGCAGCAGGCACGCGAATTTCCGACAGTCGACCACGATAATCTTGAAGCGCTTCGTAAAGCCGCTTTCCGGATCATCCCGGCCCTGCGCGAGCATGATGTTACGACCACCTATGCGGGCCTGCGCCCTGCCACGCAGTTCAGTGACTATCAGATCGAAGCCCTGAAAACCGAAGGCTGGATCACCGTGGGCGGTATCCGTTCGACCGGCCTGACCGGCGCGCTGGGGATCGCCGAGCATGTCGTGACGCTGTATCGCGACAACTTCGCGGACCCTGCGCCGCTGAAGGATGTGGCTCTGCCGCAGATGCCCAATCTGGTGGAGGAGCGGCCGCGTCCATGGATGCAGCCGGAGCGCGGGCCAATCGCCTGCCACTGTGAGCGTGTCACAGAGAAGGAAATCGAGATCGCGCTGAAGGACGAGGTGCTTCCGGCCGGAACACTTGGTGGCCTGCGACGGCGGACACGCTGCATGATGGGTCGCTGTCAGGGTTTTTACTGCACGCGTCGGGTTATGGAACTTGCGGAGGCGCATCTGCCGGGACTGGTCACACCGATCGGGGAGGACCAGAGGGGAGATGGGCGCGATGTATGATGTGCTGATCGTCGGCGCAGGGCCTGCTGGGCTCAGCGCGGCCCGTGTCCTAAAGCGTGCGGGGGTCGAGAGGATTGCCGTGCTGGAGCGCACGCGTGAGCCGGGCGGTCTGCCGCGTTATTGCGGCCATCCGGGGTTCGGCATGCTGGACTTCGGTCGGCTGTGGAAAGGACCGCGCTACGCCCGAGCGCTGACGGAGGCGGCAGGCGTGCCGATCCTCACCGATACGACCGTAACGGGCATCGAGCCCGGCGGGGTTGCGCATGTGTCCACGGAGCGCGGGCTGGAAACATGGTGCGCGCGCGCCATTCTGCTGGCGACCGGCACGCGGGAGACTCCGCGTGGGCCACGGCTTGTCTCCGGCACGCGGCCCTGGGGCGTGACCACAACCGGCGCGTTTCAGGAAATGGTGATGAAGGGAATACGCCCATTCCAGAATCCGGTCATCATAGGCAGTGAGCTGGTGTCGTTTTCCGCCCTGATGACGGCGCGGCACGGGCAGGTGAACCCTGTCGCCATGATCGAGGAAAACGCACACATCACCGCCCAGCGTCCGGCAGATGTTCTGGCGGCGATGGTGTACGGCACGCCCATTCTTCTGAGCACCAGGCTGGTCTCGATTCTTGGTGGCGAGCGGGTTGAAGGCGTGGAAATCGAGCAGGATGGCGAGCAGCGGACGCTGGCCTGCGATGGCGTGGTGTTCACAGGAAAATTCGTGCCAGATGCCATTCTGGCCCGGACATCCGGTCTGTCTTTGGACAGGGGCACGCGTGGCCCGGCAATTGATTCCACCTTCCGCACGCAGGATCTGCAGGTGTTTGCTGCGGGTAATGTACTGCGGGCGGTGGAACATTCCGGTCAGGCCGCGCTGGAAGGCCGCGCCGCCGCGCGGATGATCCTGCGGGCGCTGGAGGGGAAACTGCCGGACCTTGGTTCCGCAGTGCCGGTGGCATGTGGAAAGGGTGTGGCCAGCGTCTGGCCACAGCGTCTTTATGCCGCACCACGGGGCAGGATCGTACTGCATGCGAGGATGGAGATGCTGCAGCGAGGCGTGCTTCGTCTTTCGGATGAGCACGGCCGCACCGTGGCGCGTCGGCGTGTAAGCGTCCTGCCTGAACGACGGGTAGAACTGGCTGTCTCCGCCGCCATGCTGGTGGGCGTGTCCACACTCCGGCTGGATGTGGAAAAATGAAAAGCTGCCTCGCCATCGATCAGGGAACGACTGGCACCAAGGCTTATCGGGTCTGGAGTGACGGGCGGATGGAACTGGTGGGACGACGTTCGCACCAGCAGTTCCTGCCGGCACCGGGACTGGTCGAGCATGATGCGGAAGAGATCCTGCGTCACATTGAGGAGCTGATCGCCGAGGCCGGACCGATTGATGCGCTGGCTCTGACTAATCAGGGCGAGACCGTTGTGGCGTGGGATGCCGAAACCGGCGTGCCCATCGGTCCCGCCATCGTGTGGCAGGATACGCGGACCGCTGATGTTGTAGCGCGCATGAAAGAAGAGGGGCTTGAGCCGGAAATCAAAGCGCGTTCCGGTCTGCCGCTGGACTGCTATTTCTCGGCTTCCCGGCTGCGCTGGTATCTGGATCACGTGCCGCAGGCCCGCCTTCTGCGTGAGCAGGGACGGCTGCGTTTCGGCACCAGTGACGCCTTCTTTCTCGATCGTCTGTGCGGTGTTTTCGTCACTGACGTCTCCACGGCCTCGCGCACTTCGCTTATGAATCTGCGGACATGTGAGTGGGATGAGACGCTCTGCCGTCTGTTTGACGTTCCCATAGAGTGTCTGCCGTCCATCCGACCCACGGTCGGCGCGTTCGGGCTGCTGCGTGACCGGAATATCCCTGTCCGGGTCAGCGCCGTGGATCAGCAGGCGGCCCTGTATGGGCACGGACTTCAGCATCCCGGTGATGTGAAGATCACGTTCGGGACTGGCGCTTTCGCATTGGCGCTGGGGGGCAAAGGATCATGTGGAGGCGGTGAGGGAGGCGTGCTTCCCACCGTGGCATGGCGGTTTGCAGGGCGGTCTGCTGTCTACGCGCTGGAAGGCGGCATCCTGACGGCGGGGGCGGCGGTCAACTGGGTGGAAGGTCTCGGTCCGGGTTTCTCCTGCGCGGATGAGAAAACGCTCGAAGCGGCGCAGGCGGCGGAAAAGGGTGTTTTTTTTCTGCCGGCGTTGCAGGGGCTTGGATGCCCATGGTGGCAAAGAGACGCGCGCGGCAGCTGGGTTGGGCTTGGGCTGGATACGCGTCCGGCGGACATGGCCCGCGCCGTTCTGGAAGGCATCGCGTTTCGTTCCGTTCAGCTTGTGAAGACTTTCGCTGCGGCAACCGGTCAGGTTGCTAAACGGATTTCTGTTGATGGTGGCTTGGTCAGCAATCGCTGGTTCATCCAGTTTCTGGCGAACTGTCTGGATGCGACAGTGCATGTGCCGGAGCAGGTCGATGTGACGGCGGCGGGGCTGGGACGTTTCTGGCTGGATGACGAGGCCACTCAGCCAGCGCGGGCGAGCGAGGCTGGCTGGCGTGTGGTCACGCCCCGTCCGAATGGAGCCGAAAGGCGCTGGCAGGACGCCTTTGATTGCATGACCCGGCAGGCGATCGAACGCTGTGCAAAAAGCTGATTGCATCATTGCGATATCGTCATGATAATGCGGTAATCAGGGTCATCATGCCCCGACGACGGCCAGCATGCCGGGACATGAACAGCAGAGGATCTCTCAATGGAGACCAACAACCATAGTGACGAGGACGCTGGCGTACTCGCCTCCATGGGTTATGCCCAGGAACTTTCACGAAGCATGAAAGGCTTCTCCAACTTCGCCATTTCCTTTTCCATCATCTGTATTCTTGCTGGCGGCATCACTTCCTTCCAGCTTGGTTTTTCATCGCTTGGTGGCTTTGGCGTCGCCGTGGGCTGGATTGTGGGAACGATATTCGCCACCATCGTCGCCTGTTCCATGGGGCAGATTGCCTCGGCCTATCCGACTGCGGGCGGTCTGTATCACTGGTCGTCCATCCTCGGGGGGCGCGGCTGGGGCTGGGCTACGGCGTGGGTGAACCTGCTTGGCCTGATCTTCGTGCTGGCGTCTGTGAATGTCGGCGCCTACACGCTGTTCACACAGCTGATCTTGGGCAATATTTTCGGTGTGGATGTCTCGGGCTGGGGCTACGGGCACCAGATCGTGGGTGTTTCCCTGATTGCGGCCTCACAGGCGCTGTTCAATCATGTCGGCATCAGGATCACGAAAATCCTGACGGATTTCTCCGGTTATCTGATCCTGTTCGCAGCCGTGCTGCTGACCGTCATGATGCTGTATTGCGCACCGGGTTTCCACTGGGAGCGGCTGCTCACCATCGTGAACAACACGGGTGCTGCGGGTGGCGACGTCTTCCCTCATTCCGACAGCCTGATCTATGCGTTCTGCCTGTCGCTGATTCTTCCGGCCTATACCATCACAGGCTTTGACGCCTCGGCTCATGTGGCGGAAGAGACGATCGACGCACGTAATGTCGTGCCGCGTGGCATGATCAACGCCGTTCTGATTTCAGGTCTGTTCGGTTTCATCATGGTCTGCTCCTTCGTGCTCGCCATGCCTGATCCGACAGCGTCCGCCTCTCAGGGCGGCGATGTGTTCTTCAACCTGCTTGCACAGCTTCCCGTGCCGAGCTGGCTGCGTAGTCTGATGTATGTGATGATTGTCGTCGCCAACTATCTCTGCGCGCTGGCTGGCATGACCTCCACGTCCCGCATGGTGTTCGCCTTCGGTCGTGACGGCGGACTGCCGGGCTCCAAGCTGTGGCGCTATGTCAGCCCGACCTACCGCACGCCGGTTCCGGCCATCTGGCTGGTGGCGGTCCTGTCCTGCGCCGTGACGCTCTATTCTTCCGCCTTCGCGGCATTGGCGGCAGGTTGCGCCATCTTCCTGTATGTCTCCTACGCCATGCCGATCGGCGCGGGGATTCTGGCGCAGCGCAAGCGTGATGTGATGACGGGGCCGTTCCGTCTGGGATCGCTGTCCACACCGTTCGCGGTCATCACGGTTCTGGGGTCGCTGATGCTGGTCTGGATCGGTATCCAGCCGCCAAACGATATTCTGATCAGCTACGTGGTGGGTATTGTCGTCGTGCTGCTGGCCGGATGGTTCCTCGTCGAGAAGAAACGGTTCAAAGGCCCGCCTCTGGGAGGGCTTGCTCCGACAGCAACGGACAGCATGCTGGAGGAAGAGATTGCCGAGGAACTGAGCGCCAGAACCTGAGTTTTTCTTTTCTTCGCTTTTGCGGAGGCAGTTTCTGGATTCGGTCAGTCTTTTTCGTCTGACCGAATGACCACAGGACCGTCTGGTCCTGTGGTGTGAAAGACGCGGATGCGAAACCACCATCGTCGCGGCCCGCAAGGCAAAACAGGGGAGGACCGGTTGGCGCCGGTCCTTTCTGATTCGATGCGCTCTTACATTGCTCCGGAGTGTTCATGCTCCATGGCGGACATGTCTGCCCCGGACATGGAACTCATCTGGTTTTGCTGATCCCCATCAATCGACACATAAGTCATCATGCCCTGATCCTCATGATCAAGAATGTGGCAATGCAGCATCGCGTCACCGGTAAAATCCTCGTAGCGCGTGCGCACGACTGTTGTGAAGCCGGGTTTCACAAAGAGTGAATCCCGAAAGACGTGATACTGATCGCAGAATTCCGGACTGTAATCTGCGTCATCTGTGTCGCTGTCATTCTTCAGGCGATATTTCAGCTTGCAACGCCCACCCGACATGAAGATCGATTCACCGGTATTGTCGTCGATGATATCCATGATCTCCACCGGATTGACGTGAATGTGGAAGACATGCTGCCCGGCGGCGGTGCCGGTTCCCATGGTGCGAGCGCCAATCCGCCATTCATCCACGTCCCCAAGATGTACATGGTAAATATGGGTTGGGTCCATGCTGAATGGTAACGCGCTGGTGCCATCGACCGTCACCAGTTCATTCTGGACAAGGCCGATCATGCCGTTGATGCTCGTGTCCGGCATGGCCTGACCCGGCGGCAGCACGGCGCCGGAGACAAGCGGCATCGTCAGGGAGCCAAAGAAGGCCGTGGGATGGTGGGTTATGGAGAGATCGGAAAGATCCTGCCCCGGCATCATGCCTTCCGGAAAATAGGCGAAATCGGACAGATCGAAACGGGCGAGGCGAGCCCGCACAAAAGCAGGTAGTCCTTCTGATCCTTCCTGAAGCAGGCGATGAATCTGCGTTGTCTCGCTCTGCTGCTCCGCATGGGGCGTGTCGTTATCCTCAACGGATACCGCGGCAATCACGGACGGAGACTTGCCCTGCGGGCGAGATCTGCGAGGGATAACCGTGTTTAAAGTGTCGCCGCCCTGATCGATGATGCAGTACAGGCCGGGCTGACGGAAAGTCACCAGCGCATCGCTGCGTTGGCCGGGATAGAGATAATTGATGTCCTTGTGAGAGATATTCTGACGGGTCAGTCCGTCCGCAGCGATTTCATACTGTCCCACGGTTTCTCCGTCGCAGGTCATTTCTGAACTGGACTGTCGGGCGTAACGGGGAAGTCGAAGGCGTTTCTCGCTGTCTCCGGAACGTGCTTTCACAATCTGGATGTTCAGTGTGTCATGCACGCCACCGGCAATCATGCGCCACCGTTCAACCTCGCCTGCTCTGACATGCAGGACAGGCTGCGTCTCCCCGTTTACAAGAGTATAGCGTCCGGAGAGTATCCACGCATCCCGACTGGTGCCGTCTGCATTTTTACGACTGCTGATAAACTGGCTGCGGAAGTTCTCGACGCCGCCTTCTGCGCCTTTCGGGCAGGTCCAGGCTCCGGTTGCACTGTCCTGAAGCAGGGTGCTGTGTGTTGCATCACTAAAGCAGCCATACGGAATCTGCTCGAACAGCATGATACGTTCGGCAATTGGTATGCCGGAACGATCATGAAGGATCGTGTCGATATCCACGACACCGCCATTTCGGGTACGGTCTGCATAGCGGCGACGTCCGCGAACAATCAGCGCACCTTCTTCACCGCTCGCCACGCCGATGGACGTCGCACCGTGTTGGTGCGCGTGATACCAGAATGTGCCGGCTGCATGTGTTGCAGGGATCGCGTAACGATAATCCCATGTGCCACCAGCGGGCATCACGGTATGCATGACATTGTCGGCATGACCTTCCGGAGAGACGTGCATGCCGTGAAGATGCAGGTTTTGTCGGTTGAAACATGCCGGTGTGTTCAGTGTTTTTGGGCAATCTGAGGCTGGATCAACGGGAAGATTGTTCTGAAGGTTGATCTTTAGTTCATCGCCGGGTGAGACCACGATCGTCGGTGCGGCGAGGCAGCCGTTATAGGAACGCAGCCGTACTGGGTCGTTTGCGTTTTCCTGTGGATTCCAGATGTGATTGTGCGAATAGGCCAGTGTCAGATCAGCCGTGACCGTCTTGCCGGAACGCCTGACCGTGTCAGCTCCGCAGGTCGACTGTGTTTCCCGTAGACGCGATGACCAGAAACCCGGATGTGATGGCTCCTTGAAAGCGTGGTTGAAAGCAGGAAAATCCCTGTCTTTTACTTCAGGAAACAGGGTCTGCGCGTGAATGGACGCAGTTGAGAAACAGAGGAGGGCGGAACCGGCCAGCACCCCGGCACAGTAGAGTTTTTGCAACGACATGAGAAACCCGCAGCGATTTCATCACCTTGATAGTTAAAGGTGATTTCCGGAAGCGGGTTTAATTCCATCGTTTGTGACGCAGAGTGACAGTTCGATGATGTTCTGATGACATACGCGTTTATTGGAAAAGCCACGTGTGAATCACAGAACAGTTTTTGGTGAAGCTTTTTTCAAAAAGCTTCGAAGAATATCGCCTTTTTGAAAAAAGGCGACGCCCAAAAACTTTTACTGTTTATCGGCAGCTTTCAGGAAAAAGCTGGACGAAACACTCACACCGTGAAGTATTTCGCCCGCGGATTCAGAATAACCAGCGCCGAAGTCGACTGCTCCGGATGCAGCTGATAGCCGTCCGACAGCGATACACCGATCTTCTCCGCATCCAGCAGCTTCAGGATCGGTTCCTGATCTTCCAGACGCGGGCAAGCAGGATAGCCGAACGAATAGCGCGAGCCGCGATAACCCTGCGACAGGAGTTTATCCATGTCGCGGTCATCCTCGCCGGAGAAGCCAAGTTCGGCACGGATGCGCTTGTGCGTGTATTCCGCCATCGCCTCGGCTACCTCGACAGACAGGCCGTGCAGATAGAGGTAGTCCTGATAACGGTTTTCCTCGAACCACTCGCGGGCCATGTCGGAGGCTTTCTGCCCGACCGTCACCACCTGCAACCCGATGACGTCACGCTCGGCGTCATCCACGTCACGCACGAAATCGGCGATGCACTCACCGTCCTCACGCGGCTGACGCGGCATAGTGAAGCGGGCCACTTCGGTCTGCCCGTCCTCTGCGAACAGGATCAGGTCGTTCCCCTGTCCGGCGGCCTTCCAGTAACCATAAGCAGCACGCGGCTTGAGAATGTCCTCCGCCTCGCACAGCGTCAACATCCGGCGGAGCACGGGACGCAGTTCCTGACGCGCCCAGCTCAGGAAGTCCTCCAGCGTGCGGCCCTGCTTCTTGAAGCCCCACTGGAACTGATAGAGCGAGCGCTCATTGAGGAACGGCAGCACCGCGTTGGTCTCGGCCTCGACCACGCGCGGCCCCCAGAACGGCGGCTTGATGACCGGCTCATCCTTTGTGATCCGATGACGACGCGCCTGCGCGGCGGCCACATCCACCGGCCCGAACCCGCGCTCCTCGGCGGCTTCCGGCGTGCGCGGCGTGGCGCGCTTCGCCTTGCCCTCACGCCGCTTGGCGATGGCGGCGGCGTAATCGTCGAACTTGCCCTGCGCGACCACATCCATCAGCGAGAGACCGTCGAACGCATCGCGGGCATAGGCCACACGACCATGCGTGCCATAGGCGGCGGCGCAGTCATCCTCGACATAGTTGCGGGTCAGCGCCGCGCCTCCGAGAATGACCGGAAGCTCGATCCCCTGTCGGTCAATCTCCTGAAGATTCTCGCGCATGATGACCGTGGACTTCACCAGAAGCCCGGACATGCCGATCGCATCGGCCTTCTCGGCTCGGGCGGATTCGATCATGTCCGCCACCGGCACCTTGATGCCGAGATTGACCACCCGATAACCGTTGTTGGTCAGGATGATGTCCACGAGATTCTTGCCGATATCATGCACGTCGCCCTTCACGGTCGCCAGCACGATCGTGCCGCGCGCCTGTCCTTCGACACGCTCCATATGCGGCTCAAGCCACGCAACAGCGGCCTTCATCGTCTCGGCGGACTGAAGCACGAACGGAAGCTGCATCTTGCCGGAGCCGAACAGTTCGCCCACCACTTTCATGCCGTCCAGCAGCACGTTGTTGATGATGTCGATCGGCGGCATCTCCTTCATGGCTTCCTCAAGGTCGGCCTCAAGCCCCTTGCGGTCACCATCGACAATCCGATCCTTCAGTCGCTCCGGCGCGGTCTCGGCCTTCGCCTTCTTCGCAACATCCGCCGCCTTCCGCCCCTCAAAGAGCGACAGGAACTTCTGGAGCGGATCATAGTCCTCGCCGCGACGGTCGAAGATCAGATCCTCCGCGACCTTCACTTCCTCGGCGGGAATCAGGTGCAGCGGTCGGATCTTGGACACATGCACGATCGCGCCCGTCATGCCCGCCTTCACGGCATGATCAAGGAACACCGAGTTCAGCACCGCGCGTGCCGCCGGATTCAGACCGAAAGAGATGTTCGACAGGCCGAGGATGATCTGGATGTCCGGGAACTTCTCCCGGATCATGCGGATGCCTTCCAACGTCCACTGACCCAGCTTGCGGTCATCCTCAACACCCGTCGCGATGGTGAAGGTCAGCGGGTCGATCAGCAGATCCGACTGCGGCAGACCGTACTGGTCACACGCGAATTCCACCAGCCGCGAAGCGATGCGGAGCTTGTCCTCCGCCGTCTTCGCCATGCCAACTTCATCGATGGTCAGCGCCACGACCGCCGCACCGAACTTGCGGGCCAGCTTCATGCGGTCGTGGGCGATCACCTCGCCATCCTCGAAGTTGATCGAGTTGATGATCGGCTTGCCGCCATGCAGCTTCAGCGCCGATTCGATGACCGGCGTTTCCGTGGAGTCGATCACCAGCGGGGCGTTCACCGAGGAAGTGAAGCGGCGGATGACCTCGTCCATCTCCGCCTTCTCGTCACGTCCGACGAAAGCCGTGCAGACATCCAGCGAGTTCGACCCTTCCGCAACCTGCTCACGCCCGACGGCGACACAGCCATCCCAGTCATGCGCTTCCTGAAGCTCGCGCCACTTCTTCGATCCGTTGGCGTTGCAGCGCTCGCCGATGGAGAAATAGGCGTTTTCCTGACGCAGCGGCGTCTGGCTGTAGAGACTGGCGACGGACGGCACCCATGTCGGGTTGCGCTTCGTCGGCGCGGGACGATGCTTGCCGGACGGCGCGCGGCTCCGAAGCATGGCGTCGAGGGCGGCGATATGCGGCGTGGACGTACCACAGCAGCCGCCGATCATGTTCAGCCCGTCCTCAATGATGAAGCGCTCCATCCACAGCGCCATCTCTTCCGGGCTCAGCGGATAGTGCGTCTGGCCGTTGACCAGTTCCGGCAGACCGGCGTTCGGCAGCACGGAGATCAGACGCGGCCAGTTCTCGGACAGCCAGCGGACATGCTCGGCCATCTCCTGCGGACCCGTGGCGCAGTTCAGGCCGATTAGATCGACATCGAGGCTCTCCACCACCGTCGCGGCGGCGGCAATGTCCGGGCCGACCAGCAGCGTGCCGGTGGTCTCGACTGTGACCTGCACGAAGATCGGCGTGTTCACGCCCATCTCGGCGCGGGCGATCTTCATGCCGTTAACGGCCGCCTTGATCTGGAGCGTGTCCTGGCAGGTCTCGATCAGGAAGGCATCGACGCCACCCTCGATCAGCCCGCGTCCCTGCTCGGCCAGACCGGCTTCCAGCGTGTCGTAATCGATGTTGCCGAGAGACGGCAGCTTGGTGCCGGGGCCGATGGAGCCGAGCACGTAACGATGACGCCCGTCATCGAACTGGTCAGCGGCCTCACGCGCCAGCGTTCCGGCAATACGGTTGATCTCGCGGGCGCGGTTCTGAAGATCGAACTCAGACAGCGTGATTGGCGACCCGCCGAAGCTGTTGGTCTCCACCATGTCCGCCCCGGCCTCGAAGTAGCCGCGATGGATCTCGCGCACCAGTTCCGGCCGCGACAGGTTCAGGATCTCGGTGCAGTTCTCCTGCCCCCAGTAGTCCCGCTCAGTCTCGAGATCGAGTGCCTGCACACGCGAACCCATGCCGCCGTCACACAGCAACACCTGTTCCTGCAGGGCTTCGAGCAGCGGGGGACGGGAAGAGCTTGAGGAGGTCATTTATGGACTACCGGATATTCGGAGGATGCAACCCGTATGAGACGGGAGAGGACGGCGGTTATTCCAGAGGGGGCCTGTCCTGTCCAGAGAAACGACCGTCTGGTGAGACAGGCCGGTTCCAGCCTGTGACAAAAATCGGACAGCGTATTGTCCTGTCCAAGCCGATGTTTGAGTGCGTTTGAAACGGACAGCGGAATACTTTACCTTAATCTGAGAGGCTATACTTTAATATCTTACAGAATGATCCGTCTTTGATTCCCCTGACCATCATTAGTCCTGCCGAATCAGCATTGTGGACAGGAGATCGCCGTCGCACGGCTTTTCTTCTGAACACGACGGAAGAGAAAGTGTCCGAAGACGGATGGGGGCAGATTGAGCAGCTTGCTCCTGCAACCCCACCTTTTTCTGGGCTATCGGTCAAAAAAACAGCGTTTTCTCCTGTGACGGCTTCTGTCATGGTCAGTGGGGCCACAGCGGAAGAGACGCTGCGCCATGACAGTTCATGCCTCTGTTGCGTGGGGCGACCGGTGCTGGTTGACCGACTATTGTCCCTCATTCAGGAGCGTGCACGAGGACATTGTACATTCTTTCGCCACATTGCTCTCGTTGTTTCTCCCGAACAGCAGCATGTTGTCGCCGAAGAACTGAAAGCCAGCCCGTTGCTGGCAAACATGTTCAGTACTGAGGTAGAACGGTAACCAAAAATCATTCTTTCTTGCGGTAATACGGCCTCAATGACTTTGTGGAACAATGCGATTTAATTTCCGGAAGTAAAATTTCCGGGAGACAGGAAATCATCCGCACGGCATATCGAGGGCAGCGGTCACACGTTTTGTGTGGTAGAGGCCGTTCAGCGTTTCCTGCACAGTGAAACGCGGGCACGTTTTATAGAGGACGATCTGTGGCTTCAGTCGATAACGCGAACGGCACACCCAATCCCCAGACCGACGCCTTCCATTATCCGGTTGCAAGCCACCATCGCCGCAGCCCGCTTTCACGGTCTCGAACTGGATATGCGGGATTTTGCCGGTGAGCCGGGTGAAAGCAGCCCATCTCCGGCAACCCTCGTCCGTTGGCTGACCGATCAGGGCGCCGTGGCGAAGGGGATGAACATCAAGTGGCGATATCTCGTCAAGATGAGCAACTCCCCGCCGATCGTCCTGATGTTCCGTGACGGCTCTGCCGCCCTGATGGTGAATGCTGATGCCGCTCGCGGTATCGTCTGGCTGCGCGATCCGATGGCCGGGGAGGGCGTTGCGCCCGTGCCGGTCGACGAGATGCGGCTCAATCAGGTCTGGACGGGCGACATCCTTCTGATCAAGCGTCGGAAGGACCAGTCGGAAGCCGACGCGCCGATCAATGCGGCGTGGCTCGCCAAGATGGTGCTGCGCGAGAAGAAGTCGCTGCGTGATATCGCCATCGCCTCGATGACGCTCAGTATCCTGCAGATCTTCCCGCCGCTCATCGTCATGCAGGTCATTGACCGCGTGGTGAACAACCGCTCCATGGCGACGCTGGTCTCGATCACCGCCATCGTGCTGGTTTTGTCCTTTTATGAAGTCCTGCTGTCCTACGGTCGGCGCGAACTGACCCTTGTTCTGACGACACGTATCGACACCCGGATCTCGCTACATCTGTTCAACCGTCTGCTGGCTTTGCCCCTCGAGTTCTTCGAGCGTGAGCAGGCCGGTAATGTCATCGGTCGTGTCATGGCCATCTACAAGGTCCGTGACTTCATGACCGGCCGTCTCATGTCGACCTTCCTCGATATGTTCACCTTGGTCGTTATCCTGCCGTTCCTGTTCTATCTGAGCTCGACACTGGCCTGGATGACGATCGCGGCTTCGGGCCTCATCGGCCTTCTGGTCGTTGTCTTCATGGGGCCTGTCGGTCGCCAGATCGGTAAGCTCATCAAGGCGGAAATGAAGCGTTCCGGTGTGATGTATGAAACCGTCGCCGGTATCCGGACCATCAAGACGCTCGCCCTTGAGACGTCCCGTAAGGAAGAGTGGGATGAGTGCACGGCTGGCGTGGTGCAGGCCAAGCTGGATGTCGGACGAATGTCCAACTGGCCGACCAGCCTCAGTATGCCGCTGGAAATGTTCATCAACCGTGGCGTGATCCTTGTCGGCGCTTACCTCGTGCTGACGGATGCCGCCTCCGTGGGTGCGGGTGCACTGGTCGCCTTCATGATGCTCGGTGGACGTGTCGCGTCCCCGCTGACGAATCTCGCCAAGCTGCTCGATGACCTGAATGAGGTGACTGCCTCACTCGCGGAAGCGGGCACGGTGCTGAACCAGCCGACAGAGACCAAAGCCCTGACCACCGGTATGCGCCCGCGCATCAAGGGTGCCCTGTCCTTCATTGATGTGAACTTCGTTTATCCGGGCTCCACGGCAAAGGCCCTGAACGATGTCAGCTTCGAGGTTCCGGCCGGAACGATGCTGGGGCTGGTGGGCCGTTCGGGATCTGGTAAATCAACCATCACCCGACTGCTTCAGGGTGTGAGCCGGTCCTATACCGGTTACCTGAAGCTGGACGGCGTCGATCTGCGTGAAATCAATCTGACCCATCTCCGTCGTTCGTTTGGTGTGGTGCTTCAGGACAACTTCCTGTTCCGCGGCACGATCCGTGACAACATCACGGCAGGTCGTCCCGGCCTCACCATTGATGACGTCGTGCGCGCCGCCCGCCTTGCTGGTGCAGAAGAGTTCATCGAGCGTATGCCTGCGGGATATGATACGTGGATCGAAGAAGGCTCGACCAACATTTCCGGTGGTCAGCGTCAGCGTCTCGCTATTGCGCGTGCCGTGATCTGTGATCCGAAGCTGATGATTCTCGACGAGGCGACCTCGGCGCTCGATCCCGAGAGTGAGGCGTTGGTGAACGCCAATCTGGAGCGGATCGGCAAGGGGCGTACGATGGTGATCGTCTCGCACCGTCTGTCTTCGCTGGTGAACTGTGACATGATTCTGGTCATGGATCGCGGTCGCGTGGTTGATGTTGCCCCCCATGAGATTCTTCTCGAGCGCTGCTCGATTTACCGGACGCTTTGGATGCAGCAGAACCGCCACACGGAAGGGCGGCCTGGTCCCAGTGCCGCCGCCGATGCTCCGCTGATCGCGGAAGGAGAGTGACCGATGACCCAACAGGACGTTGTGCCCGCTTCCGGTGATGAAGAGAAATCCCCGGACTTTCTTCCGGAAGCGACTGACCCATTTGCCCCGAATGATCTGCCGCCAGCGCTGCTTGAATTTCATTCGCCCAGTGCTGCGCTGGTCAACATGCCGCCCACGGCGACCGCTCAGTATATTACTTGGCTGATCGGCGGTCTTACGCTCGCCAGTGTGGTCGTCATGAGCGTCTTCCCGCTCAACCGCGTGGTGACGACGCCGGGCAAGATCGTTTCGACCCAGCAGACCCTTGTGGTCCAGCCGCTGGAAACATCGATTATCCGCAGCATCGACGTGCATGAGGGTGACTTCGTCCATAAAGGACAGGTGCTTTCCCATCTCGACCCGACCATCAGTGACGCCGATATCGAAAACATGCTGGCTTTGAGCCAGAGCTATTCCGCCGAAGTGGATCGTCTGAGTGCCGAAGCGGAGGGCCGTGATTATGTGCCTGATCCGAGCAACCCGGCGACAACGCAGGAGGCGGCGACCTTCCTGCGCCGTAAGGCCGAGTTCGACGCGAAGGTAAATAATTATCAGGAGCAGATTGCTTCGCAGACCAGTGACCTTCAGGGTTTTCTGGCCAACGCGGCTATGTTCGGCGCCAAGGCCAAGGTCTCCCGCGATGTTCACACCATGCGTCTGCGTTTGCAGCAGGATCAGGTCGGCAGCCGTCTTTCCACATTGGGCGCGCAGAGTGACCTGATGGAGAATGAGCGGTCGCAGATTGGTGCGCAGCAGCAGGCCGCCAGCGCCCGCAGCAAGATTCGCGCGCTGGTTTCCGAGCGGCAGAATTATATCGAGACGTGGAAAGCCCAGATCTATCACGATCTCAGTGATGGACAGCGCCATCTCTCCGAGGCGGAAAGCAATTATCGCAAGGCCAAGCTGCGCAAGAGCATGACGACGCTGGTGGCCGGTGAGGACTCCATCGTCCTGACAATCGCCAAACTGTCGATCGGGTCGGTCATTACCACCGGTAATGAGCTCATGACTCTGGTGCCGGTCGGCAGTGGTCTGGAAGTTGAAGCGCATCTTAACGGTTCGGAAGCGGGCTTCGTTCAGCTGGGCGACAAGGCTCTCCTGAAATTCGCGACCTTCCCCTTCGCCCAGTATGGCGGGGCCGAAGCGACCGTGCGTGAAATCAGTGCGGACTCCTTCAGTGCGCAGGGCGGCGGCGGTGCTGGCGGCGGTGGCGGTGGATCAGCTTCACAGTCTTCCGACCCGAGTGCTGCACAGCAGGCCTACTATCGTGTGCGTCTGCGTGTGGATCGCTATACACTGCATGGTGTGCCGTCCTTCTTCCATCCGCATCCGGGTATGCCTGTGACAGCAGACATTCAGGTGGGCAAGCGCACCGTGATGCAGTTCCTGCTCAACAGCATTATGCCTCTGGTCACCGACGGCATGAGAGAGCCATAACGGAAACAGAGTTCTTATCGTCTAGCTCCGGTCGTCTCACCGCTCACGACCGGAGCCTGTCTATCCGGAGCGGCCTTATCTGACAGTCTGCGCAGGCTGTCACACATGATGATCATCCAGCGGTATTCTGCCGATCCAGCCATGCCCGGGGAGGACTGCTCTTGAGTCTGCTTTCACGCCTGTTTACCCGTCGCTCACCCGAGAAGCGGCTTCAGTACGGCCTCCAGCTTATTGAAGCCGAGGATTTCGCGGGGGGCTTTGCCGAAATCAGCGCCGCTGCCCAGACCGGCAGGCCGGAGGCGCAGTTCCGTCTCGCCCGTCTTTATCTCGACGGCATCGGTATTCCACGTGACCTGGTTGAGGGCGGCCGGTGGCTCCGCAGGGCGGCGGAAGCCGAGTGGATCGAGGCGCAGTTCGTGCTGGCGACGCTGTATCTGGTTGGTCTGCCGGAAGCCGTCGAAAGCGATTCCTTCAATCTGACGGATGTCGCGCAGAATGTGACGGGTCAGCCCAACTTTCATCGGGCGGCGCATTGGTCAAAACTTGCGGCAGATGCCGAGAATCCGGATGCTCAGGCGCTCTACGGCTATGTGCTGAATGCGGGGCCGGAGGATCTGCGCAATCCTGAGGAATCCCTCGTCTGGTATGAGCGGGCGGCCAAGGGTGGCAGTCCGCAGGGGCACCTCGGACTGGGTCTGGCAGGGCTGCATTCCGCCCGGTCCGATGAGGAACTCGCCAAGGCGATCGAGCATCTCAAGATTGCGGCCGATGCCGATGTCGGTTCGGCTCTTTATCTCATGGGTATCGCCTATGAGCGGGGGGCGGGCGCACCTCATGATCCGGTTGCAGCCACAGAGTGCTACGGCAAGGCAGCTGCCCATAATGTCCGGTCGGCGCAGGCCCGTTATGGACTGGCCCTTCTTGAAGGCCGCGGCATTGAAAAGAATCCCTCGAAAGGCGAGACGTGGCTGCGCAAGGCGGCTCTTGCCGGGGACACGGAAGCCTGCGCCCTGCTGGGTGACATCCATGCGCGAGGCGGTGATCTATCCCCCAATTATCTCGAAGCCGCGAACTGGTATCGCCGCGCTGCGGAAGGCGGTCATGCCGCTTCCGCCCGCGCACTCGGGATGCTGTATCTCACGGGCGCAGGTGTTACCCGTGATGAGGACGAGGCGGCGAAGTGGTTCCGCTATGCTTCTGAAAAGGGAGATACCGCCAGCTCCGCCGATCTGGGCAATCTGCTTCTGATGGGGGGCGGCACAGCCGAGGACAGGCTGGCGACCAAGGCCTTGTATGAAAAGGCTGCCCACTCGGGTGATCTGATCGCAGCTTTCAATTTCGGTGTCTGTCTCGCTGAGGGCGTTGGCACGGAACGGGATGAGGAGCAGGCGGCGCACTGGATGCGCAAGGCGGCCGATGGCATCATCAATGCCCAGTACTGGTACGGCCGGATGCTGATCGACGGGCGTGGTGTGCCTGCCAATCCCGAAGAGGGACGCGAGTGGATTCGCAAGGCGGCTGTCGAAGGCATGGTGGACGCTGAACATCATTACGCGCAGCTTCTGGTCGCGGGAGAGGGTGGTCCTGCGGATCATGCAGAAGCGTTCGTCATGTTTGAACGTGCTGCGAAGCAGGGAAATGCCAACAGCATGTTTGCGCTGGGCGCCATGCTGGGCGGTGGGCATGATGTTCCTGAAGACCGGCAGCAGGCTCTTGAATGGTTCCGACAGGCAGCTGAACGCGGACATGTTGGGGCGCAGTTGATGATGGGCCGTTATCTGACGCGTGGTCTTGTCGGAGAGCCCGACATGGAAGAAGGGCTGATCTGGTATCGCAAGGCCGAGGCCGCCGGACTGGCGCAGGCCAGTGCGGACATGGCGCAGCTGAAATTCCCCTTGCGGGAGGCGAAACCGGAAGCGGACAGCAGCGCTGAAAAACCTGCCACTTCCACAGAGGAGGCCCAGTCCGCAGACTCTCACCCGGCCGTTGGTTAGGGATCGTTGGCCAGACGTTCGACAGCCCGAGGTCGCTCCCGATCCTCTTCCGGAACGGCAGTGGCGGAAGCTCTGAGCGCAGAGATTGCAGATGACAACGATTCGGCCATAGCGGGCCTCATAACGCCGCAGGACCGGGAAAACTGGGAAAAATGGGCCTGTGAGCAGGCCCAGAATTCATTCGATAATGGGGAAGCCTGCTGGAAGGCAGGGGATACTGTCGGCGCGCTCGGGTGGTTGGAGCGTGCTCACCGGATGACCTCCGACAGTCCGAATGTGATGCTGCTTCTCGCCGTGGTCCGACAGGCCTGCGGAAACGGCACCGGAGCGATCGCTCTTCTTGAAACACTGACAGCCCGCCATGACGTGGCCCGACTCTGGTGCATGCTCGCGGCCGCCTGTCTCAGGCAAGGCCAGGTGGAAGCGGCGGTCGGTGCATTGAAGCGGGCGCTTTCGTGTCATGTCTGCACAGAAGACATGGCTCTTCTGGCTGATCGGATCATAGCGGCGGCGGGCTGTCCCGGCTGGTGTGGGCTGGATGATCTGGGCGCGATCAGGGTAGGCGGTGACATCAGTCGTCTGCTTGCGGTTGATGCGGATCGCCGTCCAGCCCGGCGTAAAAAGCGGCTCTCTTCGGTATCCGATCGACTGACTGTCCTTGTTGATGGTGAGGTCTGTCCTATCCTGCGGGACGAAATCGGCCTGCTGCATCCAGACACGCCGGATGATTTCTGGAGCACGGACCATCTGGAAGTTCTGTGGGATGGTTATCCGCTTCCGGGCAGCCCGCTTTATCCTTCCGTGGCCATGCGGGTCGAAGGGCTGGTTGAAGCGGCGGATGAGGGTGTTGTCGGATGGGTGTGGCATCCGGCCAATCCGGATCGAGCTCCTTTGCTGCGGGTTCTTGAAGCCTCTACAGACCGTGAGATCATGACGTTTACGGCGGAAGAGCTTTCACCGGACGCCAACTCCGACATTCCCTTGTCCCGCTTTCGGCAGATTGCCCTGTCAGGCGAAGATTTGCCTGCGGGCTCGATTCGAATTGTTGATGAAACGGGGCGGGATCTGACAGGCAGCCCTCTCGAGCCGGGGCGTGTATCCTCAACGTCCAGAAGCAAAAAACAGGCCTCTCGCAAGAAATCACGTTTGACGCCGGCCTCGACAAAAACCCGAAGCTCCAGTGCCGCCGTGCTGATTGTCATTCCGGTCTATCGCGACGTGGCAGGCACAAAGGCCTGTCTTGAAAGCGTGCTGGCGTCGCTACCGACCGCATCCCGCAATAGCCCCCGTGTTCTGGTCATCAATGATGCATCGCCGGAGCCGGAGATGGCGCTGATGTTGCGTGGTTTTGCGAAAGACCCACGAGTCGCCGTGAAAGACAATACGGTCAATCTTGGGTTTGTCGCGACGGCCAATCTTGGTCTGGAGGCGGCCCTGTCCGGTCAGGCTCGCGCCCGTGATATCGTGCTGCTGAACAGCGACACGCTTGTCGCCGGTGACTGGCTTGAAGAGTTGCAGATGGTTGCCTGGAGTGCGCCTGAGATCGGCACGGTCACGCCGCTGTCGAACGATGCGACCATTCTGTCCTATCCGAATGTGGTCGAGACAAACCCGACACCCACGCTCGACCAGACGGCCATTTTGATGAAGCTGGCCCGCTCCGCCAACAAGGGCGTGGCCATCGATATTCCGACGGGGCACGGGTTCTGCCTCTATATCCGTCATAACTGTCTGGAACAGACAGGCCTGTTGCGCGCCGATCTGTTTGCGCAGGGCTATGGTGAGGAAAATGATTTCTGCCTGCGCGCCTCTCAGGCGGGATGGCGGAATGTCGCGGCTCCCGGAGCGTATGTTGCGCATGTGGGGTCGGTCTCGTTCGGAGCCACCCGCACCGGCCTGCTCCGGCGCAATCTGGCCCTGCTCAATCGGATGTATCCCGATTACAACGTGCTGATCGCCGAGCATGTGGCTGCCGATCCGTTATTCGAGACGCGACGGAAGATTGATCTTCTGCGCTGGCGTCGGGCGGCGCGTCTGTATTCCCGGGAAAATTCTTCCGGTGAGCCATGCCCGGTCGTGCTGATGGTGACGCATGATTATGGCGGCGGTGTCGAGCGGGTAGTGCGTCAGCGTGCGGCCATGTTGAAAGCCGCGGGGGTTCGTGCCGTGTTGATCCGGCCGGTCAAAAAGGGCTGTCGCATTGAGGGCGGAGTGGACGAGGATGATATTCTGTCCGCTTCCTTTCCGAATCTGCGTTTCAGTCTGCCGACCGAATGGCCGCGCCTGCTTCGCCTGCTGACGGCAGATCCTGTCGATCATATCGAATGGCACCATGCCAGCGGCCATCACATGGCCATGCGGGAAATCGCGTCCGTGCTTGGTGTTCCCTACGATGTGTATGTGCATGATTATATCTGGTTCTGCCCCCGTATCTCTCTTGTAGGCAGGACACGTCGTTACTGTGGCGAACCGGATGTCGCCACCTGCGAGGCATGCGTGACGACGCAGGGCCGGAGTGTGGATGACGACATGCCGGTTGCCGATTATGTCTTGCGGTCGGCCAAGGAACTGGAAGCGGCACGGTCGGTGATCGTTCCCTCCGACGATACGGCTCAGCGGATGCGCCGCCATTTCCCCGCGCTTGAGCCGGTTATTGCTCCTCTTGAGGATGACCGTCCTGATCTGTCGCTGGCGCAGTACTGTCGACTTTTTCCGTCATCGTCCTCTCAGGGCTCCATCATGGGTCTGCCGCGTACGCCCGGGCGCTTCCGGGTCTGCGTGGTCGGGGCGATCGGCAAGGAAAAAGGCTATGATGTCCTGCTGGCTGCCGCACGGGAGGCGCGTGAGCAGGGGCGTCCAATAGAATACGTGATTGTCGGGCACACACCCGACGACGCGGCCCTGATGGAAACCGGCCATGTCTATGTCACAGGCTGTTATCGTGAAGAGGAAGCGACTGCGCTGATTCGGGCACAGCAACCGGATTATGGGCTTATTCCGTCGATATGGCCTGAAACATGGTGTTTCGCTCTGGGCGTGACATGGCGGGCGGGGCTGAATGCTGCGGCTTTCGACCTGGGAGCTGTTGCAGACCGGATACGGACAACAGGAAGAGGCCATATCCTGCCGCTTGGTATATCGGCAGAGCAGTTTAACGTGATATTGATTTCTCTCTGTCAGCACTCAGTCGAAAGGCCATCGTGAAGAGTTCTATTCAAACAGAGATCAATTGCCGCCTTGTCTGTCTGCTTTAGTAAGAATTCTGTTGAAAAAGTCGCTT
>NZ_DHNR01000014.1:0-239 GCF_002409645.1 Acetobacter sp. UBA5411
CTGATCCGCGCCCCTTTTTTACGCGCTCCCGCACTGTGCTGGTGCGCCCGGACAATCGTGCTGTCGATCATCATGTAATCGTTGTCACGATCGGTGGCCAGATGCCGGAAAATCCGTTCGATGACACCGCTTTCACACCAGCGGCGCAGACGCCGGTGGACGTTCTTCCAGTCTCCAAAACGGATCGGCAGATCACGCCAGGGAATGCCCGCACGATAACGATACAGCACGGCTTCGAT
>NZ_DHNR01000014.1:380-6654 GCF_002409645.1 Acetobacter sp. UBA5411
TAACGATACAGCACGGCTTCGATATAAACTGACGGTTATTCGCAGCCGTCCCACCGACATGACCTTCGCGACCCGCGAGAAGGTCCTTTATCCGCTCCCACTGACCATCGCTCAGACCATACCGTCGCATTCACACTTTCCCCGTTCCAGAAACAGGGGGAAAACATCACAGATCAAACGGGTGTATAAGTCTTATGGCACCGCCCGCTAACTGACGACACGACCTAACATCACTCAACAACAGGTCAGCTCTCAGGCTGAAACCGCAAGAACTCCGGATATCCTTCTCTCGTGCTGCAATGACAGACCGGTAAAGAGACCAGCCATAAAGGCGAAAACA
Source organism: Acetobacter sp. UBA5411 (assembly GCF_002409645.1). GTDB lineage: Bacteria > Pseudomonadota > Alphaproteobacteria > Acetobacterales > Acetobacteraceae > Acetobacter. The sequence goes on from NZ_DHNR01000014.1 coordinate 721, forward strand.
TCCGCTGGCCCGGCTATATCCATCAACCGGACACCATCACTCACCACAAAGACAATCAGAAGTTCGGTCATCCTGTTTCCAGCTCTTGTTCGGCCCACCATGCTGCCGATTTCCATATAACGCTAATACCAAGCGAAGGCTGTCAGCAGATAATGAGGAATATGCAGGCCGAAGCTATGCTGACGGGCCTGCTCGAAATAGTCCTGTAGAGCAGGCCGGAAATCCCGATGAGCGTATTTGTTGACCAACCTGCCGCGCCCGTTCAACCGCAGCAAGTTCGCAAGCCCCTGTTCGGAAACAATGATCTGCAGGTCCTGCAGGATATGGTCGGTATGGGGCACCATCTGCACAAAGGCAGATATCTTGCCGCCTTTGGCGGTCGACGGAGAGACAAAGAGAGACAGGAACGCATTGCGTGCAAAATCACCCGAGCTACCAATACCATTCTGGATCCGCAACCCCATGATACAGTTGGAATTGACGTCGCCGTAGATGTCTGCCTCAATCATGCCATGCGTTCCATCCAAAGCCTGAATCATAACTCAAGCCTTATTTAAATCCCCACAGGTCTTAACCTGCATCGCGAATATTGCGATCTTTACCTCAGTCCCTTACAAACCAGTCAAACCACAAACTTTGCAAAACTATTTTTTTCACCATGTATAACTCAAATTACCATAAACACGCCTTCCCTGCCCAATATAACATGAATAGGTTCCACCACAGGAAGCAATATAATATTTATTAGTTAGATTTGAAATTGAAAGCTGCGCGCGCAACCCTTTGAGAGACGCGAATGCCTGACCGAAATCATAATGAGCGCCAATGTCGAACAGCACATAAGCAGGCACTTTATAGCTATTGACTGCGTCGGAATAGGTAAACCCCTTGTACCGGACACCACCGTTGATTCCAAATCCCTTCAGGAAATGCGCTGGTGGCGTGTAATCCAGAAATGCCGACACCATGTTGCGTGGAATGCTTTCTACATATTTTCCTTTTTCAGCTACGACACTTCCTGTACTGCCATCGGCATAGGCCTGAGTATCAGTAAGATTGCTGTCGAGATAAGTGGCCTCATCGTAAGTATAGGACGCATTAAATCTCAGGTCGTGAGTGATATTTGCGTTGGCGGAAATTTCGAAGCCTTGTGAACGCGCTTTTCCTGCGTCGCTCGAGTAAGAATCATGATCCGGATCGTTGACCAGAAAATGGTCTTCATCGATCCTGAATGCAGCCGCAGAGATGAAAATATTATGGTCGGGAGACTCATACTTCATTCCTGCCTCCAGCTGTTTTCCAGTTAGAGGAGGAAACAGCTTTCCTGACCAACTTCTCTGACCGAAGCTTTGTGGAACAAAGGATGTCGAGTAACTGAAATACGGAGCAAGACCGAAAGAGAATTTATAAACCAGACCGGCACGCCACGTGAAGGCACTCTGTGGCCGTGGAAGATCATGACTCCTTGTTACAATGTAAGTATGGTCTGAGTTCTCATTCGAACCCTGATCTGTATATCCATGATAATTGACCCAGTCCTGACGTCCTCCAAGAGTTATGGACAGTCCCTTCCATTTGATTTGATCCTGAAAATAAACTCCCTCCTGAAAATAGGAATCATTACTTCCATATGTCGTGTTTTGGCATGTTTTTGAATGAACGTTGATACATGGGATATAGTTACTTTGAGGGTTATAAACATTCACAAAAGAATACCCGTCGGAGCCGGGAAATCCATTATATCCCATGGTGTGGTCTGATGTGCTCCAACTCTTGTCATCATACTGTCGAAAATCAGTACCTACTATCCAGGTATGATGCACTGATGCGATGGAAAACTTCCCACCAACTCTCGTATCAAGGCCAACAGTTGAAGCCAGCCCTCCTCCCTCATAAGCCGCACGACCATACTGATCCGGAAGTATTATACGACCACGAGTCAGTCTTTTTTCGAAATCCTCGGATCTTTCCCAGCGTAGATTTTGACTGAAATCGATCCACTTATTGAAGCTGTGCCTGAACTGATATTCGATCAAGGAATCCTTCTGCCCGGAAACATTCCAGTTCGGATCTCCCAGAAAACGGCTTCTGGGAATACGTCCGTTATGATTGACGTTCAGAAGCATCTCAGGCGGCAACTGGGTCCAGTTCGTCCCATCGCCTGGCGTATACATGTAGGATCCTACAAAGGTGAGATTTGTCTTATGGTCGATATCCCAGGAAAGGGAAGGCAGAACGCCAACACGATGATAATTGACATGGTCGGTCTGCGAACCCTGTGTCACCCCAATGGCTGCAATACGGTATTTTACGCTACCAGACTGGTTGACTTTATCGCTGACATCAACAGTTGCCTCATAACGGCCCCAGTTACCAAACCCGACTGTCGCGTTATGTAATGGTGTCTCCGTTGGTTTTTTCAGACTCATGTTAATCATGCCGCCCGGCGTACTCTGCCCATACAGCACGGAGGACGGCCCGTTCATGACTTCGATCCGCTCCAGAAAAGCCGTTTCTCCAGCGCTGCTTGAATAGGAACGCAGTCCATCGACAAACTGGGAGGTGTCAAATCCACGTTGCTGAATGGCGCCAGGATTTAATCCACTGGCTGGACCGTTACCGAATGCACCAAACGCTTCGACGCTGATACCCGGCATATATCGCAAAGCCTCCATGACATTCTGAGGCTGCTGATCGATCATCTGCTGTTTGGTAATAACGTGAATAGAATTAGGAATTTCGATGATCGGCGTATCCGTCTTTGAACCCGTCATCGTGCGAGTAGCGACATATCCCACCCCCGGACCGGCAGGATCCTGATTTGCCGTCGTTGTTCCCCCTACCCTTACCGCGCCCAGGGTAATCGTGGCAGCTTGCGTGGCGGGAACAATCTGGAACGCACGATCTCCCAAAGGTTGATAGGACAACCCACTTCCCTGCAAAAGACGTGACAGAGCTTCTCCGGATGTAAACTGACCATGCAATCCCGATGTTGTTTTCCCTGCTACTATCGGGGTTTGCGCTGTCACCTGAATACGAGATTGCGAACTGAAAGACACCAGCGCGCTGGATAGCGATCCGGCGGGAATACTGAAACTGAATTTTGGCTGAACCTGTGTCGTCTGCGCCCGCACGCCGGTCGGAATAAAAGAGGTCAAGGCGGTGGTCGTGGCCAGCATCAGAAATGATGTTGCCAGAGGTCTCCTCAGAAACTGTGGTGACGGCATAGGTTAGGCTCTTCCTATCATCGGAATATTGAATGCAACTCATTCGCATTCAAAGGTTATGATAGTGAGATGCACGGGAAGCCTGTTTTTTCGGAAAAAAGTTCAGATTTTTTTATTGTTATGCCTCAAATCTACATAGTGATTTGTTTAATAATGATTTTTATCACATATAGAAATTTTCCTCGGCACGTTGAATGCCGTAAACGTTCAGACAGTATCCGACGCTATCGAATCAGTGACAGCGTCTCACCGGGTCAAACGGTCAGCATAGACGGCGATGTCTCGCTCAGCGTCCCGTTACAACCGCAAACCATGGCGTGATAGACATGACCTTTCCGCCATAGGGATGCACGATCAATTGCAACGAGGTTTCTGGATGGCGCAGATCGTAGGAACCACTAACCTTTCGCGTTGCCAGTGTATCATGCGCGATGACAATGCGTGTCCGGGTCCAGGGCTGAAGGGCAGCCACCATTTCAGCAATGGTGTTGCCCTGCGAGACCAGCATCCCGTCACGCCATAGCCCGATGGTCTCAGGCGACTGAGAACCGACGTCAACCCGCGTTCCCTTTACGTCAATCCGGTCACCGGAGCGAAGGTCACGTTCAAGCGAAATTCCTCCCTGACCGGACGCATGGACTGCTCCTTCCCGTACCGCCACAGAAGTTTCATCTCCCTCCGTTCGCGTATCAAAAGCGGTACCGATATCGGTAGTCGTCACAGAACCTGCGGTGACGGTAAAGGGCCTGTCAGCATCGTGATGCACCACAAAATAGGCTTCACCGCGCAGCAGAGTGATCCGTCGTTCATCCGCGTTGATGTGGATGGCGAGCGCGGAACGCGGGGCAAGAATGACTTCGCTGCCATCGGCCAGATGGATATCCTCCGTCACACCCGTCTGCGTGTAATGGTCAGCCCTCAGACGCAAGGTCAACTCGGGCACAAGCACAAAGGCAGCCACGCAGGCCGCCATGACGACGCCAGCAAAAGATGCCATCCTTACACGACGGAGGCCAACGCGGTCATTCGCCGGCACAGACCCGTTCCGTCTGCCCATGCCTGGGCTTTTTTTTCGTTCGGGTGGCACGGAATCCAGCATACCCAATGTCTCGTTGATTTCGGTCCAAGCCTGTTGATGCAAGGGACTTTCCCGCAACCAGACTTGGAACTGACGCCGTAGATCCCTATCGTCTGGCTCCTCGCGGAGAAAGATATACCAGCCTGCGGCAACCTCATCAGGACTACGCGGTTCGGTCACGCGATGACTCCCGGTACCGCACGCAGGACGACAGGTCCGTCCCGGTGCAGGAAAGACGAAGCGACGGACGCGCGACAGGCTGTTTCGCAAAGGCATACCGATAAGATGTTTGGCATCACCTGTTTTTCAGAAAAATAATTCAAATGTCGCGGGGCCTACTGCCCTTCCTTACGTATCCGGTTGCAGATTGCCAGTCCTTCGGTGATCAGACCATGCACCATCGAGATGGATAAGCCCAGAACGGCCGCGACCTCCCGCAATTTCATCCCTTCAAAATGATACAGACGGATGGCTTCCGCCTGCTGTTCGGGCAGCGCATCGAGCGCCTCCATCACACGCATCATGGTTTCCCGGGCAGCGACAGTTTCTTCGGGTGAAACGGCATCATCAGCGACAGTCGCAGAGACGACGTCAAAATCCGCCTCACTCATGCGTTCAATTTTGGCGCGCCGAGCACGGGTCATCAGAAGGTTACGCACAATAGTGCGCAGGTAGCTTCCCGGCGACACAATCGTGCCTGCCGACTGCCGGGCAAACAGCAACCATGCATCCTGCACGATGTCTTCGGCCAGTACGGCGTCCCCGGACAACTGTCGCGCATAGGACAACAGACCGGGACGGTGCTCTTCATAAAGCTCAAAAGACGGATGTTTGGACTTCAAGAGCGGATGTTCCCGATGCCACCGCAATGTCAGCAGTCAGAAAATAAGAAGGATTCGCAACTGTGATGGCATACAGTCCCGTTTTTCGCAAGATTTTGTAACACACCGTCGTTTTGATAAGCGTGTCGAGAAAACGTCTGAATAGGGGGTATTTCGCAAAAGAAGATTATTTTCCAAGGAGGAAATGCAAGTTCTTCTAAAAGGACATATCACATGTCTGTCATTCAGTGCGCTTCTTTCTGAAAAAACGGAGCCGTCAAACATCCTTACTTTCATGAGGGCTTTGCCCCGTTTTCATTCCGGACGCCGTCAGGGACTGCGTGTTCCGGGCACGCAGGGAGAATACATATGCAGCGCAGCCGACCGCCTTTCCATCATGGAGTTGCGATTCAGTGTTATTCTTATTCGTTCAAGGGTAACCGACCCGCTTTATCCGCTGGCACATTTCTTCCATGACCACCCGCACTCTTCGTCGCTGGTTCGTGATCCATAAATGGACGAGCCTGGTCTGCACGCTGTTCCTGCTGATCGTGTGCGTGACTGGCCTGCCGCTGCTGTTTTCCGAGCAGATATGGGACACGTTCGTGGGTGATGATGACCCGCCGTATGAAGTTCTCCCGCCGGGAACGCCGAACGCCAGTCTGGATGTCATCGTGGAGAAGGCACGCGCACTCTATCCCGGCCAGATCATCACCAATGTGAATCCGGACGATGATGAACCGGCGGTGCTGGTCTCCATAGCACCAAGCTGGCAGGCTCTGCGGGACGACGAGACCTATCCCGACCG
>NZ_DHNR01000014.1:6859-18998 GCF_002409645.1 Acetobacter sp. UBA5411
CCCAAGGAGCCGCGCACCTGGACCGGCATCATCATGGGCATCTGCAACCGGCTTCATACCAGCCTGTTTGCCTATCTGCCCGGTCGGCTGTTTCTCGGCGCGATGGGCGGCGTTTTTGTCGCCTCGCTGGTGTCCGGCACAGTGCTGTATGGCCGATTCATGAAGCGGCTACCGTTCGGTTCGGTCAGGAGGGATCGGGCCTCGCGCCTGACATGGCTGGACCTGCACAACCTGCTGGGGGCCGCAACACTGGTCTGGGCGACGGTGGTGGGCTTTACCGGGCTGGTCAACGAACTCCAGACGCCACTGTTCGGCCTGTGGCGCGTGACCGATGTGCGCCAGATTTTGCGGCCCTACGCCAACCTGCCCGTGCCGTCGCAGGACCACCTGTCTTCGGTACAGGCCGCGTTCGACACGGCGGCCAAGGCAGCCCCCGGCAATGAGGTGACAGGCCTATCCTTCCCCGGCGCCTCTTTCGGCAGCCCGGTGCATTACGTGCTCTGGACGCGAGGCGCGACCCCACTGCGGGCACGGCTGTTTACCCCGGTGCTAGTCGATGCCCGCACGGGCGAGCTGACCGGGGCCTATCCGATGCCGTGGTATCTGCGCTTTCTCGAAATTTCCCGCCCGCTGCATTTCGGCGATTATGGCGGCATGCCGCTGAAAATCCTCTGGGCGCTGCTCGATGTGGTGGTGATCGGTGTGCTGGTCAGCGGTCTGGTGCTGTGGGCTGGCAAGCGCAGGATTGCCACCGACGCCCGCCTGCGGGCTCTGGGTTACGATCTGGATGATGCGGACGACTTGCCTGCTCTGGTGGAGGGCACGCGATGAACGCCGTCTCTCCCGAAACCCCTATGTCATCCCGACCTGTTTCGACATCACGTCACCCCGTCGCCGTCTGGCCATGGCCGATCGCGCTGGGCCTGCTCACCATCTTCGGCCTGCTGTCCGCCCTGCTGGGCCAGCACGGCGTCTGGCTGGCCCTGTCATGGGCAGCCCTGTCCATTCCCCTCATCGTTACGGTCATCTGCCTGATCCGGGCGTGGCGCAGACCGTCTTCCAAAGGAGGTCTCTCATGACCGATCTTGCTCCCATTTCCTTTTCCCCGTGGGACATGTTCCTCAATGCCGGGCCTGTGGTCCGCTGCGTGATGATCCTGCTGGCCGTGGCCAGTCTGCTGACCTGGACCATCTTCATCGCCAAGTCGGTCGAGCTGCTGCGCGTGCGCATGAAGCTGACAAAAGCCGAGCAGACGCTGGAACAGGCCAACACGCTGGATCTCGGCGAGGAAGGTACGCGTCAGAATGGCATCGCCCACACGCTGGTCATGGCGGCCGAGACCGAACGCAAACGCTCCGCCGACATCCCCGATGACAGCGAGGGACTGAAGGAGCGTATCGTCCTGCACCTCGAACGCCTTGAAGCCGCCGAGGGGCGCAGGCTCCTGCGTGGTACCGGCGTGCTGGCCACCATTGGCGCGACCTCGCCCTTCATCGGCCTGTTCGGCACGGTGTGGGGGATCATGACGTCCTTCACCGGCATCGCCGCCAGCAAGGCGACCAGCCTTGCGGTGGTGGCACCCGGTATTGCCGAGGCCCTGCTGGCCACGGCGCTCGGTCTGGTGGCCGCCATCCCGGCGGTGGTGATCTACAACCATCTCGCCCGCCAGACGGCCTCCTGCCGCGCACAGGTGGCCGATCTCACCGCGCTGGTCATGCGTCTGGTGTCGCGCGATCTCGGTCGCATGCAGGCCCTGACCGCCAGCGGACAGGTGGTGCGGTTGGGTGCGTCGCGTGACGCCCGCACGGTGGCAGGGGAGTAAGCGGCATGATCCGCATCCGCCATACCGATGAGAACCCGCATGAGGCGAGCGAGATCAATGTCACGCCGTTCATCGACGTGATGCTGGTGCTGCTGGTGATCTTCATGGTCACCGCCCCGCTGACCACGGTGAACGTGCCGGTGGACCTGCCATCCTCGACGGAGAAGCCGACGCCGCGCCCGGATGATCCGGTGTTCCTGACGGTGAAGGCTGATCACGGCCTAGCTCTGGGCGAGGATGATATCAGCACCGATGCGCTTCCCGGCGCGCTGGAAACCGCGACGAAAGGCAAGAAGGACGAACGCATTTTCCTCCGCGCCGACAAGACCGTGGATTACGGCACGCTGATGGGCGTGATGGATAAGCTGCGCTCCGCTGGCTATCTCAAGGTCGCGCTGGTCAATCTTCAGGGACAGGAAGAAGGCAGTGAAGCAGGTTCAACGCCTGCGCCATCCGGCAATACGGTTCCTGCCGCACCGGCATCTGGAGCAGCACCGTGAGCGGCACGGCAGACATGGCGCAGGAGCAGGATGTCGCCGTTGAGCGCGCGCCTTTCTCCTTTGCCGACTGGCAGCGCGAACAACTTCTTCTGGCCCGACGGGAAGATGCACTCCGCTGGGGCCTGTCCTTCCTTGCCGTTTTGGCGGTCTGTGGCGGCAGCATCTGGTGGGTCATGCGCCTGCCGCCACCACCGCTGGCCGTGCCCGAACCGCCGCCTGCCGCGATCGCCATCGACATGGCCCCGGAACCGGTCTCGACGCCCACGCCGCCGACGGATGCACCGATCGGTCCCAAACAGACACAGTCCATTCCCGATCCGGCCCCGGTCGAGCCGCCAAAGATCACGGCTCCGCCGTCACCCGCGCCCAATCCGCCAATCCCGGTGCCCAAGCCTGAGAAGCCGCGAAAGATCGTCAAGAAGAGCAAGCCGGTTCCACAACTGAAAAAGCCCATCCCGGACAAGACGCCACCGGCCGAGGCCACGACCGCGCCGCCGTCAGCGGAAGCGCCTCCTGCTCCAACCCAGGCGGCCCCGGCTCCCGGCGCCTCATCGTCGAAGGCGTCGCATGATCCGGTCACATGGCAGGGCGCGCTGCTGGCGCAGCTTGAGAAGTTCAAGCGCTATCCGTCCGATGCCATGGCCGATCATCAGGAGGGCGTGCCGACCGTGACGTTCGCCATGGACCGCAAGGGGCATGTGCTTTCGGTTCGGCTGACCAGCAGTTCCGGTCATGCGCTTCTCGATCAGGAAGCCGTGGCCCTGCCCAAACGCGCACAACCTCTACCCATTCCGCTGGACAGCGTCGCGGGCGACCCGATCACCCTGACCGTTCCCGTCGAATTCTACATCCATGCCGGTGGGAACTAAAGCTATGAGCAGGTGTCAGTATCGTGTGCCGGAACGGTATCTTTTTCCGGTCATTGGTCTTCTGGTTTTCTCGGCACTTCCTCCTCAACAGGGACAGGCTCAATCCGTTACGGAAAGCCAGAACGATCTGGCGCTGTGGCAGACCGGGATTGTCAGCAGACTGACAGACATCCGTCATTATCCTCCTCAGGCTCGGGCAGATCATGAGCAAGGCATTGTCCTTGTGGGTTTTGCGGTCGATCGGAGCGGGCGCATCCTGACCCCGGGTCTTGCCAGAAGTTCCGGTCATCCTTTGCTGGATGAGGAAGCACTCGCGATGCTCAGGCGTGTCGGTAATCTGCCACCCCCGCCGTCTTCCATTCCCCAAGATCCGGTTTTTCTGACCTTGCCGGTCATGTTCTGCCTGAACGCGAAAAACTGTCCAAGATCCTGAAAGGGTTTTCGATGCTGACCTTCTCCGAACACCGTCGCTCACCACCTGCGCTGAACCAGATCCGCCCCGGCATGAGGGCCAGCCGCAGCGCCGTACGCAGGCTGGAAGACCGTTGCGCAGACGTCGGCATCAGGATGACCGATCTCCGACGGGTGCTGCTGCATGGTGTTCTTGAAGCTGGTCCCGGGACGACTGCGGTGGATCTCTGGAAGACGCTGAGCCGGATGATGAAGCATGGACATGCCCCTTCACAGGGGTCAATCCAGCGCAACCTGAATCTCTTTGTGGAGCGTGGCATCCTGCGCCGGGATGTCACGCCTGACCGGCTATGGCGCTACAGTGTGACCCCGGAACGCAAGGCCGCTCTCGCCATTACTTTTGTGGAGGCCGGCACAGGTCGGAAGATCGCCTGCAACGCTCCGGAAGTCGCAACGTTGCTGAAGCGTGTGGCCGCCGAGCACGGTCTTGCAGTGCAGGGCGCCGCCATCACCGTAACGTCGTCGGGCACAACTGCGTCCGACATGGAGGCGCGGTGAGAAGAGCGAAACATTTTCGCCCGATTACTGGAAAAAACCTTTTTCCCGATCGTCTTTATAGACAAAGCCCTCCCGCAGGGACGGGACATCTTCCTTGAAATTCATCGCCTGGTTCGTCCGTCGCCCGGTGGCGACACTCCTGCTGCTGCTTTCCGCCGTGCTGTCGGGCCTGATGGCGCTGCCGCTCCTGCCGGTCTCGGACCTGCCCGATGTCGACCTGCCGGTGATCTCGGTCTCGGCGTCGAATGCCGGCGGCTCGCCCGAGGTGATGGCCCGCACGGTGGCCGCCCCGCTGGAACGGCATCTGGGCAATATCGCCGGCGTCACACAGATGGAGTCCATCTCCACGCGGGGGGAGACCTCCATCTCTCTGGGGTTTGAACTGGGGCGCGACCTCAATGGCGAGGCCCGTGACGTGGAAGCCGCGATCCGGGCCGCACGACGCGACCTGCCGACCACGCCGGGATCGGACCCCAGCTATCACCGTGCCAACCCCAATGCGACGCCGGTTCTGATCCTTGCGGTGACACCGGGCATGCAGTCCATGGCGCACCTCTATGATCTGGTGAACACCACGCTGCGGCCCATGCTGCTTCAGGTGCAGGGCGTGGGGGATGTGATGCTCATGGGCAGTTCCGCGCCTGCCGTTCGGGTGGAGATGAACCCGCTGCTGTTTTTCAAATACGGCATGGGGTTCGAGAACCTGCGGGCTGCACTGGCTTCAGCCAATGCCCATACGCCGAAGGGTGTGATCGATACGGCGGCGCAGCGCTGGCAACTGGCTGTCAATGATCAGGCTGAACACGCCGAGGCTTACCGGGATCTGGTGATTGCCTACAAAAGCGGACGCCCGATCCGGCTGCGTGATGTGGCCACCGTGACGGACAGCATGCAGGACGTGAATGCCGCCGCCTTCTTTGACGGAAAACCGGCGCTGACCCTGATGGTCCGCGCCCAACCGGGGGCCAATCTGGTGGGCATTGTCGATGCGGTGAAAGCCCGCCTCCCGCAGTTGCGCATGCTGATGCCACCGGGTGCGGATATCGAGGTGGCACGAGATGGTTCGGCCGTGATCCGCTCCTCCCTGCATCATACGCTGGTAACGCTGCTGGCCTCCTGTGTTCTGGTACTGGCCGTGGTGTGGGTATTCCTGCGCTCGTGGACGGCATCCGTGGCGGCGGCGATCATCGTGCCGTGCTGCCTGATCGCCAGCCTCGGGCCGATGCATCTGGCGGGGTTCGGGCTGGACAATCTCTCGCTCATGGCGCTGACGGTGGTCACGGGACTGGTGGTGGATGACGCCATCGTGGTGATCGAGAACATCATCCGCATGCGTGAGCGGGGGATGTCTGTTGATGAAGCAGCCATTGCCGGGGCCAGAGAAGTCGCGTTCACACTGCTCTCCATTACCGTCTCGGTGCTGGCGGTGTTTCTGCCGATCGGGCTGGCGTCGGGTCTGACCGGACGGCTGTTCCGGGAGTTTGCTGGCACCGTCGGCATTGCCGTGGCCGTGTCGCTGGTTCTGTCCTGCGTGGTGACGCCGTGTCTGACAGCGTTGTGCATGCGGTTTGCCGAAAACAGCGCCGCCATTCATCCGGAAGTGGATGCCGCTGATTTTCTGGATCATGAAAAACACAGCGGCAGCCTGTATCGCCGCATTCTGGAAATCTGCCTAACCCATCCTGGCAAGACGGCCTTACTGCTGCCGCTGACCCTGCTGGTGGGTGCCTTTCTGTTCACCCGTATGCCAAAGGTTGTGTTTCCGCGTCAGGATATCGGCATCGTTTCGGGCGGCTCACGCGGCAGCGGCAGTTCACTGGCCCAGACAAAAGCCCGGCTGGAACACTTCAGTCAGGTCTTGTTGTCCGATCCCGCTGTTAACCATGTCATCGCCTATCTCGATACCGGCGAAGGCTCCAGCCATGGCATGGTGTTCGCCACGCTGCGCGACCTGTCCACCGGGCGGGCGTCGGGAACAGAAGTGGCTGCACGTGTGGTGGCCCGGATGGGGAAAGACATTCACGCCGAATACCATGCCCAGGCGCCGGGCAACATCATGATGCGGGTCGGCTCGAACAGCAGCGGGGTGAGCTATATCCTGCGCAGCGAGGATGACCGGTTGCTGGGGCCAGCCACGCGGAAACTGGCGAAAGCCTTGCGCCGTCACCCGGAGTTCGCGGATGTTGACCCGGATGTCGATCCACCGAGACAGGGCATCACGCTGGCCATCGACCGCGATACTGCCGCCCGTGTCGGGGTCACACCGCAGGTCATCGGCAATACCTTGTCCGATGCGCTGGGCCAGACCAACGCCTCGGTCGTCTACACACCACACGGGCAATACAACGTGGTGCTGACGGTGGAAAACCGCTTTCAGCGCGATCCCGAGATCCTGAAGCAGTTCTGGGTCAGCCCGTCCGGTGGTTCCGCCTCGGGCAGTTCGGCGTCGAACACCATCCGGGTGGTCTCGTCGGCTACAGCCAGCACCACCGCCTCCACGAGTGCCACGGCGTTTCGGAACCAGATCGCCAATTCTCTGGCGGGTGGAGCGAATGCTTCCACCGGATCGGCCGTGGCGACGGGAGCGGAAACGCTGGTGCCACTGTCCGTCGTGGCTCGTATCACCCCCAGCCTCGACCCGGTGGCTGTGACCCATATCGGTTACGCCAGTTCCGCCTCTCTGGCGCTGGAACTGGCACCCGGTGTGAGCCTGTCGCAGGCACAGGCCATCATTGATCAGGAATGGCGCAACCTGCATCTGCCGGAGAGCATCACCGGGGAATTGCAGAGTGACGAAGGGGATGTTGGCAAAAGCACGCATGACAGCGAGATCCTGATCGTCGCGGCCATCCTGGCTGTCTGGATCACGCTGGGCATGCTCTATGAAAGCGTGTGGCACCCGCTGACCATCCTCTCCACCATCCCCTCGGCCGGGATCGGGGCAGTCATGGCGCTGGACCTGTTCGGACTACCGTTCTCGGGCATGGCGGTCATCGCCATGCTGCTGCTGACCGGCATCTCGCTCAAGAACGCGATCCTGCTGGTGGATTTTGCCATCCATGCCGAGCGCGAACGCAGCCTGACGTCACGGGATGCCATTCGTGAGGCCTGCCTGCTGCGCCTGCGGCCCATCGTCATGACCACCTTTGCGGCAGCTCTTGGGGCGCTGCCGCTGGTGCTGATGGGCGGCTACGGGATGGAGCTACGCCAGCCGCTCGGCATTGCGCTGATCGGTGGCCTGCTGGTCAGTCAGGCACAGACCATGTTCACGACCCCGGCGCTTTATCTTCTGGTGGCCAAGGCAGTTATCCGTTTGAAATAATGCAAAAACAGGCAGTCTGCTTCCTGTAACTCATTTTGATATTTCAGGAAGTCTGTCGATTTGATCCGCTCTGCCTCATTGCCAATACATCGTATATCCAGATGCTGCGCGACGAACAGGCCGCCGGTTTTTATAGGGGTAAAAAACGCTGTCCTGACATGCTGGTCATCCTGCACGTCACAACCGCTTCCCACCTCTTTCATCCTTGCTATTGCGATCCATTCTTAATAATGTTCGCCATGCTTCGGCATGTCAGATTCTGTGAACGCTGGAACGGAATGCAGTGGCAAGCGACGAAACAATTCTTTCAGTCTATCTGGACAACAGGCTTCGTTTCCTGAACCTCGCCACCAGAATTGTCGGCTCCCGTACAAAAGCCGAAGACATCGTGCAGGATGCTTTCGTCAATGTATCGCAGGCGGTCAGTAGCGGCACGACCGTCATCAGCCCCCTGCCCTATTTCATACAAATCGTGCGACGGCTTTCTCTGGATCATATGCGTTCAGGTAAGGTAAGATTTGAAGAAACATATACCGAACAGGTTCTCGCAGCACTCTCGGTAGACTATCGAACACCTGAAGATTCCTCCCTCTCCCGGTCGCAACTCGCCATCGTTGCTTCTGTTCTGGACACTTTGCCAAAACGGACACGCCTTGCTTTCGAAATGCAGAGATTTGGCGGCTATAAGCTGCGTGAAATCGCTGAGGTTCTCGACATCTCCATAGGACGAGCCGCACAATTGATCGCGGATGCGTTCAGGGAATGTAAATACGCTCTGGACGAGGAGAAATACCGGACGAAAAAAGACCCTCTTCCTTGAAAACAGGATATTTCATTCGTCTCATTATAAGGCACGCTATCAGAATATGGCGTAAGCTCATTTTTTCCATGGGGATTCCATGAACGCCTCCTCGACCGAAGATGATTCACAGGCAGTCTCGGAGGCTACCGAATTTCTGGTTCTGCTTCTGGACGACCCGGAGAATACGTCGCTGCATGCGAAAATTCAGCGGTGGAGAAAAGCTGATGCCACACACGATGCGGCCTGGCGAAGCATGGTTGATATCTGGCATCTGACAGGAGATATCGGGCCTGTTCTCCTACCGCTCGAAAGAGCTTCCATCAGTCAGCCGAAAAATCCTGTTTTCAGACGTCGACGCATCCTCGCTTTTGCTGGTGCCATATGTGCATGCGGGTTCACCTTTCTGTTCAGAAACGATATCCGTCTTTCTGTTCTCTCTGATTATCAGACAGGTGCAGCCGAAAACCGAATGGTCCAGTTACCTGACGGCAGCACCGCGACATTGGGAGCGCGTTCCGCCATCGCCGTTCATTATGACACCCACCAACGGCAGGTGAGTGTTCTGGCAGGCGAGGTGTTTTTTAATGTTCGCCATGACAGCGCTCATCCTTTTGTCGTTCTGGCTGGCAAGATGACGGCTCGTGACATCGGCACACGTTTCGATGTCAACAAAAGCGACGACCGGATCGACGTGGCCGTCAATGAAGGTCGTATTGGCCTCAACTATGGCATTCAGGGCACGACCAACGAACGGCAGATGCTCGCAGGAGATCTCGTTTCGATCAACGTCCGGTCAGGGACAGTCACGCAGTTTCATGTGAATCCGTCCGAAGTCGGTTCCTGGAAGGAAAAACGCCTGACAGTCAGCGATGCAACCGTTCATTCAGTGGTGGAAACACTGCGGCGCTATTATCCGGGCTTTATTGTTACCTATGGAAAGGGCCTTGATACGATCCATGTCGCCGGATCGTATGATCTTACAGACATACCGGGCGCCCTGAAAGCGGTCGCAGCTCCTGCCCATGTTTCGGTCAGAGAGATAGGCTCTCGTTTTCTGCTGATCAGCACGAAATCATCCTGATCAGCTCCAGCGATAGTCCTCTTTCAAAACACGTCTTTTCTAACCACACCACATCACAATTTTTCTCTTTTCCCCTATAAAAAGACGGCCTCCATTCTTCTCATAATTATGCGAATGATAATTGATCGCATATCTGTGTGGTATTCGGGAAGAAGAGGCGACTTTAAGGATGGCAGCCAACAGGCAGACGGCTCCGCGCGCTGCGCAGCGTTTTCGGCATTACCTGATGATCGGCATTACGGAAATCGCTCTGCTGCATGGCGTTCCAGCTTTGGCGGCATCGTCTGACCCGTCACAACAGGACCGCGAGGTCAAAAGCTTCCATATTCCCGGACAATCGCTCGCCAGCGCGCTATCGGCCTTTGCCCAGCAATCGGGACAGCAGATATCCTACGATCCCGCCATAACGACAGGCATCTCGACAAAAGGTGTTTCGGGTACATTGACGCCAGAAGCAGCCCTTTCCACTCTCCTGAACGGAACATCCGTTCAGTTCCGCAGACTGAATGCGCGTACACTCATTCTGGAGCGCAAAAACTCATCATCAATCACACTTGGTCCTGTCCGCGTGGGAGGAGCAGTCACCCGTCAGGACCCGACAGGTCCCGGCGTTGGTTATTTTGCCGAAAGTACCATGGCTGGAACAAAAACGGATACCCCACTCATCGAAATTCCCAATTCGATTTATGTGGTGACCAAGCAGCAGATGGTCGATCAGCAGGCCCAGAATGTTGCTCAGGCATTACGATACAGTGCAGGCGTTTATTCTGAAGCTCAGGGTACAAATCTGACCGGTGCAGCCTATAGCGGTGAAAACGGCATAGGCAGCGTGGTTTCGTGACAACGCAGTTTGTCGATGGACTGCAATCCAGTTCCTATACAGCCGCAGAAACCGCTTTTCTGGATCGGATTGAAGTCGTGAATGGCCCGGCATCCGTCACATATGGACAGACCGCTCCGGGTGGTCTTATCGGGATGGATTTGAAAAAACCCACCGCAACGCCACTGCGGCAGGCCACAGTCGGCTTCGGAAACTGGGGACGATACGAAGCAACCATTGATGTCAGCGACAAGATTACCAAAAGCGGCAACCTGCGTTATCGCGTAGCGGCCATTGGTGTGACTCAAGGAACGCAGACACAGTATGTCGATTATAAGCGCGTCGGTGTTCTGCCGTCCCTGACATGGGATATTGATCACAAAACATCATTGAGCGTTCTGGGGAGTTATATCTACACCCCGGATAGCGGTGCCAATACGGTTGTCTACCCTCTTGTCGGATCACTTCTTCGCGGCCCTTACGGAAGGATTTCCCGCAGCGTATTTCTTGGCATGCCTAGGTGGAACACGAACAAGACAACGTCATCCATGTTCGAATATCAGTTCCATCACAAGTTCAATAATTTTCTGGATTTTCAGCAGGTGTTCCGATGGGAAGCATCTGACTGGGATCTCCAGAATTCCTATTTCAACGAGCAGGTTTCCGCCAGCGAGGTCAGACGAAGAGCATGGGAGGTACAGGGATATAATCGGACCGTTGCGCTTGATACCCGTCTAACGGGACGTGTCGTAACAAGACCGCTTCACCATACCTGGATTGTCGGGTCTGATTTTCGTCAGATTGAATCAAAGACCGCCAACATGTTTGGCGAATTTGACACGCTTAACCTGTTTTCTCCTGATTACAATTTCGTGCCCTGCATAGCCAATCCTTACACATGCGGCTCTACGGGTTATCTCACTCATACCTCCTATTTTCAGGAAGGTGTCTATTTTCAGGATCAGATCAAATGGCGCGGACTGTCTGTTATTCTGGGTGGTCGACAGGACTGGTTCAATACGACAACCCGTAGCGGGTCCCGGCAATACAATTCGGATGGCACCTCGACTATTACAAGCGGATCACCAAGCGAGCGCCCACAATCGGCGTTTACCTGGCGTGCCGGCCTTGTCTATAAGTTCGACTTTGGCCTTGCTCCATACTTCAGCTACAGCACTTCATTTGTCCCTCAAACAACAAGTGACTGGCGCGGAAAACCGTTTTCACCACTCACAGGAAAACAATTCGAAGTTGGTCTGAAATACCAGATTCCAAAAACCGAGGTTTTTCTAACGGCGGCAGCCTTTCATCTTAATGAAGATCATTATCTTGTCGGAGACAACGAACATCCGAACTTCAGTGCCGATGCTGGTCGGGTCGCAGCCAAAGGGGTCGAACTTTCAGCAAACGCCAATATAACAAAGGATCTGCATCTTACGGCGTCCTATACCTATACGGATATTCGGTATGCAAAAAACAACCTGACGACTTCCAAAATCGATCTGGTTACTCTGAGTGAGACGGAGCTTGTCGCGGAACAGGGAAAATATGTGCAGAATGTCCCCCGCAACATGATGTCGGCATTTATCGATTACACCCTGCCTCGTTCCATATTTCATGGATTGGGCGTCGACTGGGGTATTCACTATATAGGCTTTACCTATCCCGATGCCGCCAACTCTTACAAAGTCCCAGCCTACGTGCTTTTTGATATCGGCGCACATTATGATTTTTCGGAACTCTCTCCGAAACTCCATGGTTTAAAGGCTCAGTTGGCAATTTCTAATCTGACAAACAAATATTATGTTACCGGGTGTTCTTCGGATCAGTGCTATGTGGGGCAGGCCCGTCGTTTTTACGGGAACATCTCCTATAACTGGTGATGTTTTTTAAATCTGGACCAGTGGCAAACCATGCTCTACCAAAAGTAATTAGGCTCAGGACCCATTGATAT
>NZ_DHNR01000019.1:0-101826 GCF_002409645.1 Acetobacter sp. UBA5411
CACCGCGCATTGCAGCCCGGTCATGAGGCGCCGATCGCCCCGTCCGCCGTGGCTGCAACAGGTGTCAACGTGTTCATCCCCACAGGGCCGGGCACGGGAAAGCTGGTGCCACCCGACATGCCGCGCGCACTGTCTATTCCTGAAATCCATGAACTAGTGGAGATGTATGCACAGGCGGCGCGTAACGCGCTGTCCGCCGGGTTCGATGGCGTGGAGATCCACGCCGCCAATGGCTACCTGATCAACCAGTTCATCTCCGAACGCGCCAATTTCCGCACCGATGCCTATGGCGGCAGCCTGTCTAATCGTTT
The DNA here is from genome assembly GCF_002409645.1 of Acetobacter sp. UBA5411. Classification (GTDB taxonomy): domain Bacteria; phylum Pseudomonadota; class Alphaproteobacteria; order Acetobacterales; family Acetobacteraceae; genus Acetobacter. The sequence continues at coordinate 312 of NZ_DHNR01000019.1, forward strand.
GCGCTTCCTGCGCGAGGTGGTCGAGGCCGTCTCCGCCGTGGTTACGCCCGACAGGATAGGCGTGCGGTTTTCCCCGCTGTTCGGCACGACCACGGAAGAGCGTGTCTATCTTGGCCTGCTGGAAGACAATCCGGCGGAGACCTACACGCAGGCCGTGCGCGTGCTGGCGGATGCGGACATCGCCTATGTCTCGCTCGCCGAAGCCGACTGGGACAATGCGCCCGAAATGCCGGACACCTTCCGCGCCAGCGTGCGCGACATCTTTGGCGGCCGCATCCTGTGCGCGGGCCGTTACGACCTGCACAAAGCCCAGCATGTGCTGGCGCATGGATGGGCGGACATGATCGGCTTTGGTCGGAAGTTCATCGCCAATCCGGATCTGCCCGCGCGGCTGGAACAGGGCTGGCCGCTCAACCCGCTGGACCCGGTGACGATGTATGGCGGCGGCGCGCATGGCTACACCGACTATCCTTTCCACAATCAATAAACTGGGAAACAGACCAATGAGTTTTTACCAGACCCTCAACCCGACCACGGAAACCGTGGAACGCACGTTTGAACTCCATACCGCCGCGCAGATGAAGGCGATTGTCGATCGCGCGGACCATGTGTGGAAGACCGACTGGAAAAAGCGCGGCATCGCCGAGCGTAAAGACATCATGTCAAAGGCCGCCGATCTGCTGCGCCGCGACCGTGTGGCCCATGCGCACCTGATCGCGACCGAAATGGGCAAGGCGCTGCTGGACGCGCTGGAAGAAATCGACATCACCGCCGATATCCTGTCCTTCTACGCCGATGGCGCGGAGAAATTCCTCGCTCCCACGCATCTGAAGGTCAAGGAAGGCCACGCAAAGATCATTAACCAGCCGCTTGGCGTGATCTACTGCATCGAGCCATGGAACTTCCCCTATTACCAGCTTGCCCGCGTGGCGGGGCCGAACCTGATGGCGGGCAACATGGTCATCGCGAAACACGCGCCCAACGTGCCGCAATGTGCGCTGGCCTTTGAAAAGCTGTTCCATGACGCAGGTGCACCTGCTGGCGTCTATACCAACATCTTCCTCGATAACGACCAGTCTGCTGAACTCATCAGGGATTTCCGTATCCGTGGCGTCGCCCTGACCGGCAGCGAACGCGCGGGTCAGACGGTCGCGGCCGAAGCGGGGGCAGCGCTGAAGAAGGACACGATGGAACTAGGCGGCAGCGATGCCTTCATCGTGCTGGATGACGCGGATCTTAATCTGGCGGTCAAATGGGCGACATGGGGTCGCTTCGCCAATAACGGACAGGTCTGCACGGCCGCCAAGCGGATGATCGTGCATGAGAAAGTTTATGACGCCTTCCTCGCCGGTCTGAAAAAGGCGATCACACAATTCCGCATCGGCGATCCGCTGGCCGATGGCATCACCCATGGTCCGATGAGCAGCAAAAAGGCGCTGGACACCGCGCTGACACAGACTGACGAAGCCGTTAAGGCAGGGGCAACTCTGGTGGCCGGAGGCAAGCGGATGGACCGTAAGGGTTTCTTCATGGAGCCGACGATCCTGACCAACGTGTCAAAGGACAATCCGGTCTTCTACCAGGAGATTTTCGGCCCCGTTGCCGTCGTGCACAAGGTCGCATCAGAACAGGAAGCTATCGAACTGGCCAATGACTCACCCTACGGCCTCGGTGGGTCCGTGTTCTCGAGTGATCTTGCGCGTGCCGAAAAAGTGGCGGAACAGGTCGAAACCGGCATGATGTTCATCAACACCGCGACGGCCGCAGCCCCCGAACTGCCCTTTGGCGGGATCAAGAATTCGGGTTTCGGTCGTGAACTGTCCTTCCTCGGCATTGAGGAATTTATCAACCGCAAGCTGATCCGCGTCGCCTGAGCGGGAAAACCCTGTTTTCTGTCCCGGATAAACTTCTGTCCGGGACAAAACTGCCCTGCTTACAAAGACAAATCCAGACGTAAGGGCGAATGCGGTTCGGCTGTTCGCTATTGCTTTGCGATTTAATGCTTCGGTGGAACAATCGCCAGCTGTTCCCGGACACTCGGACGCTCCTGCATCCTCGCGAACCAGGCTAAAAGTGCTGTGCACTCCTGTGGGATCGGCAATTTTACGGCGTCTGCAAATATAAAGCCGCCGATGACTGCAATATCCGCCATCGAGAAAGCCTCACCGGCTATGAAAGGCTGCTTTCTCAGCACCCCATCGAAGTAATGCATCCCGCGCAGAGCCTTATCACGCTGGCGGAGGCCCCACTCCCGGTTCTGATAGTGTTCCACATCAGGACCAAGACCGCGTGTGGCATGATGAAAATAGACGCTGATAGCGTCCAGCATCTCGATCTCGGCACGTTTTGTCATCATCTGGATCACGCCCTTCTCAAGCGGCGTCCGACCGGTCAGCGTGGGTTCTCCGACGAGCGCATCAAGATAGACCGTGATCGCCGTACATTCAGCGAGGCAAATTCCATTATCCAGTTCAAGAACAGGCAATGTTCCGGAATAATTTTTGGCGAGAAAAGCAGGCGTCTTGTGTTCGCCCTTCCACAAGTTGATCGGCACGAATTCGACTTCGGACTGGAGATTCTTTTCTGCCAGCGCAATCCGAACACGGGCTGGATAAGGTCCTGTGGGCCAGTCGTAAATTTTCATTGGAGCAGCCTCGTTCAAATTGAAGACGAAAATGTCAGGCGTTGTCCGGCAGTACTTCCCTACGGCGCTGACTGAAATGCCTTCCGTCCTTCTGCATCCAATGCAGCAAAGTCCTCATCGGACAGTGTGATGCTGGCAGCAGCGACATTCTGCTCCAGATGCGCGACCTTCGAGGTTCCGGGAATTGGCAGCATCACCGGACTACGTTTCAGAACCCATGCTAGCGCAATCTGGCTGGGATGAGCGCCATATTTTCCAGCCATAGCATCCAGGATTGAGCCCGGCTTCGCGAGGTCGCCGGAAGCGAGTGGGAACCAGGGGATGAACCCGATGTTGTGCGCCGTGCAGTAATCGAGCACGTCCTCGCTGGTGCGGTCGACGAGATTGTAGCGATTCTGGACAGTCGCAACGTCAAAGAACTTCGAGGCTGCCTTGATGTTTTCGATGGAGACTTCGCTCAGTCCCGCATGCCGGATCAGTTTCTGATCGATAAAAGACCTGACTGCATCGAACTGCTCGTCCGCCGGAACCCTCGGATCGATCCGGTGCAACTGCCACAGATCGAGTTGTTCAACACCGAGATTGCGCAGGCTCTTATGCACCTGCTGGAGCAGATATTCCGGCCGTCCGACGGGCTTCCAGATATCCGGTCCCGAACGGGTCAGACCAGCCTTCGTGGCGATCATGAGGCCCTTGGGATAGGGATGCAGCGCCTCTTTAATCAGCCATTCCGAGACATCCGGCCCGTAGGCGTCCGCCGTGTCAATGAAGTTGACGCCGAGGTCGGGAAGGCGTCTCAGCGTACGGATGACTTCGTCATGATCGACAGGCGGTCCCCATATCCCTTTGCCCGTGATGCGCATCGCTCCAAAACCGAGCCGATGAATGGTGAGATCACCGCCAATCGTGAAAGTGCCGGATTTTGTGGTGTTTCCGGATGAATGGATCATGGCCCTCGTTCCTTTTTTCCAGCGGGTGGTTTGGAGTGAATCACTTTGTCATACTGAGAAGCCGCCATCGATAGTGTATGCAGCGCCGGTGATGATGCCAGCCTCTGGTCCGGCAAGATACGCCACCAGCCCCGCGATTTCCGCGCCCGTGGCATGGCGTTTGATCGCCATGAAGTCATGCATGACGTCCTTTAACGGACCATCGGCAGGGTTCATGTCGGTATCGGTGGGACCGGGCTGGACGACATTCACGGTGATGCTGCGTGCACCGAAATCACGAGCCAGTCCCTTGGCCATACCTTTCAGTGCCGATTTGCTGGCGCTATAGGCGGCAAGTCCGGTCATCGGCATACGGTCGGCATTGGCTGAGCCGATGAAGATGATACGGCCCCCGTCGGGCATGCTCCGCGCGGCGGCTACCGCCGCGTGATAGGGCGCGTGGATATTGATGCGGAAAAGCCGATCAATGTCGTCCGGTGGCATGTGCAGCGGATCACCCGCACCAAGAATTCCGGAATTGACGACCAGCACGTCGAGTGGGCCGAGTGAACCAATCAGTGCGATGAGAGCGTCCCGGTCGCCACTGTCGGCGTGCATGGCCTTGCTGCCGGTCTCGGCGGCCAAAGCTTGGGCGTCGTCAGGTGAGGACAGATATGTGAAAATGACTTTCGCGCCATCTGCTGCGAAACGACGCACAATGGCGGCCCCAATCCCGCGACTGCCGCCAAGCACGAGAACGGATTTGCTATCCAAGCTACTCATGATGGTGTGCTCTCCGATGCCAATATTTCAGCCAATCTGTCGAAGGCGGGTTGATAGATCTGTGTCGGCATTCGAGCCTCCATACTGGCGGCATGATTGGCAGACGCCTCGAATTGTCCGCGCCATTGAATAAACGTGCCGTTGCTCGCGGTGATGGGAAGAAGACTGATCGTGGAACGATAGTTCCGGATCGGCAGAGCTGATTCAATGATCGAGAACGTCACCGCATGGTCCACGTCGGACAGCGCCAGAAGCTGTTCACGGATGACACCGACATCGCCCATTTCAACACGACGGATCGCGCCGACACGATCACCGGAATCATCGCCTTCAATCACGCAGCTTTTCACGCCCGGCAACCAGCGACCAAGAGCGCCGAAATCACGGATCAGCTTCCAGACGGAAGAAATGGGGGCATTGATGACGCTGCTGGCCATAACGTGGATCATGGAAGCTCTCCCGGTTGTGACTGTCTGGCTGTCATAGCGATTGACCGCCCGTGACTTCGATGCGCTGGCCGTTCACCCAGTGCATGTCATCAGACAGAAGGCCACGGACTGCCGCCCCGATGTCGTCGGGTTGTCCGACCCGCCCCAACGGCGTGATTTCTGCGAGGCTCCTGTTGATCGTGGCATCGTCACGGACCAGACCGCCGCCAAAATCAGAGGCGACTGCGCCGGGAGCGACAGCATTGACCGTAATGCCCCGCTCGCCCAGTTCCTTAGCCATATAGAGCGAGATGACCTCGGTCGCCGCTTTCATGGCCGCGTAGGGACCGTGATCCGGCAGATAAAAACGTGTTGCGGCAGAAGTGATGTTGAGAATACGGCCGCCATCGCAGATCAGCGGAAGGAGCGCCACCGTCAGCAGATAGGGGCCCTTGAAGTGGATATTGTACTGATTGTCGAGCTGTTCGGACGTCGCGGCATCAAAGCGCGTGTGAATGATATTGCCGGCGTTCTGGACAACGTAATTCAAGCCCTTCTGGCCGAACTCGTTTGCGAGAAGTGCGTTGATCTGTTCTGCAAAATTCGTGAATGACGCATGATCCGCAATGTCCAGTTGCAGCATGCGTAGCTTCGCGTTCTCGTTGCTGAGAGCGATTTCGGCGGCTTTCGCTTCGCCTTCATTGGCGTGATAGGTGCCGATCACGCTTATGCCGGAGGCCGTCAGATGTTTCGCGATGCTGTAGCCAATGCCGCGATTGGCGCCCGTGACGAGGGCGATTTTTGATGTGCTCATGATCGGATTCCTTCCGGCCTGATGGCGTTGTTTTCCGAAAATATAATTCCATATCGATCAATCCATAATAAGGACATGGGGCGAGATCAATAATTTATAGATCAATCAATACGGAATTATCGTAATGAGGTGGCCTAGCCTTGCTTCCGTCAGCCTGTCAGCGTTTTGGGGACCGCTTTTCTTTTCTCGGCTTCACCGCGTTGATATCCCACAATGTCAGGAGAGACGTGATGGCTGCATCCAGATTTTTTGCCTTTATCCCGTCTCTAGCCTCACATGTCATGCCGTGGAAAAAAGTCGTGAGAATATCAGGCAGAACATCGGTCGCCGGAGATGCTTTTAATTCACCTTTGGCGATGGCGCGCTCCACGCAGGCTCTGATGCCTGCCCGCGTGCGCTGTCGTTCCGCCGCAAGGAGAGCCTGTATGGGTTCGTTGTCGGGTGAGCAGTTGCTGGCGCCGGACACGACCAGACATCCGGCCGGGTGCGTGCGGGCAGACTGCATGCGCGCCGAGGCGCGCAACGTTTTTTCGATAGCTTCGCGCGGTGACAGGCTCTCGTCCCATAAGGGGGCCATGACCTGTCCATAGGTCGCCAGATAATGCTGCACGACTTCGCGGAACAGGGCTTCCTTCGAACCGAATGCGGCATAGAAACTCGCAGGCGAGATGTCACCCATGCTGGCCTTGAGCTGGGTCAGGGAGGTCGGTTCATAACCCTGCGCCCAGAAGAGCGCCGTGGCGGCGTCAATCGCCTTGTCGCGGTCAAACTCACGGGGACGCCCGGTTCGCGCCATGACCTCGTTCCTTCTGAAAGACTTCCATATTAAGTGATCCAGAAGTGATTGCCAAGGCTGCTGCTCCCTTATATGTGTATCGATCGATCCATATATGAGCAAGCTATGCCCTCGACCATCACAGTGTCCAAGAACAAAAACGATGAGCGTCTCCCGGTCGCCGGCCTGCTTGCGTTGGCCATGACCGGTTTCATCTGCATTATGACTGAAACCCTGCCTGCTGGTCTGTTGCCTGAGATCGGTGCGGGTCTGCATATTTCTCCGGCTCTCGCCGGTCAGATGGTGACGGCCTATGCCATAGGGTCACTGAGTGCTGCGATCCCGCTGACGCTCGCCACGCAGCGATGGCGACGCAGAAAGGTGCTGCTGCTGGCGATCGTCGGTTTTGCAGTGTTCAATTCCATCACCGCGTTTTCCACGCATTACGGCGTGACCCTCGTGGCCCGGTATGGAGCGGGTGCGGCGGCGGGTCTCGCCTGGGCGTTGCTGGCCGGCTACGCGCGCCGGATGGTGACGCGTGCTCAGCAAGGGCGTGCACTGGCGATTGCCATGGTCGGCACGCCGATCGCGCTCTCGCTGGGGGTTCCCGCCGGGACATGGCTGGGTGCCGCTGTCGGCTGGAGACTGGCTTTCTGGATCATGTCGGGTCTGACCGTGCTGCTGATCGCGTGGGTTCTGGCGAAGGTTCCTGATTTTCCGGGTGCCGCGCATCACGAGCGTCTGCCGTTCCGGCACGTTCTGTACATGCCGGGCGTGCGGTCTGTTATGGGCGTCGTGATGGCGTGGATGCTCGCGCACAATGTTCTCTACACCTACATCGTGCCGTTCGTGACGCCAGCCGGGCTGGCGAGACAGGCGGATCGCATTCTGCTGCTCTTCGGGGTTGCCGCGCTTGCCGGTATCTGGCTGACCAGCCGCACGGTCGATCACGCCCTGCGCCTGTCCGTCCTGCTCAGTCTGGCCACATTTGCAGTCGTAGCTGCGGCTTTTGCCATTGGATCAACTTCACCTGCGGTGATCATAATCGGTGTCGCGATATGGGGGCTGACATTCGGAGGCGCTGCGACGTTGCTCCAGACGGCCCTCGCCGATGCGGCTGGCGATGGTGTGGACGTTGCGTTGTCGATGAATGTCGTCGCATGGAATAGCGCTATTGCTGGTGGGGGACTTTTGGGCGGCGCGCTGCTCGACACATTGGGCGTGGTGTCGTTTCCTTGGGCTGTTATGGGGCTTGCTGCTACTGGCTTCCTGATCGCATGGCGAGCCCGGTCTCACGGATTTCGACCGGGTCACCGGCTCGGGCACGAGAGTTAAGAGTTCTATCAGGCACTGCATATCCGGCATGAGGCGGAGGATGACAAACAGAACTATGCTGGATTTCATGTGTAGAATTCGAAATCCCAAAAACGCCATCGTAAGAAATTGAAAGTCGAAATTTTGTCGCAGGAGCTGATGGCTGTTACGGTGATATCCGGAAACGGAGCGTGCTCAGGGCGCAGATAGATACGGTGTTTTCGACGGTGTTTTCGACGGTGTTTTCGGTTGTAGCTGGTGAAAGCAGGAGGGGCTGGTGCTTGTTCGTGAAGGGACGGAGCGCAACGCCGTCATCGACAGGCATCTGGGCTGCTCGCTAGCCGCTATTGCTGGTGCTGTGAATGCCGCCGGATTTCTCGCCGTCGGCTATTATTCAGCCAACATGACTGGAAATATCTCAGCACTGGCGAGCGGTCTGCATGAAGATCGCATGGGGACGGTTCTGTCCTGTTGTGGTTTGATTCTGTCCTTCGTCACGGGGGCCGTGCTTTCGACCTTGCTTGTCAATGCCGGGAGACGGCGTTGCCTGCCGTCGATCTATGCCCGCAGTATTCTTCTGGAAGCCTGTCTGCTTGGACTTCTGGGAACTGTCGATCTGCTGGTCTCGGACCCGGTGCGTGGCCCAATGCTTGCCTATGGGCTGAGCTTTCTTATGGGACTTCAGAACGCTACCGTCACACGTATTTCCGGAGCACGCGTCCGCACGACCCATATGACAGGGATGCTCACGGATGTCGGGCTGGAACTGGCGGACTGGCTGGATGCATTCTTTCATCCGGTCGATCCGGTTCAGCGAGCTGCTACACGTGAACGGCTGGGTCTCCACGCTGCGATCGTTCTTTCTTTCACGCTGGGCGGAATTGCCGGAGCCTTCCTGTATGGCTGGTGGTCCGGCTTGTTTCTGCTTCTACTGGCTGGACTTCTGACCTGTCTGGCTCTGCCGGGGGCCCTGTCCCGTGAACAGGTCGTAGATCCTGCAACGGCACCAATGCCGCTTGCGTCCGGTACTGAGGCGCAGTCTCCGTTCCATAATCGTAGATCCGAACATGCTTCGGAAGATTGCAATTGAACGGAGACTCAAGAGCGCGTTCAGAAGGTGGCTGCGCTCCAACAGCAAGACAGGAAAACAGTCAATCCTCGGATGAGCGATCGTTTTCCTGCGCCGCTGCCGAGCGAATGGCCCGCGCCATCGCTTCCACGCCATTTCCCCGGTTGGTGGAAAGAGCCTGCACCAGCCCCAGATCACTCAGGAAGGACGGCTCTGTTTCCAGAATTTCCTCAGGCGTCCGACCGGAATAGACACGCAGCAGCAGGGCTACGAGCCCCATCACGATGGCGGCGTCCGATGCGCCGGCAAAATACATCGTCCCGTCATCCATCTGGGCTTCAAGCCAGACCTGACTCTGACAGCCGGGAACCCGATGCGCGTCATCTGTCCATTCCTTGGGGAAGGGAGGCAGCTTGCGCCCAAGCTCAATGATGTACTGGTAGCGATCCATCCAGTCATCAAAGAGCGCCAGTTCATCGCCAATCGCTTCGATGGCGTCCGCTGCGGTATCGTCCTCCGGACGGACAAAAGCCTCGCCCAGCATCAGAGGATGAACCGGCTGAGGTCGCCCTGCTGGGCAAGGGGAGCCACACGCTCACGAACGAGGTCCGCATCAATCGTGATGGTTTCGCCCTGATGTTCGGAGGCCGTGAAGGACACATCCTCCAGCAGTTTCTCCATGACCGTAGCAAGACGACGGGCACCGATATTCTCGACACGCTCATTCACGTCTGCGGCCAGTTCGGCCAGAGCATCGACCGCGCCATCTGTGAAGGTGAGGGTCACGCCTTCCGTGCCGATCAGGGAAACATACTGCTTGCACAGCGAGTGTTCCGGTTCGGTCAGGATACGACGGAGGTCGTCACGGTTCAGCGGCTGGAGCTCCACACGAATGGGGAGACGCCCCTGAAGTTCCGGCAGCAGGTCGGACGGCTTGGCCAGATGGAACGCGCCGGACGCAATGAAGAGAATATGGTCCGTTTTCACAAAGCCATATTTTGTCGAGACGGTCGTGCCTTCGATCAGTGGCAGCAGATCGCGCTGCACGCCTTCACGCGACACATCCGCACCCCGGAAGCCTTCGGAAGAGCGTGCGCAGACCTTGTCGATCTCGTCGAGGAAGACGATGCCGTTATCCTGCACATGCTGCACCGCGTCGCGGTTGAGCGCGTCATTATCCAGCAGCTTGTCGGCTTCCTCACGCACGATCTGTTCGCGGGCAGCGGCGACGGTGAGGCGACGGGTTTGTGGCGCACGACCCATGATGTTCTTCATCATGTCGCCGAAATTCATCGGACCGCCGGGCATCATGCCGGGGACATCGCCGCCGCTCTGGGTTGTCGGATCGGGGGTGATGGCGATCTCGATTTCCTTGTCGTCCAGCGTGCCGCTGCGCAGGAGTTTGCGGAAATGCGAGCGTGTGTCTGCAGAGGAGGCTTCGCCAGCAAGAATGGTGACCAGACGCTCTTCAGCGGCTTCCTCGGCGCGCGGGCGTACATCCTTGCGGCGCTGTTCACGCAGCATGACGATGGCGTTTTCCACGAGGTCGCGGATGATGCTTTCCACGTCGCGGCCGACATAGCCGACCTCTGTGAACTTGGTCGCCTCGATCTTGATAAACGGAGCCTGCGCCAGCTTGGCCAGACGACGGGCGATCTCGGTCTTGCCGCAGCCGGTCGGGCCGATCATCAGAATGTTCTTGGGGACAACTTCCTCGCGCAGCCCTTCGGGAAGCTGCGCCCGACGCCAGCGGTTCCGCAGGGCGATGGCGACAGCACGCTTCGCATCATTCTGGCCGATGATGTAGCGGTCGAGTTCAGTGACGGTCTCGGCGGGGGAGAAATGATTGATGGTCATGGTTACGCCGCCTTCTCATCATCTGAGTGCAGGGTTTCAATCGTAACGGAATGATTGGTGTAGACGCAGATGTCACCGGCAATCTTCATGGCCCGTTGCGCGACCTCGCTGGCCGTCAGTCCTTCTATCGGCAGCAGCGCACGCGCCGCGGACAGGGCGTAATTGCCGCCTGATCCGATGGCGATGATGCCGTCTTCGGGCGAAAGCACGTCACCATTGCCAGTCACCGTATAAGAACCCTGCCGGTCCGCAACAATCAGCATGGCTTCCAGACGACGTAGATAGCGGTCTGTCCGCCAGTCTTTCGCCAGTTCCACACAGGCTCGCTCAAGCTGGTTGGGGAAACGGTCCAGTTTGGCTTCCAGTCGCTCCAGAAGCGTGAACGCATCGGCGGTCGCTCCGGCGAAACCGGCGAGCACCTGCTGGTTAGAGCCGATGCGTCGAACCTTGCGGGCATTGCCCTTGACCACCGTGGAGCCGAGGGAAACCTGACCGTCTCCGGCCATGGCGACCTCTCCATCCCGGCGTACGCAGATGATGGTGGTGCCATGCCAGCCGACAGGATCGTGGGGAGAAGACTGATGTGTGTTCATGGCTCACAGAGATAGTCCTTCCGGAAGCAATCTCAAGAGGGAAAGGGCGCGGAAGGAGGAGGAGAGTGGTGAGTGGCAGGGGATAGAATGGCGTGTCCAGTTGGAAACCGGAGCGTTTGTGAAGGCGTCTGTATGGTTTGAATGGTGTAAGATTGCGCCATTGGGGACAGGTTTTTAGGTAGGGTTTCCATCGACTGTCATGTGGGGAAGGTGAGCTGATGGCATCCCAGCAGTGCCCTGTGTGCAGGGGCCTGTCATGATCCACTCACATTTAGACGGTAAGCACCGAACAAAGCTCTATCAAACGATTGAGGATACTGATGGAAAAGCAGTTCACTTCACTCTGGACGCAGATCAACAACTTGATGCCGGTCATACTGGGCTATGTCGGGCAGTTTGTTCTTGCTCTTGTCGTGCTTCTGGCCGGCTGGGCCGTCATCAACATGGTGACTCGCGCCATGGGACGGATGATGGCCGCCAGTCATGTCGAGCCGACGCTCCGGGGCTTTCTTCTCAGTGTGGTCGGGCTTCTGCTGAAAGCGCTTCTGCTCATCAGCGTGGCGTCGATGGTCGGTATTGCCACGACCTCGTTTGTCGCCGTGCTCGGTGCGGCTGGACTGGCTGTCGGCATGGCGCTTCAGGGCAGTCTCGCCAATTTCGCAGGTGGCGTTCTGATCCTGCTGTTCCGTCCCTTTGAGGTCGGAGATTCCATCACGGCTGGTGGCAGCTCGGGCACTGTGGTTTCGATCGAAATGTTCCGCACCGTCATGCGGGATGCGAACAACGAATTCATCTACGTGCCTAACGGCGCGCTTTCGAACAATGTTGTGATCAACAGTTCGCAGGCCGAGAGTGTCGTGGCGACGGTTGGTCTGCTGATCGATTACCGCGATGACCTCGACAAGGCGCGTGCTCTTCTGCTCAGCCTGTTGCAGGGTGACGAGCAGGTTCTGGCCACACCGGCGCCCTCCGTGTCTTTCCTGCCGCAATCGGCGAATATCGCCGTTTCCCTGAGTTTCCACTGCACTCCCGGCAACGCATCGGCTCTGACGGCGAAATATGCTGAGGCAGCGATCAAGATACTCAACAAGGAAGGGTATCATCTGGGGATCAGCGCACGCGCCAGTGCGTGAGATCCTGATCAGTTTTCAGTAAAAAACAGGCCGTCCGAAACTCTTCGGGCGGCCTGTTTGTTTGGTAGGGAAGTCGTCGTTACGCGATACGCCAGACAGAAAATTCAGAGACTGTCCTGTATCATTTGCAAGGCGTGCAGAACGGCCTGAGCCCGGACTTCCGTTCTGTTTCCACCAAAGACCTGCTTCTGCGTAAGCGGCGGCTGGCCCGTGCGTTGCAGGCCGAACCAGACAAGTCCGACCGGTTTCGCCTCACTGCCGCCATCCGGCCCGGCGACGCCTGTCAGAGAGACGGCAATGTCTGCTCCCGGTGCGTGGGCAAGAGCACCTTCCGCCATTGACTGCGCTACCTGCTCACTGACAGCGCCCCACTGAGCGAGCATGTTTTCCGGCACGCCGAGCGCCGCCTGCTTCATCGCATTCGAGTAAGTTACAAACCCACCGGCTACCGCCGCGGATGAACCAGCGTGAGCCGTAAGCGCTCCCGCCACCAGACCGCCCGTACAGCTTTCGGCCGTGACGACCATCAACCCTGCCGCTTTCAGTTGCTCAAGAACCGTGGCGGATTTTTCAAGCACTTCAGCAGGCAGGATGGCTGTCATGGCTGTTGCTCCGGATGTTATTTCAGCAGACCGACAATCCGCTCCACCTCATCCACAATCGGATTGGCGATGGCCGCAGCCCGTGCCGCTCCGGTGCGCAGCACATGATCGAGATGGTCGGTATCTTCGAGCAGACGGGTGGTTTCTTTTGCAATCGGTTCAATGCGGGCGATCATGACATCGGCCAGCGCTTTCTTGAAAGGACCGAAGCCCTCACCGCCATGCTGGGAAAGCACCTGCTCCGGCGTCAGATTGCTCAAGGCTGCATACAGACCGACAAGGTTACGTGCCTCTGGGCGATCAGCCAGTCCTTCCAGAGAGGAAGGCAGAGGCTCCGGATCGGTTTTGGCACGGCGGATCTTGAGGGCGATCGTATCCGCGTCGTCTGTCAGATCGATACGACTCTGCGCCGATGGATCTGACTTGGACATCTTTTTGGAGCCATCCCGCAGGCTCATCACGCGTGCGGCCTGCGGCGGAATGAGAGCTTCGATCTCCTGAAAGAAATCGATTTCGTAGTCGTGATTGAACTTCTTGACGATGTCGTTGGCCAGTTCGAGGTGCTGGCGCTGGTCATCGCCCACGGGAACCTTCACAGCCTTGTAGGCCAGAATGTCGGCGGCCATCAGGTTTGGATAGACATACAGACCAGCAGAATGGTTTTCCCGGTCCTTGCCTGCCTTGTCCTTAAACTGGGTCATCCGGTTGAGCCAGCCGAGACGAGCCACACAGTTGAAGATCCACCCCAGCCGCGTATGGGCGCTGACAGCGGACTGGTTGAACAGGATGTGTTTTTCGGCGTCGATCCCGGAGGCGAGCAGCACTGCGGTCTGCTGACGGGTCTGCACGATCAGGTCAGCAGGGTTTTGCCAGACTGTCAGCGCATGGAGATCAACCAGACAGAAGATGCATTCATGGTCTGCCTGCAACGCAACCCAGTTCTGGATCGCGCCGAGATAGTTGCCGAGGTGAGGAATACCGGTCGGCTGGATGCCGGAAAATACACGTGTCATTCTTGCTGCTCAGATCCCTAGGTCGCGACAGTCTGCCCCTGTCTTACGGCAGAGGATGTTTCAGGTCGAGTTTCGCCCGCATATCTGCAACGTCTCCTGCCGAAATGCGATGGGCCCGGGCTACGGCAATCTCTTCCGGCCGGATTTCCGGAGCCGGTTTTGTCTCACCTTGTTGTGATAGCCACGAAAGAATAGTGGCGGCTTCCTCATCCGAAAGATACCGGAAAAGCGGCATTTCTGCCCTGTAGGGCATCCCTGCGGCCTTGATAGGACCACTGACTCCGTTCATGAGGACGGAAGCTAGATAGACGCGTCCTTCAGGGGTCGCTGCGATGCGGTCAATCCTTCCGCTCAATGGCGGTACAGAGCCAGCCATGCCCTCTCCACCGTGGTGGCAGATGCCGCAGTTGGAGCCGTAAAGATAACGTGGGGTTTTGTGTCGGGAGCATCCTGCGGGAAGAAGAAGGACAGCCAGAAGGAAAACCAACTTTTTTCGTGCAGAGATGTTATGGAAGAACAAACGCATGAAACCTGCTTGAATATCCGGAGGTTCTGGTCGCAGGGGACATGCTGCGCCACTCTGGAGCATGAAAGGAATTCTAAGTGAAACCTATTACATTCTATAGGCACCTTTTTTTCGCGGCGGCTTGCGGACTTCTGGTGTCAGCGGTCTCACCGACCACAGTATTCGCTGCAACACGGGAAGAGCAGACCGAGGCCTGCAAAGGGGACGCCCTGAAGTTCTGCGCGCTCTCGATCCCGAACGAAAAGAAGATTGCATCCTGTCTGCAGGCAAAGCGGGACAAGCTTAGTCCAGCCTGCAAGGCGATGTTCCCTGAGAAGAAATCCGGAAAGAAGTCCGCTGGTAAAAAGAACTGAGTGCCAGAACGAGAAAGGCCGGGTCAGAGACCCGGCCTTTCTGTTTACTGCTGTCCGCCGTGTTCGACGCCAAGCAACTGGATCTTGAAGATCAGCGGGCTGTTTGACGGGATGATACCCATCTCACGCTTGCCGTAGCCCAGCTTGGCCGGGACATAGAGCATCCAGGTATCACCCACATGCATCATGGGCAGCGCTTCCATCCAGCCCTCAACCAGACCGTCCAGAGGCATGCGCATGTAAGCACCCTGACCGTGCTGGTCGGAGCTGTCGAAGATCGATCCGTCTGGCAGGCGACCTTCATAGATCAGCATCATGCTGTCGCCCTTGACGGGTGAAGGACCATCTTTCGGTCCGGAAGCCAGAACCTTGTAAGCCAGTCCGTCCGGAAGAACCTTTACGCCCGGCTGGGAAACTTCCTTCTGCATGATCTGCTCAGGCGTCAGTTCCGGATCCTCGTGACTGCATCCTACGATTGGCAGGCAGAGCAGTCCGCCCAGAAGCAGGGTACGGAGACGGATTGAAGTCAGTGAAGAACGCACAGCTATTCCCTCGAAACTAGTGTCAGGATTGTCATTCAGATCGGAGAGGCGCGCCTTAGAGCGCGCCGCCACGTCGACCGATCTGACCACCCAGACGCAGGCGCAGGGCATTGAGCTTGATGAAGCCCTGAGCATCCTGCTGGTTGTAAGCGCCCTCATCATCCTCAAAGGTGACGACGCGGGTGTCATACAGGCTGTTCGGGCTTTCACGGCCCACGCAGATCACGTTGCCCTTGTAGAGTTTCAGACGCACGCGACCCGTTACGGAATGCTGGGACGTGTCGATCAGAGCCTGCAACATGCGGCGCTCCGGCGAGAACCAGAAGCCGTTGTAGATGATCTCGGCATATTTCGGCATCAGGCTGTCCTTGAGGTGCATGGCCTCGCGGTCAAGCGTGATGGATTCGATGCTGCGGTGAGCCGTCAGCAGGATTGTGCCGCCCGGCGTCTCGTAGATGCCGCGCGACTTCATGCCGACAAAGCGGTTCTCGACCAGATCGAGACGACCGATGCCGTTGGCTTTGCCGAGTTCGTTCAGTTTAGTCAGCAGGGTGGCCGGAGACATGGCGACACCGTTGATCGCCACCGGGTCGCCCGAGACGAAATCGATGGTGATTTCCGTTGCGACATCCGGAGCGGCTTCCGGCGAGATGGTGCGCTGGAAGACAATCTCTTCCGGTCCGACGGCGGGATCTTCGAGGATCTTGCCTTCGGAGGAGGAGTGCAGAAGGTTCGCATCGACCGAGAACGGCGCTTCGCCACGCTTGTCGCGGGTCACGGGAATCTGATGCTCTTCCGCGAACGCCAGCAGACGGGTACGGGATGTCAGATCCCATTCACGCCAAGGGGCAATCACGGTGATGTCGGGCTTCAGCGCATAGTAGGCCAGCTCGAAGCGGACCTGATCGTTGCCCTTGCCGGTTGCGCCATGCGCCACAGCGTCAGCACCGACCTGCTCGGCAATTTCGATCTGACGCTGGGCGATCAGCGGACGGGCGATGGAAGTGCCGAGAAGATACTGGCCTTCATACAGCGCGTTCGCCCGGAACATCGGGAACACGAAGTCCTTTACGAAGGTCTCGCGCAGATCCTCGACGAAGATTTCCTTCACGCCGAACATTTCGGCTTTCTTGCGGGCCGGTTCCAGTTCTTCACCCTGACCGAGGTCGGCCGTGAAGGTTACGACTTCGCAGCCGTAAGTGGTCTGTAGCCACCGCAGGATGACTGAAGTATCGAGGCCGCCTGAATAGGCCAGAACGACCTTCTTGATCTGTCGGGTGCCTTCGGCCGGGGCCATGCGCATTCTCTCCGGGTTTCTGCGGTGGTCGGAATGGAAAAGCGGCAAACCCTTGTTCACCGCTCTCTTTGGGGCGTCAGTAGCACCCGCGCCGACGTTGCACTAGTCCCAAGGCGAGGAGAGCTACCTTAATTCGGGGCGAATGTTTTCACTCGCCGACTGCAGCACCTCCCGGATGACGATGGTCCGCACCCCCGGAGAGAAGCGTCTGCTCGTTGCGGTTGGCAGCGAGAGCACCCGTGACAATGCCTTCCGGCATGCCCCATGCCGCATGATCGCGGAACACATACCCCTGTTCGTTCAGAGCCTTCGCGACAGCGGTATCGACCGCGCCTTTTTCGACTTCAATGGTTGAAGGTTCCCACTGTTCATGAAAGCGCGGCAGATCAATGGCCTGCTGGATGTTCAGGTGATAGTCGATCACGCCGGTAATGACGGACAGCACGATGGTGGGGATGCGTGATCCGCCGGGACTGCCGATGACCATGACCGTCTTTCCGTCTTTGGAAACGATGGTTGGCGTCATGGACGAAAGAGGTGTCTTGCCGGGCTGGATGGCGTTCGCCTGACTGCCGACGATGCCGAACATGTTGGGCGCACCGGGTTTGGCGGAGAAATCATCCATCTCGTCGTTCAGGAAAAAACCCGTTCCCGGCGCGATGACCCGTGCGCCAAACCATCCGTTGAGTGTGTAGGTGGTGGAAACGGCTAGTCCGGAAGAATCCATGACCGAAAATTGCGTGGTTTCGTGTTTTTCCCTGTTGACAGAAGGCGAGGAGGGCGCTGTGGACGTGGCGGGAACAGGAGAACCTGCTGTCAGGGTCTCTGAGTTTACAGCGCCGGACTGTGGTAAGGCCCTACGGATCTGCACGGCATAGACCGGGTCAAGCAGATGATCGACGGGATTGGCGACAAAAGCCGGATCACCCAGATCGCGCCGATCTGAATAGGCGTGACGCATGGCTTCGATCTGCTGACGGAGCGCTGGGGTGCTGTGTAGTCCTTCTGCGCCAAGATCATAGCCGGACAGGATCGTCAGCATTTCACACAGAGCAATGCCGCCGCCGCTCGGTGGGGGTGCCGTGTCGATGTGATAGCCGCGATAGGAGCAGGCCAGCGGCGGCATGACGCGAGGTTTGTAACGACCGAAATCTGCCATTTCCAGAATGCCGCCATTACGTTTGCTGGCGTCGACTACCCGACGGGCTATGCTGCCTTTGTAAAAGACATCCTCACCGTGACGAGAGATTTCTGAAAGGGAGTTGGCGAGATCGGTCTGCACAAGACGATCGCCGGGACGGAAGGACTGACCGTCCGGTCGCAGAAAGATCCTGCTGACAACAGGATCAGCGTGGAATTCCTTTTCAAAGGGACGAAGCAGGGCGACGTCGCCTTCCTCCAGAACAAAGCCTTCTCGTGCCAGACGAATGGCGGGTTCCATGAGTTTGGCGCGGGAGAGATGCCCCCAGCGTTGCCTTACATATTCAAGGCCAGCCACGGTTCCTGGAACGGCCACAGCTTTCCACCCAGCCGTCGAGAGGCCGGGGATGACCTGTCCATTAGCGTCCTGAAACATGTTCGGCGTAGAAGCGAGTGGCGCTTTTTCACGGAAATCGATGAAAACTGCCTGTCCCTGACGTGGCTTCAGAACCATGAAGCCGCCACCACCAATATTGCCTGCCGCCGGGTAAACCACGGCGAGCGCATAACCTACGGCCACGGCGGCATCGGCGGCGTTGCCGCCCTGCGCCAGTATTTTCGCACCAACTTCGGACGCGAGATGCTGCGCGGAGACCACCATTCCGTGGCGGCCCAGCACGGGCTTGTCGGACGCAGGTGATTGCACGGATGCTGTATAGGCCAGTGGATCAGGCACACCAGCGGGGAGGGTAGAGGTCTGCGCCCAGCCATTGGTGGAGAAACTGAGGCAGGCGATGAGACCTGTCGTGAAGACGAAAGGCTGCGCGTATTTCTTCCGTGAGAGGATACGGACTACGACGGAAGGCAACACGGCACGATCCTGCTTCAATGAA
Organism: Acetobacter sp. UBA5411; assembly: GCF_002409645.1. GTDB lineage: Bacteria > Pseudomonadota > Alphaproteobacteria > Acetobacterales > Acetobacteraceae > Acetobacter. The sequence goes on from NZ_DHNR01000019.1 coordinate 19,017, forward strand.
AAATGATGAGAGGTCAGAAGACTTTCAAAAGTCGTCTGAGGCACGCTCTTTTAAATCATGAAAGGTTTCTGGTGAAGCGTTTTCAGGAAGACTTTGGGAGCTGCTTTTTGAAAAACAGTGGCTGCATCTGTTTTATTGACCGATCGCTATGCGCAAAGGTTTCTGGCGGTTGTTTTTGCTTCCAACAAAAACAACCGCCAGAAATTCTTTGTATCAGCTAAAAGTTTCAGCTTCTGAAAAGCCGATCACGCGCCGTAGGGAGGCCGCTTATAACCTTTGGGAGAGAGTGTAAAAATCTCATACCCGTTTTCCGTGACACCCAGCATATGCTCGAACTGCGCTGTCAGGGAGCGGTCACGGGTGACGGCTGTCCAGCCATCTTCAAGGATTTTCACTTCCGGTTTGCCGATATTGATCATCGGCTCGATGGTGAAAACCATGCCCGCTTTCAGTTCCAGACCAGTTCCCGGCTCACCATAGTGGAGAACATTCGGGGCACTGTGGAACGTGCGGCCAATACCGTGACCACAGAAATCTTCAACAACCGAATAGCGATTCTTTTCAGCGAGAACCTGAATGGCATGGCCGATGTCACCCAGCGTTGCGCCCGGTCGCACCTGTTCGATGCCGGCCATCATGCAGTCATAGGTCACATCGATAAGCTTTTCGGCCTTTTTGGGGGCTTTTCCTGCGATATACATGCGGCTGGTGTCGCCGTACCATCCATCAAGTATGCAGGTAACGTCGATGTTCAGGATGTCCCCGTCCAGCAGCTTACGATCACCCGGGATGCCGTGACATACGACATGGTTGATCGAGATGCAGGAGGATTTTGGATAGCCGCGATAGCCGAGTGTCGCCGGTGTCGCGTTATTCTTGAGTGTGAATTCGTGGATGATAGTGTCGAGTTCACCTGTCGTCACACCCGGACGCACATGCTCGGTGATCATATCCAGCGTTTCGGCAGCCAGTTTTCCTGCGGCGCGCAGACCCTGAAAGTCTGCCTCAGTGTGCAGGACAATACCGTTGCGTGCTGATTTACCCTCCATCCTCTCCCTCGTTCTTAGCCTGTTGTGGGCGGACAATGCCGCTTATGACACATCGGTGCAAGGGAAGGTGGTCCTGCTCTTGAGAACAGGACCACTCTTGTATTCAGGATGAGAGGCCGTTCGTATCCTGCTTTTCCTCGCCTTCTTCCGGAGCCTCGGCAGCCGGGGAAGACGTGGAGTTCTCGAGATATTCGAACGAAAGCTCACCATCCTTGACGGAGATCTTGACCGCTCCGCCTTTTGTCAGGCGACCGAAAAGAAGCTCTTCGGACAGAGGTTTCTTGATCGAGTCCTGAATGACCCGGCCCAAAGGACGCGCGCCATACAGGCGATCGTAGCCGCGTTCCGCCAGCCACTCCTTGGCGGCGGACGACATCTCGATCGTGACGTTCCGATCCGCAAGCTGCGCTTCGAGCTGAAGCACGAACTTTTCGACCACACGACCGACCGTTTCCGGCTGGAGATTGCCGAACGGGATGATCGCATCAAGACGGTTACGGAATTCCGGCGTGAACAGCCGCTTGATCGCTTCCTGATCTTCGCCTTCACGGGTGTCACGCCCGAAACCGATGGCCTCCTTGCTCAGATCAGCCGCACCCGCATTGGTCGTCATGATGAGAATGACGTTGCGGAAATCGACAGTCTTGCCGTTGTGGTCCGTCAGCTGTCCGTGATCCATAACCTGCAGAAGCACGTTATAGAGGTCCGGATGCGCCTTCTCGATTTCATCGAGGAGCAGGACAGCGTGCGGATGCTGATCCACAGCGTCCGTCAGCAGACCACCCTGATCGAAACCGACATAGCCTGGAGGTGCGCCAAGCAGTCGGGAAACGGAATGGCGCTCCATGTATTCGGACATGTCGAACCGGATCAGCTCGATACCGAGAGTGGTAGCCAACTGGCGGGCCACTTCGGTCTTGCCGACGCCGGTCGGACCGGAGAACAGATAGTTGCCGATCGGCTTCTCGGGTTCACGCAGGCCAGCACGAGCCAGCTTGATGGCGTCCGACAGTGTCTGGATGGCCTTGTCCTGACCGAACACCATGTTCTTCAGGTCACGCTCCAGAGCCCGCAGCACTTCCTTGTCGTCAGCGGAGACGGTCTTGGCGGGGATACGGGCGATCTTGGCGATCGTGTCTTCCACGTCCTTGAGCGTGATGGTCTTCCGACGCTTGCTTTCAGGCAGAAGCATCCGGGACGCACCGGCCTCGTCAATGATGTCGATGGCTTTGTCCGGCAGCTTCCGGTCATGGATATATTTGACCGATAGCTCTACGGCCGCACGGATGGCGTCGTCCGTATAGCGGACCTTGTGATGCTTCTCGTAGTTTGTCTTCAGGCCACGAAGGATCTTCACGGCGTCATCGAGGTTCGGCTCTTCGACGTCGATCTTCTGGAAGCGACGGACGAGGGCGCGGTCTTTCTCGAAGTGCTGACGGAATTCCTTGTAGGTCGTCGAGCCGATGCAGCGCAGCGTTCCGGCAGCCAGCGCAGGCTTCAGCAGGTTGGACGCATCCATCGCACCGCCGGATGTGGCACCCGCGCCGATGACAGTGTGAATTTCATCAATGAACAGGATACCGCCGGGATTCTGCTCAAGGTCGTGCACGACTGCCTTGAGACGCTCCTCAAAATCGCCACGATAGCGCGTGCCTGCAAGCAGGGTGCCCATGTCGAGCGAGTAGATGGTGGCGTTCAGCAGAACTTCCGGAACGTCGCCTTCCACGATTCGTTTGGCCAGACCTTCGGCGATGGCCGTCTTGCCCACGCCGGGATCACCCACATAGAGCGGGTTGTTCTTTGTGCGGCGGCAGAGAATCTGAATGGTGCGTTCGACTTCCGACTCACGGCCGATCAGGGAATCGATCTTGCCCTCGGCTGCCTTCTTGTTGAGATCGACGCAGTATGTTGCCAGAGCTTCGCCCGTCTTGGACGCGGAACCCCGGCCTTTTTCTTCGCCGCCGGTCTCGTCTTTTTCGGCCGAGCCGGTCGGCGCTCCGTTCGAGCTCCGTCGTACGGAGCGATCCGGTGCCTTGGCGATTCCGTGCGAAATGAAGTTGACCGCGTCGAGGCGCGTCATGTCCTGCAATTGCAGGAAGTAGACAGCATGGCTCTCGCGCTCGGCGAAGAGGGCAACCAGTACATTGGCTCCCGTGACTTCGTCGCGACCGGTAGACTGCACATGAATGGCGGCACGCTGAATGACACGCTGAAATGCTGCGGTCGGCTTCGGCTCCGTCGTGCGTTCGGCAGTCAGACCTGCCAGATCCTTGTCGAGAAACTCGGTTAGATCCCCCCGGAGTTTATCCAGATCAACGCCGCAGGCCCGGAAAACGGTTACCGCATCCGGGTCATCAATCAGAGCAATCAGAAGATGCTCAAGCGTTGCGTATTCATGATGCCGCTCACCCGCCAGCGTCAGTGCCCGGTGCAACGTCTGTTCGAGATTGCGTGACAGCATGATCAAGACACTCCTTTCGCCGTCTGGCGTATAAGGCCACGCTGCCTGAACGTGACCCTGTCACCATATTTGGGCTGTTCCGAAAGAAATGCCAGCCATAAGACGGGCCGCTGCGGAAAAAATTTCATGACCCGGTCACTTGCTCGAGAGAAATCCGAGGAAAACGCTTATCTCCTGATCCTGAAACAATGAGGTTTATAAGCTGTTAGGAAGAGGAAAGCGCAGAGAGGTGTGAATGGATGCAATAAAATTTGTGTCTGAATGGCTTTGCGTGGGGCAGGGGCGTGTGTTATTCAATTTGACGGGAGATCTGTGACGGACGGGCGCCTTGCCAACCCGGTCAGATCCGGAAGGAAGCAGCCGCAGTAAGTTTTGCTCGGGTTGTTGCAGGTCTCTCACCTTCCTTTGAACAGGAAATCAGATCCGCTACAGAGGCTGTTTAAGCCCGGCTGCAAGCCTGCGCGGGCTGAAAGCGGATTGGCTGGAACTATGCCTGACAGTGATAGAGAGGCAGACGACGATCTGCCATTGCCACCAAGTGAGGGCATGGGACTCTTTTTCGGCGAAGCGCCGGAAGCGTCAGACCCGACCAGCGTCTCATCTCAAGACGTTGTGGCTGATCGGCCAGCAGTATTGCCTGCAAAACTTTCTCCAGAAGAATCTGCAAAGCCCGCTGCGGCCTATCGCGTTCTCGCACGTAAATATCGACCCGCGACCCTCGACCAGCTGATCGGGCAGGACGCGCTTGTCCGCACGCTTAGAAACGCCTTTGCAGTGGGCCGCGTCGCACACGCCTTCATGCTCACCGGTGTTCGCGGAGTGGGCAAGACCACCACCGCCCGAATCATTGCCCGTGGCCTCAACTGCGTCGGTGTTGACGGTAAAGGTGGTCCGACAGCGGATCCTTGCGGTGTCTGTCCGAACTGCGTCGCCATTCTGGCTGACCGACACCCCGATGTGCTGGAAATGGACGCCGCGTCCCGCACCGGTGTTGATGATGTCCGCGAGATTATCGAGGCCTGTCATTTCCGCCCGATTCAGGGACGCATGAAAGTCTTCATCGTCGATGAAGTGCACATGCTGTCCCGCAATGCTTTCAATGCGCTGCTGAAAACGCTGGAAGAACCGCCGCCGCAGGTCACATTCATCTTTGCCACGACCGAACTGCGGAAAGTGCCGATCACGGTGCTGTCCCGTTGCCAGCGATTCGATCTTCGTCGTGTCTCCCAGTCTGAGCTGCTCTCTTTTTTTACGGGCATTGTCGAAAAGGAGTGTGTCTCTGCTGAGCAGGAGGCTCTGAAACTCATTGCTCGCGCGGCTGATGGTTCGGTGCGTGATGGTCTGTCCTTGCTGGATCAGGCGATCGCGCAGGGTGCCGGCACGCAAGGAGCGAGCGACGGCAGTGTTACGGAAGTTGGCGTCGCGGCGATGCTGGGTCTGTCCGATCGCGCGGCGATCTTTGATCTGTTCGACTGTCTGATGCGCGGCAATGTGACGGAAGCGATCCGGCTTTCCGACAATATGTATGACCGGGGTAATGATCCTGGGCTGATGCTGCGTGATCTGGCCGAACTGACGCACACGGTCACGCGTCTGAAAACCGTTCGCGGACTGGAAGACACGCTTGAACTGCCGGAAATGGAGCGGACAAGAGGCGCTGCCTTCGCGAGTTCCCTGTCGCTCTCTACATTGTCTCGTCTCTGGCAGATGCTTCTGAAGGGAATTTCGGAAGTCGACGACGCGCCGTTGCGTCGTGAGGCGGCGGAGATGGTGCTGATCCGTCTCTGTCATGCCGCGACCATGCCGCCTCCGGAAGAGTTGCTGAAAAAACTGCGCTCTAGCGAAGTCGCACCGGTTGCCGCTCCCGTAAATCGGGCGGCGGATGACGGACGGGATGCTCCCCGCGCCATGATGTCATCGCCCGATGACGGCGGAAGCAGGCGTCAGAGAGTCGCCAATGAGCGATGGGGTGACGTTGGAGAAGGGAGCTCCGAGCCGATCCCGTTGGCGAGGGCCTCTGCTCCGTCAGGCCCGCAACCACCACGCAGCTGGCGTGAGCTGGTGGCCTTTGTGAAGGATAACCGCGAGGCGACCCTGCACGGCCACCTGTGTCACTCCACGCATCTGGTGACATTTTCTCCGCCGCTGGTTGAGGTGCGTATCGACAGCCCGGCTCCCCCGGACCTTGTAAAACGGTTGCAGGAAATGCTCCGTGCAAGCTTTGGGAGCGAGTGGGTGGTGCGAACCGCCGAGGCGCAGGGCGAGCCGACACTGGCTGAGCAGAGCGCCGAGATCATTCAGCTTCATAACCGCCGCTCGTCAAACCACCCGCTGGTGCAAGCGATTCTTGGTGTGTTTCCGGATGCCGAACTGGGCGATGTGCGGGACCACACGCTCGACGACCATTACGGGTTGCCTCCCGAAGATTTCGGATCGCTGGATGCTGGGCCGCTGGCAATAGGGCTTGACCCGGAACTGGACGCCCCCGAAGAACAGGACTGACAGTTTGATGCTGGTCGGGTCACGCTCGTGGCCGCCAGTCATCGTGTATGCAGGGATGATTGAACATGAAAAATCTTGCCGGACTGATGAAGCAGGCTTCGCAGATGCAGTCGAAGATGGAAGAAATGCAGGCCAGTCTTGAGAAAATCGAGATTCAGGGCAATGCCGGTGCGGGCATGGTAACCGTGACGCTGAGCGGAAAGGGTGACCTGAAAGCGATCACGATCGATCCGAAGCTGGCAGACCCGACTGAGATGGAAATGTTGCAGGATCTGATCGTCGCTGCCTGTGCGGATGCGAAGGCGCGTCTCGACAAGACGGCTTCTGAAGAAATGCAGAAGGTCACGGGTGGCCTGAACCTGCCGCCAGGGCTGAAGCTGCCGTTCTGAGCCACGGTAGTCCGGTCTTAACGGATGGCTGTTGCCGATATTGATCACCTCATTGGTCTGATTGCCCGCCTGCCGGGGCTTGGTCCCCGGTCGGCGCGACGAGTGGCGCTGGCGTTGTTGCGTGATCCGCAGCGCCGGATGCTTCCGTTGGCGCGTGCAATGGAAAGCGCCGCAATGTCGGTGAAGACCTGCTCCGTCTGCGGGAATCTCGACGTGACCGATCCTTGTCGGATCTGTGCCGATCCCGACCGTCCGCATGATATTGTGTGCGTTGTTGAAACCGTCAGCGACCTGTGGGCGTTGGAGAGAGCCGGTGCTCATCGTGGAGTCTATCAGGTGCTCGGCGGTGTGTTGTCAGCGCTCAAGGGTATTGGTCCGGAAGATCTGAACGTCGGCTCCCTGTTCGAACGGTTGAGGGATGGCTCCGTAAAGGAAGTCATTCTGGCTCTTGGTTCCACCGTGGAGGGAGCAACGACCATGTACTGGTTGCAGGAAAAGATTGCGCCTTACGACGTGGTGGTCAGCCGGGTGGCGCAAGGTGTGCCGATGGGGGGTGCGCTCGATGTGCTGGATGACGGCACACTGGCGGCGGCGGTGAGCGCCAGACGACTGATATAAAACGCCTGACAGAGTGATGAGAGACGGTATGACCGCTGAAGCCTCCCTCGCTGGAACATTGATTGCCCCTGACATTCCCCGCATTGCATTCATTACCGGTGGTGCTCAGCGGCTTGGACGCGCGATGGCGCTGGCATTGGCGGGAGCGGGTTTTTCTGTGGCTGTGCATTATCGTTCCGGGGAGGATGACGCTCATTCCCTGAAACGGGAAATCGAAGCGATGGGACGGCAATGTTGCCTGCTGCGTGCCGATCTTGCTGAAGAAAAAGAAGTCACGGGTCTTATCGCGAAAGCTGCTGCCGAACTGGGTGGGCCTGTCGGGGTTCTTGTGAACAATGCGTCCACTTTCGACAGGGATGAGTGGAACACGGTTACCCGCGAAAGCTGGGACGCACATATGGAGCCCAATCTGCGCGCGCCTTATGTGTTGACGCAGGAGTTTGCGAAGCAGCTTCCTGCTGATCGGGAAGGGATGGTGCTGAATATGCTCGACGAGCGTGTTTGGTCCCTGACTCCTCATTTTGTCAGCTACACTGTTTCTAAATCGGCGCTTTGGACGCTGACGCAGACCATGGCTCTGGCGCTGGCTCCAAAGAAAATCCGGGTCAACGCCATCGGTCCGGGGCCTGCGCTGCCGAGCACACGCCAGACACAGGAGCAGTTTCAGGCGCAATGTCAGTCTGTGCCGCTGGGACGAGGGACATCGCCGGAAGAAGTGTCGCGCGCCCTTCTGGCGTTTTTGATGCTGCCGTCAGTGACAGGACAGATGCTGGCGCTTGATGGGGCGCAACATCTCCAGTGGTATTATTCTCCTTCGGTCTCCACTCATGTGATGGAAGAGTAGCGCAATGACAATTCTGGCGCCCTGGCCTGCTGATCTGGCTGTAAGACGGCTCTTTCTCAAGGATATGATTGTTGACGCCTATATCGGCGTTTTTCCGCATGAACAGGGTGTGACACAGCGTGTTCGCATCAATGTCTCGTTTGGTGTGGATGACAGCCGTGATCTGACGGAAGGTGTGGACGACCTCAGCCGGACGGTTTCCTACGAGACGGCTGTACTGACGATCCGTCGTCTGGCGACGGAGACCCACACGCAGCTTGTGGAGACGCTGGCTGAGCGTATCGCCATTGAGGTGATGAAGGATCGCCGAGTGAGGGTGGTTCGTATCAGCGTTGAAAAACTCGATATCTTTTCAGATCTTGATTCAGTTGGGGTTGAGATCGAGCGCTGGGCGACGGAGTAGGACCCTGCCTGAAATTATCGCCATTACTGTTCCTCACAACATCAAGTCACGCCGAGTCATGGAAAAGGTGGATATGCAGCGTGATGGGGGTGGTGCTTTTGATTATCCTCTCGTCAAGGAAGGACATCCTCTGAGTCGCCATGTTCTTTATCGGTTGCGGCGGAATGAATGGATCGGGGAAACTTGTAATCAACATCCGAAATTGTAGGTGATAGTTTCAGTCATTGATGGGAGGGCAGTAACGCGGCAAGCATTGCTTGTGTAGGTTGATATTACGCTCCTCTTCCCGTTGACGCCGTACCTCATCCCCCGTAAAAGCCCGCTTTCTGACCTAGCGAAGCCCGATTAGGCGCAACCTTACTGAGCGCCGGAGGCGCCGCTTGCATGTCCATCACTTTTGAAGATCTCGCCCTCTCACCAGCCCTGCTGCGCGCTCTGGGTGAAGAAGGCTATGTCAAGCCGACCCCTATTCAGGCTCAGTCCATCCCTCTGCTGCTTGAAGGCCGCGATCTGCTAGGCATGGCACAGACCGGAACCGGCAAGACGGCGTCCTTCGTGCTGCCGCTACTGCATCGGCTTGCCGAGACACCTCGTCCGGCTCCCAAGGGTGGCGCTCGCGTTCTGGTTCTCGCGCCGACACGTGAACTGGTCTCCCAGATTGCTGACGGCTTCGAGAGCTTTGGCCGTCATCTGGATTTTCGGGTCACAACAATCTTCGGTGGCGTCAGTCAGTTCCATCAGGTCAATGCGCTCAAGGAAGGTGTGGATGTCATTGTCGCTGCACCGGGGCGACTGCTGGATTTGATCGAGCAGGGGCTTTGCGATCTGTCAGAGCTTGAGGCGATTGTGCTGGATGAGGCCGATCAGATGCTGGATATGGGGTTCGCCAAGCCGATCGAGCGTATTGTCGCAACATTGCCGAAGGATCGGCATACGGTGCTGCTCTCGGCTACAATGCCGAAGTCCATTGCCGCTCTGGTGGACAGTCTCCTGAGTGACCCGGCGAAGGTGGAAATCGCGCCGCCTTCAACGACGGTCGACCGGATAGAGCAGTCGGTCATGTTCATGGATGCCGCGCACAAGAAGACAGCTTTGTTGGCGCAATTACAGCAGACGCCTGATATGGGGCAGGCGGTTGTTTTTACCCTACAGAAAAACATCGCAAACGAAGTCTGCGCCTTCCTTACAGAAGCGGGTATTACTGCTGAGGCGCTTCACGGCAACAAATCGCAGGGGCAGCGCGAGCGGGCATTGGAGGCTTTTCGTGCCGGTGATGTTCAGGTTCTCGTCGCAACGGATATTGCAGCACGCGGTATTGATGTTGATACAGTCACGCATGTTTTCAACCATGATCTCCCGAGCCTGCCGGAAAGCTATGTGCATCGCATAGGCCGGACTGGTCGTGCTGGACGCAGTGGTTACGCCATTACTCTCTGCGATGCCGAGCAGCGGGCCTGGTTGCATAATGTGGAGCGGGAAATCGGTCGTGCTCTGACAGTGCATGCTGACCACGAATGGCACTCGGACGAGGCGCAGAACTCAACCATGCGTCCTCCCGTGCTTGGCGGTGGACCAGTCAAGCAGGTCAAGCCGCAGAAAGTGCGTGAGCGCAAGATCTGGACCGAGGAAGAAAAGCAGGCTGCTCGGGAAGCGGCCAGAGCGAGCAAGGAAACAGTCTGATTCAACAGGGCAGGGCTGCGGATAGTCACTTTCCTGATCAGAGATGTTCCAAAATAGAAATGGGATGGAAAAATACCCATGCGACGGGAAGTTCTCCCGCCGCATGGGTGTAAGATCAGTAGCGACCGTCAACCAGCGTTACGTCCTGACCGACAAAGACTGTACCGCCTGCGGCAGTGCGTCCAATGGCGGCTCCATCCTGCCAGGTCTGTGTGCGATCCAGCAGAAGAGTGACTTCGGGGACAGGAAGCAGGATGGAAGCGTTCTTGCCCGTGTTGTCCCAGTGGGAAAATTCCCAATAAACAATCGGTCCATCATTACCGCTGTCTGATGTAAACAGTCCGATCCCGGCGCAGACAGGATAGGTCGCCTGAGGGGCTGGAAAAACAAGATCGACTTCCGGGCGTGTTTCACTGCCGCCCCCGAGCGCCATAAAATTCACAGGAACCCGGTCGTAACCGGCCAAAGTCAGTTCGGTCCATCCGGGAAGCATAAGACCTGCCCAGCCTTCGAAAAAATAATTCATATATAATGCCTTATCCATATTGTGTGACGGTCAGCCAGGAAGGGCCGCCATCACCGCCGTTTTTGTAAGTGCCACTGGGGGCTACACAGGACCCGGAGCCCCCGCCGCCGGGGTCGCCGGGTTTACCGGTCTCGCCCGAACCTGATTCCCACCCGCCTGCGTAATAGGGCGCACGGGCCCCGCCCGCGCCGCCGTATCCGAAGAAGTAATTTTCCGAGACTCCGGAGACGTGTCCCGAAAATCCGCTCTGACCTGTTGCGCTGTTCAGAACCGTGATGCCGGTAGCCGTCGTGACCTGCACAGAACCACCGGCACCTGCGCCACCGATGATGGCGACACCGCCGCCCTGTGCGACAAGGCCGCCGAACCCACCGGTCACGACCACCATGCTACCGAACGCCGCCGAGCCGCCAGCATTGCCAGTCATGGCGGTTGAGGAAGACTGTCCTCCGCGGCCACCGGCTCCCAGTGTTGCAGTAACAGGCCACTGGATTTTCGAGACATCCACCAGAAAGCGGCAATATCCCCCAGCACCGCCGCCGCCGCCGGTTCCTCCCTGAGTGGAGGAGCATGTCGGGGCTCCGCCGCCACCGCCACCGCCTCCGCTCAGTTCGACAATCAGAAACTTTGTGCGGGATTCGATAGAAATCTGCAGGACATTATAGCCGCCAGCACTGGCTGTCGGTCCGAAATAGATATTGCTCTGAAGAAGGTTTCCAGCTGACCAGTTTGTGATGAATGCTGTTGTTGCAAGAAGATTTGAGGAATCTCCAGAGGCGGGAGTGGGTGCTGTCGGCGTGCCGGTAAAAGTCGGTGAATCTTTTGGGGCAAGCGCTGGGATCTTGGGATAAAAAAGACTGTCATTATCAAGAGAAATCATCGACTGCGTAACGCTTGTTGCATTCGCAGGGAGATCAATCCGCCAGAGTGCAATGGTGTTCGCCGGTGGTGTCGTGGTTGAGATGGCCACTGTCGCCACGGCTGTCCGCTGGGTCGGTTGCGAGGTTCCCGTGTCGTCCTCACCCGAGAGCGTTTTGGTGTTGTCAGTTGCGTCCAGATAACGCAGCATTGTCGAGCCGGTATCGCTCAGCCCGACCGTTGCATAAATATAGTAGGTCTGAGCCGTAGTGCCTGTCGTCAGGGTGAAACTTGTCGCTGCCGCCGTATATTGACGCATGATGATGGTGCTGTCGGCTGCAAGCGTGCCGTAAGCGGATGAATCCGCTGTTGCGCCCTCATTGATCTGGCCGCTACCAACATTAACCACCATGTCTGACCCGGAGCACGTGGCGGCGAGGCCACTTGCAAATGGGCCCGGTCCGCCCATGGTCATCGCAACGGCCTGACCAATGGCGCGTTCAGTGTTGCGCTGTGCAATCAGAGTGTCAGTGTCGGCGATAACCTGAGCAGGATAAACTATCACACGATCCATGTGTGTATCCTCCTCAGACGGATGCCTGTGATTTATAATCTGGCAGTTTGCTAAAATAATTATTGGCAGAATCAGTGGATACTAAAGTTCTTCCGCCCAGTTTCTTGGCTTTGATATGACCTTCGGCGAGAAGTTTGTAGCAATATGTGCGGCCAATTCCATAAATTTTACAGGTATTGCTAATGTTCATAAACTTTAATTCGTTTGGTTTGTCTTTATTCACTTATGAAATCCTTTTTGAACGCAAACATATGCCAGCGGACCCAGAAGGAATATGCTGTGTCCCAAGCTGTTCACGCCATCAAAAAGAAATGTTCGTATGAGGTTTGATGAAATGGGAGTGATATTGAAAATATGGAGGTTTTACAGGCTTGTTGCCTGATCGGGACAAAACGAAAAAGACTTCGTCCCGATATAATGAGTGAAGAAAACGTCTTTTACAAAATCAATATTCTCTCTGTGAAAGCTATTTATCCTTAGCGAGAGTGACGAACCGGGCAGCATCCGTCACATCAGCGCTCATTGTCGCAATACGGTCCAGATGCGCGACATCTTCGCCCCAACGCTCCATCTGTGCACGTTCGTCCAGTGTGGCGATATTGACGGCGCGCTCGGCATCCAGACGCCCATCAATCACGGCAAGTCCCAGTGTCAGACTGCCAAGTGCCGGCACACAGACACCAAGCGCGGCCAGAATGGCATCGCTGCGTTCTGATAGGACCTGCTTCAGTTTTTTCAGAGAGGCTGATGGTTGCGGAACGGGCATCAGGCCATGCGTCACGGTCAGTGTGACGTCATAGGTCTTGTGTAGCCAGTCCAGCCACGGCTGCCACAATTCTTGCTGTCTGGCACTCAGAGGATCGGAAGCCTCAGAGCGATAGCAGAGCAGATCATGCTCACCGTAACCGGCCAGCGTATCGACCGAATGCTGGCGGTCAGGTGTGACGCGTTCGATCATGGTGCCCGCAATACGGGTCAGTGGAAGATCTTCTGCTGCAAAGCGCTTTTGCGGATCATCCATGCCCGCAGCCTGCCATTCAGCGGCCAGAGCTTCGGCCAGTGCGCGAGACTGCACTTGTAGGACCTCCCGTCCCGGAAGTCGCACCGGTTTACCATCCAGCAGGACAGCAAAGCCATTATCCGATGGCTCTACGCTTGCTTGCGTCCAGAAGCGTTTACGTGGGGCAGGACCGTCCGCCGAGAACTTCTTCTTCTCGCTCATCGCAGGAGGCCTTTCAGCATGTTCATGATCCCACCAGCCTTGTTGGCCGGTGGCGGCGCAGCAGCCGGACCGGGAGCGCCCTCCCGCGCCGTAGCCAGCAGATCTGGACATTGATCGCCGGGGTCATTGGCACCACCAATCGAGATCGCGAAACGACCATCTGCTCCGGGTTCAAGGCGTGGCTGAGGTGTATCCACCGTGCCGGTCACGGCAACGGGGGAGGAAGCGGCAGCCCCCCCTACGCCGATCCGTGGCGAAAGATGGAGATCAAGCGCCCCATTGGTGAGTTTGACCGTGCCATGCCCCGTCAGAGACAGCAGATCAGACTCCAGTCCCAATCTTCCGATCGTGGCCAGCCCATCGGTGAGCTGCATGTGAGCACCGAAGCACCGAAGGGCGAGCGTGCCCCGCATGGGGATATTGCGGCCCAGAATGGCTTCCAGAGCCTTGCCGTCCACACGTCCTCCGACCATCGACAGGCCGACATGCCCTGTTGCTGTCTGTTCCCACTCGTCAAGCATGGAACCATCGGCTGTGACGGTGCCCACAACCTGCATGGAGCCATTCACAAGGGGAGGCATGCCGGTCGAGCTCTGCATCATCTGGGTCGGCAGAACAAAGGGCGCGGCGGTAATGGTCAGATGCGGCACTGCGCCGGAGGCGTCGTAAACAATCTGCCCGGACTGGGCGATTCCCTTGGTGTTGCCCGTGCCATTGCCATGCAGCGGATCGACAGTCAGTTTTTCGCCGCTGACCACCACATGCGCGGTGAGGGCTTCCCACGCGACGGATTGCCAGCTCATTCTCTGCGCTCCGACATCCAGCGTTGCCTCGGAGGTTTTGAGCAGAGACGCCGGATCAGCCTTCTCCAGCACACTCAGGGGAGCGGAGCTGGTCATGTGGCCATCGACCTTGAGGCCCTGAAAGCTCGGTTTGCCCGGACCAAAGGTCATAGTGGGGAGGGCACCATGAACGTCGAGCGATGTCTTGCCACCACCCGCCACGCCATCAAGGGTGATGGACGAACCTCCTTCCCCGAGTGACAGCGTCACGGGCATGGGCGCAGTGTCAGGAGCACGCAGCGCCTGCGTGGTCTGGGTCAGTGTGCCAAGGGTTCCATGCACCGTGACCGGCTGCGTATCCAGCTGGCCATTCATGGAGATGGCGACGCGTTGGTCGTTATCGTCAGCATCAAGAGTAATGGCGCTGGCTTTGAGACCGGTCATCAGACGATCAAGGCTGGCTGGTCCTGTGCGCAGATGCAGCATCCGCAAGGAGGGCGTGCGCCCGCTGCCGGTCACGCCAGCCTGCAGGGAAACCGATGTTGCGTCCGGAAGGCCTGCATTGGGGAAAATCGTTTCCAGATCACGCAATTGATCGATCGTGCCGTTGATCTGGATATCGTAACCCGCATCATGCAAAGGGTCAGCGACCACGCCGCCGACCTGAATCTGTCCGGCTTTCCGTTTGTCCGCCGTCAGGGTGGCGGTCAGGGTGGCGGTCAGGTTGAGCGGCCAGGGCTGTCCGTCGATTGGGGGCAGGGGACCGGTTGTTCCGCTGACAGTGAAACTACCCTTATCGTGATGGCCACGCACGTCGATCTTGGCCATTGTGCCGTCAAGACCGGTCAGGTCGGCACGATCAAGATCGGCTGTGCCGGTGACATGGTTCCGCTCATCGTTCCACGAGGCCGCTCCATCCCGCAGATGGAGCGCTGCGACAGCGAGATTCCAGTGCTGATGTCCGCCTGAAGCGGTGCCATCGCCAGCGTCGCCGGAAGAGACGGGTGGCGTCAGAATCCAGTTGGCCGTTCCGTCTGGCGTCCGTTCAAGCGTCAGATGCGGATCGGACAGGCTGACATCATCCAGCACGACCCGGTGATGGAAAAGGGGAGAGATCGCCAGCCGCGCCCGCACTTCGTTGGCTGTGAACATCTCCCTGTTCGCGCTGCCGGGCGTGTTGGACAGTCCGATGCCCTGCGCGCTGATCCACGGATACGGCAGAAGCCAGACATGCAGCGAATCAATACGGAGCGTCCGGCCTGTCTGGTGTTCGACGGCCTCGACAAGGCGTGTCCGCATCCAGTTGGCGTCCATGAACGCGGAGGCCAGAACCGTGCCGCCCAGCAGCACGGCGAGACCACCGACACCAAGGCCAAGCTTCGTCTTGAATTTCATGCTCATCTCCTGCGGGGAGCCGGGGTTGAGCCGGCTGTAAAGCCGAGCGTTCTGAAGGTTTCTTTCATGTGCGGCGGCAGCTCGGCGCTGACTTCCAGCCATCCTCCCGCCGGATGCGGCAGCACAAGACTGCGGGCATGCAGATGCAGACGGTCGGCAAAACCATCGACATGCGCCTTGTCGCCACCATATTTTGGGTCACCGAGAATAGGCGTGCCAAGCGATTCACAATGAACGCGCAACTGATGCGTGCGTCCGGTCAGTGGTGAAAGCCCCAGCCATGAGAACTTGCGCGCAGCAGAGTCCAGCACCTCGTAATCGGTGCGGGCGGACTGCGCATCCTCGTCATTACGGTCGGCGGCGATGGTGATCGACCCCGGTCCTGCGCCCAGACGAGCCAGCGGCTGGTCGATTTCGCCGGACATCGGGTCAGGGCGTCCCACAACAACCGCCCAGTAGGTCTTTTTCACGTCGCGTCCCCGGAACGCCGTCGCCAGCTTGGCCGCTACACCCGGCGTGCGAGCGAGCAGCAGCAGGCCGGAGGTGTCGCGGTCGATGCGGTGAACGAGGCGGGGACGTGGATCATCACCCTCGCGCAGCCCGTCCAGCATCATGTCCACATGCTGTGTGATGCCGGGGCCGCCTTGCGTCGCCAGACCGGACGGCTTGTTCAGCACGATGATCTGCGGGTCCGAATAGATGACCATCTTCCGGATTTCGCTGGCCAGCTTGGGGTTCAGCGCTTTCGGAACATCGCGGGACGGCTTGGCGGCCATGGGGATGGGCGGCACGCGCACGGATTGCCCCGGCACCAGTCGCGTGTTGGCTTCAACACGCTTGCCATCCACGCGGATCTGCCCGGTGCGGCAGAGCTTCTGCAACGCACCCTGCGTCAGATGGGGGTAATGGCGACGGAAATATCGGTCGAGGCGAATGTCCGCTTCATCCTCACTGACCGTCAGTTGGGTCACACTCATACTCTTCCGCGCCTCACGATTGCTTGCCCTGTTTTGCGCGGCTTGCCCTTATTCCGGCCCATGTGTCCAGCCTGCGACGCACTTCCCGTTCAAAGCCGAGCCCTTTCGGGTTGTAGAAATTCTGCCGTTTCATGTCGTCCGGGAAGTAGTTCTGGCCGGAGAAACTTTCTTCCGTGTCATGGTCGTACTGATAGCCATCTCCGTAGCCGATCTCTTTCATGAGCTTGGTCGGCGCATTGAGAATATGGGCCGGAGGCATCAGACTGCCGGTCGCTTTCGCCGCCCGCCGCGCCGCGCCATAGGCCTTGTAGACGGCGTTCGATTTCGGCGCCGTGCCCAGATGGACGACCAGTTGCGCCAAGGCCAACTCTCCTTCCGGCGAGCCCAGTCGCTCGTACGTCTCCCATGCCGCAATGGCAAGGGGCAGGGCGGAGGGATCGGCCATGCCGACATCCTCTGCTGCGAAACGCGTCAGGCGACGGGCGATATAGCGGGGGTCTTCGCCGCCCTCCAGCATCCGGGCGAACCAGTAAAGCGCCGCGTCCGGATCGGACCCGCGCAGGGACTTATGTAGCGCGGAGATGAGGTTGTAGTGCTCTTCCCGATCCTTGTCGTACAGCACGGCGCGTTTGGCCAGAATGCGCGCCAGTTCCTGTGAGTCGAGCGGCTTTTCCGTCTTCAGGCTGAGGATCTGCTCGACCATGTTCAGCAGGTAACGACCATCGCCATCCGCCATGGCGCGCAGGGTGGCGCGGGCGGATTCGGTGAGCGGTAGGGTGCGTTTGGTCTCTTCCTCAGCCCGGACCAGCAGGGCCTCCAGTGCGGGATCATCCAGACGACGCAGCACCATAACCTGACAGCGTGACAGAAGCGCCGAGTTCAGGGCAAAGGAGGGATTTTCCGTGGTGGCACCTACCAGCACGACAGTGCCGTTCTCCACTACGGGCAGGAAACCGTCCTGCTGGGCGCGGTTGAAGCGGTGGATTTCGTCCACGAACAGCAGCGTGCCCCGTCCGGCTTCGGCAAAACGTCGGGCTTCGTCAAAGGCTTTCTTCAGGTCGGCGACACCGGAAAAGACGGCGGAGAGCTGAACGAAACGCAGATTGGCGGCTTTGGCGAGCAGACGGGCGATCGTGGTCTTGCCGACACCGGGGCCACCCCAGAGAATGAGGCTGGCGAGCGTGCCGCGTTCCAGCATCAGCGTGAGCGCACCGGTCGGGCCGAGCAACTGCTGCTGCCCGACAACATCGTCCAGCGTGGTCGGGCGCAACCTGTCGGCAAGGGGCTGCGTTGGGGTATGTCCGCGACCTGAATGGGTGCTTTCCGATCCGGTGGGCTCCGTGACGCTGCCGCCGAACAGATCACCGCCCGATGCGGGTGGGGTCTCACGCCGCGCTGTCATGACTGGTCTCCCTGTCGTTCATCCTTCGTTCATAGCGCGGCTGGCGTTCTGATGCGACCTCGGTTTGCTGTTGGGCCGGGCAGGGCTGGCCGAGTGTCTCCCCAGCAGGCATGATCGTTACAGAGCCAAATCATAGAACAGGATGGTCCATGCCATATTTTCAGCTGGTCATTGCGATCTGCGCCGAAGTGCTCGCCACCTCCTGTTTGAAGGCGGCTGAAGGATTTACTCGGCCTATACCCTCTCTGGTGACGCTGATCGGATATGGCGTGGCTTTCTATTTTCTGTCGCTCGCTCTTCAGACGATCCCCACTGGGACGACCTATGCCATCTGGTCCGGTGTGGGCGTGGTGCTGGTCACGCTCATTGCCTGGCTTGTGCAGGGTCAGAAGCTGGACGCGGCAGGCCTGATTGGAATGGGACTGATTCTTGCAGGCGTTCTGGTGATCAACCTGTTTTCAAAAAACTCTGCTCATTGAACGTTTCTTCGATCATCAACAGGAAAGTCTGAATAGCGCTTTTTCAGACGGCTGTTTTTAGACAAAGACCTTGGTCAGCCTTCCCGACACTCACGTGACCCGGTCACTCAATTGTCGGAAAAGTGGATCAGGTTTTTTCTTGCAAAACTTTGACTGACGATTGTCCCGCATCACGCAGGCGAACGCCCGAGTTGATGCGGTCTTCAATATCTTCCAGCGAACAGCCCTTGGTTTCAGGCACAAACATCAGCCCTACGACAAAGAACAGGGCATTGAAGCCGGCGAGGCACCAGAAGACGCCATAGTCACCAATCACGCTCATGCTGGAGAGGAAGATATTGCTGATCAGCCAGTTGGCGATCCAGCTTGCCAGTGTGGAACACGATACGGCGAATGTGCGTCCACGCAGAGGCTGAACCTCCGAGCCGATGATCCACGGCAGCGGCCCCTGACCGACAGCAAAGGCTGCGATGAACAGAAACAGAAAGCCCATTGCAATCATGCTGGCGGTCATGGAGGTCGCGCCGGTCCAGAGCAGCGTGCCGAACCCGAGCATGGCGATGGCTGCGAAGAACGTGCTGATGCTCAGGAGAAGTCGCCGTCCCCATCGGTCCATAAGAGCAACCGCGGCCAGTGTCGCGAGTGTGTTCACCACGCCAATGGCTGTCGTGCACCATACGGAACTCGACGCATTGAAGCCCATGTGATTCAGCACGGTGGGAGCATAATACATCAGCACGTTGATTCCGGAGAACTGCTGCAACATCTGCAGCGCAATACCCAGCACGAAGGTGCGCCGGAAATTGGGGTTTGAAATCAGCAGGGCGGCACCTGCGGATTCTTCACGTCCAAGCTGTCGATCGATGCGTGATAGTTCCGCATCAGCTTCTTCCGCCGACTCTCTCACGCGCAGCAGAACGTCGCGCGCCTCCTGACGACGTCCCTTCGTCAGAAGCCAGCGCGGGGAGTAGGGCAGGAGCAGGGTGGTGAGAAGGAACAGCACAGTCGGCACACTGAGCACAGCGAACATGATGCGCCAGTGTCCGCCCGGTGTGAGCAGGCTGTCAGAGGTGAAGGCCAACAGAATCCCGATGGTGATCATCAGCTGATAGGAGGAGATCATCGCGCCGCGCCGGTCTTGAGACGCGATTTCGGCGATGTAGAGAGGGGCGGCAAAAGCGGCCAGTCCCACGCCCAGCCCCAGACAGGCGCGTCCCGCGATCATCATGCTGACACTGTTCGCTAACGCACAGAGGGCTGTTCCACTCAGAAACAGCCCTCCCGCTACCAGTAATGTTCCCTTGCGTCCCCATTTGTCAGCGACAAAGACCGCAAGCACTGACCCGAACGCCGCAGCCAGCATGAGGGAGGAGACAATCCACTCCGTGGTGCGGTCGTTGGTCTGGAATTCATCGCGGATAAATCCCAGCGCTCCTGCGATGACCCCGGTGTCCAGTCCGAACATGAGGCCTGCAAGACCGGCAGCCAGAGCCAGAAAGAAGGTGGTGCGGCGCACCCGCGCTGAAGCATCCCGCTGGGCGGATGTCGAAGGGGAAGAAGGCATCGGGGTGTTCTGACCTCTTGTGACGCAGCAGACTTATTAAGTGTCTGTGGATAACCTTTCGTGCCACCACCCCGACAAGTCAATACACTCTTAATGTTTCAGCTTTTTCTTCCAGGCCGCCTTTACTTCCGCCGGGCTCATTTTTTTACCGCTGGCCTTGGGATTGACCTGGGTATTGCCCTTGGGAGCGGCATTTTCTTCGACCCCGCCCGGCGCCTTGCCCGAGGATGGGTTGCTGTTCACTTCCTGCAGGGCCCTCTCGCAGAGCGATCCCTTGCCCACGCCAAACTGGATTGTCGGCAGCAGCGCCAGAGGCGGGAACACAAAGCCAAGCCCGGTCGCTGCGGCGGCCCGACCCAGAATTTCCGCACCCGGCAGCACGGTCGGTGACTTCAGTGGTCCTGTGATGTTGAACGCACCCGGGAAGGACAGAATGGTGAAGCCGGTCGAGCGGGTCGTCAGGGAGTAGTCGATTTTATTGGTGCGGAAGTTGATGTCGCCCCGCCCAAGTGTGCGCGTGTCGTTGGTGCGCAGCAGCATGGAACGGGTGCTGGCCACGCCGTTGTTCAGCGGCATGTCAGTCACGAAGCATTCCACCTGAGAGTGGGACGGCAGCCCGAGCGCCGACAGCACGGCGTCACCAAGCTCCAGCCCGAGTGCTGCCGGAATGAGCGCCGAGATCTCGCCGCCTTTCACAAGAACGAGGGTAAGACCGCCATTGCCGTTCGCCATGAGAGATGCGATCGAATTGCCGGTGGAATTCAGGCTGAAGCGACCGCCGATGACACCACCCTGAGCGTTGGTCCCTGTCGCGGTGCGCATGATGTGCGCCAGATCAATGCGGGAGAAGTCTACCTTGGCGTTGACGGCAAAGTTCTTGTCATTCACCGGCTTCAATGTCGCGCTGCTGGCCAGTGTGCCTGTGCCAACGCCGAAGTTCAGCTTCTTCACGTCAATAGCGCCGTCCTGAACCGTGAATTCGGCGTCGATATCATCTAGAGGAAGCTGCTTGTTCTGGATGTGCTCACCTTTATAGGTGACATGGGCATTGATGGCGCGGAGCTTGGGCACGTTGATCGGCGTATCCGGCAGGACATTCGGGTCCTTGGCGTCCACCTTTTTCTCGGAAGCGGTCTTCTCGCCCGGCTTTGCGCCGATAAAGCCACCAAGATCCTGAATATCCACCCGCCGCGAGCGGAGCGACGCCTCGACAAACGGCACAGTCTGGTGCGGATCGACCGTGATGGTGCCGCTCAGGTCGCTGGACCCCATGTGGCCGGTAAAGCTTTTGAAAGCGATATGCTGCTGATCGTAATCCAGCTTGCCGCGAATATCATAGGATGGCGTCTGCGGAATGGGGACGCCCGTCAGCGGATAAAGCAGGGACATGTCTGGTCCGGATAGATGCAGGACGAGCTGCGTTCCCTCAAAGGCAAGTGGATTGTTGACAGTGCCCTTAAGCGTCACACGGGTGCCGCCGTTTTTCACCATCAGATTGACAGGGTAGGGCGTCTTGACGTTCTGCAGGGACAGGAGCGCTCCACCGACGAAATGACTGATGATCGGCTGGCCAGCATAGCGCCCGGTCGTATCCATGACGATCGTACCGCGATCCGTGGCGGAGGTCGGCGGCGTCGTATGCAGTTGTGAGGTCATGTCCGCCCGCAGCTTCTGGTCTCTCAGACGCAGA
Source organism: Acetobacter sp. UBA5411 (assembly GCF_002409645.1). GTDB lineage: Bacteria > Pseudomonadota > Alphaproteobacteria > Acetobacterales > Acetobacteraceae > Acetobacter. The sequence goes on from NZ_DHNR01000019.1 coordinate 40,432, forward strand.
TGGCCGTCAGTGATGTCAAATTCTTCGATGTCGGGAAGAGTGACTGAACCGTTTTTCTTGTCGTTTTCGGTCTTCTTGCTGTCAGAAGCGAACGTGTAGTTGTTGCTACCGTCCTGACGCCGTTGAATGTCTGCGCGGGGGGTGTCGACCGCAATGCGGGGCAGTTCTGTTCTGCCATGCAGAAACGCCAGCAGACGGATTCTGACAAGCAGATGATCCGCCGTGAAAAACGGCGTGGTGTCGGATTTGAAAGTGTCAGGCTGCTCGATCCTGACGCCATCAACCCGCACTTTCGGCACGAAACCGACGCTGACATGCAGATGTTCAATCGTTGTCTTGCGTCCAAGAAGCGCCGTCGCCTCCCGATTGACCAGAGGCACAAACCAGTCCCACGACCAGAATGCGATGAGTAGAAGAATCAGCACGACCGGGGTGCCGAGGCCGATGAACAGTTTTCTGTGACGGCTGAACAGGGAATGACCGGTCATGGGAGTCCATCAAAGGTTGTGAAATGGGTTGCGGACAAAACAAAACACAATGTTTGTGTCAGCTTAACGCGCATTCTGTGTTCCGGTTCGCCCTGAAAGGTATGGAGCCTTCCAGAGTGCTGTTCATGTGCGGATCAAAGTCAGAAAACCAAAGATCTTTCCGGGGTGTTCAAACGGATAAGGAAACAGTCACGCAGGCACTGTCTGAGGCCGGATGCGGCTCTGCTTCCGATTGTCCAGCAACCATAGTCCCGCACAGCCTGCGGCAGCGGCAATGGTGACGTAAATCGCTGGAGCCAGCGGCGTGTAGGGCGTGAGCGAGGAAATGATGGCTGGGGTCAGTCCACCGAAAATCGCGTAAGCAATGTTGTAGGCAAGGGAAACGCCGGAAAACCGTACCATTGGAGGAAAGGCTCGCAGCATCCCGACGGGTACCAGCCCGACAAAACCGCAGCACAGCCCGGCCAACCCGGCCCAGACAGGCAGAAGATGCGGAAGCTGGGCGGGTAAGCTGTATAGTGCAAAAGCACCGGCAACGAGCAGCGGTCCGCAGACGAGACTCATCACGCTCAACGAAATTCTGTCGGTCAGGGCGCTAACCGATACGACCGAGACCGTGAGGCAGAGGGTGGCAACCAAACTCGCCAGCATGGTCTCGGACGGCGGTATGTGGTGCAGGGACTGCATCAGGGGCGGCATCATCAGGATCAGCACGACAATCGCCGCCGTCAGGGTCCATGTCGTCAGAACCGAGCACAGGATGGAAAAGCGGTGATTCCGCAGCAGAATGGCGGCGGGCAGGGAGGAGGCGGTTTCGGCGCGCTGGTGCATCTCACGAAACACAGGCGTCTCGTCCAGCCAGCGCCGCAGGATCATCGCGCCAATTCCGAAAATCCCTCCTATAATGAAGGGAAGACGCCAGCCCCAATCGCTGACGACATTCGGAGCCAGCGCCGCGTTCAGCGCCAGAATCACAAGTGAGCCAAGCAGAATGCCGCCCGTCAATCCGCCGGTGAGCAGGCCAGTCGCCAGTCCCACCCGACCCGGCGGAGCATGTTCGGCAACGAACACCCAGCCGCCGGGAGCCTCGCCACCGATGGCCGCACCCTGCGCCATGCGCAGAAGCAGCAGGATCAGTGGCGCGCCCGGTCCAAGCGTTTCATAACCGGGCAGAAGACCCATCATCAGCGTGGGCAGCGCCATCAACAGCACACTGAAGGTGAAGACTTTCTTCCGCCCGGCGATGTCGCCGAAATGCGCCATGATGATTCCGCCGAGAGGGCGCGCCAGATACCCCGCACCGAACAGCCCGAACGCCTCTGTCTGCCTGAGCCATGCCGCCTGACTGGCCGGGAAGAAGTGGAGTGCGATGAGCTTGGCCAGAAAGGCGAAAATCACGAAGTCATAAAACTCCAGCGCACCGCCCAGCGACGCCAGCACCAGAATACGAATCTGGGAAAAAGACAGAACGCCAGATGGCGCGGAGGCTGCCGAAGAGGCGGGTGAAGACGTGGGCATGAACCGAAATCCGTGTATGGCCAGACGGCAGGAAAGGGGGCGCTGAGCGGCGCGAGCGGGCGCTTATACGGGAAAGTTCCGGCAAATCCCACAGCCGAGGTTTTTTCAACTTCCCGTTGACAACCCGGGGCCGTCTCATCTGTTTGTGCATGGATGCAATGTGTGATGGACGTCGAAAAGGCCCTGAATTTATGACAACGCGTGCTGACAGGCCCGGAGGGATACTCGTCGTCACTGTGCTCGTGACCGCCCTGCTGGGGCTGGTTCTTGCCGGTGGCGGACTGTGGCTGGCCACTCTGGGTGGGTCTCTGTTTTATGCGCCGTGTGGTGTGGCGGTTCTTCTTACCGCCTATCTTTTATGGAAGCGCAACGCTGCGGCGTTGTGGCTCTACACGCTTATCGTTTTCGCCACGCTCATCTGGGCCGTGATCGAAGCCGGTTTTGATTTCTGGACGCTCGCACCACGCGGCGACCTGATCCTTCCTCTGGGTGTCTGGCTGCTGCTGCCGTTCGTTACCCGTCAACTGGGACGGAACGCGCAGGCAGCGCGTGCGCCTCTGGCCGCCGGTATTGTCACCGGTGTTGTGATCTTCGGCTACGCCCTGACGCAAGACCCGCAGGATATCGCAGGCAGTCTGCCCCAGACTGCGGCAACGGATGTTGTGCCCGGTGATGCAGGACAGGTCGCTGACTCTGACTGGGAAGCATACGGACGCACCCAGTTTGGTGACCGTTACTCGCCGCTCAAGCAGGTGAACGCACAGAACGTCAAAAATCTGAAGGTGGCGTGGACCTTCCGCACGCATGATCTGAAAGGGCCGAACGATCCGGGAGAAATCACGGATGAGGTCACACCGATCAAGATCAAAGACACAGTGTATCTCTGCTCTCCGCACCAGAAGCTGTTCGCGCTGGATGCCGCGACCGGAAAGCAGCGCTGGATGTTCGATCCACAGATCAAATATGATCCCACTTTCCAGCATATGACCTGCCGTGGTGTGTCTTACGCTGAAACCGCAGACGCTACGGATGACTGCGCCAGCCGCATCTTCCTGCCGACCAATGATGGCCGTCTGTTTGCCATCAACGCAAAGACTGGCGCGCGCTGCGCTGCGTTCGGCAAGAACGGTGAGATCAATCTGACCGATGGCATGCCGATGAAGCAACTGGGCTTCTATGAGCCTACATCGCCGCCGGTTGTGACCAGCAAGGTCGTGATTATCTCAGGCGCCGTGACGGATAACTACTCGACACATGAACCGTCTGGTGTGACGCGCGGGTTCGACCTGCGTACCGGCCAGCTTGTCTGGGCATTCGATGCAGGTAATCCCAATCCGAACGAACTGCCGTCTGATACGCACACTTATGTGGCGAATTCGCCCAACTCGTGGATCACGTCTTCTTATGACGCCAAGCTGAACCTGATCTATATCCCCACGGGCGTTGCGACACCGGATATCTGGGGCGGTCACCGTTCAGCTGATCAGGAGCGTTATGCTTCGGGTTTGCTGGCCCTGAATGCTGATACCGGCGAAAAAGCCTGGTTCTATCAGACCGTGCATCACGATCTGTGGGACATGGACATTCCGGCCCAGCCGAGCCTTGTCGATATTCATCAGGCTGACGGTACGGTTGTCCCGGCGATCTATGCGCCGGCCAAGACCGGCAACATCTTTGTTCTGGACCGTCGCACGGGTGTGCCTGTGGTGCCGGCTCCGGAGAAGAAGGTTCCGCAGGGCGCCGCGCCGGGCGATCATCTCTCTCCCACGCAGCCTTACTCCGAGCTGACATTCCGTCCGAAGAGCAATCTGACGGATGCGGATATGTGGGGCGCGACCATGGTGGATCAGCTTGTCTGTCGCATCATGTTCAAGTCGCTGCGGTATGACGGCCCCTTCACGCCGCCTTCCACGCAGGGAACGCTCGTGTTTCCAGGTAATCTGGGCATGTTCGAGTGGGGCGGTCTTGCGGTCGATCCTGTCCGGCAGATCGCTTTCGCCAACCCGATCGCCATTCCGTTCGTTTCCCGCCTGATCCCTCGCGGTCCCAACAATCCGGCAAAGCCCGCTGAAAGCGGTGCCGCATCTGGTTCCGAGCTGGGCGTTCAGCCGCAGTATGGAACGCCGTTTGGTGTTGAGCTGAACCCGTTCCTGTCGCCGTTTGGCGTGCCCTGCAAACAGCCGGGCTGGGGTTATGTTGCCGGTATCGATCTCAAGACGAACAAGATTGTCTGGATGCACCGCAACGGCACCACGCGTGACAGTTCGCCTCTGCCATTCGGCTTCAAGGTCGGTATCCCGTCGCTCGGTGGTCCGATCGCGACTGGAGGGGGCGTGGCGTTCCTGACGTCAACCGCGGATTATTATATCCGCGCCTACGACATGACGACGGGTCAGCAGCTGTGGGAAGATCGTCTGCCAGCTGGTGGCCAGTCAACGCCGATGACCTATGAGCAGAACGGTCGTCAGTTCATTGTGACGGCTGCAGGCGGACATGGCTCGTTCGGCACGAAACTTGGCGATTATGTCATCGCTTATGCTCTGACGGATGAAGGCAAGGAGTCTGACGCGAAATAAAAAAGGTCGTCTTTCCGATTGAGAAAGACGACCAGTTCTGAAGAAGCGTCATGCCTTGCGGCATGACGTTTTTTTCAATTCAGGCAGGTGAAAGATGAGGGCGAGGAGTAATCCTCGCCCTTTTTCTGTCAACTAGCAGGAATGGGTGAATACGCCAGTCCATTGCGTCTGCTGAGTGCAGTCCGATGTGTGAGCTGCTGCAGCACAGCTACCGGCATTCCAGTGCTCGATCTGGCTTGCACAACCACCCTTGGAGGAAGTGTTGTCAGCCCAGTTGCTCCAGTCTGTTTTGCAGCCGCTGTAGTGATCCTTGGCGACACAGTTCCAGAAGTTGTTGTCTGTGTGCGTATCGCAGGAAGAGGAGGTATTGCCGGAGCAGTCGCCATTACCATTCCAGGGAAGTGTTGATGGCTTGGAGCAGGAGCCGTGATCCCACCATGTCGGTATCGTGCACCCGTCATGGTGATGATGCGTGGTGCCACCGTTGTTGCAGTTGCTACCGCCACCGTTATCGCTACCACCACCGTTATCGTTGCCGCCACCGCCGGTGTTGTTATCACAGGAGCTGCTATGGTCGTGGCCCGGCGGCCAGCCGCTGACAGTAGAGGAAGACAGGTTGCTGTCGGCGATCACATAATCACCAGCTTTGTCTTCCGTGACCGTCAGGGAACCGGGCGTGTAGCCGCTTTCTACGTTGATATTGCCAAGCGTGATGGTCTGGTTGTTGCTTGTGTCAATTGTCAGCGTATAGCTGCCATTGCTGTTTTCCGAATAGCTGGCGGAAACAGGAACAACACCGCTGGAACCATTGATTGCGAATTCAGAATTCTCGGAAACATTGTTGAAAACAGTGTTTACGGTTGAATAGTTCTGATCGAGAACAATCATGTTCTGCGTTGATGGGTCGAAATTGATAACGCCGCCGGTGCCATTCCCCTGCGTATAGATCGTGCTGCCGCCCGTCAGGTTGACGGTCATCTGGCTGTCCAGAACAATGCCTGCACTTTCTGCGCCCAGCGTGGAGTGGTTCAGGTTGATTGTGCCGTTACCGGAAAGACTCTGGGTTGTGATTGTAACATTCGAGCTGTCATCAATCGTCAGTGTGCCGGAAATCTCATTGATCCCCAGTTCAACTGGTGAAGCTGTGTCAACAATAAGGCTGCCTGTATCGAAAATCTGAAGAGCCGTTGCTGTAAAGACCGGAGAAGCCGTAGCATCGGAGCCATCGCAGGCAGTAATCTTAAGTGTTCCGTAATCACCAATAGTCAGGCTGGGAACTGTAGTGGTGTAAGCGCTTCCAATGACCGCTGTAACAGGAGCTGATTCTGTCCCGGTTATGTTGACTTCATGATAATCCGTCGGCAGTTCGCCTGATTCCCAGTTTGTCGGGTCCAGAAAATCAGTTGATGTCTGTCCCGTGAAGTAGTCAGTGGCATTTTGCACCATGATAACTCTCAGCCTTTTGCTTGTTTTGTTACCCTTGGATTAGCTGAAGAGGTTTCCCTTCAGTAATCTGGTAGAAACAATACAGCAATTGCTTCACTAATGAGATATTACAGATTTGTAATTTTTGAAATGAGCGTGAATATATAAATTTCATTTTCGGACATAAATTGAAATTTTATAGTAAAAATAAGGGTTAATAAGATTAACCAATCTGATGCAGAAAAAATTCGTATCAATTTAAATACAAAATTCCAAATTTTGTTCGTATCAATTTTGGATATAAAAATACGATTCAGTCTAAAAAGGTGATTTTATAGACTGAATCGGAATTTTCTTAATTTTGAGATGGCTTTGGGGGAGGCAAAGTCTTTCAGGCCCCCGCTAATCCCTTGCCGACCATCTTCTTCGGATCGACGTATTTGTTGAAGGTCTCTTCATCAACGCCGGAGGCAAGTGCTGCCTCACGTAAGGTCTCACCTTTTTCCATGGCGCGATGAGCGATGGCGGCGGCCTTGTCGTAACCGACAGCAGGACTGAGGGCCGTCACCAGCATGACTGAGTCTTCGATGTATTTCTGGAGATTCTTCTTGTCGAGCGTGGTGCCTTCAACGGAAAAGACACGGAAATTGTGGCATCCATCCGCCAGAATGCGGATGGCATGGAGCACGTTCGCAACAATGACCGGTCTCATGACATTGAGTTCGAGATTACCCTGTGCTCCAGCGAAAGCCACGGCGGTATCGTTGCCCATGACCTGCGTGGCGATCATCACCATCGCTTCGCATTGGGTCGGATTGACCTTGCCGGGCATGATGGACGAGCCGGGCTCGTTTTCCGGAAGGTGGAGTTCTCCCAAACCACAGCGCGGACCTGACCCCAGCCAGCGCATGTCATTGGCGATCTTCATCAACGCTACGGCAAGGCCGCGAAGACCGGCGGATGCTCTCACCATGGCGTCCAAGCCACCCAGCGCCGCGAATTTATTGGGAGCGGTGATAAAGGGTTTGCCGGTCAGTTCGGCAATTTTCACGGCAATCGCCTTGCTGAATCCCGGAGGCGCATTCAGACCCGTGCCGACGGCAGTCCCTCCGGCCGCAAGCTGGGCCAGTCCCGGAATGGAAGCTTTCAGGGCGTCGAGAGCGTCTTCAAGCTGCTGTGCCCAGCCGGACCATTCCTGTCCAACGGTGAGAGGTACGGCATCCTGAAGGTGGGTGCGCCCAATCTTGACGATATCCATCCACTGATCGGATTTGCTGCGGATGGCCGCAATGAGCGCTTCAATCTGGGGAACAAGGGTGTTCTCGATTTCCAGCAGCGTCACGACATGCATGGTTGTGGGGAAGGAGTCATTGCTCGACTGCCCCATGTTTACATCGTCATTCGGATGTACCGGTTTCTTCGAACCGATCTCTCCGCCGAGTAGCTGGATCGCCCGGTTTGCGATGACTTCATTGGCGTTCATATTGGTCTGGGTGCCGGAGCCGGTCTGCCAGACGAAAAGCGGGAACTCGCTATCGAGCTTGCCTTCAGTGACTTCGTCAGACGCACGAATGATCGCATCCGCTTTCCACTGGGGCAGTCTGCCGTCAGCAAGATTGACGAGCGCCGCTGCTTTTTTGACGATTCCATAAGCCCGACAAAGTTCGATCGGCATGACATCCCTGCCGATTGAGAAATGTACGAGGCTACGTTGTGTTTGCGCGCCCCAGTAATGCTGGGCGGGCACCTCTATCTTGCCCATTGAATCAGTTTCGATGCGCGTCCCCGTGGCGTTAATGCCTATGGGCGTGTCGTGCATCGTGAATGTGTCGCTCATATCTGACTCCGATAACGGTTTTGGTCAGACTAACGATGTAGGAACCTTTTTGGGGAGGGTCTCGCGCAACCGTGACTTTTGTATAATTTTTTCAATGTATTGAGTGGTGGTTTGCGATTTTTTCTATGTCTTTATTTTGAAAGCCCATATCGAGAGAAATCCATAGAGAAATTAAAGATTTCTCCACGAATTTCGGTTCAATCCTGTTGCTTGTTCCTCAGAGCGACTGAGGGCATTTCGCCGATTATGCAACCGAAAGAACAGGCTACATGACCAGCGATCATACAGTCCTTGATATTGACCGCAGACTTCAATTTCTTGGACTTGGCAAAGCTGAACTTGACCAGATGGAAGGGCTAGTAGGGGCTATTTCCCGAGCGCTTCCGCAGGCCCTGAATGACTTTTACCTCAAGATCAGCGAAACGCCCGAAGTCGCCCACTTTTTCACAAGTGATGAGCAGAAGGCTGACGCAAGTTCAAAACAGTATGAACACTGGAAGAAGATCGTCAGCGGACGGTTCGGTGCCGATTATTTTCGTGATGTAGAGCGGATTGGTGTCACGCACGCCCGTATCGGACTTGAACCCAGATGGTATATTGCGGGTAATTCCCTGCTTATTGAGCATATCGTTGAAGCAGTAGTCCGTGAGAACTGGCCTACTGTGGTGAAGGGCGGATTTGGGCGAAAGCCAAAGATCACTGGAAATGAAGAGAAACTTGCCAAGGATCTCGGTCTGCTGATCAAGGCGACGATGCTGGACATGGAACTGGCAGTGACGTCGGCTCTCAATGAGCTTGAAAAGCAGCGCAAAATGGCGAAGCAGGAGCAGGAAGAGGCTCTTGAAATGCTGGCGATGGCGCTTGAAAGGGTCGCCGAGGGAAACCTTGTGCAGTCAGTGGACGACAAACTGAAGGAGAAATCTCCGCGACTGGGAAGCGCTTTCGAGAAGCTGCTCAATGGTCTTGGCGGGTTGATTTCTTCGGTGCGGGAAACGGCCGAGAAAGTAGAGGCTGACGGACGGGCCGTGGGCGAAGCCAGTCGCAATGTTGCGCAACAGATGAATGTGCAGGTCAGTGGTCTTGATACCATTGTGCACACCATCGAAGAAGTGACTGTCTCGGTAAAGGCGGTGGCGGGTCAGACTGTCCATGCGGATACGGCGGTCAAGGATTGCTGCAAGGAGGCTGAAAGAGGGCAGGAGATTGTCTCTGATGCTTCCGCCGCCATTACAAAGATTTCTGATTCATCCGGACAGATCAGCCAGATTATCGGTATGATTGATGAGCTTGCCCTACAGACCAATCTTCTGGCCCTGAATGCCGGAGTGGAAGCAGCCCGTGCGGGTGATGCCGGGAAAGGGTTCGGGGTTGTCGCACAGGAGGTGCGTGCCCTTGCCGGACGGTCTGCTGATGCCGCCAAGCAGATCAAGGCTCTTGTCTCCATGAGCGTCAGGGATGTCGAAGAGGGCGTGAAGCTGGCAGGCTCAGCGGGAAGCGCCATAGGCAACACAAGAAGCTCGGTTGAAAGTGTTGGTGGGCTGATTGGCCAGATCGCGGAAGCGTCAGCTACACAGGCAACGCGTGTTGATGCAATCAATCGGGACACGGTGCGGCTTGCCCAGGATACAAAAAGAAGCGCTTCTGTTTTGCATAACACGATCAAGATTGGTCAGCAGCTTGAAGTGAGTTCGTCCCAGTTGTTGCAGCTGGTCACAAACTTCAAGGTGCGTAAATCGGGCCACGAACGGATGTCAGCTCTTTCCGCAGCAGAATGGGGCTAATCTGTATTTTTCTGCTGCATGGCCATAAGCTCGAGCGCACGGGCGTAAACAGTCTTTTTGGGCAGACCATTTGCCTTTGCAACAAGAGCGGCGGCATCCTTGACTGACTGGCTGGCCAAGGCAGTCTCCAGCTGCTTGTCGAGCGTATCGGCATCTTGTCCTGTCTGCTCGAACGGTCCGACCAGAACGGTGATTTCGCCTCTGGCCGCCGTTTCAGCGTAGAAAGAGGCCAGCGTGCCCAGCGTGCCGCGCTTTGCTTCTTCAAAACGCTTTGTGAGCTCCCGGGCAACGACAGCAGGGCGGTCCTCGCCAAAAATTTCGCCCAGATCGTTCAGCATTTCTGCCAGACGATGAGGCGCTTCATGCCATATTAGTGTGGCTTTCAGACCGGCTCGTTCGGCTGCGTGCAGGGTGGCGAAGCTTTCCTTTCGGGCCGCACTCCGAGGGGGCGCAAAACCAACAAACAGGAATGGGTGAGGGGGCAGACCTGAGAGAACAAGGCCCGTCAGGGCTGCATTCGGCCCCGGCACAGCAGTAATGGCGATATCCGCATCTATCGCCGCACGAACCAGACGATATCCGGGATCGGACAGGAGCGGCATCCCTGCATCGGAAACAAGAGCGATCTGCTGCCCCGCCAGAAGGCGGTCGATCAGTCCCGGCACTCTCTGGCGTTCGTTGTGTTCATGGAGTGGTTCAGCATGCGTGCTGATATTGTGCTCTATGAACAGACGCGCCGTCACCCGGGTGTCCTCGCAGAGCACCAGATCGGCTGATCGCATGGCCTGAACGGCGCGAGGAGAAAGATCGCCGAGATTGCCGATAGGCGTGGCCACCAGCGTCAGAATGCCAGCTTTGCGAGGGGACAAAGACTCTCCAGCACCAGCTTCTTCATCAGACCGGGCATGACGTGGCGGCATTCCTTCGCTATGGGAGGGAGCATCATCAGGGTAACCCTCCGCCTGTGGCCCGACAGGCAACCGTTCAGATGAAGAGGCGGACGATGAATCGGACATGCAGGTTCCTGTCGCGAGAGGCGGCTGACACTAAAACAAACGACGGTGCTACGGCGCGTCTGGTTGGCAGGAACGACACAACGCGCAGCATTCTGCGGCATACCAGCCGAACCCTTGCGCGTCACCTTTCCGGGGTCGCGCTTCTGGCGCTTGCTGCCTGTAGTTCCGGCGGCACCAGCGGGCCGGGCGGCCTTGGCGGAAGCGATGCAACGGCTTCAGCGCCGAACGTCGGGGTGTTGTTGCCTCTGACCGGCGCGAACGGGGTTCTCGGCAATGAAATGCTGACTGCCGCAAAACTGGCACTATCAAAACAGACCGGAACTCTGGCGCCACCCAAAGTCGATGTGCATGACACGGCGGCTGCGGGCGGCGCGACAGAGGCCATGCAGGCAGCCATTGCAGCCGGAGACGGTATCGTTCTGGGGCCTCTGACCAGTGTCGATACGGCGTCTATCGGTCCGATGGCTGTGCGCGCGGGCATTCCGGTGATCGCTTTCACCAGCGATCTGGCGCAGGCCCGCCCCGGTGTCTGGGTGTTTGGTATTACGCCGCAACAACAGGTCTCGCGTCTCGTAGACGCTGCAAAGCTGGAAGGTCGCCATCATTTTGCGGCTTTCCTGCCCGATACCCCCCTGGGTCACGCTATGGGCGACGCCTTGGTGCGCGCCTGCCGCGAGGGAAGCCTTGCTGATCCGCAGGTGGTCTATCACGCAGGTACGCCTGAGGCGATCCGAAGCGGCTTGGCTACTCTGAGCGCCTATGACACCCGTGTCGCAACAGCATCCGGTCAGTCGACCGGGCCGGCGCAGGATCTCCCGGATGATCTGGCGGCGGCATTGTCGTCGGCTTCGAAAGCGAGCGGAAAGGCGGATGCCCAGTCGCCGGGAGACCCCAAGGCTTCTCCTCCGGCTCAGGCGACAGCCGCAACATCTTCAGATGCTTCCTCCCCGACCTTGTCCGCTCCTCCGTTCGATGCCCTGCTTCTGGCCGACACCGGACTGGCGCTGAAGAATGTGCTTGATGCGCTCAAGGCCAATCAGGTTCGTACCAGTGATGTCCGCCTTATGGGACCAGGTCTGTGGGGTGCTTTTGCAGGAAAGCTGGGATCTGTCGCAGGAGCCTGGTATGCAGCGCCTGACCCAGCGGCCCGCACGCTTTTCGTGCAGCAGTTTTCTATCCAGAACCACCGCGTCCCCAAGCCGCTGGCAGATCTGCCATATGATGCAGGTAGTCTGGCGAATTCGGTTTATTCGGCAACGGGTGGGAAAGGATATCCGGTCGATATGCTGACGCAGCCTCAGGGTTTTTCCGGGGTCGATGGCGCTTTCACGCTGACTGGAAACGGCCAGACCTTGCGCAAGCTGGGTATCTTTGAAATCCAGTCGGGTGGTGGTTCCCGTATTCTTCCTGCTCCCAAATCTGCTGCACCGGTTCCTGGAGCATCCTGACACAGTTTTCTTTGGATATTTTGCAAGTCCTTCAAACCGCCTCGCTATCTTTTTGCGAGGCGGTTTTTTTATGTCGATATTAGAAAGAGTAGTCTTATTTTTTTATTTCTTTCCAAACGATTAGATCAATATCTCCCAAAACCTGCCCTTAGTGTTTGAACCGTTGAAATGGCTTTTGGTCATCATCAGACACACCAATATTATGTCTATGATATTGCGAGTAAGTCTCATTTACGGCATAGCTGTGCCAGCTTATGCCACGAGATGTAGAAATCATGACGAATCGTTTCATCCGCCATACATTACGACCGACACCGCTGACTGCCGGACTGACTCTGGCTTGTTCTGCTCTTCATCCGCAGACTGCTGATGCCGGAACAGTGAAAGCGCGTCATGCTCATGCCCGGACGGCGGTTCACAAGCCCGTTTCAAAACCGGGTGTGGTGGTTCCAAGGACCTCTGTCTCGCCTGTCGCTGGAGCATCAATCCCATCAAACACAAATGCTCATGCAGTGAATACGGGCGCGAAAACCCTGGAAACAGGGCCGAACTCTGAAAGTATTGTGGTACATGGTCACAGCATGAATGTGCTGACCCAGGATATGGGTTTTGGTCGCATGCCGCAGGATGTTCTGCACACACCGCAGACGGTCAATGTTGTGCCAAAAGTTCTGATGGAACAGCAGAACGTCAAATCTCTGGAAGAAGCGCTTCGGAACGTTCCCGGCATCACGGCATCGGTTGGCGAAGGTGAGGGCGGCATGAGCGGGGATCAGTTTCTGATCCGCGGATTTCAGGCCCAGAACGACATTTACCAGAATGGTCTGCGCGACTTTGGCGTCTACAGCCGTGACAGCTTCGATTATGACCATGTGACGGTCATCAAGGGACCATCCTCTGAAGTCTTTGGTAACGGAACGACAGGCGGCGCCATCAACGTCACCACCAAGGTTGCCCATCTGGGAAACAATTACGGCGGCAGCTTTTCTGGCGGTTCAGGCTCCTATTATCGTGGCACTCTCGATCTGAACCAGCAGATCGGTGAGCATACGGCCATCCGTATTACCGGCATGGGCAATGAAAACGATGCTGTCGGCCGGGACAATGTGTATTCGCATCGCTGGGGGCTTGCGCCGTCCATTGGGTTTGGTCTTGGCACCAAAACAACCTTTACGCTCGAATACTTCCACCAGAGCGATAACCGGATGCCTGATTACGGTGTTCCGGTGGTCACGCGTCCGGGTGCTACAGTCGGAAAACCCGCTACTGAATATGGTCTGAATCGCAAAAGCTGGTATGGCACAACATACGATCAGGACGATTCATCGACTGATATGCTGACGGCGCGTCTCAAGCATCAGTTTAATGACCACATCACAGTCTTCAATGATCTGAAAGGCGGCCTGTACAGTCGTTACTATTCAGCTTCGCAGCCCGGATGCGATACGACCTGTGCGAAGAATTTCTTTACCGATCCATCGGCTGCGATGATCAACAGGCGTGGTCATCTCGGCGGTCCTGAGCCTTATCAGCAGGATGACTGGTCTGTGCAGAACGTTCTGTCCACTCTGGCCAAATTCAATACAGGCTCTGTCAGACATCAGATTATCGCCGGTGTCGATGTGATGCATGTTTATGACCGCCGCAAGAATTACGCCTACAATTTCAATGGGGTGAATGGTACGCGTGCGGATACGACCAGTATGCTGCATCCTTCGGCCTACCAGCCGGGACTACTTCTTGGTGGGCTTGGACAATATCCAGGCAATCTTGTGACCATTCCTAATGGTGTGGGTCAGAAGATGTACAAAACCGGCGATGCAACGGACGTTGGTGCATTCTTCTCCGATCAGGTCTGGCTTGTGCCGTGGTTTTCAATCAAGGCTGGTTTCCGCTGGGATCACTGGAACAGTCACTATGCCGCAACGGATGGGGCCACGTTAGCTGATACACGGCTGCATCAGTCACAGGATACGTTCAATCCCAACGTCAGCCTGATGTATACGCCGAATGATAATGCCATGGTGTATTTCAACTGGTCGGAGTCAACGACGCCTCTGGGGCTGTATGTGACGAACAGCAGTGAGCCGATGACCGCCAATGGGTCTAAAATGCATCCCGAGCGCAGCCGTCTTTACGAAGTTGGCGCTAAATATAATGCATTTCACGGACGTGTAGGCTTCACCGTATCGGCTTTCCGGCTTGAAAAGTCGAACGCGATCCTTGGAAGTGACAGCAACAGTTCTGTCATCGCCTCCAGTGATCGTCAGCGCAACCAGGGCGTGGAACTCGGCGCTTCTGGTGAAATCATGAAAAACTGGCAGCTTATCGCGACCTATGCCTATTATGACGCGACGACCACATGGTCCACGACAGCGTCCAATGTCGGCAAACACGTCCTTTATGTTCCGAAAAATTCGGCGACGCTGTGGACAACTTACACAGTTGCGCCCGGAAAGCCCTGGAACCTGATGTTTGGCGGAGGACCGACCTGGCGTGAAGGCGTCTGGCTGAACGCAGCGAATACAGCTCGCGTGCCTGCTAATCTTGACTGGAGTGCAGTGATCTCTCACTCGTTCCTGAATAATCACTGGCGTGTCGCCATGAACGGCTACAACCTCGCCAATCGCCTGAACTATGCCAATCTGTTCAGCGATCGTGCGGTGCCTGCGGTCGGTCGGACTTTTCTGTTCTCTGTTTCCGCCAATTACTGATCGGTGGAATATCTAACCGCGCCGGATCATCGCTCTTTGCGTGGTGGTCCGGCCAATACAGTAGGAATGGCGTCTCCCGAAGCCAATATGGCTCTCTATTATGTTTTATGAAAAAAGTGGGCTGTCAGCTTGTCGCAGCCCTTTGATTTCCGAGGATTGATCAGTGACGGCCCTTTATTGTCTCGGGCCAGTCGTCATTGGAGAGCCTCAGTTACAGGCTGCAGCAGTCAGGCTGCTGCGACAGAGCCCTGCAGGGGAAGGGCCGGACGGACAAAGTCGAGCGCCATTTCGAAAGAGCTTTCGTGGCTGAGGACATTGCCGCGCAGAGCGTCGACGACAACCCAGTGCGTGCCTTCCGGATGCACGACATAGGCGGGACTGGCGTTTTCACGAACCCAGATCAGCGCCTGTTCTGAGTCGGCGAAGGTGGCTTCGTCATCAATGCAGATTTCTGCGTCACAGAGACCCATGCGCTTGCCAGCCTCAAGCCAGCGAGCGAGGTATTCACGATGACGCGGCAAAATGACGGCCATCCGGAATGGGATAACATTCGAAGGGAACACTGACTGTTCGGTCTGCATTGCCTGGGACATCCCTGATCTCTCCTCTACGTTCTGAACAAACGGTATGGGCTTCTCTCTCGTCTCGCCAGTGCGAAAGAAGGCGAAGCGCTTCCAGAAGAGGCAGGTTGAGAAATCTGTGATCTAAAAGATACAGAAATATAAGGTGTGACAAAAATTAAGCATAAAAAATGATCATTTTTGGATAATATATGCACATAAAATGTGCATGCTGTGCAAAAACAGATCGTTTTGTAGGCGGAAAGACATATTTTCGTCCAGAATCGTCCTGCTATTTGAACTGATTCGACATCCTGTACAGCTCTTTGGGCCAGCGCCGATGCAACCAAAGCCAGCTCTCGGGTCTGGCCCGGATCCATGCTTCCAGCCTGTCATTGATGGCCTGGGTGAGGGCGGCGACATCATTCTGTCGGTTGCCGGTGTCAGGAAAGGTCATCGGCGGTTCCACCACAATCCGCAGGCGTGCTGGTCCGAGACGCTGCACATGCCCCGGAATAACCGGACAGCGGAATTTCAGAGCCATGGCCGCCAGAGCGGGAGCGGTCATGGCGGGACGGTTGAAGAAACGTGCCTCAATACCGTCATTCATTTTCTGATCGACCAGCATGCCCAGCCTATGGCCGGTCGCCACCCATCGCAGCGCGTCTTTGGCCCCTTTCGCGCCCTTTGCAAACAGGGGAAGCGGGTCCTGCATCGCGGCGTCGCGCAGGTCACGAATCATCCGGTCCACCACAGGATTGGCCGCCGCACGATAGAAGGAGGCAAAACCGGCACCATATTTGGCGACACCGGGGGGAAGCATTTCCCAGTTGCCGATATGACCCGAGACGAACAGGACCGGGCCACCACTCTTGGCTACCGCCAGCAGATGCTCCTTGCCGGTGACTTCAAAGCCCGGTCCTGCCAAAGTGTCTTCCTTCAGGGACGCAATATGTGGAAATTCCCCGACGGTGCGACCGAGATTGTCCCAAACCCCTTTGATGATGCGCTTCCGTTCGGTCTTGTTCAGTTCAGGCATGGCGAGACGAAGGTTGGTGTCAGCCACTTTTGAGACGGGCAGAAGCGGCCCAATGCCGGAGCATAGTCTGCCTCCTATATTGGAGGCAGTCTCCGGACGGATCTGTCGCAGTAACTGCAAGGCGCCACGAGCGGCCAGAGCTTCCAGCTTCATCAGAAACGGTACGGACGGATCTTTATCTGTCGTGGGGGAAGAGGAAGCTGAAGTCATGGTCGTGGCATCCGTTCCGTCAGGCTGTCGAGAATATGATCCAGTGAGGCTATGTCCGCCCATTCCAGCTCCACATTCACCACTCTGACTTTCTGACGAAAAGATGCGGGAAATCGTACGGCGTCTTTGGGTGTGGTGACCAGAAGAGCGGAATGCTGTGCGGCGAGGCGGGACAGATGGGCGAGATCGGCGGCTGTGAAGGCGTGGTGATCGGGGAAAGAAATGCACTTTATTGGGATGACGTCATTTTCCCTGAGGCAGGCAAAGAACTTGTCAGGACGGGCAAGCCCTGCGAAGGCGATGACCTTCTGCTGACGGAGAGAGCCGATGGAGCGTTCCATCCGCAATGCCGCTTTCAGGATCGGATAATGGACTTTGGTTGCAAGGCTTTTCTGAACACCACAAGTGTCCTGCCCCGTAATGACAACAGCGTCTGCAGCGGCCAATCCTGTCATGAGAGGCTCGCGTAGGGGGCCAGCGGGCAATACGCACTGATTGCCAAAACCAACAGCGCCATCCACCAGAATAAGGGAAAAGTCCTTGTGCAGACCGGGATTCTGGAAACCGTCATCCATGATCAGAAAGGTCGCACCGGCCGCAATGGCGGCGCGGGCTGACGCGGCACGATCAGGGCTGACCCAGCAGGGCGCTGCGGCGGCGAGAAGGAGGGGCTCGTCGCCGACATCCGTTGCAGTATGGCGTGTCGGATCGACACGCAGCGGGGGCTGTCCCTTCACGGCCTTTCCTCGATAGCCGCGTGTCAGGCAATGCACCACGACGCCGCGTTGGTGCAGCCGACGGATGAGATCAAGTACGGTCGTTGTTTTTCCGGTTCCCCCCACCGTAAGATTTCCGACGCAAAGCACCGGAACCGGAGCGCGCCAGCCGGTACGTTGTCTGCGCTTTTGGGCCGCTAAACCAACGATAGAGGCAATGGGCTTCAGAAGCGTGCTGATGAGTCCGGGAGGGCGAAACCAGAAAGATGGTGCGCTCAGGCGAAGAAAGCCGGTCATGAGTAGCCGCAGGTCCGGCAGATAAGGTCTGCCAGCCGGGACGGCAGATTCTGGTCACGTGTTGCGATCCGCTCTCCTGCCTCACCGAGTGCTGCTACCCGTGCAGGATCGTTGAGCAGGGCTTTGACCGTGTTCACAAGGTCCGGAACGGATCGGACCATGCTAACGGATTCACCAAGAGCAGCAAAGGTTTCTTCAAAATTGTCGATCGCCGGTCCCGTCATGATCGCGCATCCCAGTCGAGCCGGTTCAAGCGGGTTGTGTCCGCCGCCTTCTATCGGACTGTCAGGAGCGATCAGGCTATTTCCCATGAAAACGATGCGTGACAGGCGGAACAGAATGCCGAGTTCACCCAGCGTATCGACAATCCAGACGGGATTTGCCTTGTTTGGGAGTTCGTCCTGCGAACGGCGGGGCGGCTGACCCGAGGCAGGAAAAGCCTCCTTCACCTCAGTGGCAATGACAGCGCCGCGGTCCGGATGGCGTGGCGCGATGATGGTCAGAAGATCAGGGTAGGAAGCCCGCAGAATTTTCGCAGCTTCGAGAACCTGTTTTTCTTCACCGGGATGCGTGGAGGCCGCAACCCATACCGGTCGTTTACCGATAGCCTTGAGAGCAGCGTCCAGTATGGCTGTGTCCGCAGCGAGGGGAGGGGCGGCAGTTTTCAGATCGCCGTCACAGAACACGTTCGAGGCGCCGAGCATCCTGAAGCGGGCGGCATCTTCCGGCGAGCGCGCCGCGATCCACGACAGTGCGGTCATCATGCCCTCGGCCATGCGGGACAGTTTGCGCCATCCCTTCAGAGCCGAGCGTGACAGACGGCCGTTCACCAGCATGACGGGCAATTTCGCAGCATTGCAGGCTGCTATCATGTTCGGCCACAGCTCGCTTTCCGTCAGAACAAGTCCGTCCGGTCGCCAGTAACGCAGAAAGCGCTTGATCCATCGTGGCACATCGAGAGGGACGAAGCTGTGTAGAACCCGTCCTGCGTGCATGGCGTCGGGCAGTTCCCGCGCCAGTGTTGCGGCGGCGGTAACGGTGCCGGTTGTGACAAGAACAGTCGGGGTTGAGGGCTTTTTCAGGATGGCCTGAATAACCGGAATGATGGAAAGGGTTTCGCCAACACTGGCTGCATGCATCCAGATGAGCGGGCCGTCGGGACGGTGCGTGGTAGCGAAACCAAGCCGCTCTCTGGTTCGTTCGCGAATTTCCTTGCCTCGACGCACCCGTACGCGAAGCATCGCAATCAGGCCGGGAGCGAGCAGGGAGGTCAGCAGCGACCAGAGAACGGGGATGCCGGCGGACTTCGGACGCTGCGACATGGTGGGCGCACGAACAGACCCTTCCACGACGGCCCTCTCTGGCATGGTGGCAAGTGTGTCGGGGTAGGTTTCTGTCTGTGCTCCGGCTTCGTCCTGAGCTGCAGTCAGTCGAAGAGCCAGAGTCTGGCCCGCTGCGTCACGCTTTCCCGGTTCGACCGAAACAGGTGCGCCGCAGACGATACGTCCACGCCCAAACGGCAGCGGCACGATCATTCGGTCCCATGAGGGCGCATGCAAACATGTGCACTGCACGCCGACCGGCAGGATGGGGATGCCGGTCTTTTCAGCCAGTGCGAGAACGCCCGGCTGTATGACGCGACGTGGTCCCTTGGGACCATCGGGCATGACAGCGACGGTATGTCCCTGCGCCAGAGCCTGACGGATCTGACGCAGGGCCGCGGCACCTCCCTTGTTCTTGCCCTTCTTGTCGGAAGAGCCGTGGATCGGGGGAATCCTCCACGGGGTGACGATCCGGGCAATCAGCCGGCCGTCACGGTTGCGGCTGATCAGAACATGCAGGCGCATGGAGGGATTGCGGGGCTCGGTCCACCACCAGAGCGCCGGAGAAAGGGCGAGCGCTTCATGCCAGAAAGCCACGAGCAGCCCTGGTTGTGTCCCGTCTCCGCGTTCATGCAGCAGAAGAGTTCTGGCTTCCGGCGTGGCCTCGAAATGCCAGCGTGTCGTGCGCAAGGCGAAGCCGAGCCAGCCACGAATGGCTTTCTCAAGAAGCTGCTGCCCCAGAGTAGAGGAATCTTCTCTGGAGAAAGAAGAGGATGCGGATCCGTCCTGCATGCAGCGCGGTTAGCACGAGGCGGGAAAGGGGAAAAGGATCAAGGCTGTTATGGGCAGAGGGACAGTAGCAAGACAAGGTGAATTTGAATTGATTGATCGTATCTCATTGCGAGGACTTGACGCTTTTCAAGTTTATGAAGAGCTTTCGACAGGATTTTCTTTTCTACAAAAAGTGTAATCTGTTTCCGGTTGTGCTGCTTTTTGTCGGAATGACCGGAGCCATATTTTCCAAAAGCGGCCACCTTTTTTAGAGTGCCTCTCTATGTGGATGCGTCCGGAAAATCGGGCTGTCAGATGCCGGAAAATCCATTCAATCACGCTACTTTCGCACCAATGATGCAGACGTCTACATTCTTTCAGTCACCCAACAGGTTTGATTGATCACGTCAGGGAATGCCTGTGCGGTCAAAGAGATAGAACCGCCTCCACAAACAGACGACTATCAGTAGTAGTCCCACCGACATGACCTTCGTGACCCGGAATAAGATGGCTTAATCTTGATTCTTTACCGAGATTCTACCTCGGTGCTGGGTGATCAAATGGACGTTTAGCTAAACGTCCCGGCAGTCATGTCTCACGTTTTATGGACTTCGCCATCATGGGTGACAATCTCGTCTGCGCCTTCCAGACAGGCTCTAAAGGGCGAGTTAAGTTATAGGATGTGTGTTGGATGTTTCCTGCTGGGAAATAATTTATTCCTGTAAAATATATATATCTTAAATGCACGTTAATGTTTTATTGACGTTTGTTACTTTTTGATGCTTTTATTTTCCCGAGCGCTCAAGAAGTCTTAATTGGAGAGAAAAATGCGTGAACTGAATGTCAGTGAAATGACAGAAGTTTCAGGTGGATGCTGCCTGCTGCTGGGTGGCTTCGTTCTGGGTGCTCTGACAGGTCTTGAAGGTTGGGGTAACAACTGGGGTGGTAACAGCTGCGGTCATGTCCCGGCTCCTCCGCCGCCGTCAAACAACTGCGGCTGCGGCACGGCTTCTTTCCCGATCGCCAACGGCGGCTGGGTCGGCGGCTCGTTCAATGATGTGCTGAACAGCATCATTCACAGCTCCTGATTTCCGCCTTCTGGTTAGAGCTTTGAAAACATATCTGTTTTCAGAGAATGAGCGATGGTCAGAAGTTAAAGAGTTGCCCGGCCCGTCCGGGCAACATTTCTGAGTGATTATTTCAAAACAGGATCAGGCGTAAGTATCAAGGCCATCATCACTGGAAGCAGTCGAACTGCGCGGTGTGCCCTCGGTCGTCTGGGAGACAATATTTCCACTTGAATCGGTAACCGTGACAGTGATTGTTCCATCGCTGTTGGTGGTCTCGGTTGTGGTGTCGGCAGAAGATGTAGACGACGTCGAGGAACTCGAAGAGCTCGAGCTTGCATCAGACGAAGATGACGTATTGAACAGGCTTGCGATTGAAGAGCCGCCGATGGAAGAGATTGAAGAGGACATGGATTGGACTCCCTATGTGGAAACTCTCTCATCTTCAGACTGAACTAATTAACGCAAAGTAAAATCCTGTGTAACGAAGGGAAACCCTAAGAGAAGTAGGGTAACTCCTTTTCGTCTTAAAAATACACTCGAGATTATTTGAGTTTATTTTCTCTGAACAATTAAAGATAAAATTTTTAATATGGGTGGTAGCCGGTATGGATTTAAAACATCCATTCCAATTGAATCATTGTAGTATTGAGCATGCTGCCATCCGACACTACTCTAGCCATAGTAGACTACCTTTGGAATATCCTAAAATGTGCAGAAATAGTCTGCTCAGGCGACAAACAGCAATGAAACAATCGGAAGGCAAAGCGCTTGCATGAGCAAGGAAAAGATCCAGCCTGCGTATCGTGCAAAATAAAATCTCCCGGACTGGATCCGGGAGATTTCCTGTCTCGCTCAGAAGATCGTGGAAACGACTTTTCTTACGCAATCAAAAGCTGTTTCTGCACAAGCGCGATCAATGCTGGCACAATAGATGTATCCGCCAGCGACGACAGATCGCCCAGACTGTCCGTTTCATTAGAAGCAATCTTACGCAGCAGACGACGAACAATCTTTCCTGAGCGTGTCTTGGGGAGTTCGGAAACAAGGTAGATCTTTTCCGGTGCGGCATAGCGGCCCACTCGCTCACAGATCACCTTGCTCAAATGCGCTTCGGACGGCAGCGTCTTTGTATTGCGTGCCACCACA
Organism: Acetobacter sp. UBA5411; assembly: GCF_002409645.1. Lineage (GTDB taxonomy): Bacteria > Pseudomonadota > Alphaproteobacteria > Acetobacterales > Acetobacteraceae > Acetobacter. The sequence goes on from NZ_DHNR01000019.1 coordinate 62,366, forward strand.
AACACGACAATACCCTGACCTTTCAGATCATGATTGATGCCGACAGCCGCCGCTTCGGCAACGGAATGATCAGTCGCGACAGCATCTTCAATCTCGGCCGTGCCAATACGGTGACCTGACACGTTGATCACATCGTCCATTCGACCCGTAATCATGAGATTGCCATCAGCATCCCGGCGTGCGCCATCTCCTGAAAAATACCGACCTGTGCTGAACGTGAAATAGGTTTCCCGGAACCGCTTGTGATCGCCCCAGATGGAGCGGGTCTGACCGGGCCAGGACTCATCGAAGCACAGACAGCCTTCCGCTTCCCTGTTTTCGATGATTTCGCCCTTCTCATTGGTGAGAGAAGGAAAAATCCCCGGAATGCCAGTCGTCGCCCAGCCGGGTTTCAGCCTCTGCGCCCCGGCGATGGCGCTCAGCATAGGCCCAGCCGTTTCCGTCTGCCACCACATGTCGATGACCGGACATTTCTTCTGTCCGATCACTTCATAATACCACAGCCACGCATCCGGACTGATCGGTTCACCCGCCGATCCCAGCCGACGCAGGGAGGCAAGGGAATACTGGCGGGGCAGATCGTCGCCGTCACGCATGAGCGCGCGAATGGCGGTGGGGGCAGTGAAGAAACTCGACACATTGAAACGGTCGATAATGTCCCACCAGCGTCCCGCCTGCGGCCAGCCCATCAGCCCCTCGAACAGCAGGGTCGTGGTGCCGTTGGCCAGCGGTCCATACACCACGAACGTATGGCCCGTGATCCACGCCACATCGGCCGTGCACCAGTGCGTCGTGCCCCGTTCCGCCGGGAAGGTGACGTCCACAGTATAGGCCGCCCAGACGAGGTAACCGCCCGTTGTATGCACAATCGCCTTCGGTTTTCCTGTGCTGCCAGACGTGTAAAGCAGGAAGAACACATCTTCCGCATTCATGATCTCGGGTTCGCAGATATCCGACTGTCCGGCCACCAGTTCTGCGTAATCATGGTCACGTCCCGCCGTCATGGGAGCGCTGGTGTCACTGACATTCACGACGATGACGTTCTTCACGCTGCCGATGGAGCCGGTATGCTTCAACGCGGCGTCAATGACCGCCTTGTGCGGAATTGTTTTTGCACCTCGTTTGGCCGCATCGCAGGTAATGACAGCCACCGCTCCACTGTCGATCAGACGCTCGCCAATCCCTTCCGGTGAGAACCCGCCGAACAGCACGACATGCACCGCCCCAATCCGGGCGCAGGCCAGCATGCAGGCTACCACTTCGACAGTCATGGGAAGATGAATCGCCACGCGATCACCGCGCTTTACACCCAGACTTTTCAGGGCATTGGCGACGCGGCAGACTTCGGCGTGCAGTTCGCGGAAGGTAAGCTGACGTGACACGCCCGGATCGTTGCCCTGCCAGATCAGGGCGGTCTGGTCTCCACGCTCCTTCAGATGACGGTCCAGACAATTGACCGAGACATTGAGCTTGCCGTCCTCATACCAGCGGATGGATACGTCATCCTCAAATGTCGAACGGTTTCCGACAGAGGGGAAACGCTCCCACTCAAGACGTTTTGCCTGTTCCAGCCAGAATGTTTCAGGATCAGTCTGCACCTGCTCACGCATCGCCCTGATCTGCAACGCCTTGTCCGGATCAACGCTTTCAATATCCCAAATGGCGAGATCGGTCTGGGGTGTGGACACCTGTTCTTCTCCTGAATGGAAACGGGCGATGTTAAATCGCCCGGGTGTGACCTTGGATTTGAGTGTGATCTGCTCAGGTAAAAACTCAGGCTGCTATGGTCGGCAGCACGGTTTCCACAATACTGCGGTCCAGCGCTTCATATTCATGATAACGCAGCGTCCTGTACAACTCCTCCCGCGTCTGCATCCGGGGAAGCATGGCCTCCGTGCTGCCATCACGGGCGATGGTGGCATACAGATCGGCTTGCGCCTTGTTGGCGGCACGCAGCGAGCTGACCGGCCAGATGATCATGCTGTAGCCCATCTCCTCGAACTCTTTCGCCGTGTAGAACGGCGTGCGTCCGAACTCGGTCATGTTGGCCAGCAGCTTCACACCCGGCATCCGTCGTGCGAATTCACGGAACATTTCGGCGTTGGTCAGTGCTTCCGGAAAGATCGCGTCTGCACCGGCTTCGATGTATTTCTTCGCACGAGCAACAGCGCCATCAATACCTTCGCTGGCGGCTGCATCCGTCCGCGCCACGATCACCAGATCACGGCGAGCACGTCGGGCAGCGCTGACCTTCATGGCCATCTCATCCACGCTGGCGAGCTTCTTGTCGTTCAGATGCCCGCACTTCTTCGGGAGAAGCTGATCCTCCAGATGCAGCGCCCCGGCACCGGACTCCTCGAACGCGCGAACCATGTTCATCACGTTGAGGGTTTCGCCATATCCGGTGTCACCATCGACAAGAAGCGGCAGAGCCGAGGAGCGGACGATCTGACGAATGAAGAACTCCACCTGATCGATGGTGATGATCCCCAGATCCGGCAGCCCCATGCTGGCCGTCATGGCGGCACCCGAAAGATAGAGCGCCTGAAAGCCGGCATCCTTCGCCTGAAGCGCGGCCTGACCATTATGAGCGCCCGGCAGCTGAAGGATGCCGGGAGCATCGAGGAGTTTGCGGAACCGGCTGCCAGCTGATTCCGAAGGGGCTTCCGCGCCGACCAGATAGGTCATGCTGCTTTCTCCTGCACGCTACGGTTATGGATATGAACGAAAGCCCGGTCTTCCGGTCCGACATATTCGGCGGAGGGGCGGATGATCTTGCCGTTCTCGCGCTGCTCGATCACATGCGCGCTCCATCCGGCGGAGCGGGCGATGACGAAGATAGGCGTGAACATCGCGGTCGGGATGCGCATCATGTTGTAGGAAACGGCGCTGAACCAATCGAGGTTGGGGAACATCTTCTTGGTGTCCGCCATGACGGATTCAAGCCGTTCCGCCACATTGTAGAGGCGCATCGAGCCGTTCTTCCGCGACAGGGCATAGGCCGTTCTCTTGATAATCTCGTTGCGTGGATCAGCGATTGTATAAACAGGATGCCCGAAGCCGATCACGACCTCACGGTTGTCTACACGCCTGCGGATATCAGCTTCCGCCTCGTCCGGCGTCTGGTAACGCTGCTGGATTTCGAGCGCTACTTCGTTTGCGCCGCCATGTTTCGGGCCACGCAGAGCGCCGATGCCACCGCACAGCGCGGAATACATGTCCGAACCCGTGCCCGCGATCACGCGACAGGTGAAAGTTGACGCATTGAACTCATGCTCTGCGTAGAGAATGAGAGAGACATGCATCGCCTTCACCCATTCCGCCGACGGTTCCTTGCCGTGCAGGAGATGGAGGAAATGACCCCCCACCGTGTCGTCGTCCGTCTCGACCTCGATCCGACGCCCGTTGGTGGCGTAGTGATACCAGTAGAGCAGGATCGACCCGAGAGATGCTACGCAACGGTCCGCAATTTCCCGCGCCCCGACAGGGTTCTGGTCCCGTCGCTCCGGCAGCACGCATCCCAGCGCGGACAGGCCGGTACGCATGACATCCATCGGATGCGTGGCGGCCGGAACCTGCTCCAGAACCCGCTTCACCTGCTCGGGCAGGCCGCGCATCGAGCGCAGATTTTCCTTGTATTCGGCCAGTTCGGAAGGGTCGGGGAGATGACCGTGAATGAGCAGGTGAGCGACCTCCTCATATTCACAGTTCTCGGCCAGATCCTTGATGTCATAGCCACGGTAATGCAGATCATTGCCGCTGTGGCCGACCGTGCACAGGGCGGTTGTCCCAGCCGTGACGCCTGACAGGGCAACCGACTTCTTCGGACGTTTTTCGTGAGAGGTTTGCGTCATGGTCTGCGTCTCCTCTTTCTTGTTCTGTCGTCTGCTGCGGACGGCTTCATGAGTCTGAAGCCATCTTCCTGTGTCGCTGTGTGTTACTGACCGAAACCGAAAATACCGACTTTCGGATTCTTCCTGAGTTCACCAGACGGAAGCGTGATTTCCAGTTCGCAAAGCTCTTTCGCGGATAGCTCCGGCAGACGCTGGGCGACTTCAAGGAACCGGTCAGCTTCCTGTGGCGTGATGATCCCATCAGTCAGCGTGCGGAACTTTTTGATATAGTCCGGGCGCGTCCACGGTGTGGCGCCGAGCGGATGGGCATTGGCGACCGCCAGTTCATCTGAGATGACGGACCCGTCATTCATCGTGATGGTGATACGGCCACCGAAAGCCTTCACGTTCGGGTCGATGGAGTGATAACGCTCTGTCCATTCCGGACGCTCGATCGTGTGAATCTTCTGCCACAGACGCACAGTATCGGCACGGTTGGCGCGCTCCGGTGAGTAGGAGTGGACGTGGTGCCACGAGCCATCCTGAAGCGCGACCGCAACGATATACATGATCGAATGATCGAGCGTTTCGCGCGATGCTTTCGGATCGAACTTCTGCGGATCGTTCGAGCCAGTGCCGATCACGTAGTGCGTGTGATGGCTGGTCTCGATCAGAACATCCTTCACGTCGTCCCAGTTTTTCACCTGCTTGCCCAGCTTGAAAGCAAGGTCGATCAGGGCCTGACTCTGGTATTCGGCAGAGTGTTCTTTCGTGTAGCTGTCGAGGATCGCCCGCTTGGCTTCACCATGCTCGGGGAGACGAACGATGTAGTGCGCATCCTTGCCGTCCAGCATCCACGCGATCACGCCGTCCTCGCCCTCATAGATCGGGCTTGGCGACGTTTCGCCCAGCATGGCGCGATCAACGGATTCAACCGCCATCTTGCCCGCATGGGACGGCGCATAGGCTTTCCAGGAGGAAATCTCGCCCTTGCGGCTCTGGCGTGTAGCGGTGGTCACATGCAACGCGTGCTGGATGGACTGATAGATCGTCTCTGTCGGCAGGCCGAGCAGGGTGCCGATACCAGCCGCCACAGACGGACCGAGATGCGCGACATGGTCGATCTTGTGCTTGTGCAGGCAGATGCCGCGCACGAGGTCGATCTGGATTTCGTAGCCCGTAGCGATGCCGCGGATCAGATCATGACCCGAACGCTGGCACTGCTGCGCTACAGCGAGGATGCCGGGGATGTTGTCGCCGGGATGCGAATATTCAGCGGCCAGAAACGTGTCGTGGAAGTCGAGTTCGCGCACGGCGGTACCGTTGGCCCATGCCGCCCATTCTGCGTGGACACGAACGTCTGGCCCACAGCCGAAAACGGTCGCGCCACCCGGACGCTGATGCGCCAGCGCCTCAGCCCGTGCGCTCATGACGGAGTGACGATTGACCGACGCGATGGCAACCGACGCGTTATCAATCACACGATTGATGATCATCTCGGTGACAGGGGCTTCGATTTCCACCGGGTCAGCCGCCACTTCGGCAATATGCCAGGCGAGCTGCTGGTCGCGGGGCAGGCGATCTTTCTCGGGGTGAACCTTGATGTCGTAGGTTTGCATGTCAGCCTCATTCACGAAAACTGAGGCGAGTATGGCTTAAGCGCGAATTTCAGCTATGGTGAACGAAGCGAATTGAAGCGATAAAAAGAAGCTGTTTTTGCAAAGGATGCGAAGGTGACGAAACGTGTCAGCAAGGTCTTCGCGGGATCACGTATTCGGGAGTTGCGTGGCAGAATAAGAAAAACACAGCAGGATCTGGCGAAGGATCTTGGCCTGTCTCCCAGCTATCTGAATCAGATTGAAAACGATCAGCGGCCCATTCCGCCGCCTCTGATGTTAAAACTTTGCAATCTCTTCGATGTGTCACCCGCCTATTTTGGCGACAGTGACGAGATCCGGCAGATTCAGGCCCTGCGAGAAATTCTGGGCGATCCATTGTTCAAGTCAGCCTCGCTCCGTCCGGCGGAACTTCAGGCCGCTGTGAGAGGAGCGCCTGCTCTGGCTGATAGATTTGTGACGCTTTATCGAGCCTATCGAACCATTATCAGGGAACGGAATGATGCGGAAAATGCACAATATAACAAGATTCTTTCAGGAGAGGGGCTCTCCACACCACAGATTGATACGTCCGGCGCGTCGGTGGTTGCAGAACAGGTAACAACTGTTTCGCCCTACGAGGCCGTAGGTGACTGGGTGCAGCGTGAACGCAACTACTTTGATGAAATAGACCGTGCAGCCGAAGATCTTTACGAAACACTGGATTTTTCGGAAGGTCTTCTGGCCGCCAATCTCGAGCGCTATCTGCGCGATCATCACGGCGTCAAAATTCTGACTGACAGCAGTCTGGACAGTCGTTCGGTCATCTGGCGTTTCGACAAGCGCGGACGACGGCTTCTCATGGCGGATGGTGTGCCATCGGAAAGCAGTGTGTTCTACATGGCGCAGGTCGTAGGGCGTCTTGGTTACGGACGTCTGCTTGACCGGGCGGTGAAACGGTCTGGCCTGACTTCTTCCGATGCCCGTGATCTGGCCCATGTGGGGATGAGCAATTACTTCGCCGGCGCGCTGCTATTGCCCTACACGCGGTTCCGGCAGTCTGCCCGCACGAAATCGCATGATCTCGACCAATTGCAACGTCAGTTCGGTGTCAGTTTCGAGCAGGTCTGCCATCGTCTCTCGACCCTGCAACGACCGGGACAGGAAGGGCTGCCATTTTACTTCATCAAGACGGATATTGCTGGAAATATTCTAAAAAGTTACAGCGCGACCCGTTTCAATCTGCCCCGTTTTGGTGGCCTCTGCTCGCTATGGAATGTCTTCCGTGCCTTTGCGACGCCCGGAGAGCTACAGGTGCAGGTCTCACGCACCACGGATGATGCCGTGTTCCTGAACGTCGCCCGTACGGTGGGTCATGCAGGCACATCTTACTTCGATCGTCCAAGGCGCGTGGCGATTGTGCTGGGCTGCTCAGTCTCTCATGCCTCAGAACTGGTTTACGCCGCCGGGCTCGATCTGTCGGATGAACGCACGATCATTCCTATCGGTCCCGGATGCCGTGCCTGCATCCGCACGGATTGCCGTCATCGCGCCATCCCGGCGGCAGGTTTCCAGATCGATGCGGGAGGAGAGGAGAGGGGCGTCGTGCCCTATCACATGGTGGCGCAGAGCGGAGAGTAAAGAAGCAGTTCTCAGCGTTTGCCTGGGTGGGAAGAGCGGCGCTTTCGTATCAGAATGCGCACGGCTCCGCGATTGGCTTCATGGGTGTGTGTGACAGCCAGAATCATGCGCCCGAGATCATCCCGACCGAGCCAGAAAGGTAACTCACGCCGCAACACGCCTCCCTCAGGCCCAGAGCCAAGCCCGGTCACGATTTCGACGCAACGGACGCCTTGGCTGTATGCTGAAAAGAGGAATTCATGCAGACGCATGAAAGCCGCTTGCGCCGTCATGCCATGCAGATCGAGCTTTCGCTCAACCGTCGTATGTCCTTTTGAGAGCCGCTTCCAGCTTCCAGTATCCAGACCGGCTTGTCGGGCACCGATCTGGGCTGGAGCGTTGACGTATTTCTTTTTTGCTGCCTTTCCGCGCAGATGATTGGCAACCGCTATTTCCCCTGTCGTCATGAAGGCGGCAGATCGCATGTGACTCTGTGTAAGAGGAATGCGGGAAGGCATCGGATCTGGCATGCGCACGGAAGGGGCAATTGTCGGTCCGCCTTCCGCATTCTGGCGGGCAGGTAAGGTCTGATCCGGAGCAGGGGCTCTAGGCTTTGCGGGAAGGCCGGAGGGACGTCCGTTGAGGGCAAGCGGCTTCACACCACGGACGAAGGACGTCCATAGCGCCTGCTCTTCCTCACTGATCCCCCGTTTCCGGCGCACCGGCTGTTCCTCCGACTATGTGGCAATATCGCTTCGCACAAGCATCCCCCGCCGGGAAGACAACTGCAAGCTGTAAGCGATGCAAACTCCTTACAGGGCTGATTATATTCGGTCTTTCACTGATTTCGGATCATGCCGCAAAAATATCATCGCAGTCAGGCAGACAGCCCCTTATGCTGACCCGCACAATGTGCGATGCCTCAGCTATCAAACGGTGCACGAAAGGGCTGCCCCATGAGTGAAGACGAAATCAACCTTGATGACGAAGTCGTTGTCGGCTTTCTGATCCAGCGCGAGGCCGAGAACGGAGATCTCTCCTTCTGGAACCCTGAGACAAAGTGGACCGACGATCCCAACGAAGCCATGCTGTATGAAGACGAGGACGTGGCGGAAGACACGGCTGACAAGCTTCAGGCAGAAGACGAGAGCGTCGAAATCACCGTCGCCGTTGTCATCGAAGATGACGAGGAAGACGATGAGGATGAAGACGAGGCCTGAGGCTTCGATCTTTTACCGGTGGGACCAGCTTTGCTGGTCCTGCTTTGTCGGTAATGGCCGTGTCAGAGGGTGCTTCTGAAAGGTCAGATTATGTCGATAAAAAACTGATCAGAAAATTTTCAAGCTTGGCTTTTGCGGAAACTTGCGGATGCGGCCAGCGGGCATTCGAACAAGAGTATAGGTCTAGGCCGATATATGTGTCTGGACTTTTTCAAACGCCATACATCAGGAATTAATCCCGGCTAATAGAAAGTGAAATTCGTATTCTAAAAGCGCATCGACTGAATGAAACCATTGCAGTCTGATGTATAAGGCTTAGAAAACCATTGGTTTTCTGCCGGAGCAGATGGTGGGCGCAACAGGGATTGAACCTGTGACCCCTACCATGTCAAGGTAGTGCTCTACCGCTGAGCTATGCGCCCATCTGTCCGGTAAGCGGGCTTTTAAAAGAGCTCTGCGAAGAAGGCAAGCCCATGTGAAAAAAATAGTGTAACCTGTCAGAACGACCTCAATAATCCCTTGTTCTGAGTGCTTATGCTGGACCAATCAGGCGCTGTTTTCAGCGATTCTTTCAACGCCAGAGAAGAAGATACGTCTGTCGGTTTCCGCGCGAATCCGCCTGTAACTGTTGTGCGCCCATCCGGCGAATCTATACCGCTCATCATCTCGTCACCTCATTCAGGCCGCGATTATTCTTCCAGCTTTCTTGCTCAGGTCAGGTTGCCGCTTGAAGTGCTGCGCAGTGGGGAAGATTTTCACGTCGATACTCTGGTCGCTTCTGCGCCAGCTCATGGGGCGATCCTGCTTTCTGCTACGTTTCCCAGGGTCTTCTGCGATGTGAATAGAGCTTCACTCGATCTCGATCCGGCCATGATCGCCGGAGCAGAGGGGGAAGCGCTCAGTCCCTCCGCTCGTGGACGTGCAGGCCTTGGAAGTATCCCGGTGGTGGTTTCCGGAGGAAGGCAGCTTTATGCCGGGAAACTTTCCATGGCGGAAACAACGGCTCGCTTACGCCGTTACTGGCATCCATACCACGCTGAACTTCGTAAACTGATCGCGGAAGTGAAAGAGAAGCACGGGTTCTGTGTTCTACTCGACATGCACTCCATGCCGGCTGGAGTGGATGGTTCAAAAGCCGACTGTGTGATTGGCGACTGTTTCGGCGCTTCAAGCGAACTGCATTATGTGCAGGCGCTGGCTCGTAATCTGTTGGCCCAAAATATGAAAGTCGCTCGTAATCATCCGTTCGCCGGTGGGTTCATCACCAGCCATTACGGTCGTCCGGCTGAGGGCGTCAGCGCCATACAGCTTGAAATGAATCGTGCTCTTTATGTGAGCCGGAGGGCCAATGGCGGCTCCGGGTTGAATCCCCGCTTTGCCCAGAAAATCGAACAGGTCATCGCAGATATGGCGGCTTATGTCGCTCAGTGTGTGAAGACGCTGTGATTAGAGCGTGCGCACCATAATCCTGAAAGCCGTCGCGAAATGCACATCTGCCGCGTCCGTGGCATCCTGATTAAGGCGAATATCGACCGTTGGCTGGGAAGTCAGATAAATCTGGCAGCTTCCGTTTTCGACCTGATCCAGATGGCCTGTCACGCAAACGGCATGGTGCGAGGTCAGAACGTTTCGCAGGATAGGCGTGCCAGCCCCATTGGCGGACACCACAGCAACAAACGCATTGTGATTTAGATCATCGAGACGCACGGCAAAAGCATGCATGGTAACGCCGATGTTCTGTGAAGTATCTGAAAAAGCCTTGCTGATCTGCTGAGCTTCCTGCTCTGAGCCTGTCACTGCGGGATTGTAGACAACCGCAACAGAGATTTCGCCTTTCGGCGGTGGCACAACAAAATGCAGTGCTTCTCCAAGGATCGTTACATCCTTGGAATCAAAAGCTTCAGCGCACGCAGGCGTGGCAGTGAAAAAACTACAACACACGCCACATGCAGCCACAAATCCGGCAGTTTTTCTCAAGACGGGTATCAGCTGCACAACCTTCGATCCGACCAACTGGCTGGATAATCAGTCACAGCTATTGAAGAACATTTAAGCAGGTCGCGATGTTCGTGGGAGTATTGTTATTTCGCAACGCTTTTTTCTGTGGCCGCCAGCCAAGCTGCAATCTGGGCCTCAGGATCAGGTGCGAGGATGAAGTCGGAAACAGCCGAAACGCAGTCTGCACCGGCGGCAATACACTCAGGAGCGCGGGCAAGAGTCACACCGCCGATCGCGACAAGAGGCAGATCGCCAATCCTCTGCCGCCACTCGGTCAGCTTTTCCGTGCCCTGTGGACCAAAAGCCATCTTCTTAAGGCGTGTCGGCCAGATCGGACCCAGCGCGACATAATCAGGCTTTACTGCCAGCGCACGATCCAGCTCTTCCACGCAATGCGTGCTGATGCCGAAACGAATGTTTGCATTCCTGATGGCATCGAGGTCCGCTGTATCGAGATCTTCCTGCCCCAGATGTAGCCAGGGCGCGCCACACAGAATGGCTTCCTGCCAGAAGTCGTTGACCACCAAAGACACGCCATGCTGTTCGGCAAAGCGCAGTCCTTCCTTCAGCTCTTCAACCAGAGCAGCCCCGGTTTTGTCCTTGATGCGAAGCTGGATGAAACGTGCGCCTGCTGCACCAAGGCGATCGACCCAGAACGCGCGGTCCACAACCGGATAGATACGTTGGGGGAGTGGGGAATGGGTCATGCGAGCACAGGCTTTCCGAGGAGAGGTGTGGAGGGAGCCGCCATATCGCGTTCCGCCATGGGGTCGGCCTGATAAGCCAGAGCGCCAGCTTCGACCGCGAGACTGAAAGCCCGCGCCATTGCTACCGGATCACCAGCCTTGGCGACGGCTGTATTGATGAGCACCGCGTCATAGCCGAGTTCCATGGCCTGCGCCGCGTGAGACGGCACACCGATTCCGGCATCGACAACCAGCGGGACATCCGGGAAATGCGCACGGAGAGCACGCAGGCCAAATACGTTGTTCAGGCCCTTGCCCGAACCAATGGGCGCACCCCACGGCATCAGCACTTCGCATCCTGCCGCCAGCAGTTTTTCCGCCACCACAAGATCTTCCGTTGTGTAGGGGAAAACCTTGAAACCTTCAGAGGTGAGAATACGCGCCGCTTCCACAAGACCGAAGACATCCGGCTGAAGCGTGTCGGCTTCACCGATAACTTCCAGCTTCACCCAATCCGTCTCGAAGACTTCGCGGGCCATGTGAGCCGTGGTGACCGCTTCCTTCACCGTGTGGCATCCGGCGGTATTGGGCAGCACCGGGACTTCAAGTTCGCGAATGAGGGACCAGAATGCCTGACCGGCTTTCTGACCGGCCGATTCACGGCGCAATGAGACCGTGATCACGCCTGCCTGCGCCGCCTTTACAGCAGAGGCAAGGATTTCAGGAGAAGGATACTGGGCCGTGCCGAGCATCAGGGGAGAGGAAAGTGTGGTTCCGTAAAACTTCATTGTTTTATCCACCTTGCATGGGAGCGACGATTTCAATCTTCATCCCCTCTGCAATGGCCAGATGAGAGCGACGGGAGGCTGGTACGAAGTCACCATCCACAGCGGTGGCGATGCGCGCACCCTTCAGGCCGAGTTCATCGACAAGCGCGGCAAGAGTGGAGGCACTTACCTCACGGGCTTCGTCGTTGACCAGAATGTTCATGTCAGCCTCCCTGACCAGACGTCGTCACTTGCATGGTTCATGCATCACTTGGGGCTTTCAGGAAGGCCACGCAAGTCGCAGATGTTTCAAGAATCGAATACGAGCTTCTCGACCTGTTCGCCCAGCCATGGCGAAAGAAGATAGCCGTGACGGTACATGCCATTGACGAAAATGGAGCGGCCTTCCTGCGTCACGAGCGGGACATTATCCGGATAGGACGGCCTTAAGCCTGTCCCGATATCCACGATTTCAGCTTCCGCAAAACCAGGGTGCAGCGTCCATGCCGCGTTGAGCAGTTCGCTCATCGACCGAAGCGTCATCGGTCCGTCATTCTCGCTTTCGATCATCGTTGCGCCGACCATGAACAGGTGATCAGCCCGGGGTACTATATAGATAGGAATACGGGGATGCAGCATCCGCACTGGCCTGTGCAGTTCAACGTCGGCACAGCGTAGAAGAAGCATCTCTCCTCTCACGCCTCGCAGCGCAGAAAGTTCCTTCCGTGCCCGCAAACCTGTGGCATCGACGATCCAGTCGAAAGATTCGTCAGTGGGTGCGTTCGGAGTATTCAACAGCAGGCGGCCGCCCAGTTCGTTGACCAGACGATCAGCGAGGGCAGGGAGCGCCTTTCGTGGATCGAGATGCCCTTCTTCCGGGAAGAAGAGGGCTTTCTGAAAACGGTCAGCGAGATCCGGTTCCAGTTCGCCGATCTCCTGCGGACCAATTTCCCGGAAATGACTGGTGCGGCGTCCAAAGCGGGCGATTTCTGCTGTGTCGCGGGGAGGTGCGACCACAAGACTGCCGTTGGACTGCACATCTGGCACGTTGGCGCGCCACCAGGCGAGGGAATCAATTGAACGTTCAGTCACTTCCGGCGGCGCTGACTCTGCTTCACACCAAGGGGCGAGCATGCCGCCCGCCATCCAGGATGCGCCCGAGCCAACCTTCGGTCCAGCCTCGGCAAGGGTGACGCGCGCTCCCCGACTGGCCAGTCTGACAGCGGCAACAAGACCCGCAACGCCTGCGCCGCGGACCAGAATGTTTTGAGGGCGTGTCATGAGAGCCTCCCTTGCTGCCAGAGCCGAAAATTGTGCGCCACGATGGCGATCTTCCGATGGTTTGTTAAGGGGGGCGAACGCTTGTCAGCAGAGAGCTTTCTGCGGGCCATTCAGCATCAGACGATCTTTTTCAGTTTTTAGCGAAAAAAAATGATAATCAGGAGTAGTTAGGGTCCCATTGACCATGCGTTCAGGTTGTAACGATCTGAGGATTTGCTAATAAGTTGCCCAGATAAGTCCGTCGGAGAAAATGGAATGACTGAACCGGTAACGCCACCGCATCTTACTCCCTCCGATCTGGCAAATAATGAAAGAGCCGTTGCTTATTATAATGAGCATGGCTGCGACACTGTCGAGAAGGCGTTTTACCTCGCCAATATTCTCCATACCGATCGGTGTGTTGCGGAAGCGGCCCGCGTTTATCACATCGGATATGATCTTCATTCAAAATCTCCGGACCAGCATCCCGGCGCGCACATCCTGTTGCATGTGAGCCTTCTCTGCCAGTTGAAGGCCGGTCTGCCGCTCGACCCAGCAGATATGGATGCTCTACGGTCTCTGTCGCTGCCACTCTATAATTACATCCTCGGTATCCAGACGGCATGGACAACAGGCGACCTGATCAAGGCCGCCCGCATCATGGGGAACTGTTACGACGAGTTCCACACGGGCGAAGAGTGTGACCGGCTGTATCTGGAGGTCATGAATCGCCTCTACACAGAACAGATGCGTAACGGTGTGGCAGACAGCCGTGTGCCGGGCGCTCTCATCCCACGCAAGATTTTCATGTACTGGGATAAGGAAACGCCGGACGAGGTTGAGCGTAACTTTGAATATCACCGCAATCTCAAGGGCATTGAGGTCAAAACCTTCAATCAGGAAGAAGCCGCCCAGTGGCTGTATGACGTCTACGGCGTCGAGGCCCGGAACCTGTTCCTGAGCACCCGTCATCCTGCTGAGGCTGCTGACTTCCTTCGCGCCCATGTCATCCAGAAGCTCGGCGGCTGGTGGCTTGATGCCGATATCCGTATCCGTTCCGAGGAAGTTTTCTTTGAGCGGCTATCCCATCACCACTCGCATGTGTTCCTGCTGACCCATGACAGCGTGGTGCATAACGACTTCTTCGGTTCGGTCTCGAACAGCCCGATTCTGGAAGACGTTCTGCTGTCGCTCTATCGGAACTGCTATCTGCATCCGGGTCTGTACATCCCCTACAAGACCGGCCCCGGTGTATTCGAGCGCGCTCTGAACCGCACGTTCCATGCAGATTTCATGCGGGTGCGTCCGATCCCGTCCATGATCGTGTATGACAATCACGTATTCTCCGAAATCATCGAAGAACTGCACGTGGACTACAAGTTTCAGGGCAAGTCCTGGCACGCGGTCAGCAACTGATCGGTTCATTCAAGAAGGGTATTACCCGTTTGACGGGTGATACCCGCAGCGTCTTAACGCCGCCTCCATGTGGGGCGGCGGCGGCGCGACAGCCGTGATCGGCGTGGGAAGTTGCAGAGTTAGCTCCCGACTCAGAAGCTGTAACGGACCTGAAGTCTCATTTTTTCCTTCCAAATAGATCGGGTCGCCTTTGATGGGCGTACCCAGCAACGCGCAATGAATCCGTGCCTGATGGGTCCGACCTGTATGCAGCGTCAGTTCTACCCATGAACAGACGCCATCTGTTCCCAGACGTTTCAATGTCGTGCGTGCGTTTTGCCCGTCCGTGGCGGTGCACATTCTCCATCCACCAGACTTCGAACTGATTTTCTTTAGAGGCTGATCGATCTCGGCCATTTCCGGTGGAACGCCCTGCACGATGGCCCAATAGATCTTGCGGGTGAGGCCTTGGAAGAAGCAGGACTGCATTGCCAGCAACGTCTGTTTGCGCAGGGCAATGGCAAGGCAACCCGCCGTGTCGGTATCCAGTCTGTGCGCCAGCCACGGACCGTCTTTCCGTCGGCTCATCAGGGGAAACCAGTCTTCAACGCTGGGTCCGCCGCGAGGTCCGGGATGAACCGGCAGGCCAGCGGGCTTATTGATGATAAGCGCCTGATTGCTTTCATAGAGCGTTTCAAACGGGAGTGTTGAAGTGAGACCCGTCATGACCGTTCACTCATTTCCAGCATCAGAGGAAGCCTTCACCGCTTCTCTAGGAATAAGACCTTGAGAGGGGAAGGCTGAAATCGAAAGCCGCTGCATTCGACGCAACGAATGAAGAAGCGCGATAAGGAAGTAGTTTGAACCATCCCGTTAAGCCAGAGCGCAGTGGAATGGCTCTATCCAAACTGGGCGTCAGTCCTCTGCGCCACGCCCGATCAGCACCTTCCGGCGTCCCACATGGTCGGCAGCCGTCACGATACCGTTCTTCTCCATCTGTTCGATCAGCTTGGCGGCGCGGTTATAGCCAATCGATAGATGACGCTGAACGAAGGAGGTGGATGCCTTGCCTTCGCGGATCACAATGGCCACGGCCTTGTCATACAGACCGCCTGCTTCACCATCGCCGCCGCCACTTCCGGCATCGAAGGCTCCCGCAGCGCTGTCGTCCTCGCGTTCGGAGATGACGTCCTCGTCGTAAATCGGCTCGCCCTGTTCGCGCAGGAACTCGACCACCGCTTCGACTTCGCTGTCCGCCACGAATGGTCCATGCACACGCGTGATGCGACCACCGCCCTGCATGAACAGCATGTCGCCTTGGCCCAGAAGCTGCTCTGCGCCCTGTTCGCCAAGGATCGTGCGGCTGTCGAACTTGCTGATGACCTGGAAGGAAATGCGCGTCGGGAAGTTGGCCTTGATGGTGCCGGTGATCACGTCCACAGACGGACGCTGCGTCGCCATGATGACGTGGATGCCGGCCGCACGGGCTTTCTGCGCGAGACGCTGGACAGCGGCGTCGATTTCCTTGCCCGCCGTCATCATCAGATCGGCCATTTCGTCAATAACCACAACGATAAAGGGCAGGGGATCGAGCGTCAGGGACTGTTCTTCGAAAATCGGGTTGCCGGTTTCCGGATCGTAGCCCGTCTGGACACGGCGCGTGACTTCCTCGCCGCGCTCACGAACCTGCGCAGCCCGTTCGTTATAACCGGCGATATTACGAACCTGCAGATGCGCCATGGCGCGATAGCGGCGGTCCATCTCGCGCACGACCCATTTCAGGGCGGTGACGGCCTTGTTCGGCTCGGTGACGACAGGCGTCAGCAGGTGAGGGATGCCGTCATAGATCGACAGTTCCAGCACCTTCGGGTCGATCATGATCAGGCGGCACTCGTCCGGAGAATGCCGGAAGAGCAGCGACAGGATCATCGCGTTGATCCCGACCGACTTGCCGGAGCCGGTGGTGCCTGCGACGAGCAGATGCGGCATCTTGGCGAGATCACCAAAGACCGGCTCGCCAGCGATGTCCTTGCCGAGAGCCAACTCAAGCCGCGCCGTCGTGTTCACCCATTCCGGGCATTTGAACAGCTCGGAGAGATACACCGTCTCCCGGGTCGCATTCGGGACTTCAATACCGATGACATTACGACCGGGAACGGTGGCGATACGGACACTGAGCACGGACAGGGAGCGGGCTACGTCGTCCGCCAGACCGATGACGCGAGCGGCACGGATACCGGGCGCGGGCTCAAGCTCATACAGCGTGACCACCGGGCCTGGATGCAGATCGACAATCCGCCCCTGCACGCCGAAGTCGGCAAGAACCGTCTCAAGAAGGCGGGCATTCCCTTCCAGCATTTCCCGCGACGGGGCCATGGCGGCGCGTGAGGCGGGCGGAAGTTTCAGCAGGGAGACAGGTGGCAGAACCCATCCCTGAGACGCTTTGGCTGCTTCGCGGCGACCTGATGCTGAACCGCCATCATTCTCCGAGCGTCCACCAAACAGTTTGGAAAGGAGAGACTTCTTGCCTTCACCTTCAGCAGGTGCACCGTAGCCGGCAGACTGTGTGACCGGTTCAGGACGGACAGCCTGCGGGGGGGGAGGTGCTGGCTGTGAGGATGCTGGTGCCTGAAGATCAGAAACCTCGGTCTGCTCATCCCGGTAAGCTGAGAGACGCTCGGTCGGCGGCGGGGCGTCATTCACCGGACCGGGCAGGGCGTAGACCGGCTCATCCTCATTGACCGTGTTGGCAGGCCTGCGACCGGTCGGGCGGTTGGCCGGAGGTGATTCCGGAGAAGGCGCCAGAAGGGCAAGATCGGTTCCGGTCGGAGCCGTGCTTCTGGTGGCGGCAGGCTGTCTTGCTGTTTCGGAACGCGGCGGCGGTGGCGCAAAGCGGGTTTCCTGCGCGGCCTTTGCGGCAAGATACTGCCCGGCTGATGCGGTGGAAGCCTTGGCGCGCCGAGGAATCCACGACCGTTTGCTGCCATTGTCCTGTTCGACAAAGCCGGTTTCGGAACCGGCTGTTTCATAGCCATTGCCGTAGTCGGCGCGTGCGTATGCGTCCTCCTGCCCCGGAAGGGTGCGACGCTGACGGGCAATAATCACCTTGGCGAGGCGACCGGGCTGACGACCGATGAGCAGCATGGTCGCGCCCGTCATGCGGGCGATGCTGTTCCACTCATTCTTGTCGAGCCCGAACGCCAGAGCGCCCAGAAGAACAGCAAGAATCAGACCGAGGAACCAGATGATGACGCCGCCCGCAGGACCAATGGCGGACATTCCGGCGGCAACGGCTTCCCGCGCTATGCTGGCTCCGATTCCGCCACCGATACCTGCGTCAGATGGCCATGCCGGCGCGTGAAAGGCCGTGATCAGAATGGGGAGCGCCGCAAGAAGGGCTGCTCCCACTGGAAGAAGGAAACAGAGGGCGACAGCCCGTATTACGAAGACGCTCAGACCGCGATGCCGGAAGATTCTCCATCCCCATGCGGCGAGGGCCACAATCAGCAGCGCTGTGGAGAGACCAACAGCCTGGATGAGAATGTCGGCCAGAAACGCTCCCGGTCGTCCAAGCAGGTTCGTGGGCGCTCTGTCAGTCGACACATCAGGTGAGGGGTCGAGCGGGTCATAGCTCCAGAAACAGGCCGTCAGGACGAGCGCCAGCACCCATAGCAGAACGCCGCCAAGTTCATCACCTCGGCGTTTCAGCGACGTTTTCGTCGTGGCGGATGAAAGGCTGGCTGGAAGGATGCGGCTGATACGCGCCAAGAAACCGGTCCCAAGGTTGCAGTGTTCAAAAGCTGGATGCGCCCGCCTCATACGGTCGCATGGAATGCGAACATATCGCGTGCAGGGTGCATCCAAAAGGTGAGGAACCGTTCTTAAAGCCCGGATATGGCCAAAAAGCGAAGATTTTTTGAGTTCGTGAAGAAGGTTGCCCTGACTTCATGTTCACGGGGCGCGATACTGCCCCAGAGCGTCAGCCATCAGATCAATCTCGGTCAGCTTGTCTCCAAGCGCGGCCCAGTCATCCTGCTCGCTTAGTTTTGTCCAAAGCGCCTCGACCGTTGTGATGAGCATGTCACAGGGCTGACCGCTTGAAAAATAAGGATGATCTGCGGAATAGGAGGCGACCGGATCCCGTTTTTCGAGCAGACCGCGCGCCTCAGCAAACGCGCTGTCACGATAGAGATCACCACGCTCGCCATTCAGCGCACGCTCCGCACCACCACTGCCCCCATACCAGTCGAAGGGAAGGCAATGGAACGGAATGCCTGAGGTTTCCATGAACAGTGTTACCGCATGTCGCAAGGCGCGGTCTGTTTCGACGGTGTCCGGACGCACGCCCAGACGACGGCACCATGCGAGATCCAGTTCCCGTTCATAAAGCGCCGGGAAGCGGGAAAGAACGTCTGTCAGCCCAGCGTGTGGAGCAAATTCCAGCAGACATTCGGCCAGACGGGCCAGATTCCACAGCAGTGCCTGAGGCTGGCGTCCATAGGCGTACAGGCCGTTATGGTCGAAATAGGCGGCAGTAAAGTTTGCATCGAACCGGGGCAGGAACCGCCACGGACCATAATCGAAACTCTCGCCCGTAATGGCGATATTGTCCGTGTTCAGAACGCCATGCACAAAGCCCGCAGCCATCCACTGGGCACCCACACGGGCAACGCGGCTACACACGGCTTCAAACAGCGCCAGCGCTTCGTTGCCGTCTTCCGGGACGGACAGATCGGGGTAGTAGGTTTCCCTTACGTAGGTGACGAGCTGCTTCAGCGCTTCTGTCTCGGCATTGGCCGCAAGGCGCTGGAAGGTGCCGATACGGATGTGGGAGTGGCCGAGCCGCACGAGGACAGCCGAGCGCGTCGGGGACGGCTCGTCGTGACGCTCCAGATTTTCTCCGGTCTCAATCAGGCTGAAAGCGCGAGAGGTCTCAACACCCAGCGCTTCCAGCATGGAGGCGGCCAGAATTTCTCGCACGCCGCCCTTGAGCGTCAGACGACCGTCGCCGCCGCGTGACCAGGGCGTGCGACCGCTGCCCTTGGTGCCGAGGTCGAGCAGACGCCCGGTGTCATCGCGTAACTGTGCGAACAGAAAACCGCGGCCATCGCCGAGATCAGGGTTGTACTGTCGGAACTGGTGGCCATGATACCGGAGCGCCAGGGGGTGCGGCAGGGAGCCGGGAAGAGGCTTGAACCGGCCGAAATGTTCGACCCATTCGTCCTCGGTCAGCGTATCGAGACCGACCGTGGCCGCCGCGCGGTTGTTCCGGTAGCGCAGCTTGTGCATGGGGAAGCTGGCAGGCTCCACGACATCGTAAAACAGACCACCGAGGCGGGTGTGATCACGGGCCGGATGAAAAGCTTGTGAAAATGGCATCAAACTGGGCTTTCACGGGAAGATCTATTGACTTCCCGATGGTCATTTTACAGTGTCAACAAATCCGACACACACACGAATAATAAGAAGTGGTCGCTTAATGAAAATTTTCAATATCCTGCTTATAGCGCCCTTCATCGGGTTGCTGTGGGTGCCCTTCTATAACCACCAGACTCCGATGCTGCTCGGATTCCCGTTTTTCTATTGGTACCAGTTCGCCTGGGTGCCGGTCACCTCGGTTCTGATCTGGCTTGCCTGGAAAAAGGGAGAGCAGTCATGAACGGCATTCCCGCAGCTGATACGATCGCGCTTGTCGTCTTTGTCCTGTTTTTCGGGCTGACGATTGTCGCAGGAAGCACGGTTTCTCACTGGAAAGGCTGGTTTTCAGGCGGAAAGAAAGCGCCTCCGGCTCCCCATGTCGAAGGGCATGGTGGGCACGGCACGGAAGAATGGGGTCTGGGCGGACGTGAGTTCGGGGCCTGGGTCACCTGGTTTCTGGTCGGCGGCGACTTCTATACGGCCTATACCGTCATCGCGGTTCCGGCTCTGGTCTATGCGGTCGGCGCTTACGGTTTCTTTGCGCTGCCCTACACCATCATCGTCTATCCGTTCATCTTCATCGTCATGCCGAAACTGTGGAAGATCGCCAACGACGGCGGTCATGCTACTGCGGCGGACATGATCCGGGCGCGTTTCGGTAGCCGCACCCTCGAACTGGCTGTTGCTTTTTCCGGGCTGATCGCGGTCATGCCCTACATTGCGCTCCAGCTGATCGGTATCCGTACGGTCGTGCAGGCGCTTGGCTTTTCTGGCGAAATCCCGCTGGTCATCGCCTTTGTCTCGCTCGCCGCTTATACATGGCTGGGCGGTCTGCATGCGCCTGCGCTGACGGCGTTCATCAAGGACATTATGATCTACATTGCGGTGATTGCTGCTGTGACGCTGATCCCGATCAAGCTGGGCGGCTATGGTCATATGTTTGATGTCATGAATAGTGTCGTGGCGATGCCTGATGGCGACCATGTCATGAAGGCCAGTCAGTTAATGCCTTATGCGACGCTGGCACTGTCTTCCGCTCTGGCTGCGTTTCTGTATCCACACACGCTGACGGGTATTCTGGCGGCGAAATCTGCCGACACGGTCAAACAGAACGCTGTCTATCTGCCGATCTACACCATTGTCCTCGGGCTGATCGCTCTGCTCGGCATGATGGCGCACGTTGCCGGGATCGACACGACTGTGTCCTCCATGGTGGTGCCTTACCTGTTCCTGAAGCTGTTCCCGGACTGGTTCGCAGGCTTTGCCTTCGCGGCGATTGCTGTCGGCGCGCTCGTTCCTGCCGCCGTCATGGCGATCGGTGCAGCGAACCTGCTGACGAATAACATCCTGCCGAAGAGCTATGCAGGCGTGACGACCTCGCGGATCGCGGCCTTCGGTGTGAAGCTCGGCGCTCTGCTTTGCGTGATGTTCCTGAACGCGAAGTTCGCCATCGATCTTCAGCTGCTGGGTGGCGTGATCATTCTTCAGACGTTCCCTGCGCTGATCCTCGGTCTGACAACAAGGTTCCGGTTCTCATCGACCGGCATGCTGGCGGGCTGGGTTGTCGGTACGGTCGTTGGTCTGGGGATGTGCTGGTCTGATGGTCTGAAGCCGGTTCACACACTCGCCATCGGCGGCTGGTCCGAACTGGTTTCCACGGGGTTGATTGCTCTGGTGGTCAACATCATCGTGGCTGGCGTGGTTTCGGTCATTGTTCCGAACCGAAGCGTGGCGGTTGCTGCTGAATAAGCACTATCGCCTTGTCTGAGGGTGTTTAAAAAGCCTGCCTCCGCGAAAGCAGAGGCAGGCTTTTTTGTCTCATGACTTTCGGACGTGCTCATCCGAAGTCGAAAGGGATCGGCTTACTTTACCGGCGTGCCGGGCTTGATGTCGTAAGCCTTCTGAACGAGGGGAGCGCGCTCTCCCAGTCCATCCGTAACCTTCTGGGTCCAGACGGCGTTGAGCTGTTCACGCTGCTCGGCAATGATCTCCTTGGGTTCGACATTGCGATAGGTCTGGATTTCACCGCTCAGAACGCCAACGGTCGTCTCAAAGACCGGCTCGGGGTCATACTGCTCATGCGGGAAAGCGATCTTGCTATAGTCAAAGAGCCGCTCTGAAGGATCATCCTCCCAGCTTTCCCAGGTCTCGAACATGCGGTCGTTGAAACCGGTCAGGAACGGGCCGGGATTGACTGTCGCCACTTCGATCCCGAATTCCTTGACCTCCTGACTAAGAGCCGATGCAATCGCCTCGATAGCGTGTTTTGAGGAAGAATAGGCTCCTGCGAACGGGTCCGTGGTCAGACCGGCCACGGAAGACATGAAGACGATCTTTCCCTTCTTTTTCTTGACCATGTTTCTCAGCACGATCTGTGTCAGTGCGACTGGCCCCACGATGTTGACTTCATACTGCCAGCGGAGATTGTCCGCCGGAATGTCGGCGACGGAACCGCCTTCTGAAATACCTGCATTGTTCAGCAGGATATCCACGTCCCAGTCAGCCGCTTTCTGCCGGTCTCCATCGCAGGTCACGTCGAGTTTTTCGACGCGCAGGGAAACGCCTCGTTTTTTAGCCTCCTGCGAAAGCGTAAAGACCTGTGCGGCAATTTCCACGCCAGCAATGACATCAAAGCCTTTTTCTGCCATGCGCAGCGAAACTTCATGGCCAAAACCAGTGCCTGCACCCGTTATCAATACGGTCGTCATGGTGTTTCCTTTTCGAATTTCAGGATGTCACTCAGTCGAAAACGCGATAGGTCGCAGAGATGTTCCCATGAAGAATTGATTATCCGTTTTTGTTTTTTATTGGAACCGTAATGAAATTGTCGAAAATTCGATATTCTCGCTGCAATGTCAGGGTGCTCACGCATGCAGCATGTTTCTGCAACTGGCCGCAAGATTCTACTCGATTCTGCTCTCTGCCATAACTACCCGGCTTTCCTCGATCAGGCGTTTTCCGGTTATGACATCCCATTCTGGGATGGTCGCAACAGACAAGGCGAAGGGAAGATCGGATGTTTCTCCGGCAGTTGAATTATCTGGTCGCGCTTGATCACTTCCGACACTTCTCGCGTGCGGCCGCCCATTGCGGCGTGTCCCAGCCCGCTCTTTCGACCGCCATTCGCCAGCTTGAGCATGAACTTGGTGTGTCCATCGTTCTTCGACGTCATCGTGTTCTGGGGCTTACGCCGGAGGGGGAACGCGTCGTCGCATGGGCACGACAGAGTCTGGCGGCTCTGGATGGGCTGAAGCAGGAAGCAGGGTTCGCGCATAATGTGGCGGGCGGTTCGCTGTCCATTGGAATCATGCCGCCCGCCATACAGATTGCCTCTTTGTTGGCGGAAAGCCTGCGTGCCGCGATCCCGGCGTTGCATCTGGAGGTGACGGTCGTGTCTTCTGCGGAGGTGATGCACGGTCTGTCGGAAGAGCGTTTCAATCTTGGACTGATCTATCTCGACCAATCGACAGCCGTTCCCAACATGGAAGAGCATCCGCTTTATAAGGAGCAGCATGTTCTGGCTGCCGCTCCGGGCGTGAGCCTGCCCGGGCGGACACGTTGTAACTGGTCGCAGGCAGCCGAGCTGCCACTCTGTCTCTTCGACCGGTCGATGAAAAGCCGTCAGATCGTGGACGATGCTTTTGAGAAGGCAGGCGTGCAAAAGCCTGATGTCCAGTTCGAAACCAATGCCCTTGAACTGTTGCATGCCGAGCTGAAAGCGGGACGGCTGGCGTCCATTCTGCCGATTGCGGCGCTGCCACTCAATAGTGAAGGGCAGGGGCTCAACATTCGTCGCCTGGAGCCTTCGCCGGAGGTGCCGGTGGGAGTGATCAGGCTTCGGAAACCACTGGTGAGTGCGCTGATGCGATGCGCCTGGGATACCGTGACCGGACTGGATCTGGGAAGCGCTCTCATGCTTTGAGCGCAACATTATAAGCGCCGTTTATAATTTCATCATCAGAAAGACTTGGACTTTTTTCTCGCTATCGTCTGCTTGCAACGTCACGATCAACTGATGGCAGGAATCTAGATAAACGTGACAACGGCGATGGCAGCGCGGAACTGGAGCTGGCTTTTCGCACCGTCTGCTGCGAATCTCGGTTTCGCTGTGCGCACCTCCTGCGCTGCGATCTTTTCTCTTCTCGTCGCCATGTGGATGGAACTGGGCAGCCCGCAATGGGCCCCACTGACGGTCTGGGTCGTCGCGACCGCCTCCCGCGGTGAGTCGATGTCCAAGGCCCGGTGGCGGATGGTCGGAACGGTGGTGGGCTGCTCCGTCGGCGTGGCTTTGATCGCCTCCTTTCCTCAGCAGGCCGCTATTTTCTTCGTGGGGCTGGCTGCGTGGATCGGCCTGTGCTGTGGCTGCGCCACCTTCTTCGACGGGTTTCGGAGTTACGGCTTTCTGGTGGCCGGTTTCACTACGGCCATCGTCGCGGTGGACGCCATTCCGGATCCGGACGCTGCTTTTTCCGTGGCAATGGCGCGCGGAACATACATCATTCTCGGCATCGTCTGCGAAGGTGTGGCGACGATGATGTTCCTTCCGGACATGGAAGGAAATGCGCGTCGAAACCTCGTGAAGCGCCTGCAAAGTGTCGCCGCTCATACCAGCGCAATGCTTCAGGCAGCGGATTTCTCACGACCTGTGCAGCAGGCTCTTCTCGCTGACATCATGGCGGCGGCGACCCGCATTGAATATGACGTGCTGGAGATGGGGCCGACGACGGGACGGGCGGCGGACCACGCCCGCGCAGCTCTGGCGTCCCTGCTGGCGGCGTTTGCCCGGAGGAGGGCGGACGCCAGTTGGCCCACCATTCAGCGTAGTCTCACCAATGCCGACGGGCATGTCGGGATGATTGTCTCTCCCCAGCGGGGTGATCGATTCCGCTTTACATCCCGTTCCGTGCGACAGGGTGTGGAAGGCATGCGCAACGGTATCCGGGCAGCCGCCGGGATCATGGGCGCGTGGCTGCTGTGGGAGGTCACGGGCTGGCCGTCCGGCATCACCTTCGTCTCCTATGTGGCGCTGGTCTACGGCCTGCTCGCCACGCGGGAAACGCCAACATTGGCAACGGGTGGTTTCGTGCGCGGCGCAATGTGGTGCGCATTCGTGGCGGGAATCTTTGTTGTGCTGGTGGTGCCGGGCGTGACCTCGCCGGAGCTTCTGGCCGGTGCGCTGATGGTGCCGATGGTGGTGGGTGGTCTGGCGGCCCGCACGCCACGGCTGATCAACCACGCCTTTTCGTTCAACATGTTTCTGCCGGTCCTGATCGGCCCTGCGAACACCGGACGCTATGACGAGATTTCGTTCCTGAACGGTACCTCAGCCTTCCTCGGCGCGGTGTTTTTCTCCGCTGTCATGTTCCGCTTTGTGCTGACATTCCGTCCTGATGACCATCTGCGCCGGACCATTGTGTGGGCGCAGCGGTGTCTGCGTGATCTGACCTATCCGACCAGCCGTATGTCAGAGCGTGGCTGGCTGATCATGAACGCGGACAGCATGGTCCGGACGGTGCGGACGGCCCGCAATGTGCCTGATGACGTGGTTTTCGCCCGTTTCTCGCAGCATATGGCGATCATGACGGTCGGCATGTATGTCATCGAAGTGCGCGAACAGGCGCAGAACAAGGCCAGTTCCCCGTGGCTTTCACGCCGATTGCAGGTGTTTCTGCGTCTGTGGCGACAGGATCAGGCGCGCGCGGCGGCCATACTGCCCGTTCTGCTGCGCTATATCGACCGGATGCCGGGCGACCAGACGGAACTGCGCTTCGCTCTTATGGAAATGGTGCGGTTGCAGCCTGCCATTCAGTAGAGCCGCATTCTCCATTAGACATGACAGCCGCGTTTCCTTCAGGAGGGTGTTTCCGAAATCTCCATAGCCGTCCCTCCGGCTCCGTGATATGCACCCGATCATGACCGTTCGTACGCGCTTTGCCCCATCCCCGACCGGGTTGCTGCATATCGGCAACGCCCGCGCCGCCCTCTTCAATTTCCTCTATGCCCGCCATTGCGGTGGCCAGTTCGTGCTCCGCATTGAGGACACCGACAAGGAACGCTCCACGCAGAAAGCCGTGGGCGTGATTTTCGATGGCCTGAAATGGATGGGCCTGACATGGGACGGTGAACCCGTGTTCCAGTCAGCGCGGGAAGATCGCCACAGGGAAGTCGCTCTCCAGCTTCTGGCGGAGGGCAAGGCCTACAAGTGCTTCTGCACGCCGGAAGAGCTGAAGGAAATGCGTGAGGCCGCCGTGGCCGAGGGCAAGCCGCCCCGCTACAACGGCATGTGGCGCGACCGCGACCCGTCCGAAGCGCCTGCCGGTGCGCCGTATGCCATCCGCATCAAGGCCCCGCGTGAGGGCGAGAACGTGATCGAGGATCTCGTGCAGGGCGAGGTCCGCGTGGCCAATGCCGAGCTGGACGACATGATCATCCTCCGCTCCGACGGTACGCCAACCTATCAGCACGCCGTTGTGGTGGACGACCACGATATGGAGATCACCCATGTCATCCGTGGCGACGATCACCTGACCAACACATTCCGTCAGCTGATGATCTATCGTGCGATGGGCTGGGAAGCGCCGCGCTTCGCGCATCTGCCGCTGATCCACGGTCCCGATGGGGCGAAGCTGTCCAAGCGTCACGGTGCGCAGTCGGTCGTCGAATTCCGCGAGATGGGCTACCTGCCGGAAGCGCTCTGCAACTACCTGCTGCGCCTCGGCTGGGGTCATGGCGACGCGGAAATCCTGTCCCGTGATGAGCAGATCCGTCTGTTTGACCTGTCCGGCGTGGGCCGTTCAGCTTCGCGGATGGACTACACCAAGCTGGAACACGTTAACGCCGTCTATCTGCGTGAAGCCGATGACGAGCGTCTGACCAATGACGTCATGGAGCGTCTGGCTGGCCGTGAAGGTGTGGAGACGGGGCCGGAAGTGCGCAAGCGCGTGTTGGAACTGATGCCCGGTCTCAAGGAGCGTGCCCGCACACTGGTCGAACTGACCGGCAGCGCCGCGTTCCTTGGTCGTCAGGTGCCTCTGTCTTTCGATGCGAAGGCTGAGAAGCAGTTGACCCCGGAAAACCGTCAGATGCTTGGCGAACTGGCCCGCGATTTGGCCGTGGTCGAACCTTTCACGGCGGAACCGGTGCATGAAGCGCTCAAGCTGTTTGCTGAAAAGCACGAGCTGAAACTCGGCAAGGTCGCCCAGCCGCTGCGCGCCGCTCTGTGTGGCACGACAGTCTCGCCGGGCATTGATGCTACTGCTGCGGCGCTGGGGCGTGATGAAGTGTTGGCACGGATAGGGGCCGTTCAGAATGGCTGAGGCGTCATCCGGGGGCTCCCGTTTTTTCGGTCCCTCGGACCGACACCTTCTCGGGATTCAGGGGATGCACCCCTCCCGAATAGAACCCATTCTTGATCTGGCCGAGAGCTATGCGCTCCTGAGTCGCTCCCGCAAGACACCGCGGGATCTGCTTCGGGGGCGTACGCTCATCAACCTGTTCTTCGAGGATAGCACGCGCACGCGTACATCCTTCGAACTGGCGGGCAAGCGTCTTGGCGCTGATGTGGTGAACATGTCAGTCGCGCAGTCGTCGGTGAACAAGGGCGAGACCCTGCTGGACACGGCGGCGACATTGAACGCCATGCGGACTGACCTGCTGGTGGTGCGTCATTCCCAGTCCGGCGCGCCTGCGTTGCTGGCTCAGAAGGTCGATGCCGCCGTTATCAATGCAGGTGACGGGACGCATGAGCATCCGACGCAGGCGCTGCTCGATGCGCTGACCATCCGCCGGCATCTGGGACGTCTGGAAGGGCTGACTGTCGCCATCTGTGGTGACATCGCCCATTCCCGCGTGGCGCGGTCGAACATTCATCTGCTGACTTCCATGGCGAACAAGGTCCGTCTGGTCGGCCCTCCGACGCTGGTGCCGCGTTCGATGGCGAGCCTCGGTGTCGAGGTTCATCATTCCATGGAAACCGGTCTGCGTGATGTTGATGTGGTGATGATGCTGCGTCTTCAGAAGGAGCGGATGTCAGGCGGTCTGATCCCCAGCGCGCGTGAGTATTTTCGCTATTACGGCCTGGATCAGCGGCGTCTCGATCTGGCGAAGCCGGGCGCGCTGGTCATGCATCCCGGCCCAATGAATCGTGGCGTGGAGATCGCCAGCCAGATCGCGGACTCCGATCAGAGCGTGATTCGCGAGCAGGTGGAGATGGGAGTCGCCGTGCGCATGGCCGTGCTGGATCGTCTGTCCCGTGGAGGTCGGTCATGAGCGCCTGCACTGTTTTCGAAAATGTGCGTCTGATTGATCCCGCGTCCGGACTGGACAAGCCGGGACGGCTTCTGGTCCGTGACGGTATGATCGTGGGACATGATCTGCCGGACGCGGAAGGCAAGCCGGAAGGTGCGGAAATTGTAGACGGGCAGGGCGCTGTTCTCTGTCCCGGCCTTGTCGATATGCGCGTCGAGATTGGTGAACCGGGTCACGAATATCGCGAGACGGTCAAATCGGCTTCTCGCGCTGCCTTTGCGGGCGGTGTGACCACGGTCGCCGTGCTGCCCACCGGGTCTCCGCCCATAGACGATCCCGCCATGGTCCGGATGCTGCGATTCCGCGGCGAGGAGCCGGATTACGTCTCGATCCTGCCGTATGGCGCGCTCACCAAGGGCTGCCAGGGCGCTGAACTGGCCGAGATCGGTTTGCTGTCCGAAGCTGGTGCGGTGGCCTTCACGGACGGTAACCGCGCCATCGCCTCGGCGCGTCAGATGAAACTGGCGCTGACCTACGCGCAGGCTTTTGATGCGCTGGTGGTTCAGCATCCGGAAGAGCCGACACTGGCTGGCGGTTGCGCGACGGAGGGCGAACTGGCCCTGCGTCTCGGCTTGCCCGGTATTCCGACGGCGGCTGAAGCGATCATGATCGCCCGTGACATTCGGTTGGTGGAGATGACTGGTGGTCGTCTGCATTTCGGCCATGTCTCTACGGGCGAGGGCGTCGAACTGATCCGGCAGGCAAAGGCACGCGGCATACGTGTGACCTGTGACACAGCGCCTCAGTATTTCGATCTCAACGAGACGGCGATCGGTGACTTCCGAACCTACGCCAAATTCTCGCCACCGCTGCGCCGCGAGAATGATCGTCTGGCCATCTGCGCGGCTCTGGCCGACGGGACGATCGACGCTATTGCCTCCGACCATGCGCCGCGTGACCCGGACGACAAGCGTCTGCCGTTCGCGCAGGCTTCGGCTGGCGGCACCGGACTGGCCACGCTGCTAGGTGTCACTTTGACGCGCTATCACGACGGCACCCTGTCGCTGAGTGACGCGCTGGCGCTGCTGACGTGCAGGCCCGCGGCCCTGCTTGGTGTGAGCGGTGAGGCTGCACGTAGTGGTGCGCGCCCTGTCGGAACACTCGTCGCCGGAGCGCCAGCGGATCTTTGTCTGTTTGATCCCGACCGGGCTTGGCAGGTGATTGCGGGCGAACTTCCCGGTCACGCCCAGAACACGCCGTTCGACGGCAGGGCGCTGGAAGGGAAAGTCATGGGCACCTGGAAGAACGGTCGCCGGGTCTTCGGAGGTGCTGCGTGAATTTTTTCGAGTCGTCCGGCACGTTGCTGGCGGGTGTCATGCTGCTTTCCTACATGCTGGGAAGCATCCCTTTCGGTCTGCTGCTGACGGCAGCGTCCGGGCAGGGCGATATCCGTCAGATTGGTTCGGGTAATATCGGCGCGACCAACGTTCTGCGCACGGGCAACAAGAAGCTGGCCGCAGCGACACTCTTTCTGGATGGTCTGAAAGGTGCGCTCGCCGTGCTGATCGCATGGGTGATGACGCCGCCGGAGCTTGGTGATCGTGCCGCGTCTCTGGCGGCAATCTTTGCCGTGCTGGGGCACTGTTTTCCTCTCTGGCTTGGCTTCAAGGGTGGAAAAGGCGTGGCTACGGGACTCGGTGTCGTGCTGGCGATGTCGCCACTTACGGGACTGGCCTGCTGCCTCATCTGGCTGATCGGCGCGAAAGTGACGCGTATTTCCTCAGCCGGAGCACTGCTGGCCTTCGCCTGCATGCCTGCGATCCTGTTTTTCCTGAACGGGCACTCCTTTTCAGGATCGGAAAAGCCGCTGGCTGGTGTGCTGGTCGCCTTCATCATTTTCATGCGGCACCGCACCAATATCGCCCGGCTTCTGAACGGGACCGAGCCCAGAATCGGCCAGTCGTCACGGTGAACGACGACGGGCGGCTGAATCCCGATCTTCCGGCGCTTCTGCGGCTGGCCCGCACCGAGAATGTCGGGCCGGTGACATGGCGTCGGCTTATGCACGATCATCCGTCTGCGGAAGAGGCGCTGGCGGCATTGCCGGAACGGGCGCGGCGCGGTGGTCGCAAAGGGCCGCTCCGGATTCCTGAACAGACAGAAATTGAACGTGAGATCGAGGGCGTCCTGTCGCTTGGCGGCAGGATCATCACCCTGTTCGATCCTGATTATCCGCCACTTCTGGCCGAACTGCCTGATTCGCCGCCCATTCTTTCAATGCTCGGTAATCCGGCCTGCCTGTCGGCTCAGCGCAGTGTGGGAATCGTGGGGGCACGCAATGCTTCCGCGGCAGGAATGCGGTTTGCGGAAAGTCTTGCGACCGAACTGTCCCATGCCGGGATCACGGTGATTTCCGGTCTGGCTCGCGGGATCGATGCGGCGGCGCACCGGGGCGCGCTACATGGTGAATTTCCTGAATGGGGCAGTTCGGTCGCCGCGATCGCAGGCGGGCTGGATGTTGTCTATCCGGCGGAAAATGCTGCCCTGCAGGCATTGCTTGCGGAAAAAGGTGCAGTGGTGACGGAAGCGCCGCTTGGCACTCAGCCTCAGGCGCGGCACTTCCCCCGACGTAATCGTCTCATTGCCGGTTTGTCCCTTGGCACGGTCGTTGTCGAAGCCGCGATGAACTCGGGCAGTCTGATTACAGCGCAACTTGCAGATCGGTACAGCCGTGCTCTTTTTGCAGTGCCGGGATCACCACTCGACCCGCGCTGTCGGGGCAGTAACGATCTTTTGCGCACCCGCAATGCGCATTTGGTCGAAACGATTGAGGATATCCTGCCTTATCTTCGCCATTCTCATGCGGCAGCGGAACAGATGTTACCCGGGTTTGCTGAGGCTCAGGAGGAATGGGGCACCCCCTCCATGACGGGCGATGCAGGCCTTGATCGTGTGAGAAGAATGATTCCTTCACTTATCTCATTCACACCGGTCCCGGTTGACGATCTGGTGCGGCGCTGTCAGGTCTCGGTCTCGGCGGTTCTGACGGTGCTTACCGAACTTGAGCTTGCCGGCCGGGTGGAGATGCTGCCCGGAGGAGCTGTTGTCCAGTTGATGCCTGACGGAACGGGGTGATTCTTTCTCCCCACCGGTCTGGCGCGGAGAGAGCATGACTGACGTCGTCGTGGTTGAGTCGCCTGCCAAGGCGAAGACGATCAATAAATATCTAGGTGACGGTTATACCGTTCTCGCCTCGTTCGGACACGTCCGTGACCTGCCGCCGAAAGACGGGTCCGTTCTGCCGGATGAAGATTTCGCCATGAAGTGGCAGTCCGATGAGCGTGGCCAGAAGCAGGTTGCGGCCATCGTGAAGGCCCTGAAGGGCGCGCATACACTGTATCTCGCCACTGACCCTGATCGGGAAGGTGAGGCGATTTCCTGGCACGTCAAGGCCATGCTGGCCGAGAAGAACGCGCTCAAGGGCGTGAACGTCCAGCGTGTGACGTTCAACGAGATCACCAAGGGCGCCATCAAGGAAGCGATGGCGCATCCGCGTGACCTCGATATGCCGCTGATCGAGGCCTATCTCGCCCGTCGTGCGCTTGATTATCTTGTCGGCTTCACACTCTCGCCCGTTCTGTGGCGCAAGCTGCCCGGCTCGAAGAGCGCCGGTCGTGTGCAGTCTGTCGCCCTGCGTCTGATCTGCGAGCGTGAAGCTGAAATCGAAGTCTTCAAGCCACGGGAATACTGGACGGTCGGCGCGACATTCCTGACGCCTGCCGGTGCGCCTTTTACAACCCGCCTGACGCATCTGGATGGCAAGAAGCTCGACCAGTTCGACCTCGCGAATGAAGAACAGGCTTTCGCCGCACGGGATGCGGTGCTGGCTGGCACGTTTGCGGTCAAGTCCGTCGAACGCAAGAAGGTCAAGCGCAATCCGCCCCCGCCGTTCACGACGTCCACTCTCCAGCAGGAGGCCTCTCGCAAGCTGGGCATGGGTGCGCAGAACACCATGCGGACAGCGCAGCAGCTCTATGAAGGCATCGATCTGGGTGGCGAGACGGTTGGCCTGATCACCTATATGCGTACCGATGGCGTCACGATGGCCGGAGAGGCAATCGCTGATATCCGTCGTCATATCGGCAAGGATTTCGGCGCAAATTATGTGCCTGCCCAGCCGCGTGTCTATTCGACCAAAGCCAAGAATGCGCAGGAAGCGCATGAAGCCGTGCGCCCGACCGATGTCAGTCGCACACCGGCTTCAGTCGCCAAATATCTCAGTGACGAGCAGCGGCGTCTGTATGAGCTGGTGTGGAAGCGCGCTGTCGCAAGCCAGATGCAGTCTGCGGAACTGGATCAGGTGGCTGTCGATGTGGCCGATCAGCCCGGCAAGACCGTGCTGCGTGCAACTGGCTCGATCATCGCCTTCGATGGCTTCCTGAAACTCTATACGGAAGGCCGGGACGAAAGCGACAAGGCGGCTGACGACGAAAGCCGTATGCTGCCGCCGATGAACGAGCGCGACCCGCTCAAGCGTGGCGATGTGGAGGCTGAACAGCACTTCACCCAGCCGCCACCGCGTTATTCGGAAGCGTCGCTGGTCAAGAAGATGGAAGAGATTGGCATTGGTCGCCCTTCCACCTACGCTTCCATTCTGACGGTTCTGAGAGACCGTAACTATGTGCGTCTGGAAGCCCGGCGCTTCATGCCGGAAGATCGCGGACGACTGGTCACGGCGTTCCTCGTCTCCTTCTTCGAGCGTTATGTCGATCCGCAGTTCACGGCGGGTCTTGAAGAGCAGCTTGACGATATTTCTGCTGGTCACGCTGACTGGCGCAAGGTGATGAGCGCCTTCTGGCAGGCCTTTTCCGCTGCGGTCGCGCAGACAAAAGACCTGACCATCACCGAGGTCATCGACGCACTCGATCAGGATCTCGGCTCGCATTTCTTCCCGCCGACGACGGACGGAACCGATCCGCGAGTCTGCACGTCCTGCGGCACTGGCCGTCTCGGGCTGAAACTCGGACGCTATGGGGCCTTTATCGGCTGCTCCAACTACCCGGAATGTCAGTACACCCGGAAACTGGCCGTCGAAGGCGGTGAGGGTGACGGCAGCGAAGAGCTGAAAGACGGGATGAAGCTGCTTGGTCAGCATCCGGTCACCGGTGAAGACATTGTGGTCAAGCGTGGACCCTGGGGGCTTTATGTCCAGCAGGGCGAACCTAACCCCGAGGACAAGAAAGCCAAGCCGAAACGCGCTTCTCTGCCGAAGGGGCTGAGTCTGGAGAATCTGACGCTGGATCAGGCGGTCGGACTTCTCAGCCTGCCCCGGATTGTGGGCATTCATCCGGAATTCAATGAGCCGATCGAAGCTGGGCTGGGACGTTTTGGTCCGTATGTGAAAATGGGCGCGATCTACGGTTCGCTCGACAAGGACGATGACGTTCTGACGGTCGGGTTGAATCGGGCCGTGGACGCGCTGGCCAAGAAGATCGCCTCGATCCGTAACCTTGGGCCGCATCCGAAGGATGGCGAGCCGGTCATGGTGCGCAAGGGCCGGTTCGGGCCGTATGTCCAGCATGGTCAGGTTGTCGCCAATCTGGCGCGTGGCGAAAGCATGGATGATGTCACGCTGGATGGCGCTCTGGAACTGCTGGCTGAGAAGGGCAAGCCTCTGAAACCGAGAGGCAAGGCAGGCGCAAAGAAGACGACCAAAGCGGCTGCCAAGACCACAGCGAAGAGCAAGGCCAAGGCGGAGGGCGATGCCGAGAAGCCTGCAAAAAAGGCGACGAAGGCGAAAACCACCACTGCGGCAAAAAAGAAGCCTGCTACCCGGAAGAAAGCAGCGACTGCGAAAGATCAGACGTCCGCTGAATGAGGGCTCAGACAGCGACATCCCTGTCCTCGGGCGTAGGTCTGCCGGACAGGGATGTTCTGGCGCAGACCCTGCGGGAGACCTCTGTGCCGTTGACCGCCGGGCAATTGCTTCGTCGGCTTGGGCTACCGCCTGATCGCAAGAAACAGGTGCGCGCCGTGCTGCATGCGATGGCGCTTGACGGCGTGTTTCGGGAAGAGGCCCTGCTCGGAAAGCTGCGTGGCGAACCGGACCTGCCTCTGCTGGCTAAAGTTGTCATCACGGGGCAGGACCGGCACGGTGCGCCGTTCGGCAGGATTGCGGCTGGCGAAGTACTCGGCAGGCGGGCTATGGCGAAAGGCGGTCAGCCAATCGTGTTCGTGCATCCACCTCCCGCAGATGAACCGCCCCTTGTGGCAGGAGCGCGTGTGCTGGCGCGCCTGCGGTCTGTTGGCACGAGCCGCTATGAAGCCCGTATACTGAAGCGACAGGAACCTGTCTGTTTTGTCGGTATTTTCGACGGGGATGAGGTGCGGGCGTGTGACCCGCAGAGCGCCTGTCGCCGCACGGTTCCGGCAGAAAACCGCCTTAGTCTGAAAGAAGGCGATTTCGTTCAGGCAGATAATAATGGCTGTATCCGGCAATGTTTCGGCAAGCTGGATGCCCCCTTGGCTGTCGCGGATATGGGGCGCGCTGAATACGGCCTTCCGGAGGCGTTTCCATCGGACGTGTTGTCCGAGGCGCTGCGACTGACCGCGCCTGAAGCGGGGCCGCTCCCGGCCGGTCGTAAGGATTTCCGCTCGATTCCATTCGTGACAGTCGATGGCCCGGATGCCCGTGACTTTGATGACGCCATTTGGGCAGAGCGTGAAGGCGAGGGTTTTCGGGTGCTCGTCGCCATTGCGGATGTCTCCCACTACGTCACGCCTCATTCAGCGCTCGACAAGGAAGCGTGGCGACGCGGACATTCCGTCTATTTTCCGGACGGCGTGGTGCCGATGCTGCCCCCGCGTTTGTCGGAAGATCTCTGTTCGCTTCGGCCAGACGAAGAGCGGTTTTGTGTTATTTTCGACATTCGTTTCAGTGCCGACGGGCTCCCGACACACATCCATATCGACCGTGGTGTCATGCGGAGCTGCGCTCGTCTGACCTACGAGCAGCTTGAGGCAATGCGAGAAGGCAGACTGCCTGTCCTGCACGACGATCTGGGGCGTGCGTGGGTTGATACGCTGTATGCGGCGCATGAAGCGTTGCGGGCGGCGCGTATCCGGCGTGGCTGTCTACAGGTTGCAGACAGGGATCTGCTTCGTGTGGAACTGGACAGGCAGACCGGGCGTTTAAGTGTTTCGGATAGCCGTCCACTTGAAAGCAGGCATCTTGTCGAGTCCTTCATGATTGCAGCTTGCCATGCCGGTGCACAGGTTTTGCGTGACAAGGGGAAAGCCGCGCTTTTCCGGTCTCATGCCGATGCCCGCGCTGTGGCGGATGTGCCACGTCTGCCCGCTGTTTACGCCGCTGAACCAGCGCATCATGCGGGCCTGCAACTGGATGTTTACGCGCATCTCACCAGCCCTATTCGTCGGTATGCTGATCTGACAAATCACCGGATGCTTCTGGAAGCGATTGCTCCGGAAGGGCAGCCTGCACAGGCGACCTCTGCTGATGACCGGGATCTATTTGCGCTGGCTGCCCACCTGACCGTGACCGAGGCCCGGGCCGCCGAGGCTTCCACGGCGACGCGGCAACGTCTGCTGGCGCTGTGGTTATGTCAGGATCAGGAGAGGATCTGGACCGGCCATGTGACTGGTGCGACCCCGGATGGCGCTCTGGTCACATTGACGGAAACGCAGACAACCGGTCTCCTTCCCTTCAGGGAAAATGCAGACCGAAAAATGCTTTCGGATTCGTGTGGGGGAAGTGAAGCGTGTTCTGGCGCAGCAGCGTCCTCTCCGGAGGCATGGGCACTCTTTTCCCTGCGAAAGGGGGCCGTCGTGCGTGTCAGAATCGCCGGTCTGTCACGCGACGTCTTTCAGTGCATCTTTCAATGCGCAGGGTTTTCCGCATGAGAAACCCGCGTCTGTCCGTGATGCTTTCTCCAAACCATCAGGGTTTCCGTAAACTTCGGCCAGTGATTCTGCCTCTGGCTGTCGCTGTATGGCTGCTGACTACGGCTGTCTGCGCCTACGCGGCAGCAACGCCGGAAGAGGAAAAGGACGGGGCGCGTGGGCCCGCTGTTCCGGTTGTTGGTCAGAAGGATGCGGTCAGGGAGACAGCCGTACCACCGAATGAGATCGCTGTCGGGGAACAGGCGGCAGAACAGAAGGACGCTCCGCCACGATTGAACACCAGTCTCATGCGAACGGTCATCCAGACAGCGCTGGAGTTTTTACAGCCCCGAACTCTTCATCCCTACGATGCGCGTCAGCTGTGTCTCTGGGGACTTGGAGGCATCAGCGCGCTGGATCCGGCCCTGCGCGTTGTAGAAGTGCCGGATGGCATTCAGCTCATGCAGGGACAGTCAGTTGTTCTGAAGCGTCCTGCGCCTGTAGCGAACAGCTCAAGGGACTGGGCTGCACTCACGACCGATTTCCTCCTGTCTGCTACCGAGCATTCATCGGTTCTGCAGAGCGTGCAGGGCGACGGGCTGACCCAGAGCTTCTTTGACGAGCTTTTCAATCATCTCGACCCGTATTCCCGTTATGTCAGCCCGACACCCGCTGAAACCGATCGTACAGTGCGGAGTGGCGGTAATGCGGGAATCGGCATCACGATTGATGAACAGACGGTTCCTCCGTCAGGCCGGAACAGAACGGCGTCACGTCATCTGATTGTAAGCGCTGTCAACACCAATGGCCCCGCATGGCCGGCTGGTGTCGATGTCGGTGAAAGGATCGTGGCCGTTGACGGGCACAGTGTGGTGGGACGGTCGGTCGAGCAGGTCAACGCTCTTGTCGCCGGTGCTCCCGGAAGCAGTGTGTCGGTGCGGTTTTATTCCCCGACGCTGAAACGCACACGCACGCTGCAACTGCGACGGGAGAGAATTCCGCCTGAGACGGTCTTCGCTTTCAGCGCCGGGCCGTTGGTCATCATTCGCATCACCTCCTTTTCTTCCGAGACTGCGGAGGAAATGAGCCAGTATCTCGATCAGGCGACACAGGACCGCCATCTGCGCGGAATCCTTATCGACCTGCGAGGCAACAGGGGCGGGGTGCTGCAACAGGCTGTCACCGCTGCGGCCCTCCTGCTGGACAATGGCGTGGCGGTTGTCACCAAGGGACGTGATCCGCAGGCGAATCATGTCTGGGCCGTGCAGGGCGGCGACATGACGAATCATCTCCCCGTCGTTGTTCTGGTGGACGGTCGCACGGCGAGTGCTGCGGAAATTCTTGCGGCGGCTCTGGCTGATCATCACCGCGCCGTGGTGGTGGGCAGTTCAACAATGGGGAAGGGACTGGTGCAGACCGTTGCCCAGTTGCCCGATCGTGGTGAACTGTTCGTGACATGGAGCCGCGTGATCGCGCCATTGGGCTGGCCACTTCAGGGACTGGGCGTAATGCCACAGGTCTGCACGAGCCGGGGAGCTGCGGACACGGAGAAGCAGATGGCTGCTCTGCGGGCAGGCCATACGCCGGACGACGCATCCGTGGGGCAGTCACGCAGTGTTCGCTATCCGGTGCCAGTTTCCCGCATCCTTGAAATCAGGAAAACCTGTCCGGCGGCGCTCGGAGGCGATCTTGATCTGGATGTTGGACGTGACCTTCTCGAGACACCGGCTGCCTACAGGGCTGCTCTTTTCATGATTCCCGATGAGGCGGATACGGCAGGAATGGAAGCTGAATGAGCGCAGAACACCGTCTCAGGACCGGTTTATGGGTCAGCGCCGTGTTGCGACAGGCCAATTCCGCTGGATGCCCAGCATTTCGTCGTCGTCGTGGAGATGAGGATGCGGGAGGCGTTCTAGCCATCCTCACCTCGCGTGACAGAAAAGCTGTCGTGCTGGCCCAGACTCGTGCGCCGGATGGTTCCCCTGCATGGATAAGGGGGAGCGGCGCTGAGCCTGTCGATGAGGCGACTGCGGAGGCCTATGTGGACAGACAGGTCGGGCGTGATCCGGATCTGTGGGTCCTTGAATTTGAAACCGAGGATCTAACGCCTCCCTTCGAGGCCGTCTTGCTTTAACCCTTCAGGCGTTGCATGAGAGCCACAGATGCATGGTAAGCCGCTCGGCGCATGCAACCCCCCGGCGCTCTCCGGGTTTGCAGACATGTTGAGAAAACGGCGCTAAATGCCGGATGACTGAGCAGAATTTTCAGAGTTAAAAGTCTTGTGGACGGTGTTGCGAGTTGCGCGAAGGCTTGGTTTCGGCAAAACAAGGCCATGTGATAGTGCAGTGACATTGCACCGGGTCGAAGCGTCCGGTCGATATCGGTGCAGATGTGAGGAGAACATGATGAAGCTGCGTAACGGGTTTCTTACGGGATCAATCCTGTCGGCGCCGCTTGTCGTCCTCGCTTTGTCCGCCGCTGCTTCCGCCCAGCCTGTGCAGGGTCTGTATATTGCGGGTGAGGGTGGTGCGACTTTCAATCAGGACCAGCAGGTCCGTCTGACTCATAACATGCCGAGCGGACGCGACACTTGGAAAACAGGTGCTGTCGGCATAGGCTCGATTGGTTACGGTTTGGGTAACGGCTTCAGGGTGGAACTTGAAGGCAATTACCGGAACATGGATTACCATCGGCTTTCCTCCGCCACTGTGGCCACAAAGGGCGATGGGCGTCGCCAGACGTCCGGTCTGATGGCCAACGCCCTGTTCGATCTGGATATCGGTAAAAGCTGGCTGTTCCCGTATTTCGGTGCCGGTATCGGCTACGGCTGGACCCATATGCATACGAGCATCACGGGCCTCGACCGCTCCCTATCCGAGGAGGTGCGGGGCACTCATGGTGGCTTTACCTATCAGGGAATCTTCGGTCTCGCCTTTCCGGTGCCGTGGGTCGTCGGACTTTCCGCAACAGCCGAATATCGTTTCTGGACCATGCTCGCCCCGCAGGGTTTCCATGCAACGGCGCTTGGCACGGTTGGCGGCCGCAATACGGTCAAGGAATATGGGCTGGCCGAAAATAACCGCAGCACGGCAACGGACTTCAATCATTCCCTGATGCTGGGCCTGCGTTACGAGTTCAATCCAGCACCGCCCCCTCCGCCACCTGCGGAGGTCAGTCCGGCACCGATGCCAGCAGCGGCCAGAACCTACCTTGTGTTCTTCGACTGGGATGAGGCTGGTCTTAGCGACCGGGCACGGTCGATCGTCGCCGTGGCTGCTCAGGCGTCCGGGCATACGGCTCTGACCCGTATTCAGGTTTCAGGGTATACAGATACCTCCGCCGCCCATCAGGGACCGCGTGGTGAGCATTACAATATGGAACTCTCCATCAAGCGCGCCGAAACGGTCAAGGCGGAGCTGATTCGTGATGGCGTGGCTGGTTCCATCATTGATGTGCAGGGATATGGCCAGACTCATCTGCTGGTTCCGACCGGTCCGAACGTGAGAGAACCTCAGAACCGGCG
>NZ_DHNR01000019.1:102017-141577 GCF_002409645.1 Acetobacter sp. UBA5411
AAAAACGGGGCCGGAAGGCCCCGTTGTCGTATTCACAGTCCGTTGAAAAGGGATGTGGAGAGATAACGTTCGGCAAAAGAAGGAGCGATGGCCACGATGGTCTTGCCCTTGTTCTCAGGCTGATGCGCCAGCGTGACCGCAGCATGCAGGGCTGCACCCGATGAAATGCCAATGGGAATGCCATCCAGACGGGCACAGCGCCGAGCAGCGGCGATGGCTTCCCGTTCCGAGACCGTCATGACGCCATCAAGCGCGCCAACATCGAGCGTGCGGGGGCAGAAGCCGGGACCGATACCCTGAATGCCGTGCGGGCCCGGTTCATCGCCATTGAGAATGGCGCTTTCAGCTGGTTCGACACCAAAAACCTCAAGTCCCAGTTTTTTCTTTTTCAGGGCGTGCGCAATGCCTGAGGCCGTGCCGCCTGTTCCGACGCCAGCGACGACGACGTCGACTGCTCCAGCCGTATCGACCCAGATCTCCTCAGCCGTTGTCTGCTCATGTACGAGTGGGTTGGCCGGATTGTCGAACTGTCCCGGCATCCAAGCGTCAGGTGTGGTTTTGAGGATTTCCTGCGCCCGGGCAATGGCGCCCGCCATACCGAGGCGGGAAGGGGTCAGTTCGACCTGAGCATCCATCAGCCGAAGCATTTTACGACGCTCGATGGACGCGCCCTCCGGCATGGTCACAATCAGGCGATATCCACGCGAAGCAGCGACAAATGCAAGAGAGATGCCCGTGTTGCCGGATGTGGGTTCAACCAGAACGCTCTTTCCGGGCGTGATAAGACCCTGTTCTTCTGCCGCCAGCACCATGGCGGCACCGATACGGTCCTTCACTGACCCGAGAGGGTTAAAGAATTCAAGCTTCAGCAAAATGCGGGCCTGAAGTCTGTCTTCTTCCATCATACGAGGCAGGCCAACCAGAGGGGTGCCACCGACCACATCCACAACGGAATCGAAAATCCGTCCACGAGGAGGGGCAAACTTGAAATCAATATGGTCGGCTGGCGTCTGGGAGACCATTGCATAACCTCTTTTCTGGCGCTCTCTGCCGGCAGGACAGGGGGCTGAACCGTGCCGCTACGGAGAATCGATCTGGCTGAAGTCCTGAACAGACATCGCTTCCCGCAAATCGGGATATGCTGGTGAAATAGCACGACAGAGCAATGTGGATAAGTGTTGCTTTCATTGCTTTTCACTTTCATGGCATGGATATGTCGCCATCATGCAGATTGTCGGCTAATTGTCGGCGGAACGAATGGCTTTGGGGAAGGCTCAATGTTTTTGCGACGCGACCGTGCAATGACCGGCGTTATGATCATGCTGGATGTTGCATTTTATGCGGGGCGGACCGGTACCGTGAATGCAGCGGACATTGCCCAGAGAGCAGGACTGGTCCGACGGGGTATCGAACCCCTGCTAC
The DNA here is from genome assembly GCF_002409645.1 of Acetobacter sp. UBA5411. Lineage (GTDB taxonomy): Bacteria > Pseudomonadota > Alphaproteobacteria > Acetobacterales > Acetobacteraceae > Acetobacter. The sequence goes on from NZ_DHNR01000019.1 coordinate 103,440, forward strand.
AGATGCTGTCCCGCTCATCGTTGCTGGAAAGCGTCAGAGGGCCACGGGGAGGATATCGGCTGGGACGTCCGAGACGCGATATTTCCATTTCGGAAATCGTCTCTACGGTCGTGAATACAGATCCCGAGGCCGATGATGGCTCTTCAGGCGATCTCTACCAGAAGGTTCTTGATCCTTTCTGGCGTGAAGAAGATGAGGCGATTACTGCCAGATTGCGTGAAATCACGCTGGATGATCTTGTTAGGAAGGCCGAAACGGCTGGTCTGCGTCGACCTCTGACAGAACCGATCACCTTTTCGATATAACGCCCTGATGCACTGTTAATCAGCACATCAGGAAAACCATCTAGGGTCTTGAATAAAGCGCGCAGACTTAGCGTTTGCGTGCTTTTGTTACCGTGCGACGCTTGGTTGTCGTCGTCGCCTTGCGCGTTTCCTTGCGTTCAGGCGTCGGGGGCGCTGACGGCTGGCTTCGGTATGACCACACCTGTTGCATCAACTGTGACGTTGACTGTCAGGTTGTCGCGCTTCTGGCCAGGGCCACGGATCAGCACAACCGAGAATTTGTCGGGGCCGGAATAGGCCATGACCGGCGTGTAGGCGATCTGTGTCTGCCCATCGAGCGTATAAAGGAACGCCTTGCCGTGCTCAGGCGTGGGCGAAACGCCAAAGGACGCATAAGCGCCGCCATCGGGTGGGGCGACGGCCAGAACACAACGGCCATCATCGCTGCGGACAGTCATGGTGGCTACACGATCGCCCTGGGCGTCGGTCGTCGGTTTGGTGGTCTGGCAGACGGCGGATGTTTTCATGTAGCCGAATGGATCAGGCGATCCGTAACGACCGCTCTGAAGCGGACCATGATTACATCCGGCCAGAAAGCTGGTGGCCAGCACAGGCACGGCTAGGACTTTAAGACGCACGTAAAGGCTCCGCTTATCGCTGTTGACAACTGGGCGGACTGGCGGCGAATCCACCGACCGCAATGAAATCCATCCCGCTCTAGAGCATCCGACTGCCGGTTGAAAGGCATGGCACAGGACGATTGTACGGATGCAGGAGGCGGATGCCGTCGAAACGCCATAATCACGGCGGTATTATGGTCGCATGACAGATATGCCTGATATTTTTTCACGATAATATGTCGATAAAACCGTGTTTTGAGGCGACAGGTTGAGAAACAGGTTTCAGAATCCTCTCGCCATCAGGATGCGGGCGGTGCATACGTCTGAGCACGTTATATTCCATCTCTTTCAAAGAGGCTTTTCATGTCCACAGGTCTGTTCCGTCTCGCGATCGCCAGTGTGGTTTCCCTTGGTCTCACCGCTGGCTCCGGGGCCTTTGCCGCAAGCTGTAGCGGCTCTCCGGCTGCTGAAGCCTTCGATGTGCAGGGACTCAAAAGCGAACTGATGGTGACAGCCCTCTCCTGCAAAGCTCAGGACCGTTACAACGCCTTTGTCGAAAAGTTTCGTACGAAGCTTCTGGCCGAGGAGCAGCGCCTGAACACCTACTTCCGCACGACATACGGAAAGCGGGCTCAGGTTGAGCATGACGACTACATCACGCAGCTGGCGAACGTGCAGTCCGAAAAGGGTCTACAGTCAGGGACCATATTCTGTGATCAGCGCATGGGCATGTTCGATGAGGTCGTCGCTCTGGATGATGAGCATGATCTTTCTAAATATGCTCAGGCAAAAGACATCACGCAGCCTGCAACATTCGAGACCTGTGCGGCGCCTGCCGTAGAGAAAACCACCCAGACACGCAGCCGCACCCGTCGTCGCACAGCACGCAAGGTGTAACGTCCAGAATCTGAGTTCTTGACGAATCATCCGTAGAGGGAGACAGAACCGGGCATGAGCGATCTTTTCTCAGGCACCGGATCTCCTTCTCCCTCCCAGCCGACGCCGCAAAAAACGCAGCAGGCTGCGTCCGCGTCGGGTCAGAACTATGACGCCAGCTCCATCGAGGTGCTGGAAGGGCTTGAGCCTGTCCGTCGTCGTCCCGGCATGTATATTGGCGGAACGGACGAAGGTGCGCTGCATCATCTCGCCGCTGAAATTCTCGATAACTCGATGGACGAGGCAGTCGCTGGCCACGCCACGACCATTGATGTCACGCTTGAGCCCGAAAACTGGCTGACGGTGCGGGATAATGGACGTGGTATTCCCGTCGATCCTCATCCTCGTTTTCCTGACCGTTCGGCGCTCGAAGTCATTCTCACGACGCTGCATGCGGGCGGTAAGTTCTCGGGCAAGTCCTATGCGACATCCGGTGGTCTGCACGGTGTGGGTTCATCCGTGGTCAACGCGCTGTCGACCCGCATGGAAGTGGAAGTCGCCCGCGATAAAACACTGTGGCGGCAAATCTATGCGCGGGGCATTCCCCAGACACCCATAGAAAAGGTCGGCGCTGCCCCCAACCGACGTGGGACGCAGATACGTTTTCAGCCCGATCCGGAAATTTTTGGAACACATGCATTCCAGCCTGCACGTCTCTACAAGCTGTGCCGCTCGAAAGCCTTCCTGTTCCGTGGAGTAACGATCCGCTGGAATTGCGATCCGTCCCTGATCAAGGCGGGTGATGAAACACCTGCTGAAGCGGTTCTGCATTTCCCCGGCGGTCTGGCCGACAGTCTGGCTGACGAACTCGGCAAAAATGCGCCTCTGCTGGCTCCGATCTGGTCCGGTGACGCCGAGCTTCCTGAAACCAATGGTGTGTCTGGCGGCAGGGTTGAGTGGGCGATCGCCTTTCTCGAATCCGGCACGGCCAGCTTCGCGTCATTCTGCAACACCATTCCGACGCCGCTCGGCGGCACGCATGAGGCAGGTTGTCGGGCGGCACTAGTCAAGGGGTTTCGCGCCTGGGGCGATCAGCGATCCAACAAGCGGGCGAGCATTGTCACTGCTGAAGATATTCTCGGCTGCACCGCCATTCAGCTTTCCGCTTTTGTCCGTGATCCGCAGTTTCAGGGGCAGACCAAGGAAAAGCTGACCAGTGCCGAGGCGTCGAAACTTGTCGAGACTGCGCTGCGTGATCGGTTCGATCACTGGCTGTCAGGCAATCCGACACAGGCTGACTCGCTACTGGCGTTTGTCGTCGAGCGCGCGGAGGATCGTCTGCGTCGTCGGGAGCAGAAAGATACGCCGCGCAAGAGCGCCACGCGGCGTTTGCGTCTGCCCGGCAAGCTGACGGACTGCACGCGCGAGAAAGCCGAGGAAACCGAGATTTTTCTCGTGGAGGGTGACTCGGCTGGCGGATCAGCGAAGCAGGCGCGTAATCGTGAGACACAGGCAGTGTTGCCGCTGCGTGGTAAAATCCTCAACGTCGCTAGTGCCACGAGTGAAAAGCTGCGTGGCAATCAGGAACTGAGTGATCTGGTCGAAGCGCTGGGTTGCGGAACCGGGGATCGCTTCGATCTGACGAGGCTGCGCTACGGACGTGTCATCATCATGACCGATGCTGATGTGGACGGTGCGCACATTGCGTCCCTACTCATGACATTCTTCTACCGCGAACTGCCTGAACTGGTCCGCGCTGGACGTCTCTATCTCGCCCAGCCGCCACTCTACCGCCTGACGCATGGCGCCAAGACGGTTTACGCGATGGATGACGCCGACAAGGACCGGAAGATCAGGACCGATTTCAAGGCGAATGCGAAAGTGGAAGTCTCACGCTTTAAAGGTCTTGGCGAAATGCCGCCGAAAGATCTCAAGGAGACGACCATGGATCCAAAGCGACGCACCCTGCTGCGCGTGGTGATTCATTCGGACGACAGACTGGAGACGCGGGAGCGTGTGGAAAGTCTGATGGGGCGCAAGCCGGAACTGCGTTTCGCGTTTATTCAGGAACACGCCCAGTCCCAGTCAGTGGAAATGCTCGATATCTGAGCTGGCAAGGACGGTCCCGGTTGTCTTGCACCGGGACCGGTCTCAGTCAGGCGTCGGTTCTTTCGGGCATCTTCTCTGACTGATGCTGTTTTTCCAATATTTTCAGATCTTTTGCCATCTGTGCCACAGGGCCGGACCAGTCGAGTGGTTTGTCCTGCTGGTAGATCCGCACACTCGTGTACCACGGTGAGTCCGTGCGGTTGGAAAGCCAGCGCCAGCATTGATCATAACGTGACAATAGCCAGACAGGCTTGCCGATCCCTGCCGCAACATGCGCGGTGGACGTATCGACTGCGATCACCAGATCCAGATTGGCGATCAGCGCGGCTGTATCTCCGAAATCGTGCAACTCGTCAGTGTAATCAATCAGTTTCATGCCTGTGGGCGGCGTGCGGGTCTGAGATGATTGCTCACCAACCTGCAAGCTGAAGAAAACGGGGTCTGGAGCACTGTTGGCCAAAGGAGCGAGGGCTGCCAGTGTGGTGGAGCGGCGTCTGTCAGCGACTTCTGCTTCCCGAATTTCACTATGTGGCGCACCAGCCCAGACAAGGCCGATTTTAAGAGGATGACCGGCAGGAGTGTCCTTCTGTATGTGCTGCGCCCACTTCCGGACTTTTTCGGGGTCGGGTTTCAGAAAACCTTCCGGTGAAGGCAGCGTATCAAGCGTCATATTCAGCGCAAGCGGCAGACTGAGAACCGGGCACTGGAGGTCATGCGCAGGGGCCGGATCTTTTTCGCTGACAAAGCGGGCCTGCGGAAAAGAGCGGGCCAGCAGACCCTGCAGTTCGGGTCGAACCCGTACGACGACCGTTCCGCCAAGTTTTGCAGCCAGCGGAATGAAACGGGAAAACTGCAGGACGTCGCCAAACCCGCCCTCGGTGTGAATCAGCAGTCTTTTGCCGTCGAACCGTTCCCCTCGCCACAGAGGGACGTCAAAACCATGGTGACGTGCCGTCCTGATCTTCCAGCGCCACTCATACTCGGCGAATCCCTCAGGGTAATTACCCTGAGCCAGCAGCGAGAGGGCGTAGTTTGTATGGGCTTCGGGGCTGTCAGCAGCCAGTTCCACGGCAACCCGGTGAAACTTCTGAGCCATCTCGTGCTGGCCCCGGTGGCTATCCAGAGCGACCCCGAGGTTAGTGGCCGCCAGAGGGTGTTCCAAGCTGATGCTCAGACACTTTGAATAAGCGGCAATCGCCTCGTCATAGCGTTGCTGTGATTGCAGGGCGTTGCCCAGATTACACCAGGCGTCGGCAAGCTGCGGAGCCAGAGCAACGGCGCGACTCAGAACCTCAAGCGCAGGTTCGAAACGGCAGATACCGATCAGCAGGCCGCCGTAATTACTGAGCGTCAGCGCGTCTCGCGGCTCTTCGCCAATCCGTTTTCGGTAGACAGCTTCTGCTTCCAGAAGCCGTCCTTCACGCTGTAGCTGCGTGCCGGCATCGGAGAAAAAAATTGTATTATCGGAGTGGGGAGCGGGCGAGGAGGTCATGAACCCTACGTTCGCCCGACAGACTTAAAAAAATGTGACCTGAAAGCACATCATGCCTTCAGGTCAGTCAATCATGCAGAAAAGTCATTCATGCCTGGACGGTTCAGCATGGACAGCAGCTCCCGGCGGGTATCCGAGTTGTCACGGAAAACGCCCAGCATGCGGCTGGTCACCATGGATACGCCGGGACGATGCACGCCGCGCGTGGTCATGCACTGGTGTCCGGCTTCGATGATGACCGCCGTGCCGTAGGGCTCAAGAACACTGTCAATCGTGTTGGCGATCTGGGATGTCAGACGCTCCTGAATCTGGAAACGCCGGGAATATGCTTCCACCACGCGGGCGAGTTTGGAAATGCCGACAACCCGCTTGCGGGGGAGGTAAGCAACGTGTGCACGACCGATGATCGGCACCATGTGGTGCTCGCAATGACTCTCAAGACGGATGTCACGCAGCAGGACGATCTCGTCATAATCATCGACTTCCGAGAAGGTGCGCTGGAGCAATTCTTCCGGATTGACCGCATAGCCTTCGAAAAACTCTTCGTAGGAACGGACGACGCGGGACGGCGTGTCCAGCAGCCCTTCACGTGCCGGATCTTCACCGGCCCAGCGCAGCATTACCCGGACGGCCTCCTCGGCTTCCTCGCGGGAAGGGCGGACAGGCGTAAGAGGATTGGTCATCAGGTCGATCTCTGTTGGGAAGGTGAGCGCGTGCCATCGGATCGCATGGCGACCGGGTCATAGCGGAAAATTCGAGGAAAAATCAGTGTAGCATGCTCGGCTGATAGGGACTGTCGAGGCTGAAGGCCGGAATGCGCACATCGAAAAGGCGTCTGCCCGGCTCTTCCACCATGTGAAAGAAGCCACGCATGATGCCGCTTGGCGTGTCGAGAGACGCGCCGGAGGTGTATTCAAAACCGCCACCGGGTTCGAGGATGGGTTGTTCGCCGACCACACCTTCGCCGCGAACGCGATCGATATGTCCGTTGGCGTCAATGATTTCCCATGACCGCTCCAGAAGTTGGACCGTGTTCGGTCCATGATTCTCGATGCGGATACGGTAGCCCCAGCAGTAGGAATGTTCGTCTGGCTGGGACTGATCGTCGAGCCAGAAAGCCCGAACGACAATCCGGATATTGTCCGTCGTGGCCTCGTAGGACGGCAATGCCGCAATGGCTTCGTTCAAGGCCGCTTCAGGGTCTTCGAACAGCTTGGGCGGCATGGGCGGCCTCGAGGACATGATCGGGAACTCCCTTGTTCAGTTAGCGAAGCCGCGGCTTTTCAGGGCCGCAACGCCGCGGGCAAGATCGTCGATAAGATCGGCGGAATCTTCCAGACCAACCGAGAGACGGATGGCGCCGTCAGCAATGCCGAGACGCGCACGCTCTTCGGGACCGATCTTCATGTGGGTCGTCGTCGCCGGGTGGGTCGCCAGCGAACGGGCGTCACCAAGGTTGTTCGAGATTAGAACGATGCGCAGGGCGTTGAGGAATGCGAACGCGCCTTCCTGACCACCAGCAACCTCAAAGGCGATCAGCGAGCCGAAACCGCTCATCTGGCGGGCGGCCAGTTCGTGCTGCGGATGGTCCTTGCGGCCCGGATAGCGCACGCTGACAATGCCCGGCGCACTGGCGAGCCAGTCGGCTACAGCGGCGGCATTGCGGGTCATGGCGTCCACACGAAGGTTGAGCGTCTCAAGACCTTTCAGCATGACCCATGCGTTGAACGGCGAAAGGGCGTTGCCTGTGTTGCGCGTGAAGGGCAGCACCGTGTCGTTGATCCAGTCCTTGCGGCCCAGAATAGCCCCACCGAGCACGCGGCCCTGACCGTCGATATGCTTGGTGCAGGAATACACCACCACATCAGCGCCCAGTTCCAGCGGCTTCTGATAGACAGGCGAGGCGAACACGTTATCAACGATAACAATGGCTCCGGCCTTGTGTGCCCGCTCGGCGATGGCGGCGATATCCAGCACGTCCAGCATCGGGTTGGATGGGCTTTCCAGCAGCACGGCAGCGGTCGGCTTGCTGAAAGCTTCATCCCACGCCTTGAGATCGCCACCGTCAACAAAGACGGTCTCCACGCCATATTGCGGCAGCAGATTGGCGACAATCCAGTGGCAGGAGCCGAACAGGGCACGGGATGCGACAACGCGATCGCCAGCCTTCACCTGCGCCAGAAGAGCGGAGGAGACAGCGCCCATGCCGGTCGCCGTGCAGACGCAGGCTTCCGCGCCTTCCAGATCGGCGAGGCGACGCTGTAGCGCATCGACTGTGGGGTTGCCGAAGCGGCTGTACTGATAATGCACCGCTTCACCCGTGAAGGTAGCGGCGGCCTGCTCGGCGCTGTCGTAGGCAAAGCCCGAGGTCAGGAAAAGCGCTTCACTCGTCTCACCGTAAGGGGTGCGCTCGACCTCGCCGTGAATCAGACGGGTAGCGGTGCGCCATGTGGCGGCAACTTCGGGAGACGTTGTTTTGATGGACGTGTCAGTCATGCTCGGTCTCGGTTCCGTTCTGTCCGCAGCAGAAACGCCGGATCACGCGGACCCTGCCTCTCTGCACGGGGCTTCGACCGTGGAAACCTGGCGGCGTGGATCCCGCCAGAGCCTCTTTAGCGCGTTTTTTTTACCTCGCCGCAAGCCGGCCATACAAATCACGAGGCCCCCTGAAGGGGAGGCAAAGGTTATCGCGGAAAAAACGGCGTCCCGTCAACAGGGGCTCTGGAATGGCTCCGCTTCACTTCAGCACACTCAGACAGGCCCGGCCCGGCGTGAAGGACGCCATTTCGGTGGGAAGCGTGTTGATGGTCTGCGCGTCTTTCAGGAGGGCGCGTCCTCGTGCGGACCACCCGGCGAGGCCGATGGACGGACTGTTGAACGGCCCGCTCACGCGAATGGGGATGTCCAGCGCCAGAGAGGCGACCGCCCGGCTCTGGAAGGCGAGTTCGAACCAGCGTCGGTTGAGGTCGAAGAGTGCTTCTCCGACAATGGAGCCGGCTGGTGTGTAGATCCGCAGAGGCACGACTGCGCCTTCACCACGGCTCATTTTCAGAGCCCCCAGCAGGCATGTCACAGGTGTCGTGCCTTTCATTGTGCCAAACAATGTGCCGATATTGCTCGAGGCGATGCCGATGACTTCCTTGCTGATCTGACCGCTATTCATGCCGACGACAGCCTGAATATCCGCGTTCCGCGACGCCTCGTTCAGCGTGTGCACTCCTTCGGCGCTTGCTTTCACACGGAAGGACAGCGTGCCGGTGACCGGCACGGGCGCAAGGCCTGCCTGCCTACGGAATGTATCGATATCGGCTTTGCTCACATCCACCATTGCGTGCAGGGAGGAGCCGCGCGGATGGGTGACAATCTCTCCGGAAGCGTGCAGCGACGCCTTCATCCAGCCGAGTTGCAGCGTAGAAACGTCAATCCGGCCGGGCTGCTGGCTTGCCGCAAGACTTGCGTCAGAAAAGACAAGATCATTGTAGCGCACGGAGCGTGACGAGAGTTTGACGTTGAACAGCGGATCGGGACGGGCAGGGGCGACCAGCGGGATGTCTGTGACGTGCTGTCCGGATTTCCCGTTGCTCTGTGTGGCTGACTGAAGGCCGTTCAGATCAAGTCTGGCGAACGCCACATCGCCGACAATCTCGTCAGGTGAACCGGATTTGCCCTCGGTGAAAGTGATGTCAGCGTTTTCAATGGGGTTGTCGCGCAGGAGGCCTGTGGCCCGGGTTATTGTCCACACATCGCCCTTGTGCGTGAAATGTCCTTCCAGATTGACAGTCATATGAAAACTGTCAGGCGATACGCCCGCAATCGCCATCAGTGGCGCGGATGTGGGTGTGCGGAGGGTCAGTTTTCCGTCGATGCCATCAAAATCGAACAGATCGGTCATGGTGCCGTCCAGATCGAGCGTCAGATCCCCAGATTTGGCGTGCAGGTTGGTCGGGTAGGGTTTTCCGGCCTCACGCAGGACAGTCAGCGGACCAAGATGGGCCGTAAGCGCGATGGGTGTGCCATTGTAGCCACCGGCAACGGTCATTTCGAAAGGACTGTTATCGCTCGTTGAAAAGAGCGTCACGGCGTCGAGATTGGTGCGATAGGAATGGCCGTTGGCGGAACGGTAGATGATCTCGCTGTCTTTGATGACCGCGTGTCGGATGCCGGGAAACCAGCTCCAGTCTGGCGCTGAGTTTTTCTTTTTTTCCGGCCTGTTTTCGGGCTTGGATGGGGGCCCGAACCGCCAGTTCGGTGTGCGGTCCGCGGTGCGTTCGAAGAGACCGGAAAAACGGGTCAGCACGAGATCGCGGGTTTCCGTCGGGCCATGCAGCAATGACATCAGACGCACCTGTGTATGCAGATGGCCGAGCTTGATCATCTCTGGTCTGCTGCCATTCGGAATATTGGCGATGCTCAGATCATCAACATCAATGGTCACCCAGCGGCCCGGCGAGATGTGCGTACTGCCGATATGCACTGTGCGTCCTGTAGCCTTGGTCAGCTTTCTGGTTGCGAGTGCAGCGAGATCAAGGTGGGAGAGAGCGAGGAAACCACCGCCGCAGACTGCGGCGCTCAGACCGGCCACACCGAGGGCAACGAAAGCAAGACGACGCACAGACGAATCTCCGGTTGTTGAGCCGGTTTCTCTCATGCTCCTCAAATCATGGGGAAATAAAGGCCGGGCAGGAAAGAAAGTCTATTTCAACGTGTGTAGGAAAAACATCCGGGTCTAATTATGAGCAGTCAGGAGAGGGTGCTGCCTTTACCCCTTTCTTGTTTCGCTCTTCAGTATCAGCCAGAAAAGCACAACATATTGGCGTTTTCAGTCAGGTCATTTCCAGACGCAGCATGGACTCTCCTTGCAAAGATGTAACGGGACATTATCTTCGATTTTGCGCCGGTTTAGAGCTTCGATATATTGGATAATCTTTACACTTTCCTCACCAGTCAAAGCATTTGACAGCCTGAGACATAAAAGGGCGATGTGCCATTTTTAATACTCGCTTGGGTGGTTCTGAAAAGTTTCATAATGATTCTACAACTATGTTTCCTCTCTTCTATAAAAAGAGAACGAGCAAGTATGGTTTGAATTGTGGTTGTTAAAGACAAATCGGAACGATACATTTTTATATGGTTCTGGGAGTTATGATGTGGCAAAAATTGACGTTTTAATGACTGTGTATAATTGTTCTAAATATATTTCAGAAACACTAAAAAGTATACAAAATCAGACAATAGAAGATATTCGGATCATCATCGTTGATGATGGATCCACTGACGGGACATCGGAAATAATTCAGAAATTTTCTGAGGATGACCCCAGAATAATCGTTATACGACAAGAGAATATGGGCATCATTGATGCATTAAAGGCCGGAACAAAGGAAGTTACTGCCGATTTTATCGCAAGGCATGATGGAGATGATATCTCGTACCCAGAGCGTTTCGAGAAACAATTGAATTTTTTGCTAGAAAATCCATCTTTTGCAGCGGTCAGTTCCCGAGCTTGCCAGATAGATGAAGCAGGATGTCCAATCGGGAAAATTACAACAATGAAAAAAATAGACGAAAGCGATCCATATTCTTTGCCATCAAAAGAACCGTATTTGTTACAGCCAATGTTGTTGATTCGAAGCTCTTCTTTCTTTTCTATTGGTGGCTATCGAAATTTATCAGTTAGTGAGGATGTGGATCTATGCTGGCGTCTGCGTGATGAAGGAAATCTTCATACCATTCCAGAGATTCTTGGAAATTACCGTGTCCATCCGGCAAGCATTTCAAGCCGATCGATTGTAAATGGAAGAAAGCTTGCTATCTGGGCACAACTGGCTGCTATTTCCGAGCAACGCCGTATGAGTAAAAAAGAAGACATTGATTTTTCAAAAAAACTACAAAATGAGATAAACGCATCATCAACATTGCAAGAAGCGCACGATATTCTCTCTGAAATTTTATTGAGAGATGAGGCGATATGGTTTGCTAGTGCAGTATCTGCGAAATTACTTGAGTTCTGTTATTATCGTCCATATGAACCTGATTTTTCTGATATTTATTTTATAAAAAAATCCATGCACAATGATGCGGATATTAAACGCCGGCCTTGTTATTCCGATTTTCAGGAAGCGCTTATATCGGCGTCGATACGGCTGACACTCGAAGGAAAATTCAAGGAAGCATTTACTCTTTGTGCGCCACATAAATGGCCAGTTCTGGTTGCGAGGGTTGTTTTTCGTATTGCTGTTCCAGAAACTTTGAAAAGCATGATGAAACGGAAGCGCCGTATATCTTGATGAATCAATCTAAAAAACTTTACAAAAGTGATTCAACGTCATCATTACGGTGCAGAAACTCTTTCCGGTGAATTTTGAGACAAAATTCTTGGATATTGTCGCTCTGCTGTAAAGAACGGACGTAATTCACCGTTCTGAATTCACGTCATTCAGCGTGCTGCGTGAGGCCTCCCCCCCATTCCGCATGCAGCCCGGCGAGAAAGAGGCGCGCGCCGTCAGCAATGCAGGCTCGGGAGTCTTCCGCATCAGTTTCCTTGTTAAATAGGGCATGCAGCATTCGTTCTCCGGCGGTCAGACTGAAGAGTTGCTGCGCTTTCCGATCTATTCGTGTCTCGGGATGACCATGCTGGGTGCAGTAGGCGTGCAGCCATGCCTGAAGGACGTTCGATTTTCCGCACTGCTTGAGGCTGTTCATGATGTCGCGCAGATCTTCAGCTTCCGATGCGCTGGCGATGATGGCGCGGATCAGCTCGATGGTTTCCGGACGGGTGAGGTGAGCCGCCAGATCGTCCAGCAGTCCGATCAGTTCGTCTTCGGATGTAAGGGCATGTTCGCGGATGGACAGCGAAAAACAGAACAGCCGTTTTTCGATCAGTGACTGAAATAAATCCTGCTTGGACGGAAACTGCTGATACAGCGTGCGTTTGGACATGCCGGAGCACTGGGCAACCTTGTCCATGGAGACGGCCTGATAACCATATCTCCGCAGGGCTTCATCCGCAGCGGAGAGTATCCGCTCGCGCCGTTCGCACTCCGCCATCTCGGGTGGTCGACCCGGACCGCGACAGGAAGAATGCTGAGGTTCCTTGACATTCATAACCAGCCCCATGTGCGCTTTCATGAAGGATCTGTCCATTGGACGAACGACAGGTCAGGCTTGACCTCAGGTTAGGAAACTGAGTAGTTTCTATTCAATGAGGCACCGAGATTCGCTGATAGTTCCTTTTTTAAGGAACTGGAGCCGATCATGCCGTTCCAGATTCTATTCTACACACAATCAGCAGGATGTATCCGTGAAAAGCCCCGTCCGTAGTTTTTCAGCCCCGGCCCTGTGCGCATCGGTTGCCAGCCTGCTGGTTCTGACTGCCTGTAACAAGAAGGCCCCGCAGCAGGGCGCGCCTCCACCACAGCAGGTGGAAGTGCTGACCGTGAAGCCTCAACCAGTCCAGATTCGCACCGTGCTTCCGGGGCGCACGGAAGCCTATGAAATCGCGATGGTCCGTCCGCAGGTGAGCGGTGTTATCCAGAAACGTCTGTTCGTGCAGGGAACGGACGTGCAGGCAGGACAGCAGCTCTATCAGATCGATCCGAGCATCTATCAGGCCGCCTATGACAGCGCCAACGGACAGCTTGCGCAGGCTCAGGCCAACGCCGTCACAGCCAGAGCCAAGCTGGAGCGCTACGGTCCGCTGAAAGCGGCGCACGCTGTCAGCAAGCAGGAATATGACGATGCGCTGGCTGCCTCACGCTCCGCTGACGCCCAGATTTTGATCGCGAAGGGGCAGGTGGAAAACGCTGCCACCAATCTGCGCTATACCCACGTCAACGCACCGATCTCAGGGCGCATCGGACGTACGATCCTGACGGTCGGTGCTCTGGTGCAGGCGGGTCAGTCGAGCAATCTCGCCATCATCACCCGCCTTGATCCGATCTATGTCGACGTCAATCTGCCGGCCATTTCGCTGTTGCGTCTGCGCCGGGAAGTCGCCAGCGGTCAGATCCATACCAATCAGGATAACTCGGTGCCGGTCTCGCTGGAGCTGGAAGATGGCTCCACCTACGATCAGGCCGGGAAGATGCAGTTCAGCGAAGTCAATGTGGATGAAGCCACAGCGACAATCGTAGTCCGGGCTGTCTTCCCCAATCCGCAGAAATATCTCCTGCCGGGCATGTATGTGCATGCGACCCTCGATGAGGGGATCAATCCGCAGGCGTTGCTCGTGCCCCAGCAGGCTGTGACGCGGAACAGTCATGGTGACCCGCAGGTCATGGTTGTCGGAGAGGATGACAAGGTCGCCCAGCGTGCGATCACAACCGGTTCCACACATGACAGTGACTGGATCGTGAACTCCGGCCTGAAGGCGGGAGACCGGGTTGTGGTGATCGGTCTTCAGAAGGTGCATCCGGGCGACAAGGTCACGGTCACGCCCTTCAAGGAAGCCGCTGCTCCTGACGCGCAACCTGCCAATGCCCAGCCTTCAGACGCCCAGCCTGCTGGTGCATCCTCCTCCGACGCCGGGAAAAACTGAGCAGCATGTCACGCTTCTTTATTGACCGGCCGGTCTTCGCGTGGGTCATCGGCCTTATCATCATGCTGATTGGCAGTGTCGCCATCTTCCGCATGCCGATCGCGCAGTATCCGTCCATCGCGCCGCCACAGGTCTCCATCAGTGTGACCTATCCCGGCGCTTCTGCGGAAACCGTGAACAACACGGTCGTCCGACCAATCCTGCAGCAGATGTTCGGCCTCGATCATCTCGAATACATCTCGTCGCAGTCCTACGCCTCGGGTCAGATGGAAATCGACCTGACCTTCGAGCAGGGGACCAATCCCGACATTGCTCAGGTGCAGGTGCAGAACAAATTGCAGCTTGCCCAGCCGCGACTGCCGACGGAAGTGACGGCGCAGGGTCTTACGGTCGCCAAGGCCGTGAAGAACTTCATGATGGTCATCGGCTTCATCTCCGCCGACGGCTCCATGAACGCGCAGGATATTGCCGATTACGTTGCTTCCAACGTGTCAGATCCGCTGTCGCGTGTGACCGGCGTGGGTGATCACACGCTGTTCGGTTCGGAATACGCCATGCGTATCTGGCTCGATCCGCGCAAGCTCTACAGCTACGGCCTGACTGTTGGCGATGTGCAGGCGGCGATCCAGAGCCAGAACATTCAGGTGTCGTCAGGTGAACTGGGCGGTCTTCCGGCGGTTCCCGGCGCCAGTCTGGATGCGACCATCATTGGTCCGACACGACTGACGGCCCCGGACGAGTTCCGCAAGATCCTGCTCAAGGTGATGCCCAACGGCTCACAGGTCCGTATCGGTGATGTCGCCAAGGTGGAATTCGGCGCGCAGAGCTACAACTTCAACTCGCTTTATAATGGCCATCCAGCCGCCGGTATGGCGCTGAAGCTGACGCCCGGTGCGAACCAGCTGACGACCGAAGCCGCCGTGCGAGAGGAAGTGAAGCGGCTGGAGAAGTTCTATCCGCCCGGGCTGAAGACCTTCTACCCGCTCGACACCGAGCCGTTCATCGTCCTGTCCATCCATGAAGTGGTCATTACGCTTGCTGAAGCGATCGGGCTGGTCTTCCTTGTGATGCTGGTATTCCTCCAGAACTTCCGCGCCACGCTGATCCCGACCATCGCTGTGCCTGTCGTGTTGCTCGGCACGTTCGGCTTCCTGTCGGCTCTGGGGTTCTCGATCAATACGTTGACCATGCTGGCGATGGTGCTGGCCGTCGGCCTGCTGGTGGATGACGCCATCGTCGTGGTCGAAAACGTCGAGCGCGTGATGCACGAGAAAAATCTCTCTCCGAGAGAAGCGGCCCGTGTGTCGATGGATGAAATCTCCGGCGCGCTGATCGGTATCGTGCTGGTGCTGACGGCTGTGTTCCTGCCGATGGCGGCGTTCACTGGTTCGACGGGCGTGATCTATCGCCAGTTCTCCATCACCATCTGCGCCGCCATGTGGCTGTCCGTACTGGTGGCGATGATCATGACGCCAGCCTTGTGCGCGACGATGCTTAAACCCGGCGAACATGAAAAGACCAAGGGGCTGGCGGGCTGGTTCAATCGTTCCTTTGCCCACCTGACTCATGGTTATCTGCGTGGGGTCAATCTCATCATCGGACATCGGTTCCTGTCGATGCTCGGTTTTCTCGGCATCACGGCCTGCGCGGTCTTTCTGTTCATGCGCCTGCCGGGCGGCTTCCTTCCTGACGAGGATCAGGGCCTGATCTTCGGGCAGGTGACGACGCCTGCAGGAGCGACGCAGGAACAGACCGCCAAAGTCACCAAGAAGGTCTCGGATTACATTCTCAAGACCGAGGCTGCGAATGTTGAATCTGTCTATGTGATGAATGGATTCAACTTTGCAGGGCAGGGGCAGAGCGCCGGTGCATTCTTCATCAAGCTGAAGCCTTGGGATGAACGCACGGGAGCCGGGCAGGGCGCGGCTGCTGTCGCCGGGCGGATCATGATGCATTTCTGGGGCGACCCGGAGGCACAGATCTTCGCCATTAACCCGCCTGCCGTGCTTGAACTGGGCAATGCGTCCGGCTTCGACCTTGAGCTGGAAGATCGTGGCCATGTTGGACATGACCAGCTTCTTGCGGCCCGTAACATGGTTCTCGGACGCGCCGCACAGGACAAGCGCCTGATGGCTGTCCGTCCGAATGGCATGGAAGACGCGCCGCAATATCATCTTGATATTGACCGTGAAAAAGCCAACGCACTCGGTGTCTCGGTTGCGGACATCAACACGCTGGTCAACGGCGCACTGGGTTCGATCTATGTGAACCAGTTCATGCGCGATGACCGTGTGAAGCAGGTCTATATTCAGGGCATGCCGTCCTCACGCATGGTGCCGGTCGATCTTGACGCCTGGTACCTGCGCAACACGGGCGGCACGATGGTTCCATTCAATGCTGTTGTCAGCGGGAGCTGGATTGTCGGGCCGCAGAAGGTGGAGAACTATAACGGCCTGAACGCCTTTGAAATTCTCGGTCAGCCTGCGGTCGGTTACAGCTCCGGTGACGCCATTGCCGCAATTACGCAGATCCTGAACGATCTGCCGCCCGGCATCGGTTATGAGTGGACCGGTCTGTCCTTCGAGCAGATGGCGGCAGGCTCTTCGACAGGTCCACTCTATGCGCTGGCTGCAACCGTCATCCTGCTCTGTCTTGCGGCTCTGTATGAAAGCTGGGCTATCCCGTTTGCGGTGATTCTGGTCATTCCGCTAGGTGTGCTTGGCGCCATTGCCGCAACACTGTGGTGTAACCGCGACAATGACGTCTATTTCCAGGTTGGCCTGCTCACCACGGTTGGGCTGGCGGTCAAGAACGCCATTCTGATCGTCGAATTCGCCAAGGCAAACTTCGAGGCAGGACAGACACTGGAAGAAGCCGTGATCAATGCCGGGCGCGAGCGACTGCGTCCGATCCTGATGACGTCGATCGCCTTCGTGCTGGGTGTGCTTCCGCTGGCCATCGCCTCGGGTGCCGGTTCCGCCGCCCGTCAGGCCATCGGTATCAGCGTGGTCGGCGGTATGTTGACCGCGACCTTCCTCGCCATTTTCTTTGTGCCACTGTTCTTCGTTCTGGTGCTGCGCCTGTTCAGGGTGCGTCGCCTGTCGGAACGCCGTGACGATGACAGACTTCCTCCCACCGCCACGCCGGAGGCGACATAATGAGCGTTCTTTCTCGCGTCCGTAGTGGAGTGGTCTCCCGTTCCGGCAGCATAGCTCTTGCGGGCATATTGCTGGCGGGCTGCACTATGGAGCCGACCTATCATCGGCCAAAAGCGCCTGTGGCGGGTAACTATCCTGCCGAGCCGATGAAGAAAGCAGGAGATACTTTGCAAACTCCTGCGTCCGATATCGGTTGGGAGGATTTCTTTGTTGATCCGCGTCTCAAGGCGCTGATTGCCATCGCCATGCGTGAAAACCGCGATCTGCGCGTGGCTGTGGCAAACATCGCGCAGTCAGCCGCACAATATGACGTGCAGCACGCCTCCCTGCTTCCGCCTATCGGAGCGTCAGGACAGGCGATGTATATGGCGCCGTCTCAGACTGCCGGTTTCAGCTTCGCGCCAGGCGTAGGTGAGAGTATTTCGACATTCCGCTATTACAGTGCGGGTATCGGTTTCTCTTCCTATGAGATCGACGTTTTCGGCCGCATCCGTAGTCTCTCGAAATCGACGGCCGAAGCCGCTCTGAAACAGGTGGCGACTGAGCGCTCCGTGCGTATCAGCATCGTCTCGCAGGTCGCCAACGCCTATCTGGCGTGGCTGGGCGACAAGGAAGTCCTCGACATCGCCAACAAGGCAGTTGCCAATCTGAATGAGAATCTCAAACTCATTCGCCTTCGCTATGATCATGGCGAGGAAAACCTGCTGACCGTGCGACAGGCGGAAACGCAGGTGGATCAGGCCCGTCAGCTTCAGGCTCAGCAGACCCGGCTTGTGGCGCAGGATGAAAACAACATCACCCTGTTGATCGGTGCGCCGATTCCGAACGATCTGCCTCCGGCGCGGCCACTGGGTGAACAGACACTGATGGCGGATATTCCTGCGGGACTGCCTTCGGATCTTCTGTTCCGTCGTCCGGATATCATCGCCGCCGAGCATGATCTGCTGTCGGCAAACGCTACCATCGGTGCAGCACGCGCCGCCTTCTTCCCGAAGTTCACACTGACGGCGACTGACGGCGTCAGCAGTCTGCTATTCCACCGTCTGTTCACCGCTCCGGCGACGACATGGGGTCTGCAACCCAATGTCAGTATTCCGATTTTCACCTGGGGGCAGAACAGGGGCAATCTTGAGTCCGCCAAGGCGGGCAGGGACATCAAGCTGGCAACCTACGAAAAGACGATCCAGACAGCTTTCAAGGAGGTCTCGGACACACTGGTCGCACGTTCCACCTATCTGGAAGAAAGCCGTCGGATGGACGACTATGTTCGCGAGATGGCTGATGCCTACCGCCTGTCGCAGATGCGGTATTCTGTAGGAACGGATTCCTATCTCAATCAGCTGGTCATGCAGCGAAATCTGCTTCAGGCGGAACAATCACGGGTGGCGGTGCAGGTCGCGCGATATGAAAATGTCGTAACCTTCTATCGTGCGCTCGGAGGCGGCTGGAGCGAAGAGACGCTGCGCTCACCGAGAGTTCCGTCAAAACTCTGATGGTCCCATTGCCGGGTTGTGGCGGTGATTGCCATGCCCAGTGGAGCGGATTATAGGTCAGGGAACGCGGGTGTAGTTCAATGGTAGAACGGCAGCTTCCCAAGCTGCATACGAGGGTTCGATTCCCTTCACCCGCTCCAGAAAGATTTTTCTGAACGGGGTTTCACAAACCTCCCGATATTGTGAACGCCTGTTTCCCCCGTGAGACATGGGCCTATGTCGCTTGCATGTGTTGCGCCGAAGATTGCATTGAAGCAACATACCGGCAAAGCAACAGGAGCTTTCGATGACCCGTTTCTACCTTCGCGCCCTTGCCGCGACGTCTTTTGTCGCAGGCGCCGCGTCCTTCGCACTGTCTGCCCATGCCGCTGAACTGCCTGCCATTTATGGCAAGGCTCCCACGGCTGTTGCGTCTCCGGCGGATGTCGCTTCCGTTTCCCCTGCCAATGTGGCTGGTCTGCTGAACTATTGCGTCGAGACCAATCAGGTGTCTCACGATGACGGTGACTCCCTGCAGGCCGCAATCAACGCCAAGACGAACGCTGTTCCCATGGATCACAATGGCAACATGGACTACGCGATTGGTTCATCGGGCGAGTTCCTGATCAACGGTAACCGTTCGACCATTACATCTCTGGAAGCCCCGGCTCAGGGCAATGTCTGCTCGGCTGTACTGGCTCGCGCCAAGTCGCTGATCTGATCCTTAGGATCATTCAGACGGAAAAGTCCTCTCCAACACAGGTTGGGGAGGACTTTTTTTATATGCTTCATGCAATTCTTAAACCGGCAGAAGCCCACAACCTAAAAACGGTCCCTGGATTCAGTGGTCCCATCTGATTCTATGAAGGCGAACCGGGGACGACCATCCACAAGTTCGGTCCACATCGAGAGCGGACGCACCCACAGGGTGCCATGAGCCTCGCTCCGGTAGACAACAAGCCACTCCTCGGTTTCACTGTGTCGCGCTGTGTGAAGGACTGTATATAGTCCTCCCTTGTAATGCCGGTACAGGCCCGGCTGAATGGTAAAAGGAATGTCCTGCAAGATCGTGTCGCTCCGTCAGGGAATTACGGTATGGTAGCAGGAATAAATGGTTGATGTGTCTTCGTCATGGCCTTTGGGGCATGATCGTCAGGTGGAGTTTTTCAGTCTTGCATTCATTTTCCCTGTCACCCTCGGTAAAACGCTTCGCAATGACGGCTTCATCTGTTCAGCAGCGTCTTCTCGGACAACGTCCGGTGGTCATGCTGGGAGCCTGTCTGTCTCTCGCCTTGTTATCCGGATATGCGCAGGCAGCCACCACGCAGACCCATCATGTCAAACATCGCGCTACCTCGAAAACGGCGAGTTCTTCGTCGAAAGGCAATCCCGTCATTCTGACCCAGCAGCTGGGGACAGAACTCGACAAGGAGGCCCGCAAGCTTGCCGCTGACGATATCGCCACCTCGCGTCGTCACAAGGAAGAGCCGCTTGTGCTGATCGGATCAGCCCCGCTTTCGACCAAAAAAGGCGACGTTGCGCTCTTCATCGAGCTTCAGTCGGCCGCATTGTGCGGGTCGGCCGGATGCTCCACCGATGTCTATCTGCACAAGGATCAGGACTGGGTAAAAATTCTGGATTCGGTGAGCGGTCAGATTGCCGTACTGCCGACCAGTCACCGTGGCATGTATGATCTTGTGGTGGATGGCTCAGACCGCTGGGTATGGGACGGCAACACCTATCAGGACACGATCAATGCCGCGCCGATTGGAAATCTGCGCGGCGAAATCGAGCAGTTCCAGAATAAACACAAAAAAACGAAGAACTGAGTATTCCCGCCCCAGATACTGACAGGCTTGCAACTGCCTGTCAGTGTTTCCTTTCCCCTGACTTCTTGGGATCTGGCGGAAAACTCTGAAGCTGCCAGAGAGGCTTGTTTCAAGGGGCTGGCGTCTGGAGATTGATGCAGAAAGTCCGGCGGCTTCTATCGAACTCGATGTTACCGTAATTCAGGATCGCTGTTGTCAGTTCGGAACGTCGTGTCGATCGGCTCTGTCTGTAAGCGACTGGCGCCATAATCTGCTGCGAACCGAATGCGACAGAAGTATTTTCCACTGAGACAAGCTGCTGTTCCTGCCCAGCGATCGTGCTGGAGTTTTCACGATAAGCATTCCGCCGTAGTGACGGCTTCAGGCTGGGCGTATTGACGGTCATTATTTCCGTAGCATTGTTGCCCGTGTTCATGATGGCGAAATCCTGACTGCCGTTCAGGGTGACAATCCCCAATAGCCATGCCTGCTGGCCGCTTCTCAGCGCGCCTATCACCATGGGGCCACTGCAGTTGAGCGCTTTCGCAGCGCCGAACAGAAAGCCCGCAAGAACAAAGTGTATTCCACGACGGACATGGGACAGAAGCATAAGGTTTTCATAACAAACTGCAATTGTAACAGGCTGTTACGGAACGGCGGAGGCGTCAAGCCTCACTAAAATCTAAATATTCAGTCCGAATAAAGCGGCAGCATCGCTCGCCGCATCGCATCAAGGCGCCGTGCGGATGATCGGATTGTGACACCGGCACGTGGATCAAGCTCAAACGCGTGAAAGGCTCCGGGGAAAACTTCCAGTTCCACAGGAACGCCAGCCTGCATCAGCCGCATGGCATAGCTCAGGTCTTCAGACAGGAAGAGATCAATCGAGCCGACGCCGATATAGGTTGGGGGCAGATCGTGCAGCGAGGAGGCGCGGGCAGGAGCAGCAAAAGGTGAGATACCTTCGCCTCCTGGCTCGGTGCCCAGGTAGGACTCCCAGCCGAACACATTCATCTCCGGCGTCCACAGAAAAGCACCGCACCCGGGAATGTCAGGTGTTGCAAGGACAGTGCGGTCATCCAGCATCGGATACTGGAGATTCTGGAACGCAAGCGCCGGGCCACCACGTTGACGGGTCAGTAGGGCAAGACCCGCCGCCAGTCCTGCACCGGCGCTTTCTCCCGCTACACCAATGCGTTTCGCATCAATATTCAGGTCCGATGCATTTTCAGCCAGCCAGAGCAGAGCAGCATAGCAGTCTTCCAGAGGAGCCGGAAAAGGGTGTTCGGGGGCGAGACGATAGTCCACCGAGACAATCACGCAGTCCAGTTCCACCGCCCAGCGACGCAGCGTCGGCGTCATGGAATCAGGAGTGCCCATGACAAAACCGCCGCCATGGATATGCAGCATGGCGGGGCGGGGCTTTTCTGAAGGAGCGGCAGGCTCAACAATCAGCACCCGCACGTCCGGATCATCCGGCATGCCGGGGATCAGCCGTGCGGTCGTCAATGCTGGAAGGTTGTCCTTCATGCCCGGCGGAGGCTGACGCTTCGCCCGGGCTTCGGAAAGTGAAGAGATATCCAGCGAAGCCGGACCAAGACGGTCAAGAAGGGGACGCAGTTCCGGGTCAACAAACTGCCGGAGATCTGTTTCAGTCATGTTGTCCTCCTTCTTGCCTTCTCAGTTCAAATATTAGCCCTTCACGCGCTCGATATTCGCGCCACAGGCCGCGAGCTTCTTCTCGACCGCTTCATAGCCTCGGTCCAGATGATAGACCCGGCTGAGCGTCGTCTCGCCATGCGCCGCAAGACCGGCGAGGATCAGGGAGAACGAGGCCCGCAGATCCGTCGCCATGACAGGCGCACCGGAAAGCGCATGGACGCCACGGATGATCGCGGACGAGCCATGCACGTTGATGCGCGCGCCCATCCGGTTGAGCTCCGGCACATGCATGAAACGGTTTTCGAAGATCGTCTCGGTGATCATCGAGGCGCCCTCGGCGACCGCCAGCATCGCCATGAACTGCGCCTGCATGTCCGTCGGGAAACCGGGATAGGGCTCGGTCATGATGTCGATACCACGGAGCGCACCGGTGCGGCGCACCCGCATGCCGTAGCTTTCCTGCGTCACTTCGACACCGGTTTCTTCCAGCGCTCGGACAACTGCACCAAGATCGTCAACGCGGCCGCCAAGGAGCTTCAGGTCGCCACCGGTAATGCCCGCCGCACAGGCATAGGTCCCGCATTCGATACGGTCCGGCATGATCCGATGTTCCGCGCCGTGCAGGGAGTCCACGCCGTCGATGACCAGCGTGCCGCTGCCCGAACCGGTGATCTTTGCGCCCATTGCATTCAGGCAGGCGACCAGATCGCCAATTTCCGGCTCACGGGCTGCGTTGACGATTTCGGTGCGGCCCTTGGCCAGTGTTGCGGCCATCAGGAGGTTTTCCGTCGCGCCCACTGAAGCGAACGGCAGGATAACCCGGTCGCCGATCAGGCCGTTAGGAGCGGTGGCGTTGATGTAGCCACCCTCAAGACGGATTTCCGCACCGAGAGTCTCAAGGCCCTTGAGATGCATGTCCACCGGACGTGTGCCGATGGCGCAGCCGCCGGGGAGGGAAACACGCGCCTTGCGGCAACGGGCCAGCAGCGGACCAAGCACAAGAATGGAGGCGCGCATCTTCGACACGATGTCGTAAGGCGCTTCCGTGTTCGTGATCTCGCCGCCGATGGAATAGGACGAGCCGTCACCGTTCAGATCCTCGACCGCCACGCCATGCTGGACCAGCAGGTCGCGCATCGTGGCGATGTCGGCAATGCGCGGCACGTTGGTCAGAACGAGGCGCTCGCCCGTCAGCAGACCGGCAACCATGAGTTTCAGACCGGCGTTCTTCGCGCCGCCGATGGTGATCTCGCCATGAAGAGGCTTGCCGCCCCGGATGATGAAACGATCCATATCTCAGAGCCTCGGTGTCGCGACGCCGCGCTGATGCATGTATTTCCCCGCGCGGTCGGCGTAGCTGACCTCACAGGGGGACGCGCCCTGGAAGAACAGGAACTGACAGATGCCTTCGTTCGCATAGATCCGGGCGGGCAGGGGCGTTGTGTTGCTGATTTCGATCGTCACCTGACCTTCCCATTCGGGTTCAAGCGGGGTGACGTTCACAATGATACCGCAGCGGGCATAGGTGGATTTGCCAAGGCAGACCACCAGCGTATCGCGCGGAATGCGGAAATACTCGATCGTATGCGCCAGAACGAAGCTGTTTGGCGGAATGATGCAGACATCGGCCTTGCGGGAGACAAAGCTGTCCGCGCTGAACGATTTCGGATCGACGATGGCGTTGTTCACATCGGTGAAGATCCTGAAGTCGTCAGCGACGCGTGCATCGTAACCATAAGAAGACAGGCCGTAGGAAATGACGCCGTCACGTTTCTGGTTTTCCACAAAAGGCTCGATCATGCCGGCATTGAGCGCCCTGTCTCGGATCCAGGTGTCAGGCATGATCGGCATCAGGGGGTCTCCGGAATGGTGGGGGAAGCGCGCGAGGCATCGCCGCTCTCTGGTAAATCCTGGCGGTCTGATGATGTTTCCATCGCGGTCCGCGCACGAGCCTGCGCCTTACGCCGCCTGAGGTTGGCGCGCAAGGCCTCGGCCTCATCTGCGAGACGTTTCTGGCGCGCTGCTTCTGCCGCTGGAGTGAGGTGAGGGGGCTGGTCCGACAAGTGTTTTTTCTCATTCCTGTCGGCTGAAGGCCGCTCTGGTCCGGGTGTCGATCGGCCAACAGCATTGGTGCTGTCATCACCTGACGCTGACATTCTGAATTTTCTGCCTGTTGTTTATGGACGACGGCCTAAAGAAGCCAGATCGTGAATTTTTCTGCAATCCACTGGATCATCAGATCTGATCACGGCAGTTTCTTCTGTTACGATACCATTCTGATGCATGCGGAATAAAATATCTCATTGTTTGTTCATCTATAGGGGTTAAATCGGCGCAACCTTCCGTAATGACAGGCGTTCTCAGGTCATCACGCTATCTGGGAGAGATACAGAAATGCAGAATGTTAAAACACGCACAGCCAAAACAACCGGTGGCCGTATTGTTCGTCTTGCCGGTGCGACTGCTGTCATGCTGAGCCTCGCTGCCTGCAACACCATGCATGGTGCAGGCAAGGATGTGAGCGCCGTCGGCCATGATGTGTCCCGTGGCGCCAATGCTGCCCAGCAGGGCATCACCAACGCAACAGGTGCATCCACTCACTAACCGGAGCCTGTGGGATTTTCTGAGGATGAGACAGGTCAGCCGGAGTTTCCGGTCTGGCCTGTTTTTGGGTTTTCAGGCCGGTCGCTTCCTGTAATGGAAAGAATGGTCGGGCCATGAAGCGCGTCGAAAAACGACCGTATGTGGAATGATCTGTGTTCAGAACTATATGGGAAGAGAGAGCGGACAATATGCCGAAAAATACGGGACTGGTTCTGCTGCTCGTGGGATGTGCCTCAGTGGGAGCTACGTTGTCCGGGCCGGTGAGGGCGCAGAAACCGCTCCGGCATCAGCCGTCAAAAGTTGCTCATGTGCAGGGCAAGGCTCCTGCCACAGAGACAGCGACGGACGATGCAGCAGTTGATCGGCTCAACGACGCGCAACTGGCTTCGACCTATCGAGGGCCTGTTTACTATCCCGGTCAGCCTGTGCCTCAGGCCCAGCCTGTAAAATTGGGACAGAATGAAACGGTCGACAATGACGCCGCAGGAGATGCGGAAGTCGATCTTCTCAATGATGCGCAGGTCGGGGCAGCCTATAAGGGGCCGGTCTATTATGCAGGGCATCCCATTCCGCAGGCTCAGCCGGTCAAGATCGGCAGCAATGTGCCGGTCATTCCGCCCGACAAAACCCCATTGGCCGGTGATGCCAACGGAGATGACAAGGTCGATCTGCTGAACGCCTCCCAAGTTGATGGGGTATATAAGGGACCGGTTTATTACCCCGGACAGCCTGTGCCATCAGCGAAGCCGGTCAATGTCGCTGCGGTTGCGCCTTCTGTCGAGCATGAAGCAGTTCCCGCTGCGCCGGTTGTTCCTACGACCCGATCAGTGCTTGTTGTGCCCCCGATGGCGGCTCCTGTCGCCGTCCAGTCACCGCATCCGCTCCCGGCCTGTGTGCCGGTTGTGTCGTCCGCTGCGTCGGGAGGTGTAGCTGCGGCTACGGTCCCGGCTGCTTCCGTCCACTGATGGACTATCTGTAATAGAGCATGCAGGAAACGCCAGTTTCATCTATGTATGCCGATCATGAAATGAGGCGGTGTCCGGGACGGGGACTGTTCTGGACGTCGCCAGAATAAAATGTGGTTTCGATTTCGGTGCGCCACATGGTTGCCCGAAATGTTCCGCACTAAGGCCATGCTGTCGGTCGGGGTTTCGACCGTGCAGCATGTTATTCTGAGACAGGGTTGAGACCGGCACAGGATCGCTGTGCTGAAGGGGAATTTGATGGAAGTGACGGGCCTGGCGGCAGTTCTGCTGGCAATTGCGCTGCTGTTGGTTGTCGTAAGTGCAGTGCAGCCTGTCGCCCGACGCTTCGAAGTGTCGGAAACCGTACTTCTGGCTCTGGTCGGCATCGTTATTGGTGGTGGTGCGGACCTGATAATCCGTAGCACCTATACTGGAAAAATACCGAGCGTTGCGGGCACGGCCCTCAATGGCGTGGCCGAAACTTTCCTCGACTTTCCCGTCAGCAGCGAGGTCTTCCTGCTGGTCTTCCTGCCCGTACTGGTCTTTCAGGGCGCGCTTGTCATTGATGTCAGACGTCTGGCGGACGAGGCCGCGACCGTCCTGCTTCTGGCCGTTGTCGCCGTTCTGGTCTCCACTGCGACCATCGGGTTCGCCCTGATGCCGTTCGCCCAGATGCCGCTTATCGTCTGTCTGCTGCTCGGCTCCATTGTGGCGACGACTGACCCGTCTGCCGTGGCCGGAATTTTCCGTGATATCGGCGCATCTTCCCGCCTGACCCGTCTGGTGGAAGGCGAGGCGCTTCTCAATGACGCCGCCGCCATCGCCATCTTCGCGGTTCTACTGGCGGCGGTGACGTCGCATCAGTCGATTCACATCGGCAGTGCGGCCCTCTCTTTTGTCATTTCATTCTCCGGGGCCATTGCAATCGGCGTCATCGGTGCACGGATGATGCTCTATATCATCACCGCCCTTGGCAACGCCCCGGCAGCCGAAACGACCATGACCGTCGCGCTGCCCTACATCGTCTACATTCTCTGTGACGAAGTGATCGGGGTGTCCGGCGTGGTGGCGACCGCTGCGGCTGGCCTGACCCTGTCCGTGTATGGACCGTCCACCTTCCGTCCTCAGACATGGCAGTTCCTGAACGAGTTGTGGCAGCAGCTTGTGTTCTGGGCCGGGTCACTCGTCTTCGTGCTGGCCTCGATGCTCATTCCGCGTCTGCTGGTCGGCATGACCCGCTGGGATGTGGTGCTGATTCTGATCGCCAGTGTGGCGGGACTGGTGGCGCGCGGCGCTGTGGTGTTCGGGTTGCTGCCAGTGCTCGCCTGGACCCGGCTGGCGCCACCGGTTCCGACACCGTTCAAGGTGACGATGGTATGGGGTGGTCTTCGTGGCGCCATTACGCTGGCTCTGGCTCTGGCAGTTACGGAAAACCCGCATGTCTCGACACCGGTCGCGCACTTCATCGGTATCATCGCCACGGGCTTTGTGCTGATCACGCTGCTGGTGAATGGCACGACCCTCAAATCCGTGGTGCTGTTCCTCAAGCTCGATCAGCTGTCGCCGATGGATCAGGCGCTCCGGCATCAGGTGCTGAGCATCTCTCTTGAAAAAGTGGCCGAACGAGCGAAGGAAACCGGTGAAGAGCTTGGTTTCTCGACCGACGCCACCCGCTCGGTGATTGATGCGTTGGAAGTCCGCAGTCACGAGGAGCGTTCGGCCAACACGTTCGATACGGCGCTTGGCGATCGTCAGCGTGTCACTCTGGCGCTGATTACGGTCGCCAATCAGGAGCGCTCCATCCTCCTTGATCTGTTCCGTATTCAGGGGCTGTCGCGGCGTGTGATGGAAACACTGCTCCGAACTTCGGACGCCATGGCGGATGGGGCGCGACTGGAAGGGCGGTTCGGTTACGTCAAGGCGCTTCGCAAACGCCTCAAGCCATCAATGAAATTCCGGATTGCGCAGACCATCCACAACAAGTTCCATTATGACAAGCCGTTGATGGCGGCCATGGCGGAACGGTTCGAGATGCTGATGGTCAGTCATCTGGTCTCACTGGCTCTGGCCCGTTTCCTGAGGGACATGATGGAGCCGACACTCGGCACGCGTGTCAGCGAAATCGTGGCGGAAACCCTGTCACGTCAGCGCAAGATGCTGGACGAGGCGCTGCTGGCTCTGCGACTGCATTATCCCGGTTATTCGGAAGCGCTGGAGACCCGCATTTTCAGGCAGATCGTCATTCGTCTGGAAGCGCAGGAAATCGACACGCTGCATGCGGAATCGCTGATCAGCGATGAGCTGTCGCGTGAGTTGCACAAGGATGTGGATCGTCGCCGCGTTCGTCTTGATCGACGCATGACTTTCAATCTGCGCAACAACATCGAGACCCGTCTGCGTGGCGCTCTGATCTTCAAGGGACTGCCAGCCGTAGCGCTCCATGATCTGGCTCAGACGGCGTCCCTTCGTTTTCCTTCCGTGGGTGAAGCTCTGCTGAAGCGAGGGCACAAGGCGCATACAGTATTTTTCGTGAGTGCGGGTCGTGCGGAAATGCATGTCAGCGAACGCGACATTGATTACGGAGCGGGCGATATCATCGGCGCGCGTGAAGCGATTGATAACAGCCCCATGCCGGGAACGGTCCGTGCTGTGCGCTTCGGGCACATGCTCGCCATTCCAGCCCAGCGGTTCAGAAGGCTGGTCGAGGAATATCCCATTGTCGCCAGAAATCTGGATGACCTTGCGAAGGTGCGGGCGCGAAGCGAGACGAGTGCTCTTGAGATGGTGGGAACACGGGAGCCCGGCCCGGAGCCAAAGGGGCCGGGGAGCATGCAATATCTCTCTGCTTCCAGAGAATAGTCGTGGGAGCCGATGCGTGGAGATTTTGTTGAACTCGAGCCCGCACGCAGGTAGGTTGGCGGCATCATGGGCATGGCAGAAATGAACAGGGCGGAGGGGCTTAACCTCGCGCCGATCGATCTTGGTGGCGTTGTGCTGGATGCACCCGTCATTCTCGCTCCGATGGCAGGTGTGACGGATGTGCCGTTCCGCAGGCTCGCCCGCCGCTTTGGCGCGGGGCTGGTGGTCTCCGAGATGATAGCGTCCTGGGCGATGGTCCGCGAAAACGAAGCGACGCTTCGCATGGCCGAGGTCGCCGATGCCGCAGGCCCCAATTCCATTCAGTTGGCCGGGTGCGATCCTGACGCCATGGGGGAAGCGGCCCGCATCGCTGTCGGTAAGGGCGCGGATATCATCGACATCAATTTTGGTTGCCCTGTGAAGAAAGTCGCGGTCGGCCAGATGGCGGGTTCAGCCCTGATGCGTGACGAAGTCGCAGCAGGGCGTCTGCTTGAGGCCACGGTGAAAGCGGTCGATGTGCCGGTCACGCTGAAGATGCGTATGGGCTGGGATCATGATCATCTGAACGCGCCCAACCTTGCCCGCATCGCGCAGGAATGCGGCATCCGCATGATCACGGTTCATGGGCGCACCCGGCAGCAGTTCTACAACGGCTCCGCCGATTGGGCTTTTGTCCGTCAGGTAAAGGAAGCTGTCCGTCTGCCAGTGATCGTGAACGGCGATATCGTCACGGTTGACGACGCACGACAGGCGCTTGCTCTCTCGGGAGCCGACGGTGTGATGATCGGACGCGGTGCGTATGGTCGTCCGTGGTTCCTCGGTCAGGTCGCGGAAGCGCTCCGTACAGGCGAAACGCCGGCGGACCCCGATCTTGAAACGGAACGCGCCGTTGTTCTGGAGCATTATGATTCGATGCTGCGCCATTTCGGTGAGCATCCCGGCCTGAGGCTCGCCCGTAAACACGTCTCCTGGTATTCGGCTGGCCTGCCTGAATCGGCGGGATTCCGGGCTTCCGTAAACCGGATGGACACGGCAGCCGAGGTGATTGACGCGATCAACGCGTTCTATGACCGGCAGATCGCGGCGGGTGCTGTTCGTGCGCCGCACCGCTCGCGTGGCGATGGCAATCACACGGGTGAAGCGAGGAGTGAGGCTGACACACTCCAAGCGGCATGAAGAACGTCTCGGGGAGAGACATTCACCCGCAGCACAAATCATCGCGCATGGGGAGCCGTAATGGGGCCGAGGACCGGGTGCCGGATGCCACGCTTCTGCTGGAAACCTTGCCCACCCCGATCGTTCTTGTTGGTCAGCAGGATCATATTCTCTTCGTGAATTCGGAGGCGGAGAGCTTCTTCGCGCGCTCCCGCTCCCTGCTCAGGCAGGAAAAACTGTCTGATCTGCTGCCCGCCGATCACCCCCTGTTTCTTCTGCTTCATCAGGTTCGTCAGACCGGTAATACGGTCACCGAGCATGGGGTAGTGATCAGTTCGCCACGTTTTCATTATGACGGCGTGACCGTGCAGGGAGCGGCTGTTGCTGAGTGCCCCGGTCAGGTGCTCCTGCTGATTCAGAATGCGTCTTCGACCAAGGTTCTCGATCGTCAGCTCGCCTTTCGCTCAGCCGCGCGCAGCGTGTCAGGCATGGCGGCCATTCTGGCGCATGAGGTGAAGAATCCGCTCTCGGGCATCCGTGGTGCGGCCCAGTTGCTGGAAAGTTCTGTCGCCGAGAACGACAAGGAACTGGCCGTTCTGATCCGGGACGAGGCCGACCGTATCCGGGCGCTGGTCGATCGCATGGAGATGTTCAGCGAAAATCCTGAAGGCCGCCGCCCGGTCAACATTCATCGGGTGCTGGAGCATGTACGGGCGCTGGCTGAAAATGGCGTGGCGAAAGGTATCCCGATTGTCGAGCAGTATGACCCTTCGCTCCCGCCGGTCTGGGGCAACAGGGACGAGCTGATTCAGGTTCTGCTCAATCTGATCAAGAATGCGGCGGAAGCCATTCTGGATACGGGTCAGCCGGGCCAGATCACGCTGATCACGGCCTATCGACAGGGGCTGCGTCTTGCTGTCCCGGGCTCGGACCGGCGGCGTCATCTGCCTCTTCTGGTGACGGTCCGAGACACGGGACCGGGAATTGCCGAGGCCATCCGTCCGCACCTGTTCGAACCGTTTCTCACAACCAAGACCTCCGGTTCCGGTCTGGGGCTGGCGCTGGCAGGCAAGATCATCAACGATCACGGGGGAGTCATCGAAGTTGAAAGCCGACCCGGATGCACGGAGGTGAGTCTGCATCTTCCGGTGGTCAGGGACGAGGCTAGTGGTATGTCGTGACGACCCTGAAAAGGTTGTCGCTTGTTTTCCTGTAAAATCCGCGCATTATCGAGCGTGGCTTATCAAAGATGGTAAAAGACCCGCATGCCGTTGCCCACTATCCTTGTTGCTGACGATGATCGCTCGATCCGGACGGTTCTCAGTCAGGCTCTGGGCCGCGCCGGGTATCAGGTCCGCACAACGGCGAGTGCCGCGACCCTCTGGCAGTGGATCGAGGAAGGTGAGGGCGATCTGGTCATCACGGATGTGATGATGCCAGATGAAAACGGTCTGGATCTCGTGCCGCGCATCCGAAAGGCGCGTCCTGATCTGCGTATTCTTGTGATGAGCGCGCAGTCCACGCTGGTCACCGCCGTCAAGGCGACGCAGCGGGGGGCTTTCGAATATCTGCCGAAACCTTTTGATCTGACAGAATTGCTTTCGGTCGTTGAGCGTGCCCTGAGCATGCCCCAACAGGCGCAGGGAATCGCCCATTTACAGCCAACGTCTGCGGCCGAGGAGCAGATGCCACTGACTGGCCGTTCGGCGGCCATGCAGGACATCTACCGAATGATCGCGCGTCTCACGACGTCAGATCTGACGGTGATGATCACAGGCGAGAGCGGCACAGGCAAGGAGCTGGTTGCACGGGCACTTCATGATTACGGGCAGCGGCGGACAGGTCCTTTCGTGGCCGTGAATGTCGCAGCCATACCGCGTGAGCAGATCGAAGCCGAACTCTTTGGGCAGGAGCGGAACGTCAACGGTCTCACCGGAACACGCTCATCGGGACGCTTTGAGCAGGCGGCAGGAGGAACGCTGTTTCTGGACGAGGTTGGTGACATGTCGCCGGAAGCGCAGACGCGGGTTCTGCGCGTCCTTCAGGAAGGCGAGTTCACGACGGCTGGAGGGCGGCAGCCCATCCGGTCCAATGTACGGATTGTTGCTTCCACGCACCGCGACCTGCATCAGGCCATACGGGAAGGGACGTTCCGGGAGGATCTGTTCTATCGCCTCAATGTCGTACCGATCCGTATTCCACCGTTACGGGAGCGGACGGAGGACATTCCGCTGCTGGCCCGACATTTTCTTAGCCAGTGCAATGAGGAAGGGCAGGCTCCCAGAACGTTGACAGACGAGGCGATCATGCGTTTGCAGGCGTGGCGCTGGCCGGGGAATGTGCGTGAGCTTGAGAACCTTATGCGCCGGATCTCCGTGCTTTACCCGCATGATGTGATCAGCGGCGCGGTGATAGAGACGGAACTCTCGGAAGCCAGCAGGCAACGTCCACTGTCCGTGGCCTCTCATGATGAGGAGGAAGAGCCTTTCTCCGTCGTCGTCGAGCGTCATTTGCGGAAATATTTCACGGCGGCGGAAGAAAACGGCGTGCCCCCCACAGCGCTGCATGAACGGGTGATCGCCGAGATTGAACGCCCGCTGATCAGGCTGACGCTGGATGCAACGCGAGGAAACCAGATCCGCGCCGCCGCCATGCTGGGCGTCAACAGAAACACCCTGCGCAAGCGTATCAGGGATCTGGAAATCCCCGTGACCAAAGGTTCTGCCGGTCGGGAGGCACTCTGAGCAGTCATGCAACAGCAGAGCGCCGATATACTGGTGGAAAACCCGGCATGTTGAGACGTGCGCTGGAAATGCGGAGTGTGACCATTACGCTCGTTGCGTTGGCGCTCCTGCTGGTCTTCGCCATGTTCGTGGTGCTGTCCGGCGGAGGCGCGCTCGCGCATCATCCGATCCTGCAAAACAGTATCTTCATTCTGGGAGGCGCGACGCTGCTGCTGTTAGCGGTGACAAGCGGCCTGTGGGTGCGGCGTCTGATCCATGAGCGTCAGCTTGCCGGAACGGCTGGCGCCCGACTGCATGTCCGTCTGGTCGCGCTGTTCGGCATGGTGGCCGTCGCGCCCACGATCGTGGTGGGTGTTTTTGCGACGATCTTCTTTGATTACGGCATCCAGATCTGGTTCTCGGACCGGGTCAACACGGCGCTGAATGAAGCCCTGCAGGCGTCGCGCGGCTATCTGACCGAGCATAACGCCAATATCCGCACGGAAGCCTTCTCGCTCTCCAACTTTCTTGTGAGCGCGGAGAACGAGCTTCAGAGCAACGGCACTGATCTGCTGCATGACCCGGAAACACTCGGGCAGATGCTGGACAGTCAGGCGACCATCCGTGGTCTGACGGAAGCGGTGGTCTATGACCCGATCACCAACAAGGTGATCGCCGCTGGCGGCCTGCTCAGCCGTTCGGGCTATGACCAGCCGCTGCCACCGCCTGCGGCCACAATGATGGCCCGCACCAATGATGTGGCGATCTATGACAGTCCCGATGAGAAGGTCGTGCGAGCCGTGGTGGCGCTCGGTGAAACGCCGGAGATGATGCTGGTCATCACGCGGCCGGTCGATCCGGAAATTCTCGGTCACATGCGCAAGACCGAAAAGGTTGTGTCGGATTACAAGCGTCTGGATCACAACCGGACGAAGATTCAGATCACGTTTGTGATCATCTTTGCACTGGTGGCGCTGCTGGTAATGCTCGCCGCGGCTCTGATGGGGCTGACACTCGCCCGGCAGATTGCGCGCCCGCTCGGGCTGCTCATGGATGCGTCACACCGTGTCAGTGAGGGCGATCTTTCCGTGCGTGTGCCGGAAGAGGGACGTGACGACGAAATCCGCAGTCTGTCGCACGCCTTCAACCTCATGACGGATGAGCTTGCGAGCCAGCGTTCGCAGCTTATGGACGCTTACGAGCAGATCAATGAGCGACGGCGGTTCACTGAAGCCGTGCTGTCCGGTGTGTCGGCCGGTGTCATCGGTCTGGACGGGTTGGCGCGGATTGAGCTGCCCAACCGCGTGGCATGTGACCTGCTCGACAAGGATCTCAACGAGTGTGTGGGTGAGCCTCTGGCGATTGTCGTGCCGGAGTTTGAACCCATCCTGAACGCACTTCAGTCGAGCGACGGACGCGTTCAGACGCAGGAAGTGCAGATCGGCGTGCCGGGTAGCCGGCGGGTGCTGTTCGTCCGTGCGGCAGCGGAAATGCGGAACAATCTGGTGGCGGGCTATGTCGTCACATTCGATGATATAACGGCGCTTCAGTCGGCCCAGCGCAAGGCGGCCTGGGCGGATGTCGCCCGACGGATTGCGCATGAGATCAAGAATCCGCTCACGCCGATTCAGCTCGCCGCAGAACGGCTGAAACGGCGCTTCCTCCGCGAGATCACCTCTGATCCAGACACATTTCAGCAATGTGCGGATACAATTGTTCGTCAGGTGGGCGATATCGGACGGATGGTTGACGAGTTCTCGGCGTTTGCCAGAATGCCGCAGCCACGCATGGCGCAGGAAAACCTGTCCGGTATCATTCGGGACGCCCTGATCCTGCAGCAGGGGGCGCATCCGGAAATTCGCTATGATGTGCATCTGCTGCCGGGTGGAGGGCCGCTGATCTTCTGTGATCGACGGCAGATCGGCCAGACACTGACCAATCTGCTTCAGAACGCAGCGGACGCCATCGCCATGACGGGACACACCGCCGAGGGAGAATCTGAAAAAGGAGACGAGGCTGCCTCAGAAGTGACAGGTTCCATCGGTATGATCCGCGTTGACGTGACAGAGCAGGATGACAGGGTGCATATCGTAGTCACGGATGACGGAATCGGTCTGCCACGGCAGGATCGGGATCGCCTGACAGAACCCTATGTCACGCACAAGCCCAAAGGGACTGGTCTGGGGCTGGCCATTGTCAAGAAAATCATGGAAGACCATGAAGGAACTATAGAGCTGCGGGACCGTCCGAATGCGGAAGGCACTGAAGCTACTCTGATTTTGCCGCTCAAGGCTGGAACACAGAAAGAGAACCATGGCGTATGAAGTCCTGATCGTCGACGACGAACCGGATATCCGCATGCTGATCGAGGGCATTCTTCACGATGAAGGATATGAGACCCGCGTCGCCGGAGACTCCGACTCTGCGCTGGCGGCCTTCAGAGCGCGCAGACCCTCTCTTGTTATTCAGGATATCTGGCTTCAGGGATCAAAGCTGGATGGGCTTGAGATTCTCAAGACCATGCAGGCTGAAGATCCCAGCGTGCCGGTTGTCATGATTTCCGGACACGGCACCATCGAAACCGCTGTCGCCGCCCTTCAGCACGGTGCCTACGACTTTATCGAAAAACCGTTCCAGTCCGATCGTCTCCTCGTCATCGTCAGGCGCGCCATCGAGGCGTCCCGTCTGGAGCGGGAAAACGCGGAACTACGGCTGCGTGCCGGTCCGGAGAGCACGCTGTTCGGTGATAGTGTGGCCATCTCCGCCGTGCGGTCGCAGATCGAACGGGTCGCCCCGACAGGCTCTCGCGTGCTCATTACCGGCGCGCCGGGCGCGGGCAAGGAAGTTGCAGCCCGGATGATTCATGCCCGGTCCAGGCGTGCGGAAGGGCCATTCATTGCCCTGAACTGTGCAACACTTGCTCCAAGCCGCTTTGAGGAAGAGCTGTTTGGGCTGGAAGGCGTCGAGGGGATTCCCAGAAGAATTGGCGTGCTTGAGCGCGCCCACGGCGGCACGCTGCTGCTTGATGAAGTCTCCGATATGCCGATCGAGACGCAGGGCAAGATCGTGCGTGCGCTGCAGGATCAGAGCTTTGAGCGGATTGGTGGTTCGACGCGGATAAAGGTGGATATCCGGGTCATTTCATCCACGAATCGTGATCTTCAGGCCGAGATCGCCAACGGCCGGTTCCGCGAGGATCTCTATTACCGTCTTGCAGTGGTGCCGCTGCGGATTCCGAGCCTGCGTGAGCGGCGTGAAGACATTCCCGAACTGGCGCGGCTGTTCCTGCGTCGTGCAGCCGAGACGGCCGGCCTTCCGGTGCCGGAACTCAGCGTGGACGCAATGGCGGCGTTGCAGGCCTATGACTGGCCCGGCAATGCCCGTGAGCTGCGCAATCTGATGGAACGCCTGCTGATCATGATGCCGGGAAACGGCAGTGATCCGATCCGCGCCGATATGCTGCCTGCGTCGATCAGTGAAGGCGCGCCTGCTCTGCTGAAGTTCGATTCGAATGCGGATGTCATGAGCCTGCCGCTGCGGGAAGCGCGTGATCTTTTCGAAACACAGTATCTTCAGGCCCAGCTTCTGCGTTTTGGTGGAAATATCAGCAGAACGGCAGGATTTGTGGGGATGGAGCGCAGCGCCCTGCATCGGAAGCTCAAGCAGCTTGGCGTTACGGCGGAAGACCGCGCCGGCGTGTAATCCTGTCTTTCGGGAAGCTGACTTTATCCTATTTCTGTCCCATATGTTGACTTGCTGGGATGTGTCCAGAGGGCTGGACAGATCGTGGGGAAGCAGGCATGTCGCCTGCGTTGATCACGGCATATTTGTCGGCAAAATTAATCTGGATGACAGCTCCGGTCTTTGAGCTTCACGTTTGTGAGCGTAATGACAGAGGTAAGCCTCGAATCATACCGGGCAACAAGAACTAAGAAGAACAGGACTCCGATCGTGGCAAAGACACCGCCTCAGAACGTCCAGGACGTATTTCTCGGTCATGTCAGACGGGGGAAAGCTCCGGTTACGATCTTTCTCGTCAATGGCGTCAAGCTTCAGGGCGTTATCACCTGGTTTGACGATAGTGTGATCCTGCTCCGCAGGGACGGCCACACCCAGCTCGTCTACAAGCACGCCATCAGCACCGTCATGCCGCTTGCTCCGGTCAATATTGTCGAGACAACGTCCGGCAAGGCCGGTGTCACTGTTGAGGCGGAAGCGGATCAGCACCATATCCTTCATGCGGAGAGCGACGAAACTCTTGTCGACGATACCTATTGAAACAGCCACGCCCGCCACACGGGCCGCCGTTATCCTGCCTTGGGAAAAGCCTGATCGCGATCAGGATGTCAGGGCGGCCGAAGCGCGACTGGATGAGGCCGTCGGCCTGACATCCTCTATCGGGCTGGTGGTTGTGCTGAAAGCCGTCCTGCTTCTCAGGGCGCGCCGCCCTGCGACCCTGCTTGGAACGGGGCAGGTGGAATCCCTGCGCGAAGCCGTTGCGGAAAAAGAGATCAAGGTTGTCGTCATCGACGCCAAGCTGTCTCCCGGTCAGCAGCGCAATCTTGAAAAAGCGCTCGGCTGCAAGGTGATCGACCGGACCGGGCTGATTCTCGATATCTTCGGCGCAAGAGCCGCCACGCGGGAAGGTAGTCTTCAGGTTGAGCTAGCGCATCTGGAATATCAGAGATCGCGTCTTGTACGGCTGTGGACCCATCTGGAACGTCAGCGGGGTGGTTTCGGCTTCCTTGGCGGTCCGGGTGAGACGCAGATTGAGGCTGACAGGCGAATCATTGGCGACCGCATTGTCCGCCTGAAGCGCGAACTGGAGCAGGTGCGCCGTACCCGCGGACTGCACCGCAGTGCGCGCAAGCGTGTGCCGTTCCCGGTTGTGGCGCTGGTAGGCTACACCAACGCTGGTAAATCGACGCTGTTCAATGCGCTGACCGGCGCATCGGTCTATGCGCAGGATCAGCTTTTCGCGACGCTCGACCCGACAATGCGGGCAATTCGCCTGCCATCAGGACGACAGGTGATCCTGTCCGATACGGTGGGCTTTATCAGCGACCTGCCGACCGAACTGATCGCCGCGTTCCGCGCCACGCTGGAAGAAGTCGCTGAAGCCGACATCATCCTGCATGTGCGCGATATTGCCCATCCTGATACGGCAGCGCAGCGGTCTGACGTGCTTTCCGTGCTGTCCGGCATGGAACGGGACGGGATGCTGGACCCCGAATGGCGTTCCCGCGTCATCGAAGTGCTCAACAAGGCGGACCTTCTGGGTGGACCAGAGCAGGTGGAGCATCACGGCACAGCTGTGCCGATCTCGGCCATCACGGGGGACGGTCTGCCGGAGCTGATGGCGGCCATTGATGCTCACATGGTGCATGCGATGGAACTGCTGCGCTACAGCATCCCGGTGGAGGCTGGCGAGGCTTTGGCATGGCTGTATCAGCACGGCGAAGTTGTCACGCGAGAAGACCATGAAACGCACATGGACGTGCTGGTGCGTCTACGTGAAGCCGATCGAGCGCGATTCGATGGGCAGTTCGGCGACGTGGTCAAAAAAACAGAGGTTTGAAAGAGAAGGCGCTGTTTCTCATCGTTATGCTTCTCAGAAAGAGGAGCATGACGGAGGAAAGCAGTTCTTTTGCCGTCCGCATGATGCCATACAGATGCGAAGCAGAGGGAGATGGCCTGCTGTCGACATTTTTACGGCAGTATCAGATTTTATATTTTTGAGAGTATTTGTTGCACTTTTGAGAAGGGCAACCGCGCCACTTTCTGATAGTATCAGGAAAGTGGCGCGAGTGACGGG
>NZ_DHNR01000019.1:141705-149369 GCF_002409645.1 Acetobacter sp. UBA5411
TGGCGCGAGTGACGGGGCTCGAACCCGCGACCTCCGGCGTGACAGGCCGGCGCTCTAACCAACTGAGCTACACCCGCTTTTTTCTAACGATGCCGCGTTCTGCGTCGTCGTTGAGCGGCTTTATAATGACGTTTTCAGGACTTGCAACCCCCCTTTCAAAAAAACTGTCATTTATTGGAAAATCAAAAGGTTGCCGGTCGGAATATGGCGGTCATCCTTGGGTTTTGGGACGGTGTTGTCCCGGAAAAGAAAAGAGGACTGATTCCCGACGCGATTCCGGCGCGTCGGAACGATTGTTAGGAGGGGCAGGAGTAGCGTCATGCTGTCAGAGAGGGCAAAAGACGCGGGATGAAACGCACCTTCTGCCTGATTGCCCTTCTGATACCGCTGGCTGGCTGCGCGCGCTCCATCCCCTCCTATTCCTGTCCGAACAGTTCTTTCGAGGTGCTTTCTGTCCTGCCTGACACCGAGTTTCCGGTCGTGCAGGTGCGGCTGAACGGACATGCCGCCGCCATGCTTGTGGATACGGGGGCAGGGCGTTCCGTAATCACGCCTCAGGCCGCAGAAGA
This sequence comes from Acetobacter sp. UBA5411, assembly GCF_002409645.1. Taxonomy (GTDB): domain Bacteria; phylum Pseudomonadota; class Alphaproteobacteria; order Acetobacterales; family Acetobacteraceae; genus Acetobacter. Next base: position 142,275 of record NZ_DHNR01000019.1, read on the forward strand.
ATTCGGATTGTCAGAGACAGGTCAGAGCCTGACCATGCATGCTGTAGGCAGCGATGTGGCCGCTCCCATCGTGCGCGTCATCACTCTCCAGCTTGGACGTCTGAAAGCCGTAGAGCCAACATTCCTGCTGGCGGCGATACCAGTCAGGTCCGTGGGGGGCCTCCCGCTGGCAGGTCTCTTCGGGGCCGATTTCCTGAGTGGTTATGACGTGCTGTTTGACCTGCCCCATCACCGCATGGAGCTGATATCAGGAAACGCTTGCATCCCGAACAACGTGCCACCCGCTGACCGGATGGCTTTTCCTGCTGACCCGGCTGCCCGTGTCTTGCTGCCGATCAGACTGGACGACCGACCGCTGATGGCTGTTCTGGATAGCGGCTCAAATCGCACGACAATCCCGGTTTCGCTGGCTGGCGTGCAGGATGCGCTTCTGGAAAAGGATGAAAATGTCGGCACACGGGGGCCGGATGGCCAGCATCTCGATGCCTGGCTTCATCGCTTCAGGACAATTCAGATCGGCACCAGCATTGATCGGGATATTGAGTTGGTGATAGCGCCGATACGGACGCCCTATGCGCTGCTGGGAGCGGATTTCCTGAGGCACCGGATCGTGCTCATCTCCTACCGTCGTGGCATGGCCTATCTCCTTGCGGAAAACCCGATCGCACCTTGAGTCGATGATACAGAAAAGGGCACCGCGCTTTGCAACGATGCCCTTCTTCATGCGTCCTGTGAGGACAGAATTTGTCTTCAGACGTGATCAGGCGGCAGGTTCGGCCTGCAACGCAACGGCAACGCCGTGCACGGTCGCGGCAATGCGTACGGACGTCTGGACCTGCTCGCTGGTCAGACCACCTTCACGCACGGCTTGCTCGTGGCTCTTTACGCACATCTCACAGCCATTGATGGCGGAAACGGCGAGGGACCAAAGCTCGAAGTCCACCTTGTCCACACCCGGTCGGGCGATCACACTCATGCGGAGCTTGGCGGGCATCTGGGTGTAGTCACCACCCATCATATGGGTGAAGCGGTAGTAGATGTTGTTCATGCCCATGATGGCGGCGGCGGCCTTGGCAGCGTTCAGGGCTTCCGGGCTTAGCTTCGCGCCAAATTCTGCGATGATGGCCTGGGTCAGTTCCTCATTACGGGAAGCGATGGCGGTGGCGACGAAGGTGCCGGCAAGCTGCTGCTCGTTCAGCGTGATGTCGGAAGCAAGGCTGCTGAGATTGAGACGCAGGTCTTTTGCGTAATCGGGCAGGCGCTCTTTCAGGGCTTCAATCGACATGATGCTTCACTCTAATTTCAGGGGAGGCAGGACAGAGTCCCGATAGTTTGACTGGAAAAACAGCCGGAAAGAGCGCTGCGGGGCAGGCGAGGCATGCCCCACAGCGTTTTTGACTTTCGGAAGGATCAGACCTTCAGGAAGTCATCGCCCTTTTTCCAGTTGCACGGGCACAGCTCGTCGCTCTGGAGACCATCGAGAACACGCAGGACTTCCTGCGGGTTACGGCCGACCGACAGGTCATTGACGGACACGTGACGGATGATGCCATGCGGATCGACGACGAACGTGGCGCGCAGGGCGACGCCCGGACCAGCAGCGATCACGCCGAGGGATTCGGACAGCTCGCGCTTGATGTCGGACAGCATCGGGATCTCAAGCTTCTTGAGGTCCTCGTGGTGCAGACGCCAGTTCAGGTGAACGAACTCGCTGTCGATGGACACGCCGTAAACGACGGCGTCACGATCTGCGAAGTCCTTGGCCAGCTTGCCGAATGCCACGATTTCTGTCGGGCAGACGAAGGTGAAGTCCTTCGGCCAGAAGAACACGATCTTCCACTTGCCGGCATCGGTTGTATCGGAAATCTGAACGAACTTGCCGTCCAGACCAGCCGGGCCACCCGGAACGGAAGTCAGGTCAAAGGAAGGAAACTTGTCGCCAACGGTCAGCATCGGAATGCTCCTTGCATATCTCGGTAACAGTGCAGTGCGTCGATATGGCGCGCCGCTGACCGTATCTATGGCCATGGTGTGGCAATCATGCCAATGAATAATTTATCATAATACGATTGATGAAATCGATTGAGAGGAGCGTCGGCCATGATGATCCTGCCTTCTCCCCAGCAACTCCGTTATCTGCTGGCCTTGGCGGAGTTACGCCATTTCGGAAGAGCCGCTTCCGCCTGCGCTGTGACGCAGTCCACCCTGTCCGCCGGAATTCTGGCGTTGGAACGGCAGCTTGACGCCAGTCTGCTGGATCGGGAAGTCGGCAAGCGGGTGGTGTTTACGCTGCTCGGTGAAGAAGTCGTGCGGCGCGCCCGTGTCGCGCTGGAGCTTCTTGAAGGGATTGCGCAGATCGCTCAGGCATCGCGTGAACCGATGACGGGACCAGTCCGACTGGGTGTGATCCCGACGATTGGTCCCTTCATCCTGCCGCGCCTGATTCCTCTTGTGCGGGAATGGTTTCCGCAGATCAGGCTCATCATTACCGAGGACATGACGGAACGCCTGCTTGAAAAAATAGCGGTTGGACGGCTGGATGCGATGCTTCTTGCCATGCCGTGTTTGTGTGAAGGGTTGGAAACGATCCCCCTCTGGCGAGACCCGTTTGTTCTGGCGTTGCCGCAACATCATGAACTGGCGAAACTTTCCTCCGTACCGCTTGAAATGCTCGGGAATGAGCGGATGGTGCTGCTGGAAGACGGTCACTGCCTGCGGGACCAGACGGTGGATGTCTGTCGTCAGGAGAGGAACTGGGCCGGGAACGAACCTGAGTCGGCCCACACGGCGTCAGCCCTGCATACGCTGGTCCGTATGATCGGCGAGGATCTCGGTGTGGGGCTTCTGCCTGAACTGGCGGTGGCGTCCGGCATTCTTGAGGGCACAGGTGTGGTAGCGCGTCCGGTGACGGGTGGCCCGGCATGGCGCACGATCGGACTTGGCTGGCGGCTGAAGTCGCCGCGCACGGAGGATTTCCGGGTTCTGGCGCGGACATTGAAGACACTGTCGCCCGCTGGTGCCGAGCCTGTTTTGCAACAGTAGCAGGCAGCGTGCGCATTATCTGAGGCAGAGAAAACCGCTCTCTGCATTGACTTTTCCGCTTTGGCTGCGTATGTCGCAGCAACTTTTTCATGCGGACCCCGACCGCAGACGGATAGAAGAGACGAGTTATGAAGATCAGAAACAGCCTCAAGTCGGCAAAAGTCCGCGACAAGGACTGCCGCGTTGTGCGTCGTCGCGGTCGCGTCTACGTCATCAACAAGAAGAACCCGCGCATGAAGGCACGTCAGGGCTGATCCTTCGATCAACCTGATAATCCCATGCACAGGAAAACCCGCCCTCTGGCTCTGGAAACGGACCCAAAAGGCGGGTTTTTTCGTTGTATGAACAGAATTTCTCCCATTGCCGCTCTGGCTCTCCTGTTGGCCGCGACGGCTGCGCAAGCCGAACCTGCCGCAACAGGAGCGACCTCTGCCGCGAAACCTTCCTCACCACAGAAGCTCTCGACTGAGACCAAAAAAGCCGGGCTTGTGGCTCAGCTTGCCGCGTCAAAAAATCCCACGGAAGCAGCATTGATCCGGGGACAGCTTGAGGAACTTCGCACACAATCCATCAGACCCGCGACACGATTGCTCATGCGGCGTGCGGCGCGTGAGTTGTCGAGCGAGAAGCCCAGTGAGGCTGTCGAGGATTTCGGTGCGGCCCTGTCGCTGCAGAATGACGTTGCCGTCCTGTGGCGGTTGCGGGCGCAGGCGCGGCTGATGGGCGGCGATACCAGCGGTGCGATCAGTGATCTTGGCGTTGCGCTTCAGCATGATGGAAATGATGCGGTCAGCTGGCAGCTTCTGACTGCCGCGGAGGATGCCGCTGGCGATGGTCAGGCTGCTCTAAAGGCGTGGCAGCGCGTCATGGAGCTGGATCCCCAGTTGCCGGGAGCCGCCAAGAAGTTTGAAAAGCTGCAACTGAAGGCTTTTGGACGGCCAACCTGATTTCATTGTTTCTGGTGAAAAACGGACAGGCCTGAAGACACCCGGCTGGGTGCTTCAGGCCTTTTCAAATCAGCTGTTGGAGCCAAACGTGGTGCGTGTGACTTCAAACAGGAACCACGTCCGCTTTTCGCTTTCGTCGATCCAGTTTTCCAGCAGGCTGGTTGTGGCGCAGTCTCCGACCTCGTCCGTCAGGCCATGGACCTGACGCATGGCGGCGACCAACTGCTTGTTGTCCTCACACAGTTCCGCAATCATGTCAGGCGCATCGACATAGACGGCGTCATTGTCCTTGATGCGCTGCAGGCGGCTGATCTCGCCGATCGAATGAAGCGTCAGACCACCAATGCGGCGGGCACGCTCCGCCAGTGGATCGGTCATGGCGAGGAGCTCGGCTCCCTGATCATCCAGCATCAGATGCAGATCGCGGAAATGGCGGCCGCTCATGTGCCAGTGGAAATTTTTCGTTTTCAGGTAGAGGGCGAAGACGTCAGCAAGCAGGGCACGGAGAGCGGCGGAGATATTTTCCACGCCTTCCTTGGGTAGATCCGAAGGTGTGCCCAGATAATGCTGGACTTCAGCGGAACGTGCCTGCTCGGCTTTGCTGGAAGCAGATGACTTGCTCATCGATGTTTTCCCCTTTGATTTTGTCCCTTCTGGCTGGGCCGGTCTCACAGGACGGCCGTCTCCATGACGGAATGTCGTTTGGGACCGGAAGCGAGCGGGACGAAGCCTTGAGTGGCTTCACGGCCAGCATGCAGCCGCTCAATGGGGGGCGATGTCAAGTGAACAGAGTGTTGCGTAAAAAGCGCGACAATATCGTTATCAGTAGCATGGACCTACACGATCAGAGGTCCTTGTGAGGACCTGAGACTCGTCTTGGGCTCCTGAAGGACTCGGAATACAGAGGCTGTCCGTTTCTCAGGATCGCCTCTGCGGCAGGAGTGAAACTGCCATCATCCTTGTGCAGGACTAATCCCGGCAGAATCCTGGAACCTGCCTGTCCGCCGCGACGGGCGCGAATCAGCACGATCCGGGCTTCCTCTCCCTCGTGAGGCCAGAGAGGGATGATTTCGGCACTCCCGATCCGCACTTTTTCACAAGCGGCGAGAGTCTCGGCCAGTCGTGTGCTGGGAATCGCCATCGTCAGGGAACCTTTTTCCCGCAGGAGACTGGCGAAAGTGGAAATCCAGCGATGCAGGGTGTCTTTTCTGGCGCGGCGCGCCTTGTCCCGTCGCGGCTCGGGAGAGGCTGTCGCGTCCTCGCGGTGCCAGGGGGGGTTGGCGAAAATATGATCGAATTGGAAAGATGAGATTTCCGGCGTGTCGTTTAAAATCTGACCTGCATTGCAGATGTCTCCGGTAACAATCTGCGTATCCTTGCTGGCGTTGAGAACGAGATTGATGCGGGCCAAAGCCGCTGTCGCCGGATCGATTTCGAATCCTGTGAGCATCAGGTTTTCCACACGGGCTGAAAGGCACAGCAGGCCAGCGCCAGCCCCGCATCCGGCCTCCAGCACGCGGTTTCCCGGACGTGCGGGAATGAGGGCCGCCATCAGGACGGGTTCAAGGCCAGTCCGGTAACCCTGACGGAACTGGTGATAGGCGATACGCCCCCCTAAAAGAGTGCCGTTCGTGGTCTCTGGCAGGTCAGAAAGGGAGGGGGTTGCGGGGCGGACAACTTGACCGTCTCCGGAGCGCCGCTCATATGGTTGCACTACTAGGGTCCCTTTTTCGGGAGAAAGTCATTTGCACGTTGCAGTCAATCAGCCGAATACGGAGGGCGCCGCAAGCCCGAATGCAGGTCAGGTCGAAAAGAAGGCTGGCGACAGCACACGTGTGGATGATGCCGTGAAACCTCAGAACAGTGAAAACGTCCTGAAAGCTCTGGCTGACTATCTCGCCGATGACATGATGGCCTGCAACAGGGAAATCGTGGCGCGGATGCAGAGCGACGTGCCGCTGATCCCGCAACTGGCTGCCCATCTGGTGGCGGCAGGCGGTAAGCGGCTTCGGCCCTTGCTGGTGCTCGCAGCGGCCCGTGTGGCTGGATACCGGGAACATGGCGACGATATGCGCCATGTGGGCGTGGCAGCTTGTGTGGAGTTCATCCATACGGCGACTCTGCTCCATGACGATGTGGTCGATAACAGCCAGCTTCGCCGCGGTCTGGCGAGCGCAAACGCTGTGTTCGGCAACAAGGCCTCGGTGCTCGTCGGCGATTTCCTGTTTGCCCGCGCCTTCCAGATCCTGACGGCTGACGGTTCTCTGCCGGTCATGGCCATCCTCTCCGCCGCGTCCGCAACGCTGGCGGAAGGCGAGGTCATGCAGATGACCACGCAGAACGATCTGACCACGACAGCCGATCGCTATCTGCAGGTCATCTACGGCAAGACGGCGGCTCTGTTCGCCGCTGCCTGCGAAACCGGAGCGGTGGTCGCCAAGGCCGATGACCAGACCAGGGAAGCGCTGCGTCAGTATGGTGCGAATCTCGGCATGGCATTCCAGCTTGTGGACGATGCGCTTGATTACGCCGCTGATCAGGCCGTGCTGGGCAAGACGGTTGGTGATGATTTCTACGAAGGAAAAGTCACCCTGCCAGTGCTGGCTGCCTATCACGCTGGCGACAGTGATGAGCAGGCCTTCTGGACGCGCACGATCGAGAACAACGAAGAGCAGCAGGAAGGCGACCTTGAGCGTGCGCTTGACCTGATTGCGAAGACGAACGCCATCGACGTGACAATGGAAAAGGCCCGCGAATACGCCGAGGCAGCGAGTGCTGCTCTTGATCAGGTCTCTGAAGCCTGTCTGGCTGCGAATGCCGATATGGAGCCGCTGCGTCAGTTGTTGAAAGACGTCGCTATCTACACGGTCGATCGCGCCCGCTAAGAGGCGAGCGCGAGACAGGCTGTTTCAGGCTGAAATCTGAAGGGGGAATGCCCTTCCGCAAGCGTCTCTATGGCTTGTCAGATACTTCGTAGACAGGATGAGAGACTGAACGCTCCTGATCCGGAATAGCCCATTGTTCTGCGTGGGTATAACCAAACGGGCGCAGATGAGCCTCCAGTTCGGCTCCATCAACCGGTGGAGCAGTGAACCAGAGATGCTCC
>NZ_DHNR01000019.1:149568-196335 GCF_002409645.1 Acetobacter sp. UBA5411
GCATCTGCCGGATCAAGCCAGGCAACATGCTTGGGTGAGGCTGCACGCAGGGCTTCATACAGAAATGTGTAATGTGTGCAGCCCAATGCGACGGCATCAATGCGGTCTCCATCCGGTTGCCCGAACAAGCCGGCGACTTCTCGCTCGATCAAATGCGGGGCGGGAGGTTTTCCTCTGAAGGCTTCCTCGGCGTAATCAGCCAGGTGACGCGCACCGTGAGCAATGAGTGTGCAATCGGGAGCAAATTGCTGACGAAGTGCATCTACATACGGACGGCGCACGGTTGCCCGGGTAGCGAGTAACCCGATGACGCGGCTTCGGCTGATGCGGGCAGCCCAGCGAATGGCTGGAACACACCCGACAAACGGAGTCTCTGGGCAAGCTTCTCGTAGCGCACCGAGCGCCAGCGTGCTGGCTGTATTGCAGGCAACGACAACGACATCGGGTTTGCAGATGTCGATCGCGTCTTTCAGGAGAGCCACGATATGCGCGCAGAGCGCTGCATCTTCCTGCTCTCCATAAGGAAACAGGGCGGTGTCTGCGATGTAGCTTATGTGGACGTCAGGTAGACGGCGACGTAACGCCGCGACAATGCCAAGTCCGCCAATACCGGAATCAAACGCCAGAATACGGCCTCTGGCCGGAGAGGGGGTAAAACCCTCTCCGGTTACTGGCTGATCTGACGTGGAAACCGGCACGTTCATTACATTCGCGCGTTACTGTCAGGAATCGCGGGCCGTTTTCAGGGCCAGAGCTTCCTCAAGACTGCCGACGCCGCCATGTTTGGCGGACCATGCGCAGGGGTCTTCAAGGAAACGACGCACCTCAGCAGCAGCGCCTTCCGAGAAATATGGACGCTCGGCGCAGGCTTCCAGCACATCCCACCATGTGCAGAGGGAGTGCAGGGTGATGCCCATTTCCGAGAGCGTCTTATGCGCGCCGGGGAACACGCCGTAGAAGAACACCACGAACGTATGATCGACAATCGCGCCCGCATTGCGCAGAGCCTTGGCGAAACCGATTTTTGACGCGCCGTCGGTCGTCAGGTCTTCAACAAGAAGAGTACGCATGCCTTCCGGCACATCGCCTTCGATCTGGGCGTTGCGGCCAAATCCTTTGGGCTTTTTGCGGATATAGGCCATCGGCGTCATCATGCGGTCGGCGAACCATGCCGCGAAAGGAATGCCTGCCGTTTCACCGCCGACTACGGCGTCGATGCTTTCATATCCCACGTGACGGCCGATTTTCTCGACACCGAGCTCCATGATTTTCGCCCGGGCACGGGGAAAGAAGATGATGCGGCGGCAGTCGATATAGACGGGCGACTTCCAGCCGGATGTCAGTGTATAGGGATCTTCAGGGCGAAAGTTGACCGCCTTGATCTCCAGAAGAAGCCGGGCGGTTGTAAGGGCTGCATCCCGGTCCCACGCAGAGGCATCATTGCCGAGAACCGATTCCTGTCCGATCATGTGCTTCATGTCCCTTTCCCATCGCGCGCATTCGCCTGCGTCGACGTGGCATAGCTGCACACAGGCGGAAAATCCATCACTCACGGTTGAAAACCCACTGACTGGCACGGTGGACTGGTCTCGGCTGGTTCCATGACGGACGTTCTGGAGCCGTCGCCCGTGCCTGTATGGGTGATTGAATCGGCTCAGCCGGGAGGGTGTGGACCGGCGCATGCTCTTGCCGGTCGCCTTGGATGCTCTTTCAGACGTCTGAGAGATGCGTCTTTTGTAGAGAATGATTCCGCTCCGCCGGGCCTTATCCTGACAGCAGGGTTTTCTGCCGGGATGGCAGGTCTTTCCTTACGCAAGAAACTGAAGGTGCCTGTTGTCCATTGTTGTAGCAGCCGATCGATGGCTCTGGCAGGAAGTCGCGTTTTTGATGAGGTGATTCTCTCGTCCTGGCATGTGCCGGAAGGGAAGAACGGCCGCGTCTTTCCTGTTCTGGGACCGTTGAGCGTTGTGTCTCCGGCTCTTTATGAGCGCGCCGAACGGCTCTGGCGGGAAAGACTGGAGCATTTGCCGCGACCAAGAGTTGCTGTGCGACTTGAGGCCGGATGGAGTGATTCTGTTTCCGACGCCATGCTGGCAGCTCGGCAGATCGAGCTGAGTATGAGGCTGTTCGGAGGCTCCGTAATGGTCACAATCGGCGAAGGGGTTTCTCCAGCCTTTGCGAATGCTTTTGCGGAAGGGCTAGGCTCATGCATCAAGCTGATCTGGCGTCATGGTGAACCTGACGATAATCCCGGATTGGGATTTACCGCCTGTGCGGATGCCGTGCTCATCTACGGAACCCGTGTATCCGCGCTGATTGAGGCTACTGCGAGCGTTCTTCCAGTGTTTCTGGGGCACATTCCCGGTCGCTTTGGCGCATACAACAGTCTGGCTCGTGCGCTTCTGGAACGAGAGAATGTCCGGATATTTGACAGCGACTTTTCTCCGTGGCCCCGGGAGCCGCTTGATGAGTCCGGGCGTGCTGCAAAATATATCAGAGACAAATTTGAAATATAATTATTGAAGGTATTTCTTTTTTGAGTGTGCCGGAAAGTATTGATGTAATTAGCAGCGCTTGGTGAGGGGATTTTAGTAGTCTGTTCGCAGCTGTATTCGACACTCCTCACCCAGATGTCGGTCCATAAACTTGCCGGTCTGGGGGAACGGCCGATGCGGTCAGCGCAGTGATTAGTGGCGCAGGAGAGCGCACACCTCATTATGCGGATAATGCGACTGCTGGATGTTATGGGATCAGCAGATGGACGGGGCAGGCCACTGGCTTGTCCCGTTTTTTGTGTCCCGAGTTTTGTTAAATTTTGATGTATTTGCGCCTGACAATTGCCAATTGGCGGGTTTGGCTCTGGTCTAAAATTGCAAAATGGATATCAACGGCAAATATGGCGAAACCATTAAGGGATAAGGCGGCTGCTGCAATCTGTTTGATATCGAGTGACCCTCTGAATGAAGCGGTATTCAGAGGTGGCATGCCTTGCGTGCATTCAGTGCTGTATGCCGGATGTTTTCATATTTCTTTGATATGAAAGGGATTTTCTGTTTGGGAATGTTGGGCTGCATATGCTGTTCCGAACGTAGGTCTGTCCCGATATTATCAAGGATTTTCTCAGGAAGCAGAAAGAAAAGTGTCCCGATCTTTATTTCTGTTCCTTCGTGAAATGGAGTTTGCCTTTTTTATGGTTTCTGATTTTGTGCGTTATGATCAGGTGATTTTTGAAATGGCGAGAGTGACGCCTTTTTTGTCTAAACCCGCGACAAAAGACCGGATGACAACTGCGGAAATTTCCCTGAATTGGCCACGCATCTCCAGAAAGAACGGTGTCCTTCATTGAATGTCTTGAGAAACAGGGAGTGCAGGTCAGGGCACATGGGATATCTGTATTTTTTCAATCGCTGTCTGGTTCAGACGACCCGGGAATATTCATGAAAAATCAGCAGGGCTTGTCACTGGCAGTTGGAATGCTTTCGTTGCTGTCGCTGGCAGGGTGTCAGGAAAATGAGCCGGTCGTTACGCCTTTGCCGGGCGCTGTCGTATCGATGAATGCGCCGGAACGGACAAACGGTCAGATCAGCGTCGCGACAGGCTCAAAAGCGCTGGCATCTTATGGCCGTCATTCTTCGAGCGGGCTGGTGTCAACCGGGCAGGGTGAGGGGGGTGACATTACCCTTAACTTCGCGGGAACGGATGTCAGGGCTGCGGTTGATCAGATCCTTGGTGACCTGATGGGTGTCAATTATACGATTGATCCCGGTGTGCAGGGCACCGTCACATTACGGGTGACGCATCCGATCAGACGCGATCAACTGCTTCCTGTGCTGAAAGATATCCTTGCCGGTTCTGGCGCGACAGTCGTGCAGGATAATGGTCTGTATCGTGTCGTTCCTCTTGCTGGAGGCCGGTCTGGCGGCGGGCCGGGCGGAGGCGCTGAACAGGGGCAGATCGCGATTGCGCTGAAATACACATCTGCGGAAAATCTGGCCAAGGTACTGAAACCATTCGAACAGAATGGAGGGCATATTGCCGCCTCCACCGGTTCGAACGTGATCATCGTCAGCGGCGATCCAGCCAGTCGTCAGGCCCTTGCTGATCTCGTCAGAAGTTTTGATACAGACATTCTGTCTGGCATGTCCTATGCGCTTCTCCCATCAATATCGGGAAACGCACAGGAACTGTCACACGCTTTGCAGACAGCGCTCGACGCCGGAAAGAATGGCGCACTGTCAGGGCAGCTCCAGATCGTGCCAATGTCGCGTATCGACAGTGTCCTCGTCGTAGCACACACAGAGCGACAGATTGCTGACATACAGAGACTCTATCGTCTGGTTGAGGCGCGACGGTACAAAACGGCACGCGTCTGGAATGTTTATTATCTCCAGAATGAGCGTGCGAATGACGTGGCCTACGTCCTGCAGCAGGCATTTACTCCAAGCCATGTGACGGCTCGACCGACAACGCAGAATGCGTCGGTTGGTCAGATGGGCAACGCGATGAGCCAGAATGGCATGTCTGGTGGTAGTAGCTCGGGCGTCGGCTCTTCCATGGGGGATAGTAGTCAGCAGCAGGGACTGGGAGGACTGTCATCCGGGAGCAGCAATGGCTCCAGCGGGCAGGGTGACGGCATGTCAGGAAGCGGCGGTAGCCAGTCCTCCCAGCAGCAGGATGACGGCATTTCCAACAATCCTCTGCTTGGCGGTCTTGGTAATCAGGGGAGTGGCGAAAGCTCCCGTGAGACTGTGAAAATCATTCCTGATTTGCAGAATAATTCGATACTTGTTTACGGCACACCGGAAGAAACCGGCGATGTGATCGCCATGCTGCACAAGATCGACATCATTCCTTTGCAGGTCCGGATCGACGCCACGGTGGCGGAAGTCACGCTGAATGATAATTTGAAATACGGAACGCAGTTCTTTTTCAAATCCGGCGGTGTGAACGGTATTCTGAGTAGCGCCACCCAGAGTCTTGGCACGTCAACACTGACCTCCTCCCAGTTGAGCAGTTCATTCCCCGGCTTTGTGTTGGGTGGTAGCAGTCAGGGAGGTGCGCCTTTCGTCATCAATCTTCTTCAGGGAATCACCAAGGTTCAGGTTCTGTCCTCACCGGAGCTGATGGTTATGGACAACCAGTCCGCTTCATTGATGGTGGGTGATCTGGTGCCGTATCTGACCGGCTCCACCACAGGCGTGCTGACCTCCAATTCAACAATCACGAACTCCATCAATTATCAGCCGACCGGCGTTATTCTCCAGATCACACCTCACGTCAGTAATGGTGATCTGGTGACATTGGATGTGTCGCAGCAGGTCAGTCAGGTCTCGTCTTCGACGACAACCACCGGTAGCGGCTCCATCAACAGTCCGACCTTTTCGGAACGTCAGGTGAAATCCCGCGTCGAGATCGCTGACGGACAGACGGTTGGTCTTGCCGGCATGATCACGGATAACCGTCAGACAGGAAATCAGGGTATGCCGTGGGTCAAGGACATCCCACTTCTGGGCGCTCTGGCGGGAGACCAGACCAATTCACGTTCCCGGACGGAGCTGCTGGTGCTGATTACGCCGCATGTTATTCACAGTCAGACTGACGCCGCAAAGCTGACAGAAGATATGCGCGAACTGCTGCCTCACGCGGCAATGCTGCAACCTGAACTGGCCAAGCTGCCCATGTCGGGATCGTCGAATCCCAACCATCGTGTTCTCAAGGCTCTTGGATTGAATGACTGACGACGTAGAATAAAGACTTCATCCGGCGCTTACACCTGTCCTGATGAAGTCTTTATTCTTATTTATTGCATTGGAATGATAAATAAAAAGAATGAAAGAGAGTAAGGCGATATTGTTTATTATGGATAGGTATCTGTAGGCTTCACGTCTTTGTTCCTTGCATAAAAGATTGAGGAATCTGGTCCGGCTTGTGCAAGGATAATGAACACCTCTTTTACGTGTGCGGGTTTTAGGCAAAGAGCATCAGCGCCTGCGATATCGGTAAGGAAATCCATATTGATTTTATTTTCGTCATTTGAAATCGGAAACAGGTCTGGTCTTTCTTTTTGTAATTTCCTTATTTTTCGTCTGTTTGCGTGCTTTAAGACATTAACAATATTATTCACCAGAGAGACTTTTTCATCAATCGGTCTGTATTTTTCTATGCGCTTCTTAATTCCTTTGAATGTTTCGAAATCCTTATAGTTGAAGTCCTTTATCTCTTTATCAGTGGCATCGTGCTTTAGTTCGGCACCTTTAATCACATTGAACCAATGTTTCTCCCAGAAATGGAAGAAATTAATTACGGTTGTATTGTTGGTGGTGGTTCTCGTATCAATGCACAGATTAATGTTTTCTGTGTATTCCGCTTCTTGCGAACTAAGTCTTCCGTAGGCTTCGTATTCATCTCCCGCTAATTCAATCCTTTGGGATATATCCTTTAATGCTTCTTCTAATTCCCTTTCTTCTTTTTCCAAGGCCGTATTCATCTTCTCATAAATCATAAATAGCCATTCTATTTTCCATGAATACTCATGATCAGGCAGGTCTGGATGGTCAAAAGGTTCTAAAAGTTTCATAATCGAGTTCTTAATCACCAATAAGCAGGCATCATATTACGTTTTCTATGATAGCGAAAACATCGCACGCCACCACTCTACCAGAAAATCAGAAATATTACTCAGCATGGTCGTATCCCATCACACAGCCGTTTCCATAATTCTTGAACGAAAACCAATGACTAAAATCAGGGAGATGATAGTAAATAATTATCAAACAGGAAATATGTTCTGCCTTAAATCAGGTCATTGCACATTGGTCTGAGAGGTCAGGGCAGGAGCGGGTATCTTTGAATCCGCACATTTAGGTGTAAGATACTGCCAAGACGATAGTCGTACACTGGCGCTACGCTGTCAGTAACAGAATGAGAGTATGGAGAGTTTTAGATGGCCATGACCCCTGAGCGTATTCGCAAGCGGCTCGTTCGCGTGTTCAATACCATTCTGCCGGGAAAAAGTGCTGAAGAAATCCCCGAAGCAACAATGGACAATACGGAAGCCTGGGACTCTCTGGCGACACTGTCACTCTTCACGCTCGCGGAAGAAGAATTCGGCATCAAGCTTGGGCTGGACCTCATCGGTCAGACCAAAAGTTTTGCAGCACTTGAAAAGCTGGTGACCGAAAAAGTCGGCTGATCAGCATCTGAGCCTGTCCAGCATTAGGAGTTGTTTGTGTCTGATTTGCCTCTTTCTGCAAAAATCATCCCCGGTCTCGGTGACATTCTGTCCACCGGCACGCGCATTGTCGCAGGGGCATGGCCGTTTGGGGAGGCAGACAGCTTCCGTGAGCTCAAGGTCCATATCATGGGCACGACAACCACGGACATGCTGGCGCGGGCCATCGCCATCGGCTGTGTTCAGGAGAACATCCGCCCGCATATCAGTCAGTCACTGTATGGCTCGTTCATGCAGGATGTGTTGAATCCGGCCTCCGAATTCTACAGCATCAAGCCGGATATTGCGGTCATTGTCTCGGACTGGCGCAGTCTGGTGGCGGATATTCCGGCCAGCACCAGCGAGGAAGACGTCTCTGCAATCATCGACAAGAAGGCGAATGAAATCCTGTCGATGTGGCGGCGTATCAGCCAGAATTGTGGCGCGAAGATCATCCACCACTTTCCGCCACCGCCGCAGTTCCGTCTGACCGGTGTTGCCGAACAGTATCTGCCGGCATCCTATACCAATCAGCTTCAGCTCCTTCTCAGAAGACTATGGTCTGCCGAGACTTTCGGTGTGCAGATCATCGATTTCGGTCAGTTTGCGCTGGAATATGGAAATGCTGCCGCGTTTGCGCCCAGAAGCTGGTACAGCGCCAAGCTTCCGATCGAAAACAGCGCTCTGCCTGCCTATGTGCCGTTATTCCGCTCGGCGCTGCGTGGAGCCCTGAACACAGCGAAAAAGGCTCTTGTCCTCGATCTCGACAACACCCTCTGGGGTGGTGTGATCGGTGATGACGGCGTGGACGGCATCAAGATCGGCAGCGGCGACGCTGTATCCGAGGCTTACGCAGCCTTCCAGAGCTATGTGAAACTGCTGGCCGATCGAGGCATCATTCTGGCCGTGTGCAGCAAGAACAATCCTGACATTGCCAAGACCGGTTTTGACAAGCCGGGAAGTATTCTCAAGGTCAGTGATTTCGCCGCTTTTGAAGCCTCATGGGGCGATAAGGCTAGCGGTTTGCGCAAGATCGCCAAGCAACTGAATATCGGTCTTGATGCACTTGTGTTCGTCGATGACAATCCGGCGGAATGCACACTTGTCCAGCAGGAACTGCCTCAGATCGGAACCGTGCATCTCGATGGTGATCCAGCCGATTTCATCGCGCAGGTCGAACAGGGCTACTGGTTCCAGTTCCAGAAATACAGCCGTGATGATTTCGCCCGGACGCAGGCCTATGCCATGCGGGCAGCGGCGCTTGCCGAGCAGGGTGATGCGTCTGATCTGCCGTCCTATCTCCGTAGCCTGGAGATGCTCGGACAGGCCGTTCGTCCTTCGGAAGGACAGATTGAGCGTGTGGTCCAGCTGGGGCAGAAAACCAATCAGTTCAATCTGCTGACACAGCGGTTCGATGAGCAGACAGTCCGTGGTTTCATGGCGGATGACGGCAATGTTGTTCTGGCCTGCTCCCTGAAGGACAAGTTCGGCGATCATGGTCTGGTGTCCGTTCTGATTGCCCAGAAGCAGAATGATGATCTCGATATCGTCGAATGGACGATGAGCTGCCGCGTGTTCTCTCGTACCTTCGAGCAGTTCATCATGAATGAACTGATCCGGATTGCTCAGGAGAGAAACATCCGGCGGATCGTGGGGCGCTTCAAGGCGACGGCCAAAAACAGCGTTGTGGCTGATCTCTATGAGCGTCTCGGCTTCGTGCGTGAGGGTGATGATGTGTGGGTGCTGAATCTCGCAGACGTCACAGCGCCGCTGGAAACCTATGTGACAGCAGTTTCCGAATAAAGGTTTTTGAAACGAACAGGGGCTTCAGAGTGAACTGCTCTGAAGCCTTTTTTTATGCTGTTGGTCAGAGAGTAGTTTCTGCGCTTTCAAGGCAATAGGACCTGATAATCCGGCTATGATGTCAGATTAGGATGCCTTGTTCTCTGTCCATCCTGTCGATTTCATTTTTGATGGCCGCGGTTATGCGGGTGTCGAAGGCAAGTCCGATATCTTTTGTAAAATTGTTGATCTCGTTCCAGCTGTAATCGAATGGAAACGGGATATGGAAATAGGTGACGTGGTCGGATTCAGGACATTCCTGAACGGGACGATTGCAGTTCAGAATAAGGAGCCGTGAGGCGTTCTGTGCAAGGATCTGTTCCATGCTGGGGACAAATTCAGCAAGATCACACTCGCCCGTTATGGCATAGACAAGCAGGCTGTGGCCTTTGCTCCACATACTTTGAAAAGCATCGATTTTCTTGTTGATCAGAGAAAAGAATGCCTTGTGGTCAGCGCCAATGAGCGTGCGACCGCGTTCGTGACCAAAATGAACACCGCTTGGTCTGTGCATCATCCGGGGAGCACCTGCAGGGTCCTGACTTTCATAATAGTTGTCCAGATTTCGAAAACTCTCAAAGTCACTGAGCAGAGCTTCTGCGGCTGAGTTTTTTCCGAAAGCACCCAGATCAAAAATCGTTATAGCGTCGGGATTGCCGATATATTTGAGGAGCCCCCACCGATTTGCCATCGAATAGGGAAGGCAGTTCTGACCGAAAGACAGGATCTGCGTCTTGCTCCCCGGACGGGAAACTATTTTTCGGTTCCAGAGAGCTGACTCAACGATGACACGAAGATTGGCGTAATTGATGCCATCAAGAACCGGATCGTTCGGATCGCAGCGTTCAAGAAAGATATCACACAGCTCAAGTTGACGTTCAAAATCGCCAATTGTCTCAAGCGCGAAATAGAGTGCTGCGCCACATTGGTTAAATCGTGTCAGCACATCCCAGTATCTGGCGAGGAACGCCCTGATGGCGCCGAAATCCTTCTTCTCAACGAGAGGAAGGAAAATTTCAATTATAACGGGGAGATAGCATAGATCTCCCCGTGGATCATGCTGCTTTAATACGACGTTTCGTCGTCGGATACATTCATCCCAGTCAGCACGAGCGTCGAAGGTGCGCGTCCAGGACAGTGTAAAGCCCAAATCATCCGGGAATGTTTTGTAACACCACTCTATACATTCATCAGCTTTTTCCGTCTGACGGGCATGCTGTAACGCGGAAAGATATTGCCACCAGATCCCGCGATCATCAGGAAAGCTTTTCGCCAGATTTTCAAATATATCACATGCTTCTTCGTAATCGCCGTCTTCCATAAGTTCCTGCGCTGCATGAAATCTTGACGATTTTTCCTCTTCAGAAACAGGAATATAGTCTGACACTGCTTTTTCTCCGGCGTGACCTGCGCGTTGCATAATATAGCGGCAAAGAGAAACAAGGCGAGACGGGGCAGACGGCTGGAATTCAAACACCGTCACCTTCAGATCTGGGATTTTTATTGTCAGAATTTATTTTGACTCAGTCATCAAAGTGAATGACGAGGGAGAGTGGGGTCGCGGCTCTGAAGCGACTGATACATAACGTGAGTTAAACGTGATGCCGGAAGAGAAGCCATTTCCTTGCGGAGGCAAGGTGCATAAGATATAATCACGTAGTTGCAAATGATTATCAATTCTAAGGATAAACAAAGTGGTCGATAGCAGTCGGATAGCGAGAAACTGCGAAAGGGCTGTGATCACGGCTTATCAGGAACTGAAACAGGTGGGGACAAACGATGTCTCTGCGTTTAATGCCTGCACGACTCTCTATCGCATCCATCATCCGGAATCTTCCCTGAATGAGGCGAGGCGTCTGGTGTCTGAGTGGATTGATCATCACGTCGTCAAGAAGAGCAATGAGCCGACCAAAGGCTGTGACTGCGCCGTAAAGTAAGCGCTTTTTTTTGAGCGCTCTATGATTGCAACCCGGCATTTTTGACGGGCCAGAGTGGCGATATTCCATTCTGGCTGGCGCGTAAGTTTTATCACGCCACTATGATTCAGGGGCTGTGTCCTGAATCCTGCAAAGGGCAAAACCCCTTTGATTCCATCCTGTTGAAATCAATGTGAAAAAGGGACTGACCATCTCAAGGCAGAGGAGGGGCGTTTTTCACTTCTGACGTCGTCGTTCATAAAAGAAGGGAGAACCACCTTTTACGGTTGTCTCCCTTCTTTGACAGGCGGAAATTTAGCCGCGCTTATCGCTTATCAAGATCGACGAAATTACGTTCTGCATAACCCGTATAGAGCTGACGCGGACGGCTGATACGCTGTCCCGGCTCTTCGATCATTTCTTTCCACTGACTGATCCAGCCTGTAGTGCGGGCGACCGCGAACAGCACGGTGAACATGCTAGTAGGAATGCCCATCGCCTTCAGGATGATGCCGGAATAGAAATCGACATTCGGGTAAAGCTTGCGCTGCACGAAATAGTCGTCGCTGAGAGCGATCTTTTCCAGCTCGACAGCCAGATCGAGTTCCGGATCGTCCTTGATGCCGAGTTCCGACAGCACCTCGTGACAGGTTGCCTGCATGATCTTCGCACGGGGGTCGAAATTCTTGTAGACGCGATGTCCGAAGCCCATGAGCTTTACGCCGCTGTTCTTGTCTTTCACCTTGGAGATGAAGTCGGGGATATTGTCCTTGGAACCAATGCTGGCCAGCATTTTCAGCACGGCTTCATTGGCGCCACCGTGAGCAGGTCCCCACAGAGCCGCGATGCCAGCTGCGATACAGGCGAACGGATTGGCGCCTGTCGAACCGGCCAGACGCACTGTAGAGGTCGAAGCGTTCTGCTCGTGATCGGCATGCAGGATGAGGATACGGTTCATGGCGCGCGCCAGAACCGGATTCACCTTGTAAGGCTCGGACGGACGAGCGAACATCATCGAGAGGAAGTTCTCGGCGTAGTTCAGGTCGTTACGCGGGTAAACGAACGGCTCGCCAACCGTGTATTTGTAGGCCCAGGCGGCAATCGTCGGGATCTTGGCGATCAGACGCATGGCCGAAAGGTCACGGCTTTCCTTTTTGGAAATGTCGTTGGCGTCCGGATAGAAAGCGGACAGCGCGCCGACGGTGCCGCACAGGATCGCCATTGGATGGGCGTCACGGCGGTAACCGTTGAAGAAGTTGCGAATCTGCTCATGCAGCAGCGTATGATTCGTGAGCGTGTTCACGAAGGAAGCATACTGCTCCTTGTTGGGCAGCTCCCCGTTGAGAAGCAGATAAACCACTTCCGGGTAGGATGCGTGCTCGGCGAGCTGCTCGATCGGATAGCCCCGATGCAGCAGGATGCCCTTGTCACCGTCAATGAAGGTAACCTTGCTTTCGCAAGAGGCTGTCTCGCCATAACCAGGGTCGAACGTGAAAACGCCCGTATCATGGGTCAGACGACGAATATCGACGACATCCGGTCCCAGAGTGCCCTTGAGAACCGGCAGTTCAGCCGATTTGTCTCCGATTTTGATGCTGGCAGTTGTACCCGTCACAGCTTCCTCCGACGCGCTCTATGGCGCTACTTCTGAAACGATCTGGCCACGCGCCTCAAGGCGGTGGCAACCCGGTGAATGTCCCTGATCGCGAGAGAAATCGGAACCCTGCGGAGGGGTCACCTTGTTGCGAGGCAGGGGGTTCAGAGCCTGTTTCCGCTCAATTTTGCGAGAACGATTCAAGCCACGCTGTCTTTGGCCCCAAAGATTTCCATGCAAGGGCAATGGTTTCACGCTCTTCGACCTCGACATTGAAGGTCGCAAGCGTTCCGAGTTCAAAATCAGACTCGAGTGCAACTTCCACGCCATTCAGATAACGGGCGAGGGCAGGGAGCCCCGGATTGTGCCCGACCAACAGAATCGTGTGCACCGAATCCGGAGTGGCCCGAAGGCGTGCGAGCAGTTCATCGGGCGCTGCCAGATACAGAGTCGGCTCGATACGGATTTCGGGTCGGGCATTATTTCCGAACGGGAGAAGTCCGGCATAGGTCTGGCGTGTCCGCATGGCCGGGCTACACAGCACCAGATCCGGGACAAGACCGGCCCGGCGCATGCTTTCACCGCGCCGTCTAGCCATGCGGTGACCCGTATCCGTCAGCGGACGCGCAAGATCGGCCTTCGTGCTCATGTCGCCACCTTCGGGAGGAGCGGCTTCGCAATGCCTGAGCAACAGGAGTCGATGGGCGACCGGCTTAATCATTGCTGACGGATCCCGTGCCTGCGTCCTTCTGCTTCGCAATGGCCTCATGATGCCGGATGACTTCACTGATGATGAAATTCAGGAATTTCTCGGCGAAGTCGGGGTCCAGCTTGGCGTCCTTGGCCAGTTGTCTCAGCCGCGTGATCTGTCGTTTCTCGCGCGCCGGATCGGCTGGTGGCATCCGATAGCGGGCTTTCAGTTCGCCCACAGCCTGTGTGCAACGGAAGCGCTCGGCCAGAATCGCCACAAGCGCCATATCGATATTGTCGATGCTCTGACGGAGCGCCGCCAGTTCGGCGTTTTGCCGGCTCATACTGTCGGTGGAAGGAGTCGTGTCAGAGGAGGCAGAAGTCACGCCATTTGGTCCTGTTGTATTATGTGTCCGCGCCCTGTCTGACGCCGGAAGCGGCTGCGGGCGGGAACGATTGAGAATCCGCATGGCTCATCATGCCGTGAGCAGAGAGAGCAGGGCAACGGCCCGACGACAGGTTTGTGATAAATCACGACTCAGAAAAACGGTGACGGCGGCGGATAGTCCGGGATGTCGCGGACTTCATCCGGCAGATCAATCCACGCCAGATGACCGCCTTTGCCTGCTCCGGTATCAACAAAAACGGCTGTGCCCCCAGACCGTCCGTGCTTGACCCAAGGACGTCCATCCGTGGAACGACGGTCATGCCCGCAATAAACAGTGTGTCCCATAGGGATATGGTCCACCCAGTTCAGTCGCCGCTCCGGATAACCGTCGGGCTGGGTTTTGCCCGTCACCTCACCGAAAAGCGCGCGTGACAGAAGCGAGGTGACATTATCCAGACCGGACGGCGCGGGTTCTTCCAGCATGCCTGTATGGAAAGCGGCATGGACAAAGATCCTACGCCCGAGCCGCAGCCAGGTCGGTGCCTCTCTGAGAAGGGGTAGCAGGATTTCCTTGATATCGGCGTTACGAGCGTCATTCACCTGTTCAAGCGTGGCTTCCAGAGGCGGATCGCGCCGCAGTTTTCGTCCCATGAGGGCGCGCCCGAGCTTGCGGTCGTGGTTTCCCAGAAGAAAAAGGCCTCTCCGGTCGTGAATGATGTCAGCCATCAACCGAAGGGTGCCGGCGCTCTCAGGGCCGTAATCGACCAGATCGCCCAACTGGATGATGAAACGGTCCGTTGCGGCGGCATGGCGAAACGCTTCCAGATCACCATGCACGTCTCCCACGACGCGAATGCGTCGTCCGGCGATAAGGTGCTGTAAGTCTCTCTCGTCATACATGGCGTGCTCGCTTGCGACATCACTCTGTCATATTTGGCCAATTTTTCTCGTCAGCGAAGGGGGCCATTTCATTATTTATGTCTTTTATAACGCGGTTCTGGCTTTTATGGCGAACTGACCTCACGAAAATTCGATCAGATAAGAGGGGTAAACAGGGGCTGCGCACACTCATGTGAGACGCGCTTTCCCACGAATTGAGCGTAGATGGGGAACCGAATGATCCCGGTGAGGCCTGAGATGGTTTTCTGCACAGAAAACAAGAAACAGTCAGAAGACCGCTTCTGTCCCCGGATCAGGTGGCTCGATGCAGACGATTCCCTGAGGGGAAGTGGCTGCGGGGCCGATCCATTGAATCGAAGCTGGAACTGGAACGCTTTATGACTGATCGTATCCGTAGCCAGGCGTTGCGCGCCAAGGAAATGCCGGCGGAAGCCGCTGCCGCCATGATTGGCAATGGCGCCACTCTGGGAACCAGCGGTTTTACCGGCGCTGCCTATCCAAAAGCCGTCCCGATGGCGCTGGCTGACCGGATTACCGCAGCCAAAGAGAAGGGCGAGGAGCTCAAGGTTCGTCTGGTGACGGGTGCGTCAACGGGACCCCAGCTGGATGGGGCGCTCGCAAAGGTGCATGGCGTGTCTTACCGCTCGCCGTTCAACACAGACGCTGCGATGCGCAACAACATCAATTCCGGCGAGACCGAGTATTTCGATACGCATCTCGGACTGGTCGCTCCCCGTGCGGTGCAGGGTAATTACGGCAAGTTCGACTTCGCCATTATCGAGGCGACTGCGATTCGTGAGGATGGCGGGATTGTTCCGACCTCATCTGTAGGCAACTCGCAGACCTTCATGGATCTGGCCGAGAAGGTCATCATTGAGGTTAATGACTGGCAGCCTGAAGGTCTTGAGGGCATGCATGACGTGTTCCGGGGCAATATCAGCGGCATGGCGCCCCGTGACATCATTCCTCTCACCAGTGCGGACGAGCGGATTGGCGAGACGTTCCTGCGGGTTGATCCGGCCAAGATCGCCGGGATCGTGCGCAGCAGCGAGCCGGACCGGAACGCACCGTTCGCCAAGCCGGATGCTTCGGCCAAGGCCATTGCCGGACATCTGCTTGAGTTCTTCGAGCATGAAGTAAAGGTCGGTCGTCTGCCCGCGAATCTGCTTCCCCTGCAGTCCGGTGTCGGCAATGTGGCTAATGCGGTTCTGGATGGTCTCAATGAAGGACCGTTCGAGAATCTGATGGGCTATTCCGAGGTCATTCAGGACGGCATGCTGCGTATGCTGGACAATGGCCGGATGAAGATCGCGTCTGCGACGTCGTTCTCTCTGAGTCCCGACGCCGTTGAGGAAATCAACGCACGTATTTCGTTCTTCCGCGAGAAGATCATCCTTCGTCAGCAGGATGTCAGCAATAACGCCGAAGTCATCCGTCGTCTGGGCTGCATCGCCATGAATGGCATGCTGGAGGCTGACATCTACGGCAACGTCAATTCAACCCGTGTCATGGGTTCGAAAATGATGAACGGCATTGGGGGATCAGGCGACTTTGCCCGTAACTCCTATCTGTCGATCTTCCTGACGCCTTCCACGGCGAAAGATGGCCACATCTCGGCAATCGTGCCGATGGCGGCGCATGTGGACCACATCATGCAGGATAGCCAGATCATCGTGACCGAGCAGGGGCTCGCGGATATGCGTGGTCTAGGACCGGTGCAGCGTGCGGAAGTTGTGATCCGCAACTGCTCGCACCCGACCTACCGCCCGATGCTGGAAGATTATCTGGCGCGGGCCAAGAAGGATTCCTTCGGCAAGCATACGCCTCATCTGCTTAAGGAAGCCCTTTCCTGGCATGAGCGTTTTGTGGAAACCGGTTCCATGCTTCCGGGCTGAAGCGCATTTTTTACCGTTGCGAATGAAAAGGGCGTTCCGCAAGGGCGTCCTTTTTTAATGTCTGATGCAGAAAAGCTCAGTTTTGTGAGATCATTTCCTGACCGTTTTTGCAAAATGTGGGAACATTTTTGCAGAATGCGCATTTCAGCTACTGACTGGTCTGAATAGATCGGACTTGAGGAGACAAAGAGTGAAAATCGCCATCGTCTGCGACTCCTTCAAGGAAAGTCTCACCGCCATTGCTGTGGCGGAGGCCATTCAGGCCGGTTTTCAGGAAATATTTCCAGATGTCGAGTTCATTGCCTGTCCTGCTGCTGACGGAGGCGAAGGCACAGTCGCTGCCCTGATCGCTGCAACCAAGGGCAAGCGCGTGGAAGTGTCGGTTACCGGTCCGCTCGGCACTCCGGTAGAGGCCTTTTACGGTGTCACGGGGGATAGACGCACTGCTGTAATCGAAATGGCCGCTGCTGCAGGGCTGGAAATACTGGCACCCGAACAGCGTGACCCCGGTCGCACCACCACCCGTGGCGTGGGAGAGCTGATCCGTCACGCTCTGGATGAAGGATGCCGTCATTTCATCATTGGTCTTGGTGGAAGCGCCACAAATGATGGAGCCGCCGGTCTGGCGCAGGCGCTCGGTGCGCAGTTATTGGACGAGCAGGGACGGGAGCTTGAGGCTGGCGGTCTGGCGCTGCGTCGGCTTGCGCGTATTGACGTCTCGAATATGGAGCCGCGATTGGCGGAATGCACGGTAGAGGTCGCGTGTGACGTGGATAATCCTCTGCTCGGTTTGGAGGGGGCGTCCGCTGTATTCGGTCCGCAGAAAGGGGCTTCTGCCGAACTTGTTGCGTCTCTGGATAATGCTCTGACCGTCTATGCGCAAAGACTGGAAGAAGATCTGGGCAAGACGGTCGCGGATATTCCCGGAGCTGGCGCTGCCGGAGGCGCGGGAGCTGGGACGCTTGCTTTTCTGAACGCTCGTTTGAGACCCGGTTTCGATATCGTCAGCGAGATGCTGGGGTTGGAAGAGCTTCTGCGGCCTGTGGACCTTGTTATTACGGGAGAAGGACGCATTGACGGTCAGACTATTCGAGGAAAAACACCGGCAGGTGTAGCTGAGGTGGCGCGACGTTTGGGAAAACCGGTTATCGCTTTTGGTGGATCGTTGGGGCCGGAAGTCGAGAAAGTGCATACTGTCGGGATCGAGGCTGTTTTCGCATCGGTTTCACGGCCGTGTACACTGGCTGAGGCTCTTGCCGAGGCCCGCCCCAATCTGATTCATGTTGCACGCAATGTGGCGGCCACACTCAGGCTTGGCATGGCTTTGAGCGGAAAAAGTGACGGGGTGTAGAACCAATTTCATCCGATTGGCTATTGTTATAATAGTGCTATTTCATGCATGCATTTTTTAATCGTAATGAAAAAACGCAGGTTCTATGATGTTTAGAGCCTTTAAGTGTTTCAGATTACAGTCATGTTACGTTCACCGATACACAGTCTGTGTCGGTTTTTGAGTAGCCACACATTGCAGAGTCTTTCTGATATAAAGCCAAAAATTCTCTGCTGGTATTCATCGTAATGTTTGTAGAATTTCATATCCTTCATGGAGAAAAGAATATTAAAAAGCCAATCACTGTATTCTGAAATTATTTCTCTTTTTGCGATCATCATATTGCAGTTGTACATATATGTTACGTTCTGCATGATGTAATCAAAGGCATCAATATAATCAGGATGGATTTTTTTAATAACTTCACGTACTACATACATGTCTTCTATATGATGGCTGGATCCATAATTCTGCAGAAGGTTCCCAATGAGAGGACGGACAGGCAAAATCAGATCGGTGTCACCTTCAAGTAAACCAAAGTCATTCGAGGCGGCAATTGGCGGCCCATCCTCAAGAACTGGATCTGTTTCGCCCCAGTTTGTTACGTATTTATCAATGCTATACTGGGATTTGGCGAAATATCGTCTGTAGTGAACGAGACCGATAAAATCTGATGATAAATCATTCTTCCAGGCCCAGTATAATACGGTCAGTTCACTGAAATGCTTATTAAGATCTGAAATATTGTCACCAGTATTATCGCCCTGAAAGGAAGTCGCCGTTTCTGCAACGGCTTTACCGGCTTGGATGGGGACATAGTTTCGGTCGAATGGTGAATTGAATTCTTTATGTGTTGCAATGTAAATTTTAATATTCACACTCTAATCTTTCTAAAAGGATCGATTTTCACCAGCAATGGTGCCTTGATCTATAAAGAAGGCGGATGAACAAATCATAATAAGAGAATCCTTAAAAACGGGAACCAAACATTAAGGCTCAAGCGAATTTTTATGCCGAAATTATTTTTTATTCTGTTAGTCCGTAATCGTATCAAATCCAGCTTCTGGCGGCAGGCGACGGGGTTTGCGATTTTCATCCAGCGCAACGAAGGTGAACTTGCCCTGTGTCACTCTGCGGCGCTCGTTGGTATTGCGTGCTCTCCGCCAGGTTTCGACATGGACAATAATTGAACTTGATCCTGTCTGCGTGATCTTGGTGTAGATGCTGACTTCGTCGCCGACAGCGACCGGTTCATGGAAAATGAAACTGTCGATGGCCACGGTGACACAGCGACCTTTGGCGCGAAAAGCGGCTGCTGTTCCGGCGGCAAGATCCATCTGGGAGACCAGCCAGCCGCCAAAAACATCTCCTGCGGGATTGGTGTCGGTCGGCATGGCGACGACACGGATCGTCGGGATCACTTCGGGAGGATAAGGAGAGCTTGTCGGCACGAGAATGATCCTTGATCGAGTCAGAATATCGCGCAGCGCCCTGAAGCCGCAAAAGAGAGCGTCACTGCTACAACATAAATCATAAGCCTGTTGAGAGGGAACTGTGCAACAGGCGATCGCATGAAGAAAAAGGCATTTTCCTGTTCACGATGGTATTCAAGGGGGCCCGAACAGATTGCTGCTCTGCTACATGACAGATCACTTTTGGTTCTCAAATTATGACAGTTATGCAATCAGGAATGGTATAGGGCATTCCTTGCCTGTAATGTTGCGCGATCTGAATTTTAAAGGCGTCTTGACACCATGAATCCCTCGACATTCTTTCGTCCGGGCAGGTCCTGCCGTGCCGTAGCCCTTGCGGCTATGATGTCTGGATGTGCAGTAACCGCTCTTGTGGCAGAGCCTGCTGCAGCACAGAGTGTGATCACGGCCACAAACAGTACGATTGCTACGGTTGAAACTGTCGATAGTTCCACGGGAGAAATCCTGCTGCGCGCTGAAGACGGTGATCTGTTCACTCTTGATGTGCCGCTTAAGCGGCATGCCCTGCCGCATCTCAGTGAGGGAGATCGGCTGAACATTCGTGTGATCAAGACACTGGATGCGACGCTTGCCACACCTGATAGTCCGGCCCCGGAATCCACAACGTCTGCTGCCCGTGGTTATGCGAATCGTCATCCGCACGGCACATTGGTGACTTTCAGGCGGAGACGCGTCAGCGTCGTTTCAGCCGATGTGAAAACACATACACTGACGGTCATCGACACGGCGGGAACACAACGTGATGTTGTGGTGAAACAGAAGATATTTCAGCCGATGCTTGCTCAGCTGAAAAAGGACGACAAGATCGATGTCACCACCATGGAGGCGGTGTCTTTCACTGTGCTCAATCGTGTAGTGGCGCCGAATGTGTCAGTTCAGCAGCAGGCTGGTGGTACAGCGGGTTCTACTGTTGTTGCGCCTGCGATGCCTGCTCCAGCTTCTGCCGGACAGTGATCTAACATGAGAAGAAAGACTGTTTTTCTTTTCAGAAGAACAGAAGGCTTCCTTAGTCCGTCTGTACGAAACAGGATGGCAAAACTGACAACAGTTTTCGTCATCCTGTCTGCGTTGACAGGATGTCACTCCGCTGGAGAGAGCGGAAATCGTCACTCTGTTCACGGATTGTATGGAGCTGGAAGTATCGGCGCGATGCCCTAAGAAAAGCAGTTTGCGCAATAAAAACACCAGCCTCTAGGAAGTGGCTGGTTTCTTGCGTGGCAGCCTTGTCTGACCCTTGGGAGAAGTTTTCTTTGTTGGCTTCGGCTTCTTCGGAGTCAGGATTGGGGTATCTGCATTGTTCGGAAGTGCGGTCTTCAGGAGCGTGTCTTCGGAAGTGGCTTCTGTAAAGGGGCGCCCTTCTTCTCGGCCATGTGAAATATAATGGCGTAAAGACATGATTCTGGCTGCTCTCACATCAGCATTGAGACGGAGATAAGCTGCGGGATTAAAGCAGATCGTCTTTGTGACCTTGCCTTTGCTCACATCGATAAAATCAATGCCATCTGTCGTATCTGATGTTTGGGATGGCCCTTCGGTCAAATAGTGGTCAGCGATGCCTAGGGCGATCAAGAGATCGGCCAACCCCTGAAACCTTAGAAATACGCCATTATCGAACTGCTGTAGGTAGTCTTCTTCTTTCATGCCCAGATACCGGATCAGTCGGGCTTCCGGTCCGTGATAACCCGCCAGAATCTTGGGATTGTCGAGGGGAACGGCTTTTTCCAGCTTGTAGCGCGTGTGCTGCAGCAGCGTGCCAAATGGCTTGTTGTGCATATGGATAAAAGTGAAATCCGTAATCCGCCGATCTGGTGAAATTCTGGAAGAGCAGCCCTGTAAACCAAAATCCATATTGTCGAGCGTACCGGCCGCCAGAAAAGTGCGGACGTGCTGTTCGGGACGAAAATACCCAGGTCTTGTGGGCACATTGAGCAGCATGGACTTGATCTCGAATGCACGCTTATCCCCAATGAGCGCATCGAAAGCCGAGTGGATGGATTTTCTGGAACAACTCAGTCCGTCTTCCGTGAAAACGGAAAGAAACTCGTCACAGTCGACAGGCAGGACAAAATCGTAATTCCCGCCTGAATCCCAGTGACGAATGATGTTTTTGAAATGCTCATTGCGGCCGAGGAAATCCTCCGGGCGGTTATGCCCCCAGTGAATGTCCGCACCGGCGCGCTCATAGGTCTTCAGGGTTTCAATAACAGCCGGATCAGTGGAATTATTGTCAAAAACACACAGATTCTCAAAGCCGAAAAGATATCCGTAATATCGGAACCAGGCCTCAAGAAGGAGTGTCTCATCTCTTTGCATCATGAGACATCTTACTCGTGCCATCGTCATGTATTCCTTTGCCGGTCCCGAAGAGTCGCTCCGGCTTATCACGGAAATTATTAAAGCTATCTTTCCAGGAAGAGGGAGTGAAGCTGCGAGTAACAAATACTCAGTATGACAGGGGATCGTTTACTCGGCTCAAGGGGAGATGCTCTGGCGTGCGCAGAACAAGAACGCTAAGAGAACAAACATGACTTCACGAGCCCGCCTTATAGGCATTGACCCCGGACTGCGCTTCACTGGTTGGGGTGTGATCGACGTTGACGGCAATCGTCTCATTCACGTCGCGGATGGGGTGATTGCAACCGATAGCAGTGAACCTGTGCCCGCTCGTCTGTGCGCTCTTTATGATGCGCTGACGGCTTTAATCCAGACGCACAAACCCAATGAGGCGGCCGTGGAGGAAACCTACGTCAACCGGAACGGCTCTTCGACCCTGAAGCTTGGATATGCACGCGGGGTTGCGCTGCTGGCTCCCGCGTTGGAAGGTCTGACTGTCGCTGAATACGGTGCGATGTCCGTCAAACGCTCCGTGGTTGGAACAGGGGCCGCTACCAAGGAACAGGTTGAAATGATGGTGCGTCGTCTGTTGCCCACTGCTTCCATCTCCCGCAATGACGCGTCCGATGCGTTGGCTGTCGCCATCTGCCACGCCCATCATCGCGCCAGTACGTTGCGTGTGGAAGCCGGAAGCCGGAGCGCTGTGGCCCGTGGCGCAGGTGCCCGCCGATGATCGCTTCGCTGGCTGGCCTGCTGTCACATGTGGAAGCCGATCGTTGTGTGATTGATGTGAACGGGGTGGGGTATCTTGTATTCGCCTCCACACGAACGATTTCAGCGCTTCCGAACCCGCCCGAGCTTGCAAAGGTGCTGGTGGAAACCATTGTTCGGGAAGACGCCATTCTTCTCTATGGTTTCGCAACCACAGCCGAGCGCGAATGGTTTCGCACACTCACTGCCATTCAGGGGGTCGGAGCCAAGGTCGCGCTTGGGCTTCTCTCCACGCTGTCTCCATCAGAGCTGATTTCCGCCATCGCCAGCGCTGACAAAGCCAGCCTGACTCGTGCGCCGGGTGTGGGTGGACGCCTTGCGGATCGTCTGCTGACCGAGTTACGCGACAAGGCCGGGAAAATGCCGGGCGGTGGGGGCGGAACAGCAACAGCGGCTATCATCGCGCAGGGAAATGTCGGTGGAACCATTGAAGCAGACGCCCTGCTGGCGCTCGCCGGGTTGGGTTTCCGTCGTGCTGAGGCCTGGCCTATCGTGTCGCGTCTGATTGCGGAAAAAGAGGCGGAAGCGACGCTTGATGGCGTTATCCGTGATGCTCTGAAAGAACTGGCGAAATGAACGACCGCACAGTCGATCCTGAGCGCACCGAAGAGGATCTTGGTGAAGGAGGTCTTCGTCCGCAGACCCTTGCCGATTTCACAGGACAGAAATCCAGCCGGGAAAATCTTGCAATTTTTATCGAGGCTGCACGCAATCGCGGAGAAGCGCTCGACCATGTCCTGCTGCATGGGCCGCCGGGACTGGGAAAGACGACTCTCGCGCAGATTGTCTCGCGTGAACTCGGCGTCGGATTCCGCGCTACGTCCGGGCCGGTGATCCAGAGGGCAGGGGATCTGGCTGCGATCCTGACCAATCTTCAGCCGCATGATGTGCTGTTCATTGACGAGATCCATCGCCTGCAACCCGCCATTGAGGAAATCCTCTATCCGGCGATGGAAGATTTCCAGCTTGATCTGATCATCGGAGAGGGGCCCGCAGCTCGGTCGGTAAGAATTGATCTCGCGCCATTCACGCTGGTAGCGGCAACAACTCGAGCAGGACTGCTGGCCACACCTCTGCGGGATCGTTTCGGTATCCCGTTGCGGCTGGTGTTCTATACTCCGGACGAGTTGCAACTGATCGTGTCGAGAGGTGCGCGTAAGCTCGGCTTTGCGCTGACGGAAGCCGGAGCGATGGAGATTGCCCGTAGGTCCCGTGGCACACCGCGTATCGCCGGACGCCTCCTGCGTCGGGTTAGGGATTTTGCCTCAGTCGGTAATACCAGTGATGAGCCGGTCGGGGCGGAGCTGGCCGATGCGGCGCTGACCCGGCTTGAGGTGGACGGCCTTGGCCTTGATGGGATGGATCGGCGGTATTTGCGGCGGATCGCCGAATACCATAATGGCGGTCCTGTGGGCGTGGAGACGCTGGCCGCTGCTTTGGCGGAAGCCCGTGACACACTTGAGGATGTGATTGAGCCTTACCTCATTCAGGAAGGTCTTGTGCTCCGTACAAGCCGGGGGCGCGTGCTGGGCGAGCGGGGATGGCGACATCTTGGACTGACGCCACCGGCATCGGCGCAGATGGCGCAATTCGATCTTCTTGCCGAAGATGACATGACCGAAGAAGGCGAAGCATGACCATTCATAACATCGACTTCCGAATCTATTACGAAGATACTGATGCGGGCGGCGTCGTCTATCATGCGCGCTATCTGGCGTTCGCAGAGAGAGCACGCACGGAGGCCATTCGTTCGGAAGGCATGTCGGCGATGGATCTGCTGAACGACTATGGGCTGCTGTTCGTCGTTCGCAATGCGACTCTGGATTACCGTCGGCCACTGCGTCTTGACGATGTTTTTACCGTTCGGACCAGACTGAGGGCGCAGGCGGCGGCAACCTGCCATCTGGTGCAGGATTTCCTTAAGGATGGTGAACTCTGCGTCCACACGGACGTACGTCTGGCCTGTATTCGTGCGGAAGATGGACGACCTGCCCGATTTCCGCCTTCGTGGCGTGCTCTCCTTGCCAGACTTGAAGAATGAAACACGAATAATAGGAAGGTCTCTTCTGCTTTCCGCAGGAAGCCAGTAAGGATCGCCTGACGATTCGAATGTTTTACGAGTCGGATATGCACTGTCTTCTTCGGCTTTTGCCGGAAGCCGGTTGCGCGGCAGGAAAAAGCAGGTCCGTATCAGGACAGGAGGCGTTTTTTGGATCAAGCAGCGGTAGACGCAACAAATCTCGCCGCAGCTGCGGGCGGGAATTTGTCGCTGTGGGGCCTGTTTGTGCAGGCGTCGTTGGTCGTCAAACTGGTCATGCTCGGCCTTGTTGGTTGCAGCATTTGGGTCTGGGCCATCATTTTCGACAAAATTGTGACCATGCGCCGTGTCGAACGGCAGGCCACGGCATTCGAGGACAAGTTCTGGTCCGGCGGCAGTCTGGACGATCTGTATGAAAATGAAGGCGCCAAGCCTTCTCACCCGATGGCCGCCATTTTTGGCGCGGCAATGGGCGAGTGGCGTCGGTCTTCCCGCATTCCGGGCGTGGACCTTGTTCATGGCGGCGTGCAGGAACGCGTCGACAGGGCGATGAACATCACCATCACGCGTGAGATGGATCGTCTTGAGCGCTGGATGATTTTCCTCGCAACCATCGGTCCGATCGCACCGTTTATCGGTCTGTTTGGCACGGTCTGGGGTATCATGCATTCGTTCAGCTCGATTGCCGCCATGCACAACACCAACCTGAGTGTCGTCGCTCCCGGTATTTCCGAAGCTCTGTTTGCAACAGCGATTGGTCTTATCACCGCCATTCCGGCCGTGATTGGCTACAACGTGATCAACAATTCCCTGATGCAGTTTCAGGACCGTCTGGAAGGCTTCGGTACGGAATTCGCAGCCATCCTGTCCCGTCAGTCCGAGGAAAGGGCGTAAGTCATGGGCGTGTCGGTCGGAGGAGGAGGCGGTCGTCGCGGCTCACGCCGTCGGGGTCGTCCGATGTCGGACATCAACGTCACGCCGCTTGTCGACGTCATGCTGGTGCTGCTGATCATCTTCATGGTCACGTCTCCGATGATGACCAGCGGCGTCAACGTAGATCTGCCGAAAACCGATGCGAAACCGGTCAATACGGACACCAAGCCGATTACCGTCTCCATCAAGGCTGACGGTTCGATCTACCTTGGTGACAATCCTGTTTCTGCGGACGAACTGGTGAACCAGCTCAAGGCCGCGGCGCAGAATGATCAGGAGCACCGTATTTTCGTGCGTGGCGATGCGCATATCGACTACGGCAAGGTCATGCAGGTGATGGGCCAGATTACAACTGGCGGCTTCACGCATGTTGCCCTGCTGGCTCAGCAGCCTGCTGCTGCGGCTGGTCAGTGAGATCTGTCACTCATGATTCAGAACTTTCCCTTTTTCCTTCATGCGCCCCGGTGCGGTGGTCGTGGACCTCAGTGGTTCTCCACGATCTGCTGCACTGCGGCATGACGTCAGGAGTCTGACTCTCCATGGTTCGGCCCCGCCGTTCCGAAACCATTTTGATGCGGCGCTCGACGATTGTCTCGGGCTCGCTGCATTTCCTGATCCTCGCTGCTCTGCTGCTGGCTCTTCCAGAGCAGAAGCCGCCTGAGGAACCCAAGGAACCCCCACCGGTAGAAGTGCAGTTTGAAGGCGCCAGCAGCGATTCCGGCCCTCCGGCAAAATCCGCCACGCCTTCTTCCAAGCCTGCACCCGCTCCGGCTCCCGAAAAGGTAGACGCGCCGCAGACGCCGACTCCTCCAAAGCCATTGCCGCCGGAAGAGACACCGCCTCCGCCGCCACCTCCGCCGCCTGTGCCGCCCCCGCCGCCGATCGAAGCGCCGCCGTTGCCGGATACGCCAATTCCACCAAAGGTGGAGGAGCCGTCGCCGGACGCTGAAAAGACGCCGCCGACACCTCCGGCAAAACCGACGCCTTCCAAGGTCGCGGCTCCGCCGTCCCTGCAGGCGCCGGCAGTGACATCATCTGCCGTCGCGCCGCCGTCGCCGATGTCGCAGCCCACGGACAAGCTGCCGGATATGGTGCTGCCTTCGCACATCACGCAGCCCAACCCGGCCAAGAAAACCGAGGCTGACACGCATTCCCTGCTGGAGACGCTGGATTCCTTCCGTGCTGACTCCAAGCAGACGCATGCCCCCAAAGGACAGGCCAATCCACGTCAGGGTGGTTCACCCGATGGTGGTGGTTCACCCAACGGGGATATCACGGGCAAGATGAGCGCAGGCGATCAGCGTGCGATCGGTGGAGAAGTCCGTCGTTGCTACACGGAAGATACCGCCGCCAAGGACTATGCGAGTTTCGTTGCGCATCTCGTTGTGACGGTCGATGCGAGTGGCGAGGCGCGTATTGTCACTTTTGCGCCCGAAACGCAGGCGAAGATGAACAGTGATTCGTCATACCGCGCCCTTGCTGAACGGGCGCGGGCGGCAGTGCTCAGTCCGACCTGTTCAAAACTGCCTATTCCCAAGAACCTGCTGGGCAAGACTCAGACTCTGAAATTCGTCTTCCGGCCGTAAGCCGCAGGATTAGAGAGGACACATGACCATGGTTTCGATTTCCAACCGCTATCTCCCGGATCATGAGGCCGAAGCTCTTGCGGAGGCGTTTGGTCCGAACGGCATGCGCCGTCGCTCCCTTCTGGGTGGTGGTCTGGCGGCGGGAGCCGGACTGGTCGGAGGACTGACGGCGACACCTCTGTCAGCTTGGGCTGCTGCTGATGCTCCGGCGGCTGAAATCACGGTGGATCAGGCGCGCACGGCTCCTATTCCCATCGTGATTCCTTCTTTTGGTCCGGGTGTTGGTGAGCAGATCACGCAGGTTGTGACCAATGACCTTTCCAACACGGGTCTGTTCAAGGTTCTTCCGGGCTCCGCCATGTCCGGAACGCCCGATTTCGCGCCTTACAAGGCGATGGGTGCTCACGCGGCTGTCACAGGTGGTTTTTCGGGAAGCGGCAGCATCCGCGTTGAGTTCCGGCTGTGGGACGTTCTCGCAGGTCAGCAGATTCAGGGAACGGCTTACACCACCAACGCCGCCAACTGGCGTCGGATCGCTCACATCATGGGCGATGTGATCTATCAGCGAATGCTTGGTGAGAAGGGGTATTTCGACACCCGGATTGGCTTTATCTCCCGTTCAGGGTCCGTGCATCAGCCCCGTATGCGGCTGGCTGTCATGGATCAGGATGGCGCGAACTGCCGCATCCTGAGCAGCACGCAGACCAAGCTGCCGGCATTCAGCCCGGTCCGCGACCAGATTGCTTTTCTTTCCTATGCCTCGGCCGTGCCGCGGATTTATGTGTTTGATCTCGCCAGCGGCCATCAGCGCATCATCGGTGACTTCAACGGCGTTCCGCTTGGCCCGCACTATTCGCCCGATGGTAACTCC
Organism: Acetobacter sp. UBA5411; assembly: GCF_002409645.1. GTDB lineage: Bacteria > Pseudomonadota > Alphaproteobacteria > Acetobacterales > Acetobacteraceae > Acetobacter. The sequence goes on from NZ_DHNR01000019.1 coordinate 177,360, forward strand.
CTGATTGTTCCTGTGGCGAAAGGAAGTGGTTCTGACCTGTATTCGGTCAATATTGCGTCCGGTGCGAAGCGGCAGATTACCTCCTCGGGTGGTGCAATTAACGTGAGCCCGAGCTTCAGTCCTGACGGTTCTCAGATTGTATTCAACTCTGACAAGGGTGGCTCACCTGCGCTCTACATCATGAGTGCAAGTGGTGGTGCCGCGCGCCGACTCTCGTTTGGTAGTGGCAATTATGGAGATTCCGTCTGGTCTCCTCGTGGCGATCTGATCGGCTTTACCCGTATTTCAGGCGGTCAGTTCTCGCTGGGCGTCATGAATCCCGATGGAACCGGCGAACGTATCATGACGCAGGGCTATACGGTGGAATCGCCCAGCTTCTGCCCGAATGGTCGTGTTCTGGCCTTCTCGCGCAGCGGAGCCAGCGGTGGGGCTGCTATCCATACTATTGATATTACTGGTTTCCATGAGCGTGCCATCCCGACGCCGGAAGGTGGTTCCGGCCCGACCTGGTCGCCGCTGAACGTCTGACACTGCAAGTATTCACGCTTTTGAGAGTGTTTTTCATGCAGGGTGGATATGCAAAATAGTAAGGCATATGCTGAAGATGCTTGACGCGTCTTCAGTAATGTGGCTTACGAGACGGTAATCTCTGGTAGAAGGTTGCATCTGCATATGGAGCAGATTTTCTGTTGCCGGGGGCGATAAAACTGTTCCTTTTCTACCATTCCCATCCCCTTATGTTCCGTTTAGGGAACTGATCCCAGGATCAAACAAATGAGACTGAAACTTCTTGGTGCGCTCGGTGTAGCGGCTCTTCTTGCTGGCTGCTCTAATGATCACACCAACACCGGTGCCAACACCGGTTCAGGCGCTGCTGTACAGCCGAGCGGCCCGGTGCCGGGAAGCGAAGCTGATCTCGTCGCAAATGTGGGCGACCGCGTTTTCTTCGAGCTGAACCAGAGCGGCCTTTCCGGCGACGCCAAGGCTACCCTCGACAAGCAGGCTGACTGGCTTGCGAAGTACCCGCAGGTTTCCGTGCAGATCGCTGGTAACTGCGATGACCGCGGCACAGAGGAATATAACCTTGCACTGGGTCAGCGTCGTGCGAACGCCGCTCGCGACTATCTCGTTGCGAAGGGCTCCGCCAGCTCGCGTATGACGACGATTTCCTACGGTAAGGATCGTCCGACAGCGACAGGCGAAGGTGAAGACGTCTGGGCTCAGAACCGTAACGCGATCACGTCCGTTCAGTAATTTCTGTCTGGAACAGTTTTATTGTGACGTTTGAAAGGCCGGGCAGGTGCTTACGCATCTGTCCGGTCTTTTTTTATGTGCTTTGAAACTCCTCTTCTGACGAGAGTGTTTTTCTTTAAGGGAATATGCAGTCGTCCATGACGGGGCATTTCTTGTGGTTCCTCGCCGCTTGCTAGTCGCATGAGGAATCATGTTAAAATAGACAGATAGATGGATCGTCAGTCGTTCGGATCGACAGATGCTTCACTGGCCTCTGGTCACCTGTATTTCGGTAACGAACATGCAGAAGCCGGAAGGGCAGGGACAACGCCAGAGGGAGACGGCTCTTCAGCCGCACAAGATTTCTCATGACAGGATTTTCTTACCCGTTCCGGAATTCCTTCCGGATGACGTGCCTGATGGTATCCACCGTGTTCCTGTCTTTTGGACCGGTCGTGGCGCACGCGCAGGTTTCCAGTCGGGAAGGCATCGCGCTTCAGGACCAGATCATGGAGTTGCGTCAGCAACTCTCGCAGGTTCAGAGTGGTGGAGCGTCGTCATCGGGCTCTTTGCCTGCTCCTGTAGCCGTGGGCAGTCAGTCGAGCGGAGCAAGCGGTGATCTTGTTGCCCAGCTTCTCGATCGGGTGAATACGCTTGAGTCTCAGCAGCGCGACATGCGTGGGCAGCTTGAAGAACTGACCAACCAGCTCAAGGAACAGAGCGCTTCTCTCTCCAAGCAGATGAGCGACATGCAGTTTGCTGCCCAGAATGGTGGCGGCGCTGCGGCTGCGACTACAGCCGCCGCATCCTCGACCAGCAAGAAGGAAGAGACAGGCGGTTCGCATGCAGCAACGGCTTCGACGGAAGCAGCCCAGACACCGGAGTCTGCTCTCAAGGCTGGAAATGCAGCCCTCCTGAAGCATGATTACAGCGCGGCGCAGCAGAGCGCCCAATCGGTGATCGCGCATGGAAAAGGCGCTGTAAAAATCGACGGCCAGTATCTGCTTGGGCAATCTCTGGCCGGTCAGAAGCAGTATCGTGACTCCACTGTCGCCTATTATGACGCCTACAAACTTTCCCCAAAGGGAGCGAAAGCACCCTATGCGTTGCTTGGCGTCAGCTCGGCTCTGATCAGCCTCGGGAATAAAAAGGCCGCCTGTCAGGCTCTGGCGAAACTGAAATCCGAATTCCCCAATCCTTCGGAACGTGTCGCGAAATCGACAGCTTATTTCTCAAAGCAGGGTGAGTGTTCCTGAGAGTAAACCTGTGACGACCGGTCTATCAGAAGAGCTAGAACCCTCCCTGTTTACCGGTCAGACGACTGTTTCGCGAGACGATTTCCAGACCATCATGAGCAGACTGGGGCCGTGGCTTCCCGACGATCCTGCTGCGCCTCCGGTTGCTCTGGCTGTTTCCGGTGGTGGTGATTCCATCGCGCTGGCGTGGCTTGCGGCATTCTGGAGAAAACGGCTGATCGCCTTTGTGGTCGATCACGGGTTGCGTCCCGAATTTGCGCAGGAAGCCGCAAGCGCGCTGAAAACCCTTGCCAAACTGGGTATTCCCGCTGAACTGCTCAGGGTCAGGGATCTTCCTTATGGGCCGGCTCTGGCTCAACGTGCGCGTGATGCCCGCTATGAAGTGCTTATTGAAGCCTGTCGCCGGGTTGGAGCAGTTGATCTGCTTGTCGCTCATCAGGCTGACGATCAGGTAGAAACCGTTGCAATGCGACAGAGACGAGGCAGCGGTACAGGTCTGTCGGGAATGGCATGGGTGTCCGAGCGTGCGGATATCCGGATTATTCGCCCTCTGCTTGGTTATTCCCGCGAGACCCTCCGCAATACGCTTCGTCAGGCAGGGCTTGGCTGGTGTGATGACCCTTCGAACGAAAATGAACGTGCCGAACGAGTGAGGGTAAGGAAACAGCTCTCGCCGACGGAGAAACAGGCATTGTTACGGCAGGCTGAAATGGCTGCCAATGAACGTATCCGTCAGGAGAGGGCGATCATCCATGAACTGGTTGAGACGCAGTGCCTGATGTCAGCGGGGTGGGTTGCGCTTGGAGAAACACTGCCATCCGTGCACGCTCTGGCTGCGTTGATGCGCTGCATTGGCGGGAGTGATTATCTTCCTTCTCTGGAGGCGGTGGAAAAACTGCGTGAAAAAAAAATACCGGGCACTCTTGGCGGTGTAAGGCTGTTACGAGGAAAGACTGGCGAGGACCGCCGGGAGCAGTGGTTGCTCATACGGGAAATGGCAGCCATGCAATCTCTTGTTCCAGCTGGTAAAAATCAGTGCTGGGACAGGCGGTTCGTCCTCAGATATTCAGGGGAGAGCATGCCTTCCGATCTCATGATGGGGGCCGCAGGATCGGGATTGTCTCGCAAAGACCGGGCAGGTTTACCAGCCGTGCTGACTGCGACGCTACCTGCACTCTGGAAGGAGGGGCAACGTCTGTGCGTGCCGCATATGGGGGTGGGTGATCAGAAACTGCTTGCCGAAGTGTCGTTTGATTTTGCCCCGCAGTCGCCTGTGACGGCAACTTTCCGCTGGATGAACGCATATTTAACCTGAGCGCCACTTTCATGCAGGGTGCGAAGACCCAATGTCAGCATGAACAGGATTGCATTCGTCGCGTGAAACCGGTCTCATGAGACCAGCGCCACAGGAACGGACGCGTATAGGAACAGTATGGAACGGATGTCGTGATCAATAATTTTGGACGTAACCTAGCCCTCTGGGTCTGCATCATTGTTCTGCTGTTGTTCCTGTTCAACATGTTCCAGCCCACCGGGGCGCAGCATGCTGCTCAGCAGATCGCCTATTCCGACTTCATCGGTGATGTCGACAAGGGCGAGGTGCGCTCGGTCATTATTCAGGAACACAATATTTCCGGCACGCTGACAAACGGCACTTCCTTCGAGACCTACGCGCCTCAGGATACCGGTCTTGTCTCCCGTCTGACGGGCAAGGGCGTGGAAGTGGTCGCCAAGCCGCTTGAGGCAGAAGGTAATCCGTTCCTGCGGATCGTGCTGAACTGGTTCCCGTTCCTTCTGGTGGGTGCGGTCTGGCTGTTCATGATGCGTCAGATGCAGTCGGGCAGTGGCAGGGCGATGGGTTTTGGCAAGTCCCGTGCCCGTATGCTGACGGAAAAGCAGGGTCGCGTGACCTTTGCTGATGTCGCCGGCATTGAGGAAGCCAAGGGTGAGCTGGAAGAAATCGTCGAATTTCTGAAAGACCCCCAGAAGTTTACCCGTCTCGGTGGCAAGATCCCGAAGGGCGTGCTGCTTGTCGGTCCTCCGGGCACAGGTAAAACGCTGCTGGCGCGTGCGATTGCAGGCGAGGCCAACGTTCCGTTCTTCACCATTTCCGGTTCCGACTTTGTGGAAATGTTCGTGGGTGTGGGTGCATCCCGTGTCCGCGACATGTTCGAACAGGGCAAGAAGGCTGCTCCCTGCATCATCTTCATCGACGAAATCGACGCCGTGGGTCGTCACCGTGGTGCCGGTCTTGGCGGCGGTAACGATGAGCGCGAGCAGACCCTCAACCAGATGCTGGTGGAGATGGATGGGTTTGAGAGCAATGAGGGCGTGATCCTTATCGCCGCGACCAACCGTCCTGACGTGCTTGATCCTGCGCTGCTGCGTCCGGGCCGCTTCGACCGTCAGGTCGTGGTGCCGAACCCGGATGTGAACGGTCGTGAGCAGATCCTGCGCGTGCATATGCGCAAGGTGCCGCTGGCTTCTGACGTTGATCCGAAAGTCATCGCACGTGGAACACCGGGCTTCTCCGGTGCCGATCTGGCCAATCTGGTCAACGAAGCCGCACTTCTGGCCGCACGTCAGGGCAAGCGGACCGTTGCGATGCTGGAGTTCGAGAACGCCAAGGACAAGGTGCTCATGGGCACCGAGCGTCGCTCACTGGTAATGAGCGACGACGAGAAGAAGATGACGGCCTATCATGAAGGTGGTCATGCTCTCGTCTCCATCCTGACGCATGGCACGGACCCGGTCCACAAGGCCACCATCATTCCGCGTGGACGCGCTCTGGGTATGGTGATGAGCCTCCCGGAAGGGGATCGTTATTCCAAGAGCCGTGCGAAATGTGTGGCCGAGCTTGATCTCGCCATGGGTGGTCGTGCTGCTGAGGAAATCATCTTTGGCCCGGACAATGTGACGAGTGGCGCATCCGGTGACATCAAGATGGCGACCGATCAGGCACGCCGGATGGTCACCGAATGGGGCATGAGCGAGAAGATGGGCATGATCGCTTACGGCGATAATGGTCAGGAAGTGTTCCTTGGTCACTCCGTGACGCAGAACAAGAACATCTCGGAAGAGACGGCGCGTGACATTGATGGCGAGGTCAAGAGGCTGATCGATTCCGCTTATGACCGTGCCCGGACGCTGCTGATCGAGCATATCGACGAACTGCATCGTCTGGCGGAAGCACTGCTCGAATATGAAACGTTGAGTGGTGAGGAAATCCGTCAGATCCTGCGCGGCGAGCCAATCGAGCGTGTTGTGGTCGATGATGCCATGCCGGAAAACCGGCGCTCTTCGGTGCCGCCGGTGATCGGTAAACCGACAGCACCGCCTTCCTTGGGGGATGCGTCTCCGCAACCCGGCTAACTCCGGTTGCTTCCATCAAAGGCGAGGGCTTCGGTCCTCGCCTTTTTTTATGTCTGATTTATACAGAGGTCTGCTTCAATCAGGCGGAGTGACCGATGGATACCGTGCGTCTTATCGAGCCGATCGGTCTTGTGCATGGACCGACTGCGGATGCTGTGGTCAAAGCCGGTGTCGCTCTTCCTTTGGCTGGCAGTAGAACAGGCTTCACGCTTATAAGGCTCATTGAGGGCGACAGAATCTCAGATCCAATGCCAGTCGAGCGTATTCCTGACGGATGGCAGCTGGAACTGGAGCGCATTACGATGCGACCTCCCGACGCAGGGCTCCCGCCGGGGCCGGTTGTGATGGGTGTCCTCAATGTCACACCGGATAGTTTCAGCGATGGTGGCCGCTATGTGGATCCTGCCACTGCCGTAGCTCATGCTGAACAACTGATCCATGACGGCGCACGTATTCTGGATATCGGTGCAGAAAGTACGCGTCCCGGCTCAGCGCCCGTATCGGTCGAAGAGGAGTGGACAAGGCTTGAACCGCTACTGCGGGAAATGTCCGCTCGGGGCACCTGTATTTCCGTGGATACCCGCAACGCACGAACCATGGAGGCTGCTCTGGACACGGGTGCCAGCCTGATCAATGACGTGACGGCTCTTGCACATGATCCAGACGCTCTGCCTCTTCTGGCAAGTCGCTCGTGTCCCGTTGCGCTGATGCATATGCGTGGGACTCCCGAGACGATGGGAAGCCTCACGACCTATAGAGATGTGGCGATTGATGTGGTGAGGGAGCTTGGCGACAGAATAAACGCTGCGGAAAAAGCGGGCATTTCCCGTGATCGTATGATCGTGGATCCGGGAATTGGTTTTGCAAAAACCACTGAACAGAATGCCGAACTGATCCGCAGGCTACCTCTGTTCGCCAATCTTGGTTGCCGCGTGTTGCTCGGCACCTCCCGCAAACGGATGATCGGCGCACTTGCGGGGGTGAGCGAGGCTGTCTCCCGCGATCCGGGAACCATCGCCTCGTCATTGCCGGGGCTGGCGCTGGGAGACACAATCCTGCGGGTGCATGACTGTGCCGGAATGACTCAGGCCATGCGGGTGTGGGAGGGAATTTTCTCCCCAGCCTGATCTCTGAGGATCAGATGATGTAATCAATTGGCGGCAATGTCTGGTCCATGGTCAGGGACGGCATTTCCTTGAGACGCGTTCCCACTTTCCGTGCAGGGTTGCCGACGACCGTGGTGTAAGGCGGCACGGCTTCCAGAACGATGGAGCCGGCTCCCACCTTGGCGCCTTCTCCAACTTCAATCGCTCCCAGAACCTTCGCCCCGGCTCCAATCAGCACACCACGGCGGATTCTCGGATGCCGGTCGCCAGCGTGCTTACCGGTTCCCCCCAGAGTCACGCCCTGAAGCAGAGACACATCGTTTTCGATGATCGAGGTTTCGCCGACCACAATTCCGGTACCATGGTCGAACAGGATGCGTCGGCCCAGCTTGGCGGCGGGGTGGATGTCGACAGCAAACAGTTCGGACGCCCGGCTCTGAAGGTGCTGTGCAAGGTGGCGTCGGTTACCGTGCCAGAGCCAGTTAGCTACCCGATAGCACTGGACAGCGTGGAAACCCTTGAAGAACAGAAAAGGCGTCACATAGTCGGGGCAGGCGGGGTCACGATCCCGGATGGCCTGCAAGTCGGCGGCTCCGGCGGCGATCGTGTCAGGCGTGTCCGCGTAGCATTCCAGCACCAGACTGGTCAGTTGCTCAATGCTTACATAATGGTCGCCAAGCTTGCGACCGATGAGCGCCGCCAGAGCTGTCGCGAAGCTGGAATGGTTTTTGATGCCTGTGGAAAGCAGCCCCATGACAAGCGGATCGCAGCAGACCTGGGATTCCTGAACCATCTGCTTCCACAGGCTATTCAGGTTGATGGGAGCCTCTGCGGTGTCAGAATATGTCATTGATGGAGAGGTCCGTTGACTGGATGGTGAAAGGTAACCGTCTGAGAAATTTTGAATTTTATAGACTGCCCCCGAAGACCGCAACGAAGGGTCATTTCCGGCGGCTGACCATGCGTGAAGCGCTCAGCAGGGCCGCGAGGCCGGCGCAGAAGGCGGCTCCGTCAAGACACACAAGACTGCCGCTTATGGGAACGAGACGCAGGATGAGTGCTGTTCCAATGCCGCCGAAGGTCTGTCCGCTTTGACGGGAGACCTGCACCATACCGCTTGCTCCACCTTCACGTCCGGCTGCGGCAGTCAGCAGCATCGCCCGGTTGTTGGGAACCTGAAAGACGCCAAATCCGAAACCGGCCACGCCGATGCGCCAGGCGACATCGAAAGCGGTGGGTGAAGCTGGCAGAAAACGCAGGGCAAGAAAGCCGATCATGGCACAGATCAGGCCGATTGAGGAAAGGATTCCAGCGGGGATTTTATCGGCGATACGACGCGTGACGGAGGCGGAAACGATTAGTCCGAATGCCCACGGCGTCATCAGCAGCCCTGTGGAGGTGGCACTCCAGCCGTAATGATCGTGGAGCGTAAACGGCATGGAGATCATGAACAGGTTCGAGCCGATATAACTAATGATGCCGACGACAAAGGCGATTCTGAACCCGAGGCCCCGGAGGAGATCAACAGGCAGAATAGGCTGAAGACTTCCTGCTTCCTTGTGGATGAGACTGCCCATGGCCGCCACACCAACAACTAGCATGGCGAAGGCGAGCATCGCGCCGTCGGAGTGGGCGACCGAGTTCCCGCCGAGACCGAGGGCTGTGACGGCAATAATGCAGAGCACGGCGCCAATAGGGTCCGGCATTTCTTTCTGGCGAGGCGTTATGGGCAGGGAGGTCGCCGCAAGCACAAAGGTCAGCGCACCAATCGGCAGATTGATCCAGAAAAGCCACGGCCAGTGTGCGACAGCCAGAATCATGCCCGCAACGGTCGGGCCGAGAGCCATACCGACACCGACAATCAGTGTGTTAACGGCGACACCTTTTCCGAGTTCTTCAACGGGATAGATGAAACGGATCAGGGCGGAGACGACGCCAAGCATGGAGGCCGCACCAAATCCCTGTATGGCGCGGGCGATGGTCAGCACCGGCAGGCTGGGCGCAAGAGCGCATCCAATCGAGGAGACGATAAAAAGCGCGATCCCCATCATGCACATGCGTGCATAGCCGATCCAGGCTCCTGCGGCGGCCAGCGGCAGGAGTGATGACAGGCTGGCGAGCTGGTAGGCATTCACCACCCAGACCGTGTCGGAAGCGGAGCTGTGCAGGTCCGCCCCAATATCGGGAAGCGCGATATTGGCGATCGCATAATCGATCTGGGCCAGCAGAACGGCGAGGCAGACTGCTGTCATCGCCTTGAAACGCGCTGCACCGTAAAGCCCGGTTGCCGGAGAGTGTGTTGGCTCTGAAACTGTCATCCCGCTGACCTTATCCTCATGGGAAGGATTCTCAGAACAGGACAACGTCTGGAAAGCGCTTGGTACCTGTCACAGGCGGGTGAAGATCCCCTGTCTGGAATGAGAGGGGAGATTGCAGAGGTCAGTGCTTCACCGACTTGAGGCCGTCCTTGTAGCCGAGTGCTTCCCACTGCTGCTGCTGAGTGAGGTGATGATTGGAGGAGCCTCCGAACCAAGAACAGCCGGAAAGGATGAGGCTACAAAAGCCCAGAAGCAGAGCGCGGTGCATGATCCCTGACATGATTTGAGTTTACGATTCGTATGAAGGATGTACCAGAAACGCTTTGGAAGCGAGAGACAGCGCGTATTCGGAAGGCAGGGCGAGGCATTGAGCCGATGTCGTCGGTCTTCATCTTCTCCGAATGAGTGGGAATGACAGGCTTCTCTGGATCATTGACCGTCACTCAAACGGGGCTCGGTATAAGTGGCAGCGAGCATCTTCTGCTTTATTCCCCGCTTCTGACACGGGAATGAACAAGGGGGCGGAGGAGCAGGAAGGCTCCGACGCACGAGATCAGTCCCAGCGGGCCAACGAACACATAGCTTCCCAGCCATTGTGCGATCGCGCCTGTGACAAGCGAACCTGCCGCCATATTCACGATCCACGCTGATGAGCACAGAACGGCAAGACGTCCGCCTGCATCGATCTGGTAAGCGACGCTGAGTATGAGCGGATACGCGATCAGCCAGCTGACATTGAAAACAATGAGAGCGATGGCAAAGCCTGCTTCATTGGAGACGAGCGTGAGTGCAGCGCACGACAGCCCGCAGATGAGCAGGGCGACAGGCAGGCTCCGTCGGCGTGGAATGCGCGGCGCAAGAATGCCGAAGACGGTGTTGCTCACCGCGCAGGCAAGTGTCGCAATGCTCTGATATCGACCGTAAGTGACTGCCGATATTCCGATTTCATGGGCGGCGCGTTCGATGAAAGGCCATAGCGCCAGACTGCCGAAACTGAACAGGGAGATCGCTGTCAGCACAATCCGGCCATCGCTTTTTAACTCGTTCCACTGGACTGGTGCCTGAAGGTGTTGCGCGACTGGTCGATCAGGCAGCAGACTTCCGCCTGCAATGGTGAACAGCACGGCCAGAACAGCGAGCATGGTAAACATGCCCGGCGTACCATGATGCGTTCCAACAACGGGTAAGGCGAGATTGATCAGGGTGTAGACAATCGTCTGGACGGCCAGACCTATGGACAGCGCACGCGTGGGGCTGTCCGTGCGGGCTGCTGTCAGGTTCAGCGCCGTATTCGCCAGACCGAAACCCAGTCCGCATGCCACACGCGTGATCAGAAGCGGGATAAAGCTGTCCAGAAGAGACGAGGAAAACTGTCCAGCCCCGATCAGCGCTCCCGCCGCAAGCGCCAGCCGCCGGGGACTGAGGCGGACGACATGCGGCGCGATGAACAGCATTGTCGCGGCGTAGGCCAGAAGCTCCACCATGCTCCACACGCCCATCTGAAGCGGCGAGAAACCGAACAGGTCGATTAGTCCACCGATCAGATAGGGAGTGAAGTTGTTGCCGAGGTGGGCCGTTGCAGTAATGGCTCCGAGAGCCACGACCAGCGCGACTGAAAAAGGAATGGATACAGTCCCTTTCCGTATCGTGCCGGAAACAGGATGTGTGCTGCTGTTTACTGACACAATCTGATTCACTTGGCGGGAAGAAGCTGACGGCTATATCGGCCATCAGTGGAAAGACTGGGTTCGCCACGCAGGGTAAGGCGCTGCATCACGCGTGGATAATTGCCGTAATCGTCCAGCGCATAATGTTGTGTGCTCTGATTATCCCAGATGGCTACGTCTCCCTTTTTCCATTGCCAGCGAACGGTATTTTCCAGACGTGTGATGTGTGTCTGGAATATCTCGAACAGATGACGGGAGTCCGATAGGGAAAGGTTAGAAAATTTCTTGAAAAATCCGCCGAGGATTAGAGATTTTTCTCCGGATATCGGATGCAGACGTACCAGTGGCTGTTCCGCTTCAAAAACGGAGGAGGCGAACGTCGCATGATAGGCATCCATCGCCTGATCCGGACGTGTTTGATTAACGGCGTAGTCGTAATCGTTGGAATGGATGGACCATAGTCCGTCGGCCAGCTGTTTCAGATGATCTGGAAGATGTTCGTAGGCTGCGGCTGTGTTGGCCCAGACCGTATCGCCACCAAAGGGAGGCACGTTGACGGCACGCAGGATGGAGACGGCGGGATAGGATTCCAGAAAAGTCATGTCAGTATGCCAGACATTGGCTTTCCCTCCATGCTCTGCGCTCAGTTCCAGCAGATGATCGCCTGTCTGTCCCGGCGCGGTGGGATGACCGACAGGTTCGCCCCATGTCTTGCCGAATGCTGTCTGCGTGGCGGCATCGACGTGATGCTGGTCACGAAAAAAGAGAACCTTGTAGTGCGTCAACGCGTTGCGGAGGGCCTGAATGGTGTCGGGACTCAGGTCGGACGTGAGGGCAAGTTCCTGCACTTCCGCACCGATGCGCCCAGCGATAGGCCGTAGTTTCAGGTCGGTGGCTACGTTGACGGGACGACGGGAAGAAATCGTATTCTGATTCATGACTGTTTCCTGCGGAATAAGTGTTCTGAAGGGCGTTGAGATCAGAATTCTGCCTTGATGGAGCCGAAAAACTGTCGCGGAGCGCCAACCATGAAAGACTGGTAGTCGCCGGAAACCGGGTTGCCGTTTTCACCCATCGTCGCGATGTATTTCTGGTTAGCCAGATTATAGATATCGAAGGAAAGCGTTATATTTTTTACAAATTCAAGATTGCGGTTGTATTGCGCCATCTTGCCGAAATTATACCGCATGCCCAGATTTTCCAGCCAGTAACCGGGCGCTTTCATGTCGCCGACATAGCTGAAATTGCGTTGGCCGAGATATTGGGTGTCGATATGTGCTTCGAACCCGCCATGACTGTAGGACAGGCTGGCTTTGTACATAAAGCGCGGATAGTTGACGATCTGCTGACCATGGGTGGCGTAGGTCGCGCCAGCTTCGACAAGGTTTTCACCATAAGTCGCGTGATTATAACTTATACTGTTGTAAAGTGAGACATCACGCAGCAGGCGGATTGTCAGACCGGCATCAACACCGTTCATGGTCACGGACCCGACATTGGCGACCGTTGAGATCGGATTGACGATTGTTCCGGATGTTGTCTGTTGCAGGCGGTTATGAAAATCCGTGTGATAGGCATAGACCGATGCAGACAGGATCTTGTCGAGGTAGCGATAACCCACGGCATAATTCCAGTCGGTTTCCGGTTTCAGCCCGCCACGGATCTGATTGAACTGGCTCTGGGTGACAGCAAAAGGCGAGGCTCCCTGTTTGTAGGCGGCCACCGGGTAGGCTTTCATGTTTTCCGAGATATCGAAAAACAGTTCGTGATGACGGAGGAAATGCCAGTCTGCGCTGATATGCGGCAGAAAGGCGCGGGCCGTTGTCATGCTGCCAGCGGCAATGGCGTCTGTTCCTGTGTAGGATGCGTCATTGGCGTTCTGTCCTGCTCGCACGGTTTGCAGCAGGGATTTAAAGCCGAAATGCAGGGCGAGATTTTCGAGCGGGTGGTAAGTGTCCTGCACGAACGCCGTAAAGCTGTTGGAGTTGAAGGTCTGTGACCAGAAATCCTGATAGCCGGCGGGCAGGGTGCCGAGTGCATTTATGGGCGATCCCTCTCCGAGAAGAGGCTGCTCAATACCGTAACGCCCAATCTAGGTATGGAAATTTTCGTACCAGACGCCAGCGCTGATATCGTTGTGGGCTATCGTGTAGGTCAGCGCGGATGTGAAACCGTATCTCTGCGTGTTGCTGGCGTTGATCTGCTCCGCCAACGGCGCTCCGTTGGGCGAAGTGAGATAAGGCGTTGTCCACCCACCACGTCTGTACTGCCCATGTCCATAAATGGTCGTTTTCCAGCGCAGGGCGTGTGTCAGGGAGAAATCCGCAGTCAGGCCGCCGAGATAGTCCCGTTCCGCCGTGACGGCGTCATAATAGGACGCATCCCACGGGTCGGACATCCGTGAATAACCGGCAGGAATAGCGCCGCCGGGGAGATTGTTGAGAGACAGAGCCAGTCGGTAGGCCTTGGCATAACCGTCGGGCGTTCCGACGAAGTTATCAAGTTTGTAGCCGCCGTTCTTCAGCATGTCGAAGGACATGTCCTGATAATTATACAGATCCTTGTCGGACCAGTCGAAGAAGGTTGAGATCCGGCTATCCTGACCAATAGGCTGGAGGAACTTCGCATTGACCTGCTGGGCGAACTGATTACCGCCGCCTTTCCATTTGTCGGTATTGTTTCTCATGTAGGAGACATAGAAGCGCGATCCGATCTGGTTCAGGTCGCCGCTGTCGGCACGAATGAAGGTGTGATAGGCGGCGTTGCTTCCGAAAGTCTGTGCTGTCGTCAGATGATGTTCGTGCGTTGGGTCGGATGAAAAATACTCAAGTGAGCCGCCCAGATTTGACGTGCTGGCGACGGATTCCGCGCCTGCGCTCATCGACATGTTGACGCGACCGACATTTTCGGAAGCGATGGCGGCTGTCGTATTCAGCCCATTGAGAGAGCGGAATTCCTGATCACCAAGCGGTATACCGTCGAGCGTCATGCCAATCTGGTTCTGCAGGAACCCATGCATGTAGAACTGGGCTGACCATGTATCCAGACCTTGTGGATCGGCAGACTGGAACATCACGCCCGGACGGGTTGCGAGCACTTTCTGTGGATTTGTGCCCGGCACAGATCTCGCGAGCACTTCCGAGGAAATCGTTTCAGTGATGCCGCGGGCGTAAGAGCGTCGTGCGCTGACTGTCAGTTGTTCAGGGTCTTTCTGTTTGACTGATTTCGGACCACCAACCGGTTTGTGCGACGTTGCGTGCGGTATGCTTGCGCCGCGCTGATTGCCTGCTTTGTGGGAGGTATCGGTGGCTGCGACAGCCACGGAGTTGGCCGATATGAGAAAGGCCGTTGCGACCGTACCGTTCAGAAGAAAATGGAATTCCATAGCCACAGGCCTTTTTAGGAAAATGCACGAGCGATGATTGCTCGGGCATTGAATGGGAGAGAGGCGGGGCGTGGCTTTAACGACAGGGCATCGTGGTATGGATTATATGGATATTATCCGATTTATTTTCGTTGATTATTGTGTTGCCTGGATGGCTCTGGAATTGGATTCCATGGTGAGAAACGACACGGGACGATAGGTGGGGCATCGACTGGATTCCGTAAGGGACGAAAAGTATCGCACTCTGATGGTGTATTTCAATATTAACCACGAAATATGATTGTTTGTGATGTAGTGCGTTTATTATGTGTGATATAATCCTGAATTATGACACCTTACGTAGTGGAATATGTGCTTGCCCATCTCCGCCTGCTGGAAGCTGTGGGCAGGCTGGGCAGCTTCAGTGCCGCAGCCGCTGAACTGGGCGTGACGCAGCCGAATGTCAGTCGACAGATCGGGCAGATAGAGCGCGTGATCGGTCATCCACTGTTCACACGTGGACATCGCGGTGTGGTTCTGACGGAAGCTGGCCGTTTGCTGTTCGACGCCGCGACCGAAAGCACCGGGCGCATTCGCACCTGTCTGGGAGAGATCGCTGCTACGGCGGCAGGGCGACGACAGATCGCCGTGGTCACCGATTACGGGTTTGGCGCCACCTGGCTCATGGAGCGTCTGTCAGACTTCGAACGGATTTGTCCCGATGTGGAGGTTCAGATCGTCACAACGAGAAATCTGTCCGAGACGGCGTCTGGCGATATTCGACCGGATGTTTCGATCCTGTTCGAACAAGGGCCCGTTAAAGAAGAAGATCCGGTTTTCCAACGAAAAATGCTTTTTCAGGAAGAAGTCTATCCTGTGTGTGGACGGACTTATCGGGAGCAACATGGGCCATTCGATAGCGTGGAAGAGATACGGAAGGCTCAGCTCCTGCACCTGAAAGGCGATGGGAAATTGTGGCTGAACTGGGAGAGCTGGTTCCGGAAGGTGGGGAGCGATCGTCCGCAGATACTGAGTGGCCAGTTGAGCGTGTTTCGCTCATTCAGTCATTTCCCACTGCTCATGCAGTCAGCCTGTCAGAACGAAGGTATTGCTCTGGGCTGGCATCCCCTGATTGATACGGCGCTGGAGACGGGACAACTGGTCAAACTCTGGCCGACGCCGGTCAAAAGCGAGAACGGCTATGTCCTGACGCTGCATCGGCGAACGAGCCAGGAAGCATCGGCTTTTTATACATGGGTCATCTCGCAAGCAGAGAGCGATCATGTTGTTCGATAGGAGATGCCACTTCTGTTGATACGGACGTTTCTGCTTCTATCCATCAAGAGAGAAAAGGGCGGTTTTCAGGGGAAGCGAGCTACGTTCGCATGCAGTCAATTTAAAATAAAAATTTCCTAAATTTTCTTGGCGGTGATTTAAAAAGATCTTGTTAAATTCTTGTAATTGGCACTCACGAGAGAAAAGTGCCGAACCGCCTTGACACCCCCTGTAGGCACACCTATCTCCATATGTGGCACTCCCGGGGTGGGAGTGCTAACGCACCGCGGCGTAGAGCGCGTGGCACGCGGCGACGTTGCTTTAGAAACGAGGGCGTCGTCCCAAACAGAATGTGGAGCAATCCATAATGACGAAATTCCGTCCCCTGCACGATCGTGTAGTGGTTCGCCGTCTTACAGGCGAAGAAAAGACAGTTGGTGGCATCATCATCCCTGACACGGCCAAAGAAAAGCCGATGGAAGGCGAGGTTGTGTCCGTTGGTCCCGGCGCACGCAACGAACAGGGTCAGGTTGTGGCTCTCGATGTGAAGGCTGGTGATCGCGTGCTGTTCGGCAAGTGGTCCGGCACCGAAGTCAAGATCGGTGGTGAAGAGCTGCTGATCATGAAGGAAAGCGACATCATGGGCGTGATCGCCGGCTGATCACCGGCTTCTGATCCCCCTTAAAAGTTCGTTTTCATTTTCAAGGAGAATTCCCAATGGCTGCCAAGGACGTAAAGTTCGGCGGTGAAGCGCGTCAGCGCATGCTGCGTGGTGTCGACATTCTTGCCGACGCCGTAAAAGTGACACTCGGCCCGAAAGGCCGTAACGTCGTGCTCGACAAGAGCTTCGGCGCGCCCCGTATCACCAAGGACGGTGTGTCGGTCGCAAAAGAGATCGAGCTTGCCGACAAGTTCGAGAACATGGGCGCCCAGATGGTGCGCGAAGTTGCGTCCAAGACCAACGACGTGGCCGGTGACGGCACCACCACAGCGACCGTTCTGGCTCAGGCGATTGTCCGCGAAGGCCACAAAGCCGTTGCTGCTGGCATGAACCCGATGGACCTAAAGCGTGGCATCGACAAGGCTGTGGCCGCTGTCGTTGAAGAGTTGAAGAAGAACGCCAAGAAGGTGACGTCTCCGTCCGAGACGGCGCAGGTCGGCACGATCTCCGCCAATGGCGAGAAAGAGATCGGCGAGATGATCTCGCTGGCTATGCAGAAGGTCGGCTCCGAGGGCGTGATCACGGTTGAGGAAGCCAAGGGCATCCAGACCGAGCTCGACGTCGTTGAGGGCATGCAGTTCGATCGCGGCTACATCTCCCCGTACTTCGTGACCAACGCGGAGAAGATGACGGCTGATCTCGACAACCCGTACATCCTCATCCACGAGAAGAAGCTGTCTTCCCTGCAGCCAATCCTTCCGCTGCTTGAGTCTGTTGTGCAGTCCGGCCGTCCGCTGGTCATCATCGCAGAAGACGTCGACGGTGAGGCTCTGGCCACACTGGTCGTCAACAAGCTGCGTGGTGGTCTGAAGATCGCTGCTGTGAAGGCTCCGGGCTTCGGTGATCGCCGCAAGGCCATGCTGGAAGACATCGCCATCCTCACCGGCGGTCAGGTCATCAGCGAAGACCTCGGCATCAAGCTCGAGAGCGTGACGCTGCCGATGCTCGGCACGGCGAAGAAGGTGCACATCTCGAAAGAGAACACCACCATCGTTGAGGGTGCTGGCAACGCGGACGACATCAAGGGTCGTTGCAACCAGATCCGCGCTCAGGTCGAGGAAACAACCTCTGACTACGATCGTGAGAAGCTGCAGGAGCGTCTTGCGAAGCTCGCCGGTGGTGTTGCTGTCATCCGCGTCGGTGGTTCCACCGAGGTTGAGGTGAAAGAGCGCAAGGATCGCGTTGACGATGCCCTGCACGCAACCCGCGCTGCTGTTGAAGAAGGCATCGTTCCGGGCGGCGGCACGGCTCTGGCTCGTGCTTCCACGGCTCTTGGCCACCTGCACTACCACAACGAAGACCAGAAGGTCGGCGGCGAAATCATCCGCAAGGCTCTTCAGGCTCCGCTGCGTCAGATCGCGCACAATGCGGGTGAAGACGGCGCTGTCATCGCAGGCAAGGTTCTGGAAAACAGCACCTACACCTTCGGTTTCGACGCACAGGCCGGTGAATACAAGGACCTCGTCGAGGCTGGTATCATCGACCCGATGAAGGTTGTCCGTACGGCTCTGCAGGACGCAGCTTCGGTTGCTGGTCTGCTGATCACCACGGAAGCCATGGTCGCCGAGCGTCCGGAGAAAAAAGCTCCGCCGATGCCGGGCGGTGGCGGAATGGGTGGCATGGGCGACATGGATTTCTAATCCACTCGTTCAGACACTGTTTCCGGAAGAGGGAGAGCGGTTTCGCTCTCCCTTTTTCTTTGGAGTGAGAGGTAGAACTGAGCAGCGTTCTTTTTTTGGCCGACCGGGATCAGAAGGACTTGCCGTATGTGGGGCGAGGTCCTTAAGAGCCTGTGGTTTTTTGCGTGCTTCGTGATTATTAAACTACGGACAGAGCATGGCTCTGCCGTTTTCTCGTATGAGAGAAATATCAAGCATCAAAGCGACTGATTTTTTGGGAAGCAGAGGTGAAGCCAAATCCTGCCTGCGCCGTCCGTATTCAGGTTGGCGTGGAAAGGTGCCTTGCTGATGGAGTGCAGCCGATGGACGGTTTGATGCTTGTCGTCCCCCTATTTCGATGAAATGAGTAGAAAAGACGCGCCTATAGACTTTCACACTTAAGGATTACAGGTCACTCATCGTCAATGAGTTCTGCAAGAGCCGCAACTGTTTCATTCAAGGCGACAGGGCTGGATTGAGGTGCCGTATTTCAGAAACCTCATCCATCAGTGGCCAGTCTTGCGCACATGATCTGTGGTATACAGTGCAGCGATATCAAACTGGCTGCAGAGAACCCAATAAGACTGTCTCAGATGCCGTCCATCATGCTGGCCAGCCGATCAGGATGCTCGGTTATGACAATATCCACCGGCTCATCGAGAAGCTTCTGAGTTGCCAGAAGATTGGCGCTGGGATCAGGGCTGTAAACGATGACCGCGTCCGCATCACGATGTGCTGCTGCAAACAGTGAGGAAGAGGCGTTGGCTGGTAGATAGAGAGCGTAGGGATGGCGTCCCGCCAGCAGCTTTGCCTTGTGGGCATCGGACGCGGACTGCACCGGCATCGCCACGACGACAGCGCGGTCAGCTTCCAAGGCGTCATGGGCGGACATGAGATCATGAGCCATCAGAACGGCTCTTTTTCTCATGCCGGTCGCCCGGAGTTCCTTCACCACTTCGGTCGCAGGAATGCCGCGGAGAGACAGCATCACCAGTTCATGCCGCTT
>NZ_DHNR01000019.1:196524-342037 GCF_002409645.1 Acetobacter sp. UBA5411
TTATTACGGACCACATCCAGCGCCACCATCGTCGGCAGGCCGGACGTATCGAGAATTTCCGGGGTCGGCAGCGGCAGTTCAGCCAGAAGTTTATCGGTCCGTGACGTTTCCGCTGTCGGCGAGGGAAGGGTGGTTGTAGCCGCCTTTCCGCTCGCGCAGATGACCAGACCATGATGGATCCGGGTCAGCAGCGCATCGGCATGCGAATCACGCCACAGCAGTCCACCACCGGCGATGGCAATGACTGACAGCCCGATCAGAACGTTCCGACGGCAGGAACGGGTCAGGAAAGACCCCTTCCGTTTCTGGTCGTCTATGGAGTCCTGTATGTCAGGATCAGGCATGAGCCTCTTCCTTTTTACGTTCACCCGCCATCGCCGCAGCCCTGTCGAGATCGACAGACAGCACGCGACTGACACCGCGTTCCTGCATGGTTACGCCGTAGAGCCGGTCCATATGAGCCATTGTAAGCTGATGATGTGTCACCACGAGAAAGCGTGTTCCTGCTTCGTTGACCATATCGCCAAGCAGCGCGCAGAAGCGGCCGACATTGGCATCATCAAGTGGAGCGTCGACTTCGTCCAATACGCAGATCGGAGCCGGATTGCAGCGAAAGACTGCAAAAATCAGAGATAGGGCCGTCAGTGCCTGTTCGCCACCCGAGAGAAGTGACAATGTGGCAAGCTTCTTACCCGGGGGCTGGGCATAGATCTCCAAGCCAGCTTGCAACGGATCGTCGCTGCCGACAAGACCTAGATGAGCACGTCCTCCGCCGAACATGCGGGAGAACAGGGACTGGAAGTGATGGTCCACCTGCGTGAAGACCGCCATCAGGCGCTCACGTCCCTCCTTGTTGAGGCTCCCGATCGATCCGCGCAGCCGGGCTATGGCGGCTTCGATCTCGCCATGTTCGCGTCGGATGACTTCGATCTGCTGCTCGGCTTCCTGCGCCTCGATATCGGCGCGTAGGTTGACCGGACCAAGCTCTTCCCGTTCACGGGTCAGGCGGGAAATCTTGCGTCGAAGCCCGGTTTCCGCGGATTCCGTGAGATCTCCGACCGGAGCCGTGGGAGGTTCGGGCGTCTCGGCCAGAAGCTGATCGAGAATGGCCTGAGCCTGCTCGCTCTTGCCTTCACTACGGAGCAGATTTTCCCGAGCGGTCGCCAATTCGCCTTCGGTCCGACGGCGTGTTTCCTGCGCGTCCTTCAGCCGGTTCTCGGCAGATTCTCTTGTCGCGTTGGCCGTCGCAAATTTTTCCTCGGCTTCTGTCAGCGTGGCCGCAGTCCGCTCACGAAGCTGGCGGGCTTCATCAGGCAGAGCCGTCAGGGTCTGATGGTCGGCGGAGACAGCATCAAAACGAATTTGAGCCTCAGCTAACTGCTCTTCGGCAGCCTTGGCGCGGCTGGTCCATTCCGACAGAGAATCCCGAAGTGCGGTTTCCCGACTGGTCAGTGTACCGACCTCAGCGAGAAGAGCGGCGCGCGCTTCTCGACCAGCCTGCTCTTCGCGACGCAGCTCAGAAATCTTTTCACGTAATGTTTCAATCGGGTCTGAAGCCTGATCGTCGAGCACTGTCGCCGCACGGGCTGCTTCTGCCGCCTCAAGCGTTTCGGCTGCTTCGTTCAGTTCGACACCAAGTGCCGCCAGACGAGGTTCCGTGGCCGACAGGCGCGAGCGTATCTCCAGCGCCTTTTCCTGCATGGCGCGATGAGTGGCTTCTCGCCCGGTCATTTCCTGACCAGCCGCCTCAAGTTTTGCGCGAGTAGCGGCAGCCGCCTGTTCAGCTTCCTGAGCCGTTGTTTCTGCATTTTTCAGTGCGGTAGCAGCCGATACGGGATCGGACGAGGCTTCCAGCGCCAGACGAGCCGCTTCGACAGTTTCTTCCGCCTTGACCCGTTCGGAATCGAGGCGGGCCAGTTCGGGCAATATGGTGCCAAGACGGGATTCGGCATTTCCGTGGCGTGTCTCGGTTTCCTGCTGCGCCCGTCGCGTCTGCTCGAAGGCTGCATCCGCCTTGCGACGGGTTTCGCGTGCGGCAGATTCAGTCTGAGTGGCCTTCTGGTCGCGAGCCTTGGCTTCCTCATGTGCCGTGCGAAGTGTTTCCGGTGCTGGAAGCGCCTGCTGTGTGGCCTGTGCGTCTGCGACGGCCTGTTTTGCAGCGACAAGAGCCTGTGCTGCCCGTTCACATTGCGGGCGCACGGCGTCCAGTCTGGCTCGGGCGGCTGCGTGACGGCGTGAAGTCTCTGCTTCCGTCGTCCGCACTTTCCCAAGGGCTCCTTCGACCGCAGCACGGTCCATACGAGCCTTGCGGACAGCTTCAGCCGTCGCATTGCGTGCCTGAGCAGTCTCGGCTGCTTTCTGCTCCACTACGGGAAGATCGGTCGCTTTCTCGTCGAAACGAAGTTGCGTTTCCTTGAGGATGCGACGCTGAGCCAGTCTTTGCGCCGCTGCACTCGGCTGACCGGCGGTGATGCGGTAGCCGTCCCAGCGCCAGAAAGCGCCATCACGCGTGATGAGTGACTGTCCGGCCTGAAGTGCGGAAACCAGCGAATCGCCTTCCGCCACGGTTGCCACGAGCCCGGCCTGTCCAAGAGCACGGGCGAGGGCAGGCGGCGCTGATGCAAGAAGAGATAAAAGCGGCGTTGCTTCTGGTGGCAGCGCTGGCGGTGCAGTCAGTGGCCCCAGTGATGTCCATGAGCGTGGCGCATCTGGCGCGACAGCCGCATCCGGCGCATCCAGTCCCTCAGCCAGCACCGTTGCTAGGGCGATTTCCAGTCCATCTGGAATATCCAGTTGTCCGGAAATGGGGCTGGCTTCGTCATCCTCATCATCGGCACCGAGAGCCTGCGACAACCCTTCGATCTGCGCTTTCAGACGGGTCAGTTCGGCTTTCAGGGCTCCAAGTGCGGCTTCGGCTTCCTGTGCGTCTTTTGCTGCTTGCGTGGCGGCCTCTTCCGCGTTGGTAAGAGTCAGTTCCGCATCAGTCAGGCGTTTTTCTTCCGCCGCACGAGCGCTCTGGGCCTGCTCCAGAACGGAATCCGGCACGGCGTTCTGCTCAGCCGCCGCCAGTTCCCGGGCGAAAGTTGCGGCTTCCTGCTCGGCGCGTCGTAGAGCAGCTTCGGCTGACTGAACGGCTGCTGCGACTGAGGCGCGGGTGGCATTGTCCTCCTGCATACTTCCACGCGCTTCGACCAGCGCAGTGGACGCTGCGGCCCGTTCAGTCTCGGCTGCTTCCAGTGCGGCGACAGCCTGTGCCCGTGCGGCTTCTGCATCGGTCACGGCCTGCGCCAGCGCGTTCCTTTGCGTATCAGGGATCAGTTCGCGTTCTGTCTGCTCCTTGCGCTGAGCCAGTGCGTCACGGTCCTTGCAAAGACCGTTGAGAGTGGCCGTTGCCGTTGCAAGGGCCTTCTCGCATTCGATGTGTCGGGTTCTGGTTGTTTCCGCAGCGTTACGGGCGATGGAAAGAGCGACCTGTGCTTCAGACCGTTTCTGTGCAGCTGCATCCGCCTCTTCCCGGCAGGCTGCCAGAGTTGCAGCGGCCTGCTGAACGGAAGCCTCTGCCTCCGTCAGCACATCCTGTGCAGGCAGTTCAGCCTGCAACGTTTCGATCTGCTTTTTCAGCGCGGCATGATCTTCGGCAAGACGGGTATGGCGCAGGGTTGCAGCTTCAAAAGCGGCCTGCGCCTGTTCGGACCGCGTGCGCGCCGCAGTCGCCTCGGTCATCAACCGTTCCAGCGTTTCAGAGGCGTCCTGTAACGTCGCTTGAAGACCGGTGAGCTGGGCTTCCGCTTCCGCCTGTCTGTCGGGCAGGCTGGCTCGAGCGGCCTGAACAGCCGCCATATCTTCCTGCAGGCGTGTGAGTGTAGCGGATGCGTCTTCAAGTCGGGACTTGGCGGCATCCCGATCTGCTTCACTCTGCCGGAGCCGTTCTGTGGCGGCTTCTGCAGCTTGCGCGGCGCGTTGCTCTTCAAGCGCCACGCCTTCCGCTGCGACTCTCTGACGTTCCAACGCTGTGCGGGCAAGTTCAGCGGCTTCACGAATGGCCGGAAGCGCCTTGTCGGCTTCATAGTCCGCAAGAACCGCAGTTTCGGAGGCTTCTTCGGCGGCAATCAGGACAGTACGGGCCTGCACGGCAGCCAGTTTGGCCCGTTCAACCTGCTGTCGGGCACGCGCATGGAGCAAAGCCAGCAGGGAGACTTCGGCGTCACGCAGATTGGCGGACAGTTCCCTATAGCGGGATGCCTGTTCGGACTGGCCTGTCAGTCCCTCCAGCCGGCTTTCCAGCTGGGTGCGGAGGTCTTCGGCTCGGGTCAGATTGGTTTCGGTGGCGCGGAGCTTGAGTTCGGCTTCATGCCGCCGCGCGTGCAGACCTGTGATACCCGCAGCTTCTTCCAGAATGGTGCGTCGCTCTTCGGGGCGGGCACCGACCAGCATGGCGACACGGCCCTGACTGACCATGGCCGAAGACCGAGCGCCAGAGGCGAGATCGGCAAACAGCGTCTGGACGTCGCGGGCGCGAATGGCCTTGCTGTTCAGGCGGTAATCGCTGCCGGAACCCCGCTCGGCGCGGCGAGACACTTCCAGATCGTCCTGTTCGGCGAATGGGCCGGGGCCAAGCCCCTTGGCGTTTTCCAGAACCAGCGTGACTTCGGCGAGGTTGCGGGCAGGGCGATTGGTCGTTCCGGCGAAGATGAGGTCATCCATCTCGCCACCACGCAGCGAGCGCGCCGAGCTTTCACCCATGGCCCAGCGCAGGGCTTCGACAACATTGGATTTACCGCAGCCGTTCGGCCCGACAATACCGGTCAGACCGGGGAGAATATCCACGGAAACCGGGTCGGCAAAGCTTTTGAAGCCCGCGATACGAAGCTGGACGAAGCGTGCGCTCATCCAGCCCCCCGGGCAGATGCGTGAGTGTCAGACACGATGGTTGTGGCGTTCGCCGTCAGAGCGTCAGTCTGGCTGAGGGTTCAGCCGCCAGCCGCAATGACTTTTTTCTCGAACGCATCATAGGTCAGCTCACCCTGACGATAGACCTCGTTATTGAAACGGAAGGCCGGGGTGCTGTCGATCTTGTAGTCTTTCTCGGCGCGTGTCTGCTC
Organism: Acetobacter sp. UBA5411; assembly: GCF_002409645.1. Lineage (GTDB taxonomy): Bacteria > Pseudomonadota > Alphaproteobacteria > Acetobacterales > Acetobacteraceae > Acetobacter. Next base: position 201,627 of record NZ_DHNR01000019.1, read on the forward strand.
GGCGAGAATGGCGTTCTGGAACGCGACGTCGTTGACGGCAGTGTCAAATTCAGCCGGTGACATGCCAGCAAGACCGGCCATCTTGCGAAGCTGTTCTTCCGGATTGACGTTCTCGCCATAAGCCCAGCGGTCGAGATTGGAGAAGAGCGAAGTCATGAAGGGCTCATACCGCTCAAGCGGCAGACTGCGGGCGACCTGCGTGGCCATGAGGGCCGTGCGATCAAGCGGGAAATCGCAGAAAACGTAGCGGATGCGACCTGTGTCGATCAGTTTCTTACGAATTTCCGGAAACACATCCAACTCGAAGCGGGCGCAATGCGGACAGGTGAAGGAGAACCACTCTTCAACCACCACCTTGGCGTTCGGGTTGCCGAAGGCGCGCGGAGCCATGCGGGGGTCGGTTGTATCAGCGGCCAGTGCCTGACCGAGCAGATTCGGTGCGATCGTGGCCGGAACGGCGAGTGCTAGCAGGGCACGGCGTGTAAGCGACATGACATGGAACTCCGCAAAAACTGGGCCACTCAAGAAAACTGCCGGAGGTCATGACCGGTCTCATGGGAGAACGTCAAGCCCGCACGGACCATCAATAGTCGTGAAATGTTACAAAGTATTGTCGTTGTTCTGGTTTTCGCCGCAATTCTGGGGCAAACTCGGAGAGTTGGTTCCGCTACGGTGGAACCTGATTTTTGAAATGGCGCTGTAATGAAAAAACTTCTCTCTCTTTCCCTCGCGGCCGTGATGGCTGTCGGTGTGGTTCCGGTCGCGCACGCCAGCGAACCCGGCGGTTGCATCAAATACGGTGCTGCTGGCGCTGTAGGTGGCCACGTAGCCAATCACCACGGAGTGCTGGGTGCTATGGGTGGCTGTGTGACCGGCATGTATGTCCGTCACCGCTACCGCAAGGAATCCCGTGCCAAGGCCGCTCTGTATGACAAGGAGCATCCGGGCGCAAAAGGAACCTACGCCGAAAAAGCCACGGCCTATGACGTGGAACATTCAACCCAGCCGGGAACAATGAACCCCAGCAACAGCGCTCCGCAGAACAATGGTCCGGCTCCTCAGGGGCAGCCTGCTCCAGACGCGACCCATATGTGATGCCAGTCTGTGTGGCGGCTTCGGCTGCCACACAGACTCACTTTTACTGAGTGTCCGGCGTGCGAATGGCGTGTTTCTGCCCGTTCGGATCGCTGACCGCGCTCAGGGACGGCTCAACATAGTCCGGTCCCAGCGGAACCTTCCCATATCCCCCCGGAATATCGAGCACGTATGTTGGCCAGGCCAGGCCGGTCACGCGCCCTCGCAAACCCGCGAGAAGTCTGCGTCCTTCCTCGATGGGAACATGGAAGCGGGCCGTGCCGGGGGCAGGGTCAAGCTGGTGCAGATAGTAGGGCTTCATCCGGCTCTCAACCATGGCCCGGAACAGGTCTTCCAGCGCGGCTTCGCTATCATTGACGCCACGTAGAAGAACCGACTGACCCAGAACGGGAATCCCTCTGCGCTGAATTTTTTTCAGAGCTTCACGTCCAGCAGCACTGAATTCCCGCGCATGATTGGCGTGAACCACCATCCACACCGCCTTGTCCGCATCCATGGCGTCCAGAAGCGCGTCCGTGATTTTCTCGGGCGCGGCCAGCGGGACGCGACTGTGAATCCGCAAGGTCGTGACATGCGGAATGGACGCCAGTTCCCGCATGATATGCTCAAGCCGTCTTGACGAGAGCATCAGCGGATCACCGCCCGTCAGAATGACCTCCCGAATGGCGGAGTTTTCCCTCAGCCATTGAAACGCGACAGCCAAAGCCTCTTCGTCGAGAAGACCGCCATCAGGCCCGACATGCTCGCGCCGGAAACAGAAGCGGCAGTAGAGCGGGCAGATCAGCAGCGGTTTCAGCAGGGCGCGGTCGGCGTAGCGATGGACGATCCCCGGCACGGGTGACAGGGCGTCGTCACCGATTGGATCGGCGAGTTCATGCGGGGCCGTGACCAGTTCATCCGGGGAGGGAATGACCTGCAAGCCGATGGGGTCATCCGGTGTTTCGATCAGATCCGCAAAAGCAGGCGGAATGGCAGTGGCATATTTCTCCGCAACCTCTCCGATGGCAGGCATGGTGCCGTGCGTCACAAAGCCGGCGTTCACAAGTTCTTCCGGTGTCCGGAGTGTTCTTGTGTGGGCTGAATTGAGACCGGCGGCAGAGAGGCGGGAGAACGACATGAGCCGCTTCTAATGGTTTCGCAGGCTTTCCCGCAATATTCAGGCAACGAAACTGTGGTTGGCTTGCGGCAGTCCGACGGCCGCGGCATCAGTCGCTGCATGAAAAGGCGAGGGAGCACAGGCATGAGCGAGAACAGGGCACAAGAGGATACCGCACGCATCGCGGAACGCCTGCCGCTGCTACGTCGTCGTGCCCTGATGATGCAGGCAGCGAGAGCGTTCTTTGACGGCCGGGACTATCTGGAAGTTGAGACACCTTACGCGGTGTCCACTCCCGGTGAGGAAGTGCATCTCCACGTGTTCGCCACGGAACGGGAAGCGCCGACCGGTGAACGGGAGGCTCTTTTCCTGCACACAAGCCCCGAATTTGCGATGAAGCGCATTGTCGCGGCGACGGGGCAGAAAATTTTTCAACTGGCGCGGGTCTGGCGCAATGGAGAAGGCAGCGCCCTGCATGCGCCCGAATTCACCATGCTGGAATGGTATCGACCGGGTGCGGGTCTTGATGATCTGATGGACGAGACGGAAACGTTTGTTCGCACACTTCTTCCTCCCACCGTCCAGCGTGATGGATGCGTGATCCCGATTACGGAGCCGTTTGAGCGGCTTACCGTTGCGGAGGCCTTTCAGCGTTATGTTGGCGCGGATGTTCTGGCGACAGCCGATGATGCGGAAGCCTTGGCAGCACAGGCTGGCGCTGTCCTGAGGGCGGATGAAGCGTGGGAAGATCTTTTTTTTCGACTACTGCTTGAGCGGGTGGAGCCTGTCATCGGGCGAGACAGGCCGACCTTTCTCACCCACTGGCCCGCCAGTCAGGCGGCTCTGGCGCGTCGCTGTCCAAAAGACCCGCGCGTAGCACTCCGATTCGAGCTGTATATTGGAGGCGTCGAACTGGCGAATGCCTTTGAGGAACTGTCCGACGCCAAAGAACAGCGGGAACGTTTCGATAGTGACAGGAAAAGGCGGGCGGCCTTATATCCAGAGCGACCAGACTGGAAAATGGACGAAAATCTTCTGGCTGCGTTGCCTTTCTTGCCGCCAACATCGGGTATCGCGCTGGGATTTGACCGGCTGGTGATGCTGGCGACCGGAGCGCCGCGTTTGTCAGATATCTTGTGGATGGGCTGATTTCGCGCAAGCATCCTGTCCCAATAAACTGTAGCTACCCTCTCCAGCCGGACTGTGCGGGAGAAATGATCGGGGAATTTGTTATGATCATCCGGCGTATAGGCACGTCTCTGACGCTTACCTCTCTGATGCTGGTCTCCCTGACAGCCTGTTCAGGTCCAACAAAGGAGCAGCGTCGCCAGCTCGATGCTCTGGTGGGCAAGACGGAAGTAGACGTCGTGCGTGCCTTTGGCGTGCCGACACGGACCTTTATGGCCAATAACCACCTATTCCTCGCCTACATAGACAACCAGACCGAGTACTATCCCGGCAGCATGGGCTGGGGTTGGGGCTGGGGCGGTCCAGGTTGGGGCGGTGGCTGGGGTGGTTGGGGCGGCATGGGAGGCTGGGGTGGAATGGGCGGTTGGGGCTGGGGCATGGATGGTGGCTTCCCTCCAAGCTATTACAACTCCGTCTGCCAGACCACGTTCGAGCTGTCTGACGGACTGGTTCGTGGATGGACCATGCGGGGCGATGGTTGCTGATTGTCTCCACTTTCCAGAGACTTGAAAAAAGGAGTAAGTCTCCTTTGCGGTCTGGCGAGGGATTTACAGATACGAAACCCGGACCCCATAGAGAGTAACAGGATAGCCACCCGCCGAGGGCGGGGGCGTGGGATTTGGAACGGGGATATATCAGGATGCGGCCAGAGCGGGCAGTGCAGTGGGGCGCAGCAGGCGCTGCTATGGTGATGGCGCTGTCCGTCGGAGGATGCCAGAGCAAGGCACGACAGGATTCCTACAAACAGGTAGGCAGCGTCTGTTCCTTCATGGCTCCAACCGTCTCGGGCACCAGAAACTATACCCCGGCCAGCGAGAAAGAAGCGCCTGACAGCCGGATTGCCTACGCAGATCCGGAAACGCCGATTTACTGTGACCGCCCCATTTCGGAATCAGTATCAGCGGCGATTGAACTGGCGAATTATGCTCAGGCGCTACATGTTTCAGGCTATTTCGCTGTTCTGCAGCAAAAAGGCCCTTACACGGTCTTTGCCATCCCCAATGAGCCGCTGGCGAAATACTCCGCGCAGTTCCAGAACGGATTGCTTGATCCGGCCAATCGGGCCTCATTGAAAGCGCTGATTTCCTATACAATCGTTCCGGGTAAATGGCCTGTAAAGAAGATCAAGGATCTTCTTGCCAAGTCGTCTACGCATGCCTTCAGTCTGAATACGCTTGCTGGAATTCCGCTGACCTTTTCGCTCGACCCGGCAACTGGACAGCCTTTGGTCAGCAATGCAGCGGGTGCCAGTAATCATCTGTGGGTGACGGGCGTGCCCCAGTCCAATGGTGTCCTGTATTTTACACAGTCGACGCTGGCGCCTGTCTTTCCGCCTCAGCCTGTCGTGAATCCTGCTGCTCCCAAGGGCATTGTGGCGGCACCCTTGCCCGCGACACACTGATTTCAGTTGCAGACTGGTCCGACGTGACGTGAAAACGACACGTCGGATTGAAACCATCAGTGAATGGTTTCAGACAGGGTGTCTTTCTATCCCGATCAGAACGCAGTCTCTACTCGACTGGTGCGAAGGTCATCTCTGGCTGTGCCTAGGCCTGCTTCCGAGAGGCTTTTGCTGAAGTGTTTTTGAATACCGCATGAAATCGGCTTTGCTGAAAATACAAAAAATATTTTTTAGTATCAGACTGTTGTCTTGATATCTTTGCTTTGTTTCTGAGGTGGATATCGAGATATTTCCAGCGCTCTGATCTGTTCGACGAAGCGATTGGTGACCGGGAAAAGGTTCCAGCAATACACAGAAGCCATCCAAATGATGCAATCGACATCATCCGGATGTGGCTTCTGATACCTGTTGATCAGGCGTTTACGGCGGCCTCAATCCCGGCACGAACAGCATTGAGCGCCGCGTCAGCTGCGCCGACATCCGGACCGCCTGCCTGCGCCATATCACGACGACCGCCGCCGCCTTTCCCACCGAGGGCCGCACTGGCAGCCTTGACGAGGGACACGGCATCAATCCCCTCCGGCAGCGCAGGATTGACGGCCACCACGACGCTGGCTTTCCCGTCTGCTGTCGAGACAAGAGCCACGACGCCTTCGCCAATCTGTTTGCCGATTGTGTCAGCCAGCCCTTTCAGCTCCTTGGCTGGGGTTTCGCCGACATTGCGACCGGCAAAAGAAATGCCCGCGATCTTTTCCACTTTGGTCGCATCGCTGCCACCAGCTGCCAGCTTGCGCTGGAGATCGGAGATTTTTCGCTCCATGATCTTGCGCTCTTCCAGCAGTGTCGCAAGGCGTTCTGGCGCTTCTGCCACGGTCACTTTCAGCATCGCAGCGATTTGGGAGAGGCGCTCTTCATTGGCCACAGCCACGGCTTCTGCTGCGGAACCGGCCACAGCCTCGATCCGTCGAACACCTGCCGAAACGCCAGATTCCGACGAGATCCGGAACAGGCCGATGTCACCGGTGCGGCTGACATGTGTGCCGCCACATAGTTCCACGGACCACGCAGGCTTGCTGCCGTCCGCATCCTTGCCGCCCATGGAGACGACGCGCACTTCATCGCCATATTTCTCACCGAACAGAGCCATCGCACCTTCAGCCGAGGCTTCATCCGGCGTCATAATACGGGTTGTGACAGCCGTGTTTTCCCGAATGCGGGCATTCACTTCAGCCTCAATCTCGTTCAGCTCTTCCTTGGTGATCGGGCGAGGCTGGCTGACATCGAAACGTAGGCGGTCCGGCGTATTGAGGCTGCCTTTCTGCATGACATGATCGCCCAGACGACGACGTAATGCTTCATGCAGGAGATGGGTCGCAGAATGATGCGCGCGAATGGCGGAACGACGGGTGTGATCCACCTTTGCCGTGACTGCCATGCCCGTTTTCAGAGTGCCTTCTGTCACGGTGCCATAATGCACCAGAAGATCGCCGAGCTTTTTCTGGGTGTCGGAGATGGCCACCTTAACACCCGGTGCTTCGATCTCACCGGTGTCGCCAACCTGTCCGCCGCTCTCGCCATAGAAAGGTGTCTGGTTGAGAAGGATGGCGACTTCAGTGCCCGGTCCAGCAGATTCAACACTGACGCCACCCGCGGCAATAAGCTGGACTTCTGCCTGAGCTGTTTCAGTGCTGTAGCCAAGAAATTCGGTCGCGCCGAACTTGTCGCGTGCCTCAAACCAGACAGTCTCGACGGCTGTATCACCGGAACCGGACCATGCTGCACGGGCGCGATCCCGCTGCACTTTCATGGCGGCTTCAAAGCCCGGGACGTCCACCAGATGACCGCTTGAGCGCAGGGCGTCTTGCGTCAGATCAAGTGGGAAACCAAACGTATCATACAGCTTGAAGGCAACATCGCCCGGCAGGGCACCGCCAGCTGGCAGTTTATCGGTTTCTTCCGTCAAAAGCGAAAGGCCACGTCCAAGCATCGCCTTGAAGCGCTCTTCTTCACCGCGCATCGTCTCGCGGATCAGGGATTCCGTCTGTCCGAGCTCTGGATAGGCCGCCCCCATCTGCTGGATGAGGGCAGGAAGCAGCTTGTAGAAGACAGGCTCCGACGTGCCCATCATGTGTAGATGGCGCATGGCGCGACGCATGATGCGACGCAGCACATAACCGCGGCCGTCCTTGGAAGGCAGGATGCCATCCGCGATCAGGAACGCCGAGGAGCGCAGATGATCGGCCACAATGCGGTGGCTCGCCTTGAACTGGCCGTCAGCAGCCTGGGCCGTCACCTCTGCGGAAGCCTCGATCAGGGCTCGGAATGTGTCGGTGTCGTAGTTATCGCGCTTGCCCTGCATGATGGCGGCAAAGCGCTCAAGTCCCATGCCGGTATCAATCGAGGGACGGGGAAGCGGCGTGCGCGTGCCCGGTGGGTCCTCGAAGAATTGCATGAACACGAGATTCCAGATCTCGACAAAACGATCTCCGTCTTCGTCGGGAGAACCCGGAGGGCCGCCGAACACGTCGGGACCGTGATCGTAGAAGATTTCCGAGCAGGGGCCGCACGGTCCGATATCGCCCATACGCCAGAAATTGTCCGAGGTCGGTATGCGGATGATGCGTTCATCTGTGAGACCGGCAATCTTGCGCCACAGGCCTGCTGCCTCCTCGTCTTCCGAGTAGACGGTGACGAGGAGTTTCTCTTTCGGAAGACCGAAGTCTTTCGTGATAAGATTCCAGGCCAGCTCAATCGCGCGGGGCTTGAAGTAATCCCCGAAAGAGAAATTACCCATCATCTCGAAGAAGGTGTGATGCCGGGCTGTATAGCCGACATTGTCGAGGTCGTTATGCTTGCCTCCGGCCCTTACAACCTTCTGTGCCGTTGTGGCGCGGGAGTAGGGGCGTGTCTCCTGACCTGTAAAGACGTTCTTGAACTGCACCATTCCAGCGTTGGTGAACAGCAGCGTCGGGTCATTACTGGGAACCAGTGATGACGAGGGGACGATCTGGTGGTCGTTGGACGCAAAATAATCCAGAAAAGCGGAGCGGATTTCATTCGTTGTTGGCATGGTGCGGAAAAGCGTCCTGTGGCGGCGGCTGCCGTCTGTCATTCACGAATAGACGGTGAGCAAGTTCATTGTCTGGTTGGGAAACTGTAGCGCAGACGTGGCGGGCAGGGAAAGATGGCTAGGGATGACGACCGGATGATGGCGTCTCATCCTCCAAAGGCTGTGGGAGTTCTGCATCAGCCATGCCGGCTGAAATTTCTGCGAGATCCATCACCGACTTTGGAGCCCGTTCGCGGAACACGAGTCTTTCACTTAGTTTGAAATTGGCCGTCATCCCAGCAAGCGCGCCTGCAGCGAGCGCCACAACGGGATGGTGCACGCAAAAGGGTGACAGAAAGAAAAGTGCATAAACCGTGCCGCGATTCAGCAGAAAGCCAAAGCTGTTGGCCGAGAGAAAACGCAGCCACTGAAGAACGGGATGATCGTGACGCCCGACGTCTCCGAAAGTCCAGAAGCGATTGATAGCCCAGTTAAGACTGGCGGCTACAAAATAGGCTGCAAGGGTGGCTGCATTGAGCCCGATGATATCCCGCAGCCCGTAAACGGTGCCTGTATCCCAGAGAAACCCGAGACTGCCGACTACTGCGAATCTAAAAAGACGCAGGAATGAGGACTTTCGGTCAGCCATAAATTGTTCCTGAGTACAAATAAGACACAAAAAAAAGGGTGCCTCGAAAGGCACCCTTCTTCGTAGCGTTTCCTGAAAGATCCGGAAATGGATCAGTGCAGGATGATTTCCACGCGACGGTTCTGAGGCTCACGAGTGTTCGGGCCTGTCGGAACCAGCGGGTGGGCTTCGCCGTAACCATGGATGTCGATAGCCGAAGCCGGCACACCGTCACGGATCAGCTCAGCTTTGACGCTGTCTGCACGACGGATCGAGAGACCCATGTTGTACTTCGCACCAGCAGCGCCACCACGAGCCGACGAGTTATCGGTGTAGCCGTTAACTTCGATGCGGGTCGTCTGAACGTGCGTGGAAGCCTGAGCTGCCTCTGCAACGATCTGGCGAGCGCGAGCCGTCAGGTTGGCCTTATCCCAGTCAAAGAAGACGAGGTAGGTACGAGCTGCCTGCGGAGCAGGGGGAGCAACGTAAGGCTGAGCCGGCGGCGGCGGGGGAGCCGTGTCGAATGCATAACGCAGACCGACGATGAACTGGTGGTTGAAGCGATGATCGAAGCCAGTGTTACCACTGCCGATCTTCGCGCCGCCAGGAGCATACGCTGTGGTCTTGAACGCACCGTCAGAGTAGGTCTGACCGATCATGCGGTATTCGGTTGTAACCTGCAGACCCGGAACACCCGTGTCGTAAGCCGCACCAACGATACCCTGATACGCGAAGCTGCCGTTCGTTCCGCCCAGACGCGAGCGTGAGCCGTTGGCGAAGTTCGAGTCAGTCGGGTTGTAGTGCTGCCACAGGTAACCGGCACCAACACCGACGAACGGTGTGACAGGTGCATCGATACCGAACTGCTTCAGGTCGATGTCATACAGGACGTTGACAAGGCCACCATAGGACTGGTCGCTGCCACGCGTCTTGTTGTTGGCGACACCAGCACCGTTGCGGTGGTTGATTTCGGAGTAGTTGTAAACACCCTCGACCTCAACGCGCAGACCGTTGCCGAAGCCCCAGCCGAATGCACCAAAACCGGTAAAGCCGTTCTGGTGACGGTACTTGGAGCTGACCGTGCTCTGTGAACCCGGATCCCATGTGCTGGCATGCTGGGTCTGTGTCAGATCATAACCACCGCCGACGTTGACGTACGGTCCGGTGATTGTTGTTGCGGAAGCAGCGACCGGCGCTGCTGCCATCAGTGTTGTTGCGAGTAACGCACTGCGGAGACGCATTTTTTCGTCCTCATTTATCAACTGTTTGGGCTGGACCGATGAAGTGCGGTCCCTTGCCCCTACAGGCTGTCTAAAAGCCCTATAAAACGATGGGTTCCGTGAATGGAACCCACCTGATGAGGCTTTCGCCTATTACACGCCATAAGCGTGATTTATATGCAACAGTTCATGTTTGGGACATGAACTCTGTATTGTTGCAAATGGGGTATGACCTCTCGTTTTTCTCCGGCCCGGACGTCTGTACATGGCCGGTTAATGAGAGTTTTGTAACGACCTATGTGGCTTTCAGATGTCAGTTCCACGGCCAGCGTGTGTCTGCATCGCATCTGCTGCACATCCATCTTCCACAAGAACATCATGAACCGCCTGCGCCGGAACATCCCGGCAGGTAAACGCCTGACCGATTCCCCGGACCAGAACGAATTTGAGTTTGCCATCCTGCATCTTCTTGTCCCTTGTCATATGGTCAAGAAGCGTGCGGGCCTCAAAGGTGCGGCCAAGCTGGGAAATTCGCGCTGGCATGCCCGTTTCATCGAGATGAGCCGTGACCCGATCAAGGTCAGCCTGAGGGCAGTAGCCCAGACGAACGGAAAGCATGAAAGCCAGACGGAGGCCGATGGAGACTGCTTCTCCATGGAGAAGCGTGCCATTATAGCCCATCTCCGCCTCAAGAGCGTGACCAAACGTGTGGCCGAGATTGAGAAGCGCGCGGCCGCCTTCCGGTTTCTGCTCGAACTCATCGTCAGTCACGATGGCTGCCTTGAAAGCACATGCTCGCTCGACGGCTTCAGCCAGTGCATCAGGGTCCTGTGAAATGACAGACGCGCCATGTCGTTCACACCATGTGAACAGATCCGCATCGCCGATGAGACCAGCCTTCACAATTTCGGCATAACCGGCCCGGATCTCACGGACAGGTAATGTTGCGAGGCTGGAAACATCCGCCAGCACCATCGCGGGCTGGTGAAATGCGCCGAGCAGATTCTTGCCCCAGGACGTGTTGATGCCGGTTTTGCCGCCGACCGAAGAATCAACCTGTGACAGCAGGGTGGTGGGCATCTGAACAAAAGACAGTCCACGCAGCGTGGCGGAAGCGACGAATCCTGCCAGATCTCCGATCACACCGCCGCCAAGAGCGATGACTGTGGTCTTACGCTCGACTTTCCGTTCCAGAATGGCGTCTGTCACACGCTGGAATTCGCTCAGCGACTTCGACTGCTCACCCGGTGGAACCACGATCGTCTGAACGGCGAAGCCTGAGTCGGCGAGAGATTCCAGCAGAGGATGGAGATACAACTCGGCCACAGTCGTGTCGGAGATCACGATGACACGTTTCTGTGGCAGCACAGTCGCAAGCAGGGCCCCTGCACGTTCTATCAGGCCGGTGCCAATGATGACTTCGTAAGGGTTGCGCTCAAGCCGCACGGGGAGGCGACGTGGGCGGTGATTGAGAGCCAGCGCCTCGATGACGCGGGTTGTGGCGTTGTCCACGTTGTCTTCTCCACATTGCACGATGATATCAGCTTCAGCGTAAACCGGATGACGGATGATCATCAGCCGTTCCAGCACGTCGCGGGGTTTGGTGCCGTTCAACAGAGGTCTGTGCGTGCGTCCGCTCACCCGTTTCAGCAGGACATGCAGCGGGCAGCGCAGCCAGACCGAAATAGCGCGCTCCCGAATAAGAGCGCGGGTCTGCTCGTTCATGAAAGCGCCGCCACCCGTGGCGATCACGCGGGAGGGGCCATCGATCAGGCGTTTCAGAACCCGTCGTTCGCCGTCACGGAAAGCCTCCTCGCCGTACAGACGGAAGACATCGTTGATCGAACAGCCTGCAGCCCGCTCGATTTCGGCGTCGGCATCGACAAATCCGAGTCCGAGGCGCTGGGCGAGGCGACGGCCTATGGTTGATTTTCCGGCTCCCATCAGGCCGATTAGCAGAATGCTTCGGCCGCAGAGAGGTCCAAAGCCGGTGCTGCTGCGAACCGCGTCCAGATTGAGCGGCAGGGCAGGCGCGGGCTCCGGGACCGTGTCCGGAGGCGGGGAGGGAGGCAACGCAGGCGTCTGCTCAGGCAGGACTGCATTCCCCCGTTCAGGTAAGAATGGGCGTGACATGGCAGTTATCGTAACATAGAGCGGGCAAACACACGTCATCATGGGAACGCGGCGGATATTACCGGCTGCGGGACTGAAAGAATCGAGGCTGAAATGCGCCGAATCGTCCTTATCGCAGCCGGAGCCGCTGCTGTTGTCATCTGTGGTGGCATTCTCTCTCTCGGAGTGTCGTCGGGTCCACCGGCAACACAGCAAATGGTTCACAAGGAACTCTCTGTGGCGAGCCTGACGGCAGCCTCCCAGCCCGCGCCTGTCTCCGTGGTGCCGCCGCAGGCTGTGGTCCCGGCTCCGACGCCCGTGCCGCCTGCGGCACCTGTGGCTTCCCCGGCAGCTGCGCCCGCAGCAGTGGCACCAACACCAGCGCAGTGAAATTGAACAGGCCGAGTGCACAGATTCCGTGAGAATGGCTTGCCAGTGTGAGGCTACGAAAGCCCGTCTCAATGACGCTGTTTCAACGGCAGGGACTGGATCGTGACTGACGATTCAGTCGATTCGTTTCTTGAGATGCTGGCGGCTGAAAGAGCCGCAGCACCAGCAACCCTTGCTGCCTACACACGGGATCTCGAACAGTGTAGCGAGGCGCTCGGTGCTGAAGGCGAGACGCTGGCTACGGCTTCCGTGGAGGCTCTGCGCCGGTGGGTCGCTGAAATGGCGTCAGATAAACTGGCGCGTCGTACGATTGCTCGCCGGATTTCCTGTATCCGCCAATTTTATCTCTTTCTGCTGCGTGAAGGGCGGCGGCCGGATAACCCTGCCAGTCAACTCGATGCGCCATCGCCGCAGCAGACGCTTCCCAAATTCCTGACGGAAACCGAAGTGTCGGCCTTGATCGACGCTTCCACTTGTTCACCGGACAACAGTCCCGCACAGCGGCGCCGTCTGTTGCTGGGTCGCGCCGCACTGGAGCTGCTTTACTCGACCGGATTGCGAATCTCTGAATTGCTCGCGTTGAGACGGGACATGTTCCGCGAGGACGTCCGAATGCTGATGGTGCGCGGCAAGGGCGGGCGGGAACGTCTTGTCCCTTTGTCCGACCCGGCCCGCGACGCTGTTATGGTCCTGCTGCTGGAAGATGAGGCAAAGAAAAGTCTCTGGCTTTTTCCCGGTCGCACTCCCTTGCGTCCGATCACCCGACAGGGTTTCGACAAGATTCTGACTGACATCGGTTCGCGGGCAGGAATCGATTCCGCACGATTGTCGCCCCATGTGCTGCGTCATTCGTTTGCGACTCATATGCTGGCGCACGGAGCGGATCTTCGGGTGCTACAGATGCTGCTGGGGCATGCTGATATCGCAACCACCCAGATCTACACTCATGTACAGGCAGACCGCCTGCGGGCTGTCGTCGAATCGCATCATCCGCTGGGAAAACCTGCTGTCGAGGCGGGTGACGCAGATGGGCAGAGTCTCATGCAAAAAGAGGCTAGCGGGAAAAAACCGTAAGAAAGAGCTGGTGAGGGAAATCAGCACGCTTGGAATTGTCTGTGAGTGTGCTATCGGCGTCGACCATGCGTCAGTTTCTGGATTTCGAAAAACCGGTCGCCGAGCTTGAGACCAAGATCGATGGCCTTCGCAGCACCGCCGCCGCAGCCGATGGCGGGAGTGATGGCGTCAGCATCTCTGATGAGATCGGAAAGCTTTCCGATAAGGTCGAGAAGCAGCTTCGCTCGCTCTATGCCAAGCTCACCCCGTCGCAGAAGGTGCAGGTTGCACGTCATGCGCAGCGGCCCCACACCCTTGATTACATCAAGGGACTGATCACCGATTTCACGCCACTTGCCGGTGACCGTCAGTTTGGCGATGACAAGGCCATTATTGGTGGTCTGGGTCGTTTCAACGGTCAGTCCGTCGTGGTTATCGGCACCGAGCGCGGTTCTGATCTGGAAACCCGCTTGCAGCATAATTTCGGCATGGCGCGTCCGGAAGGCTACCGCAAAGCCATTCGTCTGATGGAAATGGCCGGGCGTTTCCGCCTGCCGATTCTTACATTCGTGGATACGTCTGGCGCATGGCCCGGCATTGACGCGGAAGCGCGTGGTCAGGCGGAAGCCATCGCCCGGTCGATCGAAACCTGCCTGACGGTGCCTGTGCCTCTGATTTCGACCATAATTGGCGAAGGCGGTTCCGGCGGCGCTGTTGCTCTGGCTACGGCTGATCGGGTGCTGATGCTTGAGAACGCCATCTATTCGGTGATTTCACCGGAAGCATGTGCTTCGATTCTCTGGCGTGATCCGAAACAGGCAGCAACAGCAGCCGAAGCATTGCGTCTGACGGCTCAGGATCTGAAGAAGCTTGGCCTGATTGACCGGATCATCGAAGAGCCGGTGGGAGGCGCGCAGCGTGATCCTCAGTCGATGATCGAGAAGCTTGGTCAGTCGATTGCGGAAGAGTTAATGCCGTTGCTGAGTGAAGGCGCTGCGGTGCTTATTGCCCAGAGACGTGAAAAGTTTCTGGCGATGGGACGTAGTGCGCTCAGTTAAGTTCCCAAGCTGATCAGCCATAAAGAAAGGCCCGGAACATTGTGTCCGGGCCTTTCTGCGTTTTATGGCATTCTGAAAGTGCGGATCAGGCTTTGGGTTCGCCCTCTATCGGCGTTTCTCCGGTCGCTGCGATGAGGTCGTGGATTGCCTGCGAAGCGGCTGCGAGATTAGCCGGGTCGGAACCTTTCGCTACAAGAGCGACGCCGCCACGACCGTCGGCCCTTTTGAACGGATAAGAACCGAGATCCAGATCCGGATAGCGATTCTGCACCGCTTCCAGAGCAGCGGCGATGACGCTCTCATAGATGCCGAGCGCGTACCATGTTTTTGACTGGATCGGCTGTCCCCGTCGGAGCGTCGGACTGACGGCATGGAACATGGCCTTCATGATGGAGGGCACACCGGCCATGACATGCACATTGCCGATGGAAAATCCCGGTGCGATGGAAGCTGCGTTCTTGATCGGCGTTGCGCCGCGCGGCAGCATCGCCATCCGCTGACGGGCCGTCGTGAACTGATCCTTGCCGTAATGGTCTTCCAGCAGCGCAGCACTTTCCGCATGCAGTTCGAGCGGGACACCAAACGCTTCAGCCACGCAGGCTGACGTGATGTCGTCATGGGTCGGACCAATCCCGCCGGTCGTGAAGACCTGATCGTAACGCGCCTTCATCTCGTTGACGGTGGCGATGATCGTCTCCCGCACATCCGGAATGATGCGGACTTCCCTAAGTGGGGCACCGATATCACCAAGCTGGATTGCCAGAAAACGGATATTGGCGTCCTGCGTGCGCCCGGAAAGAATTTCATTGCCGATGACGATAAGAGCGGAAGTGGGATTCATGACCGGATATCTCGTTTTCTCATACACAGTGAAGACAATCAGGCGTCAGGCAGTCAAAGAAGATCACGCAGAAAGGGAATAACAGGAATATCGGCGGGCGGCATGGGATACTGGTCCAGTTCCTCAGCCTTCACCCAGGCCAGTTTCTGTCCCTCGCGCCCTTCCGGATGGCCCTGCCACTGTCGACACAGATAGATCGGCATCAGCAGATCGAATTTTTCATAACTGTGGGACACGAAGGTGAAAGGCGCAAGGCAGGCGCGGCTGGCGTCAATGCCGAGTTCTTCATGCAATTCCCGGATCAGAGAGGTTTCCGGAGCTTCACCCGGTTCCATTTTGCCGCCTGGAAACTCCCACAATCCTGCGAGCGTCTTGCCTTCGGGGCGTCGGGCCAGAAGAATTCGGTTGTTCGCATCAATCAGAACGGCTGCCACCACCAACACGAGGCGGCGTGGTTCTTCCGCCTGTCCAGTCGATGAGTTGTTTTCTGCAACGGGATCGCTCTGGTGAGCGGTATCGAAGCTTTCACGGGATGCGCTGAACAGCAGGACATTCACATTGCCGCCGCGTGCGGTGAATGTCTGGGTGGCCGTGCCTGTCTGCCTGAAACCGAGCTTGTTCAGCACGGCGACGGAGGCGACGTTATCCTGCGCGACAGAGGCTTCGATCGTGTCGACAGGAAGGTTCGCAAAAGCCCAGCTACAGAGACGGTCGGCAGCCAGAGTGGCGATGCCCTGTCGCCAGTATTCCCGCCCGATCCAGTAACCCAGTGAGCCGCGATAATGGCCGTCAGTCTGGCTCAGCGTCAGGCCGATGCACCCGATGACCGCGCCTGCCTGATTTTCGATTGCAAAGTGATATGCCGTTCTGGCTTCGGCCTGCTGGACAGTGCTGGCGATCCAGCGTTCGGCCAGATCGCGAGGGTAGGGGAACGGCAACCGACTGAGCATCCGGATGACGTTCCAGTCGTTGACCTGCGCGTGAATGGCCCCCGCATCATCAGGACGGAGGCCTCTCAGGCAGAATGTTCCAGCCATCAGCCTTGGCGGTTCGACCGGAAAAGTCACTATTGCCTCGATATTGTCAGGAAACGGAAGGAGTTGCGGCGTTATCTTTCTGAGGTTTCCTGCTTCGCTGACGTTTCCGTTTTGGCGGTGTCGCGGTCCGTGGGGAAGATGTCACCGTTTTTTTGCCAGAGCCGTCAACAGCGCTCTGGCTTGTCGGCGCGTTTGCGGCTGTCGTGGAAGCGACAGATTTGGCCGCTGGTGTCGGTGCATCCGGAGCTTGTGCAGGGGCTACGGGCTGCTCAGTCTTCCTGCAGGACGTTCCCGCACAGGCTGCGGGCGCATCCGTCTTGCTGGCATCCGCTGGAACACCACATTCGGCCAGAAGCGCGCGTAGACTGTTGATGACCGGGAAGACCTCAAGATTGTGGTCGCCGCCCAGATCTTTCCATGCCTGCTGCTCAAGCTCGACGATTTCACGGTCTTCCGCAAAAATCCGCTCGGTGAACGCAATCAGGAAAGGCCAAGCGAGATCGAGCAGGCCCGGAATGCCCGGACGTTTTACTGACAGAAGACCGAAGGTGCGGTTCGTCAACTGGTCCTTGTCCTGTGGCGTGTAGGCGATCCACAGATCCATCACCGGCGCTTCATCGCCCGTCTGGATATGCAGTGTCTGATACGGATAGGTCGTGCGGATCGTCATGACGTCACGATCCTGATGCTTTGCTGAGGCATCACGACGCTCGCCGAAGATCAACGCCTCGCCAAGCGGCTGCTTGCCACCGGTGCGGGCAAAGGAGTAGCGCGCCTCGACAAGGCCCGGCTCACGCTTCTGGCCGAGGAAACGGGGACGCATCTGGCCCATCTGCTTCATGTGCATGAACTGATGATTCATATCCATCAGGTTCTCGTGCATGAAGCTATAATGGCAGCCGACTTCCTGACCAAAGCGGCGCGTCTTGTAGGCCGGATCATCGACGCGGGCGAGCGTGGCGGGGAGATGTACTGTCTTGGCTTTCTCAGGATCGCCGGGAAACACGAAGATCAGGCCATCCTGCTCGATCACAGGATAGGTGCGCACGCCATTCGGGAGCTTGCCCTTGCCGAGATAGGGCACGTCAATGCATCGACCGGAGCGGCCATATGCCCAGCCGTGATAGCAGCACTGAACAGACTGCCCTTGCACACGCCCTTTACTCAGGGGAACCTGTCTGTGCGCACAACGGTCCTCAAGAGCGAAGATATTGCCTTCTTCAGGCCGGATCAGTGCGATGGGCTGGCCAGCGTATCGCACGCCGATCGTCTTGCCGCGCTTCAGTTCACGCGACCAAGCCACAGGATACCAGAAGTCGGGGTCACAATGGACACGCCGCAGATCGACAGTCTGATTACGCTTTGCTTCAGGAGCTGTTTCGCAGGAGGTTTCGAAGTCTTCTGACAGTTCGGTCGTGGTTGGCTGATCCATCGTATGTCTGCTCACATCTCATAAAGCACAGCATGCACTGTTTTTCGTAACGGTATAAAAAATAAAGTCATTTTCCTATAGCACTTCCATCCTCGCGGTGAAGTGAGGCAGATCAACAGGAAAGATTTTGTAAACTTATTGACTCCCGCTTTTCAGCGATGCCGTCAGGTCATCCATGAACTGTGCCGCGACACGGCCGGAGCGATTGCCTCGCGTGACAGCCCATTCATTGGCGCGAGCACAGAGATCTTCGTCCGAAATCGCCAGCTTGCGTTCTTTTGCATAGGCTCTGACCATATCGAAATAAACGTCCTGCGCACAGACATGAAAGCCCAACCAGAGACCAAAACGGTCAGACAGCGAGACTTTTTCTTCTGTCGCCTCGGAAGGATTGATCGCTGTCGCCCGCTCATTCTCGATCATGTCACGCGGCATGAGGTGGCGGCGGTTTGATGTGGCGTAGAACAGCACATTTTCCGGTCGTCCGGCGATGCCGCCGTCGAGCACCGATTTGAGCGCCTTGTAGTCCGCATCCTCGCGCTCGAAGGACAGATCATCACAGAACACGATGAAGCGGCGGCTGGAAGTGCGCAGCAGATCCATCAGGTCGGGGAGAGTGCCGAGATCCTCACGTTCGATCTCGATAAGGATCAGGTGCTGGTCGGGAGGAAGCGTTGCATTGATTTCGGCGTGACACGCTTTCACAAGGGAGGACTTCCCTGTGCCGCGGGAGCCCCACAGCATCGCGTTGTTGGCTGGGAGGCCTGCTGCGAAATGCGCCGTGTTGTTCAGGAGCAGCTGTTTCTGGGAATCGACCCCCTGAAGCAGTTTCAGAGCGACGTGCGATACGGTGCGGACAGGAGAAAGTCTGCCGCGCTGGGGCTGCCAGATGAAGGCGTCCGCACTATCCAGACCGTCCAGTGATGCCGTTGCCGGTGCAAGACGTTCCAGCGCGGAGGCGATACGTTCCAGAACGGGCATGATATCTGTTGTCATCTTCATTTCCGAAAAACAGGCCTGAGACAGAAGGCTGTGACATAAAGCAATGGTTGACGCGTCGCGCCCAAAATCTATGGTCCCGGCGTATCAGTCGGCTATGGCTGACCGCAACCCGTCGGACGAAAAGTTACTGCAATGAGTGATTTCCTTATTTCCCCTGCTTACGCTCAGGCTGCCGGCGGTGCCGGAGGTGGCCTGAGCGGCATGTATCAGCTGCTTCCTTATGCTGTGGTTTTTGTCATTTTCTATTTCATGATGATCCGCCCGCAGCAGCTCAAACAGAAAAAGCTGAAAGAGAGTCTGAAGAACATGCGCCGTGGCGATCGGATCGTCACGTCGGGTGGCATCATCGGAGTAGTGCGCAAGGCTTCTCCGGAGATGGACGAAATTGACGTCGAGATCGCTCCGAACGTCTCTGTGAAGGTTCTGCGTTCCACAGTTTCAACCGTGCTTTCCAGCGTCGAAAAGCCTGCCAACGATACCGGGACAAGCGCCGGCAAGGCCTGATCGGGAAGGGGAGCAAAGTAAAAAGGCTCCCCTCTCAGCCTTTCGAAGATAATGAAAACCTAAATCGCTCCTTCCTGAGCTGAAAGACGGCGGGATGGCTGTCTGGATTTTGCTTTGGGTGGCGCACGCCATGCGTCTGTCAGCGCCACCAGAACCCCTCCAACAGAGGCGGACGCCACCCAGCCGATGACGCCTGCTGATCCCGCCAGCAGTGTGGACAGGATCAATCCCAGCACAGGCAGGATTGCCCTGCCTGCCTGCATGAGTTGCTGTACTAGCCTGGAAGGTGACCAGTTCCGCCGTCTCTGCCAGCCGCTCTGAAGACGGGCATGGCAACCGAGCGCGAGGCTCCACAGCACAAGATTCAACAGCAGCGACGCTGTCAGCATGGTCATGACACAATCTCTTTTGAGAAGGATGGTCCAGACAGACTGGCGGTTGCGCCGGTCTTGCGTTTCAGCACGACCGAAAGACGCAGGGCGATCAGACCCAGAACCACTGCTGTCAGATCAACGGCGGCATAAACGGTCTGGTCTTGGCCCGCGATCCATTTCCAGCGTGTGGCAAGATCAAGAACGGGAAGCAGGCAGAGGAGCAGCGACAGCAGACTGCTCTGCTCGATCCATCCCTTCATCACCTTGCGTCCGAATGCCCGACCAAGCGCATGGACAGTCAGAGCACCCCACAGGACGAACAGTGTCGAGCCTTCAATCGTGACACGGGTGGGGAGACCAGCCGGAAGAAGCCGGTTCATCCAGAGCACGCCAGCACAGGCCAAAGGCATGCCCAGCACGGTGCCAAGAGCCAGACCTTCCGCGATCTCCATAGGCAGAGAGTTCTTTTGGGTGGCTGTGCGACGACGCTTGATGAGGAACATCACAAGCCCTGTGGCGAACATGACATAGCCAGCGCAGCCCGAGATGAAATAAAACCAGCGCATCGGGACAGGAGCCCAGCGCGCCATATGCAGTCCACTGAGAAACTGAGACGTCCGGGCCGCCGGACTGTTCTTGCTGACCAGTTCGATGCGTTCGCCTGTTACGCGGTCATAATCAATATGATCCCGACTGATGCCGATTTTTGTGTTGTCAGCCCGCACAACGGTCACGGTCTTCGGAGAAAACTGGATAAAGCCCAGCCTGTCCGCACCAAATGTTTCTGCCGCATCGGTCAGCAGAGGCGCCAGCGGCGGTAAAGAGGGCATCTGGTGATGGCCATTGCGTCCCGGTCCGCCGCGGTTTGGACGCTCTATGGCGGTATTGGGGAAGAAACGATTCGCATGGATCAGGACGCCTGTGTAGGCGATCATGAACATGAAGGGCAGGAACAGCACGGCGGCGATCACATGCGCGTCGATCCAGGGGCGGGGACTGCTGGACTGCGGACGGAAAGCCACGAGATTGGGCAGCAGGGCTTTGAGATGGATGATGACACCCGACCCAAGCGTGGCCAGCATTCCCACGGCGAGAACCTGCACAAAGATCACGCCAAACATGCGGCCCATATAAAGAGTGTAGTGGAAGGAAAAGAAGAACAGTCCTCCCACTGTCTCTCGGAGGGGAACGTTCTGTCCGGTCTGCGGGTGAAACGTCTCGCTCTTGAAGACGTCATGATCCATGTAAGTCACATGCAGCAGAGGATCGCGATCTGAAGGCAGGCTGAGAAAGATGCGGTTTTTCTTGCCTTCCTGCGCTGTCACAGCGGCGGCGGCCTTATCAAGCGCTTCGGCGGAGGGAATGCCGGGCTGAGCATAGGGCGTTTCCGGCTGCATCCAGTGTGTGAGTTCCGTGTCGAAGACCGACATGGTTCCGGTCACGAAAATACAGACCAGAAGCAGACCTGCGATAAATCCGATCCATGCGTGCAGCCAGCCCATGCGCATGCGCAGGGAGGGCACGCTCTGTTTGTGAGGGGTTGTCATCGCGTTACTGAGGTCCGAAGGCGGCGAGTGGAAGCGCGATGAGCATGGTGGCGGCTATGACCGCAACCGCTGCCAGCAATCCCCCCCAGAGTGAGCGTGTTCCGAAGATCGTCAGCACCGTGGTGGGCACCACGATGACCGCTCCCACCTGAGCTACGAAAAAGGAATCCGGCCGTGGCATATGCAGCAGGTGAGGCAGAAAGGTTGCGACGACCAGCCCTGCCGGGTAGGCCAGAAGGGCTGCAATCAGCAGGCGGGGCAGGTAGTAGGATGAGAAAGCCATAGCAGAGCCGGTTTCTGTAAATGAGAGTTATTCGCAATTGATACGGGGTATGTTCATATCCTGTAAAGCGGATAATGCAGGAAAACAGCCCTTCGAATTGTTGAAAAATGTTCCATGCCAAAATCTGTAGGCGGCATTGCGTCTCTCCGCCTTTTCTCTGACACCAGATGAGTCAATGTGTGGTTATCGTTTTCCTGGAGAAATTTATGACTATTCGCGCCTTTCTGACTTCAGCCCTCGTGACCGCCGCAGTCTGCGCTCAGCCTGCCTTTGCTGCTCCTGTGACAGCGGGACAGGTTGATCAGGATTTCGGGCGTCTCTCGCAGGAAGGTCTCAGGGCTTTTGCCGATGTGGATGTGGCCCGGAGGGCGATCATCGGGAAAGATCAGAAGGTCGCAACCGATGCGCTGGCCGATGCAAACCAGACACTTACCCGGGCGACACAGGATAATCGCCAGTTTCTGAAGGCCGAGAACGAGTTGCACCCTGCGGCTGCCGTTCCCGCCGGTCACCCCGGCAAACTTCCCTCCGCAACGGCTGCAGCAGATCCTGTTCTCTGGCTGCCGGTGCTTGGACAATATGTCATCTCATCTGAACAGAAGCAGTCTCCCGGACAGCAGCAGGCGATTGCCGAAGCAAATGACCTGATGAAGAAAGGGAAACCGAAAGCGGCTGCCGAAGGGCTGGAAAAAGCAGGCGTGGACGTTCAGTTCGTGCTCGCGATCGCACCGCAGCAGACTTTCACGGCTGACGTTTATCGCGCCTCGGTTCTTCTGGAGGGTGGAAAAACTGATGAAGCCGTTGCCGCTCTGACGGAGGCGCAGGAGTCGCTCCGTTTTGTCAGTGAAGACAATGTTCTGGGAACAGCGACAAAGAAGTCGACTTCATCACAGCCGGCCCAACAAACTCCGGCGCAGTAAAAAACGGACTAATGTCACGCCCGGGAGGCAAGGCAGCGCCTCCCGAGAATCCATTCAGATAAATCTCTTTTACCGCCTGACCTGAGTTCTGTCGGCAGGCCGGGCTGGAGGCTCAGTTTTCTGCCGTCATAGGGGTGAGCAATCACGCCTTTCCACGCTTTCTGTTCAGACGACGCTTCACGCCATCCAGAGCGCTCGCCAGATCCAGCACGCCGAACAGGTGCAGGGACAGCAGATAAAGCAGGCCGCCTATCGGCACTTCACAAGACAGCAGTACAGCCAGCCAGAATGTCACATGGGACGCAGGCATCGTAAGCAGGCTGTTCAGCCCCAGCAGAGCCAGCGCCATGACGATCGAAGCCATCCCCATCAGGGCAATCCGTCGCAGCATGGAAGCGTCGGGGCGGAGGGCGTCGCGACGGATCAGGAGAGCCGCTAGCACGCTGACATTCACGATCGCTGCAAGACTGCTGGCGAGGGGCGGCCCGATATGAGCGAGCGGCTTCATCAGCAGCAGGTTGAGGATCAGGTTGATCGTCAGGGTGAAGAAACCGATTTTGACCGGTGTGGACGTATCGCCGCGCGCAAAAAAAGCCGGAGCCAGAACCTTCGCCAGAACGAAAGCGGGTAAGCCAAGCGCATAGGCCCGGAGTGACTGGGCGGAAAGCGCTGCGTCGAGCAGACTGAAAGAACCGTGTGCGAACAGAACCTGCATGATGGGCGTGCCGAGAACGAGTAGGCCAGCCATGGCGGGCAGGGTGAGCATCAGCACATAGTCCATGGCGCGGTTCTGCGCTGCATGGGCAGCCTCGATGTCGTCTGACGCCAGATGCCGGGTCAAGACCGGCAGAAGCGTCGTTCCGGCAGCGGCTCCAAGCACGCCAAGCGGCAACTGGTTCAGGCGATCGGCAAAATACATCAGCGAGACGCTGCCCGCAGGGAGCAGGGTGGCGATGATCGTATCGATGGTCAGATTGATCTGCGTGACGCCGCTGCCAATCAGACCCGGCAGCATCCGCCGTCCAAGCTGGCGGATCTTGGGCGTGATGTGCGGAGGTAGCGGTGTAAGGTCAAAACCGGCTTTCCGGGCCGCATACATCAGCAGACCAAGCTGGACAAAGCCGGACGCTGTTACACCCCAAGCAGCCGCGTGCGCGACATCAGGAAAGAACGGTGTCGCAAAAAGAACGGCGGCGATGCCCACGACATTGAAGGAAAGATAGGCCGCCGCAGCCATGCTGAAACGGTGCAGGCCATTTAGCACGCCGGATACGAGCGCCGCTGCACAGATCAGCACAAGATAAGGGAAGGTGATGCGGCTGAGCGAAACGGCCAGTTCATACTGCGCGCCGTTTTCTGCAAAACCCGGCGCGATCACCCGCAGAACGGCGGGCATGAAGATCTCACCCAGCACGCACAGGATCACCAGCCAGGTCAGAAGGACGCCGAACACCTGCCGCGCCATGGTGCGGGCCGTGTCATCTCCTTCCGTCGCCAGCTCCGATGAAAAGAGCGGCACGAAGGCGGCGTTGAACGCCCCTTCTCCAAAAAGCCGCCTGAACATGTTGGGGAGACGGAAGGCCACCTGATAGGCATCCTGCATCGGCCCGGCCCCCATGAAGGCGGCGAGAAGCTGATCGCGGACAAGGCCGAGAATGCGGCTGAGCATGGTCCAGCCGCCGACAGTGAGGAACCCTTTGAGCATGAGCGCTTATAGGAGCGTCCAGCGGTTATCGGGAAGATGGCTTGTGAAGCAGTGTGAAGAAAAATATGTACGGAGCGTGCGTAAAACCGGTCTGCGATTGGTCTGTGCTTTTCTGCATGAGAGAGGGCGCGAAGTCATGGGTTGCCCTGTCTCCGAGAGATGCTAGAGCTTGAGACTGCTTCCTCACCAGTTGCCGGACAGGAGCGGACCCGGAGTCATCATGCGGCCGATCAGACGTTTTCCCATCAGTTCCACGTCAATCGTAAGGATCGTGGCGTTTGTCGCCGGCGTCTTGATGCTGGTGGCTGCGGCACGCTTTGTCGCTGAACTGCCTTCCGTCATGCCCGGCAATGCGGCCGGCATACTGGTTCTTGTCACTCTGGGAACAATTTTTGTGCTGGCGGCCATCTGGCTGGGGGGCTGAGGTTCTTGGCGTCTGCTGCTGGTGAGAAGCCGGAGCAGACGAGAACCAGTTCTTAATGCCGTCCCTTGTCCCCGCTCTTTTTCGATCCGTCGAACTCATGCGTCTTCATGCAGGAAACAAAAGCATCGAGCGTCCGCGAACTGCCTTCCAGTGGGATCGGGTCGCCATCGGCAGAGCCAATCCGGATTGTCAGGCTTGGTGCTTTTTTGAAAGCCTCCAGAGTGTCCAGTAAGGCATCAGATTCAACACGCGCTGAGAGAGTGCCCGTTTCCGTTGATGTCATGGGGAATGTTCTGGTGAAACTTCCCGCAGTCAGCGTCACAGACAGCGACTGTCCGGCGGAGGCGCTCTCATCCGCTACCTGAATGGAAAGCTCTTTCCCTGTCGCCCGGAATTGGAGCATCGGCCCGCTGGCCTTCAGGATGCAGGCATCCACGTGCTCGCCACCATCGGACGAGTGGTGAAGGGCTACCCATGCTCCATCCATCCTCTCCGGCGTGGTGACGGCTTCCTGTGCATGGGCTGAAAAGCAGAACAGTAGTCCTGCAACAATACCTGCGCGCCGCATTTCATTCTCCGAAAAAGTATTGGCAGGCTCTATCACCTGACCTTGTCACTCGGTAGTCACAATATATCGTTTTTACAAAACGGAACACTTCGCTCCGGCTGGCGTTATTCCGCTTCAGCGTGTCAACGCAGTCGGAGATCTTCTATGGAAACTGTTCACCGTCCGAAAAGCGCGGCGGAGTGGGCCACATTTGCTGTGGCCGTTCTGATTGTCCTGCTTGGACTGCCTTTGCTCATCATGGGAGCGCAACTCGCGGTTCTGGGTGGGTCTCTATATTACGTGCTGTTCGGAGCGGCGATCATCGCAGGTGGCATCCTGATGGTGTTCGGGCGTGTTGCCGGAGCGTTCCTCTATCTTGCCGCATGGCTCTGCACCTGGCCCTGGGCTTTCTGGGAAGTCGGAATGGATGGCTGGGGACTTCTGCCCCGCCTGTTTGGACCAAGCCTCGTCGCTATTGCTGTTCTGCTCACCATTCCGGTTCTGCGTCGCATCGAGCGCGAGACATCTCTCAGAGGACATGCGGTATGATGCGTAAAACCACTCTGCTGGCGGCAACCATCATGTGCGGGCTGCCGTCTCTTCTTGTCCCTGTGACGGCATCATGGGCTCAGGTTCCATCCAAGAATGAAGATCCACCGGGTGAGGGAAACGGAACCAGCCGGAGCGCTTTGCCGCATCCGGGAAGCTGGTATGGCGCGCCTCCTCCAAACGCTCCTCAGGCCAGCGGTGTAAACGCGGGAAATATTCCGGACGGTCCTCCGGCTCCTCCCAGCGAGGCGACTCCCGCAGTCGAGCAGGCCAGCAGCAATCCGGCTCATGATGACTGGGCGGCTTATGGTCGGGACAGCAGCGGCACCCGCTATTCGCCGCTTGACCAGATCACCCCTGAAAATGTCAGCCAGCTGAAGCAGGCGTTTATCTATCACACCGGCAGCAAGCCCGGTCCGGGGCAGGCCAACAAATGGGCCGCCGAGACCACGCCGATCAAGGTTGGTGACGGACTCTACATGTGTTCCGCCATGAACGACATGATGCGGATTGATCCTGCCACGGGCAAGGAAGTCTGGCACTTCAAGGCTGGCGTCAAATACGAAAGCATCCCCTACACGGCGGCCTGCAAAGGCGTGACGTATTATACGTCTTCGACCATCCCGGAGGGACAGCCCTGCCATAATCGTATTCTCGAAGGCACGCTGGATATGCGGCTTATTGAGGTCGATGCGGAAACCGGCCAGAAGTGTGAGGGATTCGGCTATCATGGCGAAGTCAATCTTATGAAAGGCATGGGAGAGTCGGTGCCGGGCTTCGTCTCCATTACCGCCCCCGTGCCGGTCGTGAATGGTGCTGTTGTGACCAATCAGGAAGTGCTTGACGGTCAGCGTCGCTGGGCGCCATCCGGTGTGATCCGTGGATACGATGCAGAAACAGGACGCTTTCTGTGGGCTTGGGACGTCAACCGTCCCAACGAACATGGTGAGCCGAAAGAGGGGGAGCATTACAGTCGTGGCACGCCGAATTCCTGGGCGGCCATGACCGGCGACAATGATCTTGGGCTGGTCTACGTGCCGACAGGCAATGCTGCGGCCGACTATTACAGCGCCATGCGTTCTCCCGAGGAAAACGCTGTCTCCTCTTCAATCGTCGCCATCGACGTCAAGACCGGCTCACCGCGCTGGGTCTTCCAGACCGTGCACAAGGATGTCTGGGATTACGACATGGGCTCGCAGGCGACCATGATCGACATGCCGACGGCGGACGGCACTGTTCCGGCGCTCATCGTGCCGACAAAGCGTGGGCAGACATTCGTGCTGGATCGTCGCACCGGCAAGCCGATCCTGCCGGTGGAGGAGCGTCCTGCTCCGACAGCCACGGATGTCCCGAACGATCCACGGTCCCCAACCCAGCCCTGGTCGGTTGGCATGCCGCGTCTCGGTTTTCCTGATCTCAAGGAAAGCGACATGTGGGGCATGACGCCTATCGACCAGCTTTACTGCCGTATCCTGTTCCGCAAGTCGAAATATGAGGGTGAATTCACTGCTCCCGAGATCAGCAAGCCCTGGATTGAATATCCGGGTTACAATGGCGGCAGTGACTGGGGCAGCATGGCGTATGACGCCAAAACCGGCATCCTGATCGCCAACTGGAACAACACGCCCATGTATGACCAACTGGTCAGCCGCAAGAAGGCCGACAAGCTGGGGCTGATGCCGGTGGATGACCCCAACTACAAGCCCGGCGGCGGCGGTGCCGAAGGNNCTGATCGCCAACTGGAACAACACCCCGATGCGGGACCAGCTTGTGGATCGTAACAAGGCGGATGAACTGGGTCTTCTGCCGATCGACAGTCCGCATTTCAACGCCAAGGCAGGTGGTGCCGAAGGAAACGGCGCGATGGCTGACACGCCTTATGGCATTGTCGTGACACCGTTCTGGAACCGCTTCACCACCATGATGTGCAACAAGCCGCCGTACGGCATGATCACGGCGATCGACATGCACACCAGAAAGGTGCTGTGGCAGCATCCGCTGGGCAGCGCCCGCGCCAATGGTCCGTGGGGGCTTCCAACCTATCTGCCGCTGACAATAGGCACGCCGAACAATGGCGGTCCGGTGATTACCGCCAGCGGACTGGTGTTTGTAGCGGCCACGACCGATAATCTCATCCACGCTTTCAACCTGAAAACAGGCAAGGAAGTCTGGAATGCTGTCCTGCCGGGTGGTGGGCAGGCTACGCCCATGACGTATGAGTACAAGGGCAAGCAGTATGTTGCGATCATGGCTGGCGGGCATCACTTCATGATGACACCGATCAGCGATGAACTGGTTGTCTACGCTTTGCCTGACAATCATTAAGGCAGATACCGTTCAAATAGGCGTATTTGAACGGGAGAAGACAGGAACCGGAGCTTTTTCATCAAGCCTGTGTTTGGTGGAAAGGCTCTGACTCCGAAATGTCATGGACGCGCATGCCCGCTGCCGGAACATGGGACAGACCCTTCTTTTTTGGCGATTAAAAACGGTTGCCCGTTCAGTCAGCAGAATACCAGCATGGGATGGGTTGCAGAGGTGATGCGGACAGGCGTCATGCCGCGCGCATCGCCATCGCTCTGTATTGGAATTGAAGGCGAGGCATTTACGCTGATTTCAGAAGCCTGAAGACAGCGGATACAGGACAGGTGTTCGACGCGACCGAAAAGAAGCGCCGCAGCAGTTCTGAGAGCCGTCAGCGGACCGTTTCCGTTCATCAGCAGAACAGAAAAACCGGTTTCGTGTTGTCGTGACAAAGACAGAAGACGGAACTTACCCCCATAAAAACGTCCCTTGGAAACCAGAACGCCCTTACAGGAAAAGGGCACACCATCGACCAGCAAAGCGAAATCCGGGAAACGGTAAGCAAGGAGTTGGCGGTAGGTCTGGAAAACATAGGCTAGTTTGCCAAACCGGCGCTTTGTGTGAGGGGTGACGCCATGCACGACCGCTCCGTCAAAACCGACCCCGGCCATTTGCAGAAACATAAAGCGGTCACTGTCTGTCTCCAGCCAGCCGGGCCAGATCCAGCGTGTGCGGGCTGTTGTGATGAGAGAGACAAGTTGCGGGATTTCTCCCGTGATCCCCAGCTCCATCGCCAGAACATTGGCTGTTCCAGTGGGAAACAGGGCGAGCGGGATATTGGTGCCATCAAGGCCGGTGGCTATTTCAGCAATTGTTCCGTCACCTCCTGCCGCCACAAGGCATCCTTCATACCCTTGCTCTGCCAGTTGCCTGGCGAGATGCGTGCCGTGTCCCTTGTAATGTGTTTCCAGAAGATCAGTGGCGATGTTGCTCGCACGTAATGCCTGCGCGAGACGCTGGACAAGGTCGAACCGCCGTTTTCCGGATGTGGGATTGTAGATGATGGTGGCGCAGGAAATTGAAACGCTCACTTTTACCATCCGAGCATGACATCGCCGAAAGTTTCAATATTTTCGACCTTGCGTTCCATCCTTGGTGTTAGTTCCGCCGGAGCAACATGATGTCTCTCTGTCTGGTAATATTCCAGACCGATTGTCGTCAGGTGATCGAAAGATGAGGTGCAGTCGGTGTCAAAGAGAGTGCAGCCGAGAAACATGTTGGGTGCCTGACTGATACCCAGCATGTCCATGATGGTTGGAGCCAGATCAAGACTGTTTCTGCCGGAAACCTCGATCGGTCCCGTTTTCGTGCTGTCTTTCTTGTAGATGATGAGGGGAACTTCATCGACAAAATAAGGACTTTTGGTCTTGAATAGCTGTTGAAAATCCGGTGTTGGAAAAGAGGCGTGATCGGTGGTGAAAACAATGATGGTATCATCAGCAATAGGACTATCCTGAAAAGAATTCAGGAATTTTCCGAACTGGGCATCCATATTGTGAAATTTGTTAAGATAGGGATTGGAGCCGTCGCCGTATTTTATTTCCGGACTGTCCAGCCCAATATGAGTGCCCACAGTATAGAGACCGTAATAAAATGGTGAGTCGCTTTTGTGGAGTTCTTGGACATTCTTCCACAGAAGTCTAAAGGAATCACCGTCAGAAAGATCTGTCAGAACAGACCATTTGACTCTTTGTTCGGGCGGAACATCGTCTTGCGTGTAGATCCGGTCAAAACGCAATGCGTCAAGAACCTCTGCAAGACGACTGTTCTTTGTATTGGAAAGCTGGAAGTAGGTGCGATATCCGGCAGAACGCAAGATGTCCGGCAGTGTCGGAAGATGAGTGAGATCGAGTTTGTCGTATTGCGCCTTCGCAAAAGTATTGCGTTCATCATGTGTGAAATGCGCACCTCCCTGCATCTGATAGAACGATGTCTGCTGCCCCCATAGTCCACGGAATGTTGCGGCTGTGTGATTGAAATAACCTGTGAAATA
Source organism: Acetobacter sp. UBA5411 (assembly GCF_002409645.1). Taxonomy (GTDB): domain Bacteria; phylum Pseudomonadota; class Alphaproteobacteria; order Acetobacterales; family Acetobacteraceae; genus Acetobacter. The sequence goes on from NZ_DHNR01000019.1 coordinate 231,440, forward strand.
CAGGGAGTTCTCCATGAAGCCCCACAGGTTGGGAGTCAGGGATGGAGAGAGGACGGCTCTTGAAGTTCCTTCGACAAAAATGACGATGACATTGTATTTCTTGCGGGGGAACGGGTTGTTATTGTTGTCTGAGTAAAGAGCGTCTTTTTTGAGCGGCCTGATATCTTCCGACATGGAAAGACGTGTCTTCCATGTCGTCAGGTGTTCACAGATAACCAGTGAGACGGGTTTGTAAAATTCGTAAAGAGCAGAGTTATGGAACAGGAATATAACCGGGATTACACAAAGCCAGCCATATATGACGTCAGGAATATCGGAAAAGGTTGAGAACAGGGTGCAGGCCACCACCAGCGTGGTTGAAAAGGCTAAATTTTCCCATCCGATGACATTGGCTTCGGTCAGATTATCAAGTGTGAGAGGGGAAAGAGCATTTCCCGACATCAAGATCGAAGCAAGCTGGCAGGACAGTACAAGTCCGTAAAGAAAACGGATGAATAGTGCACATTTATGCAAGCGGCCTTTCATGAGGCCAGTTATCTGCAGAATAATGAGAAACTCACAGACATAGGCCAAAAACCACCGGTAGTTTCCGCAAGGCAGACAAATCAAGGCGATGATCAGAATGGTGCAAATGGTAGAGAAGCGGCCGATGCTGGAACTCATTCCGGACACTCTGGAGCAGGAAAATAACGCATTGCGATTCCGTGAGACGTTTATTGTTTCAGTTTTATGACATCTCGACGCTGGAAATCAGTATGGCAAGCGTTATTTTGTGGGATTGCTCACAAATGGTCTCCTTTTTCTGATGGGCATCCCGGTATGGCAAAGGTAGAGAGAATTTTTACAAACTATATTTTCTGAATAGCCAGATTTCTTTTCGGTAGAAAAATGTTTCTGGAATATTTTGTAGAGTCCGGAAGTGTGTATTCATGAAACCATGAAACAAAAAATGGCTCACAGATATATATCTGTGAGCCATTATTCTGCTGCCAGATTTTTGAATCTGGTTATTCTATATGGAAATGATAGAGTTGTTACAAATATTTAGTATGGGACTTGCCCACTTCATTTTTCGACGCCACCAGAACGGCAATCAGGCCGTTCGAGACAAAACGGGCGATGCGGGTGACCATGGCACGAACTCCTGTTTCGTTGGGGCTTAATCCTGTACTGAATTTAACACTGATAACCCTTCTGGTAAACGAAAATCGTAATCCAGACATGAAAAAATAACATGACTGTAACAGAAGGTATCATCTCGTGTTCAGCAGGATCCTTGTGGTCGGTATAACGTCTTTCCTTCGGCACCAGTTCCCCAATTGGTCATCAGAAATCACGGTCAGCTGATCGTATTCCTTGTTGCCGCCTGCCTGCCATTTCTCTCTCAGTGCAGCAAAAGACAGCGGTGTCGTCAGCGCAATACCGATATCGACAATGGCTGTTCGGGCATGAATGACGGCGAGGCGAGGGGGACCGATACTGACCTCACAAGCCATCAGACCAAGCTCCTCCTCCGTCTCCGCAAGAAGCTGGTCAGCAAGCGAAAGTCTCTGTCCTTCTTTCCGCATTTCAACGGTTCCGGCAGGGGGGGATTGCCAGAAGTCGCCAAGATACAGGGATGCAGGATGTCGTCTGGCCAGAACGATGCCGTCCGCGCAGCGCAGCAGACCGCAAACGGCAAGTTGGTGGAGTGGCGTTTCTCCGAATATCGTCGGGTCTGCCATTTGCGCCAGAGCCCTGCGATATTCCGTCCAGTATCCTTCGATGCAGTCTGGAGTGATGCTCTTCATGCAGAAAATGCGGCCATTGAAGAGTTTGGGGCGACGGGCACGGGCATCGTCCCAGATTGTCTGAACACGATGTTCGATGTCTGGCGTGAGGGTGGGTTCGGTCTCATTGACGATCAGACGAACATCCGGATGGAGTTCCTCGCAATGCCAGCCCTGTAAATCATGAGCGAGATTATGCGGTGTTTCATCGGTATCTAAAAATGCTGGCATTTCAACTCTTTTAGGCAGGGATGTTCACGACAGAGTGTTGGCGCTTTCGGAAGGGATCGCTAATTTTTTTTAGAATCGTAACGAAAAGGGCTGTCGAAGCGACAAGAGGTGGGGTTTAATCCCTGAAGGATCGATCTGGAAAGATGACGATGACGCTGAACGTCGCGCTGACTCACAAGACAACGTATCATTATGACCGCCCTGTAATGATGGGGCCTCAGGTCATTCGCCTCAGACCTGCGGCGCACGCCAGGACAAACATTCTGTCCTACGCGCTGACCATTGAACCGAAACCTCATTTCATCAACTGGATGCAGGATCCGTCGGGCAACTGGCAGGCGCGCGTCGTGTTCCCTGAGCGTGTCACGCACTTTGATGTCACCGTCGATCTTGTCGCAGATATGGCGACCATCAATCCGTTCGACTTCTTTCTGGAGCCGGAAGCGGAAGAATGGCCGTTTACATACGATCATGTCCTTGATCAGGAACTGGCTCCCTACAGAAAACTGGAACCAGCCGGTCCGCTGCTCAAGGCGCTGATTGCTGAAACTCCCAAGGAAAAACAGCGTACTGTTGATATGCTGGTAGCGCTCAATCAGGCGGTCCAGAAGCGCATCAGCTATATCGTTCGCATGGAGCCCGGTGTCTGGTCTCCGGAAAAGACGCTTGAAGAGGGCAAGGGCTCCTGCCGTGACAGCGCCTGGCTGCTTGTCCAGCTTCTCCGCAATCTTGGCTATGCCGCCCGCTTTGTCTCGGGATACCTGATCCAGCTCGTCGCGGATGAAAAGCCGCTTGAAGGGCCTTCGGGACCGACTGAAGATTTCACAGACCTGCATGCCTGGGCGGAAGTCTATCTCCCGGGCGCGGGTTGGATTGGTCTGGACGCGACGTCGGGGATGCTGACGGGTGAGGGACATATTCCCCTCGCTGCAACGCCTGAACCTGGTTCGGCAGCGCCGATTTCCGGTGGTGTCGAGCTGTGTGAAACGGAGTTCGGCTTTGAGATGCGGGTGGAGCGTATCGCTGAAACGCCACGCACGACCAAGCCGTACGACGAGCAGACATGGGAGACCATTCTCGCAGCGGGTGAGAAGGTCGACCGGCAGCTTGAGGCGGGTGATGTCCGGCTGACAATGGGTGGCGAGCCGACCTTTATCGCTGCCGATGACATGGATGCGCCCGAATGGAATATCGAGGCGCTTGGCCCGACCAAACGCGCTTACGCCAATCGTCTGCTCCGTCGCCTGATGTCGATCTGGTCGCCCGGTTCGACCTATATGACCCTATTCGGTAAGCATTATCCCGGCGAACAGCTTCCCCGCTGGGCACTGACGACATACTGGCGCCGCGATGGAGAGCCGGTCTGGCTGAACCGCACTTTGTTGGCCTCGGATGACGACACCGATAACGCCACGGAACATGACGCACGACGTTTTGCCCAGTCACTGGCGGCCAGATTGCAGGTCGACCCGGAACTCGTCACACCGGCATACGAAGACATTCATTACTATCTCTGGAAAGAGCATCGTCTTCCGGCCAACGTGCTGGCGGAAGGCTCCAAGCTGAACGATCCGCTGGAGCGTGATCGTCTGGCGCGCGTTTTCAGCCGGGGACTGTCGCGTGAATCCGGCTCGGTCCTGCCTCTGCGTGTTGTTGTGCAGGACGGCGTACGCCGCTGGCAGTCTGGTCGCTGGTTCATGCGGGGTGATACGATCTTCCTTGTTCCCGGTGATTCGTCCATCGGCTTCCGTCTGCCTCTGCAAAGCCTGCCTTGGGCCGACATTGACGACATCGATCAGTCTTTCCCTCTTGATCCTTTTGCGCCGCACCCGCGTCTGCCGCCTCATCCGGCTTTCGCGCGACGCACTCCGCACGCTTATGGCGCTGCTGTACCTGATCTCATCAGCCGGTCTGGAACGCCTCCCGGACGTCCGATGGCAGAGCTTTCCGATCTTCCGGCGCTGCCGCCCTATCCGGTGCGTAAGCCGTGGCGGATCAGCACCGAGAAGGCGCTCAGCGAGCATCTGCTAGAGATCAATCGCGAGGAACCGGATGTTGTTCGCACGGCACTGACGGTAGAGTCCCGCGACGGCATTCTGCATGTCTTCTTCCCGCCGCTTTACGCCGTGGAGGACTGGCTGGATCTCTGCGCCGCAGTTGAGGCGACAGCCGCTGAGTTCGGACGCAAGGTCGTTCTGGAAGGTTATGCGCCGCCTCGTGACCCACGCCTGCTGTCCTTCTCCATCACCCCTGACCCGGGAGTGATCGAGGTCAATGTGCATCCTGCGGCAAGCTGGGATGAGCACGAGACCCGTAGTCGCCAGCTTTATGAGGAAGCCCGCAACGTCGGACTGATTGCGGAAAAGTTCATGCTGGACGGGCGGCATGTTGGCACGGGTGGCGGCAATCATGTGGTGATGGGCGCGGCCAATGCCGAGGACAGTCCATTTCTGCGGCGGCCTGATCTGCTCAAGTCGCTGGCCGGGTTCTGGCACAACCACCCATCGCTATCGTACCTGTTCAGTGGTCTGTTCATTGGACCAAGCTCGCAGCATCCTCGTATCGACGAGGCGCGACAGGACGCTCTGTACGAACTGGAAATCGCGTTCCGGCAGGTCAATCGGGAAGTGTTCACGCCTCCATGGCTGACGGACCGGCTGTTCCGCAATCTGTTTGCGGACATCACCGGCAATACGCACCGTACCGAGTTCTGCATCGACAAGCTCTACGCGCCGGAAAGCAGTTCCGGACGGCTTGGACTGATGGAATACCGTGCATTCGAAATGCCGCCCCATCACCGTATGTCGGCAGCACAGGTGCTGCTCATGCGTGCGGCGATCGCGGCGTTCTGGAACAAGCCTTACGAACGGCGACTGGTACGCTGGGACACGCGCCTGCATGACGATTTCATGTTGCCGCATTTTGTCAGGCAGGACTTCGGTGACGCCATTGACGAATTGCGGATGCTGGGTGCGCCGCTTGAGAAGGAATGGTTTGAACCCCACTTCCAGTTCCGTTTTCCGGAAATCGGCTCCATCACCGAACTGGGCATGACGCTGGAATTGCGCACGGCGCTTGAACCGTGGAACACGCTTGCAGAGGAACCTGCGGCGGGCGGCACGGCGCGTTATGTCGACAGTTCTGTCGAGCGTGTGCAGGCTCTCGTTTCCGGATGGGTGGACGAGCGTTACATTCTTGCCTGCAACGGACGCGCCGTGCCGCTGACCGGCACACAACGACAGGGTGAATATGTCGGCGGCGTGCGTTTCAAGGCGTGGAATCCGCCCAGTTCCCTGCATCCGACTATCGGAGTGGAATCACCGCTCGTGTTCGATATCTATGATACATGGACCGGTCGTAGCGTCGGTGGGTTGACCTACCACGTCACACATCCGGGTGGCCGGAATTATGAGACACGACCTGTCAACGCCAACGAGGCGGAAGCGCGTCGTCGTATTCGTTTCTTCCCGTTTGGTCATACGCCGGGCTCCATGACGGAACCGCATGTGGATCGGTCGATGGAGCAGCCGAGAACGCTGGATTTGAGAAGGTTTTGAAGGGCGGTCAGGGGCGGGGCAGCTTGTGATGTCCCGTCAGCCTGATTTTTTACTGCCGATACGGAATGCAAAGGCGGCTTCGTCCATTTTAAGGAAATTAGATTTTTGAAATAAATATTTTGTAAACACCGCTCATATAGGACTTTCTTGTGTCCTATTTGAAAAAACTCTTTGTAGGTGAGATTTCTTTTCTCAAGGCGAGACAAGGTAGTGTCGCCATTCTTGCGGCTGCAGCCATGTTTACGACAATGATTGGGGTATCTGTCGCAGTCAACGTGGGGACAATCATCAATACGAAAACCAGACTTCAAAGTATTGCTGATGCAGCTGCGCTCAAGGCAGCGAAGGCGGCGAATGAAAGTCTGGCTTCGGGAGGGAGCAATGCCGCAAGCAATGCTCAGACTGTAGCGGAAACTGTTGCTCAGGCGACAGTGAATGCAAATGCTTCTGGAGCTGGATTGTCGGATATCCCGACCGCAACTGTAGCGTATAGCAGCAATGGATATTATTCCAGTACTGTAACGGTAGGCCTGAGTTCTGAACCCAAGTTCATTCTGGCCAATTTGCTTCCGGCCATGAGCGGGTCGGTCAGTGTATCATCGACAGCAAGTGTGACGGCTGGACAGTCTTATGTGCAGATCATCTTTCTTGTGGATGTTTCAAACTCCATGACAGTTGGTGGTACGCAGGAAGTCATCAATACGTTGCTCAATACACCAGCTCAATGCGCTTTTGCCTGCCATGATACTCATGGCTATTACGACAGTATCAAATCAATAAAATGTACAACGCAGACAGGATCTTCCCAGACTTTGCCCGCCTGCAATATGCGTGCATATGCGCAAAGCAACGGGCTTGATCTGAAAATTGACTACGTACGCTCTGCTTTGGCCAATCTGGCCTCGCAAATATCTGATTTATCCGAAAACGCTTCAAACCATTTTCTGATCAGTATGATTACCTTTGGTACGCAAATTCAACAGACTCTTGCGCCAACTTCTGACCAATCCAGCATTTCATCTGCCTTGTCTTCCGTGGATGCCGAAGACGCTACTCCTTATATCAATAGCCATAATAGTATGTCTGGTATGTATGGTTCCCAAATGGACGTTTACAACGGTGGCTATACGAAAACAGCAGATGCTCTGAATTACGTTGCTTCTCATCTTACAAACGTCGGTGATGGTTCTTCCGCAGACAAGATGACGACCTATGTGGTGTTTCTGTCTGACGGCACTTCCGACACATACATTAACAACAACGCGTTAGCGTCCCGAAATGTAACAACTGATTTCGGATCAGGTTGCACAACTCTTAAGAGTATGAATGCAAAGGTTTTTTCTATCTGGACTCCCTATTATGTTGACAGAAGTTCTGCGTGGTTCAATCAGTATTTGGGATCTTTTCCAGATAGTGGAGCTGGATCCATGGAAGCTGCCGTGCAGGATTGCGCCACAAGTGATGATTACTATTTCAAGGCGAGTGATGGTGACGAAATAAAACAGGCCTTTTCGTCTGTTTTTAATAAAATCGTTACTGACACGTCTCTCAGACTTACCAAGTGACGGAAATCTCACAAAAATAATTTTTGTTGTCCTGTAGGGAGGACAAATTATCCAACGCAAACTGGCAACAAAATCGTCTTGTATGCGTTCATCGACTTATCGATGTGGATGAAGGTCAGGCTACCATGAAGCTGTTCAGTTGTCAGAGTTGCGGTCAGGTTCTTTTCTTTGAAAACACCCACTGTGAAAGCTGCGGCCACAGGCTCGGTTACTGCACCGAAACGAGCAGGCTTCTGGCGCTTGAACCTGCTTCAGATGAGAATGGCTGGCTCGCCGTAGGAGAAGGGGTTGAGGCACCGTCCCGCTTTCTCTGTACAAACGCAGAATATGATGTCTGCAACTGGCTGGTTCCAGAAGGAAGTACCGATGCGCTGTGCGTGGCGTGTCGTTATAACCACGTCATCCCCGATCTGACCAAGGAAGGAAATCAGGAGCTATGGAGGCGACTGGAACAGGCCAAACATCGCCTGTTTTATAGTCTGCTACTGCTCAATCTTCCCATGCCGACCCGTTCCGAGAACCCGACAGGCGGATTGGTGTTCAATTTCCCTGATGACCCGGAAAACGGGCAGGGGAAAGTCATGACCGGCCATGATGAAGGGGTCATCACCATTGCCTTGCGTGAGGCGGATGATGCCGAACGTGAAAAAATGCGTGTCGAAATGGGAGAGCATTATCGTACGCTGCTGGGACATTTTCGGCATGAAGTTGGACATTTCTACTGGAACATCCTTGTGCGTGATGCGGGCAATGAAGAGGCCTGCCGTGCCATGTTCGGTGATCACACGCAGGATTATGGAGCGGCTCTTCAGCAGCATTACGAGAACGGTCCGCCGGCTGGCTGGCAGGAAAATTACGTCAGTTCCTACGCCACGACGCATCCGTGGGAAGATTTCGCGGAGACATGGGCGCATTATCTGCACATCGTGGACACACTTCAGACGGCTGTTGCCTTTGGTGTAGCTGTAAGTCCGGCGGTAGCGAAGGATGGCAGCCTGTCGCAGACCTTTAACTTCGACACCTATGCAGCGGCCAGTTTCGATGAGTTGCTGGTGGCCTGGCCTCCGCTGACTCTGGCAGTGAATGCGCTGAATCGTTCAATGGGGCAGCCGGATCTGTATCCTTTTGTGGTTACCCCCATCATCGCGGAAAAGCTGCGGTTCATACATGATCTTGTGCATGGATTACCTTTGACACCTGTTGCGCCCGCGCCACAGTAAGTCCTTGTTTTGCCTGATTTCATGAAGGAACCCCCCTCCATTCTTCACTGCAGGATTGCGTGGGTAGAGTGTGACACCCTAGAACCGATCGGATGAACGGCGCGATTCCAATTGATGAGATGGTGAATGGCCAGGGAGGCGTACGCCCCCAGTGGCGACGCCTTCTGAGCGCCATTTCTGATCTGGGGCATCAGGAACTTCGGGCGCGGCAGCAGCAGATTGCCTTGGCCTTGGCCGATCAGACCGGGGCTCTGTCATCCTCCTCATCTTCCGGCATGGGAGAAACGCTGGAAAATCAGGGCTGGAACAGTTTTATCGGAGCGGAGTGCGATCCGATTCCGCTGTTGCTGAAGGCAGATGAGTTCAGCACGCTTGAAGCTGGGATCATCCAGCGCGCCCGTCTGCAGGAAGCTCTGTTGCGAGACGTTTACGGCGAGCGGAATGTGTTGGTCGATCACCTCCTGCCTCCGGCGCTGGTCTGGGCCAACAAGGGCTTTCTGCGCTGCGGAACGGTCGATGCCCTGCGGTCGGTCGGACATCAATTCATATCGTCTTATGCCGTGGATCTCGTGCGAGAAGCCGACGGGCAGTGGCGTGTGCTGGCCGATCGGGTCCGACAGGGCAACGGGATTGGCCTCGCTCTGGAAAATCGTCGACAGATGACGCGGGCAATTCCCGAACTGTTTGCTGGCGTGGCGTTGCAGAGGCTTCGTCCTTTTCTTGAGTGCTGGCAGGACAGCGTTCAGAAGACAGGCGGCGGGGAGACAGCCAATCCAGCGTTGTTAACCCCCGGGCCATCCAGTCCTTTCTGGAGCGAGCACGTTATCCTTGCGCGGGAGTTGGGATGCACGCTGGTGGAAGCGGGTGATCTCACGGTTCGGGAAGGAGCCTTGTGGCTCAAGACTGTGCGCGGCCTGAGAAAGATCGATGTTCTCCTTGTCCGGCAGAACGGCGATTCGATTGATCCGCTCGAGCTGGAAGGGACGGGTTCGGCGGGCGTGTCGGGCTTGCTCGATGCGGCGCGCAACGGGTCTGTCAGGTTGATCAATGACCCTCGGGCCGGGTTTGTCGAAGCTCTTGGTGTGCAGTCGTTTCTGCCTGATATTGCCTCACGGCTCTTCGGGGAAACGCTCCGTCTGGAAAATGTGGAGAGTCTCTGGCTTGGACAGCCGGACAATCAGATTTTTCTTGAGCGGCTTCTGTTCGAGCGATCTCAGTCTCCTCAGGCGACCTCCGATTACTGGGCCGTTGCGTCCGCCATCGGAGAGGAACAGCCGGTCCAGCGACTGGCAGCGCTGGATGAGAAGCAGCGCACACAACTCTGGGAAAAGGTCTGTAAGGAACCGTGGCGTTATATCGCCTGTCGCGAACCGCTGGCGTCCCTGTCCCCCTGTGTCGGTGAGAAGGAAATCGTACCCCGGCCCATCGTTCTGCGCATGTTTGCGATTCAGGATGAGAATGGCTGGTCGGTTCTGCCTGGCGGTGTGTGCCGAGTGTTTGATGCCGGAGAGGCTGTTACGGCCGGTCCGATCGGAGAGAATCAGATCACCAAGGATGTCTGGGTGATGGTCGATGAGAATTTCTCTCTTCAGGAAACGTCATTTTCCGCTCCCTATCCTCTGGCCATCCGCCGGGCTCAGGGTGACCTGCCCAGCCGGGCTGCCGATGATTTCTTCTGGCTTGGGCGTTACCTTGAGCAGATAGAAAGCGGGGCCCGTCTCCTGCGTGTTATCATGACGCATATGTCTGGCACGGAGCCTTCTCCGAGAGAACTGGCGGATATCGCTGTTCTGATGCGGCAGATGCGCGCCATGGGGCTTGTGCAGGAAGCGCCAGTGCCAGCCTACGGTTATGCGGGGACGGTTCGTGGACTGTTCGCCATTGGCGGTTCTGATGGTTTTTTTGCCCGTGTGCTGAGAAAGATCATCCGTCTTGTGCCGGAACTGGTTGATAGGCTGACACAGGACGTCCGTGATTTCATCTCCCACCGGGGAGGCGAGATCCTCAAGATGATTGATCAGCGTCCCCGCCGGACTGATCCTGCCCGCATGCTGGATCAGCTTTCGGGGCTGACAAATGATCTGTTGCTGTATTCGGCAACCTTGTCCGGGTTTGCCGCGGAAAGCATGGTTCTGTCCGGCGGTCGTCAGTTTCTTGATCTGGGACGCAGAATTGAGCGTGCGTCTTCCGTGCTGCTCATCTGCTCCGGCGTTCTTGAACAGCCGGATGTGTATCAGCGTGGACGTATGGAAGCTGCGCTGCGTCTGATGCTGCAACTCTGCGACAGTGTGATCACCTACCGTTCCCGCTATTTCGGAGTGGTTCAGCCTGCGCCCGTGCTGGATCTCCTGCTGCTTGATGAGGACAATCCCCGTGGTGCGGCCTATCAGCTTGCCGCCCTGCGTGACTCTCTGGCCGGACTGGCTTCGGACAGTCCTTTCGTGCCTGAAGCACAGCGATCCGCGTCTTATGAGTTGGCGGATATGGCAGAAAATATCCGCGCAACGCTGGCTGAAATCGTGGCGTCGGTTGTCTCCGCCTCCAGTCAGGATGCAGCCACAGCTGCGTTACCTCCGGCTCTGAAAGATATGCAGGCAGCTGTTCTGCAACTTTCCGAACGGATAGGCCGAAGCTATTTCTCCGTCCTCAATTCACCGCGGCTTGTCGGTATCGGAAATGAGACCGCCATCGATATGGATGGAGCCCTGACATGATCTATCGTGTCCGGCACACAACGTCCTACACCTATGGACATTCGGTGGATCTGGCGGCCCATATCCTGCATCTGACGCCGCGTGACTGTCCGGGCCAGACGGTTCTGCGCACTCAGTTGGAATGTAATCCGCCTCCCATCCGGCGTGAATCGGGGACCGATCATTTTGGCAATCGGATCGTGTGGCTGTTTCATGAAGCGCCACACTCTCATTTTGATATTGTCGCCCTGTCGGACGTCGACGTGCATTTTCCCGAACCTCCGCCTGCCGACAGCACGCTGGCCTGGGAAGAGATAGCGTTTCTGGCAGCGCAGGATGCTGATGTTTCACAGTATCTTTTCGGCGGTCCAATGGGTGGGCCTTCCCGACTCGTGGGAGAGTATGTGGCACGGGATTTTCCTCCCGGTCGGCCCGTGCTCGAAGGGCTGCTCGCACTGAATGAGCGGGTCTATAAGGAATTCCGCTTTCGGTCCGGAGTGACAAACCTGCGCACAACGCCGGATGAAGTCCTTCAGCGTCGAGAGGGGGTGTGTCAGGACTTCACCCACCTCATGCTGAGCGGGTTGCGCTGGCTGGGGCTGCCTGCCCGTTACATGTCCGGGTATATCCGGACAAGACCGATTGCGGGGCAGAAGCGGCGGCTTGGTGCTGATGTTTCTCACGCGTGGGTTGGTGTCTGGTTTGGGCCGGAGACGGGATGGATCGGTCTCGATCCGACCAATGGCATTGTCGTTCGCGATGAGCATGTAATTCTCGGCTGGGGCCGGGACTACGCCGATATCAGTCCGGTTCGTGGATTGATTCTCGGTGGTGGTGGCGATGTGTTGCGTGTCGGGGTGGATCTTGTTCCCCTTGATGAATGGGAACGCGACCCGGCGCTGATGAAACTTGGAGCCTTTCCAACACGGGAAACGGTCTGAGAAGTTTTCATTCCGGGCAGTCGCTTTCAGCGGTTCTCAGGGAAACGAAAGCTCGACGGAAACAGGACAGTGGTCAGAAGTGTTTTTGGGTGTGTCTCCCGCGCCCTTGAATGTCATGACCCGCAGGCTGTCGGGAATAAGCCAGTTTCTGGCCTGACCACCCAGAAGAATATGATCAATGAAATATTCACCACCCCAGCATGGGCTGGCTTTTCCTGCGGTTGTCAGAAGGAGTGGGGAAGGCTGTGAAAGCGCATGGAAAAGTGGATCGTCCGGCGTGATTCTTCTGTTGAAGTCTCCCATGATAGCAAAGGCTTCTCCCTCATCCTGTCGTTCCAGAATCCAGTCTGAGAGGATTTCGAACTGACGTCGCAAGGTCGGACAGGCATGTTTGCTTTCGCTTGGGGGATTGTCCCAACATCCCGTTTTAAGATGCAGAACGAGAATACGGAGAGAAGCTTTTCCGTCTGAAACCGTTACATCCAGACCGCTGCGTAGAGGATGCGGAGCAGAGGGAGGATAGACATTCAGATCGGTAAGGTCGGGGTGTTGTTCAACTGAGAGAGAATTTCTTACAGCGAGACCCACGCGCTGCACGACCGGATCATTGGTCATATAAATATTATACCGGGTCGCAGGGAAAACGCGGGCGGCAATCTGCGGACCGTCAACTTCCTGAAATCCAAAGATATCAGCACCGACACGACGTGCATAATCACTCAGACGCTGAATATCTTCAGGCGACCGATGATAGATGTCTTCCGGTAATGCTGGATCAAGAGCGGCACGCGGTGTGAGCCAACTCATATTCCATGTTGTAATGCGAAGTGGCTGGCAACGCCCTTTCTGTGGAAAAAGCATCGCCAGCCAGACTAGGCCCAACAAAACACGCGATCTGGACAGGTGTTTCCCCATCAGAAGGATCGATCCTGTCATCAGGGAAGCGTAAGGTCAGGCGGGTGTTTTGGCCTCTTCAAGATGGTCAATGGCTTCGTCAATCGAGATGGTCCTGCGGGACTGTTCGTCCAGAACCAGCACTTCACCTGTTCCGATATCATAGAACCAGCCCTGAAGGATCAGCTTGTTCTGCGCAAGAGCTGCAGCAACAGAAGGGTGCGTGCGGAGGTGAGAAATCTGCAACAGCACATTCTGTTCCGCGAGACTGCGGACAGCAGCTGGTCCAACATCGGTGCTGTTGAGCGCGCCGATAACAGCTTTTGCCGCTTCTGCATTGCGGAGCCAGGATTTGACCGTAGGCATCTTGTCCAGCTTGGACGGATCGGGGTCGAGCAGTCCCATCATGGCGCCGCAGTTGGAATGACCGCAGACGATGATGCTGGAAACGCCGAGTGCCTGGACAGCATATTCAATCGCCGACGAGACACCTCCGAGCATTTCGCCGTAAGCCGGAACGATGTTACCGATGTTACGCAGAACGAAAAGGTTGCCGGGATCCGTCTGGGTGATGAGAGTAGGGTTTACCCTGCTGTCTGCACAGGTGATGAACAGTGTGCTGGGTGATTGTCCCTCTGCCAGCCCTTGAAAAAGATTCTGCTTTTCAGGGAAAACTTCGGTGTTGAACTTTTCAACACCGCGCAGAAGGGCAATGAGACTTTCTCTGGCGCTGGTGGCTGCCATTGTGACCCTCTCTATAATAAGGAAAAAGCTGCATATCCTGACGTCAGCGTAGCACGCCGCGCCTGTGTTTTAAAACTCCGAAGGGTCGCCAGGTTTCCGGCGATAGGAAAAGTTATTGCGGTGCAACAGCTGTGACATAATGCACAGGAAGGCGTTGACAACCTGGCAATGGTTTCGCTTGTCCTGTCCGGCGTATCCCGCAATGTTTCTGGTGAATTTTACGGGATAAAGGAGCTTTTCACGGATAGCTGGGCCCGCAGGCCGTGGAACCGGAACGGAGGCCCGGAGCTGGGGGTATGTATGGGAGCGCGTCCGCTCGCCTGAAACAACGGAACGATGAACGTCGCACGAGAGCATCGTCCAGCAAAGTGAGCCGAAGACGTGGCTGACATGATCCGCCCAACATGACGGAGGGAACAAGGGTCATCATTGCTGCGGTGCCTGTTGCCTTGCAGGCAGGTGAGCCGTTTGTTCTGACGGATGGACAGGGAGGGCTGCCTCATGCGCAGTTTTTCGGCACAGAAGAGGCACAGATCCGTGAGACCCTTGAGGCGCTGATCGTGACCCGCAGACGTGTTTTTTCCGCCTGCGCCGAACAGTTGCCGACCAGAATGCAACGAGCGCCGGATGGCAGGAAAACCTTGGAGATTCCGTATCTTGTCACCACGCAGACTGGTGGAGACGCACGAGGTTGGTCATCCTGTTACGATTTTTTACCTTGGGAGGATCAGAGGAACCATCAGGGTGTCACGCTCAAAAACCGGCTTGGGGAATTTCTGCTCACACAGGTCTCTCCACCGACGACGTCCGAGCAGGTGGGAGCGCGTAAAAAAATATGCGTGCTTTTTGCGCTTGAAGGTGCTCGATGGCGCCCCGAACTGGCCGCTGAGCGTTGTAAAATGCTCATTGCGTCCGGATATCTGCCAGGCGACGGGCAGATGGATATGATGACGCTTGCAGGCAGCAGATTTTATAAATGGTTGGCGCAGGGATTGGGGCATCTCCGCAAACCACTCAAATCATTGTCCATGCCGGTGGAACTTATGCCAGAGCGCTTCACCATTCCGCAGTTTCAGGCCTCCATGGAAGGCGTTCTTGGTGAGGCGCTCGATAAACAGGCATTTCGCAGGAATGTTTCGAATTGCGGACTGATTGAAGAAGCTGGCGGCGTGAGTGACGAGATATTTGGTCGTCCCGCCAGATTGTTTCGATTCAAAAACGATGTGGCCATTGCCCGTACCGCCCAGAGCATGTCGTTGGTTCTGCCACTATCGGAAACACTGACTGAGACAGAAACGATCGAAAACCTGCTTTTTTCTCACAGGAAAAGAACAAAAAATCAGGATGAGGCCAGCGAGGAAAATTAGGCCTCAATCAATGGCTGATACAGT
This sequence comes from Acetobacter sp. UBA5411, assembly GCF_002409645.1. GTDB lineage: Bacteria > Pseudomonadota > Alphaproteobacteria > Acetobacterales > Acetobacteraceae > Acetobacter. The sequence continues at coordinate 246,445 of NZ_DHNR01000019.1, forward strand.
AACCCTTTACTGACTTTTCTCTGGGAAAAGGGAGGGCTGCCTTATTCATGAACCCGGCGGGAAAGGGCAGTCTGATTGCGCGGCAGGTTTTTCAGGCGGTGCAATGTCGGAAAGATGGATTTCGACTGGAACTATAAAAACCGGCACGGCAGAGAAAAGGATGTGGCATGGTTGCGGCTCATACCGTCAATCTTGAAAAACTGCGTGGACAGCCGCTGATTGTCGGTGCCGGAATTGCTGGAGTGCTTGTCGCTCTGCACATGAATGACGCGCCCTGCATCCTTATTGCGGGAAGAGAGCCTCAGGTCTCAGATACAGGCGCGGATAGTCTGTTTTCCCTGCTGAAAGAAACAGGCTCTTCAACGGAAAGGGCTGCCCGCACGCTCCGGGCAGGGAAGGGGCTGGCGCGGCTTGATGTCGTGCAGTGTGTCATGGGTCGAATGGATCAGGCTTTGGCTGGTCTCGCAAAGTTCGATTTCATTAGAACGCACGGATGGCCGGATACTGAAAGCGCTCTTTATGCCATCCTGTTCGGCATTCTTGCGAAACGAAAGAATGTCACGATCATCCCTGCGACGGCATTACGTCAGCTGGTTCTTGTAGAAGGCCATGTGCGGGGCGCAGTTCTTGCGACTGGTGACAGGACAGGCATTCTCGATACGAATGCGGTGATCATGGCGGGCAGCGGAGCGTGTGGTCTCTTTGGAGATGATCTCGGCTCATCCCATGGAACCGGTGCATGTATGGCGATCGCGGCGAGAGCTGGTGCGACATTGTGTGACATGGAGTTTGTCCGGTTCGATCCTTTTGCCCTGTCGATCGAAACTACAGGAAAAACGAGCTTCGCCGTTCCGCCGCTTTTATGGGAAGAGACCGTGTCTCTTCTGAATGAAAGCGGGCATCGGCTGGATGTGACAGGAAAAGATTCGGATGGTCTCGCCCGTCTCGTCCAACAGAACGAGGATGCGGGACACTCGGTTTTTCTCGATCTGAGCAAGCAGTTTTCTGGCCGGGGCGTGGTTACGGGCGATCATCTGGATCACTTTCTGAAACAGTGTGGAAGTGTCGGCCTTGATCCTCGTAAGGAAGCCTTGCCGGTAAAAGCTGCGGCGGCTTTCCATATTGGTGGAATCATGGCCGATATTGCTGGTCGAACTTCCATTGCGGGTCTGTGGGCCTGTGGCGAGTGTGCGAGCACGGGGCTTCATGGCGCATCAGCATTGCCGGGCAATGCTTTGCTGGAGATGATTGTCTGCAGCGAGATGGTCGCCAAAAGCGTGTTAAATGAAGCGAAAAACATGCAAATCGACGTGTCGATGATACCTCCAGACCTCTCTGTGCCTAACGGGGTCGCGGGAATGTTGCGACCGCTTGTAAAGATGGCGCTGGGGCCTGTGCGTGAAGGAGCATCCCTGCGGCAGGCGCTATTCCGCGTTTCCCGCTTGGCATCCTGCGACGATGCGGCGCTGGTGGCCCAAATGATGATGATTTCCGCATGTCAGAGGGAGGAAAGCAGGGGAGCGCACTTCCGTTCGGATTTCACGGCAGAGGCGAGCGTGGCCCATCATACGGACCTGTGCGAAAAATCGCTTGCGGCTATGGTGCGTTCCATCGCCTACAATGTGCATGATCTGAATACGATGGATCTACAGACGCACTGATAACGATGGATTGCCGTCCGTCAGCCTTCGGAATTTGCAGTGAACAAAGGCAGAAACTGTTCCGGCGTCTGCCAGACAGCATCGAAAGACTCACCCGCTGCAGTAATGCCCAGTGCGAGAAAATCCGCCGTTGCTGCAAGTGTCCGGAGTGTTTCAGGATGAGTGAGGCCGGTGGTTTCTGCCGCAGGGTTGTATGCCGCGACCACGGGCAGTTCCATCATTTCCCGCCACCACGTCAGAAGGGCGAGGCCTTCCGGCTCGGGCTCGACGCCAAACGGACCAAAAGCCACATAATCGGCACCTTTTTCACCTGCCAGCATCGCCAGATCCCGACTGAAATCACACGCGGCTCCAAGCTGGAAATTGTCCCCCAGTATCTTTCGTGCCGCAGCGACATCTTCCGCCCCAACATGGGCGCCATCACACCCTGTCTCGCGCACCAGTTCGGGGAAACCATCAAGCATCAACGCAGCGTCATGCCGATCCACGATCTGTCGGATATCGAGAATCGTCTGCTTCATTTTTTCGGGAGAAGTCTCTGCAAGTCTCAGCCGCACGGCGGCTACAGGGAGCACTGTCAGGGCATGGTCGAGCTGGCCAGCGAAGGAGGACGCTTCCAGCAAAGGAGGCGTGACAAGGTATCCCTCACAGGGTTCTGAGAATCGTCCCGTGTCGGGCTGCTTGCTGCTCATTTCAGTCTCCGGGAACGGGGTGTCTGTGAAGAGGCTTATTCCCCGGAAGGACATGCGATGCCAAGAGGGAAAGGCTGAATCCTGTCAGGTCGCTGAAAAAGAACCGTCGCACCGAGGGAGGCAGCCAGCATCTCCACAGCTTTTCTTTGCGGGGATTCAGGATCGAACACGATATGCTTCTGCCCCTGTGTCAGGGCTGACACGGCGCGACCTGCCTGACTGCCGCAATCGAGAATATCAACGAAGGGCAGGGAGATTGGGTTCTTCTCTTGAAGATCTCTGAATTGAGCCATCATGGTCATCCACCAGGGGACGCCCATGAAACCGGCTGCTCCCGGAGGAGAGAGGAGGATAACGTCTGAACATCCGCTCGCTTGTGCTACCCTGATCGCGTCACAGGCTTCTCGCAAAGAGGAAACAGGAAAGATGCAGCCGGGTTTGCTCTCATCGTTTCCTGTGGAAAGATGCTGGCGGATTTGCCGGATCATGCTTGACGTTCAATCCTTTGCGGGCGATTTCTAAACAAAATTGCAAAGATATACATAAGGCGGAGTCACGTGCGCATATGAGCGAGAACAAGCCGGACAACAATAGGCCTGTCGATCCTGTTTCACGACTTCGTTCCGCGCTGGACAGGATCGCCTTCGCACTTGAACACCGCAGGGAAGAAGCGCAGCCTTTTGTTCCTGAGACTGTGGTCGAGGGGCCGCAGCCTGATGTTCAGAAAGCGATAGCGACGCTTGATGCGCTGATGGTCGACGTCAAAAATATCCTCGGCGATCTGGCTCCGGCTCATCCACGGGAAGAGCCTGTTGAAACCTCGGCTGACTCCTCGCTGCATGAACCCTCTCATGGAGAGCGCGGTATGGTGGCGGATGAGCAGAACATACATGATGGCTGGAGCCATACTTCCGATCACGATGCGTCACAGCATGGCGAAGGACACTGATTCATGCCGCAGGTAACAGTCCGCATCAACGGGTATGCCTATCAGATCGGGTGCGAGCCTGGAGAGGAACGCCATCTCCTCGATATGGCGCAGGAAGTCAGCAAGCGGGTAGCCCGCGTCAGGGCGCTTGGCTTCAGCGGCGAGGCAAAGATCCTTGTTCTGGCGTCCCTTTTGATGGCCGACGAACTCTCGGATCTGACGGCTGAACTGATTTCCACCGAGGCCAGCAAGGCGATTGCGGCCGGTGAAGCGGCTGCAAGAGAAAACGCGCGGCTTATGGATGAACTTTCTTTATTGGCCGAACGTGCGGAAACCATTGCGGCGGCGCTTGAGGCGCACTAGATTATGTTTGTGGAGCTGCCCGGTGCGTCAGGCAATTCATCCCCTGGGCCGATAAGCACTTCCTCGGGAGCTGGCTCTGTCGTGATCTTGGTCATGGTATTCCGGCGCCCACCTGCACTAGCAGGTCCTGGAGGTTGTAAAGTCCAACGGCCAGGGTGGCCCCACACAGTTTTCCCGACTCCATGACAGGTTCTGGAGATCGCCCTGAAACGGCCAGCGACAAGCGCGCCATTCGTCTGGCGATGAAGGTAGCGCTCAAGCAGGCTGATCCATCCGCTTCCGCCATATTATGTGACCGGCTTTATGTCCGGCTTCGCACACATGCTCCCTCACGGATCGCCAGCGTGTGGCCGATGCCGGGCGAGGTCGATCTGCGCCCTCTCTCTCATCGGTTGCATGAGCAGGGTTGGCAGATTCTGATACCCGAGACGCCCCCAAAAGGATCGCCGCTGCTTTTTCGGCAATGGGATCCGAATTGTCCGATGCGGGAAGGGCGATTCGGAACCGTATGTCCGGATGGTCCAATTGATGTGCCGGATGTTGTGCTGGTGCCAATGCTGGCTTTTGATCGGCGCGGATACCGGCTTGGTTATGGCGGCGGCTATTACGACCGCACGCTCGCGGCTTTGCCCGATGCCTGCGCGATAGGCTATGCTTTTTCTGTACAGGAAGTGCCCCATATCCCGGTGGGGCCGTTTGATGTGCCGTTGCCAGTTATCGTCACCGAAAAAGAAGACATCATCCCTGCGGAGAACCTTCAGCCGTAAGAAGGCTGTCCGCGTTATTACATTCCCGTCCATCAGCGTTATGGAAGCCGGAGATTATTGTGAGAGTCATGTCGTGAGAATTCTGTTTCTGGGAGATATTGTCGGGCGGAGCGGCCGCGATGGTGTGACGACACGCCTGCCGGAACTGCGTCGTCAGTTGTCTCTCGATCTGGTGATCGTCAACGCCGAGAACGCCAGTCACGGTTTTGGACTTTCGCCCGGAATTGCACGCGATCTGATGGGATGTGGCGTCGATGTCATCACGCTCGGCAATCACGCATGGGACCGTCGTGATCTTATCGGGGAAATCGACGGGATGCCTGCGGTTGTAAGGCCGCTGAACTTTCCTCCCGGCACGCCGGGACAGGGCAGCACGGTGGTCACGCTTGCTGATGGACGTAAGGCGCTTGTGGTCAATGTCATGGGGCGTCTGTTCATGGACCCACTTGATGATCCGTTTCGTCTGACGCTGGAACTGCTTGCCAAGCATCGCCTTGGTGTCACGGTACAGGCAGCTGTTGTTGACGTGCATGCGGAAGCCAGCAGTGAGAAATGGGCGCTCGGCCATGTGCTGGACGGCAAGGTCTCGTTGGTGGTGGGCACGCATACGCATACCCCGACCGCTGACCACCGTATTCTCACAGCAGGAACAGCGTTTCAGAGCGATGCGGGGATGTGCGGTGATTATGACAGCGTCATCGGCATGCAGAAAGAGGCAGCCGTTGCGCGCTTTGTCCGCAAGATGCCGGGGGAGCGTCTGCAACCCGCGGAAGGAGAGGCTACGATCTGCGGTCTGATGGTCGAGACAGATGATGTGACTGGTCTCGCCCGCAGGGTAGCCCCCTTGAGGCAGGGCGGTATGCTATCGGGAGCAATGCCGGATTTCTAATTCGGTCTGCTCCCGTTTCGGATTTCTTACTTGCCTTTGACAATGCCCAGACGTAGCGAAGGATCACCCGTGAAGGTTGATGCACCGGTGTGGGAAAGTTTCAGTCCGGTATCGAGCCAGACTTCCCCACCCAGATCACGCCAGCGTTTGCAGAAGGTGAAGTCCTCGCTGAGATAAGTGCCGGTTTCAGGGTCGATCATGCAATCGAAGAGGGCATAGGCGTCTGTCTCAACGGCGGATGAATTGTCCTGTCCAACCGGTGCGTCGATCCGTTTGTAACGCGTTTCTGGATAGGCTTCGATCATACGCTGCACGACCTGTCGGGAAATCAGCATGAAGCCTGTTCCAGCGTAACCCGCCTTGACCAGCCCCGCATCCGTGCCGTCGCCGGGGTGCTGTTCATGGAGCGAGGCGCTTTCACCGACATAGCGCAGGGATGCTGTTTCCGTTGGCTCGCCTCTCTTGGTGAGAACATTCGTCAACGAATCCCAGTAGCGATCCTTGAGGGGATACAGCCCGGCGACGAGATCCTTTCCGGCAGCGACAAGACGTGGCACGGCATCCGGTGCGAAACCGATATCGCTATCCACAAAAAGAATGTGCGACGCGTCGCTTTGGGTGAAGAACTGATGCAGCAACGTATTGCGCGAACGTGTGATTAGAGCATCATTTCCCACGAGGGAAAGAGTCAGCTCGATCCCATGATGCTGCGCCATGGCCATGCAGCCGATGATGGACTGCATGTAAGTCTGCGTGACCAGTCCACCGAAACAGGGAGTGGCGATGAAAACGTGAGGGGAAGTATGGGAAACGTGCACTCATCCGACCTTGATCTGTTCGGATCAGATTACCTTCAGGATATTGCAGATCGTTTAATGTGCTCGATAATATTTTGGTAATTTCTTTTTATATTGAGTAACTTTTTCAATTCAGTTTCATGAAGGATATGCAGCAGGTCATTTCTCAAAAAACGGTGACTATATTGCCTCCATTGAGGAGAGGTGGAAAAGGCTCTCTTGGACTGCCATATAATTCGTTTCAGTTCGTTATCATCTTTTGGCAGTGAGTTCTGGTCATGAGGCAATGTCAGCGAAAATAAAAATTCAGGATGGGCGGGATGTTCCTGGAAATCCTCTCGCAAGACGAAGAGTAACGAGTGCTTTTCTTGCTGATATCCTGACAGCCGCATGCCCGATCCTGTGGAGTGGAGCCTTTCTGTTCTCCTCTCAGGCACAGGCGGAAACTACCGATCCGGATATCATTGCGCTCCGTCGGGAAGTCGCTGAAATGCGGGCGGAGCTGAGAAAGATGCGTCGCGTCATTACCAGCACGCATCCTGCTGTTTCCCAGCGTCATGGCGTTTCTTCCGCATCGCATGCTCATGACTGGAACGGTGTTCCTGAACCGGGAATACGTTTCGCTGCGGCAAGGGAAGCACCCGTCTTCGCTGGGCCGCCTGACATCAGGAGAACGCCCCCCGATTCGGGGATTGTGTCGTCATGGAAGGACTTCAAGGCGGCGACGGCACGGTCTGAAGTCGTTCAGGTCGGAGGGATGAAGGTTGGCTTCCCCAATGGTCGCCCTACCATTGCGACGCAAGATGGCCGGTACGCCTTCTCGACCGGTCTGGGGTTTCAGGAAGATTTTGGCGGCTATCTCGGGATGGCTCCTAGAGGAGGAGAACCAAAGGGGCGCTTTCCCGGTTTTACGGAGAACGCACGGCGGATGCGTCTCTTCCTCACCTTTCGCTACAAGGACTGGGTGGCGAATGTGACGCCGGATTTCGGTTCGGGCGTGGCGGATGGCAAACTCGGAATATACGAAGCCAACCTCAATTACGCCGGTCTGCGCAACACGGAACTGACCGTGGGATACTACGAACCGCGTGAATCGGAAGAAAGCGCCGAGCGTTCAGGTGGTCTGACGCTGCTGGAACGTCCTTCGGTCATCGACATCGTGCGTAATATCGCGGCGAATGCCTGGCGATTCAGTGTCGGAGGCCTGCATTACGAGAAACAATGGTTCGTGAGCGCTTGGTTTACCGGGCAGCAGTTCGGCGACAGGAGCACTGACGCCACCATCAGCGACAGCCAGACGGGGGCGGTCGCCCGCGTTGTCGGTCGCCCTTATGTCAGCCGGGATGTGGACGTCATGGTTGGCGTCGGCACATCTGACAGCTTCAAGAGGAACGAGAGTGCGTCGGGACGCGTGTTCAAGATGTCGCCGCCGACAGGCAACGTGCCGCTGTCGCAGGACCACCTGCTGACCGCCAGCATCCCGAACGCCAATTCTGTCTGGTCAGTTGGTCCGGAACTGGGGGTACGATGGAAACGGCTGCTGGTGAAAAGCGAATATTTCCATATCGGCGTCAACCGATCTCCGCTCGCGGGCCTTGCTCAGCCTTCTCTTGGGTTCGACGGATGGTATGTCACGGTAAGTTATACCCTGTTCGGTCACGCTCGCGCCTTCGACGTCAAGAGAGCCTCTTTCCTACCGCCCGGTATCACGGAAGATTTTGATCCGTTCCAGAATCACTGGGGAGCGATGGAACTGTCTGCCCGATGGGACGAAACCAATCTCAACGACCGTCCTGATGCACTGACGGGATTTCGGGGTGGTCGCTCCACAACATGGGAGAGCGCCGTAAACTGGTATCTGAGCCAGCATTTCCGTCTTACGCTGGATTATTCTCACTTCTCTGTCAGCCGCAACAGCCAGACCTTCAATATCCTCGGTCGGAGTGGCAATGCTCTTGCCGGGCGGGTGCAGGCTGCGTTCTAGGTCGTCGACCTGATCCGGATAAAACAGAAAAGAGTGGGGTTTCTGGCGGAACCCGCCGGAGAACGTACATGACCCGACAGGCGATGGCTCCTTCCTCAGGTTCCATAAGGGAAGGGGGATATGAATACGACCTGACAACCGCACGTCATGTCGTTGCCGCCTCCCTGCTCGCGTGGCTGCTCGATGCCTGTGATTTCTTTATTGTCCTCTTTACACTTGATGATGTTGCAAGAAGTTTTCACGTTCCGCTGGAAAGTGTCCTACTCGCGCCGACACTGACTCTGCTGACACGTCCTGTCGGCGCGTTTGTGTGTGGTCGTGCGGCTGACCGGTATGGCCGCAAGCCAGTGATGATCACGACCATCACTGTCTATTCCCTGATCGAGGTTCTTTCTGCTTTTTCCCCCAACCTGACGGTTTTCCTGATTTTGCGCGCCCTGTTCGGCATTGCGCTGGGTGGAGAATGGGGTGTGGGAACGTCCCTGATCATGGAAAGCGTTCCGCCGTCATGGCGGGGCGCTGCGTCCGGAATTCTTCAGGCCGGTTATCCTGCGGGCTACCTGCTCGCGTCTCTTGTTTTTCTGCTGCTACCCGTCATGGGCTGGCGCGGCCTGTTCATTCTGGGAGGCAGCGCGCTCGTCGCTGCGGTCTATATCTGGCTTCGCGTGCCCGAAAGTCCGGAATGGCTGCGAGCCAGACAGAAACAGACCTCCACCCGTGCGCCTGCGCTATGGCCGGTGATACGGGATAATGTGGGTCTGTGCCTGTTCGCCGTGGCCCTGATGACTGCATTTAACTTCATGAGTCATGGGTCACAGGATCTATATCCGAAGATATTTCTGGGGCTGGAACGCGGTCTTTCTCACCCCACCATCACGCTCGTTGTCGTGCTGTATAATATTGCCGCCATTGTGGGTGGGCTGTTTTTCGGGATGCTGTCCCAGAAGATTGGCCGCCAATACAGTATTGCGCTGGCGGCCCTGCTGACATTGCCGTTTCTGCCGGTCTGGGCGCTTTCCCATTCCGTTTTCTGGCTGGCGGTAGGAGCCGTGTGCGTACAGTTCTGCGTGCAGGGCGCGTGGGGCGTGGTGCCAGCCTATCTCAGCGAACTTTCGCCTGTGTCGGTCCGTGCCACATTCCCCGGTCTGGCCTATCAGTGCGGTAACCTGATCGCCGCCAGCAACGCGCTGCTCCAGACCAGAATGGCGTCCCTGTTCGGAAAAGGTCTGGCTCCTGTGCTGATGCTGACGGTCGGCGGCGCATCTCTTGTGGTTCTTACCCTCATCCTGCTGAACGCACGCCTGCATGGTCGTCAGACTTCGGCCTGACATGACCGCCGGAGGTGGTGGCTTCAGGAAACTTTCAGGAGCGTATCGGCGATGACCGGTATGTCCGAAATCCTGTCCGCTTCTGCCGTTGCGCCATCGGCATAGGCGGGGAGGCCATATCCCCAACGGGCAAAGATCGATTTTGCGCCCGCTCCACGCGCGGCCAGAATGTCATTGGCATGATCGCCAACCATGATTGAGCGGGCAGCCGTGCCATTGGTGAGCGCAATGGTGCCCAGAAGGTGCGCAGGATCGGGTTTGCGGACAGGGAAGGAATCTCCGCCACCGACGGCGGCGAACAGATCCATAATACCGAATGTCCGTAGAATATCGTTGGCGGCGGCAACGGGCTTGTTGGTGCAGACCGCCAGCGTCCAGCCCTCGCCGACAAGACGACGCAGCGTTTCTTCCGTGCCGGGAAACAGGCGGGATCGTTCCGTCACACGCGGCCCGTAAATTTCCATGAAGCGGTGAATCGCGGTCTGTCGGTCGATATCCTTTGTGTTCGCGTGATCAAGCGCCCGCTCGACCAGCTTGCCCACGCCGTCGCCAATCATGCTCCGAACGGCGTCCTGCGATGGGGCAGGAAGACCATATTCAGCCAGTAACAGTCCCACACAGTCCGAGAGATCAGGGAGTGAATCCACAAGCGTGCCGTCGAGGTCAAAAACCATCAGTCGCATGAAGTGCTGCTTTCTTCTTCACCGTGTTCGGAAAATGAGAGTAACGCGAAGTGAAACAGAAACATACCTCACGGGTTTGACAGTCTCCCGGCAGTGGCTTACCGCCAGAAAGCTATGACAAAATCGTCCGTAAACCGTTCTTCCACAGCCGTTCTCCTCGCAGCCGGTCTCGGCACGCGGATGCGCTCGTCACTGCCCAAGGCGCTTCAGCCGCTGGCGGGGCAACCCATGCTGAGCCACCTGATCGCCAGCGCGGCCAAGGTGTTTGACAGCGTCGTTGTCGTTATCGGTCCTGACATGGACGATCTTGCCCGTTGTGCCGCGCCCCATGCGACGGTGATCCAGCATGATCGCCTCGGCACGGCGCATGCAGCGCTTCAGGCGGAGGATCTGTTTGGTGACGGCGATGTGGCGGTTCTCTACGCTGATAACCCGCTCATCACGCCAGAGACGCTCCAGCGCATGCTCGACACGCGTCGCAGTGAAGCTGAACGGACAGACCTCGCTCTGCTGGCCATGCGTCCGGTCAATCCGGGTCGCTACGGTCGGGTGATCCTTAATCATGACGGCACGGTCGAAAAAATAGTCGAATGGGCTGATGCTTCAGAGGCCGAGCGTGCCGTTGATCTGTGCAATGCCGGTGTTTTCTGCGCCGATGCCGCCCGTTTCCGTGAGTGGCTGCACAAGGTCGGCAATGCGAACAGCAAAGGCGAATACTACCTGACCGATGTGGTCGGTATCGTCCGGGAGCAGGGTGGTATCATCCGCGCCGTCGAAGCGCCGGAAAGTGAACTGCTTGGCGTAAACTCCCGCGTCGAACTGGCGGACGCCGAGGCCACGGTTCAGCGCCGTCTGCGCCGTGAGGCGATGGAGCGGGGCGTGACACTGACCGCGCCGGAGACTGTATTCTTCTCGTTTGATACGGTGCTGGAGCCGGATGTCGTCGTGCAGCCGAACGTTGTTTTCGGACGTGGCGTGACAGTGCGTTCCGGCGCAGAGATCAAGGCGTTCAGCCATCTGGAGCAGTGCGAAGTCGGACCGAAATCGCTGGTTGGCCCTTATGCGCGACTGCGGCCCGGCACGACGCTGGGCGAGGGCTGTCACGTCGGCAACTTTGTCGAACTCAAGGCCACCACCATGGGTAACGGCGCGAAGGCCAATCATCTCACCTATCTCGGCGATGCAAGTATCGGTGCGGCCACCAATGTCGGAGCCGGGACGATCACCTGCAATTATGATGGCGTGTTCAAGCACCGCACGACCATCGGCGCGAACGCCTTTATCGGCTCCGATTCCATCCTCGTCGCACCTGTGAAGATTGGGGATGGCGCGCTGGTGGCGGCGGGAAGTGTCATCACCAGTGATGTGGAGCCGGACGCAATGGCGGTTGCGCGTGGGGTGCAGACAAATAAAACTGGATGGGCCGCACGCTTCCGTGCAGCGCTCCGGGCAAAGAAGGAACAGGGCTGATGTGCGGTATCTGTGGCGTCGTAGGACACAGACAGGCAACGCCGATCGTCTTTGAAGGTCTGCGGCGGCTGGAATATCGAGGCTATGACTCGGCTGGTATCGCCACACTGAACGCGGACGGCCATATCGAGCGCCGTCGTGCGGCAGGCAAGCTGGACAATCTTGGCAAGGTGCTGGAGCAGGCTCCGCTGCACGGCAAGACCGCCATCGGTCATACCCGTTGGGCCACGCATGGCGCGCCGACCGAGAACAACGCGCATCCGCATGGCACAGCGCGCGTGGCGATCGTGCATAACGGCATCATCGAGAATTTCGAGATCCTGCGGACCGAGCTTGAGGCCGAAGGCCAGAGCTTCGAGACCGAGACGGACAGCGAGACGATCGCCAAGCTGGTCGATCATTATCTCGGTGCCGGCCAGTCACCGCGTGAGGCCGCTTTTGCCGCGCTTCGTCGTCTGGAAGGCGCTTATGCCGTGGCGATGATCTTCGCCGAGCACGAAGGGCTGATGATCGGCGCGCGCCACGGCGCACCGCTTGCCGTAGGCTTTGGCGAGGGGGAAATGTTCCTCGGTTCTGACAGTCTCGCGCTGGCGCCGCTGACACGTCGTATCGCCTATCTCGATGATGGTGACTGCGTTGTCCTCAGTCGGGAAGGGGCCGAGTTCTTCGATCACTCAGGCGAGCGTGTCGAACGGACCATCCAGACGACGGCTCTCATTGCTGGTGCAGTCGGCAAGGACGGCTACCGTCATTACATGGAAAAGGAACTGCACGAGCACCCGCTGGTGATCGGGCAGACGCTTCAGCGCATGATCGACCCAGCCACCCGTAAGGTGGTGCTGCCGGAGATGCCGTTCGACCTCGCCAGTGTGCCGCGTGCCGTTATCACGGCCTGTGGTTCGGCGTTTTTCGCGGGTGTTGTCGGGCGTTACTGGCTGGAAGAAATCGCCCGTCTTCCGGTGGACATCGATGTCGCCAGCGAGATGCGCTACCGCAATCCGCCGCTGACGCCGGGTTCGCTTGGTATTCTGATCTCCCAGTCGGGCGAGACGGCGGACACTCTGGCTGCAATGCGCGGGCTGAAAAATGCCGGTCTGCCGATCCTCTCCGTCCTGAATGCCGAACACAGCAGCATGGCGCGTGAGAGTGATGTGGTGCTTGGCACGGTCGCGGGGCCGGAAATCTCCGTGGCTTCGACCAAGGCGTTCACAGCGCAGCTGACGGTACTGGCCTGCCTGACCATCGCGATTGCCCGCGCACGTGGGGAACTGGATGAGACGGGCGAAGAAGAACTGGTTTCTGCCCTGCTTGATCTGCCCAGCCGCGCTGCTGAGGTGTTCACCCATGACGACGCCATTCGCAAGATGGCGTCCGTGGTGGCCGAGGCGCGGGACGTGCTTTATCTCGGTCGAGGCAGCGCCTATCCGGTCGCGATGGAAGGTGCGCTGAAACTCAAGGAGATCTCCTACATTCACGCCGAAGCCTATGCCGCTGGCGAGATGAAGCACGGACCGATTTCCCTGATTGACCGTACAGTTCCCATTGTGGCCACGGTGCCGTCTGGCGTGCTGTTCGACAAAACCCTGTCCAATCTGCAGGAAGCAAAGGCTCGTGGCGGTCGTCTGCTGGCCTTTACTGATGAGGCCGGGGCAGACCGTTTGTCCGCCATCGCCGAACAGACGATTGCGCTGCCCAAGGTGCATCCGTTTGTCACGCCCATCATCCAGACGATCGGCGTCCAGATGCTGGCTTATGAAACGGCTCTCCTCAAAGGCACGGATGTGGATCAGCCCCGCAATCTGGCGAAGTCAGTTACGGTCGAATAAGGCCGACTATCGGGGAGCGGTCATGCTCCCCGATATAAAAAGACGCACAATAAATATATATTTTATGGTGGAGTGTATCTGACGCACGATTGCACGTTGGATTGATGCTATATTCAGTTTTCATATAAGTAATATAAAATTTTAGAGTTAATATTATTTGAAATGGCAGGCGGCTATCTTTGCCGGAGACCTGCGTATTTCGTAGTGCAGAAAAACACGGTGTAAATTTTTTTTTGTGTCGGCGGCATAATAGTGCGTGACGTTATATGGCGCGACGATTATACGCGGCTCCCTGTTTCAGATCTGCCCGACAGTTTTTCTCATTTCTCCAGCATACGGCGAACGAACTTCCATGACTCCGAGAGACCTTTTCACCGGAATGACGCTCGCGTTTGGAGCTTATGCGGCGTTCTCCATCAGCGACGCCTTTTCCAAACTGCTGGCTGGATCGCTGGACCCGTTTGAAGTCGCTTTTTCAGGCGGTATTTTCGGTTTCCTGATTCTGCCGTTCATCCGGCAGAAAGGGGAATCCTATCTCGATATCGTCCGTCCGCAGCTGTGGAAAATGTGGTTCCTCAGAGCGATCTGTGTGTTCGTCGCGACAGCGGCCAGTGTGGAAGCCTTCATGCTGCTGCCCATGCCTGAAGCATTGTCGCTGATGTTCCTGATGCCGCTGTTCGTGACGGTTATTTCTGTCGTTTTCCTGAAAGAAAAGGTCACGTTCTGGGCCTGGCTTGCGGTCATTCTGGGCTTTGTCGGGGTGCTGATCGTGCTGCGTCCCGGCTTCCGCGCCCTGCATTTCGGACATCTGTGCGCCCTGCTGGCAGCGTTTGCGAATGCGGGTAGCGTGATCGCCTACCGTCTTGCCGACCGTGAAAAGACCCGTCTGTCCCTGTTCGGTTCCAGTCTCATCGGACCGATTGTTGGAAATGGCATCCTGATGGGTGTGCATGCGACATGGCCTGCATCTGTCAAAGACTGGATCTTCCTGTTTGGCTACGGTTTTCTGGCGGCGCTTGGTCAGTTGCTGATGATGATGGCGACGGCGAAAGCTCCGGCAAACCGTGTGGCTCTGCCGCAATACAGCCAGATGGTCTGGGGTGTCGTGCTCAGTTACATCGTCTTTAAGGAGCCGCTGGATGGCTGGACCTTTGTCGGCATCACGGTGCTGATGTTTTCGGGCGTTCTGAACTGGATCCGTCAGCGTATCCGTTACGAGCGGATGGCCATGAGAGAGCGCAAGGAGCGTAAACTGGCCGCCAAGCGCGCCAACGAAATCGCGCGAGCCTCAGTGGTTACGTCGTCGAAGCGTTTTTGAGAGGAGAGTCAGGCGTCTGTATGATCTTCGAATACAGGCGTGTCGTTTTCTGGGCTTTGTCCTGCACTGCGCAGGGAACAGAGTCCACTTTGCCTGGATTGACCGAAGTAAACCGGAAAGCGGCAGCTTGGCTGCTCACGGAAATCAAGCATTAAAAAATTACTCCTGATCTCCACAGTGAATGATCAGGAGTAATCGTATCGGCCTTACTGGGCAGCTTTGGCTGCGGGCTGTGTCGCCGCCGGAGCTGCTGGTGCAGCAGAGGCAGCGGCAGGAGCGCCTGCGGGAGCAGCCTGCGCATCAAGCAGATCGTCTTCCACAAACACGAGGCCGTTCAGCGCCTGTGTCACTGCGTCAAGCGCGTCCTGCGGGTTATGGCCTTCCGTGAAGACCTGCGCACGGTTCACTGCGCCCTGCGTCTTGTTCAGCGGGGCCAGAGCCACGATGAAGTCCAGCTTGTCGTCAACAACCTGCATGGTCTCTGCGGCCTGAGGAGCCTTGCCAGCCTTGATCTGGCCGTTTGCGGCTGCGATAGCGGCTTTCTTCTCGGGAGCCAGAGTTTCTGTTTCCACGAATTCACCGCCGACCGGGATCCATACTTCCTGTGTGGTGGAAGGGGTGTGACCCGGTGCTGCCGGATGCTGAGGCGCCGGCGTCAGGGAAGCTTCAGCCGCAACAAACTTTTTGTCCGCTGTTGAAGCTGCTGTCAGGCTTTTATTCGCATCGTAGAGGAACGGGATGGCCTGATCCGTCTTGCCTGCAGCAAGCAGGTCATGGGCCTGAATCAGGTCACCGAAAGCGCGCTGACCGTCAGCGGAAAGATGCTTCAGGGAACGACCAGCCTTGTACTTCTCCCATGCGACATGCGCCGATGCTGCGTGAGCGAATGTCGGTGCTGTCGCCAGTCCGGCTGCCAGCATGAGAGAGAGTGCAATTTTCTTCATGTTTCAAACTCCTTGTCGTCATTCGAAAATGACATGGGCCGGAGGTTATCGTGCGGGCGTGCCGACGAGAACCCTGTTTGGGACATGAAAGGTAATAGTTTTGTAGCCATCGGTTACATGACGAATATCAAGACAGATCGCCGGATGGCATGACGCCACCCGGCTGCTACTTCAGACCAGCGGGATATTCACGGCCTTTGACAGTGTTTCTGCAATGCCCGGAGCGACGGCGAGAATGGTCGCGCCGCCGGTCAGACCACCGTCACGGAGAAAGGGAGAAACCTTTGCGCCTGCCTCTGCCAGAATGGGGAGAGCACCGGCGACATCCCAGAGATTGATAACGATTTCGATGTAGGCATCCAGTCGGCCGCAGGCCACATCGGTCAGCGCCAGCGCACCGGAACCTCCTGAGCGCGGCATCGCACCAGAGTCCAGAATGGCCCCGATCTTCTCCATGAAAACCGGTTTCGGCACCCGATTGCTCCAGCCCATCTCGATCATGGCGCTGCGCGTGTCGCTCACAGGTGACGCCTTGATGGGTTTGCCGTTCAGGAAAGCGCCCTTGCCGATCAGCCCGGTATAGGTCTCGCCAAGCGCAGGGGCGCAGACGATCCCGGCAACCGGACGGTCATCTTCCAGAAGGCCGAGCGAGACACACCAGCGATTACGTCCGCGTGCGAAATTGGAAGTGCCGTCGATGGGATCAACAACCCAGCGCAGGCTGCCGCTGCGTGTCGCGCCTTCTTCCTCGCCCTGAAATCCGTCGTCCGGAAAAAGAGCCGCCATACGCTTGGAGATGAATGCTTCAACCGCGCCATCTGCTTCCGTCAGCCAGTCCTGAGCGGATTTCTGCGTGCCCACCGGTCCGCCCGGAGGCGGTCTCATCGAAAGGGCCAGCCGTGCGGCATCATCCACAACGGCACGGGCCGCTTCAAAACGGCGTTCAATGGCAGCAGTCATGAGCATGTTTCCCGGCGCAGGCCGGTCTCCTGTCAGTCAGGATGACGATGCGTCACCCTTTCTTGAAACGGGACAAGAAATAGGCCGGAGAGAGGGCGTGCGTCGAGGGCGCCGGTTCCGGTCATCGGGTTTTATATGCAACTGACCGGCACAGGCTCCGTTGTTTTTACAGATAACCGGGAGGAGCAAGCATGAAAGAGGCTCAGGATCAGTCAGGTCTGCCGAGGGGGATTGATCATGTCGGCGTCACTGTTCCCGATATCGACGCGGCTCTTCATTTTCTGGAACAGGCCTTCGGAGCGGTTCCGCTTTATCGTAATGTGACGCCGGATCACCCGCAGGAAGGAAGCAGGGTTGAGAAGATCCTCGACCTTGTACCCGGAACGGTCGTGAAAGAAATGTGCATGGTGGCGCTGGGGCAGGGGCCTTGTATCGAGCTTTTTGAAATGCACGGGCCGGAGCAGCATGCCGCCCTGCGTCCCAGTGATTTCGGGCTTCAGCATTTCGCGGTCTATGTGGATGATATCGAAGCAGGATGCGCCCGTTTCACTGAAGCTGGTGGTGTCCTGATGACAGAACCGCAGAAGCAGCCTTCACTGGAAGAAGGGCCGGGCAATCTGTTCTGCTACGGAAAGACACCGTGGGGAATGATCGTGGAACTGCTCGCCACACCCAGTCGGGAGCGCTTCGATGCAGTGTCGCCGGAAAAACGCTACCAGCCCCCACGCAGGTCCTTGGAGGACGCAAAATAATGAAACGCAGCGCAATTTTTGTCGCTTTGGCGGGGCTTGTGAGTCTGTCGGGAGGAGCTCAGGCTGACGAGACACCGCCTCGCCCAACCATGTGGTACTGGCATAACTGGAGCGATCATAACGGCATCAGTCATATGACACGCTGCCCGATCCGTGATTTCGATCTGAAAACCATGTCGAAACCGGCGGGACCACAGTGGCAGAACCGGCTGAAGGAAGGTCCAGCTCAGGTAATCTTCACCGTGCAACCCGCGCACTGGAACGGAGCATGGCATCCGGACCCGAAGGTGCAGTGGATCATTCCGCTTAAAGGCTCATGGTATGTGACGGCCATGGATGGGCACAAGGTGGTCATGGGGCCGGGCGAAGTCTCGCTGGGTGAGGATCAACTCAGCCGTAAGGATCAGCAGGGCCGTATCGGGCATGATGCAGGAAATGTAGGGGATGGTCCCGTCGAACTGATGGTCATCCAGACAGATGAGACGCCGACCAGCGATCAACCCTGTCGTTTCAAATAAAAGTAGACCGTCTAACCGGTATCGGAAAATCCTCCGATACCGGTTGAAGAAACAGACTTACATGGAGTGCAGGGCGCACAGCTTGTTGCCGTCGGGATCGCGCAGATAGGCAAGATACATGTCGCCAGCGGGATTCTTGCGCACGCCCGGTGGGTCTTCGATCTGGGTGCCACCGTTCTCACCGCCAGCTTTCCACCATGCGTCGATTTTCTCCGGCGTCTCGATGGCGAAACCGATGGTCAAGCCGTTACCTGCGGTGGCGGGTTCACCGTTGAGCGGTTTGCCGATCACAAGGCGTTCGCCCTTGTGGATATAAACAAGGCGACCTTTCGGGTTCAGGGTTCCCGGTGTTCCACCGATTGCCGTGAAGATGGCGTCGTAGAATTTGCGTGATCTTTCGATGTCGTTACTGCCAAGCATGACGTGGCTGAACATAGGCGATCTCCAGAGTTTCTGATCGTGTCCGGGTCTGCCGTATCGAAAGCAGACCTGTCGGACACCATCCACGGTCCGGCACGCTACAGTCAGCCCGGACGATCCTACAAGAGTTCCTGTAGGAAACGCTGCATTGACGGCGGCCCGGATGCGTATTCAACTGCAACCATGACAGCGCATCCTCTCGCCGGTTCCTCGGTCCTTTTCGATCTTGATGGAACAATCATCGACTCCCGCGCAGGGATCATCGCAACAATCCGGAAAGTGATCCGTGAGCTTGGTCATGAACCTGATCTGGATCAGGATCTGACCTGGGTCGTGGGCCCACCGCTGCGAGATCTGATCGGAGAAGTTCTCCGTCATTATGGCGATGACCGGTGTGACGACGCGATGGCGTGTTACCGGCGGCATTACGAAGCTGAAGGCATGTTCCAGACACCGGTTTTTCCCGGAATGCGGGAGGCCATCGCGACCATCAAAGAGGCGGGCGCTACCCTCTATATTGCGACATCAAAACCCAAGGCGCTGGCCCGCGCCATTCTTGAACGTGCAGGGTTACTCGGAGAGTTCCGGGAAGTTTATGGCGCTCGACCGGATGACAGCGGTGCGGAAAAGCCGGAACTGATCGGCTCGGTTCTGTCGGACCACGGGATTGAAAAGCATCACGCCATCATGCTCGGTGATCGTCGGTTCGATATTTCCGGCGCGCATGCCAACGCCATCCGTGCAATTGGTATTGCGTGGGGATATGGCGGGGAAGGCGAACTGATCGAAGCGGGTGCTGAGGCCATCGCCGAGACGCCTTCCGAACTGCCGGACCTTGTTTCCAGACAGCTTCAGGCTGCCCTGAAGCATGTTCATGCCTGAAGAGCGGTTCCCAAGGGATTGACCAATCGGTCACCTCATTGGAAACAGTCGGCAGAATTGCGTTGCAACCGGATTGCCCAAAGCGGGAATTTCCGCTCAAGTGTGGCGCAATATCGGCCCTGAGGGCCATGAAACCATAGGTAAGCCCCTTGAAAGGGCAGGAGAGCAGGCCGTGAGTAGCGCCGAGGACATCAGCTTCGAAACCCTTCCGCATCCTAACCTCACGTCCCCGGAAAAGCGGGCGGAGCTCATGGCCAACCCGGCATTCGGGCGGATTGCAACCGATCATATGGTCATGATCCACTACAAGGACGGCTTGGGCTGGCACGACGCAAAGGTCATGCCGCGTGGTCCGCTGACACTCGATCCATCCGCTGCGGTCCTGCATTATGCTCAGGAAATCTTTGAGGGCATGAAGGCTTTCCGGACAGAGGATAATGGCATCGCCATCTTCCGTCCGGACGCCAATGCCCGCCGTTTCCGTTCTTCGGCGGAACGTATGGCCATGCCGCAGCTTCCGGACGCCCTGTTCATGCGGGCTGTCGATGAACTGGTGAAGGCGGACCGTGACTGGGTGCCGTCTGGCGAGAATGCCAGCCTGTATATCCGTCCTTTCATGTTCGCCAATGACGCGTTTCTTGGGGTCAAGCCGGCATCAGAATATCTATTCATGGTGATCGCAGCGCCTGTGGGAGCCTATTTCAGCTCCGGCGCTGTGACTGTCTGGGTTTCCGAGACCTACACGCGTGCGGCTCCCGGCGGTACGGGCGCTGCGAAATGTGGTGGCAACTATGCCGCCTCTCTGCTGGCGCAGGCAGAAGCCAAGGCCGAAGGGTGCGATCAGGTCGTGTTCCTTGACGCCGTTGAGCATCGCTACATCGAGGAGATGGGCGGCATGAACATCTTCTTCGTGTTTGATGACGGCTCCATCAGCACGCCAGCCCTGACCGGAACAATTCTGCCCGGTATCACACGTGATTCGATCCTGACGATCGCACGTGAAAAAGGCATGACGGTGCGTGAGGAAGCGTATTCCGTCGATCAGTGGCTCGCGGATGCAAAGTCCGGTCGTCTGACCGAGACCTTCGCCTGCGGCACGGCGGCGGCGGTTTCTCCGATTGGCACAGTGCGCAGCAAGAATGGCGGCGAAGTGAAGATTTCGGGCGGAAAAGGTCCGGGTCCGGTAACAAGCGCCCTGCGGGAAGCTCTGATCGGGACACAGCGTGGTCGTGTGAAAGACACCCATAACTGGGTGCACCGCGTCTGCTGACTCTGTTCTGCGGACAGATCTGACCATTCCCATGGAGCCGACACTTCTCAAGTGTCGGCTTTTGCGTTTCAGCTTCTTCAGTCACACAGGTTTCGATGAAGATCCTTGCCGTCGCTTTGCCGAAAGTCCGTATCTGCGCCGTGGGACACTGGCCTGCGGACCGTATTGACAAGGATGGCTTCCTGATTCTGGACAGTGTGGTTCAGAAGGAGCTGGCGGAGATCGCCTCACTCGTTTCCTACGAATGCAAGGAACAGATCTTCGCTCAGGCGACGCCCGCGCAGTATATTTACATTCCGCACTCAGGCGCGGTGCGTGTTGCTCATCAGCTTGCGGACGGCAGAAATCAGATCGTCGCTTTCTATATGCCGGGTGAGCCGTTTGGGCTGGGGGAGAACGGCGTTTATCTGAATTCGGCCTGTGCGCTGACAGATTGCCTGCTTATCCGTGTGCCGCGTGCTGCGCTGGACGCACTCTGCGCTCATGAGCCGCGGCTGCAACAGGATTGTCTTGTGGGAGCCATGGCGCAGTTGCGGCTTTCCCAGCGGCATCTGCTGATTGTCACGCATCAGAGAGTGCTGAAGCGGGTTGCCGACTTTCTGCTGGAATGCAGTCGGCAGCAGGAAGTTTTTGATCCTGCGCGAAGTGTTCTCAGCCTTATCATGGATCGTTCCGATATCGCCGATTATCTGGGAACGTCCGTCGAAACAATCAGCCGTACGCTGGGGAAACTTGAGGAAGATGGTCTGGTGAAACGGCTTGATTCCCGTAGTCTCTGGCTTGATGTACCCAAACTTACGAATCTTCTCAATAATTAGGGATGTATTATAAAATACATCATATTAAGTTTAAGTCTAATTTTTAGTATTTATTTATATAAAAAAACAAAATAGCTAGTATTCACTGAAATAACATGCCTGTAGACTTTCGATGTTTTCTATTTGCGTCGAGGTCTTTCGTGAGTAATGGATTTTCGGATGGGGCGACATTTCGCAACCTGAATGTCCGCGACACAAAACTGGCTCCTGACCCGACCAGAGCACTTCACAACAGCGAACAGGCTGACCCGGAAGAGAGTGGCCTTGTCACCGATCTACCGGTTCTGGATGATATTGACGCCCTCTCGGCGTTGGTGCATCTGGCCATGCCAAAACATGAGGAACCGAAGGTAATGGCGGGAATGCTTCTTGCCCGGTTCGGATCATTTGCGGGAACCCTGACGGCTTCCACGCAGGCTTTGCGCTCTGTGGCCGGGATCGGGCCATACATGCTTGCGGCCGTAACCGTCTTTCGTGAAGCTGCGGTCAGGTTCCAGAGATCTCAACTCGCGGACAGTGAAATTCTTTCTGATCGGAAAAAGCTGTATGCCTATTTATCAGCGGTTCTGGCGCGGGAAGTCATAGAGCAGTTTCACATCCTTTTTCTGGACGAGACTGGCCTGTTGATCGCCGATGAAGCGCAGGCGAGGGGGACGGTCAATCATACTCCTGTTTATCCAAGAGAGGTTGTCCGCAGGGCGCTTGAACTGAAGGCGACCGCACTTGTTCTCGTGCATAATCACCCGAGCGGCGATCCGTCACCTTCAGCTGAAGATCTTGCCATGACCAAACAGGTCGCCTCTGCCGCCAGTGTTCTGGGCATTACCGTGCGGGATCATGTGATTGTCGGAAATGGTAAATGGCTGAGTTTCGCAGAGTCGAAATTGATTTAGGAGCTTCCCCTGAAGGACTACAGCCGGGCATAACCCGACCATAGCCCCAAGCCCCCTCAAATCTGACTCTGGCTTTGCGTCTGCGATGAGAATGCCGGAAGCGGCTCAAGCGGCGGCAATGACTGAAGCGGTGTCGCCAGGACAGGTTCCGTTGGCCAGAAAGCCTGGGCAATTTCATTCTGAACCTGCTGAAGCTCGCTCTGAATCCAGTCGCAGAACTCATGCAGTCCGCTGACGATAATCTGGGTCGCCGTCTGACTTTCCAGCACGGCGGAGAGATGCTCCACACGCTCCAGAATGTTGGAAGATGCGAGCAGGCGGTAATCCCGGCGGAGCTGTGTCAGGCTATTGTGAAGTAGCCTGAGATTCGTCGTCAGTGAACGCGGAAAAGCGGCGCTCTTCAGCAGAAAACCGATGATGCTGGAGGGGCGGATATCGCCCGCCATGACCCGTCTGTAAGCATGATAACCCGCAGCCGAGCGCAAAAGAGCGGACCACTGGCTGATATCAACTTCCGATCCCACACCGGCCTCCGAAGGCAGGAGCGTATGGTATTTGATGTCGATCAGACGTGTGATCTGATCGGCGCGTTCAATATAGCGTCCAATATTGTAGAAGACCGACACCTGATCCCGATAGAGCGTTCCCTCGGTAATACCGGTATGGGTTTGGCACTCTTCCTTGATCTTCGTGCACAGGGTGGAAATTTCGCCGGGGCGGATGTCGTTGGCTTTCAGGTCCCGGACAAAATTGGTGAAGACGTTGAGCTGCGCCCACATTTCCACAGAGATGAACGGACGCAGGGATCGGGCGTTTTCACGGGCGGCATGAGCCAGAGCGGCGATTGAAGTCGGGTTGTCCCTTTCAATCACATAAAAGGAGATCACCTGTTCCGCGGCGTATTTGCGGTGCGCCTTGAAGAATCTTTCCTCATCCGCATTGATCTGAATGATGGCCTTCCATCCGTCTGTCGCGCCGGACCGAACAAAGGTCTCGGTGATATCGATGATACGCGCCAGATTTTCGATGCGTTCCATATAACGGGCGAGCCACATGGAACATTCTGCATACCGTGAGAGAAGCGGCTGCGGAGGAAGGGTTGCGATCGGATCGACAGTAATGGTCATGATGCCAGCACCCATGTGTCCTTGGAGCCACCGCCCTGGGACGAATTGACGACGAGTGAGCCACGTTTCAGCGCTACGCGGGAGAGACCGCCCGGAAGCACCCATGTGTCCTTGCCGGTAACAGCGAAAGGACGCAGGTCGACATGGCGATTTTCGAGGCCGGTTTCACAAAGTGTCGGGCACACGGAAAGCTGCACGACCGGCTGACTGATGTAGTTGGCTGGATCATCCTTCAGCTTGCAGCTGAAATCGGCGAGTTCCTCTTTCGTGGCATGTGGCCCGATCAGAAGGCCGTAGCCGCCTGATTCACCAACGGGTTTGACAACCAACTTGTCGAGATTTGCCAACGTGTAGGCCAGTCCTTCCGGTTCGGCGCAGATATGCGTTTCCACGTTGGAAAGGATCGGTTCTTCGGAAAGATAATACTGAATGATTCTCGGCATGTAGGCGTAGACGGCCTTGTCATCCGCCACGCCGGTTCCGATCGCGTTGGCGATGGTCACATTCCCCTTGCGATAGGCCTGCACCAGTCCGGGCACACCCAGCATGCTTGAGGGATCAAAGGCTTCCGGATCAAGAAAGTCGTCGTTGAGGCGGCGGTAGATGGAATGGACCGGACGCAGGCCCGCTGTCGTGCGCATATAGACGCGGTCGTTTTCAGTGACGAGGTCGCGTCCTTCCACGAGCGGAACACCCATCTCGCGAGCGAGGAAAACATGTTCGAAATAGGCAGAGTTGTAGATACCCGGCGACAGCAGGACGACCTGAGGATTGTCCACACCTTCAGGGGCAACTTCCGAAAGGGCATTCTGTAGGCGCATGCCATACTCGTCCACGGGCATGAGATCGATGCCTGACGCGATATCCGGCATGACACGCAGCGTCGTATGGCGGTTCTCGATCACATACGAGACGCCGGAAGGTGTCCGTCCGTTATCTTCCAGAACGAGAAAGCGCCCCGTCTCGTCACGCACAAGGTCGGTGCCGTCGATGTGAATATAAGTGCCGCCGGGAACGTCCAGCCCCATCATGGCGGGACAGAAATTGGAATTTCCGACGACCAGTTCACGGGGGATGATGCCATCTTTGAGCACGTTCTGATCGTGATAGATGTCCCACAGAAACATGTTCAGGGCTTTGACCCGCTGCTTTACGCCGGCTTCCACATGCCGCCATTCGGGTTGGGTCAGGATACGCGGCACAAGATCAAATGGAAGGATGCGGTCAATGGCGTTCTTGTCCGAATATACCGTAAAAGTAATGCCGAGGTTGTAGAGTTCCTGTTCGGCCTGTGCCGCACGGGTGCGAAGGTCATCCAGAGGAAGGGCGTTCAACCTTTGCCGAAGCAAATCAATCCGGGGGTCGAGCGGAGCTCCGGTATTGGTGAGTTCACAGAAAAAATGGCCGTTTTGATAAGTGGAGAACAGGCCTTCAGACGGTGTGCTTGCGGAGAATCCGCTGGCAGTCGGGGAAGGTCCGGTCTGTTTGTGCGTAGAGTTGCCCATTCGTGCTCCTGACCGCTTTTCTCCTGGAAAACGTAGGCCGCCCGGAGAAGTTCGTTACAGAAGAGCAAGAAAATTTCGTGTAGCCAAGCCTAAAATGAATCTTGGGCATTTGTTTTGCGTATATGACTTTAACTGGTTGTTAGTAATGGTGAGGCACCCTGCGGACAGACGCAAACGCCGGAAAAGCCGGCTGATGGAGGTCTGTCATGTCAGTTATCACCGGTCTGTCACCTGTCGCCCTGTATGAGCATGATCTCAAGGACGAGGCAAAATCAGCTTCCGATTACGCCAAGACAGATGCGACGGTGACAAACTATACATCATCCTTTGAGGAAGACGCCGTAACAATCACCTCTGCTTCAGCCTTGATGAAAAACTACAAGGCGCTTTCCGTTGTCCTCGGTGCCTATGGTCTCGGGTCGATTCAGAATTCCACCGCGCTGGTAAAAGATCTTCTGACGCAGGATCCGACGGACTCCAAGTCCGTGTCGGCCAAATCAGGTAATGCAGCGTGGACTGCGTTCGCAAAAGCTTTTTCTGCATTCAATACAAGCGGTTCTTCTGCTTCGACGACATCACCTTTCGCTGACCAGTCGACTGTTGATTCGATCGTCACGAAATACGAAGAGAAATCTTACGAAACCGCACTTGAAGCGCAGCAGAGCACGTCCGGTGTTGGTAATGCTCTCTATTTCACGAGAACAATGACGACAGGCATGACTGTCGATCAGATCATGTCTGATTCCACACTTCTAAAAGTTGTTGAAACTGTCAGCGGATATAATCCAACACAGTTTGGTGTTCTCGATTATGACGAACAGAAGCGTCTGATTGAGAAAACATACAAGGCATCGGACTTTTCATCTGAAGCGAATATTCAGAAGTACGCAGAGCGTTATCTAGCCATCCTTCAGTTTAATCCTCAGACGGTCACCAAGCCAACTACAATGCTGTCACTTTATGGTTCGGATGGATCAACTGACCCAACCCTTAGTCTGTTCGGAATAACCTCAAGCGGTACCTCGCTGGTTTCCTCATTGTTCGGTTAAGAACCCCAAGGCTTCCGTTCGCCAGAAGCGGTAGAACGTGTGCTTGGTTCATGAGATGTCGTTTAGAAAATCCTGAATGGCGGAAAGTGTTTCTTCAGGCACTTCTTCCGGAAGAAAATGCTCGCCCGGGAGCGCATGGCCAATCACTTTGCCGGTCGAAACTTCCTGCCAGGGCAGAACCGGATCATACCATCCTCCCATGCGTCCTTTTTTACCCCAGAGAACAAGAATTGGGCAGAGGAGCTCGGGACGTGCCGCAGGCCATGAAAAGGGCGTGCTGTTTCGCCATACTGACGCAGAGAGGTAGTCTTTTACTGCCTCTGGAGAAAAGAAACTGTCCTCTGCAATAGGATCATCGAGCCATTCAGCAGGTATCTGAACGGCATTGGCTTCCGGTTTCGGGTGACGTTGGCCAAACCAGCAACTTTCATAGTGTGTCAGGGAAAAAGCCATATCATCCCGTCCGGTGTGATCCGGGCCGGGCAGGGCTTCAAGCAGAACCAGCGCTTTCGCCCGAGATGGTTCCTGCCCAGCCACTTCGCACGCAACCCGCGCGCCATAGTCCTGCCCTGCCAGAATAAGGCTTTCATGGCCAAGGCTATCCGCCAGACCAAGCAGATCATTAGCCTGCTGGGCGAGAGAACGCTCAGGATGCAGATCCGGGCACAGCACTGTGTAATGGGCTGCAAGGGCTGGAGCCACCTTATGCCACATGGCGTGCGTTTCTGGCCGACCATGCAGAAGCATGAGGAGAGTGCCACTGCCACCAAGACAAAAGCGGTAAGGAACGCCGTTCACCGTCTTGGTTGTGAGAGCAAAACCGTCGAACAGCATGATTGGCCTCGCTCCAGATTGTGGAAATCAGTTCTTTACAGGTATCAGATTGGCCTGCTTGGTTTTCATCAACTCAGTTCTGTATGAAAGCGTAGTGATCTCCTAAGTTTCCTGACAGCACATTTCTTGAGAAAGCCTTTTTATGATGGATGATACCGACCCGTTTCTTTCTCTTGACCCGCAGGGCGCAGACTGGGACAGGCTCCGGGCCACAGGCCATCATATGCTCGATATGATGTTCGATAATCTGCGGGATATCAGGGAACAGCCCGTCTGGCAGCCTTTGCCCGATGATATACGGACCGATTTTCGTCACGCCCCGATTCCTGAACATGGGATGGATGCTACGGCATTTGGGGAAGCGTTCAGGGAAACGGTCCTTCCTTACAGCGTAGGGAACCGTCATCCGGGCTTCATGGGGTGGGTGCATGGCGGCGGAACGCCGGTCGGTATGCTGGCGGAGATGCTGGCTGCGGGCCTCAACGCCAATCTGGGAGGCAGGGATCATGCACCTGTAGAAGTCGAGCGCATGGTCATTCGCTGGGCTGCGACCCTGATGGGCTTTCCGGAAACGGCTTCAGGTCTGTTTGTCACGGGCTCTTCAATGGCGAATTTTATTGCCGTTATCGTCGCCAGTCGCGCAGCAAAAGATGGCCTGTCCTTGAGGAAAAACGGTGTCGGAGGCCGATCTCTCGTGGGATATGCCGCATGCAGCGCTCATGGATGCGTCAGTCGGGCATTCGATCTTGCCGGCCTTGGTTCCGATGCGCTCCGGCTGGTGCCCCTAGATGACACATTCCGCATGGATACCATGTCTCTGAAGGCCATGATCGCCGCAGACAGGGAAGCGGGTTTTGAGCCATTCCTTGTGGTCGGAACGGCGGGAACCGTCGATGTGGGCGCTATCGATCCCCTGGATACGATTGCCGCAATCTCAGCCGACGAAGGGCTCTGGTTCCATGTGGATGGTGCTTTCGGCGCGATGGCGATGCTCTCTCAGCAGTTCAAGGAGGCGTTGTCAGGTCTTGAAAAAGCCGACAGTCTTGCGTTCGATTTCCACAAATGGGCGCAGGTGCCGTATGATGCGGGCTGCGCGATCGTGCGGGATCCCACAAAACATGCTGCGGCTTTTGCACAGACCCTGTCCTACCTCTCTCGGGAAGATCGGGGACTGGCTGCGGGCGCGCCATGGTTCTGCGATCTCGGTCCGGATCTGTCACGGGGATTCAGGGCGCTGAAAGTCTGGGCGACCCTGTCTGTCTACGGCACGCAGCGGCTTGGCCAGATGGTGGATCATTGCTGCGCTGTGGCCTGTCATCTTGCGGAGCGCGTTGGTTCCGAGCCGAAGCTCGAACTCATGGCGCCTGTAACGCTGGATATCGTCTGCTTCCGGCTTCGTGATCCTGCCCTGACGGAAGAGCAACTCGACCACCTGAATGGTGAGGTCGTGAAGGATGTTCAGGAGTCTGGATTGGCGGCTCCTTCGACGACACGCATCAATGGGCATCTGGTGATCCGGGCTGCCATCGTCAATCACAGAACAATGGCAGCGGATGTGGACCGGATGGTGGATGCCGTTCTTAGCTTTGCTGCAAAGCGTCGCTCAGGCCTGCCTGCCTGAGCGACGTGTACCCTCATCGAAGAGTTCGGACAGCTTCTTCATCATTGTACCGCCGAGCTCTTCGGCGTCCGTGATGGTCACGGCGCGTCGGTAATAGCGCGTTACGTCATGCCCGATGCCGATGGCGACCAGTTCGATCTCACTACGGCTTTCAATCGCCGTGATGACTTCCCGAAGATGATCTTCGAGATACGAACTCGGATTGGCCGACAGAGTGCTGTCATCCACGGGAGCGCCGTCTGAAATCACCATCAGGATGCGGCGCTGCTCCGGACGGTTACGCAGCCTACGGGACGCCCAGAGAAGCGCTTCACCGTCGATGTTTTCCTTGAGCAGACCTTCACGGAGCATCAGTCCGAGGTTGCGACGAGCCCGACGCAATGGAGTATCCGCCGCCTTGTAGATGATGTGGCGCAGGTCATTCAGGCGTCCGGGATTTTTCGGTTTGCCATCGGCTGCCCATTTCTCACGGCTCTGGCCACCTTTCCACGCACGCGTGGTGAAGCCGAGAATCTCCACCTTCACACCACAACGCTCAAGAGTGCGGGCGAGGATATCGCCACACATGGCTGCCACGGAAATCGGCCGCCCGCGCATGGAGCCGGAATTGTCGATCAGAAGTGTAACGGCGGTATCACGGAATTCCGTCTCACTTTCCTGCTTGTAAGACAGGGAAAGGGTCGGGTTGACGACGATCCGCGAGAGACGCCCGGCATCAAGGATGCCTTCTTCGAGATCGAAGTTCCATGAACGGGTCTGCTGCGCGAGCAACTTACGCTGGAGGCGGTTGGCCAGTCGTGAAATGACGCCGGTCAGTGACGCCAGCTGAATGTCCAGTTGCTGGCGCAGACGTGTCAGTTCGTCTTCATCGCACAGATCTTCTGCGGCGACTTCTTCATCAAACTGGGTGGTATAGGCGTGATAACCGGCAGCCGTGTCACCGGGGGCAGTCTGTCGCCCCTCATTGGGGCCGGAAGGCTCACCCGTTCCGTCGGTATCACCAGATTCTGCATCCGCGGCTTCATCCGGATCGCCGGTTTCACCGCTTCCATCCATTAACTGAGGTTCGGCTGCCGCCTGTTCCTCTTCCATTTCATCGGCTGAAGGCTGCTCTTCCGGTGAGGCAGGCGGCTCGTCCGCGCCGTCTTCATCCTCTCCGGTCGCATCATCTTCTCCGTCTTCATCGTTTTCGGGCTGCTCGTTATCGAGTTCGACAAGAGAGCAGGCGGCCATCAGCTTTTGTGACGCTTTGGAATAGGCGACCTGATCATCCTGAGCGGCATTGAGGGCCTCAAGAGCCTTCAGGGCATCAGGAGACAGCGTGCGGCTCCAGTCATCGAGAAGAGGACGGACACTTTCCGGAACCGGTCGTCCACTGAGTTTTGCGCGGGCAAGTAGCCCAAGCGCAAAAGCGGTGGGAAGCTGTTCCTTGCTGGACATGTGGGGCACGCCGAGCGCGCGGCATTCCTCTTCCAGCTTCTGGTCCAGATTGGCGGCCACGCCCAGCATGTAGCGTGAGCCAACAGACTCGATGCGGGCCTGCTCAAGCGCGTCATAGGCGGCGCGTGCAGCACCGTCATCCGGCTGATGGGAGCGATGAAAATCGGCATCGTGATGTCTGAGTTTCAGCGCTTCAGCATCGGCAGCGCCACGAATGCGGGTGGCTTCCTCAACCGTCGCATGACGCGAAGGTTGGGGCAGGCGGATCGGTCCATCCTGATCCAGAGGCCCCGGCGGCATGTTGCCGGAATGGAAGGTGACATTGGTGTCAGGCCGTCCACCCATGGCGCGGATAGCCCCGATCGTCGCACGCCGGAACGCTTCGGCCTTGTCGGCCGCTTCAGTCGCGGTGGAAGGTTTTTGCGAAGAACGGGGGCTTTCCGCCATGTTCAGTCTTTCCTGTCAGTCAGTTCTTGCGCTTGCCCATGGGGTCGGCGTTGAAGCAGCGCTGGTAGTATTCAGCCACCATGCTGCGTTCGGCTTCATCACACTTGTTCAGGAATGTCACCCGGAAGGCGAAGGCCAGATCACCGAAAATCCGCAGATTTTCAGCCCAGGCGATGACCGTGCGTGGCGACATGACAGTGGAGATGTCACCAGCCATGAAGCCGGACCGTGTCAGACCGGCGAGGGCGACCATGTTGTCGATGGTCTGGCGCATCTTCTTGTCATCGGCGGCGATGCCCAGCTTGGACATGACAATTGCCACTTCCTGCTCGTGCGGCAGGTAGTTCAGGGAGGTGACGATGTTCCAGCGGTCCATCTGTCCCTGATTGATCTGCTGTGTGCCGTGATACAGGCCGGTCGTGTCGCCAAGTCCCACAGTGTTGGCGGTAGCGAACAGACGGAAGAACGGATTGGGACGGATGACGCGGTTCTGGTCGAGCAGGGTCAGGTTGCCGTCCACTTCCAGCACGCGCTGGATGACAAACATCACGTCTGGACGGCCTGCGTCGTATTCGTCGAACACGAGGGCGCAGGGGTGCTGGAGACACCACGGCAGCAGACCTTCACGGAATTCGGTCACCTGCTGACCGTCTTTCAGAACGATCGCATCCTTGCCGATCAGGTCGATACGCGAAACATGACTGTCGAGGTTGATGCGGACGCACGGCCAGTTCAGACGGGCGGCGATCTGTTCGACGTGTGAGGATTTACCGGTGCCGTGGAAGCCCTGCACCATCACGCGGCGGTTGAACGCGAATCCCGCCAGAATCGCGAGCGTCGTGTCGTGATCGAACCGGTAGCTGGTGTCGATTTCGGGCACATGCTCGGTGCGGATCGAGAAGGCGGGAACCTTGATGTCGCTGTCAATTCCGAAAACCTCACGCGCCGAGACCTCAAGGTCAGGAACCGAGATCGCAGATGTTGGTATCAGGTCAGCAGACTCAGCGTTCATGATGCATCCGTTCGTTAATGTTCAGAGTGACCCTGCCACGATCAGGCAGATTTTTCGAGGTCACTCTCAATGTTGGAGGTGAAATGCGTGCGAAGGGTTGAATAGGCCACGTTGATGACTTTCAGACGCTCTTCGGCATGTGGATCACCATGATTGGTGTCCGGATGGTGTTTCTTGGCAAGAGCCTTGTAGCGGGACTTGACCTCGTCGAGAGAGACCGGCCAGCGCAGCCCCATTGTGGCGAGTGGTTCACGCAGGGGTTCCGGCGTTTTCGGCTCGCGGGACTGACGGTGGCGACGGGCGCGATCGGCGCGGGAGGCGTTGAGGATATCGAGGGGGTCAAGCACATCCTCCTCGTTGAATCCTTTCTGACCGATATGCCCGATTTTCCAAGAGGGGCGATCCCATGACATATCAGCGCGCAGATGGGCCTCAATCTGCGCCGAACTCATGCCTTTGTAATAGTCCCACCGTGCATTGTACTCGCGAACGTGCTCAAGGCAGAACCAGAAATATTCGTTCAGACTATCGCGGGACCGAGGCGCACGATAGCCGGCCTCCCGCTCGCAGCCGGGGGCGTCGCAACATTGCCTCGGGGCATCCGGATCGGGATCAAATGCCCGATGACGTGTGTTTCGTCTGCTCATGCAGCCTGTTATGTGTGCCACGACGGTCCGGATGCAAGAGGCTTGTTGACGGAGAGTGACATGCAGAAGGCGGAGATAAGATCGATGGCAGGTATTGCAACAGGTCCACGGGCTCAGCGCGTGGAGGCGCTTCTGCAGGAGAAGCTGCATCCGGTTCGTATGGAGATTATCGACGAGAGTGATCGCCATGCGCATCACATCGCACGTCCGCGTGGACCGCAGGAGGGAGCTTCAGAAACTCATTTCCGCCTGACGGTGGTGAGTGACGCCTTTTCGGGGCTTTCGCGCGTTGCCCGGTCGCGTCTTGTTCACAAATATCTCGACCCGGAGTTTGCCGACGGTCTGCATGCGCTGGCCTTGACGCTGAACACGCCAGCCGAGGTGGCGGCATGATGCGGCTACTCTCCCGCAGAAGCGCTCTGCTGTCCGGACTGGCGCTGGCGGCCTGCTCACAGACCAGAACCTTTCCTCTGACAACACAGGATCAGCAGGATATCGCGCGTGTGGAGGATTATCTGAATGGTCTGACCACTCTGCAAAGCTGGTTCGTGCAAACCTGGCCAGACGGAAGCCGAGGCTCAGGTACGCTGAATTATGCGCCTGGACAACTAAGGCTGGATTACAGCAACCCGAAAGGTATGACACTTACGGCGGGTGATGGACATCTGGTGCTGGATAACCCCCAGACAGGCGCCGTGACGCGCATGGGGCTTTCGCACACACCGCTTGGACTACTGCTTGCGCGTCCGATCCATATGCAGGGAGCCGTTACAGTGACAGCCGTGAGGCGTGGACCTGCGACACTTCAGGTTTCCATAGCCAAAACAGGTAGGCTGTCAGATGGTCTGCTGACACTACGGTTCAGGGATGAGGGTGTAAAACTGGTATTGTCAGGACTGGTTATTGTGGATGACCGGCAACATGTGATTACACTGGATTTCTCTGAATAATATTTGAAAAAAGACGTCTCACATTAATGCGCTGTTGATAATTAAATTTATATTTTGACAAGGAGTTTGTTATACGGAATTCAGTCTTGTTAAGAAAAATTCTTTTTCGACAGTTTCTTTCAAATCAGGCCGGTGGCGTCATTATTTTTGCTGTATTCGGCTCTCTGGTTATCATGACCGCAATAGCTGCTGCGGTCGACTATTCCCAAATGGTCGCCACAAAAACAAAGCTTCAGAATTTTTCGGATTCTGCTGCTTTGTCTGCGACCAAAATCGCCAGTAATTATATGTTCAGTCACATGGGTGACAGTAATGCACAAGCGGCTGCCCAGCAGATTGCTGAGACAACAGCCATACAGTCTGTTACCCAGAATGCTCAGATTGCCGGTATTTCACCTGTTCCCACCGTTACGGTCCAGTATACGTCGACATCTTCCATTTCAGGGACGGTCTCTGTTTCTCTTTCTTATACATCTAATATGTTTATTGCAAATCTTTTGAAATATTCAGGATATCCAATAACAGTGAAATCGACTGCGACCATGGATGAGGGAGAAACTTATTTTCAGATCATTTTTATAGTGGATATTTCAAATTCCATGGCTATCGGAGGTGATCCTACGGCTATTTCCACTCTGGAAGATGGAAGCAGCCAATGCGTGTTCGCCTGTCATGATCCAAATGGTTACGGGATGTCTACGGAGGCCTGCTACGCTTCCGGCACACGCAAATCATCTTCAAGGACGTGGCCTTGCGATATGCGCACATATGCCAAGCAGCAGGGAATAAATCTCAAAATAGATTATGTTAATCAGGCTCTTGAAGAATTTATGGAAAGCATGTCAGAATATTCTTCGAATTACCCAGATAAAATTTCGATTTCAATCAATACGATTGGTACAAATTTCAATCAAATCCTTAGCTCAACTACGGATATGACTGCGGCAATAAATGCAGCATCTTCCATTGATGTTGAAAATGCTACACAATGGTCGAACTCAAGCAATAATGGAATTTCTCCTTATGATTATAAAGACTATAATTATGGTTATACAAATACATCAGATTACTTGAATAAATCTTTATCTCTAATAGAAAATATTGGGGATGGAACATCACCCACAGAAAGAAAAACGTATGTTATTTTTCTTTCTGATGGAGCGCAGGATGTGTGGGATGGGGATACCGATGAATCTAATGATCCAGATACGAGACATCGTATTGTAAGTGTTGATTATAGTGACGCGTGTCAAAGTATAAAGCAAAGTGGCATAAAATTATTTTCTGTCTGGGCAACGTATTATTCAATTAATGATTATATGATAAATCCACTTTTGGGGACAGGATCTGGCTCCATGCAGGGAGCTATGCAAGCCTGTGCCTCTGACGCAGATGATTTTTTCGAGGCTGATGACGGCCCGGCCATTCAAAGTGCTATTACGTCTATATTCAGTTCTATCATGAGTGATGTCTCGTTGCGATTGATAGGCAATAATCAGAATTAAGCTTTTTGTGGTTGCCCTTTACCCTTCAAATGTGGTGAAGGACGGCTTTCTAGTCGCCTAAGTCTTTTTCTTTTTTCTCTCGTTCAGCATTTACACTGAGTTTCTGGTAAATGCCTAATGCAACCACCATACATGTGGCCACGACCAACAGTACTGCCGGATAGAGAATGTCTTGAGGCTGCTCACCACTTCTTTCAAAAACTCCAACAAGACCTTCAATAAATACTGCAATAATGATTGTCGTCATGAATTTTGTAAGGCTATCTCTCGCTTCAGATAGGGACTGTTTTCCTTTGGGACGCAAGACCTCTTCTTCAATGAAATATTTAGCAACATCAAAAACAGCTATAGAAATTACAACGTAGCTGATTGCACGAACAATCTCCGTTCGTCCATCATTAAACGACAATATGAAAGCCGATATTAAACCAATCCCTCCAGAGAATATCAGGAGAGACGCGAGTATAATTAAAATTATACTCGCAAATAAAAAGACAATTCTTGATGTGTTTTTGATTAGATTAATGGCGTTATTCCTTTTTTGACGAGCCGTATTAGCTAGGGAAAGAGTGTTCAGGCTTAGTCTGGCAGATTATCTGAAATACATTTCCCCTGTATTCAGAGGAAAGAGAAACCTGTCTGGGTGATGCTTCGAAGGATGACATCACCCCGGATCAAATTTTGAAAACAGAATTATGCGACCAAAAGGGGATAAGGCAAAAATTCATAAAGCAGGCGCAACAACTCACGGTTACCACAAACTATATGCACGCCAAAGAACGTCGAATATAAGAATTGGCGCGCCCTAATGGATTCGAACCATTGACCCACAGCTTAGAAGGCTGTTGCTCTATCCAACTGAGCTAAGGGCGCGCAGAACCGCTCTTGAAGACCGGCAGGCGTTTTATCCGTTGTTCCAACAGAAAAAACAAGAGCCGTTGAAAAACTTCAGTGCGTCCAGTTCTGGATGCGGTTCATCGCGAAGTTATCAGCATACACCTTCGGGACACGAATGCGCTCTACCGTCGACTCAACCTCGTAAGGAATGGCGTGGTGGCGGGCATAAGCTTCAGCCTGCTCACGACTCTCAAACTTCAGTCGAACCTGAGATTTTGTGTCGCTGCTTCCGGTCCATCCCATGAGGGGAGTGGGACGATGCGGTGCGGATTGACCGTATTCGAAAATCCAGTTCCGGGCACCATAAAGGCCCGACTGTCCTGCACTCTTGGGCTGTTTGTAAATTCTTGCTGTCATCACTCGCCACTCCGTTGCTTTCAACGAGACCGTGTCGAAAAAGTGGTCGGGGCGCCCGGACTCGAACCGGGGGCCTCCTGTACCCAAAACAGGCGCGCTACCAGGCTGCGCCACGCCCCGAACCTGCGGCGGAACCTAGGTGCACAGAGAGGTTCTGGCAAGCCCTAATCGGCTCAAAGCATTACGCAAATTATCGTCAGACTGGGAAAGGGCAGTCTCAGCAGCTTTTTTCTCAGCACCCAGTGCTATCAGAACGGCTGATTTTACATGGCCTTCTGTCTGCTCAAGCGCGATTCGGGCGCTTTCCTCGGTGCAATTCGTAAGATTGATGACCATGCGGACAGCCCGTTCACGCAGCTTGGCGTTGCGGCTGCGCATATCGACCATCCGCGCCTTATAAACGCGTCCCAGTCCGGTCATGAGGGAAGTGGACAGCAAATTGAGAACGATTTTCTGAGCCGTGCCTGCCTTCATGCGTGTCGAACCAGCAATCGGCTCGGCTCCCGTGCCAACGAAAATGGCATACTCGGCAGCAAGCAGAAGAGCCGTCTCTGGCACGTTAGCGATCCCCACAGTCAGTGCGCCTGCACTCCGGGCCGCCTTGATGCAGGCGATGGTGTAGGGCGTCCTCCCACTGGCTGCGATCCCGACCACAACATCATTGGGAGTCAGTGCGAGCGCTTCAACTTCGGCACTGCCCGCCGCCGTATCATCTTCTGCGTTCTCAACGGCATTGAGCAGGGCCTTGCTGCCTCCTGCAATCAGCAGACACATCCGCTCAGGAGGCCAGTTGTAAGTCGGCTCAAGTTCCGCACCATCCTGCGCGGCAAGTCGACCTGAACTTCCCGCGCCAGCATAGACCAGACGACCGCCTGCTTTCAGACGAGGCAGGGCGGCTTCAACGGCTTCTGTCAAAGCGGGCAGGGCGGATGACACAACTGCTGCTGCTGCAAGCTGGGATTGCCACAGGGCCGTTAATTGTGTGGCGACAGGCCATGTGTCGTAATCCAGAAAAGCCGGGTCGGCGCTTTCAGTCGCGGGCAGGGAAGAGGGCATGAGAACTCAGTTTCCGTTCGTCGCTTTTTTGGCGAGAGGCGCGATGAACAGCGGAGCCGTATCCCACGGAAAGAGCACCCATGTGTCCTGCGGTACTTCCATGACGAACAGATCGGTCAGAGGCTTGCCCGTAGGCTTGGCGTAAAGGCAGGCGAACAGCGCTTTTGGCAGACGTTCGCGGACGACACGCGCGGTGATGCCGGAATCGACAAGATCATCCACCACAAGGAAGCCTTCGCCATCTCCGGCAGCCTGTGGATCCTTGATTATTTGTGGTGAGCCTTTTGATTCTTCATCATAGGTCACAACAGAAATTGACTCGATCAGACGGCAGTCAAGTTCACGGGCGAGGATGGCGGCCGGGATCAGACCGCCTCGGGTAATGGCGACAATGCCTTTGAACGGCCCCTTGGACATGAGGGTTTCCGCCAGAGTGCGGGCGTCGCGGTGAAGCTGGTCCCAGGTCACTGTTGCATAAGTCGTCGCCATCGCACCGCGTCTCCAATTATCTCAGTCTCTGCACCGCTAGCTCGATAAAGGCTTATGGCGGCGTAACGAGTGTATTGCCTCCCGCACACTGTCTTGGCAACGTGACGAGCGGGATGGTGTCAGCAGAATAATCACCTGCTAGAGACATCTGCATGTCAGCGTCCGAAACATCCGTTCCTTCTTCTCCCGATCCTGCTCTGCTGCGGCAACCGGGACTGATCAGCTGTCTGGTTGGTCGTAACCTCTCTGCATTCTCCTCACAGGTGCAGGCGGTCGCGGTGGCGTGGCAAATCTACTCCCTGACGCACAGTTCTGCCTCGCTGGGATTTGTCGGGTTGGCCCAGTTTCTTCCCATGATGCTGCTGACACTCCCTGCCGGGCATGTGGCGGATCAGTTCAACCGTCGCCGTATCGTGATGACCTGTCAGGTGGTGGAAGCGCTCGCGGCATTCGGTATGGCGATTGCTTCATGGCAACATCTTATCGGACCGTGGGCGCTCTACCTGTTGGTCGCGCTCTTCGGAGCCTGTCGCGCCTTTGAGATGCCCGCTCAGCAGACGTTTCTTCCCGCCATAGTCCCGGCATCGCTGTTTCCACGGGCGGCAGCCTTGTCATCCTCCCTGTTTCAGGTGGCCTGCATCGCCGGACCGTCTCTCGGTGGTGTGCTGTATGGTTTTGGCGCAGACACCTGTTACGCGCTGTGTTGTCTTGGTTTTGCTGCATCGGCTTTGGCGACAGCGTCGATCAGAATGAGTTTTCCGGAGCGGCGACGTCAGCCCATCACGTTGGAATCCGTGATGGGCGGCATCGCCTTCCTGCGCAGGCAGCATCCCATGCTGGGCGCGATCTCGCTCGATTTGTTCGCTGTGCTGCTTGGCGGCGCGACGGCGCTTCTGCCGGTTTATGCCGAAGACATCCTGCACGCTGGTCCCATCGCGCTTGGTCTGCTCAGGGCCGGTCCCGCCATGGGAGCCGTTCTGATGGCGGTCATCATGACGCGCTGGCCCATCCGAGGAAGCGCGGGAAAGATCATGTTTCTGTCGGTGGCCATATTCGGGCTTGCGACAATCGTTTTCGGCGTGTCCCGCTCCATCCCGCTCTCCATTCTGGCGCTTATGGTTCTGGGTGCTGCGGATGTGATCAGCGTGATGGTCCGGGGTGCGCTGATTCAGCTTGGTACACCTGATGAAATGCGTGGGCGTGTCTCTGCCGTGAACATGCTGTTCATTGGCTCCTCCAACCAGCTTGGTGAGTTCGAGAGCGGCATGCTCGCGGCCTGTGTCGGAGCGGTGCCTGCTGTGGTGATCGGCGGCGTCGGCACGCTGATTGTGACAGGGCTCTGGATGCGTCTTTTTCCGGGACTGCGTG
Source organism: Acetobacter sp. UBA5411 (assembly GCF_002409645.1). Taxonomy (GTDB): domain Bacteria; phylum Pseudomonadota; class Alphaproteobacteria; order Acetobacterales; family Acetobacteraceae; genus Acetobacter. The sequence continues at coordinate 284,912 of NZ_DHNR01000019.1, forward strand.
AACTGGATCGGCTCGATGACATCAAGCCAGCAGCCTGAACCGCGAGGCGCGGTTATTGCCGTTTGCCGTAATCCCATCGACGGGCGCTTTCTTCTGGTCCGACGCGCCAATCCTCCCGATGCTGGGCTGTGGGGATTCCCGGGCGGCCGTATCGAACCCGGAGAGGATCTTCTGACGGCAGCCGGGCGTGAGCTTGCAGAAGAAACTGGTATCGACGCCCAAGGTGCCAGTGTGCTGACAGCTTTTGATTCGATCCATCGGGACGGGAACGGCTTTCTGCTGTTTCACTATGTCATTGTCGCGGTTCGGTGCGATCTGAGACATCCACGGGACACGCGGGAACCTGTCGCTGCGGACGATGCGCTTGATGCGGGATGGTTCAGTCTGGACGCAATCCGCGAGTTGGGTGCTCAGGCCAGCACCGGTGTCCTCGCATTGGCGCAGCGAGCCGAGGAGGCTGCCGGGAGTTGCTGACCTTGCGCTTCTCTGCGGGGTTGTCTATCGCGCAGGCATGAACAGCACAGAACGGCCGGACGACGAGAGGGAGCCTCCCGTGACGTCAGAACCGACAGGGGGCGCAGAGCCCATAACGGACGAGCCCCATGTTGCAGCAGAGCTTGCGGCGCGTGGCGAGGTGCCGGTCATGGATCTGCAGCCCGAGCGTGGAGCGGCCTACATCGCTCACGCGCTGAATGATCTGTTCGGTAGCTTCCGTCTATTCCGCCTCGGCTGGACGCTGGGCTGGCTCGATATAAAAATGCGTTACCGCGGCTCTCTGCTGGGGCCGTTCTGGGTCACTTTCTCCACGATCATTCTGGTTGCGGCGATGGGGGTGCTTTACGCCACGCTGCTGCACACGGATCTCAAGGCCTACCTGCCATTCCTGTGCTTTTCCCTCGTGCTGTGGGCCTATCTGAGTGGCATTGTGACGGACGGATGCAGTGTGTTCACCAGCACGGTCAATTTGATCCATTCGATCAGGATGCCTTTCACAGTGCATGTCATGCGGGTGATGGTCAGGAATCTTCTGACTTTTCTGCATAGTGTCGGCGTCATTGTGGTGCTCTTTGTCTTCTTTGGCATCATGCCGACACTTAACTGGTCACTGCCTGCTGGTGTCTTCCTGTGGTTTGCTGATCTTTACGCCCTCACTCTGCTGCTGGGCGTGCTGGGCGCCCGCTTCCGGGACATGCCGCCAATTGCTGCCAACATCATGCAGATCCTGTTTTTTGTGACGCCAATCCTCTGGAAGCCCGATCTTATTTATATGGGGCGGCAATATATGCTGCTCGACCCCTGTTATCCTCTGATCGAGATCGTGCGTGGGCCATTTATGGGATTACCAGTCAGGCCATCCATCTGGCTGGCGGCTGTGGTCTACAGCGTGGTCCTGTGGGGCGTTTCCTTTCTGCTGTTCGCCCGCCTCCGCGGTCGTCTGGCTTACTGGGTGTAAGGCGATATGGCCGGAATCGACGTCACAAACCTGTCCATCTCCTTTCCGCTCTATCATGGCGATGCACGCAGTCTGAAAAAGACCATGAAGAGCACTCTGAATGGGAAAACGGCTTCCAGTCGCTTCGCCCGTGATGATCGCAACCGGATCATGGTGCAGGCCCTGAGCGACATCAATTTCTCCCTGAAACCCGGTGAGCGCCTTGGACTGATCGGACGGAACGGGGCGGGCAAGACAACGCTGCTTCGGGCACTCAGCGGTATTTATGAGCCGGTCGAAGGGCGCGTGCTTGTCCGGGGGCGGGTAGGGACGCTGCTGGACACATCTCTTGGCATGGACCTCGAATTGTCTGGGCGGGAGAATATTCGTCTGAGGGGGCTGTTTTTCGGATTGTCCAATGAGGCCATCCGGGAGGTCGAGCAGGATGTGGAATCCTTCGCCGATCTGGGGGCTTTCATGGACCTTCCGCTGAAGACCTACAGTTCGGGCATGAGTCTGCGTCTGGCGTTCGGATTGGCGACGGCGATCATGCCAGAAATCCTGATCATGGATGAATGGTTCATGGCAGGAGACGCCACGTTCATACAGCGTGCGGAAGGTCGGATCGCAGGATTGGTTGAGGGGGCGGAGATTCTGGTGATTTCCAGCCACATGCCGTCCATTGTCGAGAAATGGTGCACGCGCGTGCTCTGGATGGAGCAGGGCAAAATTGTGATGGATGGTAGCCCTGCGGATGTGCTGCCAGTCTATCTGGATGCCGGAAGTTAAAATCGGCACACCCGTTCAGTGGCGCTACCTTTATGCTCGTCTGACTTTGACGTGTGACGGCATTCGGGCAACCGTTTGCTGAAAGCACAGGTTGCCCGAAGTAGAAAAACTATTCTGTCGAACCGGCCAATGGTCCCAGCGCAGCCTGCACGCCAAATTCTCCCGGCATCGAGCCGTAAGGGAAAAGCACATTGACGTGGCCCATCTTGCGACCGGGCCTGGCTTCCCGTTTGCCGTAAAGGTGCGGGATCAAACCCTGTGTCGCGACGATTTCAGGCCACAAGGCCATGTCGTCCGGCCCCACAAGATTTTTCATGACCGCATCTGAGTGACGTACAGGCTCCGGCAAAGGCAGCCCGGTCACGGCACGCACATGCATCTCGAACTGGTCGCAAGGACAGGCATCCATCGTCCAGTGGCCGGAATTATGGGGGCGCGGAGCAATCTCGTTGACGAGCAGTTCGCCCTTGCGGCCGACAAACATCTCGACGCCCAGAATACCGATCAGATCCAGACCTTCCGCAATACGGCAGGCGATCCTGCTGGCTTCGGCTGCCATTTCCTCGCTGATACGGGCAGGAGCGAGACTGATATCCAGAATGCCGGAGACATGCCGGTTCTCAGTCGCAGGGAACGTGCGGATGGTCCCATCCACACCACGGGCCACCATGACGCTGATTTCCATGGCGAAATCAACCATCCCTTCCGCCACAAGTGGTTTGGGGGAAAGAGTGGCCAGCGCCTCATCCAACTGTTCGGCATTATGGACGCGGAACTGGCCCTTGCCGTCGTAGCCCATGCGGGTCGTTTTCAGGATGAAGGGATAACCTACCGTTTCAGCGGCTTCCGCGAGGTTTTCCTTATCCGTGACAATTTTCCAGGGCGCGACCGGAATGTCGATGGAACCAAGAAATGTCTTTTCCTGCTCACGATCCTGACTGATCCGCAGGATATTGCCGGAAGGGCGCACCGGGCGCAGGTCCGACATCAGATCAAGGCCATTTGCAGACACATTCTCAAACTCGAATGTGATGACATCAACGGCTTCGGCAAAACGTTTCAGAACGTCGGGATCATTGAAAGAGCCGATGGTGGCTCCGTGCGAGACCTGTAGCCCCGGTTCATCTTCGTGCTGCGCGAGAATATGGGAGCGGAAGCCGAGACGGGCGGCAGCCATGGCGGACATACGGCCCAATTGGCCGCCACCCACAATACCAAGAACCGAATTGGGCGGTAGAAAATCGTTCTTACTGTTCGGGTTCATCGCGTACCGAGGCAGTCTGGAGTGCGCGCCATGTATCGAGCCGGGCTGCAAGGTCTGCATCCGAGATGGCGAGAATGGAGGAGGCGAGCAGGGCGGCATTGATAGCGCCCGCCTTGCCGATCGCCAGCGTGCCGACCGGTATGCCGCCGGGCATCTGGACGATGGAGAGCAGGCTGTCCATGCCCTTCAGCGCCTTGGACTCAACAGGCACGCCCAGAACGGGCAGTCGTGTCCATGCCGCGCACATGCCGGGCAGATGGGCCGCGCCGCCCGCTCCAGCGATGATGACTGACAGGCCCCGGTCAGTGGCCGTGCGGGCATACTCCGCCAGACGGTCAGGAGTGCGGTGCGCCGAGACAATCTTCGTCTCATAAGGGACTTCCAGCGCGTCCAGAGTCAGCGTGGCGTGCTGCATGGTTTCCCAGTCGGACTGGCTTCCCATGATGATTCCGACACGTGGCGCCTCGGATTCCTGTTTCACAGCATCATCCGCTGCCGCTTCAGGCTGGTTTTCAATATTATCCATGATCTCTCAAATCTCGGAACCTGATCAGACCATTGCGGTTATGCAATATTGTCCGGAATAAGATGACTCTCGATCCACGCAATTTCATCCTTAAGGAGGAGTTTGCGTTTCTTCAGCCTCTGAAGCTGGAGATGATCCATCGGTTCATGAACCAGACGGTCAATGACCGTATCCAGATCACGATGTTCGCTTCGCAGCTCATGAAGCCTGCGCAGCATACTTTCCCGATCACTCAGCATCGCACCTCCGGCATTCTCGTCCAGTGATATTCACCACGAACAGCTGCTTTACACATCCGTGAGACCATCAGCCCTGATCTTTGTCACGTTAAGCCAACGGATTGTCTTGCACCAGTGCCCAGAATCTTCTCCGGAAGGAAGAAAGTGCGGCGGGGTAGAAAATAAACCGTGAAACATGAGCAATTTTTCATGTCAGATTGGTGACAGACAGCGCTAGCATCAGGCTGTTGCAACTATCCAATCGGAGAGTGAAACAATGAGCAAGCAGTCACGCCTCGAAAGCCTCAGCCGCCGCCATTCCGTCCTCGATGCGAAAGTCCATGATGAAGGGCATCGCCCCATGCCGGATCAGCATGTTCTGATGCGCCTCAAACTGCAGAAACTCACGCTTAAGGAAGAGATGGATCGGGTCAGGGCAACGTCCTGAGGGAGCGCCTCCTGACTGGCTGCGTCTGTCTGGCTGCGTCTGTAACGACAGGCGCAGCCTCGATTACTCTCAGTCTTCGTTTTCGATCGGCATGGGCTGCGGCACTTCCTGCCCTTCGCGCGTCAGACGCTCATTCGCAGCGGCGACGGCAGCGTTGAGATCCATCTGACTGCACAGGCCCAGCGTCACCGGATCACGTGGCTTGATGTTCTGGCTGTTCCAATGCTGACGATCACGAACCTTGGCAATCGTGTCCTTGGTTGTGCCGAGCAGCTTGGCGATCTGCTGATCCTGAATCTGCGGGAAATTGCGCAGCACGAACGCAATACCGTCCGGACGGTCATTACGACGCGCGACCGGGGTGTAGCGAGCGCCTTTGGCGCGGCGTTTCACCTGATTAACCGTTGAAAGAATTTTCAGTTTTGCATTGGGGTCAGCTTCGCACCGGCTGATTTCTTCCGCAGTGACCTGACGGTTGGCGACCGGATCATATCCCACAATTCCCTGAGCGACTTCGCCGTCAGCGATCGCCTGTACTTCCAGCGGGTGCATGCCGCAGAATTCAGCGACCTGCGTGAAGGTCAGGGCAGTCTTTTCGATCAGCCAGACGGCTGTCGCTTTGGGCATAAGAGGAAGCGTGCTCATCGTCGATCCTGTTGCTGCGTGGTTTCTTGGCGCTCACGCAGGCACCGGGATCGGTTTTTACGGGCAAGGCCTTCGTCGGGCCCGTCCCAGCGTGCCTGCCGGCGCGCGGTTATGTACGGTAATGGCCGCCGCTTGCGATGGGGTCAAGCGAAAATCGTAAGTCTGGACAAACGGAAAGGTATCGCAGGACAGCAGGTCGAAAAAGAAAAACCCTGCGACCGGGTTACGGTGCAGGGTTTTCCTGGCTCATCCCTGAAAGGAATTGTTCTTTTCAGGAAGATCCTTTTCTCAGGAGCTGCGCTTGCCGATGCCAGCAAAACGCTTGTTGAACTTGGCCACCTGGCCTCCGCTGTCGATCATGCGCTGGACGCCAGTCCAGGCCGGATGAGACTTCGGGTCGATATCAAGACGCAGGGTGTCACCAGCGGAACCCATGCACGAATACGTCTTGTATTCGGTGCCGTCGGTCATGATGATGTTGACCTCGTGATAGTCGGGGTGAATATTCTGTTTCATTTCAACGCTCTCTAAGGAAAAGTTCCCGATGCCGACCGGGAATGGATCGCGCACGTATAGGCGGATCGCGCAGGTATGGCAACGAATAAAGCGGAGAAAATGGCAATTTCCCGCACCTGAGTGGGTGACTACTCATCAGAAAATCGTTTGATGGATTTTTTACTTGCTGTGGCAGAAAAGACAGCTTGTTCGCCCATTTGTTGCCATAAGGTTAATCTATTGTTGTAAATCAGAGTAGGCAGTCGGTAAGACTGGTCTACATCATTTCTTAGAGGATCTCATGGCAGACAAGAAACTTGCTGTGCATACCCCGGGTTGGGTCAATGACTTCAAAGCCTTCATCATGCGCGGCAATGTCGTTGATATGGCCGTCGGTGTCATCATCGGTGCAGCTTTTACGGCAATTGTGAACAGTCTGGTTAAGGACGTGTTCAACCCGGTGCTTGGGCTGGCTACAGGCGGTATCGATTTCAGCAATCTGTTCGTGACGCTTAAAGGTCCCGTCGAGCCGACGCTTGATGCAGCCCAGAAAGCCGGTGCGGTCACCCTTAACTATGGTGTTTTCATTAACGCCGTTATCCAGTTCCTGATCGTCGCCATTGTCATCTTCTGGATGGTGCGTCTGCTGTCCAAGCTGCACACAAAGCAGGCTGCAGAACCGGTTGCACCGCCGCCGCCGACGAAGAGCGAAGTGCTGCTTCAGGAGATTCGCGACGCGCTTGTCCATCAGCAGCCACACGGCTGATACAGTTCTTCCGTGTGAAACTGCAGAAAAGAGGAGCTTCGGCTCCTCTTTTTTTATCTGCGGCTGCGATGTCGGACGAAGTTGTTTTGCTCTCAACAGGATCGGACTGTTATGCAGGACAGCGTTTCATGAAAATGCTTTGAAAAATGGAAAAATTTTATGATCTCCGAAGAACAGGAAGTGCGCCCTGTCGAACAGACAGACCCGGAGCGCGATGCATCACCGCATCCCGCAGAAAAAGATCAGGGCAAACGGGTTCGTTCAAAGATTTCAGGCTCTTTAAAGAAAATTGCGGATGTCAGAGGAAATGCTGTCTGGTTCAGGAATAAAACCCTGTCCCTGAAAGAAGCTGCGATCATCAGAAAATATTGGCCTTACATTGAAGGGGCAATATCAAAGATTGCCGGCTCTGCTGCCTTTGAAATCATCGCGGATGAATTGATCATTGTCAGGGTAGCCAATATTGTTATCGATCATCTGCCCCTGCATATGCGGCTTATTCTGCGAAAAACAGGCATGGACCGGCTTCTTGTCGCGGCACTGTCCAAAATCAAGAAACAGATCATTCAGAAAATTTCCGTCCTGCGAGCAGAAAAGTTGGCAAGAGAGGGGAAACCGACTGTGGAAACACACATGGATAGCGACAGGGGCAAAAACGAACACTAGCTGTTTCTGAAACGGATAAATAAACAGCTTTCTTATGCCTCTGTGTCACTGAAGCAATAAGTGATGATACTACAAGTAATTTTCAGAAAGCCGGTTTTTCGGTGATTTTGTTTTTAGTCATCCTTCTCTGAAATAGCCGTTTATCCGGGCAGAAAATACAGGATCAGCGGCACAATAATCGCCGTTACCAGCCCGTTCAGACCAATCCCCAGAGCCGCAAACGCAGCCCCCACAGGATCACGTTGCGCCACCTGAGCCGCTGCAATGCCGCTGCCTGCGATACCAGCCGCCAGTCCATGCGCGCGCCAGTCTGTAATCCCCAGCCGTCGCAGGGTTGTCTCGCCAATCATGGCCGCGATGATCCCGCCCAGAATGGCGAAGGCCGCCGTCAGCGCCGGAATGCCGCCAATCTGCGTGGTGATGGCAATGGCGATCGGGGTCGTTACGGCTTTCGGAGCCATGGACAGGGCGACATCATGTGAGCCACCTAACAGCAGAACAAGTAACACACCGCTGACCACGGATGTGATCGACCCAGCCAGCAGCGCAAGTGTCATGGCGGGCAGACTGCGGGTGACGAGACGAATGGAATCAGCCAGCGGAATAGCCAGCGCCACGGTGGCAGGTCCAAGCAGAAAGTTGATGATCTTCACCGACTGAAAATACGTGCCGTAGGGCGTTTCCGTAATCAGAAGTCCCAGCGCGACGAAAGCGATCGCAAACAGCACGGGATTGGCCCACGGCGCACGACCAAGCCGGATCTGTAGCCTTACGCCCAGCGCGAAGACCGCAAGTGTTACGCTCAGCCAGAACAGGGTTTCCATGTTCGGCTCAGGCAGAAAACGCGCATAAATCTGATGGAGCGTGTGAGAAAGGGACTGCATTGTCAGAGCACCTGTCCACCAGTGTCGGGAATACGCTCGGGCGAGGGACGATCACGGGTCGCCTTGTGCATCACGAACGCTGTCACCATCAGTCCGAGAAGTGTCGAGCCGAACAGCGCCACAGCAATCGGCAGACCATTGGCGAGCAGCACCGGCATCTGCGTGACCAGTCCCACTCCAGCCGGGACGAACAGCAGTCCGAGGCAGGCGATCAGACTGCGGGACAGCGAGGACAGGGCTGGACTGTCAAAGGAAGAGGCAGGCTTGTCCGTACGTGTCCGGCTGCGTTTCCAGAGCAGGGCAGCGGCCAGCAGGAACATGCCGATCACCGGACCGGGAACCGGGAGATGCAGAACCGTCTGCAAAGCAGACCCGACAAGCTGGAACAGAATCAGAATAAGGAAAGCTTCCGGCATGGCTTTTCTTCTTTTTGGAGGCGCAGCAAACGCCCGAACCGAAAAAGAGAGGGCCGGGTGTCGTGCTCCCCGATTTGTAAAGGGTTGCGAACCTGAATGTTGCCCGCAACCGGATCACTGGCAAACCACATTTATGCGTGCCCGACTAACGGGAAGGCGTTCCGACCCCCGGGAACTGGTCGGAACGCCTCGCGCTGGTCGTCACATGGAAGAAATGGACCACCGTCAGTCGGCAGCGAACTCCATGTCTTCATGTGTGACACCTTCGATGCGGTGGCGGCTTTTTGCCTCCCTGCGTCGTCTGTGAAGGATGCTTTCCGTGTAACCGTTCGGCTGACGCGCTCCGTCGAACACCAGTTCACGGGCCGCCATGAAGGCAGGGCCATCCTGATGGGTGGAGAGCGGAATATAACCGGCCTCGTCCTGATTCTGCTCGTCCACCATGCGCGCCATGCGGATGAGCGCGGCCTCGACCTGCGCTTCCGACACGACCCCATGCATCAGCCAGTTGGCGACATGCTGCGAGGAAATCCGCAGCGTGGCCCGGTCTTCCATCAGCCCGACATTGTTCAGGTCAGGCACTCTGGAACAGCCAACGCCCATATCCACCCAACGCACCACATAGCCGAGGATGCTCTGGAGATTGGTGTCGAGTTCGGCAGCGATTTCCTCTTCCGACCAGTGTGCGCCCTGAGCGAGGGGCAGGGAGAGCAGATCCTCCATCGGCAGCGGCGCGTGATATCTGAGCTCCTTCTGGACCTCCATCACGTCGACCTCATGATAGTGCAGTGCGTGAAGAGTGGCTGCCGTAGGGGAGGGAATCCACGCCGTACTGGCGCCCGCCCGCATCTGCGCACCTTTCTGTTCCAGCATGTCGGCCATCCGGTCGGGGATCGCCCACATGCCTTTGCCGATCTGGCCATGACCACGCGGACCGATGCCTAGACCACATTCCAGCCCGATGGCGACATTGCGCTGCTCGTAGGCCTTGATCCAAGGCTCCTTCTTCATGTCGCCTTTCCGCACAACGGCTCCGGCCTTCATGCAGGTGTGGATCTCATCGCCCGTGCGGTCGAGGAAGCCGGTGTTGATGAAGAACACGCGCTCGCGGGCCGCATTGATACACGCGGCAAGATTGCAGCTTGTGCGCCGCTCCTCGTCCATGATGCCCATCTTGAGTGTGTTGCGCGGCAGGGACAGGATCTCCTCGACCGAGGTGAAGATGGCGTCGGACAACGCGACTTCCTGCGAGCCGTGCATCTTCGGACGAACGAGATAGATCGAGCCCATGCGGCTGTTGCGGACCGGGCTGTTACCGCGCAGATCATGCAGGGCGATAGCGGACAGGATGGCAGCGTCGATCACGCCTTCCGGGGTTTCGTTGCCTTCAGCGTCCAGCACCATGTCGGTGAACATGTGATGGCCAACAGTGCGGACCAGCATCAGGCTGCGACCGTGCAACGTCAGCGGCGCGCCGTCCGGTGCGGTGTAGGTGCGGTCCTGAGCCAGTGTGCGGTTCGTGACCTGACCATTGCGGGGAACCGCCGCCGTCAGCGTGCCGCGCATCAGGCCGAGCCAGTTGCGATAGACCAGAACCTTGTCCTGCGCGTCCACGGCGGCCACGCTGTCCTCGCAGTCCATGATGGTGCTCAGGGCGGCTTCGACAATCACATCGGCGATGCCGGCCTTGTCCACACTGCCAATCGGAGAAGAGCGGTCGATCTTCAGTTCGATATGCAGACCACGATTGTTGAACAGCACAGCCCGAGGCTCTCCCGGCGCACCTGCGAAACCGGCGAACTGCGTCGGGTGCTTCAGCCCTGTCGTGCGGCCGCATTCGAGCTTCGCGTGCAACTCGCCATGATGTACATAGTAGGACAACGTATCGGCATGGCTGCCGATGAGCAGCGGCACGGTTTCATCAAGGAACAGCTTGGCGCGACGGACGACAATGCGGCCTCGGAGCGGATTGTATTCCGTGCCGCACTGGAAGGGCGGTGTCTGGGGCAGGGCGTCCGTTCCATAGAGCGCGTCATACAGGCTGCCCCAGCGCGCATTGGCGGCGTTCAGGGCGTAGCGGGCGTTGTTGACGGGCACTACGAGCTGCGGTCCGGCGATCCGACCGATCTCCGCGTCCACATTCTGGGTGGAAACCGTGAATTTCGGTGGCAGTTCCTCGACATATCCGATCTCTCGCATGAAGCGGGTGCGGAGATGCATGTCTGTGCCGCTGCTGCCAATCAGGAAGTTGTCGATTGCCTTCTGGAGCCGGTCGCGCTGCGCGAGCGCATAACGGACTTTAGGGGAGTATTCGGCGACAAGACCGGAAACGCCCGCCCAGAACGTCTCCGGCGAAACGCCGGTTTCCGGCAGAACTTCGGTGTTGACGAACGTATGAAGACCGCGATTGATGCTGATGCCTTCAATCTGGATATGCGTGGTCATGGTCGTGTCTCCGGGTCCGTGACGGCCTGCCGGCGGCGCCTTTCTGGATGTATAGGGGCCGGAAAACCGTCACGGATGCTTCGATAAAATGAGGACCATCGTCCCGCCCGCCTCCGCAGTTGGACGGGACGATGTGCGCCGGATCGGCTCCCGGCGCGGGAGGTCAGTGCCTAGTGATGGTTGAACTGGTCATGCTCGGTGGAGCCGTGCATGGCCGTTGTGGAGGACTGCCCACCACTGGCCGTCGTGGCGACTGCGTCGAACCAGCTCGTGCCAACCTCGCGCTGATGGCGGGTTGCGGTGTAGCCTTCCGGCTCCGCCGCGAACTCGGCCTGCTGCAACTCGGAGTAGGCCGCCATGCCGCGCTCGGCGTAGCCTTTCGCAAGCTGGAACATGGAGAAGTTCAGTGCGTGGAAGCCTGCAAGCGTGACGAACTGGTATTTGTAGCCCATCTTGCCGATGGTCTTCTGGTATTCGGCAATCTCCTTTTCCGAAAGCTTCTTCTTCCAGTTGAAAGAAGGCGAACAGTTGTAGGCCAGCAGCTTGCCGGGGAACTTCTTGTGGATCGCCTCAGCGAACTGCTCGGCTTCCTTCAGGTTCGGCTCGGACGTCTCCCACCACAGCAGGTCGGCATACGGCGCGTAGGCTTCGCAACGAGCGATCGCATATTCAACGCCGAGACCTTCCTTGATCCGGAAGAAGCCTTCCGCCGTGCGCTCGCCGGTGAGGAACGGGCGGTCGCGCTCGTCCACGTCCGATGTGAGAAGCTGTGCGGAATGCGCATCCGTGCGGCAGACCAGCAGGGTTGGCGTGCGCTCGACATCGGCGGCGAGGCGGGCGGAGTTCAGCGAACGCAGGTGCTGTGAAATGGGGATCAGCACCTTGCCACCGAGGTGACCGCACTTCTTCTCGGACGCAAGCTGGTCCTCGAAGTGAACGCCAGCCGCACCCGCTGCGATCATGGAGCGCATCAGTTCGAACACGTTCAGCGCGCCACCGAAACCGGCCTCTGCGTCGGCCACGATCGGCGCCATCCAGTAGGTCTTGTCGCCTTTGCCTTCCAGAGTCGCGATTTCGTCACAACGACGCAGGGCGTTGTTGATGCGTGACACGACGTTCGGCACGGAGTTGGCCGGATAGAGCGACTGGTCTGGATACATCTGCCCTGCGAGGTTCGCATCCGCCGCAACCTGCCAGCCGGACAGGTAGATGGCCTTGAGACCTGCCTTGACCTGCTGCATGGCCTGGTTGCCAGTCAAAGCGCCCAGCGAGTTGATGTAGGGCTCTTCATGCAGCAGTTTCCACAGGCGCTCTGCACCCATCCGTGCGATCGTGTGTTCGACGGTGAACGACCCGGAAAGCTTCGCCACATCCTGCGCGGTGTAATCCCGCTCGATACCGGCAAAACGGGTCTTGTCGCTGATGAACTTTTCGATGGCTTCAACGGACATGGCGTTGTTCCTTCTTGTTTGTGATGTTTTCAGTTAATATGGTTCCATTGATTACTTCTACAGAAAAGGAACAGTTTCCAATGAATGCTGTAAATTCGTTTACAAAAATAACTCTATATTTGTAAATCATGTCATGACGGGATCATCTTCAACACGCATTGGCCGTATTGTTCGTCGTCTCAGGCAGGAGAGGGAGCTTTCGCAGCAGGCTCTGGCCGCCAGACTGGGAATTTCAGCGAGTTATCTGAATCTGATCGAACATGATCAGCGGAGTGTCACGGCCACTCTCCTGATCAAGTTTACCCGCGCGCTCGATGTCAGCATCGAGGCGTTGTCGGGCTCGGAGGAGCAGAAGCTGGAGGCCCAGCTCAGGGAAGCGCTGTCAGACCCGGAACTGGGGAACGACATGGAGGGGACGGCCCATGAGGTCGCCGCAGTCGCTTCGCAGGCTCACGTCGCCAAGGCGATTCTGGCGTTGCATCAGGCCTATCGGGCCGCGCGTCACGATGCTGAAGGAATGGCGTTGCCGGGAGGGCGTCGTCTTGTTCTGCCACAGGAGGAAGTGCGGAAGATCTATGACGAACATCGCAGTTATTTTCCTGCATTGGAGGAAATCGCCGAGGCCGTGCGCGAAGAAATGGCGCGGGATATGGGATTTGTCCGCGGAGAGGGATTGCCGCAGGCGGAAGTGAATCACGCCGTGGCGACACGACTGCGTCAGAAACATGGTGTGGTTGTGCAGGTTCTGCCGCTTGATGATGCCCTGAGACGTTATGATCCTGTCACGCGCCAGCTTGTTCTTTCCGATCTTCTGCCGCGCGAAAGCCGCGGATTTCAGCTGGCGTTTCAGCTCATGCTGCTGGAAGCGCGGGATGTGGTGGAGGCTCTTCTTACGGAAATGGAGCCTAGCACCAAGGAAGCCCGGACGTTCCTGCAGATTGGTCTGACCAATTATGCCGCTGCGGCGGTGCTGATGCCTTATATGGCGTTTCTGAAAATGGCTGTCGCCAACCGCTACGATATGGAAGTGCTGAGCTTCCGTTTCGGTGTATCCTATCAGCAGGTGGCCCAGCGTCTCGCCAGCCTGCAACGTCCGGGCGCTCGCGGGGTGCCGTTCTTTTTTGTCAGGACGGACCCGGCAGGAAACATCAGTAAAAGTTTTTCAGCCTGCGGTTTTCCCATTCCCCGTCAGGGCAATCCCTGTCCGCAATGGAACGCCTGCACAGCCTTTACAACGCTCGGCCAGATCAAGACGCAGATTGTCGCCTTCACGACGGGGCAGTCCTTTCTGTCGATTGCCAAAAGCTCAATGGGCATGGCCCAACGATGGGGCGATGCGCGTCCCATACGAACTATCACCATTGGGTGTGATCTCTCCCGGGCGCGGGAGGTGGTGTATTCCGACCATCTCAATCTGGATGCACGACCGACCTCAATCGGCATTTCCTGCCATCTGTGTGATTGGGAGGATTGCCGGTCCCGGGCTTTCCCACCGCTGAATCATCGCCTGATTCCGGACATCAATGAGCGTGTCCTACGACCGATACCGTTTGAAGGGCCGTAAGGCGAAGACGGGTTCATGAAGAAAAAGGAAAAGATGGAGGCTCATCTTTTCCTTTCTGGACTGCTCCTTTCGGCAGAGCTGTTTCTCTGATGCAGATCCTGTCTTTGTCTGAAACCATTGATGGCTCGTTACGGAATGCCATAGGGCAGGGCAAAGAGCGGAATGATTCTGGATCTGTCCATCAACCGTTCTTGGGCAGGATCTCCTCCAATATTGTTGCTCTTGGCGGCTTGCTGCTGATGGGGCCGCACTGTGCCTCGCGTTGAAAGGAGCCCGCCGACTACTTGCTGCTTCTGAAATGATGGATTTCTCCTGAAGGCATGGCTGGCGGCAGTGAACTCCGTCGTCCTCATGGGCGCGGCGGACATCACGGCGGTGGGCGCAGGGGCGGGCGTCATCGGCTTTTTGACTATGGAGAGATGCGCCTGCTGGTTCTCAGCCTGATCGCGGAAAACCCGACCTACGGCTATGAACTCATCAAGACCATCGAGGAGAAATTCGGTGGCAGCTACACACCAAGCCCCGGTGTGATCTATCCGACGCTCACCTGGCTGGAAGAGGCAGGCTATATCCGTCCGGCGGCGGAAGAAGGGCGCAAAAGCTACGACATCACTCCCGAAGGGGAAGCGTTCGTAGCGTCCAACCGGGCCGCATTGGATGAAATCCTCGCACGGGCAGCGACTGCTGAAACCGAAGGGAATGGTAACCGTCGCTCTCTGTCCGTGCCGGTGATGCGCGGGATGGAAAATCTCAAGACCGCCCTGCGCCTTCGCCTCCGCAATGGTGGGCTTGATCCCGAAGCCGAGGCAAAGATTGCAACGGTGCTCGACGAGGCAGCGCGCGCCATCGAACAGGTCTAAGGGCGACAGCCATAGAACGGTCCAAGGAGCGTATCATGGACGAGAAAATTACGACGGTTCTCGACCTCTATCATGCCCGGATGCAGGAAGAACGCAGCCGCCCACGCGAAGAGCCGCCCGGTGGCCGGGATGGCGGTCAGGATCAGCGCATGCGTGCCATCGGACCCGACACGGGACGATTAATGAACATTCTGGCGCGCAGCCTCTCCGCTCCAACCATTCTCGAGTTGGGCACATCCTTCGGCTATTCCGGGATATGGCTTTCCGAGGCAGCCCGCGCGACCGGCGGGAAGCTGATCACGATGGAACTGCACGAATACAAATCGGCCTATGCTCGCGATATGGCCGAGAAGGCCGGGTTGGCCGACTGGATCGATTTCCGTGTTGGTGATGCTGTTTCCATGATCGGAGATCTCACGCAGAAGGTCGATTTCGTCTTCGTCGATCTGTGGAAAGATCTCTATGTGCCCTGTCTTGAAGCGTTCTATCCGCGCCTCAATCCGGGCGCGATCATTGTGGCGGACAACATGATCCGTCCCGGAACGGAGGACGTGAAGCGCTATGGGCGCGCCATTCGTGCGTTGCCTGGCATCTCCAGTGTTCTGCTTCCTGTTGGGACCGGCATCGAGGTCAGCCGTTTCGAACCAAACGCGGGATAGCAGTCAATCTTTTTTCGACGGTAATTGAAAACAGCCAGGCCCACATAGGGTCTGGCTGTTTCTGGTTGATTGACGGATCCAATATCTCGTCTTCAGGTGGTTATGCTGCCTTGCGTGCGAAAATACGCGCCAGAATGTAGCATCCTACAGCAGTCAGCAGAGAACTGAGCGCCGTCATACGCTCTTCAGGATCGATCAGCATGGCGATGAACACCAGAACCACAGCGCCGATCGTGATGTAGTTGATCACAGGAAACAGGGGCAGCGCGAAGTTTTCTTTTTCCGTTCCATCCTTACGAGCCAGATGTCGCGCAACGATGTAGGAAGAGGCGATCAGGCAGTAGATCAGCAGGATCAGGCCACCACTACAGTTCAGCAGAAAAGCGAAAACCGTTTTTGGCGCAAGGATGGATGAGAAGGCGACGACTGCTCCGGCAATGCTGCTCACCAAAATAGCCAGACGAGGGGCTTCAGCCGTCGAATTGCGGGTGAGGATAGCGGGAGCGTCACCCTTGTCGGCCAGTTCCGTCAGAATGCGGGAGGTGATGTACATGCTTGAGTTAAGGCAGGACAGAACCGCACTCAGGATGACAATGCGGGTAATGAGACCAGCGCCGGGAATACCCATTGCATCCATCGCCGTCACGAAAGGAGACTTTCCGGCGACAACACTGGTCCACGGAATAACGAGCAGGATCATGGTGACGGAAGCAAGATAGAACAGCGTGACGCGGATGCCGACGCTGCGCGTCACCCGGGCGACATTCTTGCCCGGTTCAGACGATTCAGCTGCGGCGACAGTCGCGATTTCCGAACCCATCATGGTGAACAGAATGGTCGGGATCAGGGAAAGAACGGAAATGAAGCCGTGAGGAAAAAAGCCCCCATGGCCAAGGAAATTTTCAGCAGCAGGTACGCCCGGACCAAAGATATGGAAAACGTACAGCAGGGAAATGCCGACAAAAAGCAGAATGCTGAGAACCTTGATGCCAGACAGCCAGAATTCGCATTCACCAAAGATGCGGGGAGCAGCGAAATTGATCAGCTGAAGCAGGATGATCAGACCGAGAGACAGAACCCAGACAGGCAGATTGATCCAGTCCTGCAGCAGCATGGCGCCGGCAATGGCTTCACTACCGAGAACGACAACCCAGAAGAACCAGTAGAGCCAGCCAGATGTAAACCCAACGTGGTCGCCGTGAGCCTTGCGGATATATTCCACAAAGGATCCACGTCCCGGGTCGGCGATCACCATTTCCCCGAGCATGCGCATGATCATGAAGATCAGGATGCCGACCATAAGGAAACCCAGAAGGATGGCGGGACCGGTTGCCGCAATCGCGGCGCTGCTTCCGACAAACAGACCAGCCCCAATGACGCCACCAAGCGCAATCATCATAATGTGTCGGTTTTTCAGGCCGTTTTCCTGTAGCGTGCTCACTGCGTTATTCTGCTCCGCCATGAGAGATAGATCCTCTGTAGATGTCTGTTTCCGTCACCTCTGCCTGGCAGAAGAAAGAAAAACCCTGATGATAGATCAGCAATGTTGCTGAATGAGAAAGCATGGCGCTTTTTTGTTCCGGAGTCATTACAGTTTAGGTGCTGGCTCAGGTCAAGGAACGCCATACCATTTTAGAAGTGTTTGTAGAAATAGGCCTCGATGATGCCGGCATGCTGGCCGATGGTGGGGGTCTTGAACCCTTCCGGTATGCCTGACCGGGCAAAGGCCTTGGCTGTTGGACCGGAAAAGGCAACGCCACCTGCGACCGCTCCTGAAAGTGTCTCATCATATTTGTATTCGGCCGAAAAATCGATTTCATCCGAGATATGCCGTTTTGTGTTCTGCGGCAGTCCCATTCCTCCCGGATAGAGCAGTCCAAGGTCGTAGAAATGCGCACCGATTGTCAGTTCGTCATCTTTTCTTAGAATATGTACCGGCGGTACTGCCGTTATATTGAACTGATGAATCTCCACGTCGGAAAGTGGCGACAGATACATGCCGACAATTTCACCCGGCCAGTAACCGCCGTATGTATAGCGGCGGCCATCATAGAGAAACAGGGGATCGTAATTTCTCTTTACAGAACCATGCGAGTTCTTGGCGCCCCCGAACCGGGTGTAACGATAGAAAACGTAGGGTTTCCACGGCAACATTGAAAAAACGTAGCCGGGTTCGAAATACATTCCATAAGCTTCTGTCGACTGATAGCCGTTGCGGGCATGACTGTTTTCTTCCGCGACAAAATCTCCATAAAATGTAAAGTTTTTCGATATCCCCAAAGATTTTATGGGAATGGGTGTTCCTCCCCAGCTCAGTGAGGCGACATTCATTCCATCACGGCTGCCTCGGTAATTGTAATTGTAGTGAGAGGAGCTGTCAGAATCACGAACATGGAGATAGGTCAACGTTACATAAGCAGCCCGATCTTCATACAAAGATGCGCCATGTCCGCCTGGCTTGTTCCTGAACCAGGTAACGTCAAAACCTTCAAACTTCGTTTTGGGGCGGTCGTATCCCTGATCCTGATCATTGTCGCTGTTGTTCTCGAGCATGAAAACATCTGCCCGCACTGAATCCGCTTCGAATTTGACAACGCCGGGACCCGAAAAAGCAAAGCGTGGCGCATACCACCAGGCACCGCGACTGCCGGAGCTATACGCGCCTTTGCCGATCATGAAACCATCGTCAATCTGAAAACGCTGGCGTCCACCTTCAATAATCAGTTTCTGCTTGCCTTTCAGGAGATGGAGCGGGATCTCAACCCCAAGATTGGCATCTTCCAACGTGACAGCGCGGGGAGTGCCGGATGTCTGTGAGATGCTTTCAGCATCACCATCACCGAGAGTGGTGGAGCCGACTGCGGAGATCATGCCAAAAACATTGAAGCCCCAAGGAGTGTCCCACCGCCCGCTCAGGATCGGCTTGCCATACAGTTCGCCGTACGAGGAATTCTTGTTTTTTACGTAGCTTCCGTCTTTGCGGGGCTCATAGGAGCCGGCACCGAAATTGGTATTGGGGAGAAAGAATGCTGATCCACCAATATCAAGAGCACCCATGATAGTAACATTTTTGGCAGAAACCAGTGTAGTTTCTGCCTGTGCATCCTTGTCGCAAAGAGGAGAAAGAAGTGCAGTGAAAGTGAAAAGAGCAATTCTGCTGTTCTGATGAAATAGACTCGTTTTTATACGGTCTGCAAGCGACTCATTTCCATCAAGAAACGACTTGAATTGTATCTGTTTTTTCATTCCACTCGCCGGATTATCACGGAGCAGGCCGCACCTGATTTTTCATATTTATCCCATAATGATATATTATATTCAAGCGTCAACCGCTTTTGAGGAGATAAAGTATAACAAGGATTTTCTGTTTTGTTCTTTCATAGAAATGAAGGTCTATTTCGTTTGTTTTTTAAAATTGCTTCGATATGGAAATAAGAAATTTTATATGAAAGAAATTCTTTCTCTCTATATTTCTGAATGAGTTTAATGCTGTTTTGTGTTTTTTTATGTCAGGACAGTCTTAAAAGGCATCTCAAAAGCATTTGAAGAGCCTTTTCCTGAGAGGGCATAGCATCAGGAAACATGTATCTTATGTCTTCTTTTTAAGCGGTCGGAAGTTCTCAAAGCTAACCAAAGGAATTATGGAACATGGCTTATCGAAGGAATAACTGTAGGAGAGACAGGAAAAGTAACTTCCTGACTCCTATGTGTTGATCAAAACAAAAAAGCAGCCCGCTGAGGGCTGCTTCAGATACGGGGCTTGTGAAACCCTGATTATTTCAGAATGCCTCTCAGAGAACCCCAAGAACCTTGGACTTCTTTGCTTTCTTGGTCGGGGTGGCGCCTTTGGTCGGCGGATTTCCCAAGGCAGCGTTGGCTTTCAGACGACGATTTTCCGCATCACCATCCACCACAGATCCCGCACCGCCACCTTTCCAGAATAGCAGAGCATCGACATAGCCTTCACCGGCTTTGCCCAGCTCTCCCTGATCCGCTTGTTCGGCAGCATCATCGGCTTCGTTAATGAGCATCGTCTGCCCTGAACTGTCCGGACCGGACGTGCCATGCAGTGCAACATCCGGCGACAGGGTTTCCAGAGCTTCCATCCGCTGACTTTCGTCGCGGGTATGATCAATGCCGGTGCCAAGCTTCACCAGTTCGGTTGAAGGCGGCATGGACAACGGTGCCCGCGTTGTGACCGTATATTCATCCGGCACATTCCGCTGGAGGCCAAAGGCACGGGTGACATCACTGCCTGCACACCCTGTCAGCAGAGTGCTTAGTCCAAGTCCAAGAGCTACATGTCGAAATCCGACGATTACTCGCATTCTGTTCTGCCTCACTTGTCCCCGGCGCTCCGTTCGACTACCCGACCGGCATCCTGTCTGGGAGGATGCTGCCGCTCCCGATACAGACTGTCCAGTATCAGACCTGCTACACTACACACAATCGCTGCGTCAGCGATATTGAAGACATACCACGACCAGCCAAAAGCATGAGCATGGATAAAGTCGACAACAGCGCCATAACGTAGACGATCCAGCACATTACCAACCGCGCCACCTGTAATGGCCCCGGCCAGCCCGGCAATCAACAGGCGAGGGGTCCGGGCAATCCATGTCAGCAGACCTGCGACGATAGCCAGTGAAATGACGGAAAAAATGATTCGGCCCGCCGCACCGGCACCGCCGAACATCCCGAAGGTAATGGCGTGATTCCAGACCATGGTGAAGTTCAGGCCCGGGCAGATGGCGACAGAGCCTTTTTCCGGCAACTGGAAGTCGAACAGAATCCAGTATTTGGAGAGCTGATCGACCAGAAAGACGATGGCGGCACAGAACAGGCCGAGCGCCAGCGAACGGTAATGAAGCCGCATACGCTCAGTGGCCAGTCGCGGAAGAACAGGCCAACCCGCTAGCCACAACATCTGCACACCGCACGCACAGCGTCGGATAGGCCGCGTTCTGTCCTACTTCAGGCAGCACTTTCCAGCAGCGAACACATTTCTCACCATCAGCCACACTCACGACAGGCACACCACAGGGAACACCCGCACCATTTTCAGGCTGAGGTGCCTCCTCAGGAATGATGGAGAATTCAGCCTGCGAGACAATCGCCAGATCGGCCCAGTCCACACCGTCAAACAGGGAGACCTTGTCTTCATACACAGGCAGTTCGATCGCCGCCTGTAGCGAAGAGCCGATCTGCCCCGACCGGCGGGCTGTTTCGATTTCCGTGGTGATGATCCGCCGCACAGCACGCAGGGTTGTCCAGCGATCACCAAGTTCCGGATCATTCCATTCTTCCGGAACGACAGGGAAAGCCTCCAGATGAACGGAGGAGTCTTTCCCGAAGCGGGCCGTCCACGCATCGTCAGCCGTAAAGACCAGAACCGGCGCGAGCCACGTGGCGAGGCAGCGATGCAGCACATCCAACACCGTGCGCGCCGCACGACGGCGCAGACTGTCGGGCGCGTCGCAGTAGATCGCATCCTTGCGGACATCGAAATAGAACGCTGACAGGTCGGTAGTGCAGAAGCCGTGCAGGGCAGGGTAGACGCCCACCCATTCATGCGTCTCGACGGCCTGACGCATCATCGCGTCGAATTCGGTCAGACGATGCAGCACCCATTTCTCAAGCTCGGGCAGGTCTTCGTAGAGAACAGCTTCGGCATCCGTGTAACCATCCAGCGCACCGAGCAGCCAGCGCAGGGTGTTGCGGAGACGACGGTAAAGCTCGCCCTGCTGCTTGAGGATTTCCTTGCCGATACGCAGGTCATCGTTCGTATCGGAATTCATCACCCACAGGCGCAGGATGTCAGCACCAAGCGAATCGTTCACGTCCTGCGGGGCGATGACGTTGCCCAGTGATTTCGACATCTTGCGGCCCTGCTCGTCGAGCACGAAGCCATTGGTCACAAGCGTCTTGTAAGGAGCGACGCCGCGTGTCCCGACGCTTTCAAGTAGGGAGGACTGGAACCAGCCGCGATNNTGTTTGAGAATTTCCTTACCAATGCGCAAATCATCATTGGTATCGGA
Organism: Acetobacter sp. UBA5411; assembly: GCF_002409645.1. Taxonomy (GTDB): domain Bacteria; phylum Pseudomonadota; class Alphaproteobacteria; order Acetobacterales; family Acetobacteraceae; genus Acetobacter. The sequence goes on from NZ_DHNR01000019.1 coordinate 306,478, forward strand.
GTTCACCACCCACAGGCGCAGCACGTCTGCACCCAGGCTGTCATTCACATCCTGCGGGGCAATCACGTTGCCGAGGGATTTAGACATCTTGCGGCCCTGTTCATCCAGAACAAAGCCGTTGGTCACAACCGCCTTGTAGGGTGAAACGCCGCGCGTACCCACACTTTCCAGCAAGGAGGACTGGAACCAGCCGCGATGCTGGTCGGATCCTTCCAGATACAGGTCGGCAGGGAAGCGCAGGCCGGGCTGGTTCAGCACGAAAGAATGCGTCGATCCACTCTCGAACCAGACATCGACAACGTCGAAAACCTGCTCGAAATCAGCCGCGTTATACTCATTGCCGAGGAAGCGTGACGGGTCGCTGTCATACCAGGCATCAGCGCCATCCACGCGGAAGGCTTCCACGATCCGGTCCATGACGGCAGCGTCACGCAGAACTTCGCCAGTCTGCTTGTTTACAAACACGGCAATGGGCACGCCCCATGCGCGCTGGCGGGAAATGCACCAGTCCGGGCGATCAGCCACCATGGAGGTCAGGCGGTTGCGGGCCTGAGCAGGAACGAAAGTCACATCGCCCAGCGCCTGAAGGGCCTTCTCGCGAATCCGGTTTTCGCCATCCATGCGGATGAACCACTGCGGTGTGGCGCGATAGATGATCGGTTTCCGTGACCGCCAGGAGTGCGGATAGGAATGGACAAGTTCACCGCGAGCAAGAAGACCGTTGGGCGCGGAATCGCTCTCGACAGCCTTGGTCATGGTCTCGGACAGGGCTGCGCAGACCGGATCAGCGGCCTTGAACACGTGTGTGCCAGCAAACAGCGGCACACGCTCCACATAGCGACCGTCATCCGCGATCAGTTCCGGAATTTCGATTCCATTGGCCTTGCCGACCGCAAAGTCATCCTCGCCATGAGAGGGGGCGATGTGAACGAGACCCGTGCCGGCATCATCAGTGACATATTCAGCCGCCAGCAGAGGCACGTCGAAGTCATATCCCTGACCACGCAGCGGATGGGCCGCAATGGCTCCGTTCAGAGCAGAACCCGGCATGGTGTAGAGAATATGGTGTTCGAGGATGCCGCAATCCCTGCAGACCTGCTCGACAAGACGTTCGGCGACCAGCAGCTTCATGCCGGGTGCGATAGCCGCATCAGCAGCGGTTTCGTCAGCGCGCAGAACCACATAGGTGATTTCAGGATTGTAGGCGATGGCGCGGTTGGCCGGAATCGTCCACGGAGTCGTCGTCCAGATGACGGCGGATACATCCTGAAGCGCCCCAGCTGAAGTCGGGTCTGTGATGATGGGGAACGCGACGTAAATCGTCGTGGATTTGTGGTCGTGATACTCGATCTCGGCTTCCGCCAGCGCCGTCTTTTCGACCGGGCTCCACATGACGGGGCGCAGGCCGCGATACAACGCGCCATTGAGCAGGAATTTGCCGATTTCACCGACAATGGCGGACTCGGAACTATAATCCATCGTTGAATAGCGATGAGCCCATTCGCCCTGCACGCCAAGGCGCTGGAATTCGCCCATCTGCACGTCGAGCCACTTCGCGGCCCATGCACGACATTCACCACGGAACTGGAGGACGGGGATGGAATCCTTGTCGCGTTTGGCCTTGCGGTATTCCTCTTCAACCTTCCACTCGATGGGAAGGCCGTGGCAGTCCCAGCCGGGGACGTAATGGACCGCATAGCCTGTCATCCAGTGACTGCGGTTGATCACGTCCTTGAGAATCTTGTTCAGGGCGTGACCGATATGCAGGTTGCCGTTGGCATAGGGAGGGCCATCGTGCAGCACGAACAGCGGCCGACCTTCGCTCTGGACGAGAATCTTGCCGTCGAGATCCAGTTCCTGCCAGCGGGCAAGGAGTTCCGGCTCGCGTGTCGGCAGATTGCCGCGCATGGGGAACGAGGTCTTCGGTAGGAAAACGGTGTCGCGAAAACCGTCTGCCGCAGCGTTGCTCGTGTTCGTCTTGTCCGATCCGGTCATCGTTCCCGCTTGGTCATTCGCTAAAATTCATGATGGACTTACGTCCTGCCGCCTAGGAGGAGGCAGGACGTTATGAAGAGGACCAACCGGCCCGGTCAAGTTTGTGCGTCAATGTGCCGCATTCTGACGGTTCAGTCTTCCACGCCCACCAGCACGTCCGAAGCCTTGATGACGGCGTAGGCAGGTTTACCGACTGTCAGCCCCAGATCGGCCACGGCTTCATTGGTGATGGCAGCCATGACCGTCGTTCCACCGATGTCGATGCTGACGTGAGACGTGGTCGCGCCTTTTGCGATGGCGGTCACCGTGCCGCGGATCTGGTTGCGTGCGCTGAGTTTCATGGTGATGTCCTTCATGTCATCAGACGCAGGAGAATAGCGGCTGCGTCCGGAGTGTTCCACAGGAGAGGGCCTGCATGACGGCAGACCAGCTCTGCCTGTGCATTGAGAAAAAGGGTCAGCGGCAGGCTGGTTTCCTCAAGGCTGGCCGGTATGGCCCGCCTTGTATCGTAGAAGGAAGGAAAATCTTCCATATGCAGTTTTTTGAGAAAAGGCAGGACGACTTCAGGTCCTCGATGGTCGACCGAAACAGGCACCGCGGCGATACCGCTTGCTGTCAGTGAGGGAATGAGACGGGCGAGGGCAGGGAGTTCAGTGATGCACGGCCCGCACCATGTCGCCCACAGATGCACGATCGTCGGTCTGCCGCGGAAATCTTCCAGAGAGTGCTCAATGCCGTCTCTATCGGTGATGGTCTGTCCAGACAGAGGCTGAGGAGATTCTTTTGTCAGCGTTGACAGCGAAAGCGGGGTATCTGTGATACCTTCTGCATGAAGAGGTTTGCGCGGCGTCATGCCTGCGACTAGGGTGCCGGCCAGCATGAGAATGGAACGCCGCTGCAGTTTCAGTTTCGCGGACGGGACGCGGGGGCGAAAGTGATGTTGAGGCATTTGATGAGTGTGGACGAGCAGAACGCTGTGAGCAAGCCGACAGAAAGCAGAGCGAACGTGCAGTGGGGCGGCCGGTTCGCAGGTGGTCCATCCGCCATCATGCGTGAAATCAACGCGTCCATCGGCTTCGACAAGATCATGTGGCGGCAGGATATCGCCGGATCGCTCGCTCATGCCGCCATGCTACAGAAGGTCGGCATCATCAGCGCCGACGATGAAGCCGCCATCAAACGTGGCCTGACCGAAATCGGCACCGAGATCGAAGCGGGCTCATTCCCGTTCGATGAGGCGCTTGAAGACATCCATATGAACATCGAAGCGCGCCTGAGCGACAGGATAGGCGAGGCGGGCAAGCGTCTGCACACCGGTCGCTCCCGCAACGATCAGGTGGCGACCGATTTCCGCCTCTGGGTGCGCGACGCCATCGACGGAATCAGCGGACAGGTCGAAGCGCTGATGCGCTCACTCGCTACACGGGCTCTGGAATATGCCGACACCGCCATGCCCGGCTTTACTCATCTTCAGACAGCCCAGCCGGTCACATTCGGTCACCATTTGCTGGCTTATGTCGAAATGCTATCGCGCGATCGTGGCCGTCTGGCGGATGCCCGCAAGCGTCTGAACGAGTGCCCGCTTGGCTCGGCTGCTCTCGCCGGAACATCTTTCCCCATCGATCGCAAAATGACGGCGGCGGCGCTTGGGTTCGACCGCCCCACAGCCAATTCACTCGATTCCGTGTCGGACCGTGACTTCGCGCTCGAATATCTCTCGGCGCTCTCCATCATGGCGATGCACCTGTCCCGTTTTGCGGAAGAGATTGTCATCTGGTGCTCGTCGCCGTTCAGTTTCATCCGTCTGACGGACGCCTTCACCACTGGCTCCTCCATCATGCCGCAGAAACGTAACCCGGACGCCGCCGAGTTGGCGCGCGCCAAGGTCGGTCGTGTACTGGGCTCGATGGTGAGCTTGCTGACGGTGATGAAGGGGCTACCGCTGGCCTATGCCAAGGACATGCAGGAGGACAAAGTGCCTGTGTTCGAGGCGACGGAAGCGATGGCGCTCACGCTTGCTGCGTGTGACGGCATGGTGCGTGATCTGACCGCTAATGTGGCGCAGATGCGCAAATATGCGGGCTCAGGGTTCTCGACGGCCACTGACCTTGCCGACTGGCTGGTGCGTGTTCTCAAGGTGCCGTTTCGCACCGCGCATCATGTCACTGGTCAGCTGGTAGCTATGGCGGAAAAGAAGGGCGTTGATTTGTCCGATCTGAGTTTGGACGAGATGCAGTCCGTTGAGCCAAGTATAACGCAGGACATCTACTCTGTGCTGACCGTGGAGGCGTCGATTGCCTCGCGTGTAAGCGAAGGCGGCACGGCGGGAACCAACGTGCATCGGGAAGCCGAGGCTTGGCTGCAGCGGCTTGGGAAAGGACAGAAAAATTGATGATCCGGCGATTCACTGCGCTGGTAGCGCTGGTTTGCATCACGCTGCCTCTCGCAGGTTGCGGTAAAAAGGGCGCGCCTCATCAGCCTGGACCCGCTAGTGAGATTATTTATCCGCGCAGTTATCCCGCGCCGGATTGAGAAGTGTTTTGATCTGTCTGCAAGATTCAACAAAATAATATTTTGAAGACGATTTTACAGAGGTAAGATCAATGGAAAAATTGGATATCATTCCTCCTGAGCCAAGTAACTATTTGGTTCAGTTAACCTCTGTGCGCGGAATAGCCTGCTTGTTTGTTTTGATAGGGCATGCTGTTCAGGTTTTTCATTATAATAAAGAAAACATGCCTGCTGTGTGGCGAGTGTTTTCTTCCCTGTTTAATGCTGAAGCTGCCGTTCTTGTGTTCTTTGTTCTGAGTGGCTGCGTTTTGTCATTGGCCTTACGCAAGATGGATAAGCCATCCTTGCGGTTTATTGGGGCATTCTACGTTCAGCGTGCATTTCGTATATATCCATTGCTCTGGTTTTCTGTAGGATTGTCTTTGCTATGTCTGTGGTCTGTTCGGCAGACTATTTCTTCTGCGGCTACTGTCGACTGGCTTGCCAGAAATTTATCAACGCCTATCGATATTCATCACGTTTTTCTTGCTCTTATGGGAATTTTTACAAGGTACAATGGCCCCATGTGGTCATTGCGTGTAGAATTATTGTTTTCCGTTATCTATCCATTTATGCTGATTATTCTAAGAAATCAAAAATATAGATTCGTTTTGTTGGGCGTCTGTTTTTTAATTTCCTTGATTCCGCTTCCGGATGGTTTGGGACCGCAGTTTGCGCTTGCTTTTTGTCTGGGAACGCTCATTACAATTTTACCGGCCCCTAAGAAGCACTATTCGTGGATGACGATAGGGTGTTTTGTAATGTTAATGTGTGACCGGTTCGTCTTTAGTAATTTCCATTTTAGAGAAAATGTATTTGATATTCTTGAAACATTATTCTCATTTTTTCTGATACGGAATATTTATTTCTTCGGAAAAGATATGAAATTTTTAAATTCAAGTTTTTTGGTAAATTTGGGAGAATTGTCTTATAGTATTTATCTTCTACATCTTCAGCTTCTTCTGGTTTTGTTTTCCGTTTTTATGAAAGTTTGGGGAGAAAGGGGACTTCTTGATAACCCTGTATCAACTCAAATTTTGCTCGTATCTAGTACTTTCTTGGCTACTCTGATTTTGTCGTGTTTTACCTATCGGGTTATAGAACTTCCATTACACTCTTTGGGACGCTCTATTGCCAGAACGATGCGAAGCAGTGGTTAGGTTTTTTGTTGAATACGTTCATTAGAAGGAAGCCGCAGTGAGTGGTGCCATAATGCAGGGAATAACCCCGCAGGAAAATTCCTTTATGACGGATTTGCGCTCCAAAAGCTCTTCTCGAATGAATCTCGGCTCTTGGCTCGTTGTCTTGTCGGCAGTCTTTAATTTCATTCTATGTTTTATTAATACACGAGGCTGGATATACGTTAACGCTTCTCTGATTGCAGTAGTAGAACTGGCCATTATGTTGGCTGGATTTATGGTTATTCGGCATGATATCAGTCGTAAGGTTGCTGTAATAGGAGCTTTGTCAATTGCTTATATGATCGGGGCAAAGCTCATAAACCCAGCGTTAAGCCTAAAAATCATTCACGATTTTGCTATTGCGTGTATATTCTGGCAAATTGGATACAAAACAAATATTTTTCAAGTTAATAAATGTTTGCATGCTATAATTTCCATTACAATCGTATTTGCTATTTTTGAGTTTTTGGCTCCTATTCAGTTTGGTGATGTTTTTAATGTTTGGCAGTATTATGTTCAAAAAGGCGTTCTTTCTTCTGATACTGTAAACTACAGCGGGACCAATCTTTATCTGTCTGGAAATAGGGGAAGCGCCAGCCGGTTGTACTTCCCACAAATTTTTGGCGGGCACAGAATTTCTTCAGTTTTTCTTGAGCCTGATTCCGTTGGTAATCTTGCAGCAATTCTTTTTGGCTGGTGCCTTGCGACCTATAAAAATTCTCCGGGTAATCGAAAAATTGGTTTGTTTCTGATTGTCGCCTTACTGATCGTTCTTTCAGATTCCCGTTTTGCAACAGGCTGCTGCCTGGTGATGCTGATATTACGCGTTACGCCTTTTGCCAGATCAGCTCTGATTGCTTTTCTGATTCCTGTCTGCGTAATGGTTTTATTGACGGTCGTTGGTTCTATGAATGAGATAAGCGGCTGGCTACCCAGTATTACGAGTGACGATTTTTCTGGCAGGCTGCTTTTTTCCGGACGGGTTCTGGATTACTGGGATGTTTCGCATTGGATGGCGCTTGCTGTTTCCCCAGTTTATACGGCTGATACGGGTTATGCCTATATCTCTAATAATCTGGGGATAATTTTTGCATTGGTATATTTGATTTCTTTTTCATTTACGCCCATGCCAAATCGTGTCGCAGGTATTATGAGGATGTGTGTCGCTGTATATTTTGCGACGTCTTTGTGCGTCGGAGCCTCTGTCTTTACTATTAAAACGGCTGCACTTTTGTGGTTTCTTTATGGTGCGAGTTTTAGACTGTCACCTTCAGAAAAAAACTCTTGAACCAATAGCCTTGAGATGCCCTCGGCTTGTCTGATCTTATGGAAACGAATCCCTATAAGTTCGCGTTTCTAACAGAAGTCAAAAAGCAGTGTTACAGGGAGAGCTTATTTGTGCCTGTCTTGTGCGACGAATGAGGATCACGGCCATGTCATCATAGAAGAAAGCAACTTGGCTATTGTATTATAAGGAAAATTTTGAGCCACGAATTTACATTCATTGCCAGAGCAATGAAATCTTATTTGATGACTTTATCTGCTATAAGAAAAACTGGCAAACGCACACAATAGATAAAATTTGTCACCGCTTTTAAGCGTGACAGATTAGAAGAAACATAATGATATTTTAAATAAAAGAAACCGGCCGATGGTAGCGGTGGACGGATTTGAACCGCCGACCAAGGGATTATGATTCCCCTGCTCTACCGCTGAGCTACACCGCCATCGCGCCGGTGAGCGCTGAAATATCCAGATGTGACGGCGGCGTCAACCCATATCCGACACATAACTTCATATCTGCCTGTTTCGGGCCAATTCTGAATGAGACAGCCCGTAAAAGCGGTAAATGATTGCGCCAGAAGTAAAATATAGGCCCAGAAGAATCGCAGGCAGCCAGTTGCCTGAGATGATGCCGCTGATCAGTTCGACCAAAAGAGGCAGCATCATCACGCCAGCAAACAGGATTCCCAATAGGGGAGTAAGACCCAGCCATAGACGTCCTATCCGTAGAGCCCCAAGAGGAACGCGATAGAGGCGTTCTGCGTCAGGGCGAACTGAGCGGTCCCTGATAACGGTCAGATTGACCACGCCAAAAGCGGCAGCCGTTCCGATGCTCACGAGATCGCTAATAATGTCGATAGGGAGTGTAGCGGCAGCCAGAGCGACAAGCAGTCCCAAGAGCAGAGAACCTGCCACCGGTGTGTGAAAGCGAGGGTGCAGTCGGTTGAAGATGGGCGGTAGAAGACCGTCCTGAGCCATGGTGAAAAAGATCCGGCTCTGACCGTAAAGCAGACCGAACAGAACTGAACACAGCCCAATCACACCAGCCAGCTTCACGAGCACCGCCAGTGAGGGAGAGCCTATTGCATCGGCAGCCAGCGCCAGCGGATCAGACACATCCAGTTGACGCCAGGGGACCACACCCGTCAGCACCAGCGCCACGCACAGATAGATCAGGGTGCAGATCAGAAGCGATCCAATAATGCCTATGGGGATATCGCGTCGGGGGGAACGCGCTTCGGTTGAAGCCGTCGAAACAGCTTCAAAGCCGACATAGGCAAAAAATACGACAGAAGCTGCCCGGAAAACGCCCGTGAATCCGTAGCGGAAGGCTCCTTCCGAAGGAGGGAAGAATGGATGCCAGTAGTCCGGATGGATTGCAGTCAGTCCGACCGAGACAAAGACCAGCAGGGTCATCGTTTTGAGCAGAACGATGGCCGTATTGATGGTGATGGATTCTGTTACACCTCGCATCAACATGGCTGTTACGATCAGCACAGACGCTGTGGCGGGCAGATCTATGCGCCATCCTGCAGAAAGCGCTGTGCCGGTAGGTGTCATGGAAGCCGTAACCACTGGCGCATGCAGGGCGTCAGGAACGAAAATACTCAGATCGTGTAAAAAACTGACAGCATACCCGGAAAAACCTGATGCAACGCCTGCACAGGACACTCCGTATTCAAGAAGGAGCAACCATCCAACCCACCAGGCGGCGCGTTCTCCCAGCGACACATAGGCGTAGGTATAGGCTGAGCCTGAAACCGGAATGGATGAGGCCAGTTCGGCGTAGGAGAAGGCTGTAAAAAGACAGGCAAGGCCAGCGATAACAAAAGACAGAATGACGGCGGGGCCAGCATAATTGGCGGCTGCCGTGCCTGCCATTACATAGATGCCTGCACCAACAGTGGAGCCAACGCCCAGCATGGTCAGATGGAAAGGGCCCATAGTGCGGCGTAGACCAGATGTTTCACTAGCCTGCACGGCCTGTTCGACCGTCTTGCGTCGTGCTTCTGTCATGCTCCGGAGGACCTGCTGCTCTGCCTGAAAAAGACTGCTTATGGGCAGCAGTCGTTATGGGTCTGCAAACTCCCACGACAGAAAGTCGGTCATGGGAGTGCAGAGTCCGTAAAATCCGACCTGTTGGTTACAGAATGCCGCCCAGATAGACGAGCGATCCCAAGCCGAGCAGGATGCAGTAATAGGCAAAAGGAGCCAGAGCCCATTTCTCGTGCTGGCTGAAGTATCGCATCAGAATACCGGTGCAGATAAGGGCAGTCACACCGGCGACACAGGCCGCAATCGCACCCTGATGGATCTGCTCATGCGTGACGGGGACGTGGCGCATTTTCATAATCTGATGAGCCGTGGCCGCCAGAATGATCGGTTCCGCCATCAGAAATGAAAAGCGTGCGGCGACGTCATGGTGCAGCCCACGCATCAGGCCACCTGCGATGGTGGCGCCGGAACGGGACATACCCGGAAAAAGGGCAAGACACTGAAACAGGCCGATAACCAGAGCATCTCGTGCTGTCAGACTGGCGATCGGTCGCCCGGCCTCAGGCTCTTCTCCGCGACCCAGAGAGACGCGGGAGCGTAATCTCTCCACAATCAAAAGCATCACACCGTTCGCAATCAGCAGCCCTGCGACAGGCAGCGGAGAGCCGAACAGGTGACGGAAAAGATGTTCGAACAGCCCGCCGCAGATCACGGCAGGGATAGTGGCAATGGCCAGCAGGAAGAGAATTCGGAAACTTTCCAGTCGATACCTTCTGCCGTGCAGCCCGAGCGCACCACCAATAATGGCCGCCCAGTCACGCCAGAAAAATACGAACAGAGCAACCGACGTCCCGAGATGGAGCATCACGAGAAAAGGCAGAAAGGTTGGATCGCTTTCGTCGAAAGGCCAGTGCAGCAGGGCAGGCAGCAGCACTGCGTGTCCAAGGCTGCTGACCGGGAAAAGCTCGGTTGCCCCCTGAAGAATTGCAATAATAAGGGCCTGCAGCAATGACATAGATTGAACCCGTTCCTGAAAGACCTGACGACTCAAACATGATGTACGACTGAATCGTCTGTGTATTTACGGTAAAATTACCGCGCCTTATCGGACAGGGATACTGCGTTTATGATCGTTTTGGTATCAATGCGTTATTCTTTTTTCCCATCGGCTTGACCGTGTGGGGGTGCGAAGCCTTATTGGGACATGATGAGCGTTCAGAAATGCTCGATAAAAGGACGCAGGAATGGCTCGTAACCGACAGACAGGAACCACCGTTTTCAGCTTTGGCGTTCTGGCTGCCGCAATAGGGTTTGCTGTGTATGCTCACGGGACACAGACCAGCTTTGGTGTCTCCCGCTACCCGTTATCCGCGAACTTTGTCTCGGCCAACGGCCTGAACTCCGGCGCTGCGGTCGATATTGCCGGAGTGTCCGTAGGACGGGTCTCCGATGTGCATCTTGATTCCCAGACGCAGTTGGCCGTTGTCAGATTTGAAGTCAACGATACGCTACATTTTCCCGTGGACAGCATTCTGAGCGTCGGCTCGACGACCATGTCAGGGGATAATGCCCTGATGATTGAGCCAGGAAAATCCAGCCAACTGACAAAGGCTGGAGATGTTCTCACTAATACCCGTGAGCCTTTAAGCCTTGAGCAGCAGGTGAGTAACTATATTTTCGGAAATGGCGGTCTGCCCGTAAACTGAGACGGGCGGATTATTCCGACAGTCAGTCGTTCAGCGGATAGGAACGAAGCAGACGGCGCTGTTCGAACCAGAGGCGGAATCCGGCAGGCAGGGGCGTGGATTTCCAGCCGCGTTTGCGGTTTTCAGCACCGATTCGGAATGCTTCACCATAATGATGGAATTGCGCAGCATAGGCTTCCCGCAGAGTCGTGCGGGCATCCCATATGTGAGTCGCTTCCGATCCCACCCCGTTGATTTCGATGATCTCGAAATCTTCACCGCGTCGGAAGGCATCCGGCGAACGGAACTTGACGTCCACGCGGCCGAAATGGAACTCGGGGATGTCCTGCATAATCCGATCAAGAACCGCAGTCAGCTCCGGCGTGATGTCTGCTGCACCATTGCGGAACACCGAGCCTTTGCAGTGATTGCCCGTAAACACCAGCGGCAGACCTTCACCCAAGGCCGGAACATCGTTCAGGCGGTCTGCAAGGCGAGGGCGATAGATGTGCGGTAGCAGCTTGGTCCGGGGATCACGGTCCAGCAGTTCGGCAACGGTCGATTCGCCATCACCCAGCAGAACAGGTACATCCTTGTAGGTGATGGACGTAATTCGTCCCTGCTTTTCACCGGCGTGGCGGATGTAGAAAAGTCCCGCTTCATGTTCCCAGGGAATCAGGCGCTGTAGTACCAGTCTGACACCACGAGGATATTCCTGAAGAATCTGTTCCAGATCAGCCTGTGTGCGCGCAAGTTTCACGCCTGTGCCGTTACAGCCGACATCCGGTTTGACGACGACAGGGCAGGCGATGCCGATGGCTTTCATGGCTGCTTCAGCGCGTCTCAGATCATCTCGGTCCGTATCCAGAATCGCATAGGGAGCAATAAACCCTTTTGCAAATGGACCGGCCATGTCGAGGATCGAGCTTTTGCTCTCGCCGCAGAGGCCACCGGTTGAAATCAACGGATTGGCTGCCGTGGGCATGCCCATGTCACGGTAACGCACACCCAGAGCGAGCCAGTAGGCGACGATCGGCGTGTAGAATAGCCAGCCGGGCCAGAATTCGAAAAAACTGACCGGTTCTGCGTTCTCGATATGCCGCCCACGCAGGTGCGCCAGTACAGTGCCGACAAAGGAGCGTTTCTTCTTTTCAGTGCTGGCTGAGACGAAAGGTGCGGTTTGATGATTCACGCCCGAACCGGAAGGGCCATGGAGAGAGGAAGGAGTGGCGCGTAAAGTCGGTTCCGGCGCGCTGCCTGAGTCCGTCGATGCGTCCATGACAAGGTCCGAAAGACCCGTTCCATCCAAGTGATCCATTTCGCCCTAACCTCGTGCAGATGGCGATTGCATGCGGGCGACATGACGTCCGACAAGAACGATAGCCAGGATAAACCCTGCCACACCAACCCAGCGCCAAGCGCCAAGCTCGTCCAGCAGGATCTGACCCATTTTCAGCGACAGTGCAAATAGTGCGGTTGTCCAGAGAAGCGTGGCCAGAGCCGTTGCAAGGATGAAAACCCTGAAACCGGCATTAAAAAAGCCGGTTGCTGTATAAATGGGAAGCCGGGTTCCCGGAATGAAACGGGATACGAAAATGACTCGAAACAGAGCAGCGCCATGCCACCATTTTGTAGCGGGAGCATCCACTCCTCCGGTCGCAGAAGGTGCCCAGCGTCGGGCTGGTGGCCAAAAGGTGGCCAGACGCCCCAGTCCATATAATCCGGCATCTCCCGTGACGATCCCGATATAAAGTGAGAGCAGGGCGAGGGGAAATGCGACGGCCCCGTCTCCTACGGCAATCGCGGTCAGAATGGTCGCGCCGTCTTCCAGAATGAATGTGCCGATGATGATCGTCACAGCCTGCCATAATGGGGTGTGCGCAGCCGTTGTAAGGCCGGTTGTCAGCATGTTGGGCAGATCGAAGGACATCGCGCGTTCTTTACACGAGCCGGAACCGAACTCCAGTTTCCAAAAATGCACAGCGGGCAGGTAATCTGATTTCAGCAGTAAAATTTGGTTAAAAAAGACTTAACTTCAGAGCGTTTGTGTTTAGTGTGCCTTACTTCATTCCATGGAGCAGGACGGTACTATTTTGTCAGAAAAACTGTACTCACTCGTTGATCTTGCCCGTGAAATCCCGAATTTGCCTATATCAGGACCTGCGCGGCTGGCAGCCTTACGGGCTGCGGTAGGAGATCGGCCAGCCCCGGCGGCTCTTGGTGTTCGGCGTCGTTCCATCATGAAGCCGTCCAGAAATCCTGTTTTCCCTATCATGTCATCGCCCCGGCCAGCCCCTAGGCCGCCGATCATTCGGATGACCGAACAGGAAATGAAGGCGCTCCCTGTCGAAGTCCGTTTTTTTGATAGGGAATGGTATCTGAAGCAGCATCCGGATGTCGGTCAGGCCGGAATCGATCCCAGCCGTCATTATATGGAGAAAGGCTGGCGGGAAGGGAGAAATCCTAATCCACATTTCGACGGTCGTGCCTATCTGGCGGCCAATCCGGATGTGGACCCGACCATAAACCCATTCGAACATTTCATCTTTTTTGGCATCGCAGAGCGCCGTCGTCTGACGCCTGCTGCAAAATAGGTTCATCACCCCTCTGGAGAAGCCCCTGCGATCGCAGTAAGGGAAAGCTTGAAATGGATTGGGAGGGAATCTTCCTGCCATCCGACAGGCTGCGCAGATTTTGGAGAGTGTGCCGGTATGACTTGCATGATCAACCGTCGTTCCACAGTGCGTGGCCTTCTTCTCGGTGGACTGGGAACCGCCGTTTCCCTGCGCCCCGCACTGCTTCAGGCGGCAACAGGTCATGCGACCGGTTCATATGCACAGTTTCTGGAGGGTGTTCGCAGTCAGGCGACAGGGATGGGACTGTCCAGTTCACTGGTCAGCGAGGCGCTCGCCCTTACGCACCAGCCCAACACACGGGTATTGCAGCTTGATCGTCATCAGCCGGAATTCACGCTGACCTGGGCGCAGTATCGGGAAAAAGTGCTGACACAGGCCAAAATCGACGCAGGCCGTGCCGCCTATGCAAAGCAGCACGGCTCACTCGTGCGAGTCGAAGCCGCAACCGGGGTGGACCGTCAGCCGGTCATGGGAATCTGGGGACTTGAGTCCTATTACGGTCGCATTACCGGTGGTTTCAACGTGATCGACGCACTGGCGACTCTGGCTTTCGATGGTCGTCGCGCCGCCTTCTTCCGCTCCGAGCTGCTGAAAGCCCTGCAGATTCTTGGCGAGGGGCGGATTCCGCCAGCCTCCATGACGGGCAGCTATGCCGGAGCGATGGGGCAGCCCCAGTTCATGCCGAGCGCCTATCTGAAATATGCCCGCGCCTTCGATGGTTCGTCTCGCGCCGATATATGGAAAAGCGTTCCCGATGTGGTGATGTCCATCGGAAACTATCTGTCCAAATCCGGCTGGAAGACGGGCGAACCGTGGGGACAGGAGATCACCGTGCCGGAGTCTCTGCCGCAATCGTCGGTAGGGCGTGACCATACGCGTACGCTTCAGGCCTGGATGGCGGCCGGTGTCCGTCGCAAGGACGGATCAGCCTTCGGGCGGCCGGAAGTGGAGGGAGCCATCGTCCGTCCTGACGGACCGGGTGGCGAGGCCTTCATGGTCTATCACAATTTCAACGTGATCCGCCGTTATAACCCGTCAGATTATTACGCTCTGGGCGTTGGACTGATGGGTGATCTGACAACATGAAACTTCCGGTCTGTCGTGCCAGAAGTCGGTCTGCCGCCCGGTGGCTCATTCCCGGAACAGCGATTCTGCTATCGGCGTGCCACAAGCCCGCACCCCCTCTGCCGTCCGCCCATATCCATTACGAAGTTGGGCCAGCCTATAATCAGGACGGTGTCTGGCGGTATCCGCGACAGGAATTCGCCTGGCGGGAGAGCGGTCTGGCTGTAGTGGACAGAGATACATCTCCTCACATCACGGCGGATGGCGAGATCTATGACCCGAAAGCGATGACAGGGTCTCATCCGACTCTCCAGTTGCCGGTGCAGGTGACAGTCCGCAATCTGGATAATGGTCGGCAGATTGAAGTCCGCCTGAACGACAGGGGCCCCAAACAACGCGGCAGGCTGATTTCTCTCACGCCACAGGCGGCGGCGGCGCTCGGGATGGGGCAGGACCCAACTCGTGTCGAGGTGATCGAGAATGAATTGCCAAGCCGAATCTTCGCCGAAACGCTGCCGGGCGGTCCTTTGCTGGATATGAAGGCCGCGCCCGTCGGATCCGTCCAGACCGAAGCGCTGGATACGGCCATCATGCCCAAAACCGCCTCGGTCGACCAGCCGCAAGCCGGTTCACAGCAGGTGCAGCCCGCTTCCCTGCCGTCACTTCCTGTCGTCTACACGCAAGGATGGGCGACCCCGGGAAGCCTCTGGATTGAAGTTGGACGATTTACACAGCGGTCCTATGCGGCGATAGAAGCGTCTCGCGCCGGAGGAACGGTGAGTTACGCTTCTGACAATAACGGTCCCGGCTGGGTCGTGCGTGTCGGACCTTTTTCTGGCGTTGCTGACGCAGATGCAGCGCTGGACCACGCCTTGGCCCTCGGGTTAACGGGGGCCCACATTGTCGTCGAATAGGATTGGGAACGTGCAGACCCGTCGGATACTTCTCGCCAGCGGCGCGGCCGCCATCACCGGTGGCGCCGGCCTTTTGAATGGTGTCGGCCTGTCAGGCACGGCACTCGCGGCAAAACCCCGTCATGCTGCCCGGCATGGCGGAAAGGCAGCGGCTTCTGCCCAGACTCCGGCAGCGGCTGTTGATTCGACGCCTGCCATGACGCCGATCGGTCCAGTGGACACGGTCGCACGCTGGGCCTGCATCACCGATTTCGACAGCGGACAGGTGCTGCTGGAAAAAGCTGCTGACGAGCATATGCCGCCGTCCTCGCTTACCAAGATGATGACGGCTTATGTCGTTTTCGGCATGCTCAATGCTGGACGCCTCAAGTTGGACCAGACGCTGCCGGTCAGTGAAAAGGCGTGGCGCATGCAGGGCTCGAAGATGTTCGTGCCGCTAGGCGAGAGCGTGCCTGTGCAGGATCTGATTCAGGGCATGCTGATCCAGTCCGGCAACGACGCCTGTATCGTGCTGGCGGAAGGCGTTTCCGGGTCAGAAGAGCAGTTTGTCGCCCTGATGAACGACACGGCCGCGAAGCTGGGCATGACCAATTCCCACTTCATGAACACAACCGGCTGGCCTGCGGAAGGCCATTACATGTCGGCGCGGGATGTCTGCACCATCGCGACTCATCTGATCCGCGATTTTCCGCAGTATTATCACTTCTTCTCCGAGACGTCGTTTGCCTTCAACAAGATCAATCAGGGCAACCGTAATGTTCTGGTCGACAAGGGGCTCGCGGACGGACTGAAGACCGGTCACACCGATGCCGGTGGTTTCGGGCTCTGTGCTTCCTCCAAGCGGGAAGGCCGTCGCGTGGTCATGGCGATCAACGGCATGGCGAGCACCAATATCCGTGCGCACGAAGGCGAGCGTCTGCTCGGCTGGGCTTTCGCCAATTTCGAGCTGGCCGTCATTGCCCGCAAAGGGCAGGTGCTCGATCAGGCCCCGGTATGGATGGGACAGGATGCAACCGTGCCGGTTGTGGCGTCCCGTGACGTGACGTTCCTGCTGCCGCACGGCTGGCAGTCTCGCGTGCATATTTCTGTCGATTATCTCGCACCGGTTACTGCACCAGTGACGGTTGGTCAGTCTCTCGGTCAGCTGACCATCACACTGCCAACCAGTCAGACGGCGTTGGTGCCTCCGGCTCCCGTTGCTGGAGCGCCTGTGCCTGCTGCACCGGCTCCGCAGGGCACCGTTATCACTGTGCCGGTTGAAGCGGGTTCCGCCGTGGCGAAACTTGGCTTCGGTGGACGCATTGCCGCCCGTCTTGGCATGAAGCGTCACTGATAAGGTGAGCGTTGCAGGTAAAAAAACCGGTGCCTTCATCACCTTTGAAGGCGGAGAGGGTGCCGGTAAGTCAACGCAGCTTCGGGCTGTAGCGCCGCGTCTGGAAGCGCTCGGCTACGAGGTTGTGGAGACACGCGAGCCGGGCGGTTCTCCGGGTGCGGAAGCCTTGCGGGAACTGCTGCTCTTCGGGAAGCACGATCTTTCGGCGCGTGCCGAAATCATGATCCATTTCGCGGCCCGCTGCGATCATGTCGATCAGGTCATCCGGCCCGCCATGGAAGCGGGAAAGATCGTGCTGTGTGATCGTTTCTTCGATTCTACCATGGCCTATCAGGGCTATGGACGGGGCGAGGGCGATCCGGCCCTGATTGCGATGATCCGTTCCCTGCGTGATTTTGTCGGCCTGACGCCGGATCTGACCGTGCTGTTTGAGGTTGGTCTGGAAACAGGTCATCGCCGTATTACGGCGCGTGCGGCAGCCATTGCCGGACAGGGAGCCCCGCTGGATCGGTATGAAAGTGCTGATCGTGCCTTTCACGCCCGTCTTGCGGCAGGATTCCGTCAGATCGCCGACGAGGAGCCACAGCGTTTCGTGCGGGTTTCCTCCGAAAGCGAGGATGTGCCGGCGATTACCGACAGGGTGGTTGATCTGCTCAAGACGTTTCTCGAAAAGCGCTGAGGCATGGCGGCCCGACGCGCCACATCGGCCGCTGAATCTGATCCCAATGCGGTTGTTTCACCAATGGACGCCGCTCGTGCGGCGTCGCTGCACGTTGTGGGGCATGACGCTGCATTCCGGGCGTTCGACGAGGCCTTTGCGTCCGGACGCCTGCACCATGCGTGGCTGCTGACCGGTCCGGAGGGAATCGGCAAACTTCCGCTGGCGTTTCGGATGGCCCGTAGGCTGCTTGGAGCGGAGGACGGTCATTCATCCGCTGGACGTCTGGTGAGTGCGGGCTCTCATCCTGATCTGCTGGCGGTCGGTCGGGCTTTTGACGAGAAGCGCCAGAAATTCCGTGGCGAGATCGTCGCCGATGACATTCGGCCGATCAACGCTTTCATGCATCGCACGGCGGCGGAAGGTGGCTGGCGGGTTGTCATCGTCGATACCGCAGAAGCCATGAACCGCAACGCGGCCAACGCGCTGCTCAAAATTCTCGAAGAGCCGCCTGTTCGCGCTATTCTGATCTTGACCAGCGCCACTCCCGGCGCGTTGTTGCCGACCATCCGTAGCCGCATACGGAAGCTGCCGGTCGCGCCGCTCCGGGAAAGCGATGTTCGCGCCGTGCTGAGGACGACTGTGCCTGACGCCGAGCCAGGTGAAATCGAGCGTGTCGTACCGCTGGCCGAAGGATCGCCGGGACGGGCGATAGCGCTTCTGGCTGACAAGGGCGGCGCTATCGACACTCTGGTGCATGAAGCCGTCAGAGGAATGTCCACTGGACGTATTCTGGACGCCGCGGAATCCTTGTCCCGATCCGGAGACGCCGGTTTCGGACTGTTCTTTACCCTGTTGGGGAGCGCCATTGCCGAAGAAGCCCGTGCTGTATCTCAAAATGAGATCCAGACAGGTGTGCGGCTGGCCGATGCGTGGCGCGAAGTCGCGGAAATCCGGGCAAAGACCGAGCATTTCAATCTGGACAAGCAGGAAGCGATCATCGAGGCGTTGATGATCGCAGGACAGACGCAGCTCAGCTGAACAGAACGGATTTGCCTCTGCCGGGGGTCGCTTCATGAACAGCGATCCGATATGGATAGGGCTACACAGTCAGGACTGCGCGGTGCCTTACGCCCGTAAAGGAGCGTTCACGCCCGCGCCGATCCGACCGATAGATCTAACGAAGAGCAGGACATGACCGGCCGTTTTTACGTCACGACCCCGATTTATTATGTAAACGGCGCGCCCCATATCGGCCATGCCTACACCTCCATCGCTGCTGACATTGTCGCACGGTTCCGTCGCCTGTGTGGTGATGAGGTGTTTTTCCTGACCGGCACTGATGAGCACGGCCAGAAGGTCGAGCAGGCCGCGCAGGCCGCAGGCGAGGCCCCGCAGACGTTCACGGACCGGATTTCCGCTGATTTCCGCAATATGGCCGATGCGATGAACGTCTCTTACGACGACTTCATCCGCACGACCGAGCCGCGCCACATCGCGGGCGCTCAGGCCGTGTGGGAAAAGGTCGCGGCCAATGGCGATATCTATCTCGGCGCTTATGAAGGCTGGTACGCCCTGCGTGACGAGGCGTTCTACAACGAGGACGAAATCACCACACGTCCGGACGGCACCAAGGTCGCGCCGACTGGCGCGCCGGTGGAGTGGATGCGTGAACCGTCCTACTTCTTCAAACTGTCTGCCTATGAAGATCGCCTGCTCGAACTCTACGAGAAACACCCGGATTTCATCGGTCCTGCCGGTCGCCGCAACGAGATCGTCAGCTTCGTCAAGCAGGGGCTGCGTGATCTTTCCGTCAGCCGCACGAGCTTCAAGTGGGGCGTGCCGGTTCCGGGCGATGCGGATCATGTCATGTATGTGTGGTTCGATGCACTGACCAACTACCTGACCGCGCTGGGTTATCCTGACGCCGATGCGCCGCGCATGAAGTTCTGGCCCGCCAATCTGCATCTGGTCGGCAAGGACATCGCCCGTTTCCACACGGTTTACTGGCCCGCTTTCCTGATGGCCGCCGGTATCGAACTGCCGGACATGGTTTTCTCCAACGGCTGGTGGACAGTCGAGGGCGAGAAGATGAGCAAGTCGCTCGGCAACGTCATCGACCCGCGTGATCTGGTGAAGGAATTCGGCGTCGATCCGGTTCGCTTCTTCCTGATGCGGGAAGTGCCGTTCGGTGGTGACAGTGATCTGTCGCGCCGCTCGCTCATCAATCGACTGAATGTCGAACTGGCCAATGACCTCGGCAATCTTGGCCAGCGCACGCTGTCCCTGATCGCCCGTAACTGCGGCGGCATCCTGCCCGCGCAGGGCAAGCACACCGAGGCGGACGCCCATCTGTTGGGACAGGCCGCCGTTCTGCCCGACGTGATGAAGGCGCAGATCGCTCGCGTCGCTCTGACTGACGCACTGGAAGAAGCGTGGAAATTAATCCGCGCCTGCAACGCCTATATCGACCATCAGGCTCCGTGGGCGCTGAAAAAGACCGATCCCGAGCGGATGGCCGACGTGCTGCGTGTTCTGGCCGATGCGCTCCGCTCCATCGCCACGGTGCTTCAGCCCTATATTCCGGAGAGCATGGACAAGATGCTCACGCAGCTTGGTGTTGAGCCGGGCGAGCGTGACTTCGATGCGCTGGAAATGCCGCTTCCTGCCGGTCGTCAGTTGCCGAAGCCGGAAGGGATTTTCCCCCGTTACGTCGAACCGGAGGCTGGTGAGGCAAAATGACCGGACTGATCGACACGCACTGTCATCTCGATCATTTCTCGCAAGAGGAAATGCCGGCACTACTGGATCGCGCGAAGGAATTCGGTCTGGAGGGCATGGTCACCATCGGCACGAGGCTGTCGCGGCAGTCCGAACAGAAAACTCTGACCCGTTACAGCCGTCCCGACCTGTCGATCTGGTGCGCTATCGGCACGCATCCGGATCACGTGATGGAAGAGGCCTCGATGGACGCCGAAGCCATCGTGAAACTGGCCGAAGATCCGGAAGTGGTGGCAATCGGCGAGAGTGGTCTGGATTATTTCCACGGTGCGGAAGAGGTGCGTCCCACGCAGCAGGCCAGCTTTCGCGAGCACGTTCATGCGGCGCGTCTGACCGGTCTGCCTCTGGCCATTCACACCCGTCAGGCCGATGAAGATATGGCGTCGATCCTGCGTGAAGAAACAGAGACGCGCGGAGCCTTTCCGTTCCTGTTGCACTGCTTCGCGTCAGGTCCGGAACTGGCGAAGACAGCTCTGGAACTGGGCGGCTATCTCAGCTTCTCAGGAATCGTGACGTTTCCGAAGTGTCAGGAATTGCGTGATATTGCGGCCAGTGTGCCGCTGGATCGCATCTTTGTCGAAACTGATTCGCCTTTTCTTGCGCCTGTTCCACGTCGCGGCAAGCGGAACGAGCCGGGCTATACGGCTTACACCGCTGCTGTAGTCGCACAGGCGCGAGGGATGGAGGAGCAGGCTTTCATTGAGGCGACAACCGCCAATTTCCGCCGCCTGTTTAGCCGCGCTCACTGAAACAGCCATTCAATACGGGAAAGATCAATCGTGACTGACACCACGCTCACCATCACCGTTCTTGGTTGTGGAGGCTCTTCTGGCGTACCGCTTATCGGTGGAGCCGACGGGCGTGGGGCATGGGGCGAATGTGATCCGAATGAGCCGCGCAATCGCCGGACACGCGCGTCCATTGTAGTGCAGGCTCCGGACAAGCGTCGTCTGCTTGTCGACACAGGGCCGGATATGCGCAATCAGCTGATTGCAAACGGCATTCCGTATGCCGATGCGATTTTCTACACGCATGCTCATGCCGATCATATCGCCGGTCTGGATGATGTGCGTCCCTTCAACTGGGCGCTTGAACGGCCGATTGAGATTTTCGGCACCGAGACGACTCTTTCAGAGATTCACGGGCGCTTTGACTACGCGTTCCGTCCGTGGACTCCAAAGGATGCGTTTCGTCCCGGTGTTGAGCCCCGTTTCATCAAGGGGGGAGAGCGGCAGGAGATTGTCGGTCTGCTTCTTGATGTTTTCGAGCAGGACCACGGCAAGCTGAACTCGCTCGGCTTCCGTTGCGGAGGCTTTGCCTATTGCACGGACGTCGTGTCCCTGACCGATGAGGTCCTCTCTCTGCTGGAAGGCGTCGATACCTGGATGGTTGATTGCCTCCAACTGAAGCCTCACTCGGCCCATGCGTGGCTGGACCGGGTTCTTGAATGGCGTGAGCGTATTCAGCCGCGTCGGACAATTCTCACGCATCTTGGGCCGTTCATGGATTGGGCGACACTTGAGAAGACGCTTCCTGATGGTGTCGAGGCGGCTTTTGATGGTCTGACCTTCACAGCACCGGGTCTGATCGCCTCCTGATCCGAATCGCGAGATTCGCGGTGTTTATCAGGAAAAACCGCGACTGGCGGCCTTTTCTTCCTTTATGAGGTGAACGGGCTGTCAGCGCTGCACATGGATGTGACGCGTTCCTCATGAATTCGTCAGATCTTCTGTAATTTCTTGATTTGAAATGAAAAGTTCATTGCGAGCAGAGCACATGCTGCTGCCGACAATGGAAAGAATAGCGATTTCTCTTGAAAATATCGTCGTCGGTTCGATAGCGTGGTCTTGTGAACCGGACAGGACCGCGTCTTCTGCCTTTTTTTGGACAAAATGACAAGTCCTGATTTTCGATTCTGTGGTGTCTCACACGTTTGTTCACTCTCTGTTCATTGCGATGCTGTAATGGGACAAGCAGACTGAACCAGCGATTACACGGAAGGGATACTTCAATGCCCGAAAGGTTTTCTTCTATTGCGTAATAATTCTGCATCTGACTTCTGAAATTTCCGGAGAGCGGTACTGATGGCTTCTGTCTCTGACGTTTTTTCCCTGGCAACCGCGATGCGAGACCGGCACCGCGAGACTGAAATGAGCCTTGCGGAATATCTCGAAGCCTGCCGGACTGATCCATCCTGCTACGCCAGCGCGGCGGAGCGTATGCTGAAGGCGATCGGTGAGCCGGTGATGGTCGATACCTCCCGTGACCCGCGCCAGTCGCGCATCTTCATGAACCGCACACTCCGCATCTATCCGGCCTTCAAGGATTTTTACGGCATGGAGGAGACGATCGAGCAGATCGTTGGCTTCTTCCGTCATGCCGCTCAGGGGCTGGAGGAGCGGAAACAGATTCTCTACCTGCTTGGCCCCGTTGGTGGCGGTAAGTCCTCGCTTGGTGAGCGTCTCAAGACCCTTATGGAACATGAGCCGATCTATGTGCTCAAGGCGGGAAGACATCTCAGCCCTGTCTTTGAAAGCCCGCTCGGTCTGTTCGATCCCTTCACGATGAGTGAGGCGCTTGAACGCGATTACGGCATCCCGCGACGTGTTCTGACAGGAATCGCCAGTCCGTGGGCGCTCAAGCGACTGGAGGAGTTCGACGGAGACATTTCGCGCTTCAACGTTGTCAAACTGAACCCGTCCAAGCTGCGGCAGATCGCCATCGCCAAGACGGAGCCGGGGGATGACAACAATCAGGATGTGTCGGCCCTCGTCGGAAAGGTCGATATTCGACAGCTGGAACATTTCAGCCAGAACGATCCGGACGCTTACAGCTTCTCGGGGGGGCTGAATCGCGCCAATCAGGGAATTCTCGAGTTTGTCGAGATGTTCAAGGCGCCGATCAAAATGCTGCATCCGCTACTGACGGCGACGCAGGAAGGCAACTATGTCGGCACGGAAAATATTGGCTCCATCCCGTTCACGGGTGTCATTCTGGCGCACTCGAACGAGGCTGAATGGCAGAGTTTCCGCAACAACCGCACGAATGAAGCCTTCCTTGACCGTGTCTGCGTTATCAAGGTGCCTTACTGCCTGCGGGTAACGGAAGAAGCGAAGATCTACGAGAAACTGGTGGAATCATCGGCTCTCAAGGAAGCGCCGCTTGCTCCCAATACGCTTGACATGCTGGCGCGCTTCGCTGTGCTGTCGAGACTGAAAACTCACCCCAATTCAACGCAGTATGCGAAGCTGCGAGTGTATGACGGTGAAAATATCCGTGAGACCGATCCCAAGGCCCGCACCATGCAGGAATACCGTGATGCGGCCGGTGTGGATGAGGGTATGGACGGCATTTCCACCCGTTTCGCCTACAAGGTGCTGTCAGCAACCTTCAACCATGATTCAACGGAGATTTCAGCCGATCCTGTCCATCTGATGTATGTGCTCGAACAAGCGGTCAGACGGGAGCAGTTTCCGCCGGAGGTGGAAGCGAACTACCTTGCCGTTCTGAAATCCGAGCTGGCGGGTCGCTACGCGGAATTCCTCGGTAATGAAATCCAGAAAGCCTATCTGGAAAGTTACAGTGATTACGGACAGAATCTGTTCGATCGCTATCTCGATTACGCGGATGCCTGGATTGAGGATCAGGACTTCAAGGACCCTGATACCGGTCAGATGCTCAATCGTGATCTTCTCAATGCTGAACTGACGAAGATCGAAAAACCGGCAGGCATCGCCAACCCGAAAGACTTCCGGAACGAGGTGGTGAAATTCGCGCTTCGCTCACGGGCATCCAACGGGGGGCGCAATCCCTCCTGGACATCCTATGAGAAGATCCGGGATGTGATCGAAAAGCGGATGTTCAGTCAGGTGGAAGATCTTTTGCCTGTCATCAGCTTCGGTTCCAAGAAAGATGGTGAAACTGAGCGCAAACATGACGAATTCGTCGAACGCATGATGGAACGCGGCTACACGGAACGACAGGTCCGTAGGCTCGTTGAATGGTACATGCGCGTAAAACAGTCTGCCTGACATACGCCCACAGATCAGGGGTGCGACTTGGATATCATTGATAGACGATCCAATCCACATGGCAAAAATCTTGAAAACCGTCGTCGTGCTCTGGAAAGGGCACGAGGCGCGGTTCAGAAAGCCGTGCGGGACGCCGTGGCAAACGGCAAGATCCGTGAAGTCGGAGAGGGCAAGGCCGTCTCCATCCCGGCAGATGCGTTGCACGAGCCGGGCTTCCATCGCGTTTTCACGCAGGGAGAACGACATATCATTCTGACGGGGAACCACGAGTTTTCCCGTGGAGACAAGCTGCGTCGCCCGCCATCAGGTGGTGGCGGGAAGGGAGGTGGTCCCGGACAGGCAGGTACGGATGGGGGAGGCGAAGATGCCTATCGCTTCATTCTTTCCCGTGACGAATTTCTTGATCTGTTCTTTGACGATCTGGAACTGCCTGATCTGATAAAGCGGGAAATTTCCGCCACCGAGACGACAGCGCCAAGTCGGGCGGGCCTGAGTAATGACGGCTCCCCATCACAACTCGATCTCGGACGCACCGTTCGCCATTCCATGGCGCGGCGTATCGGGCTGGGGCGTCCGAAAGCTGCTGAACTGGACGAAATCGAAGCCCGCATTTCCGAATTGGAGGAGATTCGACCACTTTCTGCAGCACAACTTGAAGAGCTTGAGGAACTGCGGGAGAAGCGTGGCAACCTTCGTCAGCGGATGAACCGTATCCCGTGGGTTGATCCTGTGGATCTGCGTTACCGCCGGTTTGCTCCCACGCCGAAGCCTTCTACCCGTGCGGTCATGTTCTGCCTGATGGACGTGTCAGGTTCCATGACCGAGCGGATGAAGGATCTGGCCAAGCAGTTCTTCCTATTGCTGCACGTCTTTCTGGAAAAGCGTTACAAGACTCTGGATGTTGTCTTCATCCGACATGCGGAAACAGCGGAGGAGGTTGATGAAGAGACCTTCTTCCATGATCCACGCACCGGAGGCACCGTCGTATCGACGGCGCTGGAAGAGATGTTGCGTGTCCAGAAAGCGCGTTATCCGGTCCAGCAATGGAACATTTACGTTGCGCAGGCTTCCGATGGCGACAATTCCCCATCAGATACTCCGCAGGTCGTCAGACTGCTCGACGAAGAGATTCTGCCGCTCGTGCAGTATTACGCCTACATTGAAGTCACCGGCACGGGAGCGGTCATTCGTGGCGAGACGGATCTCTGGCAGGCTTATCGCAGCGTTGCCGAGAAACAGCCGCATCTCGCCATTCGTCAGGTCAGTGACAGGAAGGAAATCTTTCCTGTTTTTCGGGAGCTTTTCGCACGCAAAACAACCGGGGAGGCCAGCCACGCATGACACATACAGGGCTGCTCTATCAGGGCGCGGATTGGAACTTTCACATCATCCGCGATTGCTATAACGCCATTGAGGAGATTGCGGATAAAGAGCTTGGCCTCGATGTTTTTCCAAACCGTATCGAGGTCATTACGTCCGAGCAGATGCTGGATGTCTATACGGCCAACGGTATGCCGATCAATTATCACCACTGGTCGTATGGCAAACGCTTTGCCGGGCACGAAAACGCCTATCGTCGGGGGCTGATGGGCCTTGCCTATGAAGTCGTCATCAACTCCAATCCCTGCATCAGCTACCTGATGGAGGAAAACAGCGCCACGATGCAGGCGCTGGTGATTGCGCACGCGGCCTTTGGTCATAACCACTTCTTCAAGAACAACCGCCTGTTCCAGGAATGGACCGACCCTTCACAGATTCTGAACTATCTGGAGTTTGCCCGCGGCTACATTTCCCGCTGCGAAGAGATCCACGGGCAGGCGGCTGTGGAGCGTGTATTGGATGCGGCGCATGCCTTGCAGGGACAGGGCGTCAATCGGCATAGCGGCTCGCGGCATATCGACCTGAAAGATGAACAGGCGAGGGCACGTGAGCGTCGGGCTTACGAGGACAGCTCTTTCAACGATCTGTGGCGCACGTTGCCTCAGGGAAGCGAGCCGGAGCACTCAGGGAACGGCGAGAGGCAGGCGCTCCGCCGTCGGCTCGGGTTGCCCGAGGAAAACATCCTTTATTTCCTTGAGAAACATGCCCCTCGTCTGGCTCCGTGGGAGCGGGAAATCATCCGGATCGTTCGTCTGATTGCCCAGTATTTCTACCCGCAGCCGCAACTCAAGCTTATGAATGAAGGGTGCGCGACATGGGTGCATGACCGCATCATGAGTCGCCTGCATGAGAAGGGACGTATTGATGACGCGGCCTTCATGGAGGTGATCCACTCGACCACCAATGTGATCGCTCAGTTCGGCTATGAGCAGGGCTCAACCAGCTTCAACCCATATGCGCTTGGTTTTGCGATGATGAAGGACATCGAGCGCATCTGCACCGATCCTACAGAGGAGGACCGGCGCTGGCAGCCGGATATTGCCGGCAACGGCGACGCCTATGGAACCCTACGTCACGCTTGGGCGGAATATCGGGATGAGAGCTTCGTCCTTCAGTTCCTCTCTCCAAAGGTGATGCGTGATTTCCGCATGTTCCGGCTTCTGGATGACACCCGCGATCCGTATCTGCTGGTCGACGCCATTCATGACGAAGCCGGTTATCGCGACATCCGCCGCACTGTCGCGGCCTCTTACGATCCCTCGACATGGTACACGGAGATCGAAATCGTGGATGTGGATACTTTTGGCGACAGAACCCTGCGGCTGGAACACCGCACAAAATCGGGTCAGGTTCTGGCCGATAACGACATGAAATTGACTCTCAATGCGCTTGCGGACCTGTGGGGGTATCGTGTGGTGCTGGATGAGATCGACACACCCACAGGTCGTGTCCTGTTGTCCCATGAGGCAGGGCAGGCGTGAGAAAAATCTCCTGCCCGCTTTCCTGCGTTCAAGTGTGGAAAGCGGGCAGAAAACTTATAAAGTCAGGATGATGCCTTCGTAGGCGATGCCGACTTGCTGGTGGTCGCTGCCACGAAATTCTTCCAGTCCTTTTTGGTCTGGGCGGCATAGGCGACCGAAAAGGCGGCAATAGCGGCAGAAAATGATGCGCCTTTCCCAAGATAGGCCGAAATGGTCACAGGATCACCTGACCGGGCATGGGCACGGGCCAGCGCACGAGCGCACAGTTTCGCGTAGTCTTTCAGACCTTCCTGAGCGAAGTCCGCACCGATTGCGGCAAGACGCGTATCCTTGACCCTCCGCACATAAAACTGCCGTTTCGATTCGTTTTCGGGCAGATGCGCATCGTCTTCCGACAGTTCTCCGTCATCGCCGACACTGTGTGTCCATCCCAGGAAGGAATCTGACACGGCCTGCATGATGCGCTGGCCTGTGACAACGCGTTCACCCTGATTGTGAATGTGGACGGCGGGACCGGCGTAAGGTGCCAGAACGGACTCCTGAGATTCCTTGATCTGAAGCAGCAGAGGCTCGTTATCCGCCGTGGTGAACAGCCCGATGGCGCAGAACGTACCGACGCTGCCGACACCGACCACCTTGAAGATCACATCGCGCAGAGCATAGTGCTTCAGAAGAGCCAGACGTTCCGGCGGCTGGGTGGCGACATAGCGGGCGAAAGCCTGTCGGGTGGCATCGTCCTGATCCGGCAGACGCATCACCAGCGGTGGTTTTTCGTGCAGAGAAGGCGCGTTGCGGTCATCAGCAATGAGACCGAAGCCAGTCTTGATACTGTCCAGACGCGTCTTCAGGAGCGTTTCCGTGGTGCGGCGTGTTTTTGCGTCTTCGAAATGCGCGATGGCGCTTTTGAGATCAATGCGGTTGAGCCAGACCTGAAGCGGACTTAGTTGAGAGAGGCGACGCATCTCCGTGCAGTAGGTCTGTGCCATGATTTCAGCCAGCGTATGCGCACGATGGGAGGAAAGGCCGGTTTCCAGCCCTGCCAGAACGAAAGATGTACCGAGACGCTTGATGTCCCATTCGAAAGGCGCACGGAATGTCTCGTCGAAATCGTTGATATCGAAGACCGGAATGCCTTCGGGTGAGGCATAGCTTCCGAAATTCGCGAGGTGACAGTCGCCGCAGGCCTGCACCGTCAGCCCGCTTGTGGGCGTGCCAGCAAGGTCCGCCGCCATCACAATCGCCGCTCCCCGCAGGAAGGCGAACGGAGACGCCCTCATCCGCTCGTAACGAACCGGTATCAGGCTGGTGATGCGGTGCGTGTTCTGCTGGGTGAGCAGGGCAAGTGGATCAGAGCGATTTCTGGCGGGAGACCATTCGGCATGAGAGGATCTGGAAACCAGCTGACGCAGCGCCTGTCCCTTTTTGTGACGCTCTTTGCGTGACAGGAGAGGAGATGGGGCTGCGGATATGGGAGCGGTCGTCATGAGTGAATTATGCCGCAACCTCATTCCACTGTCTGCCCTGATTGCAGCACATCAGGAATACGTCGCTGGTTTTGAGGCAGGGTCAGCTCTCGCCTATGAATTCCGAGAGTATTTCATAAAATTCATTCGGCTTTTCCGCATGGACCCAGTGCCCGGCCCCTTCAATCGTCTTCAGCGTATAATGAGGGAAAAGCCGCTTCATCGTAGAATAATTTTCTGGTGCTATATAGTGGGAGCGCTGCCCCGCCACGAAGAGGGTTGGTCCATCATAGGTCTCGCCTTCTGGAATCTCTGGCCAGCCCACGATCTGCGGCATGGCGGCGGCGATTTCGTTGATCCCGATTTGCCAGTGCGGATGCTCCCCGAGTTCAACGTTCTGGAGCATGAGATTTCTGACTTCCGGCTCCCTGATGACGGTTGCGAGCAAAGCGTCAGCTTCTGTGCGGTTCAGAGATGCAGGAAAATGCAGCGCTGCCAGCTTGGCCGCGAGATCATGTCCTTGAGCAAACCCGCCTTCACCCGGCGCAATATCCGCTACAAGTAGTTTCGCAACCATCTCGGGATGACGCAGGGCGAGCATCATCCCGGTTTTGCCGCCCATCGAGTGACCGACAATGATGGCGGACTGAATGCCGAGATGGTTGAGTGTTTCGTAAACGTCGTCCGCCATGGTCGGATAGTCCATCGGCCCATGCGGACTCTCGCCATGATTACGGAGATCCAGCGCTATCGTGCGGTGGCTTTCGGACAGTCGTCTCTGGAAGAAACCGAAATTCCGGCCACGTCCGAAAAGACCGTGAATGAAGACAACAGGTAGATGATTTCCTGACGGATTTTCGGGGCCGCGTTCGAGTGCGTGTAGAAGCATATTTCGTTCTCTTTTGATATAAAAATACTATAAAAACATAGTTCTATTTATGTTCTATAATATTTTCTATCAACTTCAATTCTGGTCCGGGTGTGTCAGGATAATCTTGCCGCTGTGGCTGCTACTCTCCATCAGTCGATGCGCTTCAGCCGCTTCTGCAAGGGGGAAAGTGGTATGTATGATCGGTTCCAGAACGCCAGTATTCAGCAGGGGCCAGATATGGCTTTTCAGTGCCTGAGCGACTGCGGCCTTATACTCTGTACTGCGCGGACGGAGCGCTGTCCCGGTGACATGCAGGCGCTTTGTCATCAGGCGGGTCAGTGAGACCTCTTCCGCTTTTGCGCCGCCCTGAAAGGCAATGATCACAAGCCTCCCGTCCATCGCCAGCGACTTGAGATTACGAGAGAAATAGGGGCCGCCGATGATGTCGAGAATGACGTCCACGCCTTTCCCATCCGTGTATTCCAGTGTTTTTTCGACGAAATCATCAGTCTTGTAGTTGATGACAACCGCGCCGAGCTTCTCGCACAACTCGCCTTTCTCGGGATCACTGACAGTCGTAAGCGGAATAGCCCCCATGGCTTTTGCGATCTGGATGGCAGCGGTGCCGATACCGCCCGCACCACCATGAATCAGAACAGTCTCACCTTTTTTCAGATCGGCGGTGGTGAAGAGATTGGACCACACCGTGAAAAAGGTTTCGGAAATGGCAGCTGCCTTGACGGCGTCATAATGCTCCGGCCACGGCAGGCATTGTGACGCGGGGACTGCGCAATAATCCGCATAGCCGCCACCGTTGGTCAGGGCGCAGACCTTGCTGCCAATGGCGGGAAAGTCCGTGCCTGCGACAGGACTGCCGTGCGCCACGACTGTTCCGGCAATTTCCAGCCCAAGCAGCGGGCTTGCGCTTGGAGGCGGTGGATAAAGCCCTTTGCGCTGCATGATGTCCGGCCGGTTGACGCCGCTGGCTTCGACACGCACCAGAATTTCGCCCGGTTTGGGCGTGGGAGTGGGCACCTTGCCAAGATGCAGGACGTCCGGACCGCCGGGATCATCCAGCACGATGGCGTTCATTTCGTCAGGAATGGTGATGGCCATCGGTCTGTCCTGTTTTCTGGTTGTTGCGTTGGAAATCACGGTAAGCGCACGCAGCGTCGGTGAACAGTCACACGTCTTTGAGGTGAGAAATCATTTGATGGAAGAAAGATTCTCTACTGTTCGCGGCCATTGGAAATAATTATAAAATACTTTATTATCAGTATGATATTTATTTTTCCTGATAAAATTGTTTTGCTTCGTCGAGCGCCGTGAAAATGGAGCAGCTTTGAAGAGCACCAAAGTTTGAAACGCTCTGCGTGGTGTTGACTCATCAAGCCTGCGTATAGGTGAAGCCCGTTACAGAGGCTCACCATGCGAGGGATGGCCGTTTGCAGCACCCTCCTTACGGCGGAGAAGGCTTATGAATATCCACGAATATCAGGCCAAGGAGCTATTGCGCTCTTATGGCGTGCCGACGCCAAAAGGAGTGCTCATCCATTCACCGGAGGAAGCCAGGCAGGCCGTTCGTTCGCTCGGAACGCCCATCTGTGCCGTCAAGGCGCAGATCCACGCAGGGGGGCGCGGAGCCGGACACTTCAAGGATCATCCTGAAATCCGTGGAGTGCGGATCGTAAAAAGTCCGGAAGAAGCAAAAGATGCTGCCTACCAGATGCTCAACCGGACGCTGATCACGCGTCAGACGGGGTCCGCTGGCCGTGTTGTGCATAAGCTCTACGTCGAGGCGGGCTGCGCGATCGAGCGGGAGCTTTATCTTTCCATGCTCATCGACCGCAGCGCACGGAAGATCATGATCGTCGCCTCGCAGGCAGGCGGCATGAGCATCGAGGATGTAGCGGAAAAGACGCCTGAGAAAATTCAGAAAGTCTGGATTGATCCTGAACTGGGGCTAGGGGATTATCAGGCGCGGGTTCTTGCAACTCGTCTCGACTTGCAGGGCCCGCAGATCAACGAGTTCGCAGCGATCATCAGGAGTGTCTACTCGGCATTCACCAGTCTTGATGCCTCAATGATCGAGATGAACCCGCTGGTGGTCACGAAGGAAGGTGGCCTGATGGCGCTCGACGCCAAAATGGCTTTCGATGACAACGGCCTGTTCCGTCATCCCCAGATTGCCGAGTTGAGCGATCCTAACGAGGAAGACCCGCGCGAGCAGGAGGCGGCCCGTTTCGGACTATCCTATGTCAGTCTCGATGGAACCATCGGCTGCATGGTCAACGGAGCCGGTCTCGCTATGGCGACAATGGACATTATCCACGAGGAAGGAGAATCCCCGGCGAACTTCCTTGATGTGGGCGGTGGCGCTTCGAGGGAAAAGGTGGGGGCTGCTTTTCGTATCCTTCTCTCGGACCAGAAGATTGAAGGCGTTCTGGTCAATATTTTCGGCGGAATCATGCGGTGCGACCTCATCGCGGGCGCTGTGATTGACGCCTGCAGACAAGAGGGACTGAAGGTGCCGCTGGTCATCAGGCTGGCCGGAACACTGGTTGAAGAAGGCCTGACCATGCTCAGGCAGTCCGGTCTCAACATTACGATTGCAACGGATCTGGGTGATGCTGCCCGGAAGATTGTCGCCGAAGTGCGCGCACGGAGGGCTGCCTGATGTCCATTCTGGTTGATAAAGACACAAAGGTCCTCGTGCAGGGCTTCACCGGCGCTCAGGGCACCTTTCATTCTGAGCAGTCTATTGCCTACGGCACGTCCATCATCGGCGGCGTGACGCCCGGACGTGGCGGGAAGACACATCTCAACCTGCCGGTTTTCGACACGATGGAACAGGCTGTCAGTCAAGCCAAAGCCGACGCGAGCGTGATTTACGTGCCTCCGGCCGGGGCCGCTGACGCCATTCTGGAAGCGGTTTCGGTCGAAATCCCGCTGATTGTCTGCATCACTGAGGGGATTCCCGTTCAGGACATGCTGCGGGTTCGGGCTGCACTGGACCGTTCCAAAAGCCTTCTGATTGGGCCGAACTGTCCCGGCATTATCACGCCGGACGCCTGCAAGATCGGGATTATGCCGGGACCGATCCATCGTCGGGGTTCCGTTGGTGTGGTCTCCCGTTCCGGAACGCTGACCTATGAGGCTGTGGCGCAGACGACAGCACTTGGGATGGGGCAGAGCACCAGTGTCGGCATTGGTGGGGACCCGATTAAGGGACTCGATTTCATCGACATTCTTGAGCGTTTTCTTGCTGATCCCGAAACGCAGTCGATCATTATGATCGGTGAAATTGGTGGCACATCAGAGATCGAGGCAGCCCAGTTTCTGAAGGACAGCAAGACCAAGAAACCGGTAGTGGGGCTGGTAGCGGGCATCACCGCGCCGCCCGGACGCCGCATGGGTCATGCTGGCGCCGTGATTTCGGGCGGAAATGACACGGCTCAGGCCAAAATTGATGCTCTGAGGGCTGCCGGAGTACATATTGCGCCCACGCCAGCCGAACTGGGCAGCACGCTCCAGAGCGTTCTTACTGGCTGAAGAGTGAGTGGTTTCTGGCCTCCATAAGGGAGGTCAGAAATGACGCTCGTAGATCTTGATCACGTCGCCCGGCTTTACGTAATCCTGTGGCTTGATCTTGCCGACCACGCTTTCCTCACCCTCCTGCCGGATGACGTAAGCCCGGCTTTCGAGTGAGCGATAGGTAAAGCCACCGGCTGAAGCGACGGCGGTCAACATGGTCATGCCGGGCTGATACGGATACTGGCCGGGACGTGCCACTTCACCAAGAACAGAGATCATCCGGTAAGCCGTGATCTCGACCGAGACCTTTGGATCACGGAGCATACGCGAGTGTTCAAGCGCCTCTTTCACTTCATCGGCGAACTGCGTGGTCGTCAGGCCCGCAGCCTGTAAGCCGTCTGTCAGCGGGAAGGCCACCTTGCCTGTACTATCCACACGGAAGTCGGATGTCAGCTGATCCTGCCCATAGGTGATGACGCGGATCTGGTCATCGACGCCGAGCGTGTAGGCGCCCGGATCGTAGGGAGGGACGGGTTTCAGGTCGCCACCTTCTGCGCAGGCCGCCAAAGAAACGGCAATACTTCCCACGGCAA
This sequence comes from Acetobacter sp. UBA5411, assembly GCF_002409645.1. GTDB lineage: Bacteria > Pseudomonadota > Alphaproteobacteria > Acetobacterales > Acetobacteraceae > Acetobacter. The sequence goes on from NZ_DHNR01000019.1 coordinate 339,908, forward strand.
CCAAAGTGCGCGTGCGGCGGAAGAGAGAAGAACACCCTGATGTCATGTTCTGAAAAATCCTGTCATTCAGAAAAGTGGCGCGATGAAGCGCTCCGTAAGCTTTGGAGCAGAAATGGTTGGCGTTGTTACAGGGCAAAGTGCACCCCCGCCATAACTACGTGAACCGGAAAGAGCGGGCCCATAAAGGCGCTCTGGCTGACGAAATCGTAGTTCAGCTCAAGACTGAGGTGACGATTCAGATAGACATGCACACTCCCGCCGCCGCCATAGCTGCTCTGATTGTTGGCAAGCTGTCCGATGGGAGAGTGGTCAATCAGATAGGGAGAACTGGATGGATAATGCGCCTTACGCAGGCCAGCGTGCGCTTCGAACACGATGTTCCGTGAATAGGCATGCGTGATACTGAGCTGGGCGCTTGTATTGGTGTAGCCAACAATGCCTTCGAACGCGGCATCCTCAATGCCGTGACTGACTGTGGCCGATACGGTCGTGAGGCGCGTTGGCGTCCATTTGATAGAAGCCTCTGCAATGGGAGAGCTGATAGAGCCGTAAAGTGAGGAAGCAAAAATTCGTCGCTGGTAACCGATCAGCGCCCTGAACTGGAATGGACCGGCCTCATTCCAGCTATAGCCGCCCATCACAGCGAAGCCATTGGAGCTTCGGGCTGGAAGGTCCAGATTTCCGGTCTGATAATCGATCTGGGTTCCCTGAAGCAGAAGCAGCAGATGGCTGTTCTGCATCATTTGGTACCGGGCTGTCAGGTTCTCGTTGATGACAACACGATCCCGGTAACGCTGATCCTGATACGGGGAATTTCCCAGAAGCCTAGGCTTGCCGAACTGGTAATGCTGGATGGAGAATTCCGGCAGGAAGCTCAGCCGGCCGTGCGTATTAAGAAGGTAACTGACCCTGCCGTCATCGAGAGTGTAGGGAACCGGGCCAAGGATGAGCAGCGCACCCGACTCTGTCGGCATCTGAACCAGAGAAAGATGTGTAAAGGCGACGCCAAGTTCGTCCCGGCCGAAATGCTTGGTTCCGCCGACATTGGCGGTCCAGGTCGTCTGGTTCTGCAGGGAGCGGGTAGGGTAGCGCAGGTCGGAAACACTCACATCCGCATGGACCTGATCATTGCGATCAAGCAGATGTACTGCTCCGATATGGCCTCGTGTATTGATGACAGAGCTTTTACGGCCATGCTGAATCAGGTCAGCATTGCTGTCGTAACCTACACGTTCATCGCCATCGAGATGAACGGTCAATGGTCCCGAATGGTAACCAAGGGGCTGGTAGGCACGGGTAGCCTTAACCTGTGCAGGCTCTTCACTGAGTTCACCCGCTCCCGAACCGAGTGCTGGGAAATACGGCAAGCACCACGGACGTGCTGTCGTCTCCAATCATCCAGCAGCTTCAGGCGCAGGAAGCCATGCTGAACGCCCGTGTCGCCAGTCTCGCGAGTACGGCGGGAGACGCCAATCCGGAATTGCAGGCAGCGCGCGCTGCCGCAGCGCACGTCAGAGCCCAGATCGGGCAGGTCACGTCGCAAATCACGACAAGCACTGACAAGGATCTTCGGAGTGCTGAACGGCGCGTTGCCGCCCTGACGGATGAAGTAACAAAGCTGCAGGAGCATGTTGGCCGGGAAAACGAGGCAAACGTCACCTTGCAGCAGCTGGAAAGTGAAGCGGCTGCCGCTCGTGCCGTTTATCAGGATTTCCTCGGTCGTTATGCTCAAACCTCGAGTGCAGCGGCTTTGCAGGAACCGGAGGCCGAACTGATCAGCCGCGCCGATCAGCCACTCGGCGTATCTGGACCGCCGCGTACCCAGTTCATGGCCATTGCCATTCTCTTTTCAGCGCTAGCCGGTGTCGGAGTGGCCATCGCGCAGGAGCGGATGCAGAAAGGTGTGAAAGAGGGTACGGAAATCGATTCTGTTCCAGGCTTGTTTACCCTTGGAATGGTTCCGTCCTTTTCCCATTCACTTTCAGAGCTTTACCGCTCTTCACAGCCCTCGATCTATATAGAGTCCATTGAGGCCATAAGAACGATCCTGTCTTTTGGCCGCAGTCGTTTTCGGGCGAAAACGATTACCGTCACATCGTCCGGTCCGGAAGAAGGCAAGACGGTATTTGC
>NZ_DHNR01000019.1:342244-379858 GCF_002409645.1 Acetobacter sp. UBA5411
GGCCCTTCCGCACTGGAAATTGTTCAGGCTTCCGGAAAAGGGAAAGGGAACAGGCATCTCGTCACCTCGCTGGATAAGGGTGGGCTAAGCCGGGACGTGCTTCCCGGTGTCGATGTCATGACGATGAACAACTGGAAATCTCCGAGTGACCAGATGATTGCTCCTGAGGTTCTTCAAGTGGTTCTGGCCGAACTCAGCCCTCACTATGACCTGATCATTCTGGATACACCGCCTCTTCTGGCGTTCCCCGATGCAGCCGTGCTGTCGCATGAAACGGACGGAGTGGTTTTGGTGGTCAAATGGGGTGTGACTACACAGGAAAATCTGAAGGGGGCGATGCGTCAGCTGGAAGCCTATGATGCCCGTACACTGGGCGCCGTACTTACGCAGGTTCCGGCTGGAAGTGCTTCCGGTCTGTCCGGAGCGGCTTTACAGGTTTATCGCCACTATGGATTGCTGGCTTCGTGATGACGGTGACGATGAAAGAGACAGGCAGGATCAGGATAGCTCTGAACGGGCGTTATCTTTCGCAGCCGCAGAGCGGAGTGCAGAGATTTGCCGGAGAGCTGGCGCGAGCCATTGCAAGGTTTGACTGGCCGCAAGGACAGGAGCCGGTGCTACTGGCTCCACGCACGACTTTGATGCTCCCGCCTGAAGGGTTAGGGTTGCCTGTTGTGTCCTGCGGTCATCTGAAAGGGCAGGCATGGGAGCAATTTGATCTTGCTCGGTCCCATAAAGGTCGTTTTCTTATCAATCCCGGCAATACCGCGCCTGTTTTCGGACGTCACCAGCTGGTTGTGCTGCATGATGCAGCGGTGTTTGCCCAGCCCGAGGGATACTCCTGGAAATTTCGTCTCTGGTACAAGGTTTTGCAGACAATTCTCTGCCACACGAAGACCAGGATTGTAACTGTTTCCGATTTTTCCAGACAGGAGCTGTCAAAATATTTAAAAGTCAGTCCGAAACGTATTGAGGTCATTCCCGAAGGCTGTGAACATATAGCGCGCGTTACGCCTGACGCCTCTGTTCTTCAGCGCCATGGTCTTGAGGGGCGCGCTTTCGTGCTGGCGGTTGGCAATCTTGCCAAGCACAAGAACCTCGGAGCGCTCACCGCCTTATCCCGGGATTTGCAGCAGAGAGGTGTGCCACTCGTCATCAGTGGCGGCATTGATAAGAGTGTGTTTTCCGGACAGGTGAATTTGCCGCAATCAGCTCTCTATGTCGGCAGGGTAACAGACGAAGAGCTGCACGCTCTGTATTCTGCGGCTTCCTGTTTTGTGTTTCCGTCGCTTTACGAAGGGTTTGGCTTGCCTGCGATTGAGGCAATGGCCTGTCATTGTCCAGTAGTCGCAGCTGACATTCCGGCCTTGAGGGAAGTTTGTGGTGACGCAGCGCTATACGTTGATCCGCGTAATCCGAAGAGCATCAGTCAGGGAGTATGCCGTCTGCTGGATGATCCTCAGCAAATGGCCAGCCTGCGGGACAAAGGGGATGAGCGGGCAAAGCATTTCACATGGGACAAGGCAGCGAGAATGCTGATAGCCATAGCGGAAGACGACATGAAATGAGGAACAGATACGCCCTGCTTGTGATGGGACTGAGCCTCATCTTTCCTGTTGGCGCACCTCTCATGGCGCAAGAGAGTTTTGATCCGATGGATGCATCGCAGAATACTCAGAAAGGGATATTCTGCTGGTGCAGTGCTGAAAATGGAGAAAGGCAGGAGTTTTACATCAGTGATGTAAGGCGTCTGTCAGCAGCCAATAATATGGAGATTGGCTCTCTTAGTGGACATTTCGCGCAGACGATGAACGCCCGATATGGCATTCATCTCGCCATGAATGCACAGCACTGCCATATGTTTCGAAGCGCAGCCGCAGCGCAAAATGCTCGTTCAATTGTTATGGCAGAGGTTAAGAAAAAAGATCTGACGATAAGAAATGCGGGTATTTTTTAGGATTCTGAAAAATGGGGTGAGCCGTATCGAAGGGAAATTCAACGAATGGAAATGAAGGCAAAAGCAAGAGCCGACGTCCACGCGATGATCCCGCCGATTGTCGCAAGAATAATGCCTTGGGCTGCTCCCAGTTTCTCTTTCTGCTGCGGCGACGGTGAGGACGGCAGAGAAGAGAGATGATCGTAATGCGCGTGGGAGGAAACAGGTATCATTTCCGGTCTTCCAATAAGGTTCTTTGTCAGCAACCAATAGCGGAGGGTTATGACTAAACCTTTAACCGAGGAGAGATATGACAGTTTTGGTGTCTAAAAAATAGTTATCATATATTTTTTTATTAACATACAGAAAAAGGAAAAGATGTGACAGCCACGACCTCAACCTTGAAAGTTGCGATTGTTCATGAATGGCTGGAGCATTATGCCGGGTCAGAACGTGTGGTGGGGGAGCTGCTTACGGTTTTCCCTCAGGCGCAGGTATTTTCCATCGTCGATTTTCTTCCCAAAAAGGAGCGGGCTTTTCTCGGGGGACGGAAAGTCAAGACGACCTTCGTCCAGAAGCTGCCCTTTGCGAAAAAACATTTTCGGAATTATCTCGGGCTGATGCCGCTTGCGGTTGAGCAGTTCGATCTTAGCGGCTTTGATCTTGTCTTTTCGAGCAATCATGCAGTCGCCAAGGGCATCATCACAGGCCCGGATCAGTACCACATCAGTTATGTCCATTCTCCGATGCGCTATGCTTGGGACATGCAGGCAGCCTATCTCCGACAGAGCGGGCTGGAGCGGGGCCTGAAAGGGCTGTTTGTTCGCTGGCTTCTCCACCGTATCCGAAACTGGGATGTGCGTTCGGCCACCGGTGTGGATGTTTTTGTGGCCAATTCACGCTACATCGCCCGGCGTATCAGGAAAGTTTATCGCCGGGAAGCAGACGTCATTCACCCGCCAGTCGATACAGATGCTTTCAACTTACCTGCTGCACCGGCTGACCGTGGAGCATATCTGGTGGCTGGCCGACAGGTCCCTTACAAGCGCGTTGATCTGGTGGTGGAGGCATTCCGCCGTATGCCGCAAAGAAAACTGCTTGTGGTTGGTGACGGCCCTGAGAATGAGAAAATCCGTGCTATCGCTGCTGGTGCCCCGAATATCATTCTCAAAGGCAAGGTGCCGCACGCGGAACTGCTTTCCATGATGCAGAACGCACGGGCATTCGTGTTTGCGGCTGAAGAAGATTTCGGAATTACATTGGTTGAAGCACAGGCCTGCGGCACACCTGTCATCAGCTTCGGGCGAGGTGGAGCGCTAGACATTGTTCAGGATGACACGCTCTCAGACACTCCCACGGGCCTTCTGTTTAACGAACAGACTGCGGATGCAATTGTGAAAACCGTAGATGGTTTTGAAGCTATACGCGATAAGATTTCGGCTGAAGGGTGCCGGGAGAACGCGCTCCGCTTTTCAAAAGTCGCGTTCCGTTCCCGCATCACGGCGCTCACCGAGCGTGTCTTGACGGAGGGCTTTTAACCGTCGTTTCTGAAAGCCATGTCGTATGGTTTGTCAGAAGAAGAGTAAGGCCGTGATGGGTATGCAAAACACAAGGAAACTCGCCTGATGCTTCCCCTTATGGGAGCAATTCTCATCCCGCTCAGTCTTGCTTTCTGGTCCAAGCCCGAACGCCTGCTGAAACTGGTTATCATTGCAGGAATCTTTCCGGCTGCTGCTGTGCTGCAACTTGGAGGCTTCTGCCTCCAGCCCACACTTGCACCGGGTCTAACGTTTATCTCCTACATCATTCTGCAGAAATTGCTGGGCGTTCGTTACCCTGGTGAAGCAGGCGTCCGAACCCTTTCAATGGGGATGATCCTCAACCTTGTCTGGGCGGTTTTCGGTTCACAGATCATGCCCCGTCTGTTCCAGAACAAGGTTCTGGTCTGGCCACAGAAACAGGACGCAGCTGGCACGCTGTCACTTCTTGCGCCAAATTTCGGAAACATCACGCAGGATGCCTATCTCATCATTAATGTTGTTCTGATGATACTGACAGCACAGTATTTGACGCGAAAACATATTGATATTTCTGAATTCTATAAGGCTTATATTTTTACTGGCTGGCTTCTGGTGGCTATCTGTGTCTGGCAGTTCGCGGCAAGAACAGTCCATGTGCCTTTCCCACGCTCATTTTTCTATTCGAATACCGGCTGGTCCGTTCTTGATGCGCAGACTGCCGGGCCTGTTCCCCGCATCAATGCATCATTTACAGAACCGGCAGCCTGCGCGTCCTATCTGACAGGTGTCGTGTTCTCCACCCTCTGGCTGACTCTCAAAGGCTATCGTGTCCGGGGGATGCGCGCACTGATATGGGCTTCCAGCATCGCGCTCTGCCTGACGACCTCGACAACCGGTTTCGGTGCTGTGGCGATCGGACTGATACTGCTGCCCGTGCTGGTGGTGATTACGGGACACAGCCGCCTTCTTGGACGCATTGGACAGCTCGCCATGATTGGCGCGCTGATTCTGGGTGTTGCCGGAGCTACTGTTGCGACATTTTCACCCAAGGTGATTTCAGCAGCGCAGAGCGTGGCCAGCGGCACAGCGGAGAAAAAACAGAGCGCATCCTATCAGGAGCGTAGTCAGGTCGATCTGGACTCCATAGCAGCCTTTCGTGACACCTATGGGCTTGGAACCGGGTGGGGAAGCAATCGGTCATCGAGTTTGATACCCGGCCTGTTGGCGACCATCGGTGTCGTGGGGATAATCTGCCTGCTCGTCTTTGACTGGCAGTTGGCAAAAGCAGCCGGGTGGGCGCTTCGTGCCGCGCCAATGTCCATGGAATGCATGGCGATAGAAGGCTTTCTTGCAGCGATAGTAGGGCGACTAATCGCGGCCATTCTCTCTTCCCCAACCATAGGCATGCCTGATTTTTATGTCATGCTGGGTATTGTTATCGCTGCAATTGCGCGTATCAGGCTTGAGACACGGGCCAGACGGTCGGTGTCTCGCCCTTATACTTCGGAGTGTTGTGAGTGATCGGTGCGTTAAGTGATTTCGCCGATCAGGCCATTGCCGGTCCCGTTGAGATTTCAGTTTTCCTGATTCTTCTGCTTGCTGGACGAAGGAAGGACGCACTTGCTTGGGCCGCTGTTATGGTAGCGGCTCCAACTCTTATACTTCTTCTGAAGCTGTGGTGTGAACGGTGCGGCGTGCCACATCAGCGCATTCTCTATAGTCCCAGTGGTCACACAATGGGGGGCACTCTGGTTTATGGAGGGCTGCTGGCCTTATTGTGTCGCAATGGCTGGGTCGTTCTTTTGGGAGCCTGTGTGCTGGCCATTGGATTTGGTGTTACCCGCGTGTTGTTGCAGGTTCACACAGTCCCGGAAGTCATTGTCGGTGGCTTGATTGGAGTAGGCGCGGTTATGACCCTGCACCGCCTGCTGGGACAACGTCGTAGCCCACTATCACCGCAGACAGCCTTTTTCAGTATCGCTGCGGCTCTGATTATAGGCTTTGCCTTGCATGGCTACCGTCTTGGTGCCGAGGCCTGGATTGAAAAAATGTCTCATATCCTGGGGGGATATCTGAGCTGCCAGAAGGCATAGGGACGATCAGGAAAAACGTGAGAAAGAAACAGTGAGTATCTCATAGATGGGCTTTTTGAAGCCCACGTTCAGAGTTGCAAGCTGCGTCAGTGGAATCCATTTCCATGCGTCGAATTCCTGATGAGCATCAAGATCAAGCCGAATTTCGGTTTCTGGCCCGGTAAAACGTAACGCGTACCATTTCTGCGTTTGTCCCCGATAGCGGCCCCTGAGGGCCTTTCCGACAAGCTCAGTTGGCAGATCATAGCTCAGCCAGTCTGGATGCTCGCCCAGAAGGGCAAGAGACGTCATGCCTGTCTCTTCGCTTACTTCCCGGAAAACAGCGTGATCTGTGGCTTCGTTATCATTAATCCCCCCTTGAGGACATTGCCACACGCCTTCGTCCGGACCACCGCCCGCACCCGGCATGTCCGTGCGTCGTGCAACAAAGACTTTTCCGTCTTCATTGAAGATGACAGCACCGACATTGCGGCGATAGGGCAGGGATGAGGGATCGATCATCGCAGTTTTCAACAGTCTATGGAGAGGCAGGCGGAGCAGCCTGCTCAGGCGCTGGAGAAGGAGGATCAAGCGGAGCTTCCGTAACAGAGCGTTTACCTGATGCCGTGCCCACCTTGGCTGGAGTGACGACAGGGGCAGGGGGCTGTGCAGACGTGTCCGTTGGAACTGCGACGCGCAATGCCCTGCTGTTAGAAACGCTTGGTGAAAGGGTTGCGTTGCGACTTAGCGCACTGACCGGGACCAGCGTTATCCCCTGAGTGGAGAGAGAGTGGGTCCATTCAGCCAGTCGTTGCAGAAACACCGGGCGCATGGGGCCGGCGACTGCAATGGCCGTTCCACGGGATTTGGCCATGGCGACAAGCCGCGCCAACTGGCCATCAACCCCAGCGGCATCCGCATTGGTGTCCATCGTGAGCGAGGCGTCCCCACCCATAACCGGACCGCTACGCGGAGCGCCTGGTGTTGCGTTCAGGTAGAGCAGACCTCTGTTTTCAAGAATACGGCTGACCATCGTGAAATCAGGAGACTGCGCATAGGCATCCCCATCCAAACCCGAAAAGGCGTTTGTTACGCCGACATAGCCGTTGAAACGGGAGAGAGCCCATTCCAGATTTCCCTTGTCTGCCTCAGCTGTGTGATCATAGCCGAGAGCGCGTGGTCCCTCATCATCAAGCGGCGCAGTGGAAGGCTGCATCGGAAGAGAAAGGAAGACTTCGTGTCCGCGCAGTCTTGCTGTTTCCGAGAGAGGGAGTCTCGCTGGCGCATAAGCGGGAACAGCAAATGACACCACAGACGGAAGATTCCGGGCTGCGTTCAGACTCATCTCTTCAGACAGCCCATACCCATCCAGCAGAATGGCTATACGTGCATTTCCTGCCGGAACGGGGGGAATAGCCGCAGCATAGACATTGCGGGACATTTCACCGTTCGGGCCAATCTTTGGCAGGCTATGACCCGGGTCGCCCGCGACAGGCTCCAGCATATCCGGCATAGGCTTGGGAATAGGCGTGACGCCGGGTGTGATCTCAGACGAAAAATCATTCTTCTGCTGATCAGGCGCTGTATTGGTTGCCACAGCTTCCGGAGATTTTTCAGCCGCCTCTTTTGCGGGTTGCGGCTGAGCAACCTGTGGTGCAACCGCAGGTTTGTTCTGATCAGATGCAGTGGTAGCGGCCGAATGATGTCTGGACGCCAGCTCCTGCAGACCAATGCCGGCAAGAAGCGCCAGTAACGAGACACCACCCCAGAAACGGACGAAAAGTCGTCCGTTTGGTGGCAGGCGCTGCCAAAGACTGGCGGCCGTTGCACCTTCCATTGCCTTGGCTGCCGGATGGATATCGTCGTTAGTGATGGGAAGCCTCATTCTTTGCTGGCGTTGTCTTGTCGGAAACTGGTGCAGGCGCAGGCAGTGGCGGCAGGGTGGCGACCGGATCCGGTGCGGCAACACCGGCCATGCTACGCACCAGACGGAGACCTTCCTGCAACTGGAAGTCGGTCGTTGGCTTGGTCACATCAAAAGTGGGCCAGTTGGCCGGTGGCTCTTCCGGAAGCTTGGATGCAAGCGGCGGCAGATCCGAACGCTGTGGCGGTTTGGTCTGGTTGCCGCCCTGATTTTTCAGGATATGGGAAAGATCGGCTTCCCGGATGCTGAAAGCGGGCTCTTCACGGCTTTCCTTCACTGAGACGTCAGGGACAATACCAAGCCCCTGAATGGAGCGACCTGACGGCGTGTAATAGCGTGCAGTCGTCAGGCGAACGGCGCCATTGCCCGGAATGGGCATGATCGTCTGAACCGATCCCTTGCCGAAGCTCTTGGTGCCGATGAGAACGGCGCGATGATGATCCTGAAGCGCTCCGGATACGATTTCACTGGCGGATGCCGAGCCACCGTTGATCAGCACGACGATAGGCATGCCATCGGTCATATCATGACCCTTGGCGTCCCAGCGCTGGCTATCCTTTGGATGTCTGGCGCGTGTGGAGACGATCTCGCCATTGCTGATGAAGGAAGAGGCGACATCAATCGCCTGTGTCAGCAGGCCGCCCGGATCGTTGCGCAGATCCAGCACCAGACCGCCAGTCAGCTTTCCACCGGCTTTCTTGAGCAGCTCATCATATGCCTTGTGAAGTTCTTCGGATGTATCTTCCGTGAACTGAGGAATGCGGATGTAACCCGTCTTGTCATAGAGCGCCGATTTGACGGCCTCGATATGAATGATTTCGCGTGTGAGCGTCACAATGACGGGCTTGGGTGTCTTCGCCCGGATCAGCGTGAGCGTGATCTTGGTATCGGGCTTGCCGCGCATCTTTTCGACAGCGTCATTCAGAGGGCTGCCATCAATATTGTGCCCGTCAATGGCTACAATGTAGTCGCCCGGCTTGATCCCCGCACGCCAGGCTGGCGTTCCGTCGATCGGGGAGACCACGCGGACGTGGCCATCTTCTCCCTGAACCTCCAGTCCCAGTCCGCCGAACTTGCCGGTCGTCTGAACCTGCATGTCGGCATACTGCTTTTCCGTCATGTAGGAACTGTGAGGGTCAAGGCCGCTCAGCATGCCGTTCAGCGCGTTGGTGATCAGTTCACGATCCGATACAGGATCGACATAGTTGGCGCGCACAAGATCGAAGATGCTGCCGAACAGGGTCAGGAGCTTGTAGGTCTCGGCGTGGCTGACCTTGGGGTCGGTAGAGGTGGCTGGCGCTGTCTCGGCGTGGGCCTCTGCAATGACGCCGTAATTCCCTCCAGCAACAGGAAACTGGGGCGCGAGCGTCAGTCCGGAAAGAACTGCGGCTCCGAACAGCAGGGCGGTGCGGAACGTCATAAAGTGAAGTCTCCTGTTGCCGGACTGCGCCGCGCGGCAGTCAGCTTTCTGTCTCTCTCGGCACGAATCGCCCCAGTCAGGGCGTATCATCCAACAAGGTTCTTACCAAAACGAATACCGCCTCTCATCCGGGACGCCAACCCGCGTGTCATCCGACGGGTGGACATAAGGGCATCAACACCCATCAAAGCAGAGATTTTGGATTAACCGACCGCGCCCCGTTACGAAGCTGGACTAGCAGCGCACCACCTGAAGAAGGCATGGAGCCAATGGATGACCCTTTCGCCAGTGACTGCCCTGTTGCGACATTCATGCTGCCAAGGCCTGCCAGCACGAAGCGATAACCGTGTCCGCAATTCAGGATCAGCATCTCGCCATAACTCCTGAATGGAGAGGCAAACTCCACGGTTCCCGAGCAGGGAGCTCGCACGCTGCTGCCGGGGGCTGCGGAATACGTATTGCCTGATGCCGCTCCGCCCTCCATCGGCTGTCCCCACGCCGTGAGAAGATGGCCGGTCACGATGCCATCGCCGCCATGACCAGAGATAGGTGCAGGAGGGGGCTCCACCTCTTTGGTGACATGACGACCTGCCACTCTGGCAGCTGCCGCCGAAGCGGCAGCTTGGGCCCGGCGTCGCGCTTCGGCAGCCTCACGGGCCTTTCGTGCTCGTTCTGCGGCTTCGGCCTCTCTCTGCAATTGAGCCATGGCGGCGGTTTCCGCGGCCAGCACACCGTTGAGTTCCGCTTGCAACGCTTTCTGTTTGGCGGCTTCCTGCGAAGCATTGCTCGACGCCAGTCGGGCGGCTGCATTTGACTGAATCTGGGCATTTCGGGCGGCGATTGCCTGTTTCGCCAGTTCAGCTCTCTGCTGTTGCTGGATGGTTTCGATCCGACTGAGTTCGGCCACCTGTCCAGACAGCTTGCCTTCAATCGCCTTCAGATCCTTCTGTCGGCTTTGCAGGGATTCCGCCCGTGTCTCCAGAAGATTGCCCAAGCCACGCATGACCAGAAGTCCGCGCACCACGTTTTCTGTTGGACCGACCCCTGTCAGCAGGGCGTCCATGGGATAAAGTGAAAGTCGCTGCGCTACAGGCAGCAGCGGCTCAAGCGCCTTGGCGTCCGATCGCAGCGCATCCTGCGTCGCCTGCTGATCAGCGCGAAGATCTTCGACCTGCGCCTGCACGGTCTCGGTACGAATTTCCGTTTTCTGAAGCTGTTCCGCAGCGGCGACCGTTGCTGAAGACAGAGCAACAGAACGCGAATGATCCTGCGCTGCCTGTGCAGCCGCAGCAGCATTCTGCCGACGGGCCTGCTCCACTCGTGCAGCCTCTGCTTTCGCCTGCGCTCTCAGAGCTGTTTCCCGCGCCTGTGCGGCCTCAAGCGCTGCGCGTGTAGGGGATGACACCGCAGCGGCTGGCTGTGCTTTCTTGCCTGTGTGCTGGCCCGAATGGGAAGGGCTTGTATGCCGGGCCTGCTTGCTGGATGCGGCGTGAGACAGATGCGGCCACATCAGGAAGATTGTGCTTCCCGTTGCCAATAAAGGCCACCATTTTATAGGGCGTTTAACGCGGCATGCTTTTATTGCGGCGGGAGAAAGCGTGTGTGCAGAACTCACACTTCCTCCCTTGTCGCCACAGTCTCAGAACAGAAGGAAATTTAGGCCTCCTGCGAAGATATCAGGGATTTTCCGGTCATGGCCGTCGGCTGTTTCAGACCCATCAGACCGAGAAGGGTCGGAGCAATATCGGCAAGCCGTCCATGATGAAGCCTGACATTGCCTGCTCCCATGAGAACGCAGGGCACTTCATTCAGTGTGTGGGAAGTATGCGGATTGCCTGTCTCCGGATCCTTCATGGTTTCGCAGTTTCCATGATCAGCCGTCACGAGAAGAGCACCGCCCTGCTTGCGGATGGCGTCGGCGATACGGCCCAGACCGGTATCCACCGTTTCCACGGCCTTGATGGCGGCGGACAGGATGCCCGTATGTCCGACCATGTCCGGATTGGCGTAGTTGAGCACGATCAGATCGTACTGACCGCTTTCGATGGCCGCGACAGCCTTGTCGGTCAGTTCCGGCGCTGACATTTCCGGCTGCAGATCATAGGTGGCGACCTTGGGTGAAGGCACAAGGATCCGATCCTCGCCCTCGAATTTCTCTTCACGACCACCGTTCAGGAAGTAGGTGACGTGCGGATATTTTTCAGTCTCCGCCATGCGAAGCTGTTTTTTTCCGGCCGCTGCAACAACGTCACCGAGAAGATCGCGCAAATCCTGCGGGGCGAACAGAACAGTGGTCAGCTTTGCCAGTTCGTCGCTGTAGCGCGTCATGCAGGTTGTTGCTGCGAAGTGACGCACGACTTTCCGCTGGAAGCCGCTGAACTCCGGCTCAAGAAGCGCTGTCAGCAATTCCCGAATGCGGTCGGCCCGGAAGTTGAAGGAAAGAATGCCATCACCATCTTTGGCACCCTGAAAATCACCGAGCACGGTAGGAATGATAAACTCATCCGTCACATTCGCCTTGTAGGAGGCTTCCAGCACTTCCAGAGGAGACGACGCCCGCGGGCCTTCGCCACTGGTGATGACGTCATAGACCTTGGAGACGCGCTCCCAGCGATTGTCCCGGTCCATGGCGTAATAGCGTCCGGAAATCGACGCGAGTTCGACCGTCTGGGGAAGGGCTTTCGTGAGGCTCTCGATATAGCCAACGCCGGACTGGGGCGCTGTATCGCGGCCATCCGTGAAGATATGGAAGGCAACCTTTACGCCCGCATCAGTCAGAATGTGCGCCAGTGCGACGGCATGATCCTGATGGGCATGCACCCCACCTGAGGAGACGAGACCAAGAAGATGGCAGGTCCCGCCGGTTTCCTTCATCTTGTTGATAAAGGCCGTCAGGACTTCGTTTTTGGCGAGGCTACCATCCCGAATCGCTTTGCCGATCCGCGGTAATTCCTGCATTACCACACGGCCTGCGCCGATATTCAGATGTCCAACTTCGGAGTTGCCCATCTGCCCGTCCGGCAGACCGACATCCTCCCCGCTGGTGTCCAGAAAAGTGCTGGGACATGAACTCCACAAGCCGTCGAAGATCGGAGTGGAGGCAAGACGCACGGCATTGTCGGATTCGTCTTCTCGCCAGCCAAAGCCATCAAGAATGACAAGCATGACGGGGCGGGGTGGGGATGAAATGGTCATTGTTGCGCAGGCCTTCTTCTATGTGTGCCTTTATTCGTGCTCCAAATATGACACCAGACGCAGCAGCTTCCAAGTCATCCTCACTGAGAACGCGGAGGTTCAGGGATGTTTGTGAGCATCCTCGTCTTTCTTTTTCTCAGTCTCATCTGACTCGTCATCGACGCAGTCATTGGCCCCGGTTATTCTTCCGGATGAAGGTGCATCACTCGCAGGGAAGGAGCCTTTGCCTTCGTCATCCAGAATTTCATTCGTGGACTTGTTGGAAGTTGATGTCCCGCATACGGGCGGTTTTTTCTCACTCATCTCGCGTTCTCCTGTTTGTTTCATGAAAGGGCTCACGAAGACTCAACGCTGTCTGTGTGGAGAGTTGCGGACTAAAATAATTCCCACATCACGATTTCGTGCAGAAATTGCTGCCTGCTGTTTGACAGAGGGGTATGTATTTTCTGACGATGACGTTACATCGGTCATACCGCCGATGCGTGCGGTTTCAAGGAAGTCACGGCAATGGTTCAAAAACCCACACCCGTAGCCGTTTGTGGAACTCTCACACCGGATCAGGTGCGTATTCTGCGTGAGCACGGGACAGAGCGACCGGGCTCAAGCCCGCTTAACCACGAAAAACGTCCGGGCGTGTATCGCTGCGCGGGATGCGGAAATCCTCTTTTTACGGCGAACACCAAGTATGAGAGCGGTAGCGGCTGGCCTTCCTTTTTCGATGCGCTGCCCGGCGCAATCGAAGAGAGAAAGGATGTCAGTCACGGCATGATCCGTATCGAGGTGCTCTGCTCTAAATGCAAAGGCCATCTCGGTCATGTCTTTCCCGACGGCCCACCTCCTACCGGGCTGCGCTATTGCATGAATGGTCTGGTTCTGGACTTCCAGCCCGAAGATTCCGCTAATTCAGGTACTATTTGAAATGACTTCAGCCGAGAATACCGACATGCCGACTGATATGGTTACTGTCGTCCGTCACCCTCTTGTCCGTCACAAGCTGACGCATCTGAGAGCCCGTACGACATCAACGGCCGGTTTTCGGCGACTGGTACGTGAGTTGAGTTTGCTGCTCGCGTATGAAGCGACCCGCGATCTCAAGCTTGAACCGGTGACCATCGAGACGCCACAGGAGACGATGGAAGGCGAGGAGCTTTCGGGCAAGAAGCTCTGTTTCGTCTCAATCCTGCGAGCGGGAAACGGTATTCTTGACGGCATGCTCGATTTGATTCCGTCAGCACGTGTCGGGCACATTGGTTTGTACAGGGACCCTGAAACCCTGGAAGCCGTTGAATATTACATGAAGTTGCCGGACGATATTGGTGAACGTATCTGCATCGCAGTCGACCCGATGCTTGCAACAGGCCACAGCGCGGTCGCGGCGATTGATCGCCTTAAAAACGCTGGATGCTCTTCAATTATTTTCGTCTGCCTGCTTGCTGTCCCCCAAGGCATCGCCTGCCTTCAGAAAGCACATCCTGACGTGCGGATCATCACATGTTCGATTGACCGTGAACTGGATGATCACGGTTATATCTGTCCGGGACTGGGTGACGCGGGAGACCGACTGTTCGGGACAAAGTAATCAGGGGACTTTTTTGAAATGCGCCTGATTGCTGTAGGGCGGATGAAGGATAGTCATGAGCGGGCGCTTGTCGAGCGTTACGTCAAACGCCTGAATCCGTCACTCACAATTACAGAACTGCCTGATGGAAAGGGGAGCCCGGCGGAAATCAAGCGTCGAGAAGGGGAGGCAATTTTATCCGCCCTCTCTGATCGTGCATTTGTGGTGGTGCTTGATCTGGCTGGAAAGCTTATATCCAGCGAAGTGTTTTCGCAAAAACTGGGTGAGTGGCTGGAGACCGGGCGCGATGTCTGTTTCATCATTGGTGGAGCGGAAGGTCTGGATGCAGCAGTAGTGTCGCGTGCCGATGCAATGATCTCTCTGGGAAGTCTGACCTGGCCGCATATGCTGGTCCGTATCATGCTGGTGGAACAGATTTACAGAGCGCGCGCTATCGCGGCCGGGCATCCTTATCATCGTTCTGGGCGTCCGTGATTTCCTGCATAAGCTGTTTAAGTTGTGGTTTTTTTTCTAAAGGAAAAAGGAGTCTCTGGTAAATATTTTTATAGGCCATGAAAAACCACAAGTAATATTTTTTATTAACATGTATATTTCTTCTTTTTAATTGTGATATTTATAGAAATTATTATAATAAATGATTGAAGTATAAAAATTTATACAATTGTTTTGTTGACTAGGTGATCATTCCCTCTGTATCGCTAGCAAATCGTTAAACATGATTCCGAATCAATTATCGCAATAAAAGATTTCGGTATTATATAAAAAACAGGCTGGGAATGACCGATACCTCCCTGCTGCTTTCGAGCGGCGCAACAGGCGACTCAACCAACGATCAGGTGCTTGCAAGTACGGTCCCCACGTCATCTACAACGGATGTTCTTGCAGCCAGTTACGCGAGTTCCTCGTCAGTCGATCCAACATCATCGAGCAGTGTTTCCTCCAGCGACTATACTCAGACGGGAAGTGTCGTCAGCAGTGCTGCAAATGTGCTGTCGTCTTTAGGTACGACATCCGGTGCAACCATCTCAGATGCATCCGCCGCTACAAACTCATCCTCGACTGGCACAATACAGTTTCTTAGTACGCAGTCAGCAATACTGGCGACTTCATCAACTGCTACTGACACAATCAATGATACCAACTTTGTATGGTCATCTTCACTGTCACCGACGACGCCTTTTTTTGTAACAAACGATCAGAGCGCTCTGATTAACCAGAGTATTTCCTGGGCTTTTCAGTCAGTGCTTGATCGCGACCCCACTGCGACTGAACTGGCCACTTATGCTTCTGATATAACCTTGGCGCCTCTTGGAACTGGCGGCTTCATGTATTCAGATTATTCCAAGTTGGTGTCGACGCTGGCTTATAGCAGTGAAGCATATCAGACACTAAGTTCGTATTTTGTAAATTATACAGGTGAAGAAGCTTCAAACAGCATTGTTATGCAGGGGCAGACTCTTCTAGCCAATCAGGACACTCTAGGCAGTCTTCGGAACAATATTATTTCCAGCAGCCATACAGCAGATGCTATTGTTGCCCTCTACCATGACAAGTTGGGTCTGACGATTCAGGATACTGATAATCAGATCGCTGCATGGGAAGATGTCATGGAAAATAACGGCGCTACCTTGGCAACTGCTTCTCAGGCGATCACTCATGGCGTTGAGGCTTCCGCCATCATTTCTTCAGTTTACTCAAGCAAGTTGAATTACACACCAAGTAGCGGTGAAATAAATTCATGGGAAGATGCGCTTGGGAATGGTGCAACATATAGCACACTTGTTTCCGCCATTTCTTCAGGGTCAGAAGCCCAGTCAGTGATTACTGGGGTCTATGAGCAGAAAACCGGCATCAGCCCCAGTAGCAGCGCACTTTCGGCATGGGAGAATGCGTTTGCAAATGGCTCATCCTATACAGATCTGGTGAGTGCGGTTTCACATGGCTCTGAAGCCGAGACTGCCATAAAAACAGTTTATGAGCAGAAAATCGGTGTAACTCCTTCAAGTGCAGAAATAGATTCCTGGGAAGACTATCTGGCACAGGGAGCCACTTACCGCGATCTGGTAAATGATGTTTCCCAAGGGACGCAGGCTCAGCAGATAATATCTGCCGTATATAAGGATAAAACCGGGATTACCCCCGCATCCGCGCAGGTAGAGGCATGGGCGTCTTATCTCGCTTCCGGTGGTAACTATAGCACCATGGTTAGCATCATCAGCCATGGTGTCGAAGCGCAAGGTATGATCACCAATGCTTACCAGAAGATCCTGGATATAACGCCCTCATCAGCCCAGATCAGCGCTTGGCAGGACACAATGGCGAATGGAACAACCTACGCCACCTTTGTGTCGACACTGGCTCATGGGGTAGAAGCACAGTCCATCATTACGGGATTCTATATGACCAGTTTCTCGCGAGAGCCAACCGCCAGTGAACTGGACGCAGCCATGACCCTGTTCCAAAATGGAGCGACTTATGCTGACGTCAAAAATAGTATAGTCAGTAGCGCCCATAGTTAAGAGGTAAATTTTTACCGAGTTCGGATCAAAACTGACAACATTTCTTCTTGGAAATCCGATCTGCACATTAGAAACCTAATCTCCTGCTCAATCTTTTTATGAGCAGGAGATTAAACGGTCGGATAATCCGCAGCAGAATGGCTTCAGACTGTCAGAGTAAGTCTGCCCAATGAACGTTTCCGACCAATCAGCGGAAGAAGCACTTTCAATTCAGGACCATGCTCTTCACCTGTAAGAGCCAGTCTCAGGGGGCGGAAAAGAGCCTTGCCTTTGCGGCCAGTGGCTTCGGCAATCGCTTTTGTCCATGTGGACCACGTCTCTTCCGACCAAGGCTCGTCCGGGAGCAGGCTGGCAGCTTTTTTGAGATAATCCTGTTCTTCCGGCTGTGCAGGAGGACTGATCTCTCCATGGGTCACATGCCACCAGTGGTGGCATTCTGTCAGCAATTCTATGTTGCCTCGAATGGCCAGCCAGAACTGCTCGGTAGCGCCTTCGGGCAAACGCTCACGAACGTCCTGAAATTCAGCCGAGGCAAGTATACGCCTGTTGAGCCCCAGCAACTGCTTCATGTCAAAGCGCGCGGCGGACTTAGAGATGCAGGAGAGATCATAATCCTGAGCGAGGGCATCGAAACCCATCGGTTCAGGAGACTTGGAGCTACCCAGACTGGCGAGATAGGTCGTCATCGCTTCGGCTTCGATGCCGTCGCGGCGCAGTGTTTTGATTGACATGGAATCAAAGCGCTTGGATAGCTTTCCGCCGCCCTCATCCAGCAGAAGCGGAAGGTGTGCGAATGTAAAACGATCCGGCTTCGCGCCAAGAGCTTCCGCTATATCAAGCTGAACACCGGTGTTCGTGATATGATCTTCCCCGCGGATGATATGGGTCACCCCCGTTTCGATATCATCCACAATGGATGCCAGCGTGTAGAGGATTGTGCCATCAGCACGGACAAGCACAGGGTCCGATACGGCGGTCAACTTGACGGAGCAGTTGCCCATCACGAGGTCTTTCCAGCCTTTGCTGGCGTCAGTCAGCTTGAAGCGCCAGTAAGGAACTTTGCCATTCGCTTCCGCCTGAGCACGCTGTGCCGCAGTCATCTTGAGCATGGCGCGGTCATAGAGTGGCGGCTTGCGTAATCTGATCCGCATTTCCCGCTTGGCCGCAAGCTCTTGCTCGCTCTCAAAGCAGGGATACAGGCGACCGGATGCCTTCAGCGCTTCAATAGCCCGGTTGTAGCGATCCAGACATTCTGTCTGACGAAAGGTTTCATCCCACGAAATTCCAAGCCACTCGAGATCGGTCTTGATACCGGTGACATAGATTTCCTGGGATCGGCCGACATCCGTATCATCAATCCGCAGTTGAAAAGTCGCGTTATGCTTGCGGGCAAAGAGTGCGTTGGCAATGGCCTGGCGTGCGTTGCCGACATGGAGCATGCCTGTCGGGCTAGGAGCAAAACGAAGTTTCATCAGTAAGGTATGCCGTATCCCATTGGGTGAACGCTAGGGGGAAGGGAGTTGTTAATACGCCTGAGAATAGTGCCCTGACCGGATAAGCAGACTGGAAGGCCCTCTCTCGCATGATGATATCATATTTCAGTTCTGGCAGGATCGCCATCCTGCACAAACAGTGCAAGGGCTCGTGATAGGTGTATCAAAAACAGCATTTTATAAGCTGTTTTGTGGGAGTTTTCTTTTTATTTCGTCAGTTTATGATTCGACCCAATCGCTTGACGCTTTTCTATCCCTCTCTTAACAAACGCCGAGATAATATAATTGAGGCCAATGCCTCGACCGGCAGATATTCGGTGCAGAGGAATTACCATGACGTTAGATGCCACTGGTGAACGGTTCATGCCTGATATGCGCGGAGAAACCGCGCTTGAGCACATGCACCGCTATCTCTTTGCACGTGAGATTATTAGCGAGGGATCTGCCGTTCTTGATGTGGCGTCGGGAGAGGGTTACGGCAGCGCGCTTCTGAGTGCAAAGGCCGGCACGGTTGTTGGCGTGGATGTTTCCCGGAGCGCTGCGGAACATGCTCAGCATAAATACGGGAATGATCGTGTAAAATTTCTGACGGGTGATGTCTGCGCGTTGCCGCTGCCTTCAGCCAGCATCGATTTCATCGTCAGTTTTGAAACGATTGAGCATGTTGCTGATCATGAAAAAATGCTCGAAGAATTTGTTCGGGTTCTTAAACCATCTGGCGTGGTGATCATTTCCAGCCCTGATAAATATCGTTATTCAATAGCAACAGGTTATTCAAACGAGTTTCATGTAAAAGAACTTTTCAGTCATGAGTTTGAACAACTCATGCGTAAGCATTTTACCAATGTCATGTTCGGTGGTCAGAGAAACATGTTCGGGACGGTCATAGATTTTCCCGACGCAGTAAGCCGAGATGTCAGTTTTTCACTGGCTGAAGGTGATATTGCCCGGTTTGAAGACGTTCCCGAACCAATGTATCTCATTGCTATTGCGTCCCGAGCAGAGCTTCCCATGGCTGTGCGGGGCGTCTGTATAGACCGTGTAACAGAAAGCGATGCTTTTCGGAGTATATCGCGAAAAGAGCAGGACTCTATAAAACTGGAAAGTGAGCTGGACAGGGAAAAGGTGAAGGTCATAGATCTGGCCCGTAGCCTGTTTGAAGAACGCGAAAAAAACGCCTTGCTTACGGGACATCTTGCGACGCAGTGTTACAATGCCAATCTTCTGGCCGATCGCTGCAATGAACGTGATCAAACAATTACAGCACTCACAGAAGAGAAACAGGAATTAACAGAAAAACTTGCGAGCGTTGAACACCGGTATAGCACGGTTGAAAACAGCACGGCATGGCGCGCGACAAAACCTGCCCGATATTTAATGGGAAAAATGCCTCTTGTAAGGGCCGCTGTCCGGCGTGTCCGTCATCGTTCCAGTGCCAGCCAGTCGGTCGCCGTGCAGACACAGGATGACTCAAAGGGCGAAACCGAAGGAAGCAATCATCGAACCGAATACCCTCTCAACGAAACGGAGCGCATGATCGCGGCTGATATTGCGCCTGTTTTTGATGTTTCCTATTACAGCAAACAGGCAGGTATACCGGAAGAAAATCTGGATAATATTACTGCTGCCGCACATTATCTGACCACAGGTTATAACGCAGGTTTAAACCCCTGTAAGAGCTTTGATACTAACTATTACAGAAACAGATATCCGGATGTCATACAGGCTGGCATGAACACGCTGTGGCACTGGGTTTTGCACGGCCGGAGTGAAAGTCGTCCTGCATTGCCGTATGAACAGCGCCTGAAGACCATACCTTACAGACCTTTGGTCAGCGCGATTATTCCCAACTATAATCATGCGGAATTTCTTCAGCAGCGGTTTGAGTCCATCATCAATCAAACCTATGAAAATATAGAAATTATCTTCCTTGATGATCATTCGCAGGATGGAAGTCTTGAAATTGCGGAGAAATTCAAAGAGCAATATCCGGAAAGAATAAAGATTTTTTCCAATGCGACCAACTCCGGGAATGTATTTCGGCAGTGGCGTAAAGGCGTGGATGCCGCTCGTGGAGAGATCATCTGGATTTGTGAAAGTGATGATTTCGCGGACGAAAGTTTTGTAGAAAAACTGGTAGGGTACTTCGTTGATCCCAGTGTCCAGATAGCATTTGGTCGTATCCAGTACTGTGATCGTCATGGAAATTTTCAGGATGGTCTGGATGGTTACAGAGAGCGTGCGCAATCTGGCATCTGGAATGAGACGTTGGTGAAACCGGCAGGGTGGTGGTTTACCAACGCCTTTGCGGTATCAAATGTTATTGCCTATGTTGGAGGATGTCTGATCCGTCGTCATGACGTTCGGCCTGAGGTATGGGAAAAGGCCCAGCAGTTCCACGTTCTGGGCGACTGGTATCTTTATGCAGAGTGGGCTGCGGGCGGGCAGATCGTTTATTCTCCGGATGCGATTGCACATTTCAGGCAGCATGAAAAAAACACATCAGTAAACAGCTTCAAAACGGCACGCTTTTATTGCGAACATCAGGAACTCATAGAATATCTTCGCCGCAAATGGGGCGTGGATGATGAGCATGTAATACGCTTTGCTGATGCTCTGAAATCGACCTTTACTTTTGTGGGCGCTGAACAGCTACTCGGACCTTTTGAAAGCGTTTTCAGCCTGGAGCAGGTGCTCGCCTGTCAGCATGAAGGCCAGCACATCATCTTTGCTGTGCTCGGTTTTAAGCTGGGAGGAGGTGAGATCCTTCCAATCCAGCTTGCCAATGCTCTTGTCAAACAAGGCGTAATGGTCTCGTTTCTGGTATATGAACATACAGGTGAAGATCCACAGATACGTGCGCTTCTGGATCGCTCCATCCCTGTTTATTCAGCCGATGCAGCACGAGAAGTCGGGGTGTGGCGATATGTTCTGGACCTGCACGCTGACCTGATCCATTCGCATTTCTGCTTTTGTGAGCTGCTGTTTTTCCCTGATGACAGTTCGCTGCCAGTGCTGCCCTATCTGGTGACGCTGCATGGTTCCTATGAATGCGTGTCATTCTCCAGAAATATCATTCGGCGTCTGGAAAAGGCTGTGACGCTCTGGATTTATCTGACGGAAAAGAACCTCCTGCATCTACGGGATCAGAAGGGAAAACTGCCTGTCGGCGATATCGCTTGTATCGGCAATGGTATGGCGCTGGATAACCGGCCATTTCCGATGACCCGTGCACAGCTTGGTCTGACTGAAGACGACTTTGTTCTGGCTGTAGCCAGCCGCTGCATACCAGAGAAAGGCTGGAAGCAGGCCTGCGAGGCTGTCTGCAAACTCAATCAGGCGGAAGGTGGGCAAAGGGTGCATTTACTGCTTTGTGGAACTGGAGACGCGCTGGAGGATCTGGAAGCGCAGTATGGTGACGTTCCTGAAATACATTTCCTTGGCTATCAGGACTGCATCAACGGTCTGTACCGTCTGGCTGACTGCATGCTGCTGCCTACGAGATTCCCAGGTGAATCTTTCCCGCTCACACTGATTCAGGCGCTTCAGGTTGGTACGCCCGCCATTGCGACAGATGTTGGCTTTGTCCGGTCAATGATGACAGATGACGATAATAATCGGGCCGGTCTACTGTTGCCTCTGGAGACTGATGATGAAGTCTTTCAGGCTGCCATCGTGACTGCAGTTCGGAAGATGATAAATAGCGGCGTTCGTGCCGCATTTTCTGAAGCTGCGTTACGTTGCGGCGCTCGATATGGCATTGAAAAAGTTGCGGAAGCCTACATCCACACTTATCGGCGCTTTCGAAATGAGGCGATAGCTCATACCAATTGATGGTAAATCAGTCCGGATAATCCGACGACTTTTACAATTATACTTAATGAAAGTCGCACAAGGTAATTTATCGATCGAACAAAATGCTCATCTGAAAGTTTTGCTGATCAGCTTAAACTGGTTGTCGTGAAAGACCCGCAACAGCGGGGAAGACTTTCACGACATTAGCCGCAGAATTTTCCGAAGGAATTAATTATTGTGGCAAGGAAGAAGCAATCATCTTGCTCAACTGATTGATAAGATCATTTGTTGTCTGGACGACTTTTTCGTCAGTGCCATTGTCTGTTATGGACGACGTGACATGCGTCCGATCCGTTCTTGTTGGAACCTGATCATCGCCAGAAATATAGGTCCAGTTGGCATCCAGAGTGGCCTGACCGGATGTGGGAATATCCAGACGGGTAATCGTAATCCGTAGGCGAGACATCGAAAGCGAGCCTGTCGGTGCCTGTTCAGTCACAAACATATCAGGACGTGCAGCACTGAGCCTTACCGTGACCAGATCTGTAATCCCGTTGGAAAGACGTTCAGCCCAGCGTCCGTTCGGACTGCGCTGAAGGGCGCTACCGTCGCGGGTCAGAAGATCCTGAGAGTCGAGATAGTCCGGCAGAGAAACCCGGCTGATTTCCAGAACCGGTGCTGTTGAAGCAAGGGGACCGGATACTGCTGGAACAGTCGTTGCCGGACCTTCAAGCGTATAAAGATGCAAGGGAGGACTGGAGCAGCCCGTCAGGGACACGCTGATAACCAGACCAGCCATGAGAGACAGTTTTGTTCGTGCGCCAGACATGGGCTTCCCTTTATGTGCAATCATCTTGATCAGATTTATTGACGCCGTCCCATGAGGAGCAACTGGGGATTTCGTTCAACATCGCTGGCAAACCCACGCAGAGATGCGGCAGCGGTCGCAATGTCGCGCAGGGCTGAGTCCAGATTGTCCCGGTTGACCGAACGCGGCGAAATGATGCTTTGCACATTTTCCAGCGTTTTTCTGGCCTCATCGGCTGTTTTTGTGGCGCTGGTCAATGTTGCATGCAGATCATCCCCACGTTCCCGCAACTGGGCATTTCCCATCTGCATCAGCCGGTCGATGTCGAGAAGGGTAACATTGAGCTTCCCGTGGAGATCATTAATGGCCGCTGTAGCCGCTTTCAGGGTCTGCTGAGAGTCCTTCGAGCTTTCCTCAAGACTGGCCACGAGCGCCGGAAACTGGGTGTTGAGCTTTTCGGCAACGTCACGAATGGACAGCACAGCATCATTGGCGTTGGACGCAAGCTCTTTCAGAGGAAGGTCCGACAGGGTTTCCTTCATCTTCTGTATGGCCGACACATGCGTGGGGATTTCTATGAGATTGGATACCTCGGGATGAAACGGCGCCGGGGAGCTTGGGAAGAAATCAAGATTGATGCTGACCGTGCCTGTTACGAAGCTCTGAAGATTCTGCTCAGCCCGCAGGCCATGCGCAATGACCTCGGGGAGATTGATGTGACCTGATGATTTGGGATCATCAATGACATGCACCTGACCCGGGTCGAGACTGATCTCCACCGGTATGTAGGGAACGCCCGTCCCCTGATCATAGCGAAGCGTGATCTTGTCGACAGCACCGACGCGGACACCCCGGAAAGTCACAGGTGCGCCGACAGACAGACCGGCAACAGAGTCCTGAAAGACAATGACGGCCCGGGTATTTCTTGAGAAGAAGTTTGTGTTCCCAAAAAAGATGAAGGCCAGCACACTCAGCGCGATGCCTCCCGTGACGAAAAGACCGACAATCGTTTGACGGGCTGCGCCTGAATCATTGGCCATTGTGAGGTGTGCCTTTCCTGACTGGTTCAGCGGGCGCTGGATCGACCCGGGCATCGCGGTGCATGAAGGCATGAACCTGTGGGTCGGTACAATGATCTCTCAGATCACGGGGAGAACCATGGGCAATCGGGGTTTTACTCTGGGCATCGAGAAAAATGCCGTCATCAGCGATGGCGAACAGGCTGGGCAACTCATGACTGACGATGACGATTGTCGCTCCCAGACCTTCACGCAGACTGAGAATGAGGTCATCCAGTCGCGCCGAGGTAATGGGGTCAAGCCCGGCTGACGGTTCATCGAAAAACAGGATATCGGGATCAAGGGCAATCGCCCGCGCCAGTCCAGCCCGCTTTTTCATTCCACCGGAAATTTCGGAAGGATAGAGGTCGATGGCATGAGAAAGCCCAACGAAACCCAGCTTCAGTTCCACGAGGTTGCGGATCATGTCCTTGTCGAGCCGGGTAAACATCTCAAGTGGCAGCGCGACGTTTTCACCGACGGTCATGGATGACCACAACGCGCCACTCTGAAACAGCACGCCAAAACGGCGATTGAGAGCCGTTCTGTGAGAATCAGGGCCAGCCCAGTAATCATCGCCGTCGACTGTGTAGCGACCAGCCTGGGGACGCAGAAGCCCAATCATGCTGCGAAGAATGGTGCTTTTACCACATCCCGAACCGCCCATGACGGCAAAGATGGAGCCACGTTTGACATCCATCGTGATATTTTTCTGGATGACCTTGGGGCCATAACCAATGGCGATGTCACGCAGCGACAACAGGACATCGTCGTGCTGGGATGTCGTTGTGTGGTGAGGAAGATCGGCGTTGCTCTGCATCGTCAGATTCCAAGAGCATTGGCTATGACGGCAAAGATCGCATCCAGCGTGATAACGCCCACAATGCCGACAACCACGGCTGAGGTGGCCGCTGTGCCGACATCGGCAGCGCTACGACCGGCTTTCAGGCCGATCCGGCAGGAGACAAGACCAATCATGATTGCAAAGACAATTGATTTTGCAAAGCCAAACTCAAACTGGCTCATGGAGACAGCGCCAAAAGTCTGATGCATGTACCCTGCGCCAGTGATATCGGGCAGCATCCCAACCGAAACCACATAACCACCAAAGATGCTCATCACGCAGCCATAAAGATAGAGCAGCGGCATCATTACCATGAGGGAAACGACGGCCGGGACCAGAATATAGCTGGAGATGGGAATGCCAAAAACCTGAAGGGCATCGATTTCCTCGTTGCCCTGCATGGTGGCGATACGCGCTGCATACGCGCCACCCGTACGGCCCGCCATGATGATTGCCGTCATTACGGCTGACAGTTCGCGGACGCAGGCAATACCGACAAGGTTGGCCACATAGATATCAGCAGAAAATTTCTGGAGCTGTACCGCGCCAACAAAAGCAAGGATCGCGCCGATCAGAAAATTGACAACACTGACGATAAGCAGCGCAGACGGACCCGCATCGAAAATATTCGCCAGCAGATCGCGCAGCCTCATACCGCCGTGTCCGCTCAGAGCTTTTGTCGAAACCTGAGCCGTATCCAGCCCGAGCAGTGTCAGGGCACCAACTTCATTGAGAGAGGATAAGGTAAATGCGCCACTCAACGTGAATGGATTATGAATTTTATCGTGAGGAGGCGTCGGAGCCTGCGGCGTTTCCGGCAGAAGGGAAGAAAGGCTCTGCACTCCTTCGGGGAGGTCACTGAGATCGAGGCTCAACCCTTTCTTGGCGGCAACCTGTTTTGCACTCCAGAGAAAGGAAACGAGGGAAGAGTCCCACTGGCCGAGCTTGCTGGCATCGACAGTCAGCGAACCCGCCTGATTGTTGGCCGAGAGAGCATCGCTGGAGAATGCCAGCGGCACATGCTCGTCGATCGTCCAGTTGCCTGAAATATGGAGCTCAGGCGTCTGCCCGCTGGTGGAAATAGTCCATTCAGGCTGTGCAGGGGTAATTTTCTGCGCAGCGGAAGAACTCTCGGGTGCGTGACTATCCATAGATTTCGACGACAATAAGACAGGTCACGCTTTTTGGCCAGAGGGGCTCGATTCAGGCAGCCGTGACCTGCGATCAATGGCTCGACGTTCAGGCCTTTGACGCCTGCAAGCTTCTCCCGCCCGTAATTGGAGGTGGGTGTTTGCGGTGGAATTTAATGATGGAGCAGGGGCAGGCAGGCACAATTATCGTCGCGCTGGCGTTATCGCTCCTTGAGCGGTTATATCATGTGCGGAAGATGATGAGGAAAACAGAGCATGGTGTCCGAACCGGTTGTTTTTATTGATGGCGAAGCAGGCACGACCGGGCTCGAAATCCGTGAACGCCTTCTTTCCCTATCAGTAAGAATTCATTCCATCGATCCCGCTCGCCGCAAGGACCCGCAGGCGCGGGCCGAAGCCATGCAGGCCGCTGATCTGGTCGTCCTCTGTCTCCCCGATGATGCGTCGCGGGAAGCTGTGGAGATGATCGAACAGTTCAGTGCGCAGGGAAAACGTGCGCCGAAGATACTGGATGCCAGCACGGCCTTCAGAACGGCTCCGGGCTGGGTGTATGGCTTCCCGGAACTGACTGCCGATCAACCTGAAGCCATCATGCGCGCTGAGCGTGTAGCCAATCCGGGCTGCTATCCCACGGGAGCCATCGCCCTGCTGCGCCCGTTGATTGATGCAGGCGTGATGCGGCCGGACTTCCCCGTCACCATCAATGCCGTGAGCGGCTACACGGGCGGCGGCAGAAACATGATCGAGGAGCAGGAACGGGCAGGGGGGCCGGCCTTTTTGCTCTATGGGCTAAACCTCGCTCACAAGCATCTGCCGGAAATGCGTCAGCATGCTCTTCTGGAGCGTCGTCCGATTTTTGTCCCTTCGGTCGGACATTTCCCTCGGGGCATGATTGTGTCGATCCCGGTGCACATGGATCTGCTGGTGAAGGGAACCACAGCCTCGGATCTGCGTCGTATTCTGGAAGAGCGTTATGCTGCGTCTTCCTTCGTCACTGTCGCCTCGCCGGAAAACACACTGGTCGCGGACACACTGGCGGGAAGCGATGGAATGGAACTGCGGGTTCATGCCGATGCCGAGGGGCGGCATGTCGTGCTGACAGCGCGGCTGGATAATCTGGGAAAAGGCGCTTCAGGAGCGGCAATCCAGAACATCGCCCTCATGCTGGGCATTTCCCCGAACTGAGGAGACTGACTGTGACCCGCACCCTGTATGTTTACGAGCACTGCCCGTTTTGCGTGAAAGCGCGCATGATCTTCGGTTTCAAGAACCTTCCGGTCGAAATCAAATATCTGCTGAATAACGATGAAGCCGGTCCAATCGATATGATCGGTCAGAAAATGCTGCCTATCCTTGACGAGGATGGACGGTTCATGGGCGAAAGCCTGGATATCATCGCTCATATCGATGGGATTGGTGAGAAAGTGCTGGTCGGTGAGCCAAATCCGGCCATCGCAGACTGGATTTCGAGCATCTCGAAGCCGCTATACAAGCTGATGCTGCCGCGTGTGGCCTGTGCGCCGCTGCCGGAATTCGCCACCACAGCAGCACGCGCCTATTTCGTAAAAAAGAAAGAGCCTTCAGCCGGGCAGTTTTACCTTCTGCTGGAAGATGGAACCGATTTCCTCGCGGCTCTCAATTCCCAGCTCCATGTGCTTGCCCCGTTGATTCGCTCTGAAGCCGCTGTAAACGGCGTGCTGTCCATGGATGACATTCACCTCTTTGCCGCGCTGCACAGCCTGTCTGTGATCAAGGGAGTGATCTATCCGCCGGAAGTGGAACGCTACCGCCAGACAATGGCGCGCCTCAGTGGGGTGCCTCTGATGGACGATTACGCAGCCTGAGCGGATTGGCATCTTTTCTGAACGGTCGGATGCTGATACAGAGCAGGCAGTCGCGAGAGTGGCGGAATGGTAGACGCAGTCGACTCAAAATCGACCGCCTTTTAGGCATGGGGGTTCGAGTCCCCCCTCTCGCACCAGACATTCCGGATGATTCATGACTGTTACAGCAGCGCCCGCGTCCACCCTGCAGGGCAAGCCTCAGACACGCCCCGCCAACCCGGCATTTTCCTCAGGTCCATGCGCCAAACGGCCGGGCTGGTCGCTGGAGGGGCTTTCAGGCGCTCTTCTGGGCCGCTCCCATCGTGCTCCGGAAGGCCGGGCGCGGCTTGGCGAGGTTATTGATCGTTCGGCAGCTATTCTTGGTATGCCGGAAGGCTGGCGTCTTGGGATCGTGCCGGGCTCAGACACGGGTGCTGTCGAGATGACGCTCTGGTCCCTGCTGGGCACGCGGCCTGTGGACGTCCTCGCGTTCGAGAGCTTTTCGGCAACATGGGCCAATGACATCACCGCGCAACTGGAACTCGATGCGCGTGTGTTGAAGGCTGAGTATGGCGAACTGCCAGATCTGAAGGCCGTGGACTGGTCGAGGGATGTTGTGTTGGCATGGAACGGCACTACGTCTGGCGTTAAGTTTCCCAATGGGGACGCCATTCCGGCTGACCATGACGGTCTGGTGATTTGCGATGCGACCTCGGCCGCTTTCGCCATGGAACTGCCGTGGGAGAAGCTCGATGTCGTGACGTGGTCATGGCAGAAAGTGCTGGGTGGCGAAGCGGCTCACGGTATGCTGGCTCTTTCACCGCGTGCGGTCGCTCGACTTGAAGCCGGTCCGGCTCCGCGTCCACTGCCCAAGATTTTCCGTCTGACCTCAAAAGGCAAACTGATTGAGGGCATCTTCCGTGGTGACACGATCAACACGCCATCCATGCTGTGTGTTGAAGATGCTCTGGATGGCCTGAAGTGGGCTGAAGGAGCCGGTGGCCTGCAAGGACTCATCGCCCGGAGCCGCGCCAACCTTGCCGCCATTGAAAAATGGGAAGCAACGTCTAACTGGGCGCAGTTCCTTGCTGTTGAGCCGAATATTCGTTCGAACACAGCGATCTGCCTGAGAATTGTTGCTCCGTGGTTTGTGGCGCTTGATGCGGAAACACAGACAAAGGCGGCGAAGAAGATTGCAGGCCTGCTTGCCAAGGAAGGTGTCGCCTACGACATCGCCAGCTATCGTGACGCGCCGCCGGGTCTGCGTATCTGGGGTGGGGCGACGGTGGAAACCTCGGATATCGAGGCGCTTCTACCGTGGCTGGACTGGGCTGAAGCGGAAGTAAGAGCTGAATTTTCTGCCTGATAGCGCGGTTACTTCAACTGAGAGGGTATATATCTTCTGATGTATATCCTTTCTTTAATTCTTATGAAGAAAAGATATCTCCTCGCATGGTCTTCGAGGGTGATGTCACTTGCTATTCGGTTTTTCAGCCTGTCGCTGGATAGCGTTGGCGTTGCTGATACCGCTCCTGTCTGGAGCGGCCCGTTCCCGTGATATAGAGAATATTGAGGGGCGGCTAAAACGGTTTGTCGCAGCCCTGAAAGACGCCGAAGCGAGCACCCAGCCCAGTTCATCACTTGTTCCGATCGCAGGGCAGGGTCTTGTCGAAGTGCCGGAAGGTGCACGATTTGTCCCGGCGGAACAAACCAGAGCGTTTCTGGAATCTGTGGGGAATGCTCCAGATCCCGCTGTCATGGGAATGATCATTCCTCAAAATTTTTATGAGGATCCTGATTGGACGGTTGTCATTCGTTGGAAGAATATCGGGTTTGTCGATGAGAACAGATTCAAAAACCTTTCAGGTCAGCAGTTCGCTCGTTTGTTCGAAAAAGAGGTGGCCAAACAGGATAAAACCCGTGAGAAGGCAGGGCTCCCCGCTCTTCATCTGAAAAATCTGCTGCTTTCTCCTCGTTGCGATGCCGTCAATCATTCTATGGACTATGCAACAGACTGGGCGATCGTAGGACTGGATAAGGAAGGCGTTTTATTCAGTCGTTATTTTATGGGACGCAGTGGAATTCTGTCCTTTAATTTTATTGGAATAGCTCGTCTTCTGGATGATATCTATCCCGTAATAAACCCACTCAGTCAGCGTTTTAGTTATCTCACTGGTCATAACTATACTGATTTTGATCCAGCGCATGATCGCCGTGCGTCATTGCCTCATGAGATCGTTTTTCCATCATGGCAGAAGACGGCGGGCTGTACGCTAGTCGTGGGGACGCTCTCTTGGTTAAAACGCAGGCGAAATAAAAAGTCGCTATAATGCAATCATTCTCCACGGTGCTTATGGAAAGCCCGTGGAGAATATCGGCATATTTATTTGTCGAGCCAGAACGGGACCGGCAGGTTTTTGGCCCGCAGGAATTCCGGGTTGAACAGCTTGGACTGATAGCGTGCACCACCGTCGCAGAGAATGGTCACAATACGATGCCCCGGGCCGAGACGGCGCGCGACACGAATGGCGGAAGCGACGTTGATGCCCGAAGAACCGCCGACGGAAAGCCCTTCATGGATGAGCAGGCTATAAATCTGCTCAAGCGCTTCCGGGTCGGGGATACGTTCCGCGTCATCAATCGGAGCACCTTCCAGATTGGCGGTGACACGTGACTGTCCGATGCCTTCGGTGATGGAAGAGCCGCTGACTGAAAGATCGTTCGACTTCACCCAGCCATACAATCCAGAACCTTCAGGATCGGCCAGAACGATCTGCGGACGTTTCGCGCCTGACTTTTTCGCACAGTCATCCAGACCGAATGCCGTGCCGGCCAGTGTTCCGCCCGTTCCGCAGGCGCAGGTGAAAGCATCTACACGGCCATCAAGCTGCTCCCAGATTTCAGGGGCAGTCGTGTGGCGATGGCCTTCCCGGTTGGCGAGATTGTCGAACTGGTTGGCCCAGACGAAACCGTTCTCTTCAGCAATCCGGCGTGATACGTGAACGTAATTGCCTTCATCCCGATAAGGTTTGGCGGGCACAAGGCGGAGATCAGCGCCGATCATACGGAGAAAATCAATTTTCTCCTGACTCTGGGTTTCCGGCATGACGATAATGCTTTTGTAGCCACGTGCATTGGCGACAAGCGTCAGGCCGATACCGGTATTGCCAGCAGTGCCTTCGACAATCGTCCCGCCAGCCTTCAGCACACCACGTTTTTCTGCGTCTGTTATGATCGCCAGGGCCGCACGATCCTTGACCGATCCGCCCGGATTCATGAACTCGGCCTTGCCGAAAATATCACACCCGGTCGCTTCAGAAGCGCGTGTCAGCCTGATAAGCGGCGTTCCACCAATGGCGCCAGCCATATCATGCGACGTGGTTGTCCAGCCGGGAAACGGCAGGGAATTTGAAGTCGGAGTCATGCTATCTGCCTTTCATCCTATTGGCATTGGGGCTAGCGCGTGTGAGCACTGCATGCAATCAGGTTTGAGCGATGAATGTCGAGCCCCGAAGGATCTGTCGGATCAACAGGGGGCAAGAAAGAGGAGTTTCAGAAACGATGATCAAGGATGTAAGCCCGAGTGACGTCTGGCAGGCGCTGGAAAATGATCCGGGAGCCTGTCTGATTGACGTGCGCACTCCGGAAGAGTGGCAGTTTGTTGGTATCCCCGATGTCTCGGCAACGGGACACAGCCTGTATCCCATCAGCTGGCAGGTCATGGGTGGTCTAGTGAACAGTCAGTTCATCGAGGAATTAAGACGGGCAGGGATCGACGAGACGCAGAAACTTTATTTCATTTGTCGTTCGGGTGCACGCAGCCGCTCAGCAGCGATGGCCGCTGCCAGAGAGGGCTTCGAGCAGGTTTTCAACGTCGCCGACGGCTTTGAAGGCCCTCTGGACGGAGAGATGCACCGCGGAAACGCCGCAGGCTGGAAGGCTTCCGGGCTACCCTGGCGGCAGAACTGAAGCCTTTAGCAAACTGATTGGATGCCGGTCTTTACTGACCGGCATCTGGCTCCTGCTCGGCATCGTAGAGCACTTCCAGAACAGTACACCATGGATAACGTGAGTCGTAGCTGTGACCATCTGCGGATGCGATGGCACCATTCGCGTCAGTCGGGACATGGGTCAATGCAACGGCGTCATCAATGTTGCCACCGATAATGCTCAGCTGATGACCAAACGGCTGACCGTTCTGACCAGTCGCGACGACGATTCCGCAATGAGCCGGAAAGCCGTATGACGTGGGAAGGCTTGAAAACCGAACGGACTTGCTGCCACCGCGTCCGGTACAGACAAGATCGCCAAGCTTCGGAACATAACTGCCCGGATCATGCGCACGCAGGCCGCTGGACTGACCAGAAGCCGCGGCGTTGATATAAGTCGAGTGGTTAGGCGAGTAGGGGAACCGGTCGTTGGCTCCCGCAACACGCATCACATAGGAAATGAAAGCGGCTGACCAGGCGTAGTGTCCGTCATGGACAAAGTTGAACAGCCTGCCGTCAGCGTCATATTTGCCGCTCCAGGAAGATTCGGTTTCCTGCGGGTCCTGTCCGATCCACCAGTATTCGCCAACACGCTGCCACAGGCCGGGTGCGCGCTCCGGCTTTACGCTGGCGACAGTGGGTTCGGGGCGAAGTTCAGGGTCATCATCATTAACCGGCATCCCGAACAGTCGCCATTCCCGCATGGAAATGGCCACGACATCCTGACGGTTGAAGGGCGTGAAGTTGCGGGAGGCGAAATCGGGCACGTGCGGATTGTACGCCAGTGGGCCAGCATCATTTCTGTACTGTGCAACAGGCGTCTGCGCCGGTACCGGATTATTATGTGGCTGGGATGCGCAGGATGTGGCCGCAAGAGCCAGAAAAAGCACAGAGGGCTTAAAGGCCGCAGTCTTGCTCATGCATATGCCAGAATTTTGTTCCGGCTCCCCAATTGCGTGAACACCGCGTGCCCACAGAGTGACGACGTCCAAACATGTCGTTCAGATCTGCTTAGCGTCAAGTCACCTGAACGGAAAGATGGATAATCATGAGGTTAGCCGGACTGTCGGGATTTTTAACTGTGGTCCGGGAGGCAGGATTGCTTGGAGTTGCCCAAAGCAATCCTGCCGTTACCAGCACGAAAACCGGCAACGGCCATTCACTACTGCGCGGTCGTGGCCGGGAAGAGTGACCGCAGCCCTGTTCCACTTGCATCGCAGCAGCCACGTTCTGTTATGAGCCCTGTGACAAGACGGGCAGGCGTTACATCGAAAGCGGGATTCGCGGCGGAGCTATGCTCTGGGGTGATGCGGACCGCTTCCAACTGACCACCTTTGGTGAGGCCTGTGACCGTAGTGACCTCTAAAGGCGAACGTTCCTCTATGGGGATCTCTTTCAGGCCGTCCTGAACACGCCAGTCGATGGTTGTGGAAGGAAGCGCGACCCAGAAGGGCACATCATTGTCACGAGCGGCGAGGGCTTTGAGATAGGTCCCGATCTTGTTGGCGACATCTCCATTCGCTGTGACGCGATCAGTTCCGACAATGACGATATCGACCTGCCCGTGCTGCATCAGGTGGCCACCTGCATTATCGACGATGACAGTGTGTGGCACGCCGTGGCTGCCAAGTTCCCATGCGGTCAGAGCCGCTCCCTGATTGCGCGGCCGGGTTTCATCAACCCACACATGTACATCAAGTCCTTCATCATGCGCCATATAGATGGGGGCCAAAGCCGTTCCCCAATCCACTGTCGCAATCCATCCGGCATTGCAATGTGTCAGGATATTGATTCTTTCTCCTGTTTTCTTCCTCTTTTTGATATTCTGGAGCAACTCCAGACCATGTCTGCCGATTGCTTCGTTCTGGGCAACGTCCTCGTCACAGATAAGACCAGCTTCCGCATAGGCGGCTGCCGCTCGATCCTGCGAGTTCATTGGCCGAAGTTTCTGAAGCATGCGTTCAATGGCCCATCGAAGATTGATGGCCGTCGGACGCGTAGCAGCCAGCATGGATGCCTCACGTTCCATGGCTTCATCACTTGGGTCTGAGGAAAGAGCCAGAGCCAGTCCATAGGCTGCGACAGCGCCAATCAGCGGAGCGCCTCTGACCTGCATTGTAATAATGGCATGCGCCACTTGCTCAGATGAAGAAAGATGCAGGATCTCAAGTGCGAATGGCAGGCGTGTCTGGTCAAAAATGCAGACAGTTCGGTGATCTGTCGGATCTACCCAGACACTTCGGTAAGGCACGCCGTTTATTTTCATGGTTGCATGATCCTGCGCAAGGAAGAGATGTCGAAAAGCATTAGCGTAGCCAGACGGTCCTCACAAATGACATTATGAGAGTCCATATGAATGTGGATTTGTGAAACGATTAGCTGAGGGTAACGGAATGTGCTGACACGATATGAAAAACATGCATACCGTGAAGGCTTTTAAATCATGAGATGCAACAGAACAGAAACGATTGGAAAAAGTTATTTTTATTTATGGTGTTTTTGAATTTCAGTATTCTCTTTCCTGCTTTCCTTTCTGTAGAAATTGTAAGCGTTTTATTATGAAAAGCAAAATGCGGATATTGCAAACGTCACTATAAATCTATATTGCATCGTTGATAAATGGTGGGATACTGTCGTGTTTCTGGGTTATTCATAATATCGAATATCTGGCTCCATGATGATCTTGCTTTGAAAATAGTGCTTATAAAATCAACAGAGTCATGAAAATGGCCTGTTGCGATACCAACAGGGTGAGACTTGGGATATGGCTAGAAAACCGACCAAAGAAGTCAAGGCAACTTCTTCTACGACACGACAGGCAGCAAGACAGAAAGCAGAGCCCGTAACAGCGACAAAGAGACGCGCCAAGACAGCTCCGGAAGAGCCTGTGACGAAGCCGCGTGCGAAGCGTGCCGTTGCTGCGACAAAGGCGGCACCGAAGACGACGGCCAAGGCTTCTCCCAGAAAAGTAGCGGCTGCTGCGCCAGCGAAACCAGCCCGGAAGACTGCTGTGAAAACAGTTGCCCCGAAAGCTGTTGCGAAAACACCGCGTGCTGCAAAAAGCGTAACGAAGCCGGCCGGTCGGAAGCAGGAAGTCGTCACCAAGCTGTCAGCTGTTGAAAAGCTGCGCATTACTCAGGAGACGCGCAAGCAGAAGCGTCTGGATCGTCTGGCTGCTGAAAAGGAAAGTGCTGCAACCAAGCGTCCGGCAGCACGGGGCCGGGCAACGGCTGGTCGCAAGCCTCGTCGCGCCTGATAGCAAACGGTCTATAAAAAAGCCTCTTTTCCGTGCTGGAAAAGAGGCTTTTTTAGTTTCAGGCAGTCAATTTCAGAAGCCTAAATGTTCTTTCTGTAGGCGTTGCCAGAGGAGGAACGCGGCGTGCTGTATGAACCATTTTTGCCATAATGGGTTTTGTCTCCTGGGGGAGACAGAGAGGCCGTAAGCAGCTGCACAATGTGCCTCTGTGCGATCATAGCCTGCTGAAGCAGCGTTCGATTATTTTCGATCGTAAGATTCAATTTTTCTGCAGCAAGAGGCAGTTCTTCCGAACAGCATGGTTTTTCCGGCTCTTCTGCTACCCTTCGGCATTCAACAGTCACACTGTTGAGTTGCGCCAGCACCGCTTCCTTGCGTTTGAGGAGAGCGATTACCGCGGGCACATTACCTTCCTTTAAAAATGAATTCTCTTCTTCCAGCAGGGCGTTTGCTTTTTTGATGACGGCAAGGGCTTGGTCCGTCATTTTTTTGTTCCTTTTTCCTGCATTTCAAGCATCTGGTGATAGACGGCCGGAGCGAGCCCCAGACCGCCATTTTTCTCGATCTGTTTTGACATCTCTGTCGTCAGCATAGGACGGAAACTCGACTCTCCTACGCCGCCGCCAAAGAAGCCCTTGGAGGTATCAACCGTATCGAACATTGGCTGGAGCATCTGACCGACTGTCATTGCTTCAAAGTCAGAGGCGGTTTTCCATATTTTCGGATCCCGCACCTGCTTTTGCGATGAGCCCTGTGTCCCGTAAGCAGACGACGTGGCGTTCGTGATTTCGTTACTCATCGGACCTCCAGATCAGCTTGCAGGGCTCCATCCGCCTTGATGGCCTGAAGGATCGAAATCATGTCACGTGGGCCGACTCCCAGCGCGTTCAGGCCGGAGACAAGATCACTCAGGGCCGGACCATTGCGCAGTATGCCCAGCTTGGCGTTGTTGCCGTTATTGACGTTGATATTGGTGCGTGGAGCGACTGTGGTGGTGCCATTCGACATCGGACCAGGTTGTGACACGATGGGTGTTTCTGTGACCTGAATGGTCAGATTGCCCTGTGCAATCGCGACGGTACTGATCCGAACATCGTTGCCGATCACGATGGTGCCGCTGGCATCATCCACAACGACTTTGGCAAGCGTGTCAGGTTCGACCAGCAAATCGCCGATCCGCGACAGTGCCGGAATGCTATCCTTCAATGTCAGATCAAGTGAAATGGTGCGTGGATCCATGACGCGAGCGATATTGCCCACACTGCTGTTGATCGCCTGCGCGATGCGTCCAGCCGTCGTGAAATCGGGGTTACGCAAAGAGAGGTGCATCTGCTTTCGGTTGGCAAGATCAACCGGAACCTCCCGCTCCACAACAGCGCCATTCGCTATGTGACCGTTGGTCGGGATGTTGTGGACGATCGAGGCTGCAGCACCTCGGGCGCTGAAAGCGTTAGTCGCAAGAGAGCCCTGCGCAACAGCATAGATTTCTCCGTCAGCCGCCATCAGCGGGGTGACAAGCAGGGTGCCGCCAGTCAGATCCGTTGCGTCGCCGGTTGCTGAGACTGTCACGTCGATTCGACCACCGCCATGAGAAAAGGCGGGCAGATCAGCCGTCACCATAACGGCTGCCACATCATGCGTCTGAAGCTGGATTTCACGATCACGGATATTCACGCCCAGCCGGTTGAGCATGCTGATCAGTGTTTCGCGGGTAAACAGGACGTTGGTCAGTTTATCGCCGGTTCCATGCAGACCGACGACAAGACCGTAACCGATAAGCTGGTTTGTTCTGACCCCTTCAAAGTCAGCAATGTCCTTGACGCGAACAAGCGCCGCATTGGCGGCAAAAGACTGTATCAAAAGGAAGCCTGCCAGAAACAGGGCAGACAGAAGAGGAACCCTCTTCAAATGCTCCGTATCAGGCCTGCGAGAAAAAAAGGTCATGCCGCTCTTTGCCGCTCGTCAATGTTTCGAGCGCACACTATCGACGTGAAGAGCAAACAATTCCTGAACGGACAGCAGCAAAGCGTTGTTCAGAGCTTTGAAGCGGAACCGAGTGGGGCCAGATTTGGACGAGCCCAGGGAGATGCAACGTGAACAGAATTGGCGCGATCGGCTATGTCAGTCGGGGAAAACCCACGACAAAGACGCGGCAGTCAAAGGGGCTTTCAGCCTTTTCGGTCCCTTCCGAGCAGGAAGTCGTGAATGAGCAGCCTGTGACATCCGTGGCCGCACCTTGTCTTCTGTCTCTTCAGGAAACGGAACCCCAGATTCAGCCGAGGTCGGAAAGACAGATGGTCACTGAGTGGGGAGGGGAGGCGCTGGAGGCGTTAAGGAAACTTCAGATTGCCTTTCTGGAGGGCAGTGCGGGCACAATGGCGCTCCTTACGGAACTGGAGGAAATTGCCGAACGGTCCCCCATGGTCCAGCTGCCCGCCTTCACGAATCTGACGACGTCCATAAAGGTGCGGGTGGCCATCGAAACCGCCAAAATGAAGCGCCTCGTCAAGCGTAGATAAGGAGAGGCAAACAACACGGAGAAGGGTCGATTATTCGATTTGCCGGAAAATTATGTGACAGGAATGTTTCAAAGAAAAAAGTGGATTCGTGCTTGGCTGTCTCAGTCCTCGCGGGTATAAGCCGCGCATTCGTCAGGGGGCTTTGCCTCAGGGAACGGAGACAATATTATGCTTACACTTCCTCCGGATTATGTGCCTTCTGAAAAAGAAGAGTTCATGAATCCCCTGCAGGTTGAATATTTCCGCCAGAAATTGGTTAAATGGCGCAATGAACTGCTGAAAGAAGCGGGCGGAACGCTTGCCAGTCTTTCCGAAGGCGGTATCCACGAAGCCGATGTGACGGACCGGGCCAGTGTCGAGACAGACCGCGCTCTCGAGCTTCGCACGCGCGATCGCGCCCGCAAATTGATTGGTAAGATCAATCAGGCGCTCCTGCGTATCGAAAACAATGCCTACGGATATTGTGAAGAGACCGGTGAACCTATCGGCCTCAAGCGTCTGGAAGCCCGTCCCATCGCGACCCTGTCAATTGAGGCTCAGGAGCGTCATGAGCGGATGGAAAAGATCCATCGGGACGATTGACACCATGCGGGGAACAAAAAAATGTTCCCCAAGGATTTTAGGGGGTTGCCGTCATCGCATTCTGACGGTAGGAACCCACCCGCAGCGCTGCTGTAGCTCAGTGGTAGAGCACTCCCTTGGTAAGGGAGAGG
>NZ_DHNR01000019.1:379967-392798 GCF_002409645.1 Acetobacter sp. UBA5411
GCTCAGTGGTAGAGCACTCCCTTGGTAAGGGAGAGGTCGCGAGTTCAATCCTCGCCAGCAGCACCAGTTTCCTGCAAATCTGAAATTGTCAGACTTTAGTAAAACACTCTCGGGGGTGTTTTCATTTTCTGATAACAGCAAACAATATAATATATTATACAAAGATCATTTTGCCTGATCCGGGCATTTTGAGCGTAACGAGGCTGGTCCATCGTTACGAATGCCTCTTTCCGGATGCAGTGAAGCGGTGAACGACACGTAATGCCGAGGGAAGTTCCGTCCATCGAGAAACAAGCGACATATGTCAGCGCCGATCAGACTGGCGACGACGCCACGCGGACACTGCTGAAGTCTTTTCTCATCTTCATGCTGCCAGTCCTGATGGACTGCGTTCTGCAATCCATCGCAA
Source organism: Acetobacter sp. UBA5411 (assembly GCF_002409645.1). Classification (GTDB taxonomy): domain Bacteria; phylum Pseudomonadota; class Alphaproteobacteria; order Acetobacterales; family Acetobacteraceae; genus Acetobacter. The sequence goes on from NZ_DHNR01000019.1 coordinate 380,377, forward strand.
GCACAATTGGCAACGTCTATATCGGTCGCCTGTTAGGGGCTGAGGATCTGGCCGCGGCGAGCACGTTCTATCCGTTACTGCTTATTCTCGTTTCATGTGGCGTGGGGCTTGGATCGGGGGCAAGCGTTCTTGTCGGGCAGTTGTGGGGAGCCGGGCATCCGGAGCGGGCTCGCGCCATGGCGTCCGCTGCCGTGGCTGTTTCGATCGTTCTGGGCGGGGTTGTGGCGATCGCCGGACAATGGGCGGTGTGGCCCATGCTTCGGCTGTTCAGTGTGCCAGCCAACATCACGGATCACGCAGCACAATATTGCCGGGTCTTTCTGGCGGGAACACCAGCCCTGATTCTGGTGGTGACCGTGGCGATCACGCTGCGTGGCGCCGGGGATAACATCCGACCGCTTGTCATGATGGGACTTCAGATTGTTGTCTCGCTTGTTGTGACACCTATTCTGCTAAAAACTTCTCTGGGACTTTCAGGGGCAGCTGTCGCCGCCATTTTCGGCTGGGTACTGGCGCTTCTGCTGGCTGGTATCTGGTTGAAACAGTCCGGACATGAACTTGCTCCGGGTCTGGGCATGCTGAGAGAACTTGTGCCGCAACGTCAGGTGCTGTGGTCTGTAATCCGCCTTGGCTTTCCAGCAATGGTCGAAGTCGCCACACAGGGTCTCGCCGAGATTGTTCTGGTCGGTCGAATCAATGGGTTCGGTTCCGAGATGACGGCGGCGTATGGTCTGTTCACACAAACCCTGACCTATATCGAATATCCGGGCATGGCTGTCGGCATAACCGTTTCTGTCATGTGTTCTCATGCCATCGGCGCACGGAATCCCCAGCGCGCCCGGGATATTCTCCGGATCGGATTTCTGGTTGGACTGCTCATGACGGGCGCGCTGGCGGCGATCGTCATGCTGATTCCCGAGACGGTGTCGCTACTGTTTACGTCAAATCCGCATGTCATTGCTCTTGCCTCTCATGCTTTCAGGGCAGTCATGGGGAGCGCGGTTCTTCTGTCTCTGGGCGGAGTGCTGGGTTCGGCCATGCGGGCAAGCGGTGATTCTGTGGCACCGATGGGTATCATGCTGGGCTGCATTGCATTCGTGGAGCTGCCTGCAGGCTATATGTTTGCGCATTATTACGGCGCATGGGGAGTATGGTTTGGTTATACGGCCAGTTTCTCTGCGGTCTTTTTGACGAGTGTGGCCTATTGGGCCTTGCGCTGGCGGCATCGTCCATTGGTGCCTGTGCAATGACAATCTTGTGGTGGAAACCATTTTGTTAAGAATTGGTTAATCTGCTACGCTTCAGGTGTATGACACCGCATTGCGCGTCTAAGCCTAGAGGAACACGAAGCTTTTGGTTGCGAATGAGATAGTCGATCCGACAGAGCAGACAGACGTCTCCTTGCGTCAGAAGTTCATCCAGGTCGTGGTGCCTGTTGCAACAGTGTTGCTCATCCTGCTGGCGATCGGTGGCATCGGTTGGCACAACTACCGCACCACGCGTGCGGGCGTTCTGAAACTGACGCATGAGCTGCTTCAGTCGGTGCAGCGCTACGTTGTGCAGGATGTGACCGGTTACATGGGTGCAGCCACGCTTGGCGGCTCATTCGCGCAGGATTTCATCAGCCATGCTCCTGTCGCGGTAACAAGAGGCGCTTTCTATTCCTACGGCGCCACGATGCTTCGGCTCGTCCCGCAAATCCAATCCTATTACATGGGCGACCAGACGGGAGGCTTCCTGCTGGTTGAACGCAGCCCTGATGGAAAAGGCCTCGAATATACCGATCTGAGGATTGTCGATGGAAAGGCTGTTTTTCATCACGATTTTTATGATGAAAAAGGCAAGAAAATCCGGTCGGAAGAGAATACTTCAGACAACTATGATCCACGCATCCGTCCCTGGTATCATGATGCCGTGGAGAAAAAAGGGTTCGCCTGGACCCCTCCCACAATTTACGCGTCGACAAAGCAGTTGGTCGTAACTGGGTCTGTGCCTCTTGTGGGTCAGGACGGGGTCCAGAGAGTTTTCGCGATCAATGTCTCGCTGAACGAACTGAGCGACTTTCTGGATGCTCTGAAAATCAGCCAGAACGGCACGGCGATCATTCTGGACAGCAATGGTCGCATCATCGCCGGGCATGGCTTCCAGTCAGTCGTCGAGCGGTCTCAGGGGGGCCCGGCCAAAATGACGCTGGATCCGGCGACGCAGGGCACTTTCAAGCGCGTTTATGACACGTACCGGGTTCGCGGGGTTGGCTCTCATCCGTTCCGTTATGACGGCAAGAACTATATCGGCATGGCTCAGACTTTGCCGTCGTCCGATCACTGGGTTCTGCTGATTGTCGCTCCTGAAAATGATTTCGCCAGCTTTGCACGGCAGAGCGGGCGGGAAAGCTTCCAGTTTTCCGTCATCATCATTGTGCTGGCGAGCGTGCTTGCAGCGCTGCTGGCCCGTCAGGGGCGGCGCACGGAACGCGTGACCAAAGAACTCAGGCACGAAAAAGCCCTGACGAATACACAGACTTCCGCTCTGCAACAGATTGCTGTCACGCCAGATCTGCTGAACGTCAACGGCGAGGCGCTGGCCCTGACGGAAGAAATTGCTCACATCACGCAGGGGCGCAAGGCATCCCTGTGGCGGCTGCTGCATGACGGTATGGCGCTGATCTGTGAGGACAGCTTCGGCGCACGACAGGAAGCTCATTCCGGTGGTTTCGACCTGTCTCGCAAGGATATGGAGGATTTCTTCAAACTTGTGGACGCCGGGGTGCCTGTGTTGGTGCCGGCGGCGGCAAAAGACGAGAGGACCGCTGCTTACGAGCGCGTCGTCATGCGCGACAGTGGCACATCTTCTCTGATGCTCTACCCCATTCGCGGCGCCAGCGGTGGTCATGCGGATATCGTCGGTGTCATCACGATTGAGGATGCGCCCAATCCTCTGTCAGTCAGCTACTTTCTGGAAATTGTGGCCTCGATCGCGGCCATCCGCTTTGGTGGCATGGCGGAGCTACCTGAGCCGGAGAAGGTGTCGGCGGCAGATGCTTCGGAGGTTCAGAAACTGCCAGCGCCCCGCTTTGATGCGGCGCTCATGCAGGCCACGACAGCCAGTGGTGAAGTTGGGCAGGGACAGTTCCCCAGTGTGGCTGTGATGGTCGTCACCTTCTCCGATCCGGTTATGGAAAACGGGGATGATACATCTTCGCTTCTGCCTCTGATTGACCGGATCGCGTCCGAGGTTCAGGAAATCGCCAAGCGGTACAGCCTGTTCTCCGTCAAAGTTGCGGGCCACCGACTGATCTGCGTGGCGGGCTGCACCAAGGAGCCTGACTCCACAGCGATCTGGAGAGTGGCTGAAGCGGCGCTCGTGTTGCGTGAAGCCTGCATGTTGCTGCTGTCCTCCGCCAATATTGAGCCGATCTTCAGCATTGGCATGGATTATGGTCCCGCAATGGGCGGCGAGCTTGGCACTGATCCAAGGATCTTCAACCTGTGGGGAGAGGCGGTCACTCTTGCGGAACTCATGGCGCAGGGCGCGCCGGATGTCGGCACGATTGAAGTCACCGAGCGGGTGTATCAGGCGCTTCGGGAACATTATCTGTTCCATAGCCGTGGTTCATTTTATGCGCCGAGTGCCGGGATAGGGCGGGTTTACGTACTCGCGACAAGACGGTGACAGACAAACCGACAGGGCAGGGCGGCCCGCCAGACGAACACAGAGCGCCAGAAGGCACTCTGCCGGATGATCCCGGAAGCATCGCGCATGGGCTCGGTGTTCCGCCGGAAACCTTCCATCCCGATGACACGCAACGGGATGACGCAACGCTTGGCGAGCGTTTTGTCTATTTCCTTGGCTGGCTCGGCGCGCTGGTTCGTAAGCAGGTCTGGTTTCTGCTCATCATGCTGGGAACCATGTGGGGCGTGCTGCGCGAAAGCGTGCGCGGCAATTCCTGGCGTCGGACTGTCCGATACGAATTCCAGCTCACGCTCTCGGATGTCGCCGGGAAAGGCCTTCTCAGCACTCTGGTCATGGGCTCCCTGACTGGGGTTGGCGTGGTGTCCCAGGCGATTTACTGGCTCGGTTTCGCCGGGATGGCCAAGATGACGGGGTCCGTTCTGGTGAGCGTCATTGTGCGGGAACTGGCGCCTATTCTGGTGGGTATCCTGATGCTGGGTCGCAGCGGGATGCTTTCTCTTGCTGAAGTCGGGATGCTTACGACGGGCGGACAGATCCGTTCCATGCAGGCGGAAGGTCTCGATCCATTCCTGCTGCTCGTCCTCCCGAGAACACTGGCCTTCACGGTGGCGGGCTTTACGCTTGGTATCATGTTCTCCCTCGCGTCCCTGACGACGGGCTACATCATCAGCCGTGCATCCGGGGCGCTCTCGAACTCACTTTTTTCGTTCTACTATGACGTGGTCACAGCCATGACCCCGGCAGATTATCTGCTGATCCCACTCAAGTTTGTTGTTGTTGGGTTTCTCGTGGGTTTGGGCTGCTGCGTGAGCGGTCTGACGGCGTCGAACGAAGACTCCCTGCGGACAATGCTCCCCCGGGGCTTTTCTCGCGGCATTCTGATCGTGATGACGGTCAGCGTTCTTTTCAGCCTCAAGGTATGAGGGGGCTGGAAGGCATGTTGTCTGAGAACCGCATTCTGTCACTCTTTTCCGAAAAGAGTGACGCATGAAACACCTCACCGGTCCCATGCTCGAACTGGCGGATGCCACGCCGGTCTTTGACGAGAGCAGCCTGCCGCCCGTGCCGCTTTCCCTGCGCGTAATGCCCGGCGAATGCGCCGTCATTGAGACGCGCGACATGTCGAGAGCGACCATGTTCGCCGATCTGTGTTCCGGCATGGTGCATCTGCGCAACGGCAGTGCGCGTTTCATGGACATGAACTGGAATGATCTGGATGACCGGCACCGCAATGCCCTGCGTGGTCGCATCGGACGCATCACCCGCAGACCGGTATGGACGGATCTGTTCGGCACCCATGTGGGTATGATGTTCAAGGAACTGCATCACACAACCGTTTCGGTGCAGGATCTGACAGGGGAAACCGCCCGTCTCTGCACCCAGTTCGGGTTGCCGGGTATTCCCGTTGAAACACCGCGCCGTCTCTCAAGTGCGGATCTGGTAAGGGCGTCCTGTGTTCGGGCATTTCTGGGACAGCCCCAGTTGCTCCTGATCGAGGATCCTCTGGAGGGTAGTCCCGTGGATATTTCAGGGGCATTCTTTGAATGTCTGACAGAAGCACGTGACAGAGGGGCGGCAGTCGTCTGGTTTGTCCGCGACACAACTGTGTGGCAGCCCTATCGCAAAGCGGTCAGCGCCCTGTGGCGGCTGGCGGATGATGGTCTCTTAACGGTACGGATACGCTGATGTTTCAGGTCAGGTTACGGCAGAAAGGCCGCCCTCTTATTCATCTGCGCTATGCTGACGAGTGGGTTGGTCTGCTTGTTCTGATCGCCATGGTGCTTTTCGCGGCGGCGGTTATCGAGGCTGGCGTGCTCAGTGACTGGCTCAGCCCGCCCGCCCGTCTGCGCGTCGTGCTACCAGAGACTGGCGTCGGTGGTCTGACCGTGGGAGGCGATGTGCAGATCCTCGGTGCACACGCCGGAACGATCCGCGCCATCAAGCTGAATCCGACCGGCGGCATGTATGCTCTGGTGGATCTCGATCCGCAGGTGGAACCGTTCCTGCGCCGTGACAGCAAGGCCGTCATTCGGAAAGCATTTGTCGTGGCGGGAGCGAGTTATCTCGATCTGACCCGTGGTTCAGGCGAGGCGATGGACTGGAATTATGCCGTCATCAACGCCATCACCGAGCCGAGCCCGACGGACATGATTACCCAGACCCTGAAGGATATTCAGGCCCAGATCATGCCCGCGCTCTCCAGCGCCCGTCACATGATGGCGCAGCTGGATGAGGCGATCACGGACATGCATGCGGGCAAGGGGAGCGTTGGCCAGCTGCTGACCAACGACGAACTGGTGCGTAAGTCTGAAGCGATGATCGTTTCTCTCAACGAGGTCATCAATCGTCTGCGGCCGGAAGAGGAGCAGCTTCGCGCCATCCTCAGCAAGACCGACACCACGATGGCCAATGTGAAATCCGCCACGCATGACCTGAAGAACGCCACGCCGAGACTGCCTTCCATCACCAAGAACGTGGATGTAAGCGTGTCCGACGTTCCGGCCATGCTCACGCAGGCTCAGACAACGCTTTACAGCCTACAGAAACTCACGGACCAGCTGAAAGGGCTGTGGCTGCTCGGCGGTCATCCGCAGAAGAGCAAAAACCGGCTGCCAGCTAGAAAGGTGGCACCATGAAGAAAGTCCCCCTGATCGCAGCACTGCTGCTGTGCACGACCCTTTCAGGCTGTGCGGGGTCAACGAAAGACGAGACGGTTCAGGATCAGGACGTGGCCTATCAGCAGGCCATGGACGCAGGCAGTCAGGCTCTGGCTATCGAGCGTTATTCCGTTGCAGAGAAATCCTATCGTGAAGCAATGAGGCTAGCCCTGCGTCGTGACGATGTAGGCGCCATTGGCGATGCTTCCTACAATCTTGCCGTCACACAGCTTGCGGCGGACGAACCGTCAGATGCGCTTCAGACCGTGCAGAACGCCCGCTCTGCTCTGGCCATGCGTCAGGGAAGCGAGGCGCATGCCGAAGCCGGTGGACTGCCTCAGAGTTCGCACGGAGCAGAGACGGTCGAATCAGGCTCCAGCGCGCTCAGTCTCGTGGCGGCGGCTTCGGCCTTTCGTCTGAATGATCTTGGCACCGCAGCACGCGAAGCCCGGGTCGCCACCCAGTCACCGGATACGGATGTCGCTTTGCGCGGAGCCTTTGTGCAGGGACTAGTCGCAGCACGACAGCACGACAGTGCGACGCTTATGTCGGCAATCGGGACAATCCAGTCGGCCAAACCACCGCAGTCTGCGGTGCAGAAAGGCGATCTGGCGGAGCTTCAGGCCTGTTACTCCCTGAACAGCAACCCGCAGCAGGCCATGAGCCATGCGGCAGATGCTGTTTCCCTGCGTCGTGAGACAGGAGATTACAGGGCGATGGCCCGTGCGCTGGCGCTGGAAGCGCAGGCGGCGCGGCAGGCAGGGCAGGGACAGCGTGCGAACGCGCTTCTGGCTCAGGCCGCCCAGAGCCTCGGTGCAAGAGCCGGGACAGACGCAGACACCGACCCTCTGGCCGCGCAGTATATGCGTGAAGCCGGGTCCATGGCCCCAATCCAGCCCTTCAAAGCTCGGGAAACGACACAATGAAGAAGACTATTCTAACGTCAGGCACGGCTGGCTGGCGACGCTGGCTGATGCTTTTTGTGCTGGCCTGCACCATTTCCGCCTGCGCTGACGATGATGCAGACAGGAAATATGGTTTCCACTCCAAGCATCATCACGGAAAGCAGCCGCCGACCTGGTATAAGGTTCCTGACAAGCAGCCCATGAACTGAGCCTCTGCTGCCCTGTGACGTTGTTCTTAAAAGCGACACCAGAAATTCCGTCGTGATCAAGACGGCCAGCAAGAGAGCGCCTTAAACGATAAAGCCGTTACCTGTTTGTTCAGGTAACGGCTTTTGTTCTTCTCTGATGGCAGTTGGTCGCCAGAAACAAACCGGCTTTTAGCCCGGGATCGAAGAGCAGCGCTCAAGCAGGCTGCTACTCTTCTGGTTAAGCCCCGTCAGTTGCACCACATACCCGCGTTCCTTCAGGCTGGTGACGATTGTTTCAATCGCTCCCGTACCCGTGCTGTCCCAGATATGAGCCTGACTCAGGTCGATGGTCACGGCCGTGCCATTACCAGCTGCCGGTTCGCCATACTCGATGGAATCTTCCAGCAGTTCTGCCGAGGCGAAGAAGACTTCGCCTTTGACGGCGTAATGCACCGATCCTGTCCGGGCATCCTGTGTCTTATCGACCTTAAGCATCGACGACACGTTGGAAGCGAAAAATACGCCGCTGAGCAGGACGCCGACGGCAACGCCCGCCGCCAGATTGTGGGTCAGCACGACAACTACGACAGTCACGATCATGACCGTGCTGGCGAGAGGCGGGTGAGAAGTGATTTCCCTGAGAGACGACCAGGAAAAAGTGCTGGCTGACACCATCACCATGATGGCGACCAGAGCGGCTACCGGCACCTGTGCGACAAGCGGACGCAGCAGCACCATCAGCACAAGCAGAAACACACCCGCGAAAAGTGTCGAAAGCCTTCCGCGACCGCCATAACGGACATTGCCGACTGTCTGGCCGATCATGCCGCAGCCTGCGATGCCACCAAACAGGCCGGAAGCGCAGTTCGCCAGTCCCAGGCCGATGGATTCCTGACGCTTGTCGGATGGCGTGGACGTGAGATCATCCACCACACGCGCCGTCATCAGGCTTTCCAACAGCCCCACCATGGCCATTGCAAGCGCCGCCGGGAAGACGATTTCCAGTGTTTCAGATGTGAACGGCAGATGCGGCAGAACTGGAAGAGGTAGTCCGTCGGGAAGATGTCCAAGGTCTGACACGCGTGCGACCGGCATCGGATACAGCGTGACGATGACCGTCAGCACCACGATGCAGATGAGCGGAGAAGGGATTGCTGTAAAAAGACGAGGAACGCCGTAGATGATGGCCAGCCCGATCCCGAGCAGCATCCATGTCTGCCACGACACGCCAGTCAGATGCGGCAGCTGTGCCGAAAAGATCAGAATAGCCAGAGCGTTCACGAAGCCTGTCCGCACTGGCCGGGATACAAACCGCATCAGCACATGCAGGCGTAGCAGACCGAACACAATCTGAATGACGCCGCAGAGCAGGGTCGCCAGCAGCAGATACTGCACACCATGTGCATGGACCAGACCAGCAGCAACGAGCGCGACCGAACCTGCTGCCGCAGAAATCATCGCTGGCCGACCGCCCGTAAAGGCAATGACGATGCTGATGACAAAGGAAGCATAAAGGCCGACCGAAGGATCAACGCCTGCGACGAAGGCAAAGGCGATGACCTCGGGGATAAGAGCAAAGGTCGCGACCATGCCGGCAAGGCATTCGCGAACGGGATTGGCTTTCCAGCCTCCCAAATAACCAGTCATTCAATATTCCAGATAAAGACGTCGAAAAAAAATCAGGACCGTTTCTGAGCTGCGGCCATCTTTTTAAGGTGTGCGGCAACGCGTTTGACCACGTCATCCCACTTGTGGGGTTTCTTCTGGCGGATAATCGTCAGATCCGGGTACCAGATCGAATCATCCCGTCCCGACAGCCAGCGCCAGCAGTTGTCAAACCTGTCCATGAGCAGGACAGGACGCCCCAGAGCTCCGGCAAGATGGACGAGCGATGTATCGACCGAAACCAGAATATCAATCCCCATAAGAAAGGAAGCCGTATCATCCATTGTATCGGCGTAAGGCATCAGGTCCAGAATTTCCTTGCCGCAGGGCAGGGTCGTACCCTGTTCGGCGTGAGGGCCTTTCTGGAAACTGATCAGATTGATGCCCGCTATTTTCCCCAATGGATCAAGCGTCTCCAGAGAGGTGGAGCGTTTGCGGTCAAGCATCAGCGCGCTGCTGAGGTGAGGGCGGGGTGCACCGCCCCAGACAAGTCCGACATTCAGCTTGCCGTTATCCGGCAGCAATTTACGCGCCGCCAGATCCTTCTGAGGATCAGTATGAAGATAAGGGATGGGGTCGCCCATGGCGTCCTCCGTTCCCACAAAGACTCTGGGCAGGCTGATGAACGGACAATGCCAGTCAAATTCCGGCACGCTTCCACCAACCTGCACCACGGCAGCGCCCTCCACCCGGCGGCACAGATCTGCCAGCGTCTCAGGCACCCACAGATGAACGATCGCACCACGACGGGCCAGAGCCGGGATATAGCGGAGATACATCAGAGTATCGCCAAGGCCCTCTTCCTGCGTCACGAGTATACGCTTGCCGCGAATGTCCACGCCGTCTCCCAGAGAGGGAACCAGCAGTGACGCAGGCAGCTGGGAATGACCCGGAAGCTGGAGGCGCCATTCATGTTCCGCCCAGCCCTGCGCATATCGACCGGCCTTGAGAAGGGAGATCGAATGATTCAGGCGGATTGTCGCGTTCTGAGGTCGTTCAATGATGGCAGAGCGATAGAGAGCCAATGCGTCATCAGAACGGTTCAGGGCGGAGTAGATACAGGCCAGATTTGAGAGCGCACTGGCATTGTCTGGGATCAGTTTCAGCACTTTTTTGAATATTTTGGTGGCTTCATTGATCTCGCCCAGTTCCATGAGCGCGATGGCCTTGAAATTCATTGTCAGGGGCGAGGTCGGACGAATATCAAGCGAGTGGTTCAGAACCTTCAGCGCCTCTTCGGTCTCACCAAGGTAGATCAGGATTTCTCCCAGAGCATCCAGTATCCGCGCATCGTTGGGCGTCGTCTCTAAAAGAGCGTCCAGCGTCTTTCTTGCCTGCTCTCTTCGGTTCAGACGACCGAAGAGAGCAACAAGATCGAGAGCCGGGTGTTTGCTGCCTTCACCAAGAAGAAAAGCGGAGTGAAGGCAGAGAGCGGCTTCTTCATGCCGATCAAGACCAGTAAGTGCGAAGCCCAGCAGGGTATCGATGGTCTCGGATCCCATGCCGCCATGAGGGCTGAGAGCCGTCATGACCTCGGCAAAATGTCCGGCTTCCAGTTCCACCCCCGCCCGCCGTAGCAGCAGTTTCAGTGCTTCGCTGGAGGGAAGGGATGTATTCTCGGACAGCGGAGCGGGCGAGGGGAGCAGCACGTCAGTTCCTGTGTCAGGCGGCTTTCATCACGGCGGTGAGTGACTGAAGCACATCTGCCGGCTCTTTCTTTTCAAGAACCGCAACCTCGGCCACGAAACGTTCCTGAGCCGCTTCGAACAGCTTGCGCTCACTGAAGCTGCCATCGAGGCTGTCTACGTTCCGGCGCAGGTCGCGAAGCACTTCTGCAATCTGGACCAGATCACCGGAGTTGATCTTTTCCTGATAGGCCACAGCACGACGTGCCCACATGCCCTTGCTGACATGCGGTTTGCCCTTGATGATGGACATCGCCTTGTCGACAATCTCACGAGAGACGATCTTGCGCAGACCGGCCTTCCGCGCTTTTGAAAGCGGAATACGCAGCGTCATCTGATTGCCGGGGAAGGAGATCTGGATCACTTCCAGTTTTGTCCCGGCAATTTCGTCAACGCCGATCCGGTCAACGCGCCCGACGCCGTGGGCGGCATAGACGATTGAATCGCCTTCCTGAAACGGATCTTCGTCTTTTACCTTCGTTTTCGCCTGCGCAGCGGTCGTGGCCGCTGCTGTCCGCGCCATGGCGTCTGTGACGCCGCCCTTCGGAGGAGATCTGAATGTATTCATGGATGCAGCTTTACCATAAAAACGCGACGTTGTCTTGTGGACGAAAATGCTCGGCATTGGATGCGAGCGTTCAATGCATCGACCGCCTGAAAGTTGCACTGTTTTTTGCAATGCAACCTGTTTGGATACTCCAGGACAACACTACCTTTTCCGGCAAGTTCAACGCTCAGCATGATTGATGAACGCCACCTTTATCCGGCAAATACTTCTTTCTGCTCAGAAGAAGAGCACTGCACCGCCAGAAGCCGAGTTGTCCTTGCCGCGATTGCCATTGTGCGCGATTGATTCTGTATGGCTGTATTCCGCAACGAACTGGATCCAGTCTGTCCATTTGTAGAACAGCGCACCCACTTCAGACTCATTACGTCGGACAAGAATGGAATCGATTTCCCCTGGAGCCTGATAGAGGTTGCTGACACCATAACTCGCGGCGAGACGCAGCTTCTTGTCGAACGAGTAGGAACCCTGAACGTAATAGCCCTCGGAGTTACGCTTGTTGCCAGCGGGAGTAATACCGTCGAAGAAAAGTCCCGTGCTGCCGAGACCGCTGGCCCGATAATAATATCCGACGCCCTCGAAGCCCTTGTAGCTGAGCTTCGCACCGACTTCCCCAGCTTCAACCGTAGCACTTTTGCCTTGGCTTTCGCTAATGACAGAGGAATACAGCCTCTGCTGATGCTGGATCAGGAACCCGGCCCAGACACGGCCCTTGATGTCGCCGCTGGTGAAGTCATAGGTGATCTTGCCCTGAGCCATCGGGGCACTGTGGTGAGTGGACTGGGCCGAAAGAGCATCCGGTCCCGAGCCGTTATTGTTGGTTCCGGCAAAATTGAACTCATCCATCGGCTGCATGACGCCAACCGTGACCTGCACGCCACTCATCATCGGCGACTGGTAGGAGATCTGCGGGATCCAGTCAGCATAGAGGTAACCGACGCCGATACGACCAAGGCTGGTGTTGCCGGGGGCTGAGTTGCCGCCGATGGAACCCAGCGTGATGAGGGTGGCGTCATCAAGAATGGCGTCAGAACCGAAGATGCCAAGATCACGACCGATCTTGA
>NZ_DHNR01000037.1:0-14665 GCF_002409645.1 Acetobacter sp. UBA5411
GGCATCATGGCGCGCAGCTTCTCGCCGGTCGCCTCGATCGGGTGAGCGTCGTTGCGGGCGCGGACGGCCTTGAAGCCGACGTTGCCGGACTGGTTTTCGAGGATGAAGTTACGCACGAACGTGCCGTCCTGAATGTCGTTCAGAATGCGCTTCATCTCTGCCTTCGTTTCCGGCGTGACAACGCGCGGACCGGAGACGTATTCGCCGTATTCGGCGGTGTTGGAGATGGAGTAGTTCATGTTGGCGATGCCGCCCTCATAGATGAGGTCGACGATCAGCTTCATCTCGTGAAGGCACTCGAAGTAGGCCATCTCGGGAGCGTAACCGCCCTCAACCAGTGTCTCGAAACCGGCGCGGATCAGCTCGACGAGGCCACCGCAGAGAACAGCCTGCTCACCGAACAGATCGGTTTCGACTTCTTCCTTGAAGGTCGTCTCGATGATGCCTGCACGGCCACCGCCGTTGGCGGAAGCGTAGGAGAGAGCGATCTCCAGAGCGTTGCCGGAAGCGTTCTGAGCCACAGCGACGAGGGACGGAACGCCGCCGCCACGCTGGTATTCGGAACGAACCGTGTGGCCCGGGCCCTTCGGTGCGATCAGGAACACATCGAGGTCCGGACGGGCTTCGATGATGCGGAAGTGGATGGACAGACCATGCGCGAAAGCAAGAGCGGCACCCTGCTTCAGGTTCTTCTCAAGGGATTCCTTGTAGAGCGCGCCCTGACCTTCGTCGGGGGTCAGAACCATGACAACGTCAGCCCACTTGGCGGCTTCGTCAGGCGTCATCACCTTGAAGCCGGCGGCTTCGGCCTTGGCGACGGCTGAGGAGGTCGGGCGCAGACCGATCACGATCTCCTTGACGCCGCTGTCCTTCAGGTTGTTGGCATGGGCGTGACCCTGGCTGCCGTAACCGATGATGGCGACCTTCTTGTTCTTGATCAGGTTAACGTCGGCGTCGCGATCGTAATAGACGCGCATGGACATAATGTATGCCTTTCAGTGCAGAAACCGGAGCGCGCCTGTGGCGTCACTCCGAAAAGGAAACTCAGAGGGTGCGGGGGCCTCGGGTGAGACCGGCGACACCGGTGCGGGAAACTTCAGCGAGGCCGATGGGTCGCATCAGTTCGATGAAACTGTCCAGCTTGTCGCTTGCTCCCGTCAGTTCGAACACAAAGGAGCTTGCGGTCGTGTCCACAGCACGGGCCCGGAAGGCTTCCGCAATGCGGAGCGCCTCGGTACGGGCCTCACCAGTGGAGACAACTTTCACAAGCACCATCTCGCGGGCGATATGTGGACCAAGCGTTGTCAGGTTGGCAACTCGGCAGACCGGAACCTGCCGGTCGAGCTGGGCGCGGATCTGTTCGATGATCTCCGGCGTGCCGGAGGTCACGATATTGATGCGCGAGCGTGTGCCGCCCCCTTCGACCGGGGCGACGGTCAGGCTCTCGATGTTGTAGCCGCGACCGGAGAACAGTCCGACCACACGGGCGAGAACGCCGCTTTCATTGTCCACGAGCACGGAGATCACGGCGCGGGTGATGTTTTCGCCACCCGAGGCGAGGCCGTCGGGAGAGAATGAGGCTGTCGGGACCGACAGGTCAGAAAAATGCTTCATCGACTGAATCCGGAGTCCGATCCGTTACGACGTCCGGGCGGCTGTAACCGCGCCGGGCGTAAAAGGGAAGAGCATGGGCGATGTGCGGCGCGTGCTTTAATAAGACTGCACCTCACGCGGGAATAGGATCTCTAGACGAGCATCTTCCCCTCATCCGTGATCTCGGCACCCTGCTGTTCCTGCTCCGGGCCAAGGATCATCTCGTTATGAGCCGCGCCCGACGGGATCATCGGGAAGCAGTTCTCTCCCTCCGCCACGCAGATGTCGATGACCGCCGCACCGTCATACTCCAGAGCGGCGCGGATGGTATCATCCAGTTCGCTCATCTTGGTGGCGCGGAAACCCTTCGCGTGGAAGCTGTCTGCAAGCTTCACGAAGTCGGGCAGGGCGTCGCTATAGCTCTCGGAGTAGCGGGAGCCGTGCAGCAGTTCCTGCCACTGGCGGACCATGCCCATATAGTGGTTGTTGATCAGGAAGATCTTCACCGGCAGGCGATACTGGGCGATGGTTCCCAGCTCCTGAATGTTCATCAGGGCCGAGGCTTCGCCGGAGATGTCGATGACCAGCGCGTCGGGGTGCGCGACCTGCGCGCCGACGGCGGCGGGGAGGCCGTAGCCCATCGTGCCGAGGCCACCAGAGGTCAGCCAGTGGTTTGGGCTTTCGAACTTGAAGAACTGGGCCGCCCACATCTGATGCTGGCCGACTTCCGTGGAGACGAAGGTCTCACGGCCTGTCTCGACGGCCAGTTCATAGATGCGCTTGATGGCCTGCTGCGGCTTGATGATGGCGTCGGGTGACTGGTCCTGCGTGAAGCGCAGGCAGTCAAGCGCCTTCCATGCCTTGATGCGGGACCACCATGTTTCCAGCGCCTTCGCGTCCGGTTTGGCGGTCTGCGCTTCCCACTCCTCGATCATCATGGCGATGATGCGTCCGGCGTCACCAACGATCGGCACGTCCACGCGGATGATCTTGTTGATCTGCGAGGGGTCGATGTCGGCGTGAATCTTGAAAGAGTGCGGCGAGAACGCATCGACGCGACCGGTCACGCGGTCATCGAAGCGGGAGCCGAGGGCGATCAGCACGTCGCAGTCATGCGTGGCCAGATTGGCTTCGTAGGTGCCGTGCATGCCCAGCATGCCGAGGAACTGCTTGTCGCTGCCGGGGAATGCGCCGAGGCCCATCAGGGTGGCGGTGCAGGGGAAGCCAGTCATGTGGATGAGCCGCGTCAGATCGGCGCAGGCTTCCTTGCCTGCATTGATCACGCCGCCGCCGACATAGAACAGCGGGCGCTTGGCCGACTTCATGGCCGCGACGGCGCGGGCGACGGCCTTGCGGTCCGGCTCGGTGCGCGGCTGGTAGGACGCGCGCGGCGTGCGGCTTGGCGGCGCATAGGGAGCCGGGCCGACGGTGATGTTCTTCGGCAGATCGACCACCACCGGACCGGGGCGGCCGGAGCGGGCGATCTCGAAGGCCTCGTTGACCACGGGGGCCAACTCTTCCGGACGCTTGACCAGATAGTTGTATTTCGTGGCAGGGCGCGTGATGCCGGTGGTGTCGGCTTCCTGAAACGCGTCATTACCGATCAGCGACACGGGCACCTGACCGGTCAGGCAAACGACAGGCACGGAATCCATCAGCGCATCGAGCAGGCCAGTCACGGCGTTGGTCGCGCCGGGACCGCTGGTCACCAGCACGACGCCGACGCGGCCGGTCGAACGAGCATAGGCTTCGGCGGCGTGCACGGCGGCCTGTTCGTGGCGCACGAGAATGTGGCGGATGCGGTCCTGCTGGAACAGCGCGTCGTAAATCGGGAGGACCGCGCCTCCGGGATAGCCGAAGACGACCTCGACGCCCTGATCCACAAGAACCTTCATGAGCACCTCGGCGCCGGTCAGCGTGGTGCTGGCGTCGGGCTGGGTCGCAATCGTCTGTGTGGTGGCGTTCATCGTCGTCTCCCGCAAGGTGGGCACCCGTCTCTGTGGGACCTGTTTTCACCCGGGTTTGCTGTGTTGAGCCGACCGCGTTTCGCGCATCGGCAGGGCTGGACCTCCGGCGTCAGTGTCGGAAGGTGGAGGGGTGGTTTAAGCCTCACCCGCCGGAGCGTCAACCTACTTTTGCATGAAAGATATAATTTCCGGGATTTTTCTTTTCAAAAATTGCTCATTAAGGGCAATTCTGTTTTCGATAATAATCGTGTCATCCGGACTGACGAGAGGCTGATGAGCGAACCAAGTGGCCTGACGCTTGGTGTAACGGCCTGTCGCCAGCACCGCCCGCTCTTCCGCCGTGGCAAGACTGATCTCTCCCCGCAACATGGCCGAAAGCTCCGGCACGCCGTGCGCCCGCATGGCGGGAAGCACAGGATCAAGGTGCTGCTCCAGCAGGGCGCGGACTTCTTCTATGGCTCCCAGCTCGATCATCAGACCGAAGCGGCGGGCGATGGCGGCGCGCAGCACATCCCGTGCCGGGTCGAGACGGATCGCCTTGCACTGACAGTCCGCCGCAGGCAGGCCCGGCTGCGCACGCCACCATGCCAGCCCCCTCCCCGTGCTGCGCCAGACCTCCCACGCCCGGGCCAGACGTTGTGGGTCGGTGGGACGCAACCCGGCCGCCGTGTCCGGGTCTTCCGCCATAAGACGGTCATGCAGGGCGGCGGGATCAACCGCGAGCGCACGCGCTTCTTCCCGCGCCTCTGCGCTGGCTTCCGGGATTTCGGCCAGTCCATTGGTCAGGGCGCGCAGATACATGCCGGTGCCGCCGCACAGAATGGGCAGGCGACCCGCCGCCCACGCTTCTTCCATCGCGGCCAGCGCTTCCAGTCGCCACCACGCCACGCTGCGAGCCTCGGCTGCCGGGCTGACGCCATACAGCCGGTGCGGAAGACGCGCCTCCTCCTCCGGTGTCGGGCGGGCGGTCAGCACACGCAGTTCGCGGTAAACCTGCATCGAATCCGCATTGATGACGGTGCCGTTCAACTGCTCGCCCAGAGCGAGGGCCAGCGCGGACTTTCCGGAGCATGTCGGCCCTGCGACAATCAGCGCCGCACGGCTGGTGTCCGTTTTCTTCATCATCCTGTCGCTTGCCTCCAGCCATCAACCCTGTCACACGCAGCATCATTATGAGCGCTATTCTGACACTCGTCGCGAACCGCGAAGCCACATCCCTCACGCCCCAGGACATTGCGTTGGCCAGCACGTTGGCCGCAGGGGGCGAGACGACCATCCTCTCGCCGGGCGAGGCTGTCGATATCGCCTGCGCGCCGCTCACGCCAGCGCAGATCGACGCCATCCGTCTCGCTCTGACAGATCGCGCTATCGATGTGCTGTATGGTCCGAGCGAAAACCGGCGCAGGAAAATTCTTGTGGCCGATATGGACAGTACCATCGTCGCCAATGAAACGCTGGATGATATCGCGGCTCACGCCGAGCGCATCCGTCCGGGCATTGGGGAAGAAGTCGCCGCCGTCACCCGCCGTTCAATGAATGGCGAGATCGACTTCCAGACCTCGCTCCGCAACCGTGTGGCGTTTCTGCGCGATCTGCCAGCTTCTCTGCTGGAAGACGCTTGGAAAGACGTGAAGATCAATCCCGGCGCCCGCACGCTGGTGCAGACCATGAAGGCAAACGGCGCAGCGACGGCGCTGGTCTCCGGCGGCTTCACATGGTTCACGGCTCGCGTTGGGGCGGCCTGCGGTTTTGCCGAGAACCACGCGAATATCCTGAATGTCACAGGTGACATGCTGGATGGCACGGTCGGCGAACCTATTCTCGGTCCAGACGCTAAACTCCAGCACCTCATCCGCATCGCTGCCACCGCTAGCGCACCTCTGAGTGCGGCCCTGACGATCGGTGATGGCGCCAACGACCTGCCCATGTTGCGGGCTGCGGGCCTTGGCATTGGCTTCCACGCGAAGCCCGTGGTGCGGAGGGAGATTGTGAACCGGATTGAGCATGGCACGTTGCGTACTGCCCTGTTCGCACAGGGTTATCGCGCGTCAGAACTGGTCGAGGACTAAAACACATCAAGGGTTTTGTGACGAAATATGACGAAGAGAGTCGTCTGTCGCATTCTTCTTGACATCTGAGGCCTCAGAGCGCGACCGGGAAGTATGAATACTCTCGGTCTGTTGGCGCTTCTTCTTACCCTGTCTGCGGTCTTCAGCATCGTGAATGACCGGTGGCTCCGGCTGCCGATGACAATCGGCGTCATGCTGATATCCATCGCGGCGTCGCTGCTGATTATTGCGACCGGACTGCTCTGTCCGGCTTATGATCCGCGGGTGTTCGCACGGTCAGTTCTTGGCAGCGTCAATCTGCCGGAAGCCCTGCTGAATGGAGCATTATCGCTGTTGCTGTTTGCAGGAGCACTGGGAGTCAATCTCGGCTGTTTCCGCTCAAAGCTGAAATCCGTCACGGCGCTCGCGGTTCTGGGGACGGTGCTCGCCGTCCTGTTGCTGGCCAGTGCTGTCTGGTTCATCTTTCCGCTTCTGGGAATGAATGTTCCTTTCTCATGGTGCGTCATACTGGGCGCGATCCTTGCGCCGACCGACCCCGTCGCCGTTATCGGCATGTTGCAGCGTCTGGGCCTGCCGCAGGATATTCAGGCGATTTTTGCAGGCGAAAGTCTGTTCAATGACGGTATCAGCATCGTCATTTTCGGCGTGACGATCGGCCTTGCGACTGGCGACGCCAGCCATGTCACCTTCACGCAGATTGCCGAGGGGTTTCTGTGGGAAGCCTGTGGTGGCGCGCTGCTGGGGGCTGCGACCGGCTGGCTGACTCTTTTCCTGCTGCGCTCCAGCAAGGATGCACATACGCAACTGATCGCCTCACTCGCACTGGCGACAGGCACATACAGCGTCGCCAGTTATTTCGGCATGTCAGGAGCCGTGGCTGTGGTTGTCGCCGGCCTCTGCCTCGGCACGCACTACAGCCAGTCCATCTTTGACGAGCACGGACGCAAGGAGCTGAACATCGCGTGGACGCTCATCGACGAAGTGCTGAATGTTCTGCTGTTTCTGCTGATCGGCTTTGAGATTCTCGAAATTCCGCTGCATCTCTCTTCGCTGACGGCCATGCTTCTTGTTGTCCCATTGTCCATTCTGGGACGTGGCCTGAGCGTGTTTCTCTCAACACTGCCTCTCCATCTGAGGCACTGGGACAAGGGAAGACTGCTCAGCATCCTGACATGGGGCGGCCTACGCGGTGGCATCTCGCTGTCGCTGGCGCTTGGTCTGCCGGACGGTGATCTGCGGACTCTGGTGCTGCCAATCTGTTACGGTGTCGTCGTGTTCACCATCATCGTGCAGGGGCTCACCATGGAGCGGGTGGTGAGGCGGTTCTATCCTGCTCCGTAAAATTGGCAGAACCGTTCGGAGCAGGAGGTTTCTTACATCTTGGGTCAAAGGAACGACGTCTCTTTGTGCGGTTCGGGGCAAAGCCCTGATACTTTTACAGAAGACCGTCGTTTACTGAGCCGAAATAACCTCGATCTCCAACGGTGCTTCGCCAGCAGCGACTTCAAGCAAACGATCAATATTGGGATGGGCTCCTGGTCGATTGCGTGCGTCCAGCGTATGCTCACCAAATACAGCCAGACCATGCTCGGCAGCGTTTGCGTCGAGTTTACCGAAAACCTGTTTGAGATACTGATAAACAGCCAGCGAGCCCTGCTTTCCCGGCTGGTTTTCAATACTCGCGACGACCTTACCCGCACCGTCAAGCAGGTCGATGCGCTGCACTCCCTCAATGGAAGGAAGTTTCTGGAGATTTTCCTTGAAAATCGTACCCGGCTGAATCTTTTGTAGCATCTGCTGAATTCCTGCCTTTCTGACACTCACCAAAAACCTATCTGAGACAGCACTTCATGCTTCAGGATGCCAGGAAGCACGCTTTTCGACTTCACTCTGGCCCTATTTCACAATGGGCTTGCCTGTATGCAGGTTCGGGTCATTGTGTTCCAGCATCGGCGCATAATGGCAATGCATGCACCTGACATTCAGGACTCAAGGTGATGATCGCCTGCATTACCGGACTGTCGTCAGGAGGCGTTGAACAGAAGCCCCGCTGAGTCCGGTTTCCAAGAAGAGAACATGAAAACGGCGACCCGAAGGTCGCCGCCATTTCTTATTGTTCTTATCCGACACAAATAACCTCTCATACGACATCACGAACTTCAATACAAAACGAATATGTTTTATCCACAAATTAAGTTTATCGGACTCACATATATTTCATTCGCCAAATCGGTATTTTTCTATGTGACCAGGAATCAAGAAGAAAACGTCAGCAGTTTTCCGGCATTGCGAAGGGAAACCTGCTTGATCGAAGCAACGGAAACCCACACACCAACAGAACATCATACCTACCGCCAATGAGGCGTGCTTCGGTTTGAAGCGTCAAACACAGACATTCCCAGCTTGATGTCGATGTTCTTCTAACTTTGCACCCGCGACAGGCCAGAGGCGTCTGAACGTTTCCCTGAAACGCGCTGCGTTCAAGCAAGACTGGCTCACCAACCCCGGTTCTGAACCGAACCCAACAAGCCCCTGCTTCTCAACGCGCAGTCAAGAAACCGGAGACAGGTCGATAGCCTATCGAAACAGCTGCACTCAGAAAAGAAATCATTCACGATATGAAAGACAACTATACACACAAAAAGCACATTCATGAATAATTAAAGACCGATCCAGTCCGAATTGATGGTAAACAGCCAAAAATCAGAAGAACTTCCGCATAACAGACCAGCATCCAGACCTCTTGCTCCCACCCTGAGAGAAGCCAACACTAGTGCGGCAATTTGGCTTTCAGGAGATTTTTCATGAAATCACTGTGCAAATCCGCAGCTCTTGCAGCTGCATGCGGTTTGACACTGGTCGCTGGTGTGGCGTCTGCCCAGACGGCGGCTCCAGCAGCGGCTCCTTCAGTGGCTGAGGCTCCTGTTGGACCCGGCCCGACAGTGGACAACGCTTCCGTCGGCAACATCGCCGGTCTGATGTACTACTGCTACGCGCACGATATCGATGACGACACCACGGTTCGTTCGCTCGGTCGTTCGCTGGCCAAGCGCGCCGATGTGAAAAACGACCCTGCCTATGCTGCTGGTGGCGTCGGCAAGCTGATGGTCGGTCCGGGTCAGATGTTTGACCTGACGGCGGCAGAAAGCGACGTTCGCACAGCATCTTGCGCTCATGCTGCCCAGCGCGGCACCGAGCTGGACGATGGCACCTTCATCCTCCCGCTGCAGGACTGAGCCCTCCTGACGTTACGCCTGACAGATTGCACTGTCAGGCGTAACCCTGCGATGAAAAGTCTGCCCCATACAGGCACCCACTCTGCACACACAGATTGCATCCATCTTTGGGTTGCATCTCTCTGCTGATCCAGTATTTTGACCAGCATGACTATTGCCGCCGCCCGTTCCGAGTCGATGAAGCGCTTCAGCGCCACGACCACGCGCGGCCTCTCCCAGCTTCTCCTTCGACTTATCCGCCCCTGAGCGCGCCCATCGGCATGCGTTGCCGATAACGCTTAGGGGATATCGTCAGCAGAGCGTTTCGTGCCTAAAAGGACGAAACAGGGACCAAGACACGTCATACCGGGGCTTTTCATGACCTTCGACCATCCTTCCTTCGGCCGCATCACCGACGACCGGGTTTTCATCTTCGATACAACGCTGCGTGACGGCGAGCAGTCGCCCGGCTTCTCCATGAATCTGGAAGAGAAACTGCGCATGGCCGCAGCGCTGGCTGACCTCGGCGTGGACGTGATCGAGGCGGGTTTCCCCGTTGCCTCCAAGGGTGACTTCCAGTCCGTCGCTGAAATCGCCCGTGTCGTAAAAGGCTCGGTTGTCTGCGCGCTGGCCCGTTCCGGCGGCAAGAACGACATTCAGGCGGCGGGCGACGCCATCCGGCACGCCGAGCGCGGTCGTATCCACAACTTCATCTCGACCTCTCCGCTGCACATGAAATACAAGCTGCGGATGGAGCCTGAGACGGTTCTGGAAATCATCACCACCGGCAACAAGGCTGCCCGCAACCTGACGGACGACGTCGAATGGTCAGCGGAAGACGGCTCCCGCACCGAGCCGGATTTCCTATGCCGCTGCGTCGAGGCCGCAATCAAGGCTGGCGCCACCACCATCAACATCCCTGACACGGTTGGCTACGCCACGCCGGAAGACATGGAGCGCATCTTCTCCATGCTGAAGGAGCGTGTGCCAGGTGCGGATCA
Organism: Acetobacter sp. UBA5411; assembly: GCF_002409645.1. GTDB lineage: Bacteria > Pseudomonadota > Alphaproteobacteria > Acetobacterales > Acetobacteraceae > Acetobacter. The sequence continues at coordinate 9,846 of NZ_DHNR01000037.1, forward strand.
GGTCATTTTCTCCGCCCACAATCATAACGATCTGGGTCTGGGTGTAGCCAACACACTGGCCTCCCTGCGCGGTGGCGCACGCCAGATCGAGTGTACGATCAACGGCATCGGCGAACGCGCAGGCAACGCGGCGCTGGAAGAGATCGTCATGGCGATCCGCACCCGCCACGACCAGTATCCTTACACCAACCGCATCGAAACGACGAAGCTGCTGAAGCTGTCAAAGATGCTGTCCACGACAACGGGTTTTGACGTCCAGCCAAACAAGGCCATTGTCGGCCGTAATGCCTTCGCGCATGAGAGCGGCATTCATCAGGATGGCGTGCTGAAGAACGCCGCAACCTATGAGATCATGACGCCGGAAAGCGTCGGCTGGTCCAAGACATCGCTGGTGCTGGGCAAACATTCCGGTCGTGCGGCCTTCCGCGACAAGCTGGCGGCGCTGGGTTACACGATCAGCGACGAAAAGATGAACGAAGCCTTCCAGCGCTTCAAGGATCTGGCTGACAGCAAGAAGGTTGTCTACGACGAGGACATCATCGCGCTGGTGGATGATGAAGTCCGCGATCACGCCCGTATCCGCTTCCTGTCGCTGGATGTCGTCGCCGGTTCACAGCGCCCAGCCGAAGCCACGCTGGTTCTGGAAATTGACGGTGAAGCCGTGGAAACGACAGCCAACGGCAACGGTCCAGTCGATGCGGCCTTTAACGCCATCCGCAGCGCCTTCCCGCACGATGCGCGTCTGGCCCTGTTCTCTGTCGGCGCTGTCACCGAAGGCACCGATGCGCAGGCACGCACAACCGTGCGTCTGGAAGAAGAAGGCAAGATGGTCGATGGTCAGGGCGCTGACGCTGACACGGTTGTTTCCGCCGTCCGTTCCTACATTCACGCGCTGAACAAGCTGCTGGTCAAACGGACCCGCAGCGAGCCGGAAGAGCTGGTGGTGGGCTGAAGTCTGCTTCTATTAAGCATTACGAAGCCGTCCTTTTTTGGGACGGCTTTTTTTATGGCGTTTTGTCTTGTCTGCCGATGAGACTACTTTGCGCGGGAACGCAGAAAGATCCGATATCCGTTCAAGGCAGCGTTTATTGGCTATCCGCTGCCGGTGAGTATCTGGCTTTATCGAAGAGTTGTATCCGAAGAACCCTTGCCGATAGGCAGCTGGACCGCCGCGCAGGATCATCCCGAAACCTGATAAGAATTTCACTGCCCCTGCCTCGGCACGGATGATCAGCAGCCCTTTTTTCCCTGCGTGAAGGTCACGATCCTGTTGCGTCCAACCTTACGGGCATATCACCCAAGCTGTTGCCGTCGTCCGGATCCATGCATGGGTCATGATCGGCTCCATCGCTTGACATGAGAGACGCATTGCCCCAACAGCCGAGCTATTGGTTCTGCTCTATAGAATATCTGTGGAGTAGCTAAGAGGGAATGTGACAGGCCTGTCCGAAAGGACCGCCCCAGCACAGCCGCCCCCGCGACCGTTACCGGAAAGATCGCCCAATGCCACTGACGCATCGTCGGGAAGGTGGACGATCACTGGGGAAACCCTGAATCCGGGAGCCGGGAGACCTGCCAATAAACGAGACAACGGGCAGCCGGGGTGCGCTGCAACCGGCTGGACGCTCCCCATTATCCGTTCGCGGTCGGGGTTTGGCCGCGGGCACCCCAGTTGCTGAACAGAGCTGGGACATGAACGCGACACTCCTCGTCTGTACGACCTGCCGCGCAGGTCAACCGACCGTGAAGGGGCAACCCGTGGCAGGCGCTCGCCTCTACAGCGCGCTGGCCAGTAAACTCATGCCCGAAAATCTTACCATCGCACCGGTTGAATGCCTGTCCGCCTGCAGTAATGGCTGTGCGATAGCACTAACCGCACCCGGCTGCTGGAGCTATGTCTACGGGCGTCTCAGTGAAGACGATGCGGCCGAGATCCTGACTGGCGCGGCCGCCTATGCCGCTACCCCTGACGGTCTGGTGCCTTGGAGCCAATGCTCACAGATTTTCCGCAAACAGAGCCTTGCCCGCCTCCCTCCGCAGGAGCGATGACATGACCAGCTCGACCGGCTTTGCAAAAATTCCCGTCTCTGCTCCAGCCGACACTGAAGCGGCCTCTACCACGCCATCGCGCCAGATGAGGCAGAAGGGATAATCACCATGCAGGTGGCCTTCCGCGAAAATCACGGTCGCTTCCGCACGTTCGCGGCAGCAAGTCTGTGGACGATCCGTTGTAATACCATCGTCACCAGCCTGTGCGAGGCACTATGACCACACCGCTGGTCAAGGGCTGGTGTCCCGGCGCTCTCCGTCCGATGCTATCCGGTGACGGGCTGCTGGTCCGTGTCCGTCCTTCCATCGGGCGGCTGACACAGGCGCAGGCCGCCGGTATCGCGCGGCTGGCCGAGCAATATGGCAATGGGCAGATCGACCTGTCTGCACGGGCCAACATCCAGATTCGTGGCGTTACCGATCAGACCTATGCTCCGCTTGTCACGGGCCTCGCTGCGCTGGGCCTCATCGACGCGACGCCTGAAGCGGAAGCCAGACGTAATATCGTCGTGACGCCGTTCTGGCAGAGCAGCGACGGCACGGCGGAACTGGCCGAACGGCTGGGCAGCGCACTGCGGGACGACCGGACGCTCGCCCTGCCCGGCAAATTCGGCTTTGCCGTCGATACCGGGGCAACGCCCGTCCTGAGGGACGTCTCTGCCGATATCCGGATCGAACGCGACGCAACAGGGAACCTGCTCTGCCGGGCCGATGGCGCTGCCAGTGGCGCACGGGTTACGGCGGACACAGCCGTGGATACAGCGCTCAGTCTGGCCCGCTGGTTCATCTCCAGCGGCGGTTGGAAACGGATGGCGGCGCATCTGGCTGATGGCGCAACGCTGCCTTCCGCCTTTACCGCACTCGAAGCAGCACCGATGACCGACATGTCGCCTCCTGTGCCCGGTCCATCGGCCGCCGGGCTTATGATCGGCTTCGCCTTCGGACAGATGCAGGCGCGTACCCTGTCCGCCCTTGCCGACATCGCCCCTTTGCGCGTCACACCATGGCGTATGCTGCTGCTCGAAGGGCAGACGATCGCACCAGATATCGAGGGTATCATCACGCGCCCGGACGATCCGCTGCTGCGGGTCATCGCCTGCCCCGGCCTGCCCGGCTGCACCCAGGCCCTGCAACCCACGCGACCGCTGGCGCGCGCTCTCGCGCCGCACGTCCCTGTCGACAAGATTCTGCATGTGTCCGGCTGTGCGAAAGGGTGCGCACATCCCGGGCCGACATCGCTGACCCTCGTGGCGCAAGCCCATGGCTTTGGCCTTGTCAGAGACGGCAACGCCGCCTTTTCTCCCCCACACCCTCCTCTCACGGTCGAACAGTTGCTGGCCAATCCCGGAACGCTGATGGAAAATCCAAATGCCTTACCAGTATGAAACCAACGGCGCTGCCATCTACCGCCAGTCCTTCGCCATCATCCGGGCAGAGGCCGATCTGGCCCGCTTCACTCCGGAAGAAGAGATCGTCGCCGTGCGGATGATCCATGCGGCTGGCATGGTTGGTCTGGAAAAGCACATCGCTTTCTCGCCCAACATGGCGATCGCGGCACGCACGGCGCTGGAGGCCGGGGCACCGATCCTATGCGACGCGCGCATGGTCAGCGAAGGGATTACCCGCACCCGCCTGCCCGCCGACAATGACGTGATCTGCACGCTGAACGACCCGCGCGTGGCCGATCTGGCCCGCGAGGCCGGCAACACCCGATCGGCCATGGCGCTTGAACTGTGGCGTCCTTATCTCGCAGGAGCTGTGGTGGCCATCGGCAACGCGCCCACCGCTCTGTTTCACCTGCTCAACATGCTGGAAGACGCTGCCTGTCCGCGACCAGCGGCGATCATCGGCTGCCCGGTCGGGTTTGTCGGCGCTGCGGAATCGAAGGACGCGCTGATGGAGGCGCTTCCTGTCCCCGCATTGACGGTCCGGGGGCGTCTGGGCGGATCAGCGATCACGGTCGCCGCGGTGAACGCGCTGGCCAGTCGGACAGAATAGCATCATGTCCGGCAAGATCATCTGCACCGGCCTCGGTCCCGGCGACCCGGACCTGATCAGCGTGCGCGCCGACCGGCTCATCCGCAATGCCCGCCATGTGGCCTATTTCCGCAAGGCCGGACGCGCAGGTCAGGCGCGACGGATCGTCGAGGGGATGCTGGCTCCTGACATCCTCGAATATCCGATGGAATATCCCGTCACCACCGAACTGCCGGTGAACAGTCCCGCCTATCGCAACTCGCTGGCCAGCTTTTACGATGACTGGGCGGGCCGCCTGACCGATCTGGCGCGGACGCAGGAGGTGGTGGTACTGTGCGAGGGTGATCCGTTCTTCTACGGCTCCTTCATGCATCTGCACGCACGGCTTCAGGGCCACGTCGAGATGGAGGTCGTTCCCGGCATCACCGGCATGACCGGCTGCTGGAACGCCACAAACATTCCGATCACATGGGGCGACGATGTGCTCACCGTGCTGACCGGCACGATGCCGGAGACCGATCTGACACAACATATGCGGGCCGCGGATGCTCTGGTGGTGATGAAGACTGGCCGGAACCTGCCCAAGGTGCGCCGCGCTCTAGCTGCCTCCGGTCGGCTTGAGGATGCATGGCTGGTGGAGCGTGGCACCATGCCCGGCCAGCGGGTGATCCGCCTTGCCGAGGCCAGCAACGAGGACTGTCCTTATTTCGCGATTGTGCTGGTGCATGGGCAGGGCCGTCGGCCCGAAACCGAGCATGGAGGGGAACCATGACCGTCACGCCACTGGTCATTGC
>NZ_DHNR01000037.1:14885-45323 GCF_002409645.1 Acetobacter sp. UBA5411
ATCCCCTATGTGGCGCGCATCCCGGTACGCGAGGGGCTGACGCTGCACGCCACGGACAACCGCGTGGAACTGGAACGGGCCACCCACGCGCTTGAACTGGCGGCGGCCGGGCGCAGGGTCGTTGTCGTCTCATCCGGTGATCCCGGCGTGTTCGCCATGGCTTCGGCGGTGTTCGAAGCGGTCGAACAGTCCCCTCGCTTTGCCCATGTCGATATCCGGGTGCTGCCCGGCATCACCGCCATGCTGGCCGCCGCCGCTCGCGTCGGCGCGCCACTGGGCCATGATTTCTGCACGATCAACCTGTCGGACAATCTCAAGCCGTGGGAACTCGTCGAGCGGCGGCTGCGGCTTGCGGCGCAGGCGGGTTTCGCCATGGCCTTCTACAATCCACGCTCGGCCAGCCGCCCGCATCAACTGGTTCGTGCGCTGGAGATACTGCGTGAGGAATGTGAACCTGACCGGCTGATCATCTTCGCCCGTGCTGTCACGACACCCGAGGAACAGATCAGCGTGGTGACACTGGGCGAAGCGCGTGCCGAGATGGCCGATATGCGGACGGTGGTGCTGGTCGGAAATGAAGCAACGCGACGGGTCGGCCGATATGTCTACACGCCAAGGCGCGCGGGATGACCAAGCCACGTCATCACCTCATTGACAGTACGTGCGACAGGGCGCGGCGGCACGGCAGGTCGATCGATCAGGATTACCGGCACACCCAGCGCCCGCGCGGCATCCAGCTTCGCACGCGCGCCCAAGCCACCGGCGTTCTTCGCCACGACATGGGTGATGCCGTGCGCCTGCATCAGGGCGAGATCGCCCTCAAGGGTAAACGGTCCCTTTGCGATGACTACTGTCGCCTTGGGCAAGGGCAGGACGACGTCGGGCGGATCGACCAGACGCAACAGGTAGTCATGCTGTGGGCGCACCGCGAAGGCGTCGATCGACTGTCGACCGATGGCCAGAAAGATCTTTGCTGGCTCATCGGGCAGCGCAGCGACCGCGCCCGTGATGTCGGCAACTGCACGCCAGTCGTCGCCTTGCGCCGCCGTCCAGGGCGCACGTTCGAACGCCAGCAGCGGAATGCCGAGAGCCGCACAGGCCTCTACCGCATTCCGGCTCATCCGGGCGGCAAAAGGATGGGTGGCATCAATGACATGAGTGATTGCCGCCTCGCGAAGATAGGCGATCAGCCCCTCCACTCCGCCGAACCCACCGACCCGGACCAACAGGGGCTGGCTGGCGGGCGATGCGGTGCGTCCGGCATAGGAAAAGATGGCGTCGACGCCTGTTTCGGCCAATGTGCGCGCCATCTGGCTGGCTTCGGTGGTGCCGCCCAGCAGAAGGACACGCGTCATGGTTGAACCCTGGCTTGTGATCATCGGCATCGGTGAAGACAGCATGGCAGGTTTGTCGGCGTCATGCCAAGTCGAGCTGGCCCGTGCCGAGGTGATTTTCGGCGGGCCGCGCCATCTTGCGCTGGTGGAAGCGGACGACCGGGGCCGCGCATGGCCGGTGCCCTTCTCGGTCGATCCAGTATTGGCCGAGCGTGGGCGCAAAGTGGTAGTGCTGGCATCAGGCGATCCATTCTGGTTCGGCGCAGGCTCCTGCCTTGCCGACCGCCTCGATCCCGGCGAGTGGATTTCCCACCCCGCGCCATCGACCTTTTCTCTGGCGGCAAACCGGCTGGGCTGGCGGCTTGAACAGGTCGCCTGTCTGGGGCTGCATGCAGCGCCGTTCGAGCGGCTGAGCCCTGTGTTGCAGGCCAACGGGCGGGCGATCTGTCTGCTGCGCGATGGGCCCACTGCCGGAGATCTGGCTCAGTGGTTGATCGGCCGGGGATACGGAACTTCCACGCTCCATGTCATGGAGGCTCTGGGGGGACCACGTGAACGCATCCGCACTGTCCTTGCGGAAGATTTCGCGCTTACGGACGTCGCGGCACCGGTAGCCGTCGCCATCGCCATGTCGGGTCCGCCCGGGCTGAACCGGGCGTCGGGTCTGCCGGACAGCACCTTCCTACATGACGGGCAGATCACCAAGCGCCAGATCCGGGCCATCACGCTCTCGACCCTCGCGCCCCGCCCCCGTGAAATCCTGTGGGATATCGGGGCCGGATCGGGATCGATTTCGGTAGAATGGTGTCTGGCGGGTGGACAGGCGATCGCGATCGAACGCCGCGCCGACCGCGCCGGGAATATCCGTGCCAATGCAAAAGCTCTGGGCGTGGACCATCTTCTGCGTGTTGTGGACGGTGCAGCCCCGGACGCACTGGAAGGCCTGCCCGACCCGGATGCCGTTTTCATCGGTGGTGGTGGCAATGCGGCCCTGCTGGATCATTTATGGACCGTGCTGCCAACCGGAACGCGGATCGTCGCAAACGGCGTCACGCTGGAAACCGAAGCCCTGCTGGCCCTGTGGCATGGTCAAAAGGGCGGCGAATTGCTGCGTATCGAACTGGCGACAGCCGCCCCGCTGGGGTCAATGCGCGGATGGAGCCCGGCACGCCCCGTCGTTCAGTGGAGCGTGACACGATGAGGGTCGCAGGCTTCGGCTTCCGGCAGACCGCCAGCCTCGCATCGCTGCGTGATGCTCTGGCAGCGGCGGGTGGCGCCAAAGATATCGACGCTCTGGCCACGGTCGCGCAGAAGGCCGCATCACCCGCGCTGTTGGCGCTGGCGGAGGAAATGAGGCTACCCATCCACGCGCTGGACGCCGAAACGCTGGCGCATATCAGCACACCCACCCATTCCCATCGTGCCATGGCGCGCTACGGCACCGGCAGTGTCGCCGAAGCGTCCGCATTGGCCGCTGCCGGAACGGGCGCTTACCTGCTCACTCCTCGCGCGACTTCTGCCGACGGGATGGCCATGGCCGCGATCGCAGAAAGGAACACTCCATGACGGTTCATTTCATTGGAGCCGGACCCGGCGCGCCGGATCTCATTACCATGCGCGGGCGAGACCTGATCGCCTCCAGCCCTGTCTGCCTTTATGCTGGATCGCTGGTTCCTGCGGCGCTGCTCAACCACTGTCCGCCCGGCGTGCGCATCGTGAATACTGCGCCACTGTCGCTGGATGCGATCATCGCCGAAATCATAGCGGCGCACGAAGCCGGCCATGACGTCGCCCGGCTACATTCCGGCGATCTGTCGGTATGGTCCGCCATGGGGGAGCAACTGCGCCGCCTGCGCGAACTGGGCATTCCTTATGACGTCACGCCCGGCGTGCCGTCCTTCGCCGCCGCTGCCGCCGCCTTGGGTACGGAGCTTACCCTGCCGGGCATTGCCCAGTCGGTCGTTCTGACACGCACCTCCGGCCGGGCCACCGCCATGCCGCCGGGCGAGAATCTTGCCGCCTTCGCTGCCACAGGCGCGACGCTGGCGATCCATCTGTCCATTCATGTGCTGGGCCGCGTCCTAACCGACCTCATTCCGCATTATGGTGCCGATTGCCCTGTCGCCATCGTGTGGCGCGCAAGCTGGCCCGATCAGCGCATCGTCCGGGCCACGCTGGCGACGCTGGAGTCCGCACTGGCCAGCGAGATGGAACGCACGGCGCTGATCCTTGTCGGTCCTGCGATCGGAGCGGCGGAGTTCGGCGAAAGTCGGCTCTATGCCGGTGATTATGACCGTCGTTTCCGTCCTGTCGGCACCGCGCCCCGTTTCCCGGAACCCGAGGCTGAATGACCTACCTCGGGTGTTGGCAGGACCATGTCACATCAGGCGCATTGGCAACCAATCTGTGGGAGAGCGTTTCATGATCGATCTGGTCCTCGTCGGTATCGGCACGGGAAATCCCGAACACCTGACCCTTCAGGCCGTGCGCGAACTCAATGCTGCCGACCTGATCCTCATACCGCGCAAGGGTGAAGACAAGTCCGATCTTGCCGAACTGCGTCGGACCATCTGCGCGCAGGTGCTGACCAACCCTGCTGTTCGTATCATCGAATTTGACATGCCCCGTCGCGACGTCGCTGACCCCGACTACCGCAGAGGCGTCGCGCACTGGCACCAGGCAATCGCCCATGCGTGGAACGAAGCAATCCATGCCAACCTGCCCCAAGGCGGCACGGTCGCGCTCCTCGTCTGGGGCGACCCTGCCCTGTATGACAGCACCCTGCGGATTGCCGCTCAGCTAAGTCCGGCTCCCATGACGATCCGCAGCATTCCCGGCATTATGTCGCTGAACATGCTGGCGGCCGCCTACGCCATCCCGCTCAACGACATCGGCGCTCCATTTCTGGTCACCACCGGACGCCAGTTGCGCGACCATGGCTGGCCGCCGGGCACGGATACCGTCGTGGTCATGCTCGATGGTGACTGCTCATTCCAGCATATCCCCGCCGATGACATCAGCATCTACTGGGGCGCCTATGTCGGTATGGCAGAGCAGATTCTGCTGTCCGGCCCGCTCGCCCAAATCGGGCCGCGCATTATCGCCGTCCGAGCCGAAGCCCGTGCCCGCCACGGCTGGATCATGGACATCTATTTACTGCGACGGCACGTGGCCCGTTAGTGGTCGCTGTGTGGGGGAAGCGGAAGGTCTGCCCTGTAAAGCTTGACCCTCGAAAGCGAATATCGTAGCCTTTTTCAGCTAATAACTTATCGTAAATGACAGGCAACCATATAAATCAAGACTATCTGGCTCAATAGAAATATTTATTTTGAAGGTTTTTAATTGGCGAAGATGGTCTTTTTATAAATTTTTCAAAAACAGATGATCATTAAGTGATTAATGCCTTTTTACATCGTGTATATTTGTCTCTAGGGGCAAGGACTGCCGTACCGTTATTACTCTCTCTTGGAGTGGGTATTTTTTCAAATTTTCTAGTAACAGAAATGACTGTCAACAATAAAATAAGCTGGACATCTTTTTATGTTACCAAGTCTTTTTACCTATTATTATTTTTTTTAGTTCTAACATACTTCTTCAATAGATATCTTTTTCTGTATGAAAAAGATGTTTTGCAGTTTAAGGAAGCAGATTATTGTGTAGCTTATGCCAGAAGTCAGCTTATACCAGCGCATATTGAAGCTGCTAGATCAAAAATCGCACAAGGTGATACACAATCTTTCGAAGATGCTATGGCGCAAGTGAAAAAGATATTGAAATGAAGATTCTTGTTTCCCCTCAATTCAGTGAAAAATTAAATCTTCTCTCGGCGGATGCGTTGTCGCAAGTAAAAATTGCATTTTCACAAATTGAAAACTCAACAAAAGAGCAAATAATCAATAATCCATCCGTAATGGCCATCCCCACAAAACCGATAATATTTGTTTATAATTCAAATAATGTACAAGTTTTTATCAATTTTTTTGAAAAAGATGGGGAAGATTTCGCGCTTCTGGCAGATATAGCCATCCTGGATAGCTATGAAAGCATTAATAATCTCAACAATAGGAATAATTCCTCGTGGCAAAAGGATCCAAAGCTTAACAGTAAGATCAATCCGAAATTCAACAGCAAGATTAATCCGAAATTCAACAGTAAGATTAATCCGAAATTTAATTCAAGTATAAACCCTAAGTTTAACTCGAAAATAAATCCGAAATTCAATAACGCACTTGGATTGAAATACTTATATGACACCTCCGCAGATAGATATGGTTTTGTCATTTATGCTGATGACAATGTTTCTTTAGTTTTTGATTTTGATTTAAAATGGTCAAAATTTTCTGTTCAACATCAGGAAAACGGGTTTGTTGTTTTTTCTATAGAAGGTCAGTTTTTAGAGCATTGGGAATCTAATGGTCAGGGAGGATGGAATATATTCACCATCGAAAACAATTGGATTGGATTTGTGATTCAAAACTAACATATATTGTGGTGGCATGCATTTTCTCTTTCAAAGAAGTGCTTTCCATACCAGTTCAATGGCAATGATTTTGATATGATAACTCTAATATCACGAAATCGGGTTGGCTTTCGTTACCTTAAGATCATGATTGTATGTCTGAGAAGAGGGCGAAAGCTGCCGTTTATTTCTCCGACAGCAACTCCCGGATTTTACGACTTCTGCGCGGTCGTCAAAGGCACCGGCGCAGTCGGCTTGACCCCGGAATCCACCACCACCAATGCTTCTCCCGCGATCGGCGACGGTGTCCGGTCTTTCCTCAGAAGCGCCTTGAAGCGATCATCATAACTGGCCGCCTGTTCATACTCGACATCGAGCAGACCGTGACGGTCCATGAACACGTTGAAGGTCGCGGGAATACGCACACAACCTTCGGACGCTGGATGGCCAAGGCGGCTTTCCAGAAAATCGGGATCGGTGGCGTGCATCTCAAGACGGATATCGCCGGTTTCCCCGGACGCCAGCCAGCCTTTGACAGCGTTATGCCAACCAAAGTCCCAGACCCGCATTCCTTTTGCGCCGATACCGCGAATACCGTTCTCGTTCTTCGTGCCTTCTGCCCTGTAGCCCAGACGGTCGGCTGTATTCGGGAAAACACCTGTCGGCGTGATGTAGTAATACTTGCGACCAGTATTGCCGGTCGAAACTTTTACGCTCCCCAGAACCTGCCAGTCCGATGTATCGGGGAGCGCCAGAACAAGCGCCAGCTTCTGCACTTTCACATTGCGATCGACGACTACGACCACCTGCGCCCGCGTAATACGGAAATCCGAACGAGCGATCGTCTCCTGCGCCAGTTTGATCCAGTGCAGTTTCTGGGTCTCGCTCAACGGCAGCAGACCGGGCACTTCCTTGTGCAGGGCCACCATCAGTTTTTTCGCTTCAATGCGGGCTTCACTATCATCCAGCGAAGGCAAAGGCGGGATGACAACCGGTGTCGGCACATCATTTTCGGGCAGAGGCTCAGGCGGCGCTACAGTGTCCGCCGGAGTGCCGGGAGCAACCGGAGACTGGCAGAGAGCGGGCGAAGAACACGCAACAGAAGTCACAAGCGTCAAGGCCAGCGTTGTTCTCCAAACCTTCATCCAGCACTCTCTCCTCAATGCCTCCCGTCCGTGATCTCGCGGGACTGCTTATGCGTGTTGTTTTATCATAGGATGAGCTACATGCTACCGAAAGAAATAACAAACCTCTTTTCGCGCACCGATTGCACTGCCTATCCTTGATAGTCATTCATCATTTGGAAAAACATGGGGCAATGTAGTGATTTATGTATTTTAATTTTAAGTAAAAATGAAAATGCGCAAAATTTTTACAATATATGCTTTGTTCTTGCATGAATCGGCGAAGCAGACCGGCCTCGTCGGATACAGCAGTCTGCCACCATGCCCCCCAACAAAAAACGCCGCTGATTTCTCAGCGGCGTTTTTCTTAACCAGCCTTGCGACGATCAGATATTCAGCGAATGGCCAGTGACGCCCAGAGCCGCTTCCTTCACCGCTTCGCTCAATGTCGGATGAGCGTGGCAGACGCGGCCGATATCCTCGGAGGAAGCGCCAAACTCGATCGCCATCGTGCATTCCGCGATCAGTTCGCCAGCACCCGGACCAATGATATGCGTGCCAAGCACACGGTCGGTCTTTGCATCAGCAATCACCTTCACAAACCCGTCGGTCATGCCAATGGCGCGAGCGCGACCGTTGGCCATGAACGGGAACTTGCCGACCTTGTATTCGACGCCCTTTTCCTTGAGCTGCTCTTCCGTGAAGCCGACCGTCGCCACTTCCGGCCATGTATAGACCACACCCGGAATGGCGTCGTAATTCACATGACCCGCCTGACCAGCAAGGATTTCGGCAACAGCAACGCCCTCTTCCTCGGCCTTGTGCGCCAGCATCGGACCACGGATCACGTCGCCAATGGCGTAAACACCCGGCACATTTGTGGCGAAATGCTCATCGACTTCGATACGACCACGGTTGTCGAGAGCGATACCGGCCTCTTCAAGGCCCATGTTCTTGCTCGCCGCCGTACGACCGATGGCCAGCAGCACAACGTCAGCTTCCAGCGTTTCAGCAGCGCCGCCCTGTGAAGGCTCGACGGTCAGTTTCACGCCTTTGCCGGTTTTCTCCGCCTTGGTCACCTTGTGACCCAGCTTCATCGTCAGACCCTGCTTGATCAGGATTTTGCGGAAAGCCGCCTCGATTTCATTGTCCGTTCCCGGAACCAGACGATCGAGGAACTCGATAACCGTCACGTCCGCGCCAAGACGATGCCAGACACTGCCCAGTTCAAGGCCGATCACGCCACCGCCGATGACAACCATCTTCTTCGGCACGGCGGAGAGTTCGAGAGCGCCGGTGGAGGTGACAATCACCTTCTCATCGACATCGACACCCTTCAGGCCAGCGCTGTCGCTGCCTGCCGCAATGACAATGTGCTTTGCGGTGACCGGTTTGCCGTCAACCGTCAGACGACCGGTGCCTTCAACCTTGCCGACGCCTTTCAGCCAGGTGATGCCGTTCTTCTTGAAGAGATATTCAACGCCCTTGACGTTGGCCTCGACAATACCGGCCTTGCGCTTCTGCATCTGCGCCAGATTGAGCTTGATACCGGAGATATCGATACCGTGCGTCGCGAAATCATGCTCGGCAGCATGATAGTTTTCAGACGACTGAAGCAGCGCCTTGGACGGGATACAGCCGACATTCAGGCAGGTGCCGCCGAGTGTGGCGCGCTTTTCGACGCAGGCCACCTTGAAACCAAGCTGGGCGGCACGGATGGCGCAGATATAACCGCCCGGACCAGCGCCGATCACGACGAGATCGTAATCCGTCTCGGCTGGCGCTTCTGTCGCTGCAGGAGCCGGCTTCTTTTCAGCAGCCGGGGCAGCTTCCTTCTTTGGTGCTTCGGCAGGCTTGGAAGCAGCGGCAGGCTTCGCGGCGGCTTTCGCGCCCTCTGCCAGAATGGCCAGCACTGCGCCGACCTCGACTTCATCGCCTTCTTTGACGGCATGGGTTTCCAGCACGCCAGCAGCCGGAGCGGGGACCTCAACACTCACCTTGTCGGTTTCAAGCTCAACAACCGGCTCATCGACAGCGACCGCATCACCCGGCTGCTTGAGCCATTTGCCGACCGTGGCAGACGTCACACTCTCGCCCAACGCCGGAACCTTGATTTCGATTGCCATTTTATCCCGTCCTGATTGAATGTCGATCGACGCTGATCGTGGCGCACAAAGCCGCTTCACGTCCATCGTCTGTGTCCGCCTCTCCGTTCAGAGGCATGAAAGCTTCATCAGACAGCTTCCGGAAACAAACAGGCCCTTCCATCACGGGACGGAAGAGCCTGTGAAGCGTGTCAGAGTCCGAGCAGCAGGCTGCGTGGATCTTCAACATACTTCTTGAGAGCAACGAGGAAGCTCACAGCCTCCTTGCCGTCAACGATACGGTGGTCATAGGACAGCGCCACATACATGATCGGACGGATCTCGACCTTGCCGTTCACCGCCACCGGACGGTCAACGATGTTGTGCATGCCCAAGATACCGGACTGCGGCGCGTTCAGGATCGGCGTGGACAGCATGGAGCCGTAGATACCGCCGTTCGTGATGGAGAACGTGCCACCGGACAGATCATCAATCTTCAGTGTGCCTTCGCGGGCCGCCTTGCCGAAGCCTGCGATCTTCTTCTCGATCTCGGCGTGAGACAGGGTCTCCGCGTCTTTGATCACCGGCACGACCAGTCCGTTCGGACCGCCAACCGCGATGCCGAGATTGATGAAGTGACGGTAGATCACGTCATCGCCGTCAATCTCGGCATTGATCGCCGGGAATTCGTTGAGAGCGGCAATCGCGGCCTTTGAGAAGATCGACATGAAGCCGAGCTTCACACCGTATTTCTTCACGAAGAGATCCTGAAACTCGGCGCGCATTTCCTTCGCGGCGGTCATGTCGATCTCGTTGAACGTGGTCAGCATCGCCGCCGTGTTCTGCGCGTCCTTCAGACGCCGGGCGATCGTGCGACGCAGACGCGTCATCTTCACGCGCTCTTCACGCGGATCGTCCTTACGCGGAGGCTTCGCCGGAGCCTGAGAGCTTACTGGCGGCTGCGACAGGAAGGCCTGCACATCGCCCTTTGTGATACGACCGTCCTTACCGGAACCGGAGCCGATCTGCTGCGCGGAAACGCCCTGCTCGGTCATCATCTTGCGGGCGGCGGGGAATGCCGTTGCGGCATCGGCCTGTTCCACAGGAGCAGATTTTGTTGCCGGAGCTGGCGCGGCTTTCGCAGCGGCAGCCTTGGGGGCTTCGGCTTTCGGAGCCTGAGCCTTGGCAGGGGCAGGGGCAGGCTTGGCGGAACCACCCGGCTCCAGTGTGGTCAGAAGCGCACCGACCTCGA
Source organism: Acetobacter sp. UBA5411 (assembly GCF_002409645.1). Taxonomy (GTDB): domain Bacteria; phylum Pseudomonadota; class Alphaproteobacteria; order Acetobacterales; family Acetobacteraceae; genus Acetobacter. The sequence continues at coordinate 25,139 of NZ_DHNR01000037.1, forward strand.
CCTCGTCGCCTTCCTTGACGGCAGGCTGACCCAGAACACCGGCCTGTGGAGCAGGAACCTCCACAGTCACCTTGTCAGTCTCCAGCTCGGCAACGGGTTCGTCAGCCGCCACCTGCTCTCCGGCCTTCTTCAGCCATTTCGCAACAGTCGCCGTCGTGACACTCTCGCCCAGCGTCGGCACCTTGATCTCGACTGACATCTCGCTTCCCACTTTCCTTTTCGAATCGGCATGTTGCGGTTTCACTCCGTCAACACCGATCCTTCAGTTATGCCCCCAACCGGAGGTCTTCGAAACTCACGCTCCCGGCACCTGTTCATCACGTCTGCGAGACAGGCGAGGAAAAGCGTACAACCGGAACCGGGTCACCATGATGGCGACCCGATGTTTCAGACAGTCAGGACAGTCCCAGTGCGTCCTTGACCAGCGCGGCCTGTTCTGCGGCATGCGTCTTGGCCAGACCCGTCGCCGGACTTGCGGCGGCAGCACGGCCCACATAGGCCGGACGACCAACCTTGTGACCGGCCACACCCAGCGCACCCTCGATCAGACGATCAACGAAGTGCCAGCCACCGCCGTTGCGGGTTTCTTCCTGACACCACACGATCTCTTTCGCGTTCGGATAGCGCTTCAGCTCGGCGGCAAGTTCTGCTTCCGGGAACGGATAGAGTTGCTCAAGACGGATGATCGCCACTTTCTCCAGCTTCTGGTCGCGGCGTGCTTCCAGCAGGTCGTAATAGACCTTGCCCGAGCAGATGATGACGCGCTCGACGGCGTTGTCAGCCAGCGGATCGATCTCGCCGATCACCGGACGGAAGCTCGTGCCTGTCTCGAACTCAGCCAGTGTGGACACAGCCAGCTTATGACGCAGCAGGGACTTCGGTTCCATCAGCACCAGCGGCTTGCGGTAAGGCAGCTTCAGCTGACGACGCAGCGCGTGGAAGTAGTTCGCCGGCGACGTGATGTTGCAGACGAACATATTGTCTTCAGCGCAGAGCTGGAGATAGCGCTCCAGACGGGCGGAGGAGTGCTCCGGTCCCTGCCCTTCGTAACCATGCGGCAGCAGCAGCACGAGGCCGGACATACGTAGCCACTTCGTCTCGCCCGAGGCGATGAACTGGTCGATGATGACCTGCGCACCGTTGGCGAAGTCACCGAACTGCGCTTCCCACAACACGAGGTTGTTCGGGTTGTGCATGGTGTAGCCATACTCGAAGCCCAGCACCGCGAACTCGGACAGGTGCGAGTTCCAGATATCGATCTGGGACTGCCCTTCCTTGATGTGGTTCAGCATCGTGTAGGGCTGCTGATTGGTCTGGTCGATGACCACGGCATGACGCTGACTGAACGTGCCGCGCTGCACATCTTCACCCGACAGACGGATGCGATGCTTTTCCAGCAGCAGGGAGCCGAAGCCGAGAGCCTCGCCGGTCGCCCAGTCGATGCCTTCGCCGGTCTCGATGGCTTTCGCCTTGGCCTTCATCTGGCGAGCGATCTTGCTGTTGAGATCGAACCCTTCCGGCACTTTCGTGATGGCGGCGCCGATTTCCGTCAGCACGTCTTTCGACACACCGGTCTCGACCTTAGTGACCTCACCTGCCTTCGGGGGAGCCTGCAGACCCGCCCAGTTGCTTTCCAGCCAGTCCGCCTTGTTCACCTTGTAGGACTGCGCGGCCTTGAAGTCTTCGTCCAGCTTCGCGTGGAACGCATCCCACTGGGCCTTCACTTCATCTTCCGTCAGCACGCCTGCTTTCACCAGATGATTGGCGTAAACAGTATGCGGCGTCTCATGACCGGCGATGGCCTTGTACATCACGGGCTGCGTGAAGGCCGGCTCGTCGGTCTCGTTATGGCCGTGACGACGATAGCAGACGATGTCGAGAATGATGTCGCTGGCGAATTTCTGGCGGTAATCAGCGGCCAGACGCGAAGCATAGACCACAGCCTCCGCATTATCGCCGTTGATGTGCAGCACGGGCGCTTCGATGGCCTTGGCCATGTCGGAACCATAGATGCCGGAATGACCATTCACCGGATTGGTCGTGAAGCCGATCTGGTTATTCACGATCATATGGATTGAACCACCCGTGCGGTAACCGGCGAGCTGAGACATGGACAGCGTCTCATAGACCACACCCTGACCGGCGAAGGCCGCGTCACCGTGGATCTGGATCGCCATGTGCGACAGACGCTTCTCGGTGTCACCATCGTCATCCTGCGCGGCGCGGACCTTGCCGCAGACCACAGGATCAACAGCTTCAAGATGCGAGGGGTTCGGCTGAAGCGAGATATGAACGGCATGACCACCGATCTCGACATCCGTGGAGGAGCCAAGGTGGTATTTCACGTCACCGGAACCGGCCACGTTGTCAGGCTTGAAGGAGCCGCCGCCGAACTCGTTGAAGATCGCGACGTAGGGCTTGCGGACGACGTTCACCAACGTGTTCAGACGACCGCGATGCGCCATACCGATGGCGACTGATTTCACGCCCTGCTGCGCGACCTGATCGATCACGGCATGCAGCGCCGGGATGGAGACTTCACCACCTTCGAGACCGAAGCGCTTCGCGCCGACATACCGCTTCTGGCAGAAGGACTCGAACCCTTCGGCTTCCGTCAGGTTCTTGAGGATCGACTTCTGCTCATCGACCGTGACGCTGCTGGGCCAGTTGTCGCCTTCCAGACGGGAACGGAACCACTCGCGCTGTTCTTCGGAGCGTGCATACATGTATTCCGCACCGATCGCGCCGCAATAGACCTGACGCAGGGCCGCCACGACTTCCTTGACGCTGGCCGTCTCGCGGCCCGGCAGGATCGGAGACAGCAGCTTGCCAATATAGACCGGACGATCGAGATCCTTTGGGCCAAAGCCGTAGGTCGCAGGGTCAAGCTCGACGGTTGGGGCCGGAACTTTCAGACCCAGCGGATCGGTCTGCGCTTCCAGATGACCAAACTCACGGAATGCCCGGATCAGCTGTGCAATGGCGAGGCTGTCTGTCGCAGCCAGACCGGCACCCTTGCCGCCAGCAGGAGCCGGAGCGGGCTCGTCACCCGTGATGATGGATTTGCGCGGCGCCCAGGAGGCCCCGGAGGCGTCCTGAAGGATGGAAGCCGTTTCATCGTCCATTGAGCCGAACAGGTCGGCGAAGGACGGGTCGACGCTCTTCGGGTCTTCGGCCCATCGTGCGTACAGATCGGCCACGTAAGCAATATTGCTTCCGCTCAGTGCCGTCGTAAGAAGATCGCTGCCCGCCATTTTCAGAACGCTCCTGTGTTTCTTCTCAAGCTCGCGGAGGTGGGACTGTGTGTCACCTCCCCAAACCGGTCGATAGGCCGTTTCGACATGACTGTTACGTCCAAAGCTGAAGAACTGGTCACCTGACCGCAGGAAAGCGACTTCAGACGGGACGAGTGCGTCTCTGCAAACATATCCATGGCCTGAGTGTCTCCATTCCGCGACCGGATGACCCGGCCATACCCGGTCCGGCCGGGTTACTGCGGAATTTGCTAGACCGCTGAAAAAGACACGACAAGCCGTCGGGCTGTCACGGTCTGGAGAGGACTCCCCCCGGACCGTGAGCACGGGCCAGCCAGCTCTCGCTGCTCATCTCCATAAGGCGGGACGCCGTGCGGGCGAATGCATCCGCGCCCTCCCCTGACGGGAACAGGTTATCCGGGGAGTCGTCGGCGGAGACGAACAGCAAATTGCCGTTGTCATACAAGGCATCGATCAATGTGATGAAGCGTCTGGCGACGTTCGCATCGTCGGGTCCAAGCGATGGAATGTCGTCCATCACAATAACGGGAAATTTCTTGGCGATTGCCAAATAATCATTTGGTCCCAGCGGTCTGCTACACAGAGAAGTGAAATCGAAACGGGCAACCGGACCTTGTGCGTGGTCGACCGGCAGAGTCCGTCCGCTGAATTCCAGCGTCACCTTTTCCACCGGATGGCCTTCACCATAACGGGCTACAATCTTGTCGAGACGCCGTCTGGCCGTCTCGTCAGCCGGGACGATCCATGTCGTATCGTCCTGATCGCGTCCACGGCGGTAATCGGTTTCCGAATCCAGCACTTCGGTGTCCAGATGACGCTGGATAATGGCGATAAACGGCTTGAAGGCGTCTGCGCCGGGACGATTCTGGAACAGATCGCCGGGCACGGTATTCGAGGTGGCGACGATGATGACCTTTGCCGCAAACAGTGCCTCAAACAGACGCCCCAGAATCATGGCGTCGGCGATGTCATTGATCTGGAACTCATCGAAACAGAGCAGAGTCGCATCCTGAGCGATGGTCTGGGCCAGCGGCGGGATCGGATCGCTCATCCCCGGATTGGCTTCCTTGAGCGCCCGGAGCCGCTGATGCACTTCCTGCATGAAGGTCAGGAAGTGGATCCGCTGCTTCTTCTCGATCGTAACACAGGAAAAGAACAGATCCATCAGCATCGTCTTGCCGCGACCAACGCGACCAACGATGTACACCCCGCGTGGAATACCGTCATCGACGCGTTCGTCTGTCCGGTTCAGCAGTTCCGGCAGTTTGCTGACGAGTTTCGAGAACAGGCCTTTCCGCTCTTCCTGAGGTCTGACAGGAGCAGGGCGGTACGCTTCCAGTTCGACCCACAGGCGGTCGAGGCGTCTGGCGACTCGTTCCTGATCCGGATCGCGCCGCAGGGCGCCGCTGGCGACACGCTCTTCATACAGCGCAAATGGACCTGCAGCCTGAGATTGACCTGGAGTCCGGGACTGGGCGGAAAGGGGCTGTCTGTTCATGGTATTCATGCTTCTGCCGATAGCGAGGCCTGCTGTGACCAGCAAGAGAGAGGCAATAGGCCACACTCGCTCGTGACACCATACTCACGCGGTGGTGAAGAGGCGACTTCCGGACATCGTCCTATCGTGAAGCGCTTTCACCCCAAACAGAGGAGTTCAGGACATGACGGACTGGAGTGACTGGAATGAACGACGCGAGCATCTGGGCAAGGCGATCGGCGCCTACAGTTCTGTCGCGCCTGATACTGTCTCGAGCATTCTGGCCCTGAACGGCGCGAGCGCAAAGAGCGGTCACCTCGACGCAAAGACGCGGGAACTGATTGCACTGGCAGTCGCCGCAACGACCCGCTGTGACGGCTGCATCACCATTCATGCTGCGGAAGCCGTAAAGGCCGGCGCGACCCGCGAGGAAATCGGGGAAGCACTCAGTGTCGCCATTGCCTTGAATGCTGGAGCGGCGCTTGTTTACTCGACCCGTATCATGGATGCGTTTGACGCTGCGAAAAAAGCTGACGGCTGATTACCGATCGGCATTACGGGCCTGAGCATTTCTCAGGCCCTTTTTTCCATGTAAAGAGAGAGGGCCAAAAAGCGGAATGATTGCTTCCATGACAATCACCCTTTTTACATCTGGGATTTCTTAAATCGTGCAATAAAGAACATGAGAACAAGAAACAAAACGATCAATAAATCTCTTGAAATATCAAGGTAAGAAAGCGGCGTTATCAGATTCAGAGTCAGACAAAAGAAACCCAAAGACATACAAAAAGAATATAATATGCCAACAACAAAGAATAATTTAAAGCGCCCGTCCGCCTTCAAAAGTCCGAACGGAAATATCAGAAAAACTATCGCCATTGCAGAAAACAGAACCTTATCCTGCTTCTGAAAATTCTCATACGTCATGATGCTAAAGACAAGAATCAATTCAGAAATTACGAACAGGTATAGAGAATATTTTTCTATTTTCGTCAGCACACACTCTCTCCAATAGAAAAACAATTCCTGTTTTTAAAAATCCAATATCGGGTCCTGTATATTCAACATATACAGGACCCAAAAACCCTACCTGCTATCTGGCTAAACTGTTTCTATAATATTCCTCTTCCTGTCCCGGAGGCGGTGGTGGAATAAATGCCCATTTTGCAAGATAACTTGCTCCCGTGACCAGCGCCGTTCCTGCGGCCGCAATCCCGGCAGCCGCCCCTGCTCCCGCCGCTGTTGTGGCAATAAAGGGAGCCGCCGCAACGGCAGCTGTTCCAATAATGCCATATACAGCTGCCTGTCCTGCCAATGATGCGTTTACACCACCGGCAATTTCATCAAAGTATTCCGGATCCAACTCTATCATACCCGTTTTTTCACAGAAAAGCTGAGTCATTCTGCAACTCCACAATGTATCATGGGTAGAATATACATATCCTTCAGAAACCATATATGATAACGATTATCAATTGCAATAAAAAAGCGGTTTATAATGTTTCCATACGGCGACCGGAAATGCGGCTGAAGATGGAAGAGAGATCTTTACACCTATTTCTGCGGAATGTTGAAAAGATTGAATGCAATTTGAGGCACAGCCTATAAATACCTCACCAAAGCTGCATGTTCAGTATCACACGCATGAACACTATTAAAGCGTAATAAAAATTACTTAAATTGTATATTTTAACAAAAAAAACTATCGTACGTTATTCAATGAATATGCCGCCTACCATGCAAACTTATGGCTCCCATGCTGATAATGTTTCCCGGAGGAAGGGGATCATTACCCTGCGCAATGCGACGCTGGCTGACTATAGCAGCAAGATGTTCCGCCCGTGCGCGCATCAGAATCCGATGGACATAGGACCGTGAAGCGCCAATCTGTTCAGAAATGGCACGAATGCTCTTTCCTTTTGCGTAAAGCGCCCTGGCTGCCTTTCCCAGATCTTCCGCACGCTCAGCTTCAAACTTCCTGACCATCATGCATAACTCCCTGAGAGAGGAAATCCTTCAAATGGGAACTTCACTTCCATGTCCGTCAATTTCCGCAGCAGTGCATCCATCGCAGTTTCCGCCACTTCCAGCGTTACAGCCGTGGGTTGCGGCCCGGAAACAGCCATCTGCGTGCAACACTGCGCTCGATGACGCAATTCACTCAGCAACTCTTTCTGCTCATTTGAAAGAGCCGAAATCATGACATTCCACTCCTGATCACTCATACGAATGGGATTTGGTCCACTGTATAAGCGTGAATGGGCTTGTTTTTTACGATCAACCTGTGACATACATCATCCATTGAGTAAGGATTTTTGCCAATTCTGGTCTTTTGCAAGTTTTTAACGATCTTTCAATCGTCCCTTCGGAGAAGAATATGAGCCATTTAACTCATATAAGCAAGCAAAAAACCTCGTTGGATGAGTGTTATTATAGAGACACTTTCTCAGCACGAAATCGCACTGTGTAATGGCGGAAGAAAAGAAAAACTCCCGTCGCCGCCGCGGTCCTTCCCTGAAGGAGGCTCCAGATCCTTCAACGCGTGAAGGGAGACTGACGCAGGCTATCCAGCGTTACGGTTCTGCACGACAATTACATCTCGCCACTGGCATTTCCGAGTCCATGATCGGAAAGTATCAAAAGCCAGGAGCAGACTGGAAGCCTTCAAAAATTGAGGAAATATCCAGAGAACTTGGCGTCTCAGTCGAATGGCTTTGGACGGGAGAGACCAAACTCTCCTCTTCCGTTGCCGTCGTTTATTACGATGCCAGAGCTTCAGCCGGTTTTGGTCGTACCTGTGAGGAAAGTGTGGGACACCCCATACAGTTTCCCCGATCCTTTCTGACGGATGAATTAGGCCTGCAACCTTCCGGCCTGATCATGATCACGGCTGACGGTGATTCCATGCTCCCAACCATCCACAGTGGTGATCGCCTGCTGGTTGATACCCAGCCTTCCACAAGGATCGAAGGGGTTTATGCTGTCGTGATGCATGGTGGCCTGTTCGTAAAAAGGATTTCCCGAACAGCTAACGGAGATTTTCTCGTTCAGTCCGACAATCCGGCGTATCAATCAGCAACTTTTCCAGCTGATCAGGTCAGCCTTGGCTCACCTGACGGGCACGCCATGACCATTATTGGACGCGTTGTCTGGACAATGCAGCGGGTTTGAACAAACTGGATATAGAAGACGTTTTGGAGAGTGTTTTTCAGAAAACTTCTGAAATTCTATATAATCAAAATGGAACGGATCTCCTTGGAGCTTTTCCACACAAAGGGATACAATCCCTTTGATTTCTTCAGGTTTTCAGAACACCAATTTTATCCGGGCCTATATTCCTCCAAGAGTCCTCCGGGCAATACAGTCACCGTTGGCACCTCCGTCCAGACCAGACAACATTCTACAGCGCGTCCCGGATAGAGCGCCTGCAGAAGAGCGCGATACGCCGCCATCTGCCGCAGATACATTACCGGCGTACGCTCCACGGATGAAGGAGGACGACGATTGGTTTTAAAATCGCAGACCAGCACACGATCGGGCAATACAACCATGCGATCGACCTGACCAACAATCACAGTCTCCCCGACAACACCCGCCAGTCTCTGTTCCGCACGACTGCCTTCTGCAAACAATGGTGCCAGAAAAGGTGATTCCATCACTTCAATGACACGCGCGACCAGTCGAGCAGCTTCCTGCTCATCCAACTGATTGCCGGGCTGAAGAAGCCAGTTATAGCCAACATCTGTCCGATCCGCTTCCGGTCTGTCAGGCAAAAACTGAAGCAACGCATGAACAAGCGTGCCCCGGCGAAAAGCCGCTTCTCGTGCTGCATTCGGAGTCAGCGCCGCAATATCCAACGGAGAACGCGTGGAAGGCTGTTCGCCAAACGGTGCGTCATCCGGACGGCTTGGCGACAGTGGCCGGGCTAGCGCAGATTCCGCAGGCGGTGGCGTGGGTGTCCAGTCAGGCGCATGTCCTGCCCATGCCGGCAGTGGGGCTGACGGTGGCAACACTGTTTCAGCGTGTGTTGTTCGGCTGACTGTCGCAGTCTCCTGCAGAACGAGGCGTTCCCCCTCCCAACCAAGATCGAACGGCTCGGATACGGCCCCAGCCGCAGTGAAACCATCCACGCACCGGGCGTACCAGCTTTCATCACTGAGCGCGCGTCCTGTCTCCCAGCCACAGACCACCAGCCTATCGCTGGCGCGGGTCAGAGCGACATAGAGCAGACGGTTATATTCTTCCGCTGCCTGCTCACGAAGTTTCTCACGGACGGCTTTTGTCACCTCGGTGGCAGTGTCAGTCCGAGGCACGAATACCGGCAGGCTCGAATCACTTCCCTTCGCTGGGAGCCAGAGAAGCCGACTGTCGGAACGGGGCGTTCCGATCGTATCGGGAAGAATGACCAATCGCGCCTGCAATCCTTTCGAACCGTGTGCAGTCATCACACGCACGGCGTTTCCTGTCGCCTCAGCTTCCCGCTTGACGCTTTCATTGGAGTTACGAAGCCAGTGCAGGAATCCTTGCAGAGAATGTGCGTGGTTTTCTTCATAACGCAGCGCGGCGGAAAGAAGTTCGTCAATCGGTTCGGCAGCTTCCGGACCAAGACGCGCAAGAATACGGGCGCGACCACCATGTACACCCAACGCCTCGGACAACAGCGTGTAAGGCGAGGCATAATCCACTCGACGAAACAGGGCCGACAGGTAATTCCATGCCGCCGACCAGTCCGGACGCTCGGCGTGACGTTCACGCAGCACGGTCCAGAGCGGTTCGCCGTCCCGGTCCATGGCCAGCGCCATCAGGCTATCATCGCTGAGACCACCGAGCGGCGACGTCAGCACGCAGGCCAGTGTCAGATTGTCCTGTGGCAGAAGTAGAGCGTCACACAGCGCCATCAGATCCTGCACCACTGTCTGGTCGGCAAGACCTGTCCGCACGAGCGTCGCCACCGGCACGTCAGCGGTTTTGAGCGCACGGATCAGCGCTCTTACAAAAGCGGAACGACGGGGCACAAGAATCAGAACATCACCCGGCGTCAGCTGCGTTTCTCCCGGTGCAGGAGGTTGCAACAACTGTGCAGCAATCCAGCGGGCCAACGTATCCGCAAGGCGCTGCTGTGGTGAAATCTGCCCCACATTCTTGCGAGTTGCGGCCCACGGATCGGGTTCCTCAGCATCCTCCTCACCCTCGAGGGCGCGGGGCACAAGCGGCCAGAGTTCGACACGTCCCCCTTGTCCCGGCCGTGCGGATTCATGGCGCGGCATCGCCTGACCCGGTTCGCTGACGCCTCGCGCTGCAAGCGGATGACTGAAGACTGCATCGACAAGAGTCAAAACTGGTGCAGTAGAACGGAACGAAACGGTGAGTTGAGGTTCCCGCCAGAGCGCCTCAGCATTCCGCGCACGTTTTTCGAAAGTCTGCCGCCATTCACGGAAAGCTTCCGGATCAGCACCCTGGAATCCATAGATCGACTGCTTGTAATCGCCCACGGCGAAGACTGTGCGCGGCCCCAAATTTTCGTCGTGCGCACCAACGCCGGAAAAGAATTCTTCTGTCAGATCACCGGCAATACGCCACTGCTCTCGGGAAGTGTCCTGCACCTCATCAAGAAGAAGATGGTCGATACCGCCATCAAGTTTGTAAAGAACCCATGCCGCACCAGGATCACGAAGTAAGCCAAGCGTACGGAGAATGAGGTCATCATACTCCACCTGTCCCCGTAATGCCTTGCCGGTGCTGTAGGTTTCCAGAACCGGAGCCGCCGTGCGCAGCAGCGCAAGCGTCAGATTGGCGAGGGTAATAGCGCGACGTGTTTCCTCAACAGCGAGAATACGTTTGCCTTCTTCCTGAACACGCTCGACGGTCTTTTCATGGTTCTTGGCATATTTTTCACTGGTGCCAGCATGTTTTCGAAGTTCACCTTTTCCGGTCAGGAAGAACCCCTGCCACTCTGACCATGCCGCAGCACGCTCCGGTGGATAGTGCGACAGCCAGTCCAACATCGCCGCAGCACGCTTCTGTGCTGTCGCCGGTGCCGTTTCCTGCATCGTTTTCAGTGCTTCGCGCAGCGTATCCTCGTCCGGAATATCCACGCACGCCGCCAGAACCGGATCTCCATCAGGAACCGCTTTCACGCCCAAAACCCTAAGCAGCTTTGCCCGCAAGGTTTCCCGATCCGTGCGCGCAAGTTTCAGCGCCTCATGACTCTGGGCGCTGAAACGGAGTTCGGTCAGCAGACCCAGCAGATCCACGAGTGAAATCTGCGCGGCCAAAGGCTCCACCAGACTGGCAGGAAGACGTCCCAGTTCGGCCTCCGTCGCCTCCGACAAAGCCAGTGACGCGTCTGTATCTTCCATCAGCGTAAAATGCGGATTGGTCTCTGCTTCCAATGGAAAACGACGCAGTAGAGACTGACAGAAAGCGTGAATCGTGCCGATCCGCATGCCGCCCGGCAGATCAAGCACGCGGGCGAACAGCGCACGCGCTTCCGCACGGGCCGAAAGCGGAACACTCAGTCTGCCAAGCGCCTGATCCAGTTTGTCATCCGGCAACGTGACCCACTCACCGAGCGTACGCTGAAGGCGGATCGCCATTTCCGCAGCAGCAGCCTTGGTGAATGTCAAACAGAGGATGCGCCCCGGCCATGTGCCGGGAATAAGCGGTCCGGTCGGATCGTGCGGGTTCTGACGCGGCAGCATCAGACGCAACAGACGGTCGATGAGCAGTTTGGTCTTGCCGCTGCCTGCGGACGCCGACACGAACACGGACGCATTCGGATCAGACGCCGCGTTCTGCTGTTCGTTGGCGAGGTCGATGGCGCTGGTGGGGAGTGTCATGCCGACAACCTTGTGTGTGCTTCCAAGGGCGCTGCCCTTAACCCGCCAAAGGCTGTGCCTTTGGAAACTGGTAGTAAATCGGGATCAAAGAGGCCGTGTCCCTTTGTGGGGTACGGGGCAAAGCCCCGTAAAATCGCAAACAACCCTGACGTGTAAAGAAGCGGGACGATATTCATTCTCCCCCCTCCTCACGCGCTGTGCTCCACTCCGTCACACGGGCAAGCTGGGCATAGTCCGCAAAACGCGGAGGTTTACCGGGATGAGGGTGCGAAAGATAAGGCTGCGCCTTGCTGTCATACGCCGCTACACGCTGACGCAGACTTTCCCAGGCCTGCTGGGCAAGTTCGGCAATGCTGATCTCCTTGCTCTTCACCACAGTCTCAGACCCTGGTTCCGCACCACCAGTCAGACGCCAGTAGATCAGTTCACCCACCTCTGAATTGCTGTTCTCATCAGAAGAAAAATGCTTCGTGGCTTCCGGAAACGCACCCAGCGTCAGCATGGCCGCTTCAAGCGGAAGCTGCGGACTCCACCCGGCAATCACTTCCTTCGTGGAAGGCACCGTGCCGGTCTTGTAATCGAGCAGCGCCATTTTCCCGTCATCAAACAGATCAATACGATCAGCCCGCCCCGTTAGCGTGAATGGTCCGCCGGGCGTGTCTGTGATGGTGGCGCGACCTTTGGCTTCCGTCAGAATGGCGCGTGGCGAAGCACTTTCGCGACGGGCCGCTTCAGCCTGCGCGACCCAGTCGGCGATACGGAGCAGACGAGGTCGCCACCACGAAGCCAGTGCCGGACGCAGACTGGCGGCATCCAGACTGTCGAGAAACGCCTTGCGCAGGGACAGCACGGCATCATGCGGCCACTCTGCACCATGTTTCTGAAACCATGCGTCCAGCGCACCGTGAACGAGCATACCGTAATCGGACGCATCGACGGACTGCTCCAGCGGATCGAGCGGACGCAGATTCAGCACATGTTTGGCATAGATGGCGTACGGATCACGCATCCATGTCTCAATCTCGGTGACACTCAGGCGACGGGGCCTCTTGTTGACAGCCGGGCGAGGCTCTGGAGCTGCAACCGGTTGGGCTGCACCGACCGGACGGTCGATCTGTGACAGCCATGATTGCGCCGGATGCTCCACCAGTTGCTGTCCGCGCCCAGCAAGAAAAGCGTCCAGACGCACCAGCCAGCGAGCCGGCACTGCGGGCGCGCCTTCACGACGGCCCGGTGTGGACAGCACAATCTCGGCAGCGGACGACAGGCAGGATGCAAAATCATGTGCCGCCTGCCCAATAGCCTGCTCAGGCGAAGGCAGTCCGACACGCGCCCGCATGGGACGACTGAGCCACGGACCCGGATCGGTTGCAGGAGGCCAGACACCCTCGACCAGACCACCCAGCACCATGAGATCGACTGTCTGAAGACGCGCCTCGGTCAGCCCCCAGATAAACACGCGGGGATGCAGCGTGATGGTCGTCTCGCCCCGCCCCCTCAACGCACGCCGACTCTGCACGCGCTCTTCGGTAAAGACGGCGGCCAGCAACCCATCGAGCACCGCCCATGGTTGGGGCGGCAACACATCCGTGGCCGTCAGCAGATCGGAGAAACGGCGACCGAGGGCATTACCGTCCTCGCCACGCCAGAGTTTTTCCGCACCCGGCGTATCATCTGTGGTGGTAAGCGCCTCGGCAGCCTTCAGCAGCGCTGTAAGCTGCTCCGGCAGTGTCCGTTCTTCGCACGCACTTTCCAGCGCAGGAGCGAGGCAGCGTTCAATGGCCGTCAGAAACAGGTCGAGAGGCTGAGGTTCATCAGGCCGATCCGCCGACGCGCCATCGAGAGATGCCCCTTCCCTCTTCTGCTTCTCTTCCAGATGCCGCCGTAGGCCTTCGATGCCCGGCGCAGGTGCCGGGCCACGCAGCAGCCTCCGCTCCAGCAGACGAGCGGATGCACGCGTAGTGCCGGGCGACATGCCGCACGCAACCAGCGGATGTTTCAGCAAAGCCAGCAGCGCGACAGGCGCAAGATTCTGATCCACGGCCTGCGCCAGCAAACGCAACAACACGGCAGCGGGCGTGGTGATGAGCAATTCGCCCGCACTATCGTCCGCAAGGATGCCCCACCGAGCCAGTTCCGCCGCAACCCTTCCCGCCAGCGCCCGATCCGGCGTCACCAAGGCGACTCTTTTGTTCTTCTGCTCGATCCCTGCCCGTAGAATCAGCGCAATGGCGGCAGCTTCCTCCTGCTGGTCAGCGCTGGCGAGACGATACAACCCGGCACACTCGCCGCGCTCAGGATTGGCCGCCCAGTCCGACAGGGCAGCAGCGGGCAGGAGCGCCCGTGCTATGGTGTGAGTGCGGGCGGCGAGAACAGAGCGGTTCTCATCATCAGAAAGAACCGAGGACCAGGTCTCCACATCATCCCGTCGGGAATCGAGACTGGCCAGAAGCCGGGAAAGACCTGCCTGCGGGTGACCGTCCGGAAGCGTGGCGAAGGTCTCGTCGTCCATATCCCGATCAAGACCGGGGACGATCAGTCGTCCATGCGGGTGCAGCAGCACGCCTCGTAACGCATTGACTGTGGACGGCAGCGCATCGGTGAAGCCGACAGCCCAGAGCCGCGCCGTTCCATCGACCTGATGCGCCCAGTAATCCGCCTGCGCGTCCAGCAACGCGATCTGGCGAGCTACGGGATTCATCACGCCCTGCTCACGCAACCAGTCAGGCCACGCATGGGTGATGATGTCGAGAAAGGTGAGGGTCTGTTGCCAGTGTCTGGCAAAATTCTCGTCGACCGCGTCCGGCAGCGTCTCCGCCAGATTGATACCCGAACGCTCGGCCTCATCCATCAGATCAGCGAGCGCCCGCGCCAGAGGCCACGCCTGATCCAGCATCGGTCGGGTACCGAAAGCCCCCTCCGCCTTGAGAACCAGCGCCGTAAGAAGAGCGAGCCGCCGCATGGGTGGCACAGCCGGAGGCAGCAGCAGGGCGTCCGGACTGGCGAGCGCCGTTTCCGCTTCATCAAGTCCGCCGATGGGAATGATTCGAGGCAGAAGAATCGCCCGTCCATCCGCCTGCCGCAAAAAAGCTTCGGTCAGAGCACGCGCGGCGCGACGACCCGGCAGAACAAGTGTGCCGTCACCGATCCGCTCGGGGTCTTCCTCCACGCCTGCGGTCCAGCGAGCAGCAATTTCGTCAAGAAAGCGCAGATGGGCAGGAATGGTGGCGAGACCGGGGGCGGAGGAAGCGTTCATCAGAGAAGGATGATCCGTCAAAAAGAGTGCTGCAAGGGTGTCACCATCCCGTTCACAGACGGTCTGCCCAGCCTGCCAGAACAGCCTCACGGGGCTGATCTTCCGCATCGGGGTCCTGTCCGGCGACAGGGCGTGGTTTCAGCGTGACATGCAGGGCGTCTGGCGGCGTAAGGTCTTCCAGACGCTCAGGCCATTCAACCAGCACAATGCCTGTACGGGCGTCGTCCCACCCCAGTTCCTCCAGCGCTTCTGGCCCCTGCAACCGCCAGAGATCGAAGTGTGACACTTCACCCATTGGCGAGTCATAGGGCTGGACCAGCGTGAAAGTGGGGCTGGGAACATCCAGCGTCGGATCATTGCAGAGGGTGCGCAGGAAGGCTCTGGCGAAAACGCTTTTTCCTACACCAAGAGAGCCTGAAAGCAGAATGGCGTCACCGGAACGGGTCAGACCAGCCAGCCTGCGGGCAAGAGCCTCGGTCTCGCACCGGGTATTCAGCATCAGGTTACGGGTGGTCATGAACGAAATCCGGGCGATTACAGGAAAGGGAAGAAACTCACTATTTCCTGTGTCTCTGGCGTCCTGTCACGATCTTTCTTTTGAGCAGATAGAGAGAGCTTGCGAAAACATGCCAGCAGAGCGCTGGTATTCTCAGTCTGTTTTCTTCTGGGTCGCCCGGCGCATGGCCAGATCATCCAGCATGGCCTGTTCCTTTTTCTGCGCCAGTTCCTGCTGCTCCTTGGCCTTCATTTCCGCCAGTTTTTCAGCGGCTTCGAGCGCTGAGCGGGCCATATTGACCCGTGTGCGACAGGATTCCACCTCCATGGAGGCGTCCTGTTCTCTCAGACGCGCCTTGTCGAGAGCTGCCCGACCGATCGGCAACCATCGTGAGTAGGCCTCGACCACTTGATCGTCAGCCGAAAAGTCCAGCGCCAGATCTCTCTCGCGGACCATGTTCTGCTCCGCCGCTTTCACGGCGTCAGAGGCCGTCATGGCACGCGCCAGCGCTTCCGAGAGCAGTTTCTTGGCTTCATCAAGCTCCTGTTTTCTGATTTTCAGAAGGGAATCCAGCGGTGAAGAAGGCATCGGACGGTTCTCGGTCTGTCTGGAGTTGCGTTAAACGATCAGGAAACGGCCATTGCGGCCGCGACCGAGTTTTCTGGAACGGGCACCTCGGCAAGAGCATCTCTCAATGAGGCAAAGCTCTGCTCCAGCGTGAAGCGTTCATGGCGTCCCTGTGAAAGAACGGCTTCAATGGCTGGCCGAAGTTTGATGGCTTCATCGACGGCCGCATCCGCTCCGGGGCGGTAGGCTCCAAGGCGGATCATGTCGGCCATCTCGGCATAAGTAGCCAGAATGGCGCGGGCACGACGGGTCAGCGCATTTTCATCAGCGGAATTGCAACCCGGAACGGTACGGGACAGCGAACGCAGAATGTCGATGGCGGGATAACGCCCCGTTTCCGCAATGCGTCGGTCCAGCACCAGATGTCCGTCCAGAATGCCACGCACAGCATCGGCCACCGGTTCGTTCTGGTCATCACCCTCTACAAGCACTGAAAAGAGTGCGGAGATCTGCCCGGCGGACCCATCCGGACGCACGATGCCGGGTCCGGCCCGTTCCAGCAGGCGCGGCAGTTCCGCGAAGACCGAAGGAGGATAGCCGCGCGTCGCCGGAGGTTCGCCCACGGAAAGGCCGATTTCACGCAACGCCTGACAGAATCGGGTCACGCTATCCATCAGCAGAAGCGCGGATTTGCCTTCGTCACGAAAATACTCGGCGACAGTCAGCGCCGCATACGCTGCTTCCCGTCGCATGAGCGGAGGCGAATCCGAGGTCGCAACGATGACAACGGAACGAGCGAGTCCCTCTGGTCCCAGATCATCCTCGACAAACTCACGCACCTCCCTGCCACGCTCGCCGACAAGGGAAATCACAGCCACGTCGCAGGCCGTATTGCGGGCCAGCATCGACATCAGCGTGGATTTGCCCACGCCTGACCCGGCGAAAAGCCCGAGTCTCTGTCCTTCCCGGCAGGTCGTGAAGAGGTTCATGGCCCGGACACCAAGGTCGATTCTCGGTCCCAGACGCGCACGCAGGGTCGCATCCGGAGGAGCAGTGCGCACCGGGCGCGGCACAGGCCCCGGCGGCAAGGGCCCCTTACCATCGAGAGGACGCCCGAGAGGATCAATGATCCGCCCGATCCATCCATCCGAGACAGGCAGGCTCCCGCCCGGTTTCGGAGCCCGTGACCCGATAAAGACGGGAAACTGGACCTCGCTTCCGCTTGCCAGTCCATCAAGGCTTCCAAACGCCATGGCATGCGCGTGGCTGCCTGAGAATCCTATGATTTCTGCGGGGATTGCCGCGCCGTTCCGCCGCATCAGGAACATCCGGTCACCGACTGACGCCAGACTTCCAAGGCCCGTAACCGTCACGGCGAGACCGGACAGCGATGTAATCCGCCCGGTCGCGACTGCGGCAGGAATACTCGCACAGGTTGCATTAACCTGTGTGAGGAAGTCGGGTTTCATAAGATTTCTCCGGTCAGGGCCATTCAGATCAGGGGTTTCTGGCTCAAATAGATAAAAAAAAAGACAATTTACGCGTTTATGATGGTTAACAAGAATCTTTATACAATCTTTACGTGAAATTTTCGTAGACCGATACAACCCAAGGTGGTAACCATTGGTCAACAACGAACCAAGGGTTACAGTGATGCGCGTTCTGCTCGTTGAAGACGATCTCTCCTCTGTCGGTGAAATCACCCAGATCATGAAAGGGGCCGGTTTTACGGTTGATCATGTCCAGTCCGGCGAAGAAGCCGTGGAGATGCTCCGGCACTACGATTATGATCTCGCCGTCCTGGAACTGATGCTCTCCGACATTGAGGGATATGAGGTTGTTCGCCGGGCCCGCGCAGCGCGCGTCACAACCCCGATGGTGGTCCTGTCTGGCCTGACGCGTCCGCAGGCAAAGGTGAAAGCCTTCTCCATCGGTGCTGACGACTACATGACGAAACCTTTCGATCCCGATGAACTGGTTGCTCGGATGCAGGCCATTCTGCGTCGCTCCAAAGGCTTCAGTGAACCGACCCTGCGTGTAGGACCGCTCAAGCTCAGCCTCGACAGCCGGGAAGTCATGGTGAACGAGTCTCCGGTTCATCTGACGGGTAAGGAATATGCCATTCTGGAACTGCTCGTCCTGCGTAAGGGGATGGTTCTGACCAAGGATGCGTTTCTGAACCATCTTTACGGCGGCATGGATGAACCGGAGATGAAGATCATCGATGTTTTCATCTGCAAGCTGCGGAAAAAGCTGCAGGCTGCCGGCGCAGGCAACCTCATCACCACAGTCTGGGGCCGCGGCTACATGCTGCGTGAGCAATTGCAGCGTCTGGAAACGAACGAAGCGAGCGCTCCGGTCGAACGACAGGAAACTGTCGCAGCCTGAGGCTTAAGACCGTCAGAACGTCGCGTCTGACAGAGTGCTTTCCGCGCCCGGGAGTCCGGAAAACACTCTGTCAGATTTCAGGCGTTTCCGCTCAGACAGTCCAACTCGCGGCAATCGTAATGCCGTGGTCCAGTGGCCCTGCCCCATGACCGTAACCCGGAGCATGGGTAATCGCACCAATCAGATAAGCCCGCGCTTCCTTCACGGCGTCTCTCAGGGAACGCCCCTGCGCTAGTCGTGTCGCAATCGCGCTCGCCAGCGTGCAGCCCGTTCCATGTGTATGACGGGTATCGATACGCTGCGATCTGAAGATCTCGACCGTTTCTCCATCCACCAGAACGTCAGCGAGATGAGGGCCTTTCATATGCCCTCCCTTCACCAACACTGCCGGCACACCTTTGCCGCGCAGGGCATGACCTGCGTCGATCATGTCCTGCTCGGTCTCGATCTGTACACCAAGAAGCGCTTCAGCTTCCGGAATGTTTGGCGTCAGGACTGTGCAGAGCGGCAGAAGGGAATCGATCAGCGCCGATATTGCCTCCGGAACAAGAAGCGCCGCCCCACCCTTCGCAATCATGACGGGATCCAGAACGAAAGGGATCTTCCGGTAACGGCTGATTTCTTCCGCAACCACATGAATGCTTTCAGCCCGGCCAAGCATCCCGGTCTTGAACGCATCCGCGCCAATATCTTCCAGCACGCATCGAATCTGGGTTCTGAGGAACTCGGGCGGCACATCAAGAATATCGACCACGCCCATCGTGTTCTGGGCGGTCAGAGCAGCAATCGCCGTCATAGCAAAACCATCAAGGGCAGTAATCGCCTTGATGTCCGCCTGGATACCCGCCCCTCCGCCGGAGTCGCTACCCGCTATGCTGAGGACCCTTCCGCGCATGATCAGGCCGCCACGTGGGCTGAGTTGATGGCGTCACACATGGCGTTCACGGCCTGCTGCACATCCGATTCATGCTCGGCCTCAACCATCACGCGTACCAGTGGTTCGGTTCCGCTTTCACGCAGAACAAGGCGACCTTTCTGGCCAAGCTGCGCCACAACATCATCCCGGGCGGCCTGCACTTCCGGCAGACGCAGGGGGCTTGCACCAGAAAAACGGATATTTTTCAGAAGCTGCGGATAAGGCGAAAAAACCCGGCAGACCTCGCTGGCTGGCCGGCCATCCTCGATCAGCACGGCCAGAACCTGAAGAGCGGCCAGCAAGCCATCTCCAGTGGTCGCAAAGTCTGACAGGACGACATGCCCAGACTGTTCGCCGCCGACATTGGCTCCGTTTTCACGCATCCGCTCGACGACATAACGATCGCCCACAGACGTGCGCTCCAGCTTCAGGCCGCCATCCGCCAGAAAACGCTCAAGCCCCATATTGGACATGACTGTAGCCACGACAGAAGACGTCGCCAGTCGTCCGGCCTTGGCCCATGACCGGGCAATCAGCCCAAGGATCTGGTCACCGTCGATCAGATGTCCGGTTTCATCGACCAGCAACATCCGATCGGCATCGCCATCCAGTGCAATGCCGAGATCGGCCCCGTGTCGGACAACCGCCTCGCAAAGTTCCTGCGGATGAGTGGAGCCACAGCCTTCGTTAATGTTCACACCGTCAGGATCACAGCCCAGACGGATGACTTCCGCGCCCAGCTCCCAGATAGCCGACGGCGCAACGCGGTAGGCCGCACCGTTCGCACAATCGATGACGATTTTCAGACCATCGAGACGACAGCCCTTGGGAAGAGACGCCTTGGCGTGCTCGATATACCGACCCGCCGCATCGTTCAGACGCGAGGCACGGCCAATCTCAGCAGGCGATGCCAACTGTGACGACAGATCCGTCATCATCAGCGCTTCGACCGTGGTTTCTTCCTGATCGGA
>NZ_DHNR01000037.1:45524-136745 GCF_002409645.1 Acetobacter sp. UBA5411
GCGGAAATCATCACGCCCAGATCAGCGCGGAGAGAGCGCGTCAGCATGGCGATAGCGGGCGTCGGCATCGGACCGACAAGGGTCACATCCATACCCGCTGACAGGAAGCCGGCCACAAGCGCACATTCGATCATGTAGCCAGAAAGGCGCGTGTCCTTGCCGACCACCACGCGATGACGATGACTTCCTCGGCGGAAATGCAACCCGGCAGCCTGACCAAGCTTCTGAGCAATCTCCACAGTCATGGGAGAGGTGTTCGCCTTCCCGCGGATGCCGTCGGTCCCGAAAAACTGTCGTGTCTTGCTCATGCCGTGCCTGAAATCGCCTGCGTAAGTCGCTGTGGGAACGGAATACCCGTTCATTTCTGTCTTCTTTACCCTTCCCCTTCAGCCGGGGCCAGAGGGAGAAGGGATCACTTCAGGCTTCAGGAATTTTCGCAACCCGGATCGTGTTGGTCGATCCACTGATCCCGAACGGCACTCCGGCGGTGATGACAATCGTGTCGCCGGGCGCACCGACATGACTCTTGAGCGCCGCTTCCAGCGCCGTAGACACCATGGCCTCCGTATCCCGGACCTGCTTGTCCGCAGGCGTGACAAAGGACTGGACACCCCAGACCAGAACCAGTCGCCGGGCCGTTGCAATGGTCGGCGTCAATCCGAGAACACGGGCGATCGGGCGCTCACGGGCGATACGCAGGGCGGTCGGCCCCGCATGCGTGTAGGCCACGATGGCCGAAGTCGCCAATGTCGTGGCGACCTGCTGGGCGGCATGAGCAATGGCGTCGGCAATATAATGCTCGGGAGCGAGACGACTGGCCTGCATGATCATGCGCCAGCCCTCATCCGATTCCACCTGCTCCAGAATCCGGTTCATGATTGTGACGGCTTCACACGGATACTGACCGGCTGCGGACTCGGCGGACAGCATCACGGCGTCCGCACCATCAAACACGGCTGTTGCAACATCAGACGCTTCTGCACGCGTGGGTGTTGGGGCCGAAATCATACTCTCCAGCATCTGCGTCGCCACGATCACCGGTTTGCCAAGCAGGCGAGCCTCTCGGATGATCCGTTTCTGCGCCAGCGGCACGACCTCCGGCGGCAGCTCCACGCCAAGATCACCACGCGCCACCATGACCGCATCGGAGGCGTCGAGAATGGCCGCCAGATTGTCCAGCGCCTGTGGCTTTTCCAGCTTCGACACCAGCCAAGCCCGCCCTTGCACCAGACTCCGTGCTTCCAGAACATCTTCCGGGCGCTGCACGAAGGACAGGGCGATGAAATCCGCTCCCATCTCCAGAGCAAAGGCGAGATCGTCCCGATCTTTGGTGGTCAGGGCCGGAATGGGCAGCACAAGGTCCGGAACATTCACCCCCTTGTGGTTGCTGAGAGGACCACCGACCAGCACTTCAGTTTCCAGAAAATCGTCGCCCACCTTCCTGATGACAAGCTTCAGTTTGCCGTCATCCAGAAGAAGAACCGAGCCTTCCTTCGCCACGGAAATGATTTCCCGATGAGGCAGATTGACCCGGGACGCATCGCCCGGTGTTTCACTGAGATCCAGACGGAATGGTCTGCCCGTTTCCAGCAGAACTTTCCCATCAGCAAAACGGCCCACGCGCAGCTTAGGGCCCTGCATGTCGGCAAGGACACCGAGAGGTCGGCCGATTTCCTGCTCGACCTCCCGCACGATCCGGTAACGGGCCGCATGATCGTCATGTGTGCCGTGGGAAAAATTGAACCGGAAAACATCCGCCCCAGCGAGGGCGAGGCTTCTGATCACCTCATGCGTCGATGAGGACGGTCCAAGTGTGGCCACGATCTTTGTGCGACACTGAGCGACGACCATGAGTGCAGTCTCCTGTTGTGAGCCGGATGCCCCGAGACTGACTCAACGAAGCAGACCTGTCATCCGATCACCCTGTCTCCGTCCTATCGGGACAAAAAAAGGTGATCACATGCTCAGGACGGCGGATAGGCCTCATCCGGTCCGATTCCCCACATCTGGGCGCGGTGAACCCAACCCTCGTAACGCTGCACGGAAACCTTGCACCATGATGAGCCGGACGCGCAGGCCTTGATGGTGCCAACAGTGCCCGGCGTCAGCACGGCCACAGCGGCGGACTCATCATCAGCCGATGAATGGAGGATAACCGCACCGGGTAGCTTCGCCACATCCGCGCTGGTGGAAACACGACTGATGATCTTGGATTCAGTGTGACGGTTGGCTGCTGGTGCTTCAGCTTTCGCCGGTTCGGCTTTTGGCGCATCGTGCTTCTGCTCGTCCGTCTTCGCTCCGGCAGAGACATCTGGCGCAGGTTTGGCTGCGGTTTCCGCTGAAGGCGCTGCTGTGCCCGGCGGGTATGGAATGACAAAGTCACGCGAGCCAATGAGCGTGGCCTGATGCACCCAGCCTTTTACCCCGTCAGCGTCTTCGACCAGACGCCATACATCGAACTCACGCTCGATCTGCACGGGCAGACCGCGACGATGATAGACCCACTGGATAGGATAACGCTGGCCCGGACCGGCTCGCATGTTCACATCATCCGCACGCAGGGCCGCGAAGCGAGGCAACGGAAGGCCGGTGTTGCTGCCCTTCGTCGGATCCTGCCCATTGGCGTTGGAACCGCCCGCTGTTCCTTCAGGTGAGGCGGGCTGCGTCTGATCGCCATCGGTGGGTACGGGGACCGACACAGGACGGACCGGTTCAGCTGGCGCGCCGTGAACGGCGTGTTTTGTCGGATGGGCTTTATGCGCCGCCCTGCCTTTGTGAGACGTTTCTTCCTTGGCCGCCGTCTCATGCTTCTTGTGATGAGATGCTGCGGTCGAGCCATGCGCCTTCACCTCGGCATCATGGTGGCTTTTCTGCGTCTTGTCCGCATGCGCCCCCGTATGTGTCGCCTTTTTGCCGGCCTTATGGGCGGCGTCACCTTTGTGGTGATGCGCGGGCTGGTCCGATGTGGCGGCCTGCGCAACGGCAGTCACCGACAGGGTTGCGGTCGCGGTCATAAGGGTCGCGGCAACGCGCAGAGGGATGGATGCTTTCATGCCCGCATCCGTGCCAAGAGCTGAGCCGGTCGGCAAGTGGGTTCATGGATTCCCGTCACAGAAATACCCTGATGCAATGTGGGCCGGTCGCAGTCAGACAGAATCGCCTGATCGCGCAAAGAAAAACAGACACCCGTCATCACCACAGGGGGAGAAGCGACAGGCTTCTAGAAAGTGACCAGTTTATACCCGGCGGAAAGATCGAGAAAAGTAGGCATTCCAATCACTTCGACTTCTTCGACCAGATCAGCCTCTGTCTTTCCGGTGCGTCGGAGTCCGGTTTCACACACAAGCAGTCTGGCGTTCATGGAGAGAAGCGCATCCCGCAGCGTGGCGAGCGTTGCAACGCCCTGCATGGAAAGCTGGCGTTCTTCTTTTTCCCATATAATTTCCGACTCCCGGCACAGCGCGAGAACCCCGGGCCCCGTCGCAAAGATGATCACGGACCGGTTCAGGGCGAGCGCCGAAGCCGCCAGCATGAAAGCCGCGTGCAGCCGATTGAAATCGTTGTCGCAGAGAAGAAAAGCGAAATCCTTCTCAAATGTGTGTTCAGTCATGTCTTTCCTGCTTGCCGCAGACCGGGCAGTCCGGATCCCTTGGAATGGTGATGGTCGTGAACCGCGTCGTCAGCGCATCCCAGAGCAACAGCCTGCCTGCCAGAGATTCGCCGAGGTCCAGTAACTCCTTCAACGCTTCTGTCGCCTGAAGCGTTCCAAGGACGCCCGTTACCGCACCGAAAATACCAGCATCGCCACAGCTCGGAGCCGATCCATCCTCACCGGTGCGCGGAAACAGACACTCGTAACAGGGGCCACCCAGATGGGGCCGGAACGTTGAGAGCTGGCCGTCAAACCGGAGCACTGCGGCGGACACGAGCGTCTTGCGCTGCTGCACGCAGGCGGCGTTAACCAGATAACGCGTCTCAAAATTATCGCACCCGTCGCAGACAAGATCATAACGGGCGACAAGGTCAGCGACATTCTCAGCCGTCAGCCGTGTTTCATGCGTCTCGATACAGATCTCGGGATTGAGCGCTTCGAGGGTCTGACGGGCAGAGGCCGCCTTGCTCATCCCAACGCGATCGGTGGTGTGCAGGATCTGCCTCTGAAGGTTGGACAGCTCAACCCGGTCATGATCAATGATCCCGATCCTACCAACACCGGCTGCTGCCAGATAACACGCGGCAGGCGACCCAAGCCCTCCGGCGCCTACAATCAGAACGGAGGCGTTGCGCAGACGTACCTGTCCCGTGCCTCCGATTTCCGGCAGCAGAATGTGGCGCGAATATCGCTGTATTTCGTTTTCCGTCAGGTTGAGAGGCATGGGTCTTTCCGGTCGCGCTGGATAATCGCCAAACAGAATGAGATCACTTTTTCGTGATATCCATCATTGTAGTCAAACCGTAACTGCATAACTGCATTGCGTATGGTATCGTCCTTATCATGAATAGCAGGAGCGCCGCCATGCACACCGCAGACACAACACCCCACTCTGATGCTTGGGCCTGCCCCGCGCGGAAGCGGGCGCGTGTGATCTGCCTGGCATCCCTTGCCATGTCTCTGGCGCTCTACACCCTGTCGCCTTTCATGACGCTCTGGACGATTGCCGGTGCCGTTTCCAACCACGACATGGTCGCGCTCGGACACACGATCAACTGGTCGTCTCTTGATGCGTCGATCAAGGAACAGGTGCTGAACGGGCTCAATATCGGTCAGGTCAACGAAGTGTCTGACGAATTGCCGGAATTCGGGTCTTCCTTCGCCACGAATATCGTCTCCAATGCCGTTGATACACGGGTAACGCAGGACAATCTGGGCAAGGTGGTCGATCAGGCCATGGCGTCCAGCCCTGCGCCGATCAACAGTGGCACCGTTTTCTCCGCCGTCAGTCATGCTCTGGTACGCTTCACGGCTGCCAACAGCTTTGAAGCGCAGGTAGTGCTTCCGGGTCATGAAAACGAAACCCCGCTGCGGGTCCAGCTCCGCATCGAACGCTGGCAGTGGAAACTGACCCGCGTGGATTTCCCGACTGAAGTCCATCGTCCGGTCATGGAAGCTTCGGTCATACAGCACAAGGCCTGATAGAACCGACACGTTCGGATGAGCAGCCGCTTTTAGAGGCGAAGTATAAAGCGCTGTGCCTGTTTGCAGAGCAGCAGGCACAGCGCCGAAAACAGCCCGCCAGATGCCATCAAAAACCCCCGAACCGTTCAACCGGTCGGGGGTTTTTCTGTTTTAGCCTACCTGTCTCAGACCGGCGGCGGCAGGTCTTCTTCCAGCAGTATGATATTGATGGCGTAGGACACTTCACCCTCATCATCGTCACGATGAATGGTGCCGATCACTTCGCCGTCCACAGCCAGTTCTACCGAGAGGCCTGGACGCGGCGGAGCGTTGACGCTCAGCCCCTTGGCCCCGAGTAGACGGCGCAGGGTGGTTTGAAGACGTGAAATCTCACTTGTCGAAATATTGCTCATTGAAGGCATCTCCCGGAAGATGGTGGGCGGTTTGTATGGCTGAAGGGTCGCCGACTTCACTCAGTCGGTTGCAGGTTCGAACACAACCGCCTCCTGCGGTAAGTGGCACGCTAATAGGCATAGCCGCCCCCTCCTGCAACTCCCACATGAGGATTGTGTGAATGTAATAGGGTCTTCACACTCGGCAGGACGTGTTCGGAAAACGATGATACCGGGTTTCCCGCCATGAAAGCCTTGACGGAATTATGAAGCACGTTGTCTGGCGCCCTAACTTCACGGGCCAGCAGGACCCGACTGCGCGACAGGACAGGAAGAAGACTGTCGACCGGTCAATCATCTCCACCGAAAACCGCCGCCTGTGGCGCTGACAGGCAGCAAGAGCCTGCTGTATGGCGTTTCGGAGCCTCTCTCTTTATTCCTTGAAGCGCTCTATTTCCCTTTTGATACAACAATCCAGACCATGAGAAATTTTCCCAAAACGATCCAATCCCCCCTATTCAGGCAAGATCACGCACGCTGCACAACCGTTCGTTGTCCTGTGGACACAGTGTCTGGCTGCAACCTTGATCTGCGTTCTGTTGTCAGGGTGTGTGGACGATCATGGCAAAGGGGATATGCACGCTGCCGTTTCAGACTGTTTTGCAAAATATCCTTTTGCAAAAGGAACGGCCTATCAGCGTTTCAACTGCATCTATCTGGCGCACTTCCATTATGGACCAGCGGCCATGGGACCGCAGTATAACCTGCTTCTGCAAGTCGATCTGGCGTCCCTGAAGGTCGGGAAGGACGTGGATTCAGGCATTCTGACACCGGAAGAAGGCAAGAGGACCCTGCACTGGGTTACGGACAAGGCCTATTTCCAAGCATCCCAACCGGCATGGGCTGCGGTACAGCCGAAAAGAAACTGATAAAGTTACATAAAGAAAAAGGGAATGCCGCCTGAGCAACATTCCCTCTCTCCAGCACAAGCCAGACTTGATCAAAGCGGCATTTTACTGAGGCCGCGGCACAATAGCCGGTGCCGTGGAATCCTTCTCCGTATTCAGCACAGCATTGCCGGACTGCTTGGAATAGGTCGCAGAAGTGGACTGCTGCGGCGTTCTGGGGGAGTGGAAAGCTGAAACGCCAAAGAGACCGCCAGCAGAACTCCGCATCGTGCCTTCCGGCTGACGGGCACATCCACGGGTGATGATGGAACAGACACCATCCGTGCCGATCATTTCATCATCGTTACCGGTGTAATGCACGTCAGACACACGGTCATTGTCCAGACGGATCACTGCAGTACAGCCAGTGCCGCCACCGCCGCCCAGCGTGTTCACAAGTGTCGAAATATCACCCACCGGAATGAGGGTGGACCCGCCATAGCTCGGTGCAGGCTGCGTGCCTGTGTAGGTCAGGATCTGCGTCGTGTCATTGAGCTGCTTGGTGCTCGCAGGCAGGCCTGCAGATCATAGGATGTCATGCCGATCATCGTGAGCTGCGCTTTATGCGCTGCACGTGAATCAAAATACCCGCAACCACTTAAACTGACAGAGAGTGAGGCGACCGCTAGCAAACCCCAAATACCACTCTTCATTTCTTCGACTATCCTCACACCGTGTCAAAAACGCTTTAAGCAAGACGCATAGAATTATTACGCTACTGTGTTCTTCCCCTGCAATGCAATAGCGGGAGTGGGCGAAAAACCCGCAGATTTTGACAAAAGCGACGAGATCTCTTCCTCCCTATTTGGGAATGAAAGGATATTGTGGAGCGATCATTTCTTTGCTGTTGATTGCATATTGTAAGCTTTCACTACGCATTTACCGCCCAAAGGATACGAGTATCTGCACACCAAGGATAAGATTCAGAGCACCTAGCACCTGACGCTGCTTTCTGTGAACTGACTACAAAACCCGGAAACGCCCCGCTTCTCGTGTCTTGCCTTTTCCTCCCAACCATACGCTATTATCATTGGGGTTCTTTAATAGTGTTATCTGAGACCTTGGGCAGTCACGCTGAACACCCACTGAGGTCAAAGGAGAATTTGCTGATCATGTTGCTTCCGTCCCGTCATCAGGTGCTTGCCTGCTCTTCTCTCGTCGTTTCGCTGTTTACGCTGAGCGCCTGCATGAACCCAGGTCAGCCGCCCGCGCCTCCTTTGCCCGGTCTGGCACAGGTCGCGCCTTTTACTGCTGTGGACACAAGCCTTGCCGCCAAGATCAATGATGTGGATCTGACCCACATTGCGCTGGCCAATCTCGCCAAGACCAACGCCGCCCGTAACGATATCGCATCACTCAGCGCGACGATCGTGAAAGATCTGACGGACAACCATACCAAGCTGACCGAACAAGCCACTGTCGGCAAGGCAACGCTGGCCGCGAAACCCTCTGCACAGAGCCAGAAGGTCATTACCCAGATGCAACACCTGCACGGCGCTGCATTTGACAGAGCGTATGCGCGCTATCTTGCAAGCAGCACAAAAACCACAAACGTTGTGATTGATGCAGACAGCGCCAAATCCACAAATGCGGATCTGGTGAAACTCGCAACCGACCTCAAAACAAAACTTCTCGGCTACGAAGCGCAGGTCAAATAATCACTGCATCTGACATGCCGCCCGCTTCAATACGGGCGGCATCTTTCTGAACTCAGGCCTCCGGGCCAGAATATGATGACTGAAGCGTCAGTGCTCGGCAGCGCGCCATCATTAGCCGCTCTCCACAGCAGTAAAGCGGTCGGTTTCCCGACCTATCCAAGCATCTGCCCGATTACCCGCGCTGTGTAATCAATAACGGGAATGATCCTGCCGTAATTGATCCGTGTCGGTCCGATGACCCCGATAGCGCCCACGATCCGCCGGGCCTCGTTGCGCGCTGGTGCGACAACCATCGACATGCCGGACGCTCCAAACAGGCCACTTTCCGAGCCGATAAAGATACGGACACCGTCGGAATTCTCGGCCAGTTCCAGCAGGCGCAGCATGGCGTCCTGCTTTTCCAGCCGCTCGAACAGACGCTGAATGGTCGAAAGACGTTCAATCTCCGTAATATCGGTCAGCAGATTGCCCTGCCCCCGGATGATCAGCGTGCCCCCTCGCCCCTCGTTGCTCCAGGTCGCCAGACCGCTGGCCACCACTTCCGTGGCGAGTTGATCGAGTTGGGTCTGGTCGGCTTCCATCTCATCATTCACCCGTGACCTGAGTTCGACGAGAGTCCGACCGGTCAGGCGGGCGTTCAGATAGTTCGCGGCCTCGGTCAGTGTGGAAGGCGGCATCCCTGCCGGGGTTTCGATCACCCTGTTCTCAACCTGCCCGTCAGCGCCGACCAGCACCACGAGCGCACGGTTTCCCCCAAGGGCGACGAATTCGATATGCTTGACCGCCCCCTCGCTTTTGGGCGCAATGATGAGACTGGCAGCTTGCGAGAGACCTGACAGCAGCGATGACGCCTCCGTCAACGTGTCTTCCAGCGAACGCCCACGTGTTTCCAGCGTGCTGGAGATGGATTCACGCTCTTCCTCGCTGAGGTTGCCGAACTGAAGTAGTCCATCGACAAACAGACGCAGCCCTTTTTCGGTCGGCAGACGTCCGGCGGAAGTATGCGGCGAAAACAGAAGGCCGGCATCCGTCAGGTCAGCCATCACACTACGGATCGTCGCGGGCGAGAGGCCGAGGGGCAGACGATGTGACAGTGTACGGCTGCCGACCGGATCACCGGTCTCCAGATAATGTTCGACCAGTTCGCGCAGAATGGTGGCGGAACGTGTGTTCAGACCGGAAGCCGCTCCAAGAATTTCGATGGAGCGGCCGAATGTCAGGCCGGATTTTTCATTGGAGCCGGAGATGGCATGCCTCCTTGATGCTGAGGATTTTCAAAGGATTCTGTGTTGTGACGCGACATGAAGCAAGAGGTTTCAACTTCCCTGTTCTGCGGATTTTATCCGTGTAGATTTCAATGATTCCTGAACACCTGTCTCTGGACGTCAAGCAATCATCGCCAGCCACCTTATCGTCCCTCTCTAAATAGAGCAGACCAACCAGATCCCTGCGTGTTTGCACGCAGGAAAGAGCGAAGAGAACGCGGCATGGCAGCGCCTTGTGGGAGCGGGTAACAGATCTCATCCCGCTGTGGCACGTTGGATAGGCGACGGTTACGCCCGTCATCCCGGATTCACGAACACGGAGAGTCTTCATGACACAGGCATCTGTTACGGAAACGACCACCATCCGTGGGCTTAAACACCCTGTCTCACGCATAGCGCTCGGCACATGGGCCATTGGCGGATGGATGTGGGGCGGTCCGGATGACAAGAACGCCATCGCCACCATTCAGGAAGCCGTTGATCTGGGGATCACGCTGATCGACACGGCCCCTGTTTATGGCTTTGGCCACTCGGAAGAGATTGTAGGACAGGCCCTTGCCGGACGGCGCGAGAAGGTGGCGATCGCAACCAAGGTCGGACTGGACTGGAAAGAAGATCACAAGCCGTTCCGCAATACGTCACCGGCGCGCATCCGCAAGGAAATCGAGGACTCGCTGCGTCGTCTGCGCACCGATTACATCGACCTGTATCAGGTCCACTGGCCGGATTCCGCCGTACCGATGGAAGAGACGGCCCGCACGCTCGAAAATCTGGTCAAGGAAGGCAAGGTGCTGGCGCTTGGTGTCAGCAACTTCACCATTGCCGAGATGGATGCATTCCGTTCAGCTGCGCCGCTGTCCGCTGTGCAGCCGCCTTACAATCTGTTCGAACGCGACATGGAGCGCGACATCCTGCCCTATGCGCGCCAGCACGATCTGACCATTCTGGCTTATGGGCCACTCTGTCGTGGCCTGTTGTCGGGCAAGATGACAGCCGAGACCAGGTTTGGCTCTGATGATCTGCGGAGTGCTGATCCCAAGTTCCAGTCGCCCCGCTTTGCCCAGTATCTGGAAGCCGTGCGCCAGTTGCAGGATTTTGCGCGTGAGAAACACGGCAAGTCACTTCTGGCACTGGCCATTCGCTGGGTGCTCGATCAGGGACCGACGATTGCCCTGTGGGGCGCACGTCGTCCGGACCAGATTGCAGCGGTCGCGGATGCAATGGGCTGGCATCTGAGTGCTGATGATCTGCGAGAGATCGATACGATCCTCAAGACCTGCATCACGGATCCGGTCGGCCCGGAATTCATGGCGCCTCCGGGTCGCTGATACAGCGTCCATCAGGCTAGAAGCTGTCCTGCATCAGGTAGAATCCCCTTTTCCCTCTTCATTGCAGGAAGGGTGTGGAGGAGGTTACCTGATGGCTGGCCAAAGCCTATCAGAACCGGGCCATCAACACTGCGGAGATTGCATGAGCGCGCACTTACCACTGAAACAGGGCAGCCGTCTGGTTCTTGCCAGCCACAACAAGGGTAAATTGGCCGAGTTCGCTGCTCTTCTTGCGCCTTACGGGGTGGAAGTCGTGTCTGCTGGCGAACTCAATCTGCCCGAGCCTGACGAGACGGCCCTGACGTTTGAAGGCAACGCCCGTATCAAGGCGGAAGCTGCGGCAAAAGCGACAGGCCTTCCTGCTCTCGCGGATGATTCCGGTCTCTGCGTTTCCGCTCTGGGCGGTGCGCCGGGGATTTATTCCGCGCGCTGGGCTGGGCCGGACAAGGATTTCGCTGGCGCGATGCAGCGCATTCAGCAAGGAATCGGCGGCGACGAACGGGAGGCGTGGTTTATTTCCGTCCTGTGCCTCGCCTTCCCTGACGGTATGACCGAGTGTTTTGAAGGCCGCATCGACGGCACCATCACGCCGGAACCTCGTGGCGCTGCCGGGCACGGTTATGATCCGATCTTTGTGCCGGAAGGCGAAACACGAACCTTCGCCGAGATGAGTGATGCGGAGAAGAACGCCATCAGCCATCGGGCGCGCGCTTTTGAAGCGTTCCGGAAAGAGTGTCTGGGGTAAGGTTGTTGTAGCAGGGCTCTGCCCTGCACCCGGAAGGGATCACAGATCCCTTCACCCGTTTTTATTCTAACAGGTTGGGACCAAAGGGACCGCGTCCCTTTGTGGGATTCGGGGCGAAGCCCTGAAAAGCTTCTGAAGGCATCGTCCCATTCAAATAAGGACGATGCCCTGAAACCTACTGCGCTACAGCTTCTTTCTGCCGGCGCGCTTCAATGTCTTCTTTCATGTGGGCCTGCACCTTCTCGAAAGCTCGCACTTCGATCTGACGCACGCGCTCGCGTGAAATGCCGTAATGCTGAGCCAGTTCTTCCAGCGTGACAGGCTCATCTTTCAGACGACGCTCTTCGAAAATGTGACGCTCACGATCATTGAGCGACGCCATCGCACTGGAGAGCAGAGCCTGACGGTCTGACAGTTCTTCATGCTCGCCGAGCATGTCTTCCTGATTGTCGCCATCATCGACGAGCCAGTCCTGCCACTCACCATCCCCGTCACTGCGGAGGGGCGCGTTCAGACTGTGGTCGCCCGCCGCCAGACGACGGTTCATCGCCACAACATCCTGCTCAGGCACACCGAGCGTCTTGGCGATATGATCGACCTGCTCCGGCGCCAGATCACCATCATCAATGGCTTTCATCTCACCCTTGAGACGACGCAGATTGAAGAACAGCTTTTTCTGGGCGGAGGTGGTGCCCATCTTCACCAGCGACCAA
Organism: Acetobacter sp. UBA5411; assembly: GCF_002409645.1. Classification (GTDB taxonomy): domain Bacteria; phylum Pseudomonadota; class Alphaproteobacteria; order Acetobacterales; family Acetobacteraceae; genus Acetobacter. The sequence continues at coordinate 57,689 of NZ_DHNR01000037.1, forward strand.
CTGTGAAGAATGTACTCTTGAATCGCCGCGCGGATCCACCACATGGCGTAAGTGGCCAAGCGAAAGCCGCGCTCCGGATCAAACCGGCGAACGGCCTGCATCATGCCAACATTGCCTTCGCTGATCAGTTCGTTCAGCGGCAGGCCATAGCCACGGTAGCCAAAGGCGATCTTGGCGACGAGACGGAGGTGAGATGTGACCAGCTTATGGGCAGCCTTTACATCGCCCTTGTCACGCCAGCGGCGGGAAAGAGAGGCTTCTTCTTCTGGTGACAGAAGCGGATATTTGCGGATTTCCTGAAGATAGCGGGAAAGGCTGGCGTCAGGTCCGAGGGTTAGGGAGGGTGATGCCATGGAGAAATCTCCTTCATCCCGGTCACTGGCCTGTCCTATCCGACTTACGGAGAGATTGAACGTCGGATTGAGCGGCCTGTGGTATCGGGCGACGCAGGGAGTGGATTTAATGTGTCCCCGGCGAACTCCCCCCATTCGGGCAGAAGAAACCGGGACATCCATTCCGGCGGCCTCATTGGCGCGTCGAAAAGATAGGAACTGTCTAAAGTAAATACCCGAAAAAGTCAAGATTAACAAAAAATTATGTTAGTTAATCACTCGCCAGTATTCTTTCAAGAGTCATGAAATCTTCAGGTGGTGACGTTTCGAAGAGCAACTTCTCTCCGGTTGCGGGATGTGTGAATCCCAGTCGGGCCGCATGGAGCGCCTGTCTGTGAAAATCCAGCGCAGCGTCGCGTGCATCAACAGGACATGTTTTCGCAATCGCAGGAATACGCCGCAGATAGAGCGGATCACCCATCAGTGGATGACCGTTGGCGGAAAAATGAACCCTGATCTGGTGCGTGCGCCCCGTGGCGAGACGACACTCCACCAGCGCGGCATATGTCCCGAACGCTTTCAGAACGGTGTAGCGGGTCAGGGCCGTTTTGCCGCCGCTCCCCACCAGCGCCATGCGTTTACGGTCCCGTTTGTCGCGCCCGATATTGCCCTCATACTCGCCCTTGGTGGGAGACGGCACACCCCAGCACAAGGCGAGATAGGCGCGGTCGATCCGTCTGGCGGCAAAATCCTCTGACAGCGCACGATGCGCCCGCTCGGTCTTGGCCGCGACCATCAGACCGGACGTATCCTTGTCGAGTCTGTGCACAATTCCCGGACGCCGCTCCCCTCCGATCCCGACGAGACTTTCACCACAATGCGCGACAAGGGCGTTCACGAGGGTGCCGGTTTCATTACCGGGCGCAGGATGGACCACAAGCCCGGCCGGTTTATCGAGAACGATCAGATCATCATCCTCGTAAAGGATGGGAAAGCTTATGGCTTCGCCGACCGGTATGGCGGGCGTCGGCGCTGGAATATCCAGAACGAGTTCCACACCTGTGCGGACAGGCTCGGCCGGTTCACGCAGACAGAGACCGTTACGGGTCAGACGTCCCTCATCAATCAGGTTTTTGATGCGAGAGCGCGACAGGTCCGGAAAGCAGGCCGTCAGCACGCGATCCGTGCGCTGACCGGCGAATTCCTCGGTGATGATCAGGCTGCGTGGCCCGTGGCTTGAAACTGTCATGGGTGTCATTTACAGGCCGATGGCATCAACTGGGAAGGAATGACGGCATGGAGCAGAGCACTTTCGCACGGCGAGGGCTGTTTGCGGCCGTCATCGGCATGGGAATCCTGATTATTCTGGGTGTCGGCGCGCTGGTGGCGATCATCATTCACCGCATGTCGCACCCACGCATGCCGGTTGCCGCACCTGCTGGTATTTCCTTGCCGGTTGCAGCAACAGCCATACAGCCCCAGACTTTTCTTCTGCATGAACCCGCAGGCACCCGGATTGAGCAGATTGCCTGGTCAAATGGCGCCGTTATGGCGGTGCGCCTGAGCGGTGGAGGGCCGGATCGGGTCATTCTATGGGATACGACTTCCGGACGTTCCGTCGGAGAACTCGATCTCGCGCAGTGATTGATCACTCGGACTGATTATTTTTTAGCAGAATACTTGTGTTGGTACGCCTCTTGCCGTAAGAACCCGCCACGGCCAATGTCCCATTCGTCTAGAGGCCTAGGACACCGCCCTCTCACGGCGGCAACAGGGGTTCGAATCCCCTATGGGACGCCAATTTTATTTGGCAATATTATCAGTGGCTTATGGGCAAAGCGCTCTCTCCCACCCAAAAATTAAACAGCGATTTTGGACCAATTCTGGACCAATGACGATTTCCCCCCTTCGGAATTCGCCTCATGCCCGCACAAAATCCGCCGAGAATGCCAACCATCCCGCGACAGGGCGTCCGCTGCCCAATGGTGTGAGTTGCCGGGATCCAAAGCAGTACCGGGCACGCAAACTGGTCAACGGCCAGCGGATCGTCAGAACATTCGATACGGCCCGTCTCGCCCGCGCGTGGCTTGAAGAGGCCTCAGTCAAAGTGCGCGAAGGGCGCAATATCGATGTCCTTACTCTGGACAACATCGTGCTTCGAACGCTGATCGAGCGTTACCATGACGAGTGCACGGCTCATCGCGAGCGCGATCGCACTGGTCATATTCCGGCTCGGCTCTGCTCTGCTCCGCGACACGGTCGTTGATCTGAAGCTCTCTCGCCTGACGAGCCTGGCTGTCAGGGGCTTCCGGGACAGGCAGGAGAAAGATTTGGCCCCCGCGACCGTTGTGAAACGCCTCAACCTTCTCGCATCTATCCTGCAGCATGCGATATCTGAGGGGACGTGCCGCTGCCGCAAAATCCAGCTTCAGGACGCCTGATCAAGCGACCGGCGGGTGCGGATCGGAAGCGCGAGCCCAGCAACGTGGAAGAGGCACATCGCCGGTCACCGACGACCGCCGGTCTTTTCGTAAGGCGCTGTTTCGGCGGCGTTGCGCATCAGGAATCGATCCAGTCGAGCGGCACCAATTTGCGGCCATGCCGCCAGCGTTCAATCACGGCGGCATCGAACCAGTCCTCATTGAGATCGGCATGGTCGAGCAGGATCACCTGAAGCGAGGGCGCGATCTCACGGGCGACTTAGAGGCGATCAGCGAGAAAAGCTTCTTCACCGCCGTCTTGTCTTCGTCCGCAAGCGACAGGTCGAGAATGAGGAAGCCAGACACTGGCCGCGATTTCTGGCGGAACCATTTGTGGAGCGCGAGATGGGTGAGGACGTGATAGCCGACCCAGTTCTCGCCGCTGGTCACATCGCATAATGATCTCGTGCCCTTCTGGACGGTCTCCCACCAGCCGAATGGATGCTGGCAGACCGAGGCTATGATGCTGACTGGTCAGGGATGCCTTGGAGGAAAAAGGGATCAAACCCTGCATTCCGGGACGGAAATCTCGAGGGAAACCCACAAAATACGACAAGCGGAAATACAAAAGACGCAACCGTATACACTCAACCAGCGATACAAGCTTTGTGTTAAATTTTTGCACAGATTTTGATGGTCAATTCATTTCAGGATCGACCATAAACTGTTTTTCAGACCTTTCCGTCGATATCTCTTTACAGCTGGCTTCTCAAAATAATGATTGTCATGGAGAGGGTAGATCAGTCCTCTATTGCAATAATCTTCGATAGTGTGACACGTCTCAACAACACAACCCCAAAAAATACCTTCCAATAACTGAAAACATGAAATTATTACAATAATATTCATAAGAATAATAGATGGACTACGCCTGAACAATCTGAGCATCAGATAGCCATGATGAATACGACGCTCTCACTGCATCCTCCACAAACGCAAAAAAATGAAATCTGAAAGCACCTGATAAAGCGCACATATAGCAACATGAATCCAAAAGGATATGTCTCCATAGACAGAGATGATTACATAAAATTGTTGAATGCGAATTAAAGTGCGTTATATGAACTTATTGCCAGTCATGGCGTCACGCATACAGGAATATAGTCATGAAGCTGGTCGTCGCGCTTGGTGGGAACGCTCTGATGCAACGCAATGAACCGTTGGGTATGCATGTGCAGTGGAAAAATGCGCGAATGGCAGCCGATGCGCTGGCAGCCGTTGCACGGCAGCATCAACTTATCCTGACACATGGCAATGGTCCGCAGGTGGGGTTGCTGGCCATGCAGTCGGAAGCTTTCAAAGGTGCGGAACCCTATTCCTTCGATGTCATGGGAGCCGCTACGGAAGGCATGATCGGCTATATTCTGGAACAGGAGCTCGGTAACATTCTGGGTTACGATGTGCCAATCGCAACCCTGCTGACACGCGTTGAAGTCGATGCCGAAGATCCGGAGTTTTCTGATCCCACAAAGTTTATTGGTCCCACATTTGAGCGTGAGCAGATTGATGCGCTTATCGCTGAGTATGGCTGGGTGTTTCGGCAGGACGGGCGCAAATGGCGACGGGTAATCGCATCCCCCCAGCCCAAACGTATTTTATGGCACAGGCCTATCCGCTGGCTTCTGGACAAGGGCACCGTTGTCATATGTGGTGGTGGTGGTGGAATTCCAGTCGCCACAAAAGATGGGAAGACAATGGTCGGTGTAGAAGCTGTGATCGACAAGGACCGCGCATCCAGCCTTCTCGCCACGCAAATACCTGCAGACCTCTTTATCATTGCCACTGATGTCGCAGGTGTATTTGAACATTATGATACGCCCCGACAGCGTCTTCTCCGCCGTGTAACACCCTCTCGTCTGATGTCCGAACAGTTTGCAAAGGGTTCCATGGGACCAAAAATCGAGGCTGTTAGTCGTTTTGTAATGCAGACGGGAAAGCCAGGAGTGATCGGATCCCTATCTGAAATTGAAGCGATTGTAGCGGGAAAAGCGGGCACCTGGATCGTCCCAGAAGATGATGGAACCGAATGATTGAGCTGAAGACGAGTAAGATTGGTTCTTTCGTTGCTTCGGATTTATCCAATGCGACTGGTCCTGCTCACGTCTTGGCGGTCTTTCCAAGGCATATTTATCTGGTAATGAATAGACAGGATAAGGATATCACCATGATCCTGTCTCCTTTAACCGAGCAAGAAAGTCCGCTTTCCATCATTTTGGAAGAATGGCCTGACTGGTCCAGTCTTCGTGCACAGCAGGGATACTACAGGAACAACACACTGAAGCTCGGAAGATATAATATCAACATTAGTGATGCCGATATCTGCCCCTCATCTATATCAGCGTTTTCAGGAAACATATCCTATATAAAGAAAAATATTAAAGAACTTACAAAACACTTAAAACACAGATCAATATTTCTTAGAGACGTTTTGGACCCATCACCTTCCTCAACCCTCTCAGTTTGTGATGTACACTGGTTAATAGAGGGTATACGACTGCGCGATTCGGGCTTATTACATAGAGGAGCCATGGAACTGGCAGGACTTGGAGTTGGTTTGACACCTGCCGGTGATGATTTTCTCTGTGGTATTATGTTAGCAGCATGGTTCTTTGCTCCGAAACCCAGAGACTTATGTTTACCCTTATTGCGTGGTGCACATGGCGCAACTACCACTCTTTCGTTTGCTTTTCTCAATGCGGCAGCGGCCGGTCATGCTTCTTTCACATGGCGTTATTTTCTTGAAAAATTGAAAAAACCTGTGGAAAATGATGCACTGCAGCAATGTCTGATGTCAATTATTGCTCATGGGGCTACGTCTGGTGCTGATACTCTGGCTGGTTTCATCTGGGCAATTGAACATATGAAACTATCAAACAATTCCTAGAATATATTTTCCTTATTATGCGATATAAAAACAGAATTTTCCTTTCATTCATCTTCATATCATTTAAAAACAAAAGTTCGGTACATGAAGTGCCTGTTATCAAAACAAGCTGAAAAGAGAATGAGAATGGCAATAACTCTTGATGAAGCACAGAAAGCGCTTTCTACGGCTATTGAAAGAGCCATAGAATTAGGCATCGCCGTGTGTGTGAGTATATGTGACGCAGGTGGCCGTCTTGTATTATTTGCCCGTATGGATCAATCAAACTGGGCCAGTATTTATGGTAGCCAAGGAAAAGCTCTAACAGCTGCGGCTACTCGCTGTAAAAGTGGCTCTATTCCACCGGATTCTATTGTTATGCAAAGAATTTCAGAACTAGAGGGGAGAAACATGATCTATGCCAAAGGAGCGGTTCCTCTGATTAAAAATGGAGTGTTGCTTGGCGCTATCGGAGTTGGAGGAGCAAGCGCTGACCTTGACGAAGCTTGCGCTCTTGCAGCAGCGCAAGCCCTTGAGTGTGACATGGAATGAATTTTCCCTATCTGCTGCTGACCCAGACAAGCAATGCATAATAATTGAAGACCCGATTATACGGGTTGATCAAAATAGTATAAAAACCGCGCAACAAGTGAGAAAACGCATCAGGTCATCGAGAGCCTTCCCAAGACGTACTGACGACAAGGCTGCACGTCGCGGTTCAATGCTTTGGGCAAGGCTACCACTTTGTCTCTTATATCTGATAACAAGTTGATATCAGTCAAATATTACAACACATTCAAACAATCGGAAGTCTAAATTCTACAGCAATTAAATTTGTTCCTGCTATCGCCATTTTTAACCCACACCACGTGCTAAGCTCAATTTGCTGGAACCTTTGATTTTCCGCCATATGACCGAGGCTGGTGGCATGAAATATTCTCATTTCCTTGCTGCTGAAACGTGTGACCTGCTCAAGATTATGGAAGCACCGCGCATCTTGTCCTATACGCTACCCATCAATTACGATTGTTAAGAACGTGGATATGCCAGCAAGCACCAGTCTCCCAGAAACTCAGGACAAACCAAAAGCCTTCGTTGGCTCCCTGTCCTATGGTCTGAACATCATCATGGCCTTCGGACGAGCCAATCCTCGCATGACTCTGTCGCAGGTTTCTGAAAAAACCGGAATGGATCGCGCGGGAGCGCGGCGATACCTGCTCACTCTGGTTCATCTGGGTTTTGTGGCACAGGATGGACGGTTGTTCCAGTTGACACCCAAGGTCATGGAGCTTGGTTATGCCTACTTGTCTTCTGTTCCTTTGGCTGACAAAGCACAATATTATCTCGACAAGGTAAGAGATCAATCCGGATTCCCTGTGGCTCTAGGAATCCGTGATGGACTCGATATTGTGCATATTGCGTCGGCCAATACGGACGAATTCAGCTTTCCGGCACTTACGATCGGTCGCCGCTTTCCAATTGCCTATGCTTCGGCAGGACGCTGCATTCTCGCGATGATGGAAAAATCCGAGCGTGACAGCCTGCTCAAGCAGATCACTCTGGAACCTCTTTCCGATCGAAGCATAACCACAATGGAAGCTTTGCGACGCGAACTGCGTGTGGTCGCCAAACAGGGATATGCCATTGTGGATCAGGAAATGCAGATCGGAGTGCGTTCGCTTGCCGTTCCTATTTTTGATGCGCGCGAGAGGATTGTCGCCAGCTTCAACACCTTTACTTTCAGCAGCATCGTGCCGATGGAAAAACTGATCGATGATGTTCTTCCAGACATGCTGGCAGCAGCTCAGGACATCCAACATACCTTGATCTGAAAAGTGCCTTTTACGTTTCTGTAGCGGTTTTCATTGCCGCTGATAGGAGAGAGGATATTCCACCTCCTCTCCTATAACATGCTAAAAATCCCCTTTCTTATTTCATACTTCGTATTTTCCGCCAGCAATCATGGCGCTGGCGGAAAGGAATACGTACATTTTTCTCCCTTGCCTTTACGTGTCCATTTGTTTTTAATGCACACATATGTTCACTATAAAACCAAGAGAGCGCAAATGGGTGTTCCTAAACAGCTACGCATAGGCGTTCATTACGAACCATCAAACGTAGACCCCCATCTGGGAGCCGCCGAACTGGCGCTCCAGATGACAAACGGCCTTTTTGATACATTGGTGAACAAGACTGCCGATGGCACCTATCTTTCGGGACTTGCTGAGACATTCAGTATTTCTGATGATCAGCTACTCTATACGTTCCACCTTCGAAAAGATGTAATATTTCATGATGGAACCCCCTTCACGGCTCACGCCATGAAGGCATCGCTGGATCGTGCACGCAATCCGGACAACAGATCCCAGCTTGCTGGTGGTCTTCTGGGTAGCTACCGCGAAAGCCGGGTTGTGGATGAACACTGCCTGGAAATCGCTCTCGACGCACCTTATGCCCTGCTGCTTGACGCTCTCAGTCAGGGCTGGCTCGCCCCCGTCTCCCTTGCCTGCGCGGCCGATGCAGGAAGTGCATTCATAACTCACCCTGTTGGCACAGGACCTTTCCGTTTTGTACGCTGGGACAAAGGAGACAGCCTCGTCATCCGTCGTAACGAGACATACGCTTGGTCTCCTCCAGTCGTGGAGAATCAGGGACCACCTTTGATTGACGAAATCGTTTTCAAATTTCTGCCTGAGGACGCCAGCCGCACTTCAGCCCTGCTGAATGGCGCGGTAGACATGATCTTTGCCGGGAATCCGGCTGACGCCCAGACCTTGCGTGAAACGGACGGACTGACTGTAACCACTTGGCCCATCCGTGGTGTGCCGGTTTCGATGATGATGAACATCAAGCGCGGCGCCACCAGCAGTTTGGTCGTGCGTCAGGCCATCAGCCACGCCCTGGACGTGGACGCTCTGGTCCATGAGGTTTTTCATGGCGAGATACCCCGTGCCTACGGCCCGGTTTCACAGTTCACGCTGGGGTATGAACCCGGTGTGGAAAACTTTTACCCACATGATCTGACAAAGGCTGCCGCCCTGCTTGAACAGGAAGGGTGGCATCTCAATCCTGACGGCCTGCGGACGAAGGCTGGCGAAGCGCTTCGTGTCACCTTCTATGCACTGCCAGTAAACTTCTATCCTCAGTTTGGCGCCATCGTGGCGCGGCAACTGGCGCGGGTTGGCATTAAAGTCGATGTCGAACTCTGTGCACCGCCCCAGTGGATCCATGCCGGCATGCAGGGCCTGCACAATCTTATTCCACAGGGAAAATACGCGAGTTCATCGCAGCTTCTCGGATTTGTCTATCATTCCAGAAAAAGTGGCCCCGGTTCCTACGGCTGGAGCAAACGTGGTCCCGATGACTATCCCAAGATCGACACTCTGATCGACGCGGCGGAAACCTGCCTCACGCCGGAGCAGTTCGTGCCGTTGTTCGCCGATGTGCAGATGGAAGTCATGAAGGCAGCTCTGGCCGTGCCGTTGCACTGCAACGCAACCATTGTTGCCGCACGCAGCGGCATTGAAGGCCTGCGTTTTGACGCCATCGGGGCTTACCCCCTTTTCCACGACATCACACTCCAGCAGGAAGAGGCCTGAGACATGGCATCCAGACTGATTATCCGGCAACGGGAATACCATGACTCCGTCAGGTTGATGCGTGTTTCCGAAGCCCTCCGCCATGAAAGCGGCGTCACAGAGGCCATCGCCATGATGGCGACGCCCAACAATCGGAAAATCCTTTCTACATCAGGGCTTTTGACGCCAGAGGCCAGTGCGGCAAACCCTGATGATCTCATTATCGCCATCGTGGCTGATACCGAAGCCGATGCGGATCAAGCACTGGAAGCCGCAAACCAGCTTCTGGCGCAAAAACCCCAGAACACCCAAGGGGCGGCGATTCAGCCCCGTTCGCTCGATGCCGCAGTGGTCACGCAGCCGGAAACCAATCTGGCATGTATTTCGGTACCCGGCACCTATGCTTTTCGGGAAGCAAAAAGGGCGCTCGAACTCGGTCTGAATGTTTTCCTGTTCAGTGACAATGTCAGCCTCGAACACGAGCGCAGTCTGAAAGAACTGGCCGCTACGAAAAACCGCCTTCTTATGGGGCCAGATTGCGGAACCGCGCTGATCAATGGCGTGGGCATCGGATTTGCCAATGCCGTAGCCCGTGGACCGTGGATGACACTCTCCCGCTATGAGCCAATCGGTGTCGTCGCAGCCATTACGCCCTGGAACTCACCGATCGCCAGCGACGCCCAGAAAGTCGCTCCCGCACTCGCTGCCGGAAATGCAGTGATCCTGAAACCGGCCACATGGAGTCCCCTCGTAGGACTGGAATTCGCCCGGATTGTTACGGAATCCGGACTGCCGGCCGGACTGCTGTCCATTCTTCCCGGCGGTGGACAGACCATTGGCGATCGTCTTGTCAGCCATCCTACAATAGGACGGATATCCTTTACCGGCGGCACGAAGGTCGGCCACGCAATCGCATCCAAGGCCGCCCAGCGCCTCGTGCCTGTCTCGCTTGAACTCGGGGGAAAATCTCCAACCATCGTTTTTCCTGATGCCGATATTGATCAGGCGCTCGCCGGCATCCTGTATGGTATGTTCTCGTCTTCCGGTCAGTCCTGCATTGCAGGATCTCGTCTGTTTATTCATCGCTCCATCTACAATGAATTTCTCATGCGTCTGGTTGCCGCGACAAAAGCATTGAAGGTCGGCCATCCTTTTGATCCCGATACACAGGTCGCACCACTGATCCATCCTGCGCATGTCGCCAGTGTCGCACGGTGGGTGGATATCGCGCGCGCAGAAGGTGGCCGCGTTCTCGCGGGTGGCGCAACCCCTGATGGAGAAGCGTATAAAGGCGGTTATTACTACCTGCCGACAATAATAGACGGGGTCGATAATACAGCGACAATATGTCGGGAGGAGGTATTTGGTCCTGTCCTCGTCGCCATGCCGTTTGACAACGAGGATGATGTGATCTTCATGTCCAACGACAATCAGTACGGTCTGGCCTGCGGTGTTTGGTCACGGGATCTGGGACGCGCCATGGCCGTGGGAAAGGCGATTACCACCGGCACAGTCTGGATTAATACCTACAAACAATTTTCCATTTCGACTCCTTTCGGAGCCGACAAGGAAAGCGGCTTCGGTCGAGAAAAAGGACTTGAAGGTCTTCGAGCCTATATGCGTCAGAAGTCGTACTATATTAGCGACTCCGGTGTAAAAATACCATGGGCACTGAGTGCTATGGATGCCTCATCATAAAAGTCTTCAGAGAGATCGACGTGCTGTCATTTTTGCTCGACAGCCCTATTACCTTACGCACCAACCGCTGGGAAAAGCGCCCATAAAAACGTGGCTTAGGCTCAGGACTCATTCTTTGAGATAGAAGATGAAGCTTGCTGCAATATGGATTGCGGACATGAATGTATGGGCGCAGCGATCATATCGTGTTGCGACACGCCGCCAGTCCTTGAGCTTTGCGAAAATATTTTCGATGAAGTGGCGCTTTTTATACAGATGCCAGTCGTAAGACGGCTTTGATTTCCGGTTCTTCTTGGGCGGAATACAGGCGGTGATATTCCGGTCTGCGAGAAACTCTCTGATCCAGTTGCTGTCATAGCCACGGTCTCCGACGACTTTTTCTGTCTCATCCGGTGCATAAGGTCTTGTGCGGGCTATAAGCTTTCGGGGTATCTTTCCACTGAAGACCATTGCGGATCACGTAAACAATCCCGCTCATAACACGACGGTCATCCTCACGCGGAACCCCATGAGCCAGGGAGAAAAACGGCTTTGCGGAATTCTTCATCAAGCCCTCTTTCAATCCTAGGACAATTCAGGCTGCCAAGACACCACCAGTCAGCAGCCCTTCGATCCTTTCATTCAACCAGCCTGCTTACGATCTACAGCGTAGCGATTGACAGGGATGGGGAGACCAAGATTTTCCCGGAATATGTCATGTTCATACTCGTGTCTGAACAGGCCGCGTTCCTGCAGAATGGGGACGACATGCTGAACAAAAAGATCAAGCTGCCCAGGAAGAGGTTCAAACAGAACAAAACCATCAGCCCCTCTGGTATCAAACCAGTTCTGTAAAGCATCAGCAACCTGCGTTGGCGTACCGACAAAATCCCCACGTGGCGTGGCAAGCTCCAGCGCAACCTGCCGGATGCTCAGATTGTCTTTTCTGACCCGTTTGAGAATACGTTGCGAGGCACTCTGGTTACTTTCATTGCCAATCTGCTCCACTTCAGGAAAAGGTCCATCCAGATCGTACTGTCGGAAGTCGTGATCATTGAATGAGCGTGAGAGGAAACCAAGACCAGTATCGATTGAGGTTAAAGAAACAAGCTCCTGATACCGCGCTTCCGCCTCTTCTTCGGTCAAACCGACAATCGGTGCGGCTCCAGGCAGAATGAAGGGGAGATCATCTTTACGACCGAGTTTATGGGCACGGGATTTAAGGTCGACGTAGTAAAGACGAGCTTCGTCCAAATCCGCTGGACCGCAGAAAACTGCTTCTGCATGCCGCGCAGCAAAATCACGCCCGGTGTCCGATGCTCCCGCCTGAAAAATAACAGGCTGTCCCTGCGGAGATCGGTCAATATTCAGAGGGCCCCGAACCTGAAAATGAGCCCCGGCATGATCAAGTCTGTGCAGTTTCTCAGGATTTACAAATACACCACAGGCCTTATCACCAACCAGAGCATCATCCTCCCAACTGTCCCACAGTCCTTGCACAGTTTCCAGATGTTCCGCTGCAATGCGATAGCGTTCACTATGGGCAGGATGCTCCTTTCGGCCAAAATTTGCAGCCGTATCACTCAACCATGAAGTGACAACGTTCCAACCAGCTCGACCATGGCTGATATGATCAAGAGAGGCGAACTGTCGCGCCACATTGAATGGTTCCGTGTAACTCACACTCAGCGTGCCGACGAGCCCTATGTGATCGGTGACAGCAGCTAAAGCCGACAGAATAGTAAGCGGTTCGAAACGGTTGAGATAATGTGGACTGGATTTTTCATTGATCGATAGACTGTCGGCAACAAAAAGGAAATCGAACTTCCCCTTTTCTGCAAGCTGAGCCTGCTTGCGATACAGGGAAAAATTTGTGCTGGCTCGCACATTCCGTTCCGGATGGCGCCAGTCATCCCATGTCCGTCCGACGCCATGCAGAATGAATCCAAGTTTGATCTTGCGTTTCTGTGTCATTTTATCGCTTTTCAAAACAGAGAGTGATCAGGCAGCAGCGGCATGTGAGGGATCTTCACGTTTCCGTGCTGTCCACCTGTTTTCGGGAACTGGAAGGCCAAGATGGTCTCTCAGTGTCGTTCCTTCATATTCGGTCCGGAACAGGCCTCGTTTTTGAAGAATCGGAATGACATATTCACGAAAAGCCCGGAAATCCCGAGGATTGGTGACACGAATATTGAAGCCGTCTACAGCGCCACCGACAAACCAGCGTTCGATCTCATTGGCGACAGTTTCCGGTGAGCCAACGAAGCTGAGACGCCAGCCACCATAACGCTCTGCCGCCTGCCGCAATGTCAGATTTCCAGAAGCCACTCCACGCAAAATACGCTCTGCATGACCTTTGTAACTGTTCAAGGTCAGATTACTGATATCGGGAAACGGCTCATCAAGCGGATACTGTCGGAAATCATGATAATTGAAGGCTCGCCCGAGAGCGACAAGCTTTTTCTCTATATCCAGAGATCCTTCCCGCTCAATTGCTATCTCACGGGCTTTTTCATCTGTTTCGGCAATGATCGGAGCAATACCGGGAAGAACATGGATGGCATCAGGATCACGGCCGAGTGCTTTCGCTCTCGCCTTGAGATCCTTGTAATATTCAAGAGCTGATTCAAAATCTTCTACTGCTGCAAATGTACCATCTGCAATCTGTGCACCCAGCTGCCGACCGGCATTACTGTCGCCAGCCTGAAAAATAACGGGATAACCCTGTGGCGAACGACTCAGAGCCAGTGGCCCTGCAACGGACAGGAATTCACCTTTGTGGTTGAGCGCATGCTGCTTTGACTTATCAAGAAAAACATCGTTTTCCTTGTCATAGGGGAAAGCATCATCCTCATAGCTATCCCAGAGACCTTTCACAACATCGACAAATTCTTCTGCCCGCTGGTAGCGCAGGGCATGATCAAGGTGCTTGTCCTTGCCATAGTTACGTGACGCACCTTCAAGTCCGGTAGTCACCACATTCCAGCCAGCGCGCCCCTTGCTGATATGGTCAAGTGAGCCAAACAGCCGCGCGACATTGTAAGGCTCCCAATAAGTCGTGGTCAGTGTGCCCACCAGACCAATACGCGACGTGGAGACTGCCAAAGCAGACAACAAAGTGAGCGGTTCCAGACGATTGAGGAAGTGTGGTGCAGTATCTAGTGTAATAAATGGACTATCGACAATAAAGACCAGATCGAACCTGGCCTCTTCCGCCAGTCGCGCATTCTGGATGTACCAATCAATATCAATGCTGGCATTCGACGGCAATTCCGGATCCCGCCATTGGCTGAAGTCCGTGCCGACACCGGCAAGAATCGCACCCAACTTAAGCTGACGCTGTCTGATAGAGCCCATGACACTCTCTCCTGAACGATAGGGACATGACATTGGCGGCCGATTTTATCTTCCGATAACAAGAAATATTAAATTGAAGAATTCTGCTTTGAAAACAATCATCATAGTTTGCAGGATATTGAGTCACAAAAAAGGAAAACTTGTTATTAATACATGCGTTATCTTTATTAGAAATTGGCGGTCGATTCTCTTTTGAGGCGCTCTAATGCATTTGGCCCTGTTTCTGACTCTTTCTGGTCTGCATCTTGGAGGTTGGCGACATGCCACATCCTCTCATGCTGACCCTATGGACATCAGGGCCTATGCTTCTCTTGCCCGCAAAGCTGAGCGTGCAGCGCTTGATATGGTTTTTGTTGCCGACAAACTGGCGATTGACAGCAATTATGGAGGGTCCATTGACGCAACGGTGACCAGCCGTGCAGTCGGATCACCAGAGCCGGTGACATTGCTCTCTGCACTCTCTGTCCTGACGGATAGAATTGGCCTCGCAGGAACGATTTCCACGACCTACACCGAGCCCTATCACGTTGCTCGCATGCTAGGTGCCATCAACCATTACAGTCATGGTCGAGTGGGCTGGAATGCCGTCACATCAGTCAGCGATAGTGAGGCACGTAATTTCAGTCGCCAAAACCACCTTGAGCACGCAGAACGCTATGCACGGGCAAAAGAATTCATAGAAGTGGTGCAATCGCTCTGGAGAAGCTGGCAACCCGATGCCGTTGTGCTTAACCGGGAACAAGGTGTTTATGCACTCAAGGATCATATCAATCCGATTTATCACGAAGGGCAACATTTTCAGGTAAAGGGACCTCTCACTTTCCCTCCTTATTCAGCAGCTCCTCCCGTTCTTATTCAGGCAGGCGTGTCAGAACGCTTTTCGGATGTAGCATCCCGATATGCAGAGGTCATTTTTCCCGTTCTGACAACACCCGCCAGAGCGCGCAATTTTGTCTCTGATTTCCGTCAGAAAATAGCATCAGCAGACCGTGATCCCAGCAAGGTGCGGATACTTCCCGGATGTGTCCCGATAGTTGCAGAAACTGACTGTCGGGCCAAAGAATTTCAGGCGGAACTGGATGCTCTCATCCATCCTCTTGCGGGTCTGACTTTCATGTCCGGGAGCATGAATCATGATCTCTCACAGTATCCTCAGAATGAACTGATACCAGATCTGGATTCCGAAATCCGGGGAAGTCGTGGCCGGTTCGTACCTCTGGTTGCTGAGGCAAGAGCACGCGGGCTGACACTGGAACAAACAGCACGCTCCTATGCACGAGATCTATCGTTTCCTTCTTTTGTTGGCTCCCCGACGACCGTAGCCGATCAGATGATATCGTGGGTGGATGAAACTGGTGTGGATGGCTTTACGATCATTCCTCCCAACTGCCCCGCTTCAGACAATATGTTTTTCGACTCGTTGATACCAGAACTTCAGCGTCGAGGTGCATTTCGTCGAAATTACGATGGAAGCACTCTCCGCCATCATCTGGGACTCTGATGTAGAAGAATAAACGTTCCTCTCGTCTCTTTCAGACAACATTCACCGGAGCAGCCCGGTTTCTTATAGGAAAGTATCATGCTGCAGAAAGATTTTCTTCTCTCACGCTCTTTTGGGTTCTTCATTTTCGCCGGATTTGCAGTAGCTTTCCCTGAAGAATCCCTTATTGCCGCTTCGATACACACCTATCCGAAAGCTAAAGCGGAAGATCACAAAAATGCTGATAAATCAAAAATTAAACGAAAATTTTCGTCAATTATAAGCTCTTCATCAGAAAATATTACTGTCCATTCCGGTGGTGTAAGCCGACCTTTACGCAGTACCGTCAATAGTGGCGCTCTAGGGAGCCGTTCCGCATTCGATACCCCTTTTGCCGTGTCTTCAGTCAATGCAGCGACAATTCAGGCACGTCAGGCTACTGACATCAATGCTGTTTTTGCTCAGGATTCCTCGGTTACGATTGCCAACAGTGGTAATGGCGCGGCATCAGGAGCAAGTTTCAAGATTCGAGGACTGGCTGTCGATTCACTGAATGGTTACAAAGTGGACGGGCTGGCCATTCCATACTGGTCAATCGATCTGCCAGTCGAAAATTTCGAAAGCATCCAGATGATCAAGGGTGCCTCGGCCTTTATGTATGGTTTTGGTGCACCGGGCGGAGTGGTCAATTTCGAGATCAAGAAGCCCCATGACGCCACAACAGTATCACTGGAAGCAGGCTATCGATCCGATGCTGTCTATCGACAGATGATTGATGCTGGAGGAACACTCGTAGATCAGGGTCGCCTGCGCTATCGTTTTTCTTTTGTCAATGAAATCGGAAATCTTTTCAATGGCGGCACAATGCGACGTGACGGTGTGACGTTGGCATTTGATGGAAAGATAACCAACTCCCTTAAATGGGATGCCAGCATGTTTTTCATGAAAACTCTTCAGGAAGACATGATTAATACGCTTTCCATTGCGTCGAATGTCACCTCATTACCATCCATCAGTGGACGGACACAGTTGGGTGCTCGAGGAAGCTGGAAAACGAATGACATGAAAGTGGTCACAGCCGGACTGACCTGGGATATCAATCCTGACTGGCACTCCCGTCTGTCATATCGCTATTCCGTTCTGGATGAAGATTTTCCAGGCACAATCATGACATTGACGGACAACAAGGGAAGTTACCACGATAATGCCTTCTTCATTCAAAGGCAGTGGTGGTATAATCAGATTCAGGAAGTGACGGAGGGTCATGTCGATACAGGCCCATTCAGACACGACATAGTTGCTGGCATATCGTGGGAACGTCAATTGTATGACACAGACGCCAACGCAACAACAAATACAGTCATTTCCACTGGAAATATCTTCAATGATATTCCCTCATTATCCGGTCATATGCCAGCAGATTTCTATCATCCCCGTTTGTATCACTATATTGACTACCAGCAGATCGCTCCATTCCTGAGTGATACCGTTACCTGGCGAAACTGGTACCTCCTCGCTGGATTCCGTTATACTTGGTATAATGAAAATGATTTTTCTACAGATGGCACAAAGACAGCCAGTCATAGTAATACGCCCGTGACACCGGTCTTTGCCCTGACCTACAAGATAGATCCAGGACTGAATGTCTATTTCAGCTATGTCCGCGCAATGCAGAGCGGTGGACAGGCCGGAAGCAGTAACGTCAACAGGAATGAAGTCTTTGCGCCCATGGAGAGCAGCAATTACGAACTTGGGGTGAAAATTGCGCGTAAACGTTGGTCTCTGACGGGAGCTTTATTTCGTCTCGATAGCGGCACTGGTTATACGAATGCGCAGAATTATTACATGCAGGACGGGCTGGCGCGTTATCAGGGTGTGGAAATAAACGGAGCGTTCGCCATAACGCCGCGTCTGACACTCTCCGGCGGCATTACCTACCTTTCGGCTCTTTATCAGAAAGCCTCTGCATCAATAACAGGAAATCATGTTGAAGGAACAGCTCCTTTACAGGCGTCTGCCCAGCTTCATTACCGTGTCCCCCATGTCGAAGGCCTAAGTCTGGACGCTTATTTTCGTTACGTAGACTCGATGTATGATGGAGCAGCCAACACACTGGCGCTTCCTTCCTACCGGATATGGGACATCGGCGCCAATTACGTCATGCCGGTCGGTAAACATCATATGACCTTCAGGGGAATGGTACGAAATCTGGGTGGCCAGCGATACTGGACAACTTACGGCAACATGGCTGCACTCCCCGGAGATCCAAGAACGGTCTCCCTCAGTGCGCGGATAGATTTCTGAATTTTGCCGAACAGGAAAACATCATGAACGAGATCATTGCAGATGTTCTGGTTATCGGCGGAGGAATGGCTGCGGGCTGGGCTGCCATTTCCGCCGCAAAAACAGGTGCCCGTGTTGTCATCGCGGATAAGGGATTCATGGGAACCAGCGGTGTCACGGCTCCAGCTGGCCCAAACCATTGGTGGGTACCACCGGAACCAGGATTACGAAAGGCGGCAGTAGAACGCCGACTGGAGAGCACTTTTGGACTAGCGGACCCGGTGTGGATGGAACGCATCATTGACATAACATGGCAGTCCATTCCTGAAATAGCCCCATGGTATCCTTTCTCAGGCGACGGCAAAAACGGCACGTTTCGCTCGGGCCTGCGTGGCCCTGAATATCTTCGCGCCTTGCGGCAATACGCAACAAAACTTGGTGTCATCATTCTGGATCAACATCCTGTTCTGGAACTTCTGGCACGGCAGGATGGCTCCATCGGTGGCGCGGCAGGTTACGACCGGTTGAATGACAGACCCTGGAATGCCCGGACGGGTGCCGTCATACTGGCGACAGGTGGCTGCGCCTTTCGGTCTGGCTTGCTGGGGAGTTATAACAACACAGGGGACGGCTACCTCATGGGCGTGGAGGCTGGTGCAGAACTTTCTGGAATGGAATTCTGTGTTTCCTATTCCATTTCTCCTGCCTGGCTGAGCACACGCACGCTGCCTTATACGGGAGCACGATACTTCAACGCAGAAGGACAGCTCCTGTCCATACCCGGGTGGGACAAGCCTCGCGAGTATCTCTGCAAATTGGCCGATGCCTTTCGAACTGGCCCGGTTTATGCCGATCTTCACGAAGCACCGGTAGGACTACCCGCTGTTATCAGGGAGATCCAGCCGGCAACCGTTGCAGCTTTTGAGCGACGTGGTCTCGACATGTTTCAGGATCGGTTTGAAGTCAAACTGTTCGGAGAGGGTACAATCCGGGGAATCGGTGGTCTCAGGATTATCGATGACGTGTGTGCCACGGCCGTACCTGGACTGTTCGCAGCGGGTGATGCCGCAACACGGGAACATATCGCCGGAGCTACGAGCGGCGGTGGAGCTCAGAACGCCGCATGGGCACTCTCTTCGGGCGTGCTTTCAGGGACGGGAGCCGCTCGGGAAGCAAAAAAACGCCGCAAGGCACTCAATCAGAGCGAAAAACTGAACCCTCTTGGAGGTCCGGGATTGCGTCCATCCGATACCATAAAAACTGTTGATAATAAAGCCGCAATACAGACCGCACAAAACGAAATACTCGATCTGGACAAGGCGCTCTGGCGAAATGAAACCAAACTGAGCTCTTCGGCTTCCCTGCTGGATGCAGCGTGGTCTGAAATACGGAATAATCTGCAAGGCAGGAATCTGGATGCTGTTTCAGCAAGAGAGACTGCCGCCATGGT
This sequence comes from Acetobacter sp. UBA5411, assembly GCF_002409645.1. Taxonomy (GTDB): domain Bacteria; phylum Pseudomonadota; class Alphaproteobacteria; order Acetobacterales; family Acetobacteraceae; genus Acetobacter. The sequence continues at coordinate 77,189 of NZ_DHNR01000037.1, forward strand.
CGCAACGGCAAGATGGTGCAATGCCTCCGCACTGGTTCGAAAAGAGAGCCGTGGCATGCATGTAAGGGAAGACTATTCTCAACAAAGCCCTGAATATCAGAGCCACATCATCACGGGAGGTCTGGACAAGATCACGTCCTATCTGGAAAAACCCCGCGTTGCAGAGGTTGTATCGTGATTACAGAAATTCTTTCTGAGCGTTGCAACAATTGCAACACATGTGTCGCAGTCTGTCCTGATCATGTTCTCGACCTAGCGAAGAACGATCAACCCCCAGCAATCGCACGACCGGATCAGTGTCAGACCTGTTTTCTGTGTGAACTGTATTGTCCGGAAGATGCCATTTACGTTGCCGTAGTAGTTCCTCGTTCAGAGTTGCAAAATGATCCTATGGGAAATATTCGCAGAGATTATGGCTGGGATGGTCATAAAGAAGAACCTCTGAAAAACTTCTGGCAACTGGGAGGTCTTTTGCGAGAGGGGGTGATGATTTCTTCTGCACGCTATGCACTTCAGCAATCCGATGACAAGAAACCTGAAAAGAAAATCTGAAGCAATCTACGCAGCTTTTTGAGAGGGACCGTCAGTATGAAGACTTTTTTCCCCCGCCGTACATTACTCGGAGCATCTTTTCTCTCATTGCTGCCATTGCCCCTACAGGCAGCACACGGATTGTCTGGACCCGTAGATGGGAGCGTCGGGCCCACACTGTTCGTCGGTGATCAGAAGGGAGGTGTACGTTCTCTTCTAAGGGCTGCCGGACAGCTTGAGCAGTTACCGTATCGTATCCAGTGGGCATCCTTCCCCGTGGGTGCCCCCTTGATCTCCGCCATTGCGTCAGGCGCGCTTGATTTTGGTTATGTGGGTGATGCAACAGCGACATTCACTTTTGCGGCAGGCAGCCCGCTCAAGGCAATTTCGGCATGGCATGTGGATGGAAAATCCAACGCCCTGCTGGTGCCCAGAAACAGCAAGGCCCGCACCATGCGGGATCTGATCGGTCGCCGTGTCGCATTTGTCAAAGGCTCACCGGGCCATCTTCTGGTCCTCGCAGCCCTACGACAGGAAGGTCTTGATGTGGGTCAGATTGCGCAAGCGCCCCTAGCTGCTGCGAATGCAAGAATGGCGCTTTCCAGTGGGTCAGTGGATGCATGGGCAATCTGGGATCCCTATGCCGCAACGGCTGAACTTGAAGATCATGCCCGTATTCTGCTGACGGCCCACGGTCTGGTTGATGAAGTCGAGTGTGGTATCGCCAGCGAGGCCGCCATTATCAAAAAACGATCTGAACTGACGGATTTCATGTCACGCGTTGGAAAGGCCCTTGCGTGGGGCGCGACCCATCTGGAAGAACGCGCCGTCGCTTTTTCCCGGGATACCGGCACACCACTGGACATAGCCCGTGTGTCTTCCTCACGCATGGTGATGACAGCCCTGCCCTCCGTCACGGATGAAGTCATTGCCATTCATCAGAAAGTGGCCGATCTCTATCAAACTGCCGGTGTCATTCCATCCCGGCTCAATGTTTCCGATTTTTACAATCGATCTTTTCTGATTCCTGTCTGATTTCCCATCAAACTTTTCAGGATTATTCATTTTTACTCTTGTCAGCCTTACGCCAGCCTGCTGCTCTGCTGATTGCCTCTGCGTAGCCAAAAACAATAAAGGACGACCTTCAAGGGTTTCTTACAATTATGATTCCTTCGAAGTTTTCTTCCCAATGACCCGAAAAGATAGAAGAACCGTTGATTGAAGGGACTATGTCCTTATTTTGGGCTCAATGGACATGTAATGATGGTTCTGAGTAATGACCTTCGCTCTGCGTCTAGGGCGACGCGCGGAGCATTATAGACTCGCGTTCTACGTAGTGGCGCTGATCCGGTCCAGAAACAGAAAGCGGCGCATGTTGTAGACGACATTGGCCAACCCGATCCTGATGGTGGCACGGGTGATGCCCCCTATCCGGACAAAACAGTCCTGTCTGTGATTTCTGATCAACAAAGACATGCTCGACACGGGACCGGACGACGGATTTTCTGGCATTTGATCTCTGGGCGTGTTGGGGCATAGGCTTAAGATGCGGCTTTTTCCTGTGGACCTTTGCGACAAAGCTCTGCTTTTCCATGAAAGCTTCATTGGCTTTTGACCGATAGGCCGTGTCGGCCCAGACATCAGGTACGGTTGCTGCAATTGAGCAACCCTTCTCTCAATCTCGCACCACCGCTGGCGGCGGCATCTGTCGTCTTCCATTTCCGGATCAACCTGAACTTCCGGTCGGTGGAAATATGCCATTTATAGCCAAAGAATGGAATAGCGATATCCGTTGACAGGGTCGTTCCATCACCCTGCCGCTTCACTTTAGTGAACTTTAGTGTCTATCGGGCATCTCTGTCTTTGTGCGACAGTTTTGCCGGTCTATCTTTTCATTCTTCGGGGATCAGCCCCGCCCGGAGATCCGCCTTCTCCTCGCTGGTATTGCGCTGTTTTGGTACCGGCACCAGTGTTGCGTCCAACATCTGCCTGACATTGGCAGGTAGCCAGCATTTCACAGTGTGGCATTAAAGCACTCAAGCAATCTTTCAATCGCACTGCCCTGCGTCAGACGTTCACGAAACAGCCAGATCGTTTTGGCATCGGGCACCCGATCTGACAGGCCCAGACCAGGGAAACTCACAAAAGACAGGAGATTATTGATCCGGTATTCCGTCCGTTCGTCGGAGAGGTTGTTCAGCGTCTGAATCACCAGGATTTTGAACATCAGAACCGCATAAAAGGGCGGACGACCGCCTTTTCTTCCATCCGCATAGGCCAGAGCCTTGTGCAGATCAGGTCGAAATGCCTCAAAATCTACGGTCCAGAAAAAAGGCTTAAAGCTGACCGCCAAGACTACTCAAGCGAGACAAACACCCTTCAACATCAAAGAAACCGGATTGTTTCATATCGCTATTTCTCCGACCAGAGCCGGAATAATGGAATCATAGAGACAGCATCAAAACCAAAAAGTTTTAGAACCCTCCACGCAACATATCCAAAGTCTATTTTTCAATTAGATACGTTATTACTATCCGATATCTAATTATTTTTAAAATTCAGCTCTGATCGATCCGAAGAACTGACGTGGAGCACCCAGCAGGATAGACTGGTTATTGAAGGCGTTTCCGTCGGTATTGTCCATCGTATAACCATTCTGTCCCATGGTGGAGACATAATGCGTATTGGCAAGATTGTAGATGTTGAAAGAAAAGATCAGTCGATGCACGGAAAATCCTCTACCTGCGCTGGCTCCGACATCGTGGAGCGTGTAAGACAGACCCAGGTCACTCATCCAGTAAGGAGCGATCTTGTAGTCACCGACATAATCAAAACTGCGTCGGCTATAATATTGCGCGTCAACATAAGCCAGAACATTGTGCCATTCATAGGAAAGCCGCGTTTTATACATAAACTTCGGGTATGCGACGACCTGATGGCCTTTAGTATTGTAGGTTGTGCCACCGCTGGTGATATTCTGACCGTAAACGGAGTGGTTGTAACTGACGCTGTTGAACAGAGCGAGCCCAGGCAACGGCGTGATCGTCACTCCGCCGTCGATGCCGTTCATCGTCGCACTTCCGACGTTCTGGACTGTAGCTGTTGTGTTGGTAAGCAGAGAACCTGACCCAGTATTTGATAAAATCTGCTGAAGACGATTATTGAAATTTGTCCGATAGAGATAGAGACTTCCCTGAACCAATCGATCGGCATATCGATAGCCCGCAGCAAATGTCCACGCGGTTTCGGGGCGCAATGTGCTCTTCACAGCATCATACGCTGCCTGCGACACGGCCATCGGCGCATTGCTGGAATTATATCCCGACTGGGAATAGGCATGTGCATTTTCAGATATATCGAAGAAAATTTGATGATTTTTCAGGAAAATCCAATCCGCGCTGATATGAGGGAGAAAGGCTTTGGCCGTCGTCAGACTCTCGCTGCTCGCCATGGTGGGAAAACGCAGGGACCAGTTCTGGCCATCCCCCACGCGCGTGGTATTCAGTATTGATTTGAAGCCGAAATGCACAGCCAATGATCTGACCGGGTGCCACGTATCCTGTACGAAAGCCGTGAATGTATTCGTGTTATATTGCTGCGCCCATAAAGTGCGTCGGGGCACTCCGTTGAAGCTACCGAATGGATTGAGTGGTGCTCCTTCACCCGGCAAGGGCTGCTGATAGGCATAGGCATCGGTGGAATAATGATTGTTCTCATACCAGACGCCGGCAGACAGCGCGTGATGGGCGATATTGTAGCTGAGGGAAGATACACCGCCAAAGCGTTCAACAAACGGCTTGCGGACCTGCTCGAAAATCCGTCCGCCATTGAGGCGAATGGTATCGTTTGCTTCAGGGCATGGGCTTTCCGTGGCATCCGTGCAGGCATACGGGTTGGCATACGTGCCATGACCGGTTTCCTCATGGCCATATGCTGTCGTTTTCCAGCGGAGACGGTCCGTGAGTGCCAGATCAGCCGTCACACCACCGAAATAGTCGCCTGATGTCGCCGTGCTGTCGTAATAGGATGCGTCTTTTGGATCTGCGACATTCTTGTAAGAGGACGGATAGTTTCCCTGCGATACGGCATAGGCATTACTCCACGCATTGGGCAGGCCATAGAAATTATCGAGATTATAGCCATTATTTTTTAGCCAGTTCGGGCTGTAATCCTGATAGTTGACCATCTGGAGCTGGTCCCAGTCGAAAAATGCGCTGACCTGACTTTGTGTCCCGATCGGCTGCACCAGCTTGGCATTGACCTGTTGCATGAACTGGTCGCCGCCGCCTTTCCACTTGTCTGTGTCGTTACGCATATAAGAAGCAAAAAACTTTGTTCCACTGTCATTGAGTTTCCCCGAATCAACCCGGAAGAAGGAGTGGTACATCGCATTGCTGCCAAAGGTCTGGGCAACCTGTCCACCAGCCTTGTCCCGTGGATCCGTCGAGATGTAATTGATGGAGCCACCGAGGTTATTGGTGCTTGGCGTAGATTCAGCACCGGCGCTTTGCGTCACATCCAGACGCTCCACATTCTCTGCTGAAATAGCCTGAAGTGGATTGAGACCATTGTAATTTCGGAAGGTCGGCTCACCGAGCGGGATGCCGTCCAGACTCATACCAATCTCATTCTGCACGAAGCCGTGCATATATAACTGGACTGAATAGGTATCGAGACCTTGCGGATCGTCAGACTGAAACTGCACCCCGGGCAGCTGCGCCAGCACCTTCAACGGGTTTGTACCGGGAACTTGCTGCTCCATGACCTTCTTACCAAGCTCAACATGCGTGGCGCGCAGGATATGACGAGCACGCACGGCAACATCCTCTCCTTTTCCAGCCTGAATCGGGTGGATAATCTTGCTGTTTTTCTGCTTCCCCCCCTCAGCATGACTGCCAGCCATGGAAGGTGGCAGTGCGTGTGCCTGTGACGCGGCCAGAAAAGGAACAATCCAGAGTCCCAGTGACGAATAAGGAATTTTTATTGACATGCCGCACCTGACCAGAGTCAAATTAAACTATATAAAATAGTTTAATTTGACATAAACATATTACATTCGTGCAATATAAGGAATGCCCTACATATTCAATCCATATTTTTTCGTGAAATCATATTTTTAGGCAAGCTGCCCTGCCTTTCAGCATGAAAAAATCTGATAATATATTGTTATTGCAACAATAATTAAACTAAATATAATAGTTATATTAATTTGACAGGCAGCCTAATATCCGTGATATCACAGGAGAAAGAGGGCTGATTCAATCTGGAGAATTCCTAGCTATGACCCATTCAAGCTTTCAGGATGTGAACGAAGTTTCACTAAAATCGCTTAATTTCCAGAAGAACGACAATTTAACTAACCTATATAGTTATTCAGATATCCCTCAGCACAGCAACACAACGCGCGTGTCAGCACGCGCACTCTCACCACATATCGGTGCGATCGTGCAGGACGTTGATCTGAACACATCACTTTCCTCCGACACGATCCGCACCATTCGTGATCTGCTTCTCCGTCATCAGGTTATCTTCTTTCGCAACCAGACCCTGACGCCACATCAGCACCGTGACTTCGCAAAGGCATTTGGTTCGCTGCATGTTCACCCGGTCTACCCAACGGTTCCTGACGTGCCGGAAGCCATCGTCCTTGATACTGACAAGAACGATCTCAAAGACAACGCATTGTGGCATACGGATGTAACGTTTTCCGAAACGCCGCCTCTCGGAGCCATTCTGGTAGCCCGCCATTTGCCGGAAACCGGCGGCGATACATTATGGGCAAGCGCCACGGCGGCTTACGACGCCCTTTCCCCCCAGATGAAAGTCCATCTGGAAGGATTGACGGCACTCCACGATTTCACCCGATCCTTCCCCCTGTCCCGCTTCGGACGAACGGCTGACGAACGCAATCATTGGGCAGATGTGCGCAACCGCAATCTGCCCGTGGAACATCCCGTGATCCGGATTCATCCTGAGACAGGACGGCGCGCCATCTTCGTCAATGAAGGTTTCACGACGGAAATCTGCGGTATTGAGCAGGATGAGAGCGCTGCTCTTCTGTCATTTCTGTTCCGTCATCTGGCACGACCTGAGTTTCAGATCCGCTGGACATGGCGGGAAGGCGATGTCGCGTTCTGGGATAACCGGATTACCCAGCATTATGCCGTCGATGATTACCGTCCGCATCGGCGCATCATGCATCGTGTGACAATCATGGGCGACAAACCCATCGGTCCGACACATACAATACGTTCATGATGCCATCTTCGTCAGTTACCCCCTCCGCCGTCACGCCGCCTGTGTCAGCACGAAAGCTGGCACGCTGGCACGTTTCGATGATCTCCGTGGGCGGCGTGATCGGGGCAGGTCTGTTTGTCGGCACCTCCGCGACCATCGCCGCCGCCGGTCCAGCAGTATTGCTGGCCTACCTTGGCGCGGGAGCCATCGTCTGGATGGTCATGCTGCTTCTCGGCGAACTGGCGATCCAGCATAAGGGACGTGGCTCCTTTGTGACGCATGTTGCCTCGGTACTTGGGTGGCGAAGCGGGTTTGTCACCGGCTGGAGCTATGCTTTTCTCTGGATCGTTACCGGCGCAGCGCAGGCGGTCGCAGGCGGCATGATTCTGGACGAGCTGTTTTCCATCCCGCCTTTGACAGGTTCTATCGGACTGGTGGCTTTCGCCCTATTGATGAACGCCCTGCCAGTCCGTGTGTATGGAGAGAGCGAGGCGGTTCTTTCCCTTCTCAAGCTGAGCACGCTGATGCTGTTCATCGGGCTTGGTGCTTTCTGGATGTTTGAAACTCCCGCTGCGCTCGAACGTGTGCACAGCAACCTCTTTGATCATGGCGGGATATTTCCACGTGGCCTGTGGGCCGTTCCCGCTGTCATTCCGATGATCGTCCAGACCTTCACGGGCTGTGAAATCGCCTTCGTGGCGTCAGTGGAGAGTGAAAATCCTGAACGAAACATTCGGGAAATCGTCACACGCCTCCCTTTTCTCGTGCTGTTATTTTATCTGGGTTCAGTGCTGGTCGTGCTCTGTCTGCGTCCGTGGACAGAAGTTGTGCCCGGACATTCACCTTTTCTTCTGGTGATGCGGTATCTGGACATTCCTTTCGCCGAAATAGCGACAATCATCATGACGCTGCTGGCGGTGCTGTCCTGTCTCAACTCATCGAAATATGTCGTCTCCCGCGTCCTGCGCGAGCTATCCGACCTCGGCTGCGCCCCGCCCACTCTGGCGCGCTCCAGCCGTTTCGGTGTTCCGGTAGCCGCCGTGGCCCTGACGGCTGGCCTTGAGATTCTTATCATCCTGATGGCGGCGTGGTCACCGTCTTCTGTCTACACAATCCTGCTGGGTGCTTCCGGCACGCTCATCCTGTTCGCTTACCTGATGGCGTCCATTTCCTGTCTGCGACTGGACACCCCTTCGAAAAAACGCCGGATATCCCAGCTGGCCATGCTGTCTTCCGTCCTGATGCTCGCTCTTTTCCTCGTCATTCCGTGCTTTCCGGACACGCGGATCTACGGTGCCTTCGCCTTTGGTTTCATTGCTCTCGCTCTTTGCGTCAGCACACTGATCAGGACACGGCTTCCGGGCAGTATCATCCGCTCTGATCTCTGCTGAAAGGAGCCATTGCGATGCTGAGGGCGTGCATGAGCCGCCGTTCCCTTGTCAGCAGGCGCGTTGCTGACCAACGTATCATACAGCGTGTAAGCTTCCGCGCTACCAAGCAGGATACTACCAACAACCTCTGCATACGGATTGCCGGTCCGCACAAGCGCTCCTCCCGCCGTCTTCGCTGCAAAAACAACACCCGTCATCGTATGGCTCATGTTGTATTGCGCAATCGACGACGCATAACCCGCGCCGTTCAAAGCATTCACCGAGGTTGAGCCACCGCCCGCAGCAATCCCGCCCAGAGCACCGCCCGCAGAAGCGACAAGATTGGCAAGCGCGTTCGCTTCCACCGTCGCAGCCTTGACGTCGCCACCCGTATTCTCAAGCGACATCTCCACAATCGCAGGAAGCGCTGCCGCAGAGGCGAGACCACCAGCAGCCGTGCCCGCAGCTGCCACACCAATATTGCCGCCCGTCACCGCAGCGACAATCGTGTTCCCCGCCGTCAGGCTCGTATTGCCAGTGACATCAACACCAAGACCGCCCGCGCCCGCATACAGACCCGACAGCACGCTACCCGTCGAGGCGTAGTAGTCCGTGATCGTCTGGTGCGCGTAGCTCGCGCCGCCACCGGCGTCACCACCCGCGCCCCACACGGGAACCGAGACCGACGCTCCGGCCTGCGTCGCCGTGCTCTTGTAGTCCGAGGTGTTCTGTGGGCTCGTGATGCTCAGCGAACCGGCGGAGACATCAACGCGCTGGCCTGAGACTTCCGCCCCGTTCAGCGACAGCGCGCCGGGGGTTGCAACCGTGACGCCGCTCCCAGCCGAGACCGTCGTGTCCACTGCCGTCGCACTGTCAGACGTGATGTGCTGCTTCTGGAGACCGACTGACGCCGTAACACTGACGCCCACGCCTGAGGTGCCAATACTCGCTTCCGCACCGACAAACGCGGATTTCGAGCTGTCCCTGCTCTCGCTGTGCGTCGTGTCCCAGCCCGCAGAAAGGTCAATCCCTTTCGAGGCCGCGAGAACGACATCCTTGCCGGCCAGTTGCGCCGCAACCGCGCTCAGATTGCCGTTCGACGTATCCGTCGCATCATCGCCACGTGCAACAACCGACAACGTACCGCCAGCGTTTGCTGTCGAGCCCTGCACGGTTGTGGTCGTCTGGGTCGCCCACTCTTTGTTCGACGCATAGCCAACGCCTGCCTGAACGCCAGCCAGTTCGAGATTGCCTGAGCTCCGGTCAGCGGCGTTCGTGCTCAGAAGCGTGCCAGCTTTCGAAGCGGCCAGTCCTTCCGCAATGCCGTCACCCGCCAGATAGGTGCTCTGCATCGCATCCAGCGCCGTCAGGGTGCTGGTGCCCTTACTCTACACGAAAATATCTATTTCAATATATATGACAAGAAATGAAAGCCACCATGATATACAATATCATCATCTAAATTTTCCACATCATGAGAAAAATACTCATATGAAAAAAAATCTGGAATTATTACATTATATCTTTCAGACAAATTTCCTTTCGTTTTTCTTGTTTCTTCTTTGTAAAATTTTGTATTTACATTTCTAAATAGAAATTCATTCATTTTCTCTCTAGAAAAAAACACACCCACTTCAGATCCAAAAAAATTTGGCTCTGTGATCAAACAGTATGGAAGAAAAGGAAAATCAATGTTTAATTTTTTCTTTTTTTTTGATAAAATATATAATTTCCATATCATTCTTTCAACACAAATTCCCCTAATTGATTTATTCTCAGCAGTATCTTCCAATAGATCAAACGGCAATGGTATTTTCCATGATACATACCCGTTCCGATTGTTTTTTGTAATATTATCTAAAAATTTTCTATCCGCATCAGATGACCACTCATACATCTTATCGATAAAATTCTTCACAGATTCATTTTCGAAACCACTCATCTACGGTAATCTCCTGCCACTTGGTAAAAGTCCTAAATTATTACCCGCCAAGTCAACTTTAATTCTGGCCTGCCCTTTGTTATCAAAGACCTCTAAGTGATCTTTATGCAAACCATCAAAGTAAAATTGGTCATTTTTTCGAATTTTAGATCCATCCTGCAAGATAATATCTTTATCAGCTTTGTACACGCGCTGACCTTGATAAACTTTTGATGTCCTGCTTGATGCATTTTTAAACGTATCACCCGTCAAGGTATTAAAAAACTCTTGTATATTATGCACTGGAGCGCTTGAAATATCGGCCCCCACAGAACGGGGCACTTTAACTTCATCAGCAACTTCGTTTTCAGCACTCGTATTTCCATTTTTGATATTTCGTCGGGCATATTACGACTGGCAGAGCTACTCTCTGGCACGCTCGCTTTAAAGTCAGCCGCTTTACTCTCGGCATTAACAACAGTGTCAGTGCTCTTCGTCATATGCACGGCAGCCGACGCTTCCTGCTCGCCATGCTGCGCCGCCGCCACGATCTTTCCGCCCGCTGTCGCAACGGCTTCCACTTCAACGCCCATGCCCGCAAGCGTGCTCTCGCCCGGCATAACCCCGCCAACAGCAGCACTTCCGCCCCCGTCTCCACACCGATTTCCGTCTACAACGTGTTGCTGACCTTCGCAGCAATGAAGTCATTCACAAGATGACCGTTCGCAGAAGCAATACCAGGTCATGTAAGTGCCGGAAACGCTCCCGTTACATTACAATTCTTCAAAGTCTTATAAAATAACTTAACTTGATATCTTATTACAATAAATTTCTATCCACAAAAACCATTCACCGGGCACGCCCCACACTCTAATAGGAAAGACCCCTAAACGACAAAGTTTGTAAATAATTTTATTTGTATCAATGCTTATTGGAGAATTTTTTATACTTTTATTGATAAAATTTTTGATTTCCTCTTTGTACAATATTTTTTTTGAAAAAAACAAAAAACTACTTCTTTCTGTTCTTGTATAAGAAATAATATCACTCAAACTCTCCCTGTTAACTAGAAGTATTCCCCAAAAATACAAAGAAGATCCTTTGTCAGCAATCCCTTCGCAAATTATTTTGCAATTATTTTTAAGTAATTTTTTAATAAACTCGCGACGTTGAATGCCATAGTATCTTGTTATCCGATTATTGGGTTGCGGCGCAGAGTCCGAAACAAAAAAATACATCTCTTCCAATTTTTTTCTTTTTTCATATTGCAAGTATAACCATTCACTTGCTTCTTCCGAAGCATCTTTCCAGCTTTCAGAAACAGGGAAGCATTTCTGAAAGGTAGCTTTCGACCCATCTGTCCAATCCATATTAGTAATCATAATGTCCCTTGTCTGGAGTATTAAAATGCGGCCCACGATTTTGAGATGGGTTATCTAGGTAAATATGTCCAGCAGCATCATCACGGATAATAACCTGCTGTGTACCGCCTCCCGAAGATGGAGTCTCAAAAACATATTGTGAGCCTGGTTGCGGTTTTCCTCGTCGATCAACATTTTGAATGATTTTTACGGGTTGCTGACTGGTAGGGATACCCGCATCTCGCTTTGCCTGATTAAAAGCACCGGACCTTCCTGCACCTTCAGGAGTAAGATTGGGGGCTCTTTCCGGATTCTGAGCACAGCTATTATGCACCCAGGCCCTGAGGTTTCCAACGAAATAGGTGTGGGTCTGCGTGACTTCAAAATTATATGTATCAGCGCGAGCCGGGCGGACCGTTATCGCGCTGACATGTAATTCATCGGCTTTCTTTTCCCCGGTAGCATCGGTCAGAAGCGGGTCGCCCGGATGAAGAGAACCCGCCTGAATCCATCCCCGCCCTTTGACGTAAAACGGATGGGCCGGTGTTACGCCCAGAACCTCACTCTGTCCCGCACTTTCCACAGTAACGGAAAGAACCTGCCGGTTATGATTGTGAAACAGCCTTGCAATAGGCTCCACGACACTCATCTGCCGGGTTTCATCGCGACTGATGACCAGATCGCCAACCATGAGAGTTTCAATGGGACGATAACCGGACGGCGTCAGAACAGGTGTCCCCTGCACAAAACACAGTCCACCGCTCGATCCGGCCTCCTCACTCGTGGCAGAAGTTACTGCTTTGCTCTCGGCATTGACAACAGTGTCAGCACCTTCCGTCATATGCATGGCAGCCGACGCTTCCTGCTCGCCACGCAACGCCGTCAGCACAGCCTTGCCGCCCGTCACCGCTGCAGCAACGTCAACACCCACAACATTCGGCAATCCAGCAGCCAGCGTGAAAACAGCCTGACCGGTCTGGCCATGCTGCCATTGAAGAGCAGCAAGACCAGCAGAAGCCCCCGCACCAACAACGCCCGGCGCCATCGTCAGCACCGTAAGGCCCGCCTCACCCAGACTCGCCCCCGCAACCGCGTCCGCGTCCGTCGCCGTTCCCGGAACGTGAACACGATGCGCCGTTACGCTCGCCGTCGAGACAATCTGTCCGTTCTCGATCGTGCCGCCATATCCGTAGCTATACGTGTAGGCGGTGTCTTTATCCCCCGGAGATGACCCGGCATTCAGCGGAACTGTTCCTGCCGGATGGTCGGAATCGCCACCACCACTGACAGACTGATCGCCGCTAACAGCGCCTGTGCCGCCAGCATCCAGACTGCTATCTGATGGAGTAATGCTTGCAGCATCCGAACGGACGGCCTCATTGGCCTCGTGCGCTACACTCCCGTCCGACGAGGCGCTCGTGTCGCGCTTCCCCTCGCCCTGCGACCCGAACCGATCCGCCGCCTGCACGCCCAATTCGGCAGCACTTTCCGCCGCCGTCTCCGCACCGATTTCCGTCTGCAGCGTGTTGCTGACCTTCGCAGCGCTGAAGTCGTTCGCAAGATGACCGTTCGCAGAAGCAACATCCGTCGTGTAAGCGCCGGAAACGCTCCCGGCGTTCACAGCGATGTTGCCGCCGATTGCGGACTGACTTTCGCTCGTCCGGTCCGAAGAGGTGGAACCCACGCCGATCGTGCCCAGACCGCCGACCTCTCCGCCCGATGCGGCGACGCCGCCGCCAATGGACGTGCCGGTCCCGGACCAGTTCGAGATATTCTGCTCGGACGCTGTCGTCAGACTGCCGGTGTTGAAATGGTTCAGCCCCGCGTCCGCCGTGCTCGACAGAACGCCCGCCGTCAGGCTCGTATTGCCTGATACATCAACCCCGAGACCGCCAGCCCCCGCATACAGCCCCGACAGCACGCTGCCCGTCGAGGCGTAATGGTCCGTGATCGTGGAGGCGCTGACATTCGCTGAACCCCCGAGAGAACCACCAGCCCCATACACAGGGATTGCAACACTCAGGCCGCCGCTTTCTGAAACGCTTTTGTAAGATGATGTGTTCTGCGGGCTCGTGATGCTCAGCGAACCGGCGGAAACATCAACGCGTTGGCCGGAGACTTCCGCTCCGTTCAGTGAAAGCGCACCGGGGGTTGTAACCGTGACGCCGTTCGTAGCCGAGACCGTCGTGTCCACCGCCGTCGCGCTGTCAGAAGTCGTGTGCTGCTTCTGGGCACCAACAGACGCCGTGACGCTGACGCCCGCGCCGGTCATTCCCACACTGGCTTCGACACCGACTGACGCTGAAAGGCTCTGACTTCTGCTCTCGCTCTGTGTGGTGTTCCATCCAGCGGAAAGGTCAATCCCCTTCGAGGCCGCGAGAACGACATCCTTGCCAGCCAGTTGCGCCGCAACCGCGCTCAGATTGCCGTTGGACGCATCCATCGCATCATCGCCACGAGCAACAACCGACAACGTACCGCCAGCATCTGCTGTCGAGCCCTGCACGGTAGTCTGCGCATCGGTTGAATGACTTTTACTTGTGGAGAACCCGACAGAAACCCCAACGCCGACGAGATTGTTGGCAATCGCCCCACCAAGCGCGGACATGCCTTCCGTCATACCAGTCTGGATGCCGCCCAGAGCCGCCAGCGTGCCGCTCCCCGATTTGCTCGCCGAAAGCGAGCCGTCAATGGCCTCACCAACCATCGAATCCGGTGAGACCCCGGCCGTGACTCCGATACTGGTCGACTTGTGAGACTGGTTTTGTGTCGTGCTGTTCTGTTCCGCCTTGAAGGCCACGGACGATCCCGACAGGGCGAGGTCTTTCGCAGCCGAAACAGCGGATCCGTCAACTGTCAGCGCGCCTTTGGAGGCAATCGTGGTGTTGCCGCCGGTGGATGCGATGACGGACGGCGTCCACTGTGTTTCAGACGCCGATGACGTGTCCGTCCGCGAGCCGTAGCCGACAGTGCCGCTCGCGCCCTGCGTGCTCATGTGGAAGCCCGCCACATGATGGGAGGCGCTCGCGTCCAGCGTGCTCTGCGTCGCCCGCTCGGTGAAGGCGCCGCCGGACAGGAGCGTCACATCGCCAGCAGCGCCCGCCATGCCTGCGACAGACATGTCGCTGCCGCTTGTCGCCGTCAGATTGCCGCCTGCGGCAACGGAAGAACCGTTCTCCGTTGTGGTGCTCAGACTGTTTGAAAAGTGGCTGTGCGTCATGAAGCCACTTTTGCTGCCGGAAACGCTGTTCGAGACGCTGTCGGTCGCCGAACCGAGATCCAGTTTTTTCGCAGCCGACAGTGAGACGTCGCCATTGGCCGTGAGTGTCAGCGCCGCCGTTTTCAGGTCGCCACCCAATGCTGCGAGCGTGGCGTTTCCACCGACCGATACTGTGGTGCCGTAATTGATGTCGGCGCTGCCGCTGGTGCTCAGATGTTTCGAGGAGACTGCTGCGGCCTGCGTCAGTTCTGTCGTGCCCAGAGTCAGCCCGCTACCCGCCAGCAGGTTCAGATCTCCGCCTGAAGTCAGCGTGCCGCCGTTGAAGGTGATGTCCTTCGCCGCCACGATCGTCGCCGAACCGGTTGCGGTGATTGCGCCAGTGGAAGCCAGTATCTGCTGGGTTCCACCCTGCACCAGATAGGTATCCAGCGTGTCACTGTTCACGACCGAACCGTTCTGCGCCACCAGCGACACCGTGCCGCCCGAGAGCGTGCCGGTATTGGTCAGATCGCCGTTTGTCGTAGTCAGGCTCAGCGCGTTTTTGGCGTTGATGGTGCCGCTGTTGGTCAGGCTGCCTGCCTGGACCGACACGTTCGTCGCCGAAATCGTGGTGCCCGTCAGCGCCTCATGTCCGGGTGCGAGGTAGAGTTCCGGCACCAGCACGGTCTTGCCGTCCACGACCTTGTCCACATACCAGACGATATCCGAGGTCAGCTCGGCTTTCTGGGCGTCCGTCAGGGCCGAGCCCAGCGTCAGGCCCAGCGCCGCGCTCTGGTTTGCGGCGTCATCGAGCAGGGCCTGCATCTGTGTTGCAGCGGTATTGTAAGTGCCGCCGAGGAAGGTCTGGCCAGTCGCCCCGATGATCTGCTGCTGGACATACTGCTGATCGAACGTCGCATCGCCGAGGAATGTATAGGTTCTGTAGTCGTCACCCAGACGGTCCAGCAGATATTCCGAGCCGTTAAAGGCGGTCAGGCTGGCATAGGCGGGGTTGGTCTCGATCAGATAGTTTGCGGAGGGAGCGGTGTCCGGCACATACAGCGCCTTGCCACCCGGAACGGAGGCGATCAGCTGGCTGATGGTCGGCGTGCTGGTCGAGGCGAAGCCCGGAAGAACCAGCGACTGCGCTGCATCCTCGCCATTCTCATGACCGGCAGGCGCGAGCACGCCCCCATAGCTGGGAAGAGTGGATGCTCCAGACGCGGCATTGTTCGCACCCTGCGTTGCCGTGCCTGTTCCACCGTTGTTGACGGCGTCTCCGTTGACGGCAGCGGAACCCGTCATGCCGCCTGCGACTGCCGTTGAAGCGTCTGCGAAGCTGGTCTGCGAGCCTGAGGGGGAGACGCTTCCGCCTGTGCCGGGGGTAACATTTCCGGTCGAACCGCTGATGCCGCCCGGCGTGGTGCCCGTATACTGATCATTGGCAGCCAACTGCGTGCTGCTGGCATGCTCTATGACGGTCGTATTGTTGACCTGTCCCGTGAACGAGCCGTTCAGGTTGCCGCCTGCAACGATGGTTGCATTAAGCTGCGGCACGACGGATGTGCCCCACAGCCGCACAACGTGTCCGTTGGGCATGAAGGACGGCATGGTTGCTTCAGAGACTGCTGCTGGGTCCGGATCCAGAACAGCGTTCTTGTCGCCGGGGGGCACCCAGCGTTTTGCCAGCTTTGTATCGGCGATGATTGTCCAGGTGATGCTACTGTCATATCCGGTATTGGACAGGCTGGCCCCGGTCAGATTGATATCGCCACCGGCAGCGAGATGACTTGCATCGTTTTTGATTGCGCCAGTCGTATCGACGGAAAGCGTGCCACCAGCATCAATCAGTGCTGCCGCGTTGCTGGCTGTTGCCGTTCCTGTCTCAACACCCTGCACCTCTACATAAGAGCTGCTTTTGGCGTGGTTCATAACGACGAGATAATAACCCTGACCCGGCTTGCCGTCGGCTGAATAGAACAGCTCCGGCACATAGATGCGCATGACATCTTTGTAGTATTGTTTTACTTCGTCATAGATGTTGTTACCGTAAGCATCTTTCCAATTCGGATTCAGCGCTGGCGGATTGGCGAGCTGATCCTTGGCGAGCGTATAGGTGTGATCATATACCATCTGGCTCGTATTGCTCTGGGAGACCCCTCCGTCGATATCGTTGGTGAGTGAGGCGGCATGGATCGTGACATTGCCCCCAGCGCTCCCGGCGAGGATTTCAGCGGAGCGGTTGATCACGTCACCGGCGTAGACACCGCTTTTTCCACCGATGCTGATGCTGCCGTTGTCCGACAGAATGGCGGCCTCGAGATTGGTCAGCGCGCCGTCCAGCGCCAGACTGACGCCGCCCGTGCCGTCAATCAGGCCGGTGTTATAGATGGCTCCCGGTGTCGAGACGGACAGCGTGCCGCCCGCCATCATGGCTCCGGCATTGGTGACGGAGGCGGCGGACACGGTCGCATCCCCGCCTGCGATCACGCCACTGCCCGCAGCAATGTTGTAGTCACCACCGATCGCAAGCGTCGCGTTGCGTCCGGCCGAGAACATCATCGCGCCCGAGACGGACTGCGCCGTGCTGAAACTGAGATCGCGGGTGGCGGAGAGGCCGGAAGCCCCTGTCAGGCTGTTGGTGGCGAGCGTCAGATCCTGCCCGGACTGCAGCACACCGTTCGTGTCATCGACGGACTGGAGCGCCGTCATGCCGGGGCCGCCCGTCAGGGTCAGGTCTCCGCTGACGGTGATGATCTGACCGTTGCCGTTGGTGAGCGTCGCGGTCCGCAGCGTCTGGTCGCGCCCGGCCTGCAGCAGGCCAGCGCTGTTGTTGATCGAGGCGAGCGCCGCATCATCAGCCGAGGCAGCGATCAGCAGACTGCCATTGTCTGACAGGATTTTTCCTGAGCTGTTGTCGAGCGATCCTGTCAGGATGTTCAGATCGCCCGCGCTGTCGATCAGGCCACCAGCGTTGTCGAGCGTGCCCGCATTCAGGCCCATCGTGCCGGAGGTTGCGACAATCCGGCCGTTATTCGTATTGTCGAGCGGCCGGTGCCGATGGTCAGAGAACCGCTACCTGCGCCGATCTGGCCGCCCGCATTCCGCACATTCGCGCCGCTGAGAGCCGTGCCGCCAGCGGCATAGATCAGACCCGTATTGGCGAGATCACCTGTGGTGCTCAGGAACGTGTTCGTTCCGGCTTCCAGCGTGCCGCTGTTGTTCAGCGCGGTGGCTGTCGCGGTCAGGCTGTTGCCGTAGGCGATAACCTGACCCTCGTTGGAGAAAGTCCCCGCGGTGAGGGAGCGGGTGCGGCTGCCTGCCACGAGGCTCTGCGCGCCGTTGGAGAGAATGGCGCCCGTCGCCTGATTGTCGATCGACGAGGCATTCAAGGTGAGCGTGTTGCCCACGCCGCTGGTCTGGATCGTGCCTGCGTTGACCAGCCCGGCGTCACCGCCAATCGCCAGCGCCAGATTGCCGGACGTGCTGGCCAGAACCGCATTGGCGTCATTCGTAAGGGACGCGGCTGTGACGGACACATTATGGACCGCCGCAATGTTGCCGCCGTTCTCCATGCTGCCGGACAGGCTCAGTGTCATGGCCTGCCCGGCGGTCAGACGGGACGCGCCAGCCCCGCTATAGGAACCTGCGGTCAGTGTCAGATTGTTCGCCGTCTCAAGCGTTCCGCCAGCATTGGTCACGCTGCTGCCGGATGCGCCGTTCAGGGACAGGTCGCCCCCCAGCGCGGAGACGGCGCCGCCGGAATTATCCAGCGCGCTGAAAGTCGCAGAAATTGCCCCGGACGCCTGAATGACGCCGCCGTTGACGTTGCTCAGGGCGGTGGCGCTGTTGCCAGCGCCCGCCAGAGTGATGTCACCGCTCCGGGCCAGAATGGTGCTGTTGTCGTTGCTGATCTGCCCGGCTGTCAGCGTGATGGCGTCGGAGGACTGGAGCAGGCTGCCCGCGCTCCCGGCGATACGCCCGGCCGTGAGGACCAGCGGTCCGCCAGCGGCGATGATCTGGCCGTTCTCGTTGCTGAAGGCCCCGTTGCTGGCAAGGGTGAGCGCCCCCCGTCCGGTGCCGATCTGGCCGCCCGCATTGTCAAAACTGCCCGTTCCGGTCGCGGTCAGGGTCGTGCCGGCGTAGAGTGTGCCACTGTTGGTCAAGGCCTGTGACGCCGTGACGTCCAGCGCCTGAGCAGCGCCCGCAAATCCGCTGTTGGTCAGGCTGCCCGCGGTGAGAGTGGCCTGCCCCTTGCTGGAAATCAGGTTGCCGGACGAGACCAGCTGCCCCGTCTCCGCCACACTCAGGGTGGAGGCGGTGGTCAGCGTGCCGCTGTTGGTCAGATCAGCGCCCTGAACCGTCAGCGTGCCGTTGGCGTCCGTTGTTTCCAGAACACCGGCATTGTTGATCGTGCCGGCTTTGACCGTCAGGTTACCGCCCGTGCTGGCCACGACCGCCACAGTGGCGGGTGTTGTGCCCGCATGGGTGGTCAGTGCGCCCGTCTGCACGGACAGGTCTTGCGTCGCGACGATATGGCCCGCCGTGTCCAGCGATGATCCGAAGTTCATCCCGAGGGTGGTTCCAGCGTTGACGATGGAGCCCATGTTGCCGGTAAAGCTGTCACCCGAGAGCGTCATGCCCGTCGCCGACTGCATAATGCCATCGTCATTGCGGAACAGGCCGGTGCCGGACGAGGCGGTCAGCGCACCAGTCTGGGCGTTGAATGTGCCGCCGGAATTATCGATAGCGTTCGCCGTGACGGAAAGATCCGTCGCGGCCTGCAACGTGCCGGTAAGATTGGAAACAGACTGCGCCGCTGTCGCACTCTGTCCACCGACCGTCAGCGCGCCGGACTTCGAGAGGATCGCACCGCCAGCCGTATTGGCGAGCGTGTCAGCCCTGATGCTGGTGGTGGTGTCACCCTGCAGCAGCCCACCGCTGTTGGTGAGACTGTTGGCGGCGACGGTCAGGCCATCCTGACTGGCCAGGATCTGGCCATTGCTGTTGGTGAGCGTACCCGCCTTGAGCGACAGCGCCCCGTCAGCGGCGATCTGCGCGGTGGCCCCATTGTTGGCGAGAGTGCCGGTGGCGCTGATGTCGCCACCCGTCGCCCCATAGAGCGTGCCGCTGTTGGTCAGGTCACCACTGACCAGCGCGGTCAGCAGCCCCTTGGCCGCCAGCGTGTCCGTGTTGGTGAGACCGGTCGCCTGCAGGGTCAATGCCCCGCCCAGCGCGCTGATCTTGCCGCTGTTGGTCACCGAGCCGGTGGAGACGATGGTGGCCGTCCCGCTGCCGAGGATCGCGCCCGTATTGGAGAGACCGCCTGATGCTGTGCGGACCTCAAGGGTTGAGCCAGCCTGCAGGGTTTCGATGGTGCCCGCGTTGACGAGCTGACCCGTGCCGGTCGTGGTCAGACTGCCATTGCCGGTGACGGCGGCGAGAATGCCGCTGGCCTCATTGGTAAAGCTGCCGACCGTGAGGTTGAAGCCTTTCTGCCCGACAAGCTGCCCGCTGTTGCTCAGCGCCCCGGCCATGCTCAGGGTCAGAACGCCAGTGCTGACAAGGGCGCTTTTGCTGTCGGTTTCATAAGTGCTGGCGTTCACCGACAGCGTGCCCGACGCGCCCAGCGAGCCGCCCTGATTGTAGAGGGTGGTCATCGGCTGGTCGCCATTGGCCAGATAGAGGCCCGCACCCGTGGACTGGATCAGCCCGCCATTACGGTTATCGAGCGTCGGGGTGGCGATCGCGACGTCGCCCTGCCCCTGAATCGCGCCATTCCGGTTGCCGATGGTCCCGGCCTGGATCGTGACGGGTCCTGAGGTCGAGATAATCTTTCCGGAATCGTTCGCAAGCGTCGCAGCCTGCACCGTCAGACTGGACGTGCCCGCGCCGATCTGGCCGTTCTGATTGTCCAGCGCGCCGGATGTCGTCACACTGTCAGCCGCAGCACCATAGAGCGTGCCGCTATTGGTCAGGCCATCCGTAGCCGTGACGGCCAGCGTTCCGGCAGTCGCACCGATGCTGCCGGTGTTGGAGAGGTCACTGACCGAGAGCACCAGTCCGGACGTGCCTGCCGCCGTCAGACTGCCGCTGTTGGTGAGCGCGCCTGTCGTCAGAATGGCGTCACCCGCAGCCGCCAGCGTGCCGCTATTGACCAGCGCGCCACCGGCAATCGCCACATCGCCGGACGTGGCGGTGCCGATCTGCCCGGCGTTGCCCAGACCCGCCGTGCCAGTGGTGATGGCCACCATGCCGTTATCGGCGGCGATGACGCCATTGCCGCCGTTGGTGACGCCCTGATCGGCGCTGAGGGACAGGGCGCTGCCTGCGGCCAGACGACCGTCATTGCTGATGGCTCCGCCCGTGACCGCCATGGCCAGAGAGTCTCCGGCCTGCAGGGTTGAACCTGCGTCCGCCGTGTAGGACGTGACCTGCGCCGTCAGGCTGGCGCCCGCCTGGATCTGCCCCGCGCCCGTATTGGACAGGCTGCCGGTCTCCAGCGCGATGTCGCGGTTCTGTGAGAGGATCTGTCCGGCAGTGTTGGCGATCGACTGCGCCCGGATGGTCAGCGGACCGGCCACCGTGCCGATTTCACCCGCATTGATCAGGTTCCCGGCCGTCGTCAGCGCCATGCCCGCCTGTCCGACAAGGATAGCGCCTCGGGCATTGGAAACAGTTCCGGCCGAGGCGAGGGTCGTGCCGGATGTCGCGCTGATCTGGCCCGCATTGGACAGCCCATGCGTCACGGCAAGGGCGACGCCGCTGCTGCCCGCGGCCGTCATGGCCCCGGTGTTGCTGAGCGTATCGGCGGAAACACCCAGATGATTACCCGCGCCGATCGTGCCCTGGTTGGTCACATCCGATGCGGATGCAATGGAGGCCACGCCGCCCGCCTGTAGCGTGCCGGTATTGGTCACGCCGTTGGTCTGCACGGTCACGTTGCCCGTGGCTGTCATCGACCCGTTGAGCACCAGACGACCGTCCGCGGTCAGCGCCATGTCGCCCGCATTGGCGGCCATCGCGCCGTTGACGCGCACGCCAGCGCCGGTCTCGTTGACCAGCATGGAGATGCGGTTGGCGTACATGCCGCCCATGGCCGAACTGTCGATGGCGAACTCGGGTGTCTTCGAGCCGTCGGACGCCAGTTTCGTGACATTGCCGGTGCTGTAATCCACCCGGTTGCGCCCCACGACGAGGCTCGCTGTCTGGGCGTTGACCTGTGCGTTCAGGGCGACGCGACGGCTGATGATGTCGAGAACCGGCACGGCGGTGAAGTTGCCGCCCTTGCCCTCAAAGGCGATCAGCCCGTCGCTTACGGTCAGGGCCGCCAGACCACCGGCGGCGTTGAATTCCGGGTGACCCGTGGAAAGCGTCGCCCGGTCGGTATTGATGAATCCGCAACCATTGCAGGTGATACCGTTCGGGTTGGCGATGACCACATTGGCTTTCGCGCCCGCGACTTCGGTGAAACCGTTCATCTGACTGGCCTGCGTGCCTGTCACCTCGTTGAGGATGACATGCGCGGAGTGGCCGTTCAGATTGGCGTTTCCGTAGATATAGCCGCCAAGTTGCGTCTGCGTCGCCTGCGTGGCGTTGTTGAGGATCAGCCCCTTCTGTTCCACGTTGTATTGCGTGAACATGTTGTGGGACAGACCCGCGCCGTTCGGCGTGGCGATGTTGAGCTGTTCGACACCGTTTTGCGTGCGGTCGAGCGTCGGCGCGGGAGCCGCGGGCTCCGTGCGGTTGTCGATGACGATGGCAGGCTCTTCAGCACTGGCGACGGCAGGTGCTATGGCCAGTGCCAGACTTGAAACCCAGCTGACGCCAGCCAGCAGACGACGATGTGTCCTGAACCAGTTCATCAGAAACGTACTCCCGCCTGAAAGCCCGCAATCCAGCCCTCTTGCGGAAGAGGCCCACGCGCGATCGAGTGGGTTATGTTCGCCATCCAGAAAATCGGTCCGCGTGTCTTGCGAAATCCGATGCCGGCGCCTGCGATGTTGCCGCCCTTCAGTGCGGGCGGCAGGGTGTTGGAGCGGTAGCCCGCACGGGTCATGCCGACATCCAGAATGCCGTAAACTTCAGTGCCTTCAACAAACAGTCGGCAGAAGCCGCGATAGGCCCCGCAATGATCGCTCATGCCTGCGCCGGTCAGCGGATAGGAGAGGTCATTGCGCATGTAGAGACCGTCATTGCCCACCAGCATCTGACTGAGAAAGCCACGCACGGTATAGGGACCGCCAAGCTGGAGCTGCTGGCTCGTGAACTGATTTTCCGTGCTGTATTCACCATGAATCGAGGTGTGCCACAGCAGGCTGAACGGCAGCGGCTTGTAGCCGTCGATATCGAGGGTCGGCTTGACGTACTGCGTATGCGGATCAGCCGCGCCGGGATCCGTAAAATAGGAGTGTGTGCCAACACCTCTCACGCCAAAGCGCATGCCGAGGGTGATATACCAGATACCGCCCCAGGCCTTGAGGGACTCACTGGCCTGCGCAACGACCGAGCCCTGACGGGCGCTCTGGGTTTCAAGACGCGTGCGATCGAGCGTCGAGGAAAAGGATTTCAGTTCGTAAAAAGCCTGAAGGGTTGTGACACCGATCTGATTGCGCAGCACCTCGCGCGAGACGCCGAAACGGAAATCCTTGCGCTTGCCGGCAAAGCGGTAATCCTCGCCCATACTCTGGAGATGATAGACGTCGTTCGACATCCACCACCCGCCGAACACGGTCCACTTGCCAAACGGAATGGAACCATTGGCTGAAATATACTGCGTGTTTCGTCGACCGGCGTCCCCCACCAGCGAATGGTCATATTCAACCGACCACATGTCCAGCAGGCCCAGCGCATCGTCGGCGCGCAGCATGGCGTGACCGGTTTCACGGCCCGTTTCCGGCTGCCCGTTGTTATCGGCCCAGATCTGTCCGTGAAAGATCCCCGGCGCAGGCTGGAGAATACGCACCTGCGTCTCGCCGGGATTTTTGCCGGGCGCGATCTTCATGCGCGCCGACCAGCTGGGCAGGCGGTTCATCTGGTCGAGCCCCTGCTCCAGATCCCGCAGGTTCAGGATATGGTCCCGCATGCCGGGAAAGGCGGCGACCTCATGCAGGCGCGGCTCAATGCCCTCGAAGAGAAAACCCGCGATCTTGCCTTCAATGACGACAATCCGCAGATGGCCGCTGGAGAGGGACTGTTCGGGAAGATAGGCCCGCGACGTTACATTGCCCTGCGCCAGATAACTGCCGTTCACATCGTCCAGCGCATGATTGAGATCGCCAGTCGTCAGGCAACGCCCGGCATAGCGCTGGATGATCGTGTGCCGGTCGCCGGGAGAAAGATGGTCCGCGCCCTCGATGGAGATCGACTTGACCTCCACACAGTGGGTCGAGGGCGTGCTCTCCTTCGGCTCGTTCAGGATCTGTGTGCTGTTATCCGGTGGCGGCAGCATGTTCAGATCCTGCTGCCGCTGCTGATACCGCTGGAACTGATCCTGCGCCGAGCCCGGTCCTGCCGGAAGCGGCATGTTGCCGAAGCCGCCCGCCGGGGGCTCCGCTCCGGCCGGAGCGGCCAGCGCGGAGTGGAGCGAGAACAGGCCGGACAACAGCAGGCCGCCCAGAACAGGGCGGCCGAACGGGACAGGACGCATACAGGACACCGGTAATCAGACAGAAAAACGACAGAACAGGACTGAAAGGATCAGTGAGACGCGCCCGGAGAAATCCAGCCGTCCAGCGCCTTTAGTCCGTCATCGGCGCCCAGCAGGTCAAAGTTGATGGTCAGCACGCCGCCAGCCAGCTTGTCCGCCATGATATGACCCTGTTTCGCGTGGCGCAGGTATTTAACCTGATCATCCGTCAGATCCGCTGACGCCAGACAGCCGGTCGACACGCAGCTCTGCCAAGCAAGCGTCAGCGGCGCGCCCTTGTCGGCCGCCACACGCGGCTGGGTTTTCAGCGACAGACCCAGCGGGGTCTCAACCGTCAGACGCCATGGACGGCTGGAAAGTGGAGTCTTGTTGTCCACCTGTGCACGCGCAAAGATCACGGCCCCCAGAGGAACGGTCTTCTTCTGGGCGTCCTGCATCGCGAGCGCCTGCTCCATCACGCACAGCACCGGCGAAGTCGTCACGCTCGCGCCCGGAAACACGCAGCGATAGTTCCACGGACCCGACGTGCCCGTCAGCGTCGTCGGAGAAGCCTGCGGCTGTGAGGTCACAGGTGCCCCAGCCTTGCCCGCCGCCGCCAGCGCAGGACCAACACCAACCGCCATAGATAAAACCGACAGTGTCAAAAGGGTTCTGATGCTCAATAACAAAAGATACACTCCGTTAACTTTTGTTAAGGAAATTAAGGCAAACAATCTGGAGATTCCATGCCGGCAGATAAATTATGAAATATTGTGTCATATTAAACACATAATATGTATTTTAAATGTATTATTTAAATAAATAAGATTGATACTTTTTGTTGTTTGGTTGGTTTTATTGAATAGTTTTTTATTAAATTCTTATTATTTAAAGGCAACGTTAGAGCAGTGTGTTGTGATTCACAGGCTAACCGATGGAGGTGTAGCTGTGAGTGACGTGTTTTGCTGTCTGAGATCCAGATGGAGCGGATTGAGCCGTTTTTCCCTTTGTCACACGGAGTGCTGCGCGTGGATGCACCGTGTTCTGAGCGGGATCGTTTACACGATCCGTAATGGGCTTCAGTGGAAAGACACCCCGAAAGCGTATGGTCCGCATAAAACTTTATACAACCGTTTCATCCGGGGGACGCTTGGGTGCCTTGCGCCGGATCTCTGTCGCGCTGACAGAACAGGTTGGCCGGTCAAAGCGCCATCTGATCGAAAACATGTTCGCAAAACTCAAAGACTGGCGGCGTGTTGCGACCAGATACGATCGCTGCGCTCATACATTCATGCCTGCAATCCACATCGCAGCAACCCTTATCTTCTATCTCAAAGAATGAGTCCTGATCCTAACGAACACTCATACCCAGATGTCCACCGGCTTAACTGGCCACGCGTCATAGGCTAGTAACCTCTGAATGAGTGTCGGTTCGCCATCAGAGAACAAAATCAATCCACTCCCCTATCGCGGGGATATCGATGGCCTGCGTGCTTTCGCGGTCATCGCGGTGGTGGTGTACCATGTCTTTCCCCGCTGGCTGCCCGGTGGCTTCTGCGGTGTGGACGTATTTTTCGTTATCTCCGGATTTCTGATCACACGTCAGATCAGTCGTCGTGAAATCAGTTTTGTTTCATTCTATACCCGACGTGTACGTCGTCTCGCTCCCGCACTTCTCTGCGTGCTGCTGGCTACAGTCGGTGCCGGACTGTTGTTTTTGCTACCCAATGAAATCAGTGCGCTCGGCATGGCCTGTTTTGCTGGCGCGACCTTTCTGTCCAATGTTTTTTCATGGCAGACACAAGGGTATTTCGACCGTGCGGCCAGTCTCCAGCCTTTGCTGCATCTCTGGTCCCTCGGTGTTGAAGAACAGTTCTATCTCTTCTGGCCTGCCCTTATTGCCTTCTCTCGCAGCAAAGCATTTTCTCTGGCCAAAGTGACTCTTGTCACGGGACTGGTCTCTTTCTCTATAGGGCTGGCCTGCGCGTTTTTCGCTCCAGCGGCAGATTTCTATCTGCCATTTTCCCGTATATGGGAGTTCATGGCGGGAGCGGGTCTCGTTCTCGGAGGACGAGGGCTCGAAAGACTATCTCCCCGCTGGCGTACGGCATTGAGCGGGGCAGGATTATTCTGTCTTGTGGTTGCCGTATTCCAGATCAGGCAGGACTGGTTTTTCCCCTCTCCTACTGCATTTTTTCCAGTATTAGGGGCTGCTCTGCTGATCGCGGCAGGTCCTGAAACATGGCTGGCGCGCTATATACTGGCCTCCACTCCGGCAAGATGGCTGGGGTCCATCAGCTATCCGCTCTATCTCTGGCATTGGCCACTCATCGCGTATGAGCATCTTGTTCATGGCGTCAGTCACACACACAGAAGTACGGGATATGCGATCATCACGCTATCCCTGATACTTGCTGCCCTGACCACACGTTTCGTCGAGTCACCTCTAAGGTGGAAAACACCCGAACGACGCACTTTTTTCGGTCTTCTTTCCGCATTGACGGTCACTGCCGCATTGGGACTGACCCTGCGGGCATGGCCCGGACACAGCACGGCACTGGGCAGCGATACGCCCGGAATCAATCTTGAAAAAATTAACCTTGCTGAACAGGACGGTATTTTTCCGATTACACCGCATATGCATGTCGAGCATATACAGGGGCTAACGGTCGGCATCATCGGCTCCGATCCTGCAAACGCCATCCTGTTCACAGGCGACAGCCTTTTGTTCCAGTGGGGACCGCGTGTGGATGCCCTGTTTTCGCAAGATCGCCTGAAACAGACGGTCATTTTCATATCAGGACCGAGTTGCGCTCCTCTGCCTGTCGAAAAGCCGGCAAAAGGTTTTACCTATTGCAATGCGATGTCTGAGGTTCAGGATCGCATTCTGGCGAAGTGGTCCGTGCATACAATAGTCATGGGCGCACTCTGGGAACGGGTTTTCGAGCCGCCGCAAGAGTGGCCTGCTAAAAAAACCAAGGCGGAAGAAAGACTAAGAACCCTGTCGGCACATGGAAAACGCAAGATCGTTTTCATCATGCCAACTCCCATCAACAGCCATTTCGATCCTACCCATATGGTGACACGACATTTTACGCATTTGAGTCTGGACAAGGACGCCTTGCAGCATGGTATTCCTGTTGCTTCCATGAAGGCTGAACACGCGGCAATGACAGCTTTTCTGATGGGCATCGCTCAGGATACCGGCAGTTCTACACTGGATCTGACACAGGTGATCTGTGGATCAGCCGAAACCTGTTTTCCGTTGATGAATGATGGCACACCGAAATTTGCAGACCAGATGCATCTGCGGCCGGATTTCACACAGACTCTCACATCCCGACTGGATGACATTCTGATAGCGCCTGCGCCGTAACACCCGCCGCGACACAGACATCAACACTGACTGGATATAAAATGCAGATTTCAGCTTCTGAAGTGACAATCGCCGTTATCGGGGCGAGTGGCCGGTCAGGATCAGTCCTGTGTCACAGCCTTCTCAGTGAAGGCTATAAAGTAATTGCTGTTGTCAGGAACAGGAAGAATCTTTCTCCAGAGCTCGACCGGAACTGTTCAGCCGTCAGGGAAGCGGAGCTTACAGACCCCGATCGTCTTTCCGAGGCCCTGAAGGATGCCAATATTGTCGTCAATACCGCGCATGCACGCTATCTTCCCGCTATCCTTGCCGCCACGTCTGTTCCTGTTGTGGCATTGGGCAGTACCAGAAAGTTCACACGCTGGCCGGATGCTCACGGCAACGGTGTCCTAGCTGGGGAGCGCGCTCTCAGGGAAGATGGAAGATCCTCCCTGCTTTTGCACCCGACGATGATTTACGGTGCGCAGGGTGAAAACAATGTCCAGCGTCTGGCTGCTCTTTTAAAGAAACTTCCTATCGTTCCCTTACCTGACGGGGGACGTTTTCTCGTGCAACCCATTGAGCAAGGAGACGTCACGCGCAGCGTTATCGCCGCCATTCCTCTGATAGTGTCAGGCGCGATCAAAGAACTGGAAACTCTGGTTATTGCTGGTCCCGAAGCCGTCACATACAGACAATTTGTCAGTATGATCGCCCAGTTTTCTCAATCGAGAAAATTACGCATCATTTCCGTTCCGGACTGGTGCATCAGAATAGCGGCATATGTGCTGCGCAAACTTCCTGGTGTTCCCCGGATTGAAGACGCTGAAATCCGTCGACTGACTGAAAACAAAGACTTCGATATTACACCCATGAAGGAGAAACTTGGTGTAACGCCGATATCTCTTCAGGAAGGACTGTCCCGCGTATTCCGGAAATAATCCTTACGGATGAAAAAGCCTTCCGAAGCCGGCACACTATCCGGATAGTGCGTACAAGCCGATCATCCTCAGTTCAGATGAAAATGACTGGTCACCTTACATAAAAAACGGGACGGCTATGAAAGCCGTCCCGCCAAACAACAGATCAGCAGGGATTAGTTGCTGCTGCTGTTGTTGTCATCACGGTGTTCTTCACCGTGCTTACCGTCGTGCTTGTGATGCTTGCCTTCATGCTTGTGATGGCCTTCACCACCATTCTGGTCACCAGAGTTGTTGTCATCATGACGGTCGTCGTGACGATCATCATGGCGGTCATCGTGACGCTCGTCACCGTTCTGGTGATTGTATCCACCCTGATCATTGTTCTCAGCGTGAGCGATCAGCGGCGTGCTGAGGGTCAGAGCAGCAGCAATAAGTAGAAGCTTTTTCATGTTCGTCTCCTGTGCGAATGACGATATCAAGTAATCCTCATTCGGGTTAAGAGGATGGCAAACATGTAACGGAAAGAAACGTCATGATACAAAGATCAAAAGAAGCGCCTGATTACCTCAGAAAAATACGCGCCTAGGTTTTTCCTGCATGGCAGCATTGTTCAGAAATTATGCATCATGTCACCATTACATGCCAGTTTTAGACATAAAATATTAAACAAATTTTCCGGCATTTTCTGTTCAAATATAAAACCTTTATTCTAGGCCATAAAGCCAACACCAAAAGAAAAATTTTACGTTCAATATATTATTTAGTGAAAAATAACCTCAAACTATTCAAATAAAATTTTTTCTTTTTTAGAAAATTTTGCACTATTCACGACAGCAAAACTCATCATAAGCTCGATAAACAAAACACTCAGCAAAAGGACATTTCATGACCATCAAGCGCCTCGCACCGGAAGAACGTCTTAGTGGAGCTTCCGTCTGCGGAAATATGGTCTATCTCGCCGGACAGGTTGCCGATGATGCAACCCTCGACGCCGAAGGACAGACCGCCGATATTCTGCGTCAGATCGACGCACTTCTGGCTGAGGCGGGCACCAGCAAGAGCAACCTTCTGTCCGTGCAGATCTTCCTTGCCGACATCAATGATATGGCGGCCATGAACCGCGCATGGGACGCCTGGCTGGATCGTGACAATAAACCTGCCCGCGCCACGGTCGAAGCAAAGCTGGCGGACCCGAGCTGGAAAGTGGAAATAACAGGAATCGCCATTATCGGCTGATATACAAACGCGATTTCCTTAAACATCTTCAGGCGGGGACTGGTCTCACTAACACCCTACCCCGCGACGTTAATCAGGATCCGCCCTCGTGTTTTGCCATCCATCAACGCATGTGCCGCCTCGATGGCCTGCGAGAGCGGATATTCACTGACCACATCCTCCAGACGCGTCACATCGATCAAACCGGCAAGCCGATCCCATGCCCTGATCCGCTGTTCACGGGGACAGAGCGCACTGTCGATTCCGAGCAGGCTCACCCCACGCAGGATAAAGGGCGCAACGGTCAAAGGCAGATCCATGCTGCCGGCAAGACCGCACGCGGCTACGGCACCGCGCTGACGGATGGCGGCGCAGACCGACGCCAGCACCTGTCCGCCAACGACATCAATCGCACCGGCCCATTCGGCTTTTTCCAGAGGACGCGTCTTCTGTGTAAACAGGTCACGCCCGATTACACGACTGGCGCCAAGACTTTCGAGATAGTCTTTTTCCGCCATGCGTCCCGTGACAGCGACCGTCGCATAGCCCAGTTCAGAGAGCAGCATCACGGCGATACTGCCCACACCACCGGACGCACCCGTCACCAGCACCGGTCCGTCGGCGGGCCTAACATCGGCCTTTTCCAGCGCCATGACACAAAGCATGGCCGTATAGCCTGCTGTGCCAAGAATCATGGCCTGTCGGGTGGAGAACGCAGTCGGAAGCGCTATCAGCCATTCAGCGTTGACCTGCGCCAGACCGGCGAGGCCGCCCCAGTGTTTTTCGCCCACTCCCCAGCCGTTGAGCAGCACCTTGTCGCCGGGTTGAAAATCGGATGACCGGGATTCAACGACCGTGCCGGAAAAATCCACGCCCGGCACCATCGGCCAGCTTTTCACAATCGGTCCCTTGCCGGTGATGGCGAGGGCGTCCTTGTAGTTCAGAGTGGACCACTCGACTATTACCAGCACGTCACCCGCAGGCAATTGGTCCTGAGCAACCTGCCGAAAAGACGCGGTTTGTTGTCCGTCGTTTTTTTCAATGATGACAGCATCAAACATGACACGAGTCCCCGCTGTCCTGCCGGACTGATTGTTTGGTGAAAATCCCGCACACAGATGGGCCAGCATAACCGCGCTGTCTGCTGGCCTCCTCCAGTTCAAGTGAGACTCATCCCTGCAAGCCGGCTTTCATGATTATAGCCGGCGAAGAATGCTCAGTTTTTGACCAGTTGCGCTCTTGCTTCGCCGTTGGGGTGCTCGGCAGTGTGTAGATTCACATAAATTTTCCCGGCCTCAAGTTCCTCAATCTGTTTGGCGTCGAGTTTGACCTTGCCTTTCAGCGGGCTGGTGTAAGGGCCGTCTATAGGAGCGACCACACCGGCATCCTGATCAAAGTTGGCCGGACCGTGGAAATGGGCAGCGTTTACAGCGCCGGACAGGCCGGACCACTGGATGCTGTAGGTCAGTTCGTGCGACTTGGCATCAAGCGTTGCGTCGATCATGCCTGCGGGATGGGAGGTCGCTCCATGCTCACCCGAGAAGTTTCCCATGAACATTTCGTCCTTCTCCGCAGCTGACGCCATGGAAGCAGTAGCGACAAAGACAGCAGAGGCCAGAAAGGCGCTCCTGATCATTCTTTTGAAAGTCATCTGGCAAAATCTCCGGTTCATGATCCGATTAGGACACAGAGCGTAACGCCGGAGAATAGGCTCTGTTTGATGGCGCCCGTAAATTTACCGTGCGCTAACACTCCCGTCGTACGGTCAGAGCGATTTATTGAAGGACATACGCCATGACGAGTTCAGCGTCCCTGAGCGGCACCGGCTACGCCCTGCTGGCTCTCCAGCATCGTGGCCGCACTTCCGCAGCGCCTGCCAAAGTCGCCGACACCAACATCAATGCAACCGGCCAGCGGTCCCATGGCGGTGGCCTTTCGATCGGCCTGGACTCCACGGGCAACGTGCTCACAAAAAGCAGCGCGGGCAAGGATGGAAAGACCGTAAAATCCGCAGCGGTCGATCTGTTCGGCTGAACAGACCGGCGCTTCTTAAGCGAACTGCTTCAGAGTCCAAGGAGTTGCCGCGACCTCCGGCGGTTCAGCCACAACCGGAATAGCGTTCGGAAGCCGGACATTCGCAGGAAGATGCATGGCTGAACGCAAGGCGCGGAACAGCGCGCCGTGAGCCACAATCAGCACGGTGCCCTGCCCGGTCAGAGCCCTGTTCAGGGCGGCGACGGCGCGGTCACGCAGAAACGCGAAGGGCTCAGCGCCGGGAGGGGTGTAAAGCCCCTCGACCCAGTCATCATACCACTCGCCCATCGGGCACCCTTCCTGCTCACCGAAGCAGACCTCTTCCAGTCCCACATCCATGGTGAGCACCGGACGAACGCCATAGCGTTCCTTCAGCGCATCAGCCGCAACCTCCGCCGTGCGCAGGGCGCGGGCCAACGGGGAGGAAACAATCCGGCTGATTCTCAGATCACCCAGCGCCTCCTGCGCCAGCAGACCACCGGCCTTGCGCGCCTGCTCCAGCCCGGTCTCATTGAGCGGAATATCGGTCCGGCCCTGTGACAGACCCTGCTTGTTCCAGTCGGTCTCGCCATGACGGAGATACCAGTAACGTGTCGGGGTAATCACAAGGCGATCCTCTGCTTTCTCAGTCAAACAGCGACGAGACAGAACTCTCGTCGGACACGGCGCGCATGGCGCGTGCAAGCAGTTCGGCTGTCGTGATCTGACGGATGTTGTGAGCTGCCT
Organism: Acetobacter sp. UBA5411; assembly: GCF_002409645.1. Classification (GTDB taxonomy): domain Bacteria; phylum Pseudomonadota; class Alphaproteobacteria; order Acetobacterales; family Acetobacteraceae; genus Acetobacter. Next base: position 109,689 of record NZ_DHNR01000037.1, read on the forward strand.
TGACAGCGTCTGTCGCCTTGATGCTGTCGGTCAGCGTGAGCATCTCGATCGGAGAAGCGCCAATCCGTTCGACCGCCTTTCCAGTCAGCACACCGTGCGTGACGTAAGCGCCAACGGACGCCGCGCCATTGTCGATGATGGCCTGCGCCGCGTTGCAGAGCGAGCCGCCGCTATCCACGATATCATCAACCAGCAGACAGTGACGGCCTTTCACGTCACCGATGACATTCATGACTTCGGACACACCGGCGCGCTCGCGGCGCTTGTCGATGATGGCGAGATCCGTGTTCAGACGCTGCGCCAACTGACGCGCACGCACCACGCCGCCAACATCCGGCGAGACGATCATCAGATCGCGGTCGCCGTAACGCTCCTTGATGTCGCGCACGAACAGCGGCGCGGCATAAAGATTGTCCACCGGCACGTCGAAGAAGCCCTGAATCTGCATGGCGTGCAGGTCCATGGTCAGCACACGGTCAGCGCCGGCCTCGACCAGCAGGTTCGCCACCAGCTTGGCGCTGATTGGCGTGCGAGGGCCGGATTTACGGTCCTGACGGGCGTAACCGAAATACGGCATGACCGCCGTGATCCGACGGGCCGATCCGCGCCGCAGCGCGTCCAGCATGATCAGCAATTCCATGAGGTTGTCATTCGTCGGCATGCAGGTGCTCTGCACAACGAACACGTCCTCACCACGCACATTCTCGAAAATCTCGACAAAGACTTCCATGTCGGCGAAGCGACGCACGGAGGCGTTGCAAAGCGACATATTGAGTTCAGCCGCTACAGCTTCGGCGAGCGGTAGGTTGCTGTTACAAGCGACGATCTTCATCTGCCGATTTTCCTGTGAAACTGCACCACACGACCCGCAACCCGGGTATTGCCGGGCCTTCTAGCAACGCAGGGGCCTCCTGTCATCCGACCAACGGACAGAATGAGGCCATTTCGCATCAGGTGTGTCCTGATCACACAGGCACCTGCGCCGCCACATCATCCGCCACAAGGCGCAGCGGTCGTGCGGACAACTCCTCAAACTGCTCGGCCCGACAGGTCATGATGATGATCTGCATCCGGCTTGCGGCGTCTGTCAGAATATCGAACAGCGTCCGCATCCGCAGCGCATCGGAGAAGCACAGCGCATCATCGAGAATCAGCATGGCGGGACGACCCTGCGCATGCAGGATGTCCGCAAAACCCAGCCGGACCAGCACGGCAATCTGTTCCCGAGTCCCATCGGAGAGTCTCTCGATATCCTCCTCCGCACGTCCGCGGCTCAGCCCGGACACAGTGAAATCGGTTTGCAGATGGGCCGTCGCACGAGGGAACAGCATCTCGATCGCGGGCTGAAGCGCACGGGTCAGCGGCGCGAGATAACGCTCCGTCGTCTCCCGCTCCGCCTCCATGAGCGTTTCCTTGAGCAACCTGAGAACGGCGACTTCCTGCTCACAGGACACGCGTTCCATCCGGTGCCGCTCAATGTCGCGTTTGCAGGCGGCGATCACCTCATCCAGACCGCTTCCTTCTGCCGCCTGAATCCGGACCTCGCGTGTCACCACATCCTGTTGCAGGCGCGCGAGACGATCCCGCCGTCCCGCAATCTGGGCATCCAGACGGCTGATGGCTGCATCGACAAGAGCTTCCGGCTCGGAGGGACGCTCCTCGTTCAGACGTTCCAACGCCCGTTCCGCCGTATTCAGCGTCTCTCCCGCCTTCTCAAAACGTTCGTTCAGCACTGCATCCGGCTCACTGGCCTGCGCCGCGTCTTCCTCGCCCTGAAGATTATCCTGCCGATCCCTGAGCACGCGACAGTCCGACCGGCGCTCTTCCAGAAGTTTCCGCGCCACGTCCTGTTCGGCGAGCGGATCACGCAGCGCCTCCCGCGTCCGGACAATATCCTGTTCCACGTCGTGCAAAACCTGTCGGGCTGCTGCAAGACCAGTTCTGGCTGCCTCCATGGACGCGGGAAGTGCAGTGACTTCGTCGCCCTGCGCTTCTTTCCATTGCGCCAGTCCGGCTTCCGCCTCGGCGATCCGCTGACGCAGCATCGCCATGGCGCGCTCAGGCGTGTCTGCCTGAAACGCCTTCATGGCTGCTTTCAGCCCTTCTTCCGCCGCCTTGCACGCTGCTTCGGCCTGACGACGACGCTCCATATCCGCATGGGCCGCCGCCATATCCGCGCAGCCGACCACGTCCAGCGCCACCCGGAACGCCTGACGCGCCCGGTCAATCGCGTCCTGCATGACGGCGCGATCACGGATGGCCGGAACAATGCGGAATGTGCCGACGCCTTCGATCGTCAGTTCAGCCGGATCGACCAGCTTGAGTCGTTCTGTCTCGACCGCCTGTCCATTGAGCCGCACCCGCTCCGCAGCGCCGGGCTCCAGAGTGACTTCCAGACCGGTCGCCTGAGCGCCCAGCGCGGTTTCGGCCTCAAACACCGCCTTGTCTGCGACCTGAATGGCCCGAAGACGTTTTTCATCCACCCGAAAGGCAGTGAACGCGGCGCGGGTTTTTTCGACCTGCTCAATCAGGCTTTCGAGATGATGCTGTTGGCGGATCGCCTCATCCCGCTGCTCCTGCTGCTGAAGATGGGCGAGCGCCTGCGTGGCACGGTTGACGGCCCTACCCGCCTCGGTGCGGCGCTCATCGAGCTTGCCAAGGGCGTCACTCCGCTCTGCAAGTGCAGCCTCGGCCCGTTGCAGGCGTGCCTCCGCCTGACGATATTCCTCCTCCGCCTCAAGAGCCTTTTGCCGGGCGTCGGCCAGACGCTGCCGTCGTTCTGCCCGAAGCGTGCGCTCATCCCGCAGACGGTTCCAGTCACGCTGCGCCGTTTCGATGGCCGCCTTCGCCTCGGCTTCGCGTTTTCCGAAGCGCAGCAGGTCGCTTTTCCGGGTTCTAGCCTGCTCGAGTTCGTCCTGTTCCCGCTGCTGACGTGCCGGGTCCTGCTCCCGCCGCATCTGCTGACGTGCATGATCCAGTTCTCTCAGATCCTGCTCAAGAGCGCTCTGTCGGCTTTCCAAAGTCGCCAGAGTGGCTGTGGCCGTTTCTTCGCCTGCCGCTGCGTCGGCATAACGGCCCTGCTTTTTATTGTGGCCGTTGACCAGTTTGCCCAGATCCTCCTGCACCCGTTTCAGAATACGGGCCGCGTCCGCGCCGCCGGTGATCTCCGCAAAATCGGCGTTCAGGCAGGACTGCACACTCTGGCGGGCCGTGTCGCACAGGTCTGGCTGGGTAAAACTCTGTCCCTGCTCCACCCACAAGGCGGGAAGCAGCCCGTCCGTCTCGTTCTTTTTCGCAGCGCTCAGTCCGAGAAGCGTCTGCACCTCCGCGTCGGCGTCATCACCTTCTTTCAGTCCGCTTGGACCAGTCAGACGGGTAAAGCTCTTTCTCAGAAACTGTTTTTCAAAACGGTAGGTCTGACCGTTCAGTGTAAACTCCGCCAGAATACGCGGCGCGCCACCGCTATACGGCTCGAAAGATCGCGTGGTTTTTGTGGAAGAGCCCGGCTTGTAGAGAAACAGCGCCCGTAGCGCCGCCAGCATGGTCGATTTGCCGGATTCATTCGAAGCCGCCAGCAGATTCAGCCCTGCGCCGAGTCCATCGAGACGGTGAACACCGGTAAAACGACGGAAGTTTTCGACTTCCAGAGCCGTGAAGATCAGTCCGTTCGTGCTCATGCGCTTCGCTCACTCCGCCAGAGAACCGCCAGCCGTTGCAGGGCCGCCATAGCGTGCTGCTGTTCAGGTCCCGGCGTTACGCTCAGCGCCTGCAGGCGGGCGGCAGCCCGACTGACGACACCGGCCTCGCCAAAAGTGGACAGATCCGCTTCGGACGCCACCAGTTCAGGACGCTTGCCAAGACGCAGCAGACAGAGCGCCGCTTCGACGCCAGTCAGGATTTTCTCGTCGAAAAGCGTCATGTCCTCCAGTGTCAGATGGCCTTCCGCATCCAGCCAGACCAGCAGGGAACTGAGATTTTGCGGATCGAGCGACCGCAGCCGATTTTCCAATGCCTCGATTTCTTCGCGTGACGTGAGGGTAGCCTGCACCCGCTTCCACGAGAACCGTCCCACGCGATGCGGTGTGATGGTCGGCACGGCGTTCGGTCCGTCGATCGCAACGACCAGCGCGGAGCCGCCGCCGTCACCACCTTTATCGAACCCGTCGATTTCTGGCGTGCCGGAATAGGCGCATCGCTCGCTGATCTTGTTGAAGCCGTGCCAGTCGCCCAGAGCGAGATAGGCCAGCCCCGCCTTCGCCGCACGATCAAGCGCAATCAGGTTAGGCTGTTCACCGGACTGACTGCCGAATTCACGAACGGAACCATGCGCCATGCCGATCCGCATGACCCCTTCCGGCGTTTCAGCCTCATCCATCCAGAGGGTCGGGTCATTCAGAGTATGGCGGCGGTTCAGCACGGAGGGCAGCAGCCAGACAGAGCCGTCCTGCGTCATCGCAACGGGATTTGGCTCCAGATGCAGACGGATATTTTCGGGAGGAGCGGAACGTCGAACCCGGTCCCACACGCCATTCGGCTGAAGGAAATCGTGGTTGCCGGGGATCAGGTGCCAGCGCAGGTCAGGAAACTGACGCATGCGTTCGAGAGGCTGACGCAGGGTGCGGTCAGAAGGTGTTTCGTAATCGTAGATGTCTCCCGCCACGAGAACATCCGCAGCACCATGCGCGCGCGCCAGTTCGCCAAGCCGGTTGATGACCTCAAGCCGTTCGGCCTGAAGGACGCGAAGCACCTCGTCACTTGCGAAATTGAACGTCTTTCCGATCTGCCAGTCCGAGCTGTGCACAAACCGCATAACGTCGTCTTTCCTTCCGTTGCCTGCTCTCAATACCAGCGAAAGCCGGTTTTGGCGCGTGCGTTATGCGAAAGGGTGATCATGGGACAGGGGTGATGCCGTCGCATTTTCTTGAAGGATTACAATAAAAGTTCCTTGGATGTCGTGTTTTTAAAACACCGCCGTTCCCTGAAACTTTTTGGAATTTACTGGCTTTTTATGCTTGCAGACAAGCTGGGATCAAACGGACAGTGTCCGTTTTGGGACATGGGACATAGTCTCGTAAGTCACCCCGTTATTTTCCCTTTTACTGCGGTTTTGCAGGCCAGCCACCGCCATATCCGAATGAGCCACCATAGGACGGTGGAGGAGCAGGTGCTGCCTGCTGCGGTGCGGGTTGCTGTGCCTGTGGTGCAGGCTGCTGGACCGGCTGCACCTGCGGAGCCTTACGGAGCACAAGGACACCGCCGGGTTCAAAGGAGTAGATATAATCAGCATGCGCGATGGTCGCGGGCCGGTGGGCCACCATCACGCGCGTGACGTTCATCGCCCTCAGGGATTGCGCCACAATGGATTCCGTATGTTCGTCAAGATGACTGGTAGCTTCATCAAGGAACAGGATTTGCGGACGCTTGTAGAGCGCACGTGCGAGAATGACACGCTGCTTCTGACCACCTGACAGAGCGCCGCCCATATCACCCACCAGAGTCTCGAAACCCATCGGCATGCGCTTGATGTCTTCAAGAATGGCGGCCTTGGCGGCGCAGTCGGTAATCAGATTCTGATCCGGGTCATCCGCAAAACCGCTGATATTGTCAGCAATAGAACCCGAGAAGAGACCGTCATCCTGCAACACGCCGGCGATACGCTCGCGATAGGTTTCCATCGACAGCACCGCCGTATCCACACCATCAATGTAGATATTGCCTTCATCCAAGGCATGCAGCCCCATCATGGCCTTGAGCAGCGTCGTCTTACCACAGCCGGATGGACCAACAATGGCGACGCTGGAGCCTGATGGAATATCGAGATCAAGCCCACGGAAAATCCATGGCTCCTGCGCCGCATAACGCACCGATACCCCGCGACAGGAAAGCGCCGCGGCTCCATCATAATGCGTGCCGGGAATAGTTTCAGACATGGGCTCGGGTTCGGTCATGACGATATCAGCCAGACGGTCAGTCTGGATGTTCAGCATGCGCAGCTTGAAGCCGGTATTCACCAGAGAACCGACGCGGCTTGCGAACTGGTCCTTGTAGGACAGGAAGGCGACCAGCATACCGACGGACATGGAACCATCCATGACCTGATAGGCTCCCAGCACCATCATGATCAGACGGTCAGCGCCAAAAATGAAATCGCCAAGCCGGCCATAGATCAAATCAAAACGCTGAAGACGCAGTTTGATGTTGATGCTGTCGATAACGATATTCAGCCATGTCGCGCGACGCCGCTCGCGGAGGCCGAGCAGCTTGACGCTGGCCATGCCACGCAGGGTCTCGATGAAGTGACTCTGCTGCTTGGCGTTGACGACAATCTGTTCTTCAGACGCTTCGCGATAAGTGCTGTACGTCACCAGACGCAGCAGGATATCGAGCGCCAACGCGACACAGGCGACAAGTCCCAGCCAGCCGCCATAGACGAACAGCATGATCCCCATGCCGACACCCATGATGCCGTCCATGACGGTCTGCACCATGTCGGTCGTCATGGTCTGCTGGATGGTGCCCAGCGATCCGAAGCGCGACAGCACGTCACCGACATGACGCTTGCTGAAATAATCAAGCGGCAGGCGGGTCAGATGATCGAACAGGCTGGTGTTCCATTCCAGACCAACCCGGGTGCTGAACAGGGTCACAGCCCATGTACGGACGGAGCCGATGAACATCTGCAACAGAAGCAGAAGCGCCAGTCCGAAAGTAATGGTTTTCAGCAGGTCATGATCGGCAGTGACAATCACCTCGTCGATCACCACCTGAGACACCATCGGCGAGATCAGCGCGATGACTTCCAGCCCGAGGGACAGGAAGAACAGGCCCATGAGCGCGCCGCGCAGTCCCGCGACGTGACGGAACAGATCGCCCAGACGGATGGTTTCGCGCTCATCCTTCTTCTCGAAGGACTCGTTGGGAGTGGCTTCCAGCGCGACACCCGTGAACTCGCGGGAAACCTCTTCCATGCTGATGGTGCGGTTTCCAACGGCGGGATCATTGATGGTGATCCTGTCGCCCTTGACCTCCGTGAGCACCACAAAGTGGTTCATGCCCCAGTGCAGGATGCAGGGCTTCTTGAGGTTGACGAGATCGTCGAGATCGAGCCTGACAGCGCGGGTCGAGAAACCCATATGATCGGCAATCTGGACGAGGCTGCGAAGCGTCACGCCCTGAATGGAAACCGAGTAGCGCCGGCGCAGGGTCGCCAGATCAATCTTATGGCCGTAATGGGCCATGATCATGGCCAGACAGGCGATACCGCATTCCGCAGCCTCGACCTGAAGGATGACCGGTGTTTTCTTGCCGAACCCGAATTGAAGGGCGTTGAAAGCCTCGCTCATTTATCGACGAGCCCCCCACTGATGGCAATGATGCTGTCACGCATGCTGATCACAGGATCGAATATCCACTGATAGAGACGCCGTGAATCGATGGCGATATCCGCCTCGACTTCCATTCCGGCTTCCAGCGGCTTTTTCTCGCCATAAGCCATGATGTAGGGGAGATCCGGCTTGACCCGGATACGGTAGAGGTCTCCGCCACTGGACCCACCGCAGCCGTCTTTCTTGTCCTGACCGCCGGACGCGGACTGCTGCTGTCCCTTGCCCGGTTGGGATTCCGTAATAGGGGCTCTGGTAATTTCCACAACACGTCCGCGCGCCAGACCAAAACGCTGATAGGGGAAAGCGGCGTAATGCATCAGCACGGGCTCACCTTCTCGCAAAAAGCCTATGGAAGCGCTGCTGACATACAGTTCCGCATCCAGAGAACGCCCCGTCGGCAGAAGCGTGACGAGGGGCGTTCCCGCAGAGACCTGCTGACCAAGATTACCGCGTACAGCTGAAAGAATACCATCATCCGGCGCTTCGATGATGATGGTGCGGTGGCTTTCACTTTCATCAATCTGCTTGTCGATATCGGAAATCTGACGGTCCAGATCATTGATGTCATGTGCCGTCTGCCGATCGTAGCGCATCAGCTTTGACGTATTGTCTGAAATCTTGCCTTCAGTATCTGTATAGGTCTGCATGAACTGTGCATGACTGCTGAGCAGTTGCGCGTAAGTATAGAGCTGACTCTGGAACTGTGTTTCGGTCACAAGATGAGCGCTCTGCGCGTTTTTCATGCGGTTCACGGCCGCTTCCACCACAGGCAGCACTTTGGCGTCATTGGAAAGCTGCAGACCGGTCAGATTGTGCTGCTGCTGCAGATTACGGATCTGATTGATCAGGGCCTGCTTTTCTACAGGCGCGTCCGCAATGCGGATTTCCTTCTGTCGCTCAAACAGCTCACGCTGTCTACGCAACTGTACAAGCACCTGCTCCTGTGTCGGGCCCGTCGTTGAACGGGCCTCCAGATCGATAGTAAAAAGCTTCTGTCCCTTTTTGACATGCTGGCCTTCTTCCGCCAGTCGGCCGCTGATGATGCCTGCCGCGCTGGCGTCAACAGTAATCAGTCCGGTAGGGGGGAGCATATAGCCTGTGGCGTGTACGCGGCGTGTATAGATGCCGAAATATACATAAAGAACGGCCAGAACTACCAGCGCCAGTGTAACCCATGAAATAACGCGGATCGAGAGCGACTGCGTCGCCTGCACCTGCCCCAGCCACGCCTGTCGGCGAGCGTCAAGCGCTTCCTGACGGTAGAGAGAAGACATACAGAGAGAAGACCTTAAGGTGCAGACGGGACGGTCTTACAGCCTGACATCAAAACAATAAAGAAAAACAAAAAAAGAAATTATGTACAAAAAATATGGGGAAGTCGGAAACTTCCCCATGCCACAGTCCAGTTATCAGCCCAGATTGCCGCTGCCGCCGCCATTTGAAGGCGGGAATGTGATTGTGGTCATCGCCGTAATGCAACCCCAGCAGTTCGTGGTCACTGCACCGCGAATCGCTGACTGGACGCTATTCAACAGGCCTGTAGCCTGCGCCACCGTCATGCTTTGTCCCTGCGTGTAACCCAGCTTCGTATCAGCGTAGACATTGCAAATTGCTGACTGAATGGTCGAGCAGCTGGCTCCGTTGAAGATATCGGCCTGGACGTTGTACTCTCCAGCCAGATAACCGGCATAGGCCGCGATAACTGAAGCGCTCGGACCGCAGACAACCGGCTGATAACCACACGGATTATAATTCCAGCAGCAGCCGCCGGAAACTTCCGTCATTTCTGTCGTTGTAAGTTCACGCATTTCTATTCGATCTCCGTAATGATGAAACCGACCACGACCGGGCTGCGCCCGACTTTTTCGGCCGTTTCTGGAGCGATGCAAGGCCACGTCGCCCATCACGCTGGCTATCTGTTAATGTTTTTTCAACACTTCTTCCAGCGAATAAATCATCAACAAAACCATTAATACGCCCTACTACAGCACCACAACGAACAGAATAACCCCTTAAACCATCAGCATATTAACGAAATTTTTCCAATCCTCACCCCGCCCTCCGAAACACCAGCAATAAATTGTCAGATAAATGTTTGAACTTTACAAACATTTACGTTTTATTTTGTTGACAGATTTTATGTCGTGTCGTTAATCAAAAACAAACACCCGGGCTTGCCGGACACACGATCAGGAGTGATCAGACATTATGGTTACACAAGCGACATCAACACAGTACGCCGCCTACACCGCAGGCACCGGCACAGAGAGCGATCCCTATGTTCTCGCCTCCAATTCCGGCACCATCACACTTGAATCCGGCAAATATTACGTTCTTGAAAACGGTGCGTCGATCGGTACCGCCGTCATCAATGAATATAATGCTTCCGGATCCACAGGCGGCATCAATGTCAACGGTGGCCATCTGACCATCGACTCCGATGGCAAGGGCACCAGTGTCGCTGGCAAGATCGACATGAGCGGTCAGGGTTCATCTCTTGTTCTGAACAACGACACGGGCAAGTGGTCCTACGAAGCCAACCTCGCAGGCGAAGACATCTCGGCTGGCGGTGATCAGTATTACACCTATCCCGCCCTTCAGAATGCGACGATCACGAACTTCGGTTCTGGCGCATCAATGTGCACGAACGACATTCCTGGCGGATTTGGAACATCCATCGGTATCGCAGGAAGTTACACTGACAGCTCCACCCTGATTCTGAAGCACAGCACTTCGATCGTCGTAAATCCCAGCGACTCCAACCCCCATGCCAACAATGCCTCCGGCTATTATGGCGTGTCTGTTACGGGTGTCGGCGGCTCTTTCGCCCATCCGACATCGACCACGTATTACTATCCGCAGAACGGTGGTAACTGCATTGAAGGCTGCTTCCTGCCGGGAACACACATTCTGACCCGTGATGGCGAGAAGCTGGTCGAGACGCTGGTCGAGGGTGACGAGATTGCCGTCATCGAGAACGGTCAGACAGTTTTCCGTCCGCTCGCATGGCTTGGCCGTTCGCACGCTGATGTCGCCGCTCTCGGCTTTGACGTCGATGCGTATCCGGTTCGCATCCGCAAGGACGCATTCGGTGAAGGCGCTCCGCACCGTGACCTGCTTGTCACCTCCGAACATTGCATCCACATCGACGGCAAGTTCGTGCCCGTCCGCATGCTGGTCAACGACGCTTCGATCCTGATCGACCGTTCCATCACCGCCTTTGATTTCTATCATATCGAGCTTGAGCAGCATGGTGTGATCGTTTCCGAAGGACTGGAAACGGAAAGCTACCTCGACACAGGCAACCGTGGCACCTTCGAAAACTCCGCGATCCGCGCACTGCGTCCTCACTTCGCTGGCGGTTTTGTCATCAATGGCGGCAAGAGCTGGCAGCGTGACGCAGGCGCTCCGCTGGTGACGGATCAGGCAACAGTCGAGCCGATCTGGAAAGCCGTTGCAGCCCGCGCCGAGACGCTTGGTCTGTCCGTTGCAGACAATGCAGCAGAAACGACCAACGATCCGGATATCCGCCTCGTAGCCGAGGATGGTCGTGAAATTCGCGCCGTTCGTCACACCGGAAACACATACAGCTTCATGGTGCCGTCAACGGTCTCCGATGTCCGTATCGTCTCCCGCACGTCACGTCCGTCCGAGATGGTCGGTCCTTTCTGCGATGACCGTCGTGACCTCGGTGTGGTCGTGGGTGAAGTTGTTGTCACGAATGGACGTGATCGCTCCGTTCTGACCGATCACCTCAGCGACGCCGACATCAGCGGCTGGCAGGCTTACGAAGGTGGCGTTGGTCGCTGGACATCCGGCAATGCGCTGCTGTCGCTCGGCAACGCCGGAGAGGGCCTCTTTGCCCGCATGGTGGAAGTCGAGGTTCTGGTGGCTGGCCCTTACCGCGTTGGGGATGCAGCACAGGCCGCTGTTCAGGTTGCCTGATCTGAAATTTTCGACAGACGTGCCTCTGGTTGAAAGACCAGAGGTGAAAAGGGAGGCATTGCCTCCCTTTTTTTATTGATTGATACTCTCAAGAAAGAGACACTCGGTGACAAACCTGATAGTCTCCACGATCTGAGTTTTGCTTCCGGAACGTCCCAAAAGGAATTTTCGTTATCAGGGACAAATGGAAACCGCACATCATCTATCGCTGACAACGGCACTATTTGGTCCACTGAAAGGATCGCAACCAAAATAAAGCCTCTTTTGCAGTCCAGTAATCGGTTCCCGAGCAACATTCAGACATAGTCCTACGTGCCCCGTTCATTTCCGCGAAACTGTTTCGCTTCACACTTACCCATTATCGGAGGCGCGTGTCCGAACCGGAAAAGAAGGTCGGCGACACAGGAGGAAACAGGGACACATGGGTCTGTTCGGCACCATTAAACCCGGACTGAGGAAATCTCAGGCGGCCATTCTGCATCTTGATCTGCTGGGGTCCATGGCTGTTCAGATGCTTGACGGAACAGTCCTGACCCCTACAGGTGCCAAGACACGCGGCCTGCTTGCCATCCTCGCCCTGTCAGATCGTCGGCCCGTCACACGGAAAACCCTTGCGCATCTGCTCTGGAGCCGCCGTTCAGATGAACAGGCACGCGCATCCCTCCGGCAGGAAATCCACCGGCTGTCGGAAGCGCTCAGTCCGCTCGGCACGGATATTCTGGATATCCAGCGCCACGCCCTGACGCTGAAACCCGTTCTCACCACAGTTGATGCGGAACGCTATCTGAATGCCTCCCCCTCCGGCATCCTGAAGCTTCCCGAAACCGATTCCACTCTTCTGACCGATCTCGAAGCTGTCGATCCGGCGCTCGATGAATGGCTGACACAACAGCGCAATCGCCTGAACCATCATCTGATAACAGTGCTGGAACAGGCCCAGGCATCCCTTCCCGATCCGGAACAGCGTATTGCCGCTGCAAACAGACTGCTCCGTCTTGATCGCCTGAATGAGAATGCCTGGAAAACCCTCATGCGCGAGTTGGTCAGGACTGCTGACATCAGCGCAGCCCTTCTGGCGGCAGAGCAATGTCTTGGGACCTTCCGCGACTCTCTGGCGAATGAACCGTCCGCCGCGACCAAATTACTGATTGAAGAACTGCGGGCTTCTCAGGGTGCTGGCCGACCCGGTTCCCTTTCCGACATCCAGTCGGGACGGACTGATCCCCTCACAGGCAGCTTTTCTTCCGAGAGAGGCTATCACGGCGTCACGAATGGGGCCGCCCACACTGCAGAGGGCTGGGGCATTGGCAACCAGACGATCGCCAGCGTCGGCTTCTCGCCCCTCCAGCCTGAACTTCTGACTGCTGTCACGCCAGATCTTGAGAATATTCTGGATCAGACAGCTGTCGGTCTTGCCAATCAGGGCTTCCTGTCGGTCTTCCCGCCTTTCCACACGCCTCCCCTGCGCGAGTCTTCAAAGGTCGAGACAAGAACGTCCGGCGACTATCTGGTCCAGACCAAAATACAGACCGGCCTTACGCCCGACCCCGAGGATGGCACTCTCAAGCAACAGGTCAGACTGATCGTCCGTGTGACCGACCAGCGACGGGAAGGCATGATTGTATGGGCCGAACGCTTTCCGATCACGCCGGAAAACAGTGATACCATCGCCGCTCTGCTGACGTCAGATATCGGCTGGCGAATCGCACTGGCGGAAGCGCGGAATTCAGCCAACCGTCATGCGGACGAACTGACGCCTCTGGAAGCCGGGCTGAGAGCCTTCGCCTTCATCAATCGCAAGGAACCCACCAGCTTCCTCCCTGCGGAGAAACTTCTGCACAGCGCGCTCAGGCGTGATCCTCACCATCCCTTTTTGCTGCTGACCGCCGCACTCTTCGGACTTGTGCGCTCGTATGAACAGTGGTTACCAGAAAAGATTGATCGGGAACGCACGGCAGCGATCGAGGCGGCCCGTGGACTGATCCGCATCATCCCGGAAACGCTTACCGGTCGACTGATACTGGCCCGACTTCTGCTGGACAGACCATCGGAACGCGAGGCCGGGCTGCGCCTGATTGAAGAAGTGAAGCCCTTTGCACCGTCACTGGGCATCACCATCGCCATTGAAGCCTATGCCCTGCTGATGAAGGACCGGCCGCAGGAAGCTGCCGCCAGCCTGAAGACCTTCCGCAGAAGTCATCCCACTCACCCGTTCGTCGATCTGTTCGACACGGACGTGGTGCTCATTTTCCTGCTGGGCGGCAATGCACGGGAAGCCGTGGAACGGTCCCGCATCGCAGTCAGCATGTCGCCGACCCGCATCTCCATGCTGACGCTTCATCTGGCCGGTCTTGCAGCCCTTGGAAAAGCAGAGGATGTGTCTGTTGTGAATGAACAGGCTGAGGCCCGTTCCCAGCTTCTTCGGCTGATGCCTGACTTCTCGCTTGAAACCGTGCGCACTCACTACGCCCGCCTCCCCCCACCACAGCTTTCGGCGTTTCTCACACTGCTGGAACGTGCCGGAATTCCCGCCACGCCGTCGGCCGTTGCACACCAGACGCAGCCAGCGCTTGGCGGAACCTCTTCAACGGGATATGAAAGCTCCTCAGTCGTACCCAGTTCCTCCGTGCCCTGAATACCAGAAGGTCTTGCACCGGGTGGGGGCGGCTGGCGGGTCTTGCTTCAGGAGTTGCAACACCAAATGGCCACCACGCACGTTCGTCAGTCCTTGTCGCTACCCAACCGCATCGCTCTTCTGACGCCTGCAATGGCCTTGCTGCTTGGGCTGACCTCCTGCTCAGGCGGTGACAAGGCCAGTGACCTGACCGCACCCCGCAACCAGCTTATCAAGGAAGATCGCAGCGCCACGGGTGGTGACGATCAACTGAGCGGCGGCGTGAACGCCTATCTGTGGCGTGGCGCGCTGGACACGCTGTCCTTCATGCCGATTTCCACGGCGGATGCAGTCGGAGGATTCATCCTGACGGACTGGTACACCCCTCCGGCGGCACACGGCGAACGCTTCAAGATCACAGCCTACATACTGGACAAACGTCTCCGCTCGGACGCCCTGCGGGTGAGCGTATTCCGTCAGGTTTATGACGCCGGACAGTGGACCGACGTGCCACCAGCTGCGAACACCTCCTCCGACATTACTTCCAAGATTCTCGCCCGTGCGCGCCAGCTTCGCGCCGATAACGGCAATAACGACAACTGATCCCACACAGTTGTCTGCTCCGGCCGGGTTCACCTTGAGCCCGGCTGTGTTTCTCATTGGAACGTCCCCTTCAGGACCGACCGTCTCCTGTTCTTTTCGCCATTCTGGACCGATGCCATCATGACTGCCGACGATACCCCCGCAAGCTACGATTTCCGCTCGGTGGAGACCCGTTGGCAACAGGAATGGGACAAGGAAGGTGTGTTCACTGTCCCTGACGTGCCACCAGCCGACAAGCCGAAATACTATGTGCTGGAAATGTTCCCCTACCCGTCGGGACAGCTTCACATGGGGCATGTCCGCAACTACGCGCTCGGCGATGTGGTCGCCCGCTACAAGCGTGCACGCGGCTTTTCCGTGTTGCATCCGATGGGCTGGGACGCCTTCGGCCTTCCTGCCGAGAACGCCGCCCGCGAACGTGGTGTACACCCGAAGGAATGGACGCTCGCCAATATCGCCGCGATGCGCGAGACACTGAAACGCCTCGGATTCTCCCTGAACTGGGACCGCGAGATCGCCACCTGTCTGCCGGATTATTACGGCAAGCAGCAGAAAATCTTCCTCGACTTCCTGAAAGCCGGTCTCGTTGATCGTCGTGAGTCCTGGGTCAACTGGGACCCGATCGACAACACGGTTCTGGCCAACGAGCAGGTCGTGGACGGCAAGGGCTGGCGCTCGGGTGCGCCCATCGAGAAGAAGAAGCTCTCGCAGTGGTTCCTGAAGATCACGCAGTTCGCGCCGGACCTGCTGGACAGCCTCAAGACACTGGATCGCTGGCCGGAACGCGTCCGCACCATGCAGGAACGCTGGATCGGCCGCTCCGACGGTGCGCGCCTGCGCTTCCCGCTGGCGCACCCGCCTGCCGGTTTCAATGAAGATCTGAATGCGGTCGAGGTGTTCACCACCCGTCCGGACACGCTGTTCGGCATGTCGTTCCTCGCCATCGCAGCGGATCACCCACTGGCCGCCAAAGTTGCTGAGACCAATCCGGAAGCGGCTGAGTTCATCGCGGAATGTCGCCGTATGGGCACGTCGGTGGAAGCGGTCGAGACGGCCGAAAAGCGCGGCTTTGATACGGGCCTGAAAGTCAGCCACCCGTTCCTCCCGGACGCCACCTTCCCGGTCTGGATCGCGAATTTCGTGCTGATGGATTACGGCACCGGCGCCCTGTTCGGCTGCCCCTCCGGCGACCAGCGCGATCTCGACTTCGCGCACAAATACAACCTGCCGGTCGTTCCCGTCGTCCTGCCCGCTGGCGAGACTCAGGACAGCTTCACCATCACCGACAAGGCGTGGACCGGCGACGGCACCATGATCAACTCGGGTTTCCTCGATGGCCGGACCACCGACGAAGCCCGAAAAGAAGCCATCCAGCGTCTGGAAGCCCTCGGCGTCGGAACCGGTGTGGTGAACTGGCGTCTGCGTGACTGGGGCGTGTCCCGTCAGCGTTACTGGGGCTGCCCGATTCCCATCATCCACTGCGAGACCTGTGGCGCGGTTCCCGTGCCGGACGCGCAGCTTCCGGTCGAACTGCCGGAGGACGTGACGTTCGACCGTCCTGGCAATCCACTCGACCATCATCCGACATGGAAGCACGTGGACTGCCCGAAATGCGGCAAGCCCGCGACGCGCGAGACCGATACGTTCGACACATTCGTGGACAGTTCATGGTATTTCGCCCGCTTCACAGCGCCGCACGCCGCCACGCCGACCAACAAGGCGGCGGCTGACGGCTGGCTGGCCGTGGACCAGTATATTGGCGGCATCGAGCATGCGATCCTGCATCTGCTCTACGCCCGCTTCTTCACCAAGGCGATGAAGGCCACCGGCTATCTCGACGTCTCGGAGCCGTTCTCCGGCCTGTTCACGCAGGGCATGGTGAATCACGAGAGCTACAAGGACGTGAACGGCGCGTGGCTCTATCCGGAAGAAGTCGTGCGCACCGGCACGGGGGCGACGCACCATGAAACGGGTGAGCCGGTTACCATCGGTCGCGTCGAGAAGATGTCGAAATCCAAGCGCAACACGGTCGCGCCGGTCGCCATTATCGACCGTTTCGGCGCGGACACGGCCCGCTGGTTCGTGCTGTCTGACAGCCCGCCGGAACGCGACATGGAATGGACGGAAGCCGGTGTCGCCGGGTCCGGCCGTTTCGTGCAGCGCCTGTTCCGCATTGTGAGGCAGGTGGCCGCGAACTGTCCGGTCGATGCCGCACCGTCCGCTGGCGACATGCCGGAAGCGGTCGATACGCTCCGTCGCACGACGCATCGCACCATCGCTGCTGTGACGGAAGCGCTGGAAGCCTTTACCGTAAACGTCGCTGTCGCGCGTCTGCATGAGCTGACCTCCGCCCTCGCCGACGCCGAGAAGAAGGCCGGTGAAGATGGTATGGCGTTCGCCCGTCGTGAGGCCGCCCGCACGCTCTGCCTGCTGACCGCGCCGATGATGCCGCATCTGGCGGAAGAGCTGTTCGCCACACTGGAGCCCGGCAAGGGGCTGGTGGCCCAGCAGGCATGGCCGGAAGCGAACCCCGAATTGCTGGCCGTTACCCGCGTGAAGCTGGCCGTGCAGATCATGGGCAAACTGCGCGGCACGATCGAGGCTGAGCCGGACGAGGCCGCGGACGCGGTGATCGCCCGCGCCGAAGCCGAGCCGAATGTGGCGCGGTTGCTGGAAGGCCAGAGAATCGTCAAGCGCATCCATGTGCCGAACCGCATCGTCAATTTCGTGGTGGCGAAGGCAGGATGATGACCGACCGCAGCTCTCTTTCCCGCTGGTTGCGCAGGCAGGCCGCTCCAGCCCTGCTTGTCCTTCCGCTTCTTCTGAGTGGCTGCGGTTTTCACGCGCTTTACGAAGACACGAAGCTGAGCCCCGGCATCAGCGAAAAAATGAAGCGGGTCTATATCGCCAGCATTCCCGAGCGGTTCGGACAGATGACCCGTCTGGCGTTGCAGCAGGAGTTCGCGGGCGCCGGGCCGGAAGATCCGGATGGCTATACGTTGCAAGTCAATCCAAGCGTGGAACTCGAATCCATCGACGTACATGAGGACAACACGACCGGACGGATGCGGGCCGTAGGGAGGGCGCACTGGTCTCTCTTTACGGTGGAGCAGACGCCTCGCCTGCTGGCTCAGGGCGACACCACCACGATGGACGGCATCAACAACACGTTCGAACAATATTTCGCACAGAATCTGAATACAGAGACACTTCAGGCCCGTATCGCGAAGACGCTGGCGGAAGGAGTCACGCAGCAGGTCGCTATCTGGTTCAAGACGCAGACTGCTGGGGAGACCAACAACAAACCAGCCGCGGTCTTCTACCCCAACACCGACCTGATGCCGCGCTCGGACACGGAACAGCCTGTTGATCGGGCTGGCCCGGATGGTGTGCCCGCCATGGCGACCGGACGTCTTGATCCCAATAATGACGACCCGACCAATTGATCCCGGCTTCACTGCACGGATGAGTGGGGAGGCTTTTTCTCCCCCTCCTTTCTTTCCGTGGTGAAGATCGATTCCCGCTCGGTCGGGAAAGTGCTGGGCGCACCTGATAACTGGCGCTTCGTACTCCTGCACGGTGATGATAGTGGCCTGATCCGGGAACATGCGGCCGCGTTGACCCGCCGCTCCGCAGGCTCACTGGATGATCCGTTCCGGGTTTCCCTTCTTGCCCGCGATGACCATTCCCGTTTTGAGGAAGAAGCAACTGCGCTGTCACTCGATGGCGGTCGACGGGTTGTCTGGGTGCGTGAAGCAACCGACGGACTGGCCGCCGCCGTCACATCCGTTCTCGACAGTCCCGCAAACAGCCTGATCATTCTGGAAGCTGGAGCTCTCCCCGCACGCGGCAAGCTCCGCAAACTGGCGGAGACCCGACCGGATTCCGCCTCCATCGGCTGTTATCCGGAAGAAGGACGCGCGCTCGAAGGGTCCGTGCGACGGATGCTGGAAGAGCGACACGTCCGGATCAGCAATGAAGCCTTGGCGTGGCTTGCTGGTCGGTTGGGCGCGGACCGGGCCGGGGTCCGCAATGAAGTGGAAAAACTTGCGCTCTACGCAGGCGAAAACGGCGAACTGCATCTCGATGACCTGATGCTCTGCATTGGCGATTCCGGATCGGCCTCGGTCGATGACGCCGTTTTTCTCGCCATGGAAGGTGACAAGGCCGGGGCCGATCTTGCGCTAGAGCGAGCGCTGTCCGAAGGCGCGAACCCGGTGGCCGTAGCCCGTGTTCTGCTCAGCCATATTGGGCGTCTGCGCCGGGTGAAGGCGGAGCTTGAACGCGGACAGAGCCGGATGGACGCCATGAAGACGCTGCGTCCTCCTGTCTTTTTTAAGAAGCAGCAGTCATTTGAACGGGCGCTGGATGCCTGGTCACTTCCGGCCCTGCTGGATCTGGCCAAACGGACACAGGCGTTCGAGTTCGCCTGCAAACAGACCGGTTCCATGGATGTTCTGCTGTGCCGTCGTCATCTCGCCGCAATCGCCGGCAGGGCCGCGCTCAGCCGCCGACGCTGACAGAGCATATACAACTGGTTGCCTCTTGCAGGGAGCGCTGATTTTCCCACCGGTTTCCTGATCGCAAACGGTTTCCAAAGGCAGGCCTTTGGCGGGGTTCGGGGCAGCGCCCCGTAAATTTCTCCCGGCAAAAAAAGCTACAGCAGAAGAACCATTGGTGTCAGTCGTCTGCGAGACCGCCAGCAGACCCGGCAGGTGACGCTTCTTCCTCGACAATGACGCCCTCCGCCTCTTCAATCGGCGCGGGATGAGGCGCCAGCAGGTCGGCTGTATTTTCCGCAGGCCGCCTTGGCGACGTCGGCATATCGCCCATCAGCTCTTCCCGACGCGGCAGGTCGTTGAGGCTCTTCAGACCGAAATGGCGCAGGAAATCGGGCGTTGTGCCCCACAGGACCGGGCGTCCCGGCACTTCCTTCCGGCCACGTGGCGCGATCAGCGATTCCTCGATCAGCGTATCCAGTATGTTCTGATTGACGCTGACTCCGCGGATTTCCTCGATCTCGGCGCGGGTACAGGGCTGATGATAGGCAATGATCGCCAGCGTCTCCATGGTCGCCCGCTGAAGCCTGCGCGGCTTGGGCATGACCCGTGTCAGGCGCGGAGCAAGATCAGCGGCGGTGCGAAACTGCCAGCCTCCTGCAACCTCTACAGGCACAACGCCGCGTCCCTCATACCGGGATACAAGCGCGGTGAGCACAGCGCGCACATAGGCCCCGATGTCGTCCACCGTATCAGGGATCAGTCCCTGTCCCTCGAGCAGCCCGAGAATGGCACGGGCGCTGACGGGATCGGTGCTGGCGAAAATCATCGCCTCCACAATCCGGACCGCTTCGTCAGATGGCGTTGTCTGGGCTGGTGGCTTGCATTCGCTCTGCATGAGCGCCGCAATCACGGCTGCCTCTTCATCTCTAGACTCGACGGTTTCAGAAAGGGGAGCTTTTCCTTCAAGCAGCACATCGACCTGAACAGCAGCCATCGACTCTGTCAGGGCATGGCTCTCAGACGGAGCGACACCGTTTTCATCCGGTGGCTGCACGGTGTCATTCATGCTTCTTCCCCCTGCGGTCTGAGCATGATGCGCCCGAACGCCTCGTCCTGTTTCAATTCCAGCATGCCGCTCTTGGCCAACTCCAGCCCGGCGATCAGCGTTCCCGCCATCGCCGCACGGCGGATGCGCACACCTTCGACCTCATCGGTGCCATCGGGCAGGTCCGGCATGAAATCGTCCAGCGCGTTCCAGCCGGGCGGCGTGCTGCCCAGCAGCTTGCGTAGCCGGGCCAGCGCATCCTGCACGGACCAGAACCGGATGGTGCGAGGCGTATAGACACGATGCCGCGCCGAACGGCGGATGACGGCCATATAGGCCCGCATCAACTGTGGCACGTCCAGCGCCAGACCGGACCGATCGATTTCCACAAGCGTTTCGCTGGCGCCACGGGAAAAGACATCGCGTCCAAGCTGCGGACGGACCGCCATCCACTCAGCCGCCGCGCCAATCCGGGCCAGTTCTTCCAGTCGAGCCGCGAGAAGTTCCGCCGCATCCTCGGCTTCCTCATCAGGGCCGTCTTCCGGAGGCAGAAGCAGGCGTGATTTCAGCCAGGCCAGCCACGCTGCCATGACCAGCCAATCTGCAGCCAGTTCCAGCCGGATCGACCGGGCAGACTCCACAACGGCAAGATACTGTTCGACAAGCTGGAGAATCGAGATCTTGGCCAGATCGACCTTCTGCGCGCGCGCAAGATCAAGCAGCAGATCAAGCGGTCCCTCGAATCCCTCCAAATGCAGCAGGGGAGACCGAAGCTCTCCCCCTTCCTCCTGCGGCGCTCCTGTCCCGTCTCCCTTTTCCGGGCTGCACATGCCCTGAAAGCCGCAGTCAGATAGCATGAACTCAGGGGCGCAGGACGTTACAGGCATGCCCATGTTCACGCAGGCTGTCACAGAACGCCCGGGCGGATGCGATGCTGTCGAATCCCCTCGTGCGCAGACGGTAGAAAATCGCGTTGGTGTGGGTCACCTTCTCGATCACAGGAGAACGCCCGGCCAACAGATCGGGAGAAGCGCTCTTGATCCTATCCCACTCCTTGAGAGCGGCATCCTGAGAGTTGAGGGCGGCAAGCTGGACGCCATAAGGCCCGGACGTCGCGGCAGGAACAGCGCGGGTGGCCTTCGGTGCTTCGGGTTTCGCCGCAACCGGTTTCGCTTCAGGATGGCTTGGTGGGGCAACCGGCTTTTTGGCTTCAGGCGGGGCTTCTTCAATCGCACCATTACCGGCATCCGCAGCTGGCGCTTCATCGCCAGCGGTGGAAGGTGCACTCGTAATGTCCTCGCTCGGCAGTCCCTTGCCGGGAGCCGCTTTTTCAGGGTCAACCGGGGTTACGGTGTCTTCCGCTGCAGGAACCTGATCGCTTCCGGCTGCGGCGGTCTTTTCATCCGCTGGAGCCGCATCCTTCGCGGGCACGTCCTGCGGCGCGTCCTCTTTCGCAGCGGCCCCATAACGGGCCGCGAGTGCCGCCGGATCAGGCTGCTCAGGAGACGGCGCAAGATGTGTCGCTCCCTGCTGCTCTGTCTCCATGGGCGGCGGCATCATGTCGTTCAGCTCCATCCCGCCCGGATCGAGAGGCTTCTCACGAATGGGTTCAGGAGGCGGCCCAAACACGGGAATACCGCTCTGGTGATGCCCTATCAGCGACCAGCCGCCCACACCGACCAGCAGCAGCGCACCGAGCCCCACTGCGCCATAGGTCAGTGCGCGGGTTGTCTTGTCCGCAGGCAGGAGCGAGCTGAGCGCAAACGCCTTGGTGCCCCGGTTACGACGCGGAGGGGCAAGATCGTCATCATAATCCGTCGCCATGCGCTCACGGGCACGGCTGAGACGGTCTTCATGTGGGTTGGGTGGCGGGGAATCGGTCTCGGTCATCGCATTTCCTCGACGGGTTCAACACCCATGACAGCCAGACCGGAGCGGATGGCCATGGCCGTCGCCGCTACCAGCGCCACACGGGCCAGTGTTCCTTCACGGTCATTCTCCTGCAGGAAGCGCAGGGTGGTTTCATCGCGGCCCCGGTTCCACAGTGCGTGGAAGTCAGCAGCCAGATCGCCCAGATAGAAAGCGATGCGATGCGGCTCGCGGGCGGCGGCGGCTCCTTCGATCGTACGGGGCCAGCTTGCAATCCGGCGCAACAGCGCGATCTCGGCGTCGGCGATGAGCGCCTTGAGTGACACCGTTTCCAGCGCAGCCGATGTGACAGCCTCTGCTCCCAGCATTTCTTCGGCGGCACGCAGAACCGAGCGGCAGCGTGCATGGGCATACTGCACATAGAACACCGGATTGTCGCGGGTCTGCGCCACTACCGCGTCCAGATCGAACTCCATCTGCGCATCGCTCTTGCGGGTCAGCATGGTGAAGCGCACGGCGTCCTTGCCCACTTCGTCCAGCAAGTCGCTCAGCGTCACAAAGGTGCCAGCGCGTTTGGACATGCGGACCGGCTGGCCGTCGCGCACGATATGCACGATCTGGCACAGCAGTATTTCCAGTGCCACCTTGCCGTCCGTCAGCGCCTTCACTGCCGCTTTCATGCGGCTGACATAGCCACCGTGATCCGCACCCAGCACGTCAACCAGCACCTGCTCGCCGCGCTCGATCTTGTCGAGGTGGTAGCCGATGTCATTGGCGAAATAGGTGTTGGTGCCGTCCGACTTGCGGAGCGGACGATCCACATCGTCGCCAAATTCGGTCGAGCGGAACAGCGTCTGCGGGCGGGCTTCCCAGTCGTCAGGCAGCTTGCCCTTGGGTGGCTCCAGCACGCCCTCGTAGAGCAGGCCTTTGGCTTCGAGCATCTTGATAGCACGGTCAGTCACACCATCCGCCAGCACTTTCGCTTCGGAAGTGAACACATCGTGCTTTACGCCGAGGGTCAGCAGATCCTCACGGATACCGTCCATCATGCGGGCGACGGCGAAATCCTTCACAAGCGTGAACCACTTCTCGGCGGGCGCAGGCTTTGCGCCGTCCTCGGCGAGGGAAGTGCCGTGCGCTTCAGCCAGAGCTTGCCCGATGGGGATCAGATACTCGCCCTGATATTGCAGACCATTCGGAGTGATGGCGTTGAATGCCTCGGCGTCCATCGTCGAGCCGATAGCCTGAAGGTAACGCCAGTAGGTCGCCCAAGCCAGCGCTGCGACCTGATTGCCCGCGTCGTTGATGTAGAATTCCTTGGTGACGTCGTAGCCAGCCTTGTCCAGCAGATTGGCCAGCGCGTCACCGACAACAGCACCGCGACAGTGACCAACATGGATCGGACCGGTCGGGTTGCAGGAGACGTATTCGACGTTGACCTTCGTGCCCTTGCCGATCTGCGAGTCACCGAAAGACTCGCCAGCTTTCAGAACGGCGGGGATGACGTCCTGCAGGACGGAATGATTGAGGGTGATGTTGACGAAGCCCGGGCCAGCAGCCTCGGCGGAGGCGATTCCCTCAACGCCGAGAAGCGATGTCGCAATATCGGCGGCGATGTCGGCCGGCTTGCGACGCGCCGGTTTGGCGGCGATCAGCGCCGCATTCGTGGCCATGTCACCATGCGCGGGGTCGCGTGTCGGAGTCAGTTCCACGCGGGCGAGGAGATCCTCGCTGATATCCGGCACGATGCGACGCAGGACATCCAGTACATGTGCGCGGTAACGTTGGAACAGACAGTCAGACATGCGTGCGGGCTCCCCCCTTTTGTTTGGCGCGTTGTAAGTCAGCGCCCCTTGATCCAGCGGATGTCGTCATACAGCGCAATGACGGGAAACGCGACTGCGGCAGAATCGAAAGAACGATAAACCCGATCAGCGCCGCAAGTCGGTCGCCAGTTCATCACCGAACCCGCCTGCATCACGGAAAAACTCCCGCAGCAGTTCCAGAAAGGCCCGCACATTGGCGTTGGACTGCTGACGCGGCAGCATGACTGCATAGAGATCGACTTTTTCACCATAAAAATCAGGCAGGATTCGGACCAGTCGCCCGCTGGCGATGTCTTTGTACACATCGCTGAGCAGCTTGTAGGCGATTCCGCGTCCAGAGACCGCCCAGTCATGGATGATTTCACAGTTGGTGCTGGAAAGCTTCGGATTCACCGTGACCACATGCTTTTCGGTCTCGTTGCCGACGGCCCATTTATTGAGAACAGTCATTGTTTTCTGCCGTCGGATACACAGACATTCATGATTGACGAGATCATCCGGCGTTTGCGGCAGAGGCCGATTCTCGAAATAGGTCGGGGAGGCACAGAGCACCCGTCGCGTGGTGGCCAGAAGCGTGACGATCGATCCCGGCGTGTCGGGCAGACCAAGGCGGATATTGATATCCAGAAGGCCGTCGCCGGGGTCGTGGATGCCTTCGCTGGCCAGCACGAGACTGATCTGGAGCTGGGGATAGCGTTCGCTGAACGCTTCGATGAACGGGGCGATCTGTCGACGCCCCAGTTCCATCGGCGCGCCAACAATCAGGCTACCCTGCGGCTCGCTGCTGGCTGAGGCGATCTCGTTTTCAAGCGTGTCGATTTCCGCAACGATCACCAGTGCCCGCTCGTAATAGACCTGTCCGGCCTCACTGAGACGAAAGACCCGGGTGGTTCTGATGATGAGCGTCACACCAAGCCGGGCTTCAAGGGTCGCCAGTCTTCGGGAAATGACAGCCGGTGACGTGCCGACAGCGCGGGCAGCGGCGGTGATACTGCCCGCATCGACAAGGTTGATGAAAAATCTCAGATCGCTGGCTTCGCCCTGCATGTCACTGGTCCATTGTTGCGTCAGCTGAAAAAGCGTTTTGTTTTTAAGGCCGCTACCGGATCACCATTTCTTGAGCGCATACTCCACTCAAATCAGAGGAGTTATAGACGTGAATATCGTTCAGGAGAAAAGTCCCAAGTCGCCAGAAATGAAGTCTGTTGCGACAGGTGTCGCTGCTTCAGATGAAAAAAACAAACATTTGTCTGAGCTGGTTGGCGAAGATCTCAAGAAGGCCCTGATCGGCACATGGCAGCTTGTTTCCTATCAGGTTGAGCTGCAGGAAACGGGCGAATTCATTGATGCGATGGGCGAAACCCCGCGTGGCCGTGTCATCTTCACCCCCGACAACTGGGTGGCTTTCAATCTGGAAGGCAGCAACCGCACGCCTGCGGAAACCGTGGACGATCATCTGGCGCTGCTGAACACGCTGGTTGCCTATATCGGTCGCTATCGCATCGAGGGAAACCAGTGGGTCACCACGGTTGAGACGGCCTGGGCACCACAATGGGTCGGCACCGAGCAACGTCGCACGGTGAAAGTGGATGGCGAGTTTGCCAGCGTTATTACGCCCTGGCGGAAAATGCCGAACTGGGGTGGTGGCAAGATGTCACGCAGCATCATCCGCTTCCGCCGGGCCAGTTAAGTTGGCTGGTCATTACTCCGGAAATTCAGTCCCGGAGTAATGACCTTTGATTACGGAACAATCGGATGAGATTGTTTCGTAATCAGTTACGAGAATTTTTCTGCCTGTTGCCGTTAAGCAAAGTGGATAGATATTTCATCGATCCACTCAGATATAAAAAATATTTGATTTTAAGGAATGCCTAGCAAACATTCGCTGTCCAAAAGCAGATATACTCTACAATCTATGAAATAGTTCCCAGACATCACGCTGAAACAAAATCTTTCCTGATTTTTTCAAGGATCAGAAAGCCATTTTCTTGAAATGTATCCGGTCCATAATCCGCTCTAACATCATGCATGGCCCGTTTTCCTAAACGTTCCAACATGGAAGGATCAGAAAATATCTTTTCGAGATTGGCACATATCGTTTCAGGCAAAGCATCCGTCAGAACAAATCCAGTCTCATTGTCACGCACACTTTTCTGAAGTTCGCCGACAGGTGTCGCCATGACAGGAAGACCTGCCGCCATAGCTTCGTGAGCAGCCAGACACATTCCTTCAAACAAGGACGGCTGAATATAAACGTGTAGATGCTCAAGAAAGGCCGCCGTATCTTGTTTTGATAAAAGACCAACCAGCGACACTTTATTCTGCATATCATAGCGATTGATCATGCTCTGAAGTTCATCTCTCTGGTGTCCCTCCCCAACAATCGTAAGGCACACACGATCTGCCAAAGCAGGATTTCTTTCCCGAAAAAGATGTAATCCTTCCAGCAAGACAAAATAGTTTTTCTGCTCTGCCAATCTGCCAATACTACCTAAACGCAGTACTCCATCACCATTCCAATAATCGGAAACCGTGACTGAAGTGTCGCAGCAATAAAGCGGCCAAGACATGATATGGTTTTTCGGCACCCCCACGTCGGTTTCCAGAAACCGTGCCACAGTAGGTGAGTCTGCAATCCATAATTTCGAAAAATTCTGAATGGCTTTCGTATAGGACCTTACAGTCGCGCTATGTTTCCAGCTGACAACGGGAACGCCTGTCAGTTTACCCGCGATTTGCCCAACAAGAGTAGCAGCACTCAATGAAGTCCAAATAAAATCTGGTTTTAACTTACGAATTATTTTAACAAGACTAAATATATTTCTTATTTTACTACGCTTTCGACTGGCCATAAGCGTATAGGACAGGCCCGCTTCATCAAGACGACCTGCCCCCAGCATGTCACGAGCCTCACAACTGACAATCTCAACGCTATGTCCATATTGCTTAAATACTTCAACAATCTGCGGAATAACGAACTGAGTACCACCATTCTCAAGGCTCGTAATCAAATAAAGAATTTTCACAATTGAATTGCAACCTTTTTCGAACAACAGAGGATAGCTCTGTATTACCTCTTTTGATGAATAACCATGGCGATCATCAAGTGCACCTTACATATTTATTTTGGCATGCCACACTTATATCCTCATAGCTATGTCATTTAGAGTATTAAACTTTTGTCTAAATCATATATGACCATAAAACATCGACGGACACCTTCCCTTGCATTCTCCACGTTTTCCCGAAGCTCCGACCACAAAAAAAG
>NZ_DHNR01000030.1 GCF_002409645.1 Acetobacter sp. UBA5411
GGCCCAGGCCCGTGAAATTGACGCCATCCTGGTGACGGAGCTGTCCCGCTGGGGGCGCTCGACCATTGATCTCATCTCCACGCTTCAGGAGCTGGAGAGCTATCGTGTTTGGGGTCACCGCACGATCTGTTAGAAATTGCACGCTAAGCTTGATCAGCGAGGTGAGCTGCGACGATACGCGAGACGGTTGGCTGGCTGACACCATAAAGTCGGGCCATGTCGGCTCCCGATTTGCGGCCGGAGATGACGCTCTCGGCGATTTCTCGGCGCTTGACGGCGTCGAGCTTTTTGCGCCTGCCACCGATCCGGCCCTCAGCCCTGGCAGCGGCAAGGCCTGCCGAGGTGCGTTCGCGGATCATCGCCCGCTCGAATTCAGCGAAAGCCCCAACCATCTGCATCATCATCCGACCGGCAGGAGTAGTCGTATCGATGTTCTCCGTGATGGATCGGAAGCCTGCGCCGGCGTTGCCGATCCGCTCCATGATGTGCAGCATGTCTTTCAGGGATCGGGAGAGACGATCGAGCTTCCAGACGACAAGGGTATCGCCCTCGCGTAGCTGGTCGAGCAGGCGCTGGAGTTCCGGCCGGTCCCATCGGCCACCAGAGGCGGTTTCCTCAAACAGCCGCCTGCAACCAGCGACCTTGAGAGCCTTGATCTGCATAGTGTTGTTTTGATCGTCACCCTTCGAGACGCGGGCGTAGCCGAGGAGCAGGCCAGTCGAAGCCGACTCAATAGATTTCACAAATGACCGTTTTTGAAAGGATTGGGTGGGCACGACAATTCCTTGCGACTTTTCTTTCAATATCCTCTTTCAGAATTGCTTTTAAAGGCAAGTAGTTTATGAACTCCCGCATCCACGAGATCGGACTTCGTCATGGCTACTCGTAACCTGCTGTCCTCAGAGCAGAGAACCCGCTTGTTCTCGATCCCGGCAGATCTTCCGGAGATGGCACGTCATTACACCCTCAGCCTGAACGATCTCGACTTCATTAACACCAGGCGGCGTGCGGCTAACCGGTTTGGATGCGCGGTCCTGCTGTGCCTTCTCCGATACCCTGGTTTTAGCCCGGGGCCAGCGGTAAAGCCGCCGGAAGCCATGATCGCATTCATCGCCCATCAACTCGGCATCCCTGCAACGGCTTTTGCTGATTATGCACAAAGGGATCAGACGCGCCGTGGACATGTCATCGAGCTTCAAAAATATCTGGGGTTACGAAGCTTTGGGCTCTGTGATTGGCGGAGTTCCCTTCGCATTGGTGGTAATGTGGCGTGGGCTACAGATCGCGGTGAACCCATAGTCCTGGCTATTCTGGCCCATTTGCGGTTGAGCGGTGTCGTAATTCCATCCACGATGGTGCTTGAGAGGATTGGACTGGCCGCCCGGGCACGGGCGCGTAAGAAAACATTTGAGGTGTTGGCGGCCGGAATGCCCGATGCGGAACGCAATGCTCTGCTCGGACTACTGACGGTTGATCCCGAGTTGCGTCGTTCCCGTTTCGCCTGGTTGCGGGATTATTCAGAATCACCAGCTCCTGCCAACATTGTTTCTCTGCTCGATCGCCTCGATTATGTCCGCGCCATGGGAATCGATCCCACACGGGCTGGCCGTATCCATGCCTCCCGCCTGGCGCGGCTGACCGATGAGGGGGCGATCATGACCGTGCAGCACATTGCCGATCTGGAACCGGCGCGGCGTACGGCTATACTCATTGCCCAGATATCAAGCCTTGAAACCCGGCTGACGGACGTGGTGCTTGCCATGTTCGAGAAATATATCGGCACCTTGTTCAGCCGCGCCCGCAATCGCGACGAACGGCGCTTTCAGGCCACACGGCGTGATGTTGCCAAGGCATTATTGCTGTTCCGCCAAACAATTGCCGCCTTGCACCAGGCGAAGGAAGCCGGCGAGGATGGCGTGAGTGCCGTTGAGCGCGAGATCGGCATGGATCAGCTCGAAGGCGTACTGCCCGTCATCGGCGCCGTCGTGGGCGTGGCGCGTCAGGATATTCTGGTCACAGCAGCCGAGCGGTATGCAGTGCTCCGTCGGTTCAGCCCTCGCTTCCTATCCGCCTTCGAGTTCCGGTCGAATGTGCCGAACGATCCCGTCCTTGCTGCGCTCGAACTTCTTCGCGCCTTGAACCGTGGCATAATCCGTACCTTGCCAAAACGGCCACCATCCGCGTGCCTACCGCTGCAATGGCGCAAGCTGATCTTTGCTGGCGGCTCAGCAGATCGGCGGCTCTACGAAACAGCGATATTGGCCGTTCTGCGTGACAAGCTGCGGGGCAGTAATATCTGGGTTGCTGGCAGCCGTGATTACCAGGCTTTCGAGGCCTACCTGCTCCCGGCCGAAGGCGGCGCGGCCACCGGTATTGATGGTGAAGCCGATCCCGAACGTTACATCGCAGCCCGCACAGAGATGCTGTGCGAACGCATGACCTTCGTGGCCACTCGTGCCGCGCGGGGCAACCTTGACGGGGTGGAGATCGAAGACGGTAAGCTTTTTATCGCCCGCACTCCCCCCTCTTCACCCGAGGTAGCCCGCGATCTGGCGCTGCGGTTGAACAGCATGCTGCCGCGAGTGCGGATCACCGAAGTTCTGAGCGAGGTCGATGCCTGGACCGGGTTCACGGATAAGTTCGTGCATCTGCGCACCGGCAATTCTCCCGCCGACAAAGCTGCCTTGCTGGCGGCGGTGTTGGCCGATGGCACCAATCTTGGTCTGGCTCGCATGGCTGATGCCTCGCGTGGCCTCAGCTATCACCACCTGGTCAATGTGGCCCAATGGCACATTAGCGATGACAATTATGTCGCCGCCCGTGCCGCCATCATCAACGCGCACCATGCACATCCTATGGCAACGATCTGGGATGATGGTACAAGCTCATCATCAGACGGGCAATATTTTCGGGCCGGGGGCCGCGCGGGAGGCGGTAGTTCGGTAAATGCCAAATATGGCATCGAACCCGGCTCAGTGATGTACACGCACGTTTCCGGCCAATACGGGCCCTTCCACACGCGCGTCATTTCCGCGACCATGAGCGAGGCGCCCCATGTGCTCGACGGGCTGCTGCATCATGTCCACCAGACCGACCTGCGCATCGCCGAGCATTATACCGATACCGCCGGCGCAACCGATCATGTCTTCGGTCTCTGCCACCTGTTGGGATACCGGTTCGCCCCCAGGATCAAGGACTTAAAAGACCGCAAACTCTACACTATCGAAAAGCCGGGCAACTGGCCGCTGCTGACACCGCTGATCGGCGATACCGTTGAAATCACCGCTATCCTTAGCCAATGGTCAGAACTGATGCGGTTGAAGGCTTCCATCAACGCCGGCAACGTTTTGCCTTCCGTCATCTTGCGGAAGTTGGCGGCGGCCGGTGCCGGAAACACCCTATCCCGGGCGCTTCGAGCTTTGGGACGGATCGAGCGAACCCTGTTCACCTTGCAATGGCTGTCTGATCCTGCCTTGCGTCAGCGCAGCCATGCCGGGCTCAACAAGGGCGAAGCCAGCAATGCCCTGCGTCGCGCCGTATTCTTCCATCGCCAGGGTGAAATTCGTGATCGTACCTTCGAGAACCAGAGTTTCCGAGCTTCCGGGCTCAGCCTTATCACCGCCGCCATCGTCCACTGGAATACCGTCTATCTCGACCAGGCCGTCCAGCACCTGCGCGCCCAGGGCACCGCTATTCCCAATGATCTCCTGGCACATGTCGCGCCGCTCGGATGGGAACACATCGCCCTGACCGGGGATTATGTCTGGAATCCAGTTCACACCAGCCTCAGATCTCTACGAAATGTTCGCAATCCGTTCATACCCCGCGCTGCTTAGCGTGCAATTTTTAACAGATCGTGCCGTGACCCCTTCATCACAGACGACAGAGTTCACCTTCGCTTCCACCGGCCTCTCCGCCAGATGTAGCCGCGCGGAGTCCAGAACCAGTGACCAGGCTCCCAGACATAGCCTCGGCGCGGCAAGGGCACTATTTCGTAGGGTGGCACCGGTGACGGGGGACGAATGATTCTGACGGGAGGCGGTGCAATCACAACAGGCGGAGGTGGCGGCCCGACCACGACTGGTGGTGGAACGACAACTGGTGGTCCAGCGTAAATCCACGGCCCGGCCTTCGCCGGAGCCGCACTCAGCATGGTCGCGGCAAAAGCCGCGGTCAACAACTTCCATCTGACGCTATCAGTCATTGTCCTGGTCTACTCTGAACATGCGATGATGCTTTATAGCACGATGTTCGTAAAATGGGCATGGGCCGGTCTCACTCGCGGAGATAAGCAGACAATGACGGTGTGAACCCTCGACGCGGATTTCTCACGGATAGAGTAATTTTGGACCATTTTCTGTTTTTCAGGACTTCCTTGGCGTCTGATCTGGCCTACCGACGGTTTTCTGTCTCTGGGGGCAGATTCTGAACGCAGTGAGGGTGTCACCGCGTGAGAAGGCAGTGTTGGTGGGAGCTATGTAGTCTATGCACTGTCTGTTTCGTCAGGACGCCAAGTAAAGACTTCGCAATCGTGCATGAGCAAGAGCGAATTCATGCTGGCAGGGGAACATATCTGGCATGGACAGGACAATCCGACGCACGCTGACCTTTACGACTGTTGCGATTTTGAGCAGTCGTGCGCG
>NZ_DHNR01000023.1:0-13899 GCF_002409645.1 Acetobacter sp. UBA5411
CTGCTCCGCGACGCCCAGGCCGGGCAGTTCGACATCGTGCTCGCTGAAGCCCTCGATCGCGTGTCCCGCGACCAGGCCGACGTCGCTACCCTGTTCAAGCGTCTCCAGTTTGCGGGCGTCACCATTGTCACCTTGGCCGAGGGCGAGATCAGCGAGCTTCACGTCGGCCTGAAAGGAACGATGAACGCCCTGTTCCTCAAGGATTTGGCCCTGAAGACCCATCGCGGCCTGCGGGGCCGGGTCGAGGCGGGTAAATCCGGCGGCGGCCTGTGCTACGGCTATCGCGTCGTGCATCAGATGGACGCGCGGGGCGAACTGATCCGGGGCGAGCGCGAGTTCGATCCGGTCCAGGCCGAGATCGTGCGCCGCATCTTCCATGAGTTCGCCTCGGGCCGCAGCGCGCTTTCCATCGCCAGCCGCCTGAACGACGAAGGCATCCCCAGCCCCACGGGCGGCAAGTGGAACAATACCACCTTACGCGGCAACGCCCTGCGCGGCACCGGCATCCTCAACAACGAACTTTACATTGGCCGGCTCGTCTGGAACCGCCTGCGCTATCTGAAAGACCCGCAGACGGGCAAGCGTGTGTCCCGACTGAATCCACAATCGGAGTGGATCGTCACCGAGGTTCCGGATCTACGGATCATGGACGATGATCTCTGGCAGGCCGTCCGTGCCCGACAGGCGCTGATCGCGGAGAAGAGCGTGAACATCAGCGCGGGTATCCGCGCCTCCCTCAACAAGCTGAACGGGCAGCGCCGCCCGAGGTCGCTCCTGTCGGGGTTGGTGTTCTGTGGCGTGTGCGGCGGTCCCTGCTCGATCCGGGGAGGTGACCGCTTCGCCTGCTCCACCCATATGGACAACCGCTCCTGCGCCAACAAAACCACGATCCGTCGTCCGGAACTGGAAGACCGGGTGCTGTCGGGTCTCAAGGACCGGCTGATGACGCCCGAAGCGGCAGCGGAGGCCATGCGCGCCTATGTCGAGGAAACCAATCGCGCCAACCATGAGCGCCGCGCCAGCACGGCCGGCTGGCAGACGGAACTGACCAGGCTGCGTAAGGGCTTGAAACAGATGCTCCAGGTGATCGAGGATGGCGGCTATACGCGCGGCATGGTCGAGCGGATGCGCGAGATGGAAGCCCGCGAGGATGAAGTGGTCGCCCTGCTTGCCGCCCAGCCCCAGGACGTGCCCGATATCCATCCCAACATCGCCGCGATCTTCAAGCACAAGGTCGAACGACTGGCCGAGACGCTGAACCATCCCGAAGATCGGCAGGAAGCGTCCGAGGCCATCCGCGCACTGATCGAGCGGATCGTACTCCATCCCGGCAAGGGCCGGGGCGAGATGCACGCCACGCTCCATGGAGAACTGGGCACGCTGCTGGATTTCGCCGCATCACGCGACGCAGGGGCCAAAAACGCGAACACTCCCGGAGCCAAGGCTTCGGGAGTGTCGGTATCGGGTATTGCGGGGGCAGGATTGGTTCTCAATTTGCGACAATCGCAAGGTGAGAATAAAGCGGGTTTAGACAATTGTTTTGAAAAGATCTTTTCTGCTCTCGCTTGATCTTTTCATAACCATAGTCCCTTCGATCACCAAAGACGCTTGACGGCGAAGCTGTCAAACAAGGCCTCGTTGGAGATCAGCGTCATATCCTCGGCCTGCGCCTGGGCAATCAGAAAACGGTCAAACGGGTCTTTATGGGCAATGTTCATCTCGCC
The DNA here is from genome assembly GCF_002409645.1 of Acetobacter sp. UBA5411. Taxonomy (GTDB): domain Bacteria; phylum Pseudomonadota; class Alphaproteobacteria; order Acetobacterales; family Acetobacteraceae; genus Acetobacter. Next base: position 1,725 of record NZ_DHNR01000023.1, read on the forward strand.
TGCGATGCGCGCGTGAGTAACGCTGATTGGCAGTTCAACGAACCCCTGCCCGGCAACAATAGCCTCAAAGTCCTGCGCCAGCAGCGCCGCCCCCGGCAGTTTGCCGATGCGGAACTTGGTTGCGACCTCCATGGCCGAAGCTGCGCTCACGGCAATGAGATTGGCTTCATCCGCGATGGCCTCCTGGGCGCGGCGACTCAAATGCTCATCGCCCGCCAGCCACCAGATCAGCGTATGCGTATCAAGCAGTAGCCTCAAGCGAGATTCCACCCGTCCAGTTCATCCTCGGGCAGCGCCTCATTGAAGGTCTTATCCAGGGAGATCCTGCCTTTGAGCGCCCCAAACACGCGACGACCCTGCGGTTCCACCGGCACAAGACGCACCACTGGTACGGAACCACGCGCGATCACCACATCACCACCCGCAAGCGCGTCGGCAATCAGGCGAGACAGGTTGGTCTTAGCATCGTGAACCGAGAACTGAGCCATGAGGCATCTCCTTAGCTAACAAATATAGCTAACCACCTCTCCTTTGGCAAGAGCGGCCTTCCATTCCAGCCGCGTGACTGCCCGAGTTTGCCCCATAGGGAACCGTACTCCTGGCAAAGGCGATTGGCGGAAAGCGAACATATAAATAGTCTGAACCCGATGATATTACCGTGGTCTCACTGTCACCAGTTGATACTGTGGCCACGTTGTAAAAGTGAGAGTGGTCTGATCAAAGTCAACGGGGCCATCAATGGGATGATGAAACTTACGGGGACCGCCCTCCCGCAGCAACACGCTCTGATTGTGCCATAGCCGCTCAAAATCGGGGCTTCGGGATCGAAGTTCCTGCACCAGTGCGTCCACCTGCTGTTTATCACCACGAATGCTGACAGCCCGGAATTCCGCCAGCACCCGTCGCGCACTGCTTTCCCAGTCATCCAGGAACGTGCGGGCATCCGGGGCAAGAAAGACATAGCGCAGCAGGTTGTGCTCTTCATCGCCCAACCAGCCGGCAAAAAGATGTCGGGCCGCGTCGTTGGCGGCACAGGCATTCCACAGGGGATCGAGCACATAGCAGGGCACTGTCATCTGCTCGGGGAAAATCCGGACCTCTTCGGGCAGGCCAGATGCCATGGAGGGCCGTGATGCGTCGGGATCTTTCATCTGCGCCAGTTCGAACAGATACAGGCGTTCAGCAGAGGAAAGATGCAAAGCCGTGGCAATGCGCGCCAGCGTCGCCGCCGAACAGGAGACATCCCTGCCCTGTTCGAGCCACGTGTACCAGGTCGTGCTGATGCCGCAGATCTGGGCGGCCTCTTCCCGCCGCAACCCTTTTGCCCGGCGGCGTCCTGGTAGCGGATGCAGACCGACATCGCCTGGTGAAAGGGTATCGCGCCGCGCGCGGAGGAAAGTCCCGAGGGCGCGATGCTGTTCGGAGGAAAGACTCATGATGGTGGTTTTTATACCAGTATAAAGAAAGACCTTATCCCTGTTTTTTGCATCTGGCAGCCTAGACTGCAACGAGTCATGGAACGGCGGAGACGGAAAAGATGACGGAACCTTATGCGGCAAAGCACTATGCCTTACGGGCGCAGGATTATGTGACCAGTACGGTCCACAGTCAGGGCAGCGATCTGGACAGGGTCGAAAGCCTGGTGGCCGGCAAGGAACTGCGACGTGTTCTGGATATCGGCTGCGGTGGAGGTCACGTCACATATCGGCTCGCTCCCCATGTCGGAGAGGTTGTCGCGTGTGATGTGACGGGTCCGATGCTGGATGCCGTCGCGCAGGAAGCAACACGACAGGGACTGTCCAACGTCACGACCGTGCAGGTGCCCGCAGAGAAGCTCCCTTTTGAGAACGGGAGCTTCGATGCTGTCTTCTGCCGCTTTACGACCCATCACTGGTCTGACGCGCTGGCGGGTCTGCGGGAGGCGCGACGTGTTCTGGCACCATCAGGGATGGCTTTGTTCATTGACGTGACAGCCCCTCCTTCCGCCCTGCTGGATAGCTGGTTGCAGTCGATGGAGTTGCTACGCGATATCTCGCATGTCCGGGATTATACGGCGGCCGAATGGGCGACCCTGCTGGGGCAGGCCGGGTTCATTCTTCAGACCGTCGGGACTCACCGCCTGCGTATGGATTTTGAAAGCTGGGTGGCGCGGACGAAAACACATCCTGAACGGGTCGTGGCCATCCGCTCCCTGCAACAGGTCGCGCCGGACGATGTCACGCGCCATTTCGGGATCGAGGCGGATGGTAGCTTCATGATCGACGTCAGCAGCATTCAGGTGACGCCGTTGTGAGCGTCGGCGCGATATCAATAAGTACAAGATTTTTGACCGTATTCGCATGATCAAGCGCCATACGATGTGCAACCCGCGCCCCACGATCATGGGCTATTACATTGAAACAGTCGTGACCCAGCTGGCGCATGACGTTCACCTGATCCATGGCCATTGCTCGCTTTGAGTAATTAATATGCCCGACACCCCCATCAGGTTTGTCGCTATCTCCGTAGCCACGAAGGTCTGTGGCAACCACAGTGAAGCGTTCCGCGAGTGCAGGTGCAACCTTGTGCCAGGTCAAGTGCGTCTGGGGATGACCGTGCAATAACAGCAGGGCGGGTCCGCGACCTCCAAAGGCCGCTCTGATCCGGATACCGTCGGTGTCAACTGTAGTCCACTCGAAGCCTGGTATGATATCGGCATGTGATCGCGGCATGTTCATACAACTTCTCCTGAAGATAACCAGAGATTGAAACTAAGATGCTCCGATTCTCATGCCCGGATAGCATTTATGTGCAATATTGTTTGATATAGGAAAATGAATATTTAGAAAAATCGTAATATAAAATTCCGTTCCAGTCCATTTCCAGTCGCATGCTATACGACACCAATATCATAATACAGAATAAAAATACTCGTGAGGATGCTGTCAGATTATAACAATTATTTTGTCGTATTTTACTCAAACAATTCATACAATATGCTTCAGCATATGCACAGAAATGCCTCCATTGAACGCTTCCTTTCGTTCAATTTTATAACCAAGAGATTTGTACAGGCGCAGGTTTTCTTCGAATTTTGAGTTCGTATAGAGTTTTACAACCCCTAGACCTGCCTCTAATGCCAACTGCTCCACATACGCAACCATTTTTCGTCCGTAACCACGTTTCTGAAAATTCGTTGCAACAGCCACATTTTCTATAAGAATGTGATCATAGCATTCGATCGTTTCGACCAGTGCCGCCAACTCATTCCCCACGAACAAGAGGTCTGTTCTGTGGTCACGAATATGAGCGGCGTGATCAGCCGTCATCGGCAGTGGTTCCCGACCAATCAGCGGAACCCATTTGGAATAGGACTGTCTGGTAAGAGCAGTGACAGATTCGGCATCATCGACCGTGGCAGTTCGGATCATCTCGTTCATGTCTTGTTTCTCACCACAAAACTTACGATTGCAATGCGAACATTCATGTCCAGAACTTACACCTCGATTTTTACTGTTCTGACAGTGGTTTTTTCACGCCACTTTTGCGCTGGCGGGCTATATTCTGAAAAATTCTGAAGCAATGTTTCGATATTGTCAGAAACGACGAGCATCTGACTGTAATCCTGCCTCATAAAGCCCTGCTCCACCATTTTGTTGACCATGGATAAAAGAGGATCGAAATAGCCATTCACATTCAGAAAACCGCAGGGCTTCTCATGAATCCCGAGTTGCGCCCAGGTCCATTGTTCGAAGATTTCTTCCAGAGTTCCCGCACCACCCGGTAATGCAACAAACGCATCTGCCAGTTCCGACATGCGGTCCTTACGGACATGCATGTCTGGGACCACATCCAGACGGGTCAGTCCCTGATGGGCAATTTCCCGATCGACAAGCGCCTGTGGCATCACACCGATGACCTCTCCGCCATATGTCAGGGCGGCGTCCGCGACTGCGCCCATCAGGCCGACGTGCCCCCCTCCATAAACGAGACCGATCCCCTGGCGAGCAAGCGTCTGACCAAGCTGCTCCGCTGCGTTCTGGTACACAGGATCATTTCCAGTTGCTGATCCGCAGAATACGGCGACTTTCAACGCTTTTTCCTTTTCTCTGTTTCAGTGGACCGGGATGGAGCCGAGGGAAAAATAGCGATTTCAAAGGCCCTTTCGACAGCCCGATGAAGTGGCGTCATGTCTCCAGATGTTGCAATCCAGAGCGTTGCTCCTTCGAGTTGAGCAAGGATATCCTCTGCAACAGCCGCCGGTTCAGAGACTTCCCCGGCATCCAGAATCCCGGCCATCGCATCGCGTAATCGCAAGAAAAATGCCCTTACCGCTTCCTGAGCGTCCGGTGTCTGCGCTGTCACGCCATAAGCGAGATGCAGCCCCACGCAGCGCCCCCGCGTCTCGAACGTCTCCGCAATCCGCCTGATCAGCGTCCGCCAGGCAGCACGCCAGTCCGTCTTAGAATCCGGGAGATCGGCCAGCGTGTCGTCGAGCGTCAGGACCAGAACCTCGCGCACCAGCGATTCTTTCGACGGAAAGCGCGTGTAGAGGCTTTGCGGACGCAGGCCCACGCGATCGGCCAGATCACGCATGGATGCGCCTTCGTAGCCGTAATCGCGAAACAGCTCTCGGGCTTCGACAACAATCCGGTGGATAGGAACGGGTTCTCGCATTTCGCCTTTGACTCACGAACAGTCGTTCGTACACAATAGACCGCAAGCTGCCGCCGGGCAAGACCCATGTGTTTCCTGTTCTTCTATCTCCAGCCAAAGGACACCTCCTGATGCTTCTCTATGATCTGGATGTCTCCGGAAACTGCTACAAAATCCGACTTTTCGCTGCCCTAACCAACACGAAGCTGGATCTCGTTCCGGTCAATCTTGCGGCAGGTCAGAACCGTGATCCAGATTTTCGGAAATTGAACCCGTTCGGGGAAATCCCGGTTCTGGTGGATGGTGACTTCATACTCCGGGACTCTCAGGCCATCCTGATCTATCTTGCCGGTCGACTGACGGACCGCAGCTGGTGGCCTGAAGACGCCATATCACAGGCCACCATCACACAATGGCTTTCAGTGGCGTCTAGCGAGATTCGCAACGGCCCCAACGCCGCCCGTCTGATCCGGAAATTCGGGTATCCCCTCGACATGGGCACGGCCATGCGCTGGACCGACGGCCTCCTCCCGGTGCTTAATACGCATGTCGAGACACAAGATTGGTTTGCGCTCTGCCGCCCTACAATTGCCGACTGCGCTCTCTTTCCCTACCTCGCACTGGCACCCGAAGGCGGTATCGACCTTACCCCCTACCCGGCTCTTACGCGCTGGCTCGATCGCGTCCGGCATTTACCGGGTTTCGTCTCCATGCCGGGTCTCTAGGGAGATTGTTGAGGCATGAAGGCAATCCCTGCCGTCTTGAAATCACATCACAGCAACATGTGCAGGAAGCAAAGATCTAAGCGGAAGACATCAACCATATTTGGCAGAGGTCACACAATCCGGAAGTTTCAAGGGTATATCCAGCTATGGGGGAGTTACCGATAATCGGGAAGGCACCGGGCTCTGTATAATGAAGCATTCAGAAGGCGTCACGGTGGCAGGCCGTGTCATCAGTTCACTATTTCAAAATAGGACTGCGGGAACAGTCCAGAGCACGAGCCATACATATGCTGATCATCCTTGGAATTACTGCGACCACTCAGGTTTGCTATAGCAAATAATCCTCCGGGTTAGTTTTCCCGCAAAAAAAACGACGAACATGAAACGCACGCTTTATTATTCTGTATTATGTTCGGCATGAATCGTCCCCAATGACTTCCTCGGCCAGAGAGTATATAATGCTGGCAGAAAAAGGAGTGTCAGCACGGTACCGGCGGCAGTTCCGCCAATCAGAGTAAATGCCAGTGCTCCCCAAAAAATCGACTCAGTCAGTGGAATGAATGCCAGGACTGCCGCCAGGGCCGTCAGGATGACAGGGCGTGCCCGTTGTACCGTGGCTTCGACAACTGCATCGGAAAACTCCATGCCGTCTGCCAGATTAGTGTGGATCTGACCAATCAGAATCAGCGTATTGCGCATCAGGATGCCTGAAAGACCGATGAGACCAAGGATCGCATTAAACCCGAAGGGCTGGTGAAACAGGAGAAGCGTGGGAACCATTCCGATGAGGCCGAGAGGTGCCGTCAGAAAGACCATCGTCATCGCCGATAGAGATCGGGTTTCGACAACGATAACCCCGAGCATGAGCAGAATCATGATCGGAAAAATCGGTGCCATTGCTGCGTTGGCCTTCGCGGACTCTTCGGTATTACCTCCCGTTTCAATACGATACCCTTCTGGAAGGGTCGTTCGCAAAGGCTGCAGCACCTTGTCCAGTCGCGCGGCGACCTCGGGCGGCTGAAGCTGATCATTGATATCCGCCTGCACGGTCATCGTCGGAATGCGATCTCGCCGCCACAGAACAGGCTCTTCGCTGCGATATTCCAGCATGCCGATCTGCCGCAGCGGGATACGACGGCCGTCACCGGCAATGATATCCTGATCGAGAAGCCGGGCCGGGTCTGCACGAGACTGGCCGTCGGAGCGCACGATCAGATCAACCGACCGAATATCCTTGGTAGCCTGGGCCGCGCTTATGCCCTGCAACATAAATCGGGTTTGACGCGAGACAGTGTCAGGTGAGAGACTCAACTGCGCCAGCCTGCTCTGATTCATCACGAAATGCAGGGATAGCTGTTTTTCTCCCCAGTCGGTATTCACCTGCCGCGTCTCGGGATCGGCCCGGACAATATCGCTGACCTGCTGAGCGATATGACTTACTGTTTGGGCGTCCGGCCCCATGACGCGGTACATGATCGGAAAATGCGTATAAGGACCAAAGACGAACTCGGTCGCACGCACCCTAGCCTCTGGCGCCAGGCCCTTCGCGACTTCCTGGCGCAAGCTATCGCGCAGCCTGTCTCTCTGCTTCGCGTTTGTGGTCATAATAACGATTTTTGCAAATGCCGGATCAGGCAGTTCCGGATTATACGCCAGAAAGAACCGGGGAGCGCCCCCACCGATATAGCTTGTGACGCTGAGAGTTTCAGGCTGCTTCTGTAGCCAGTCACTGACTTTCCTTGCTGCTTCGGCCGTGCTTTCGATGGGTGCTCCTTTCGGCATTATTACTTCTGCCAGCAGCTCCGGTCGATCCGAACTGGGAAAAAACTGCTGCCGCACAAATCCCATACCGACAAACGCCAGCACGAACAGGCAGACCACGCCTGCACAGACGGCCTTATTATGAGTTATTACGCTGCGGACCAGCCGCCTGAAACGCTCATACCGTGCGGATTGATACGGTGGCTGCGCATGTGCTGCCCGGAGATCAGGCAGAAATTTGACACCCAGATAAGGCGTAAAAATAACGGCGACAAACCATGACGTGATGAGAGCGAACGCGACGATCCAGAAGATGTTTCCTGCGTATTCACCTGCGGCTGATTGTGCAAAACCGATAGGTGTAAAACCAATGATCGTCACGAGTGTTCCCGCGAGCATCGGTGCCGCCGTGTGAGACCATGCGTAGGACGCGGCCGCAATACGGTTCATGCCCTCCTCAAGCTTCACGACCATCATTTCAATAGCAATGATCGCGTCATCGACAAGAAGTCCAAGTGAGATGATCAGGGCGCCAAGCGTGATCCGATCGAGCGCGCGCCCCGTTACAAGCATGAGGATCATGACGATTGCCAGCGTCAGAGGCACGGCAGCTGCCACAACGAGACCCACACGAAAGCCGAGGCTGATAAAGCTGACCAACATGACGACGCTCAACGCCACGAAGAATTTCAACATGAACTCGCCGACGGCCGCGTGAATATTTTGCGCCTGATTAACGATCCGCGTGAGCGTAATCCCGACCGGCAGGCTCCGGTTGATCCCATCTTCAGCATGAGACAGCGCAGCACCGAGCTTCAGGCCATTCCAGCCAGGCCGCATGACAACATTGAGAACCAGGCTGGACTGGTTGTTATGACGGGTCAGAAAATCCGGTGGTTCCTCATAACCTGTGTGGACCGCCGCGATATCACCCAGTCGAACAGTCCGGCCCCCCACACTGATCGTTGTGTTTCCGATAATGTCCGGTCGCGACAGTGGTTGCCGCGTACGAACATAAATCCGACTGGCACTGGTTTCGACAAAACCCCCATCTACAACATCATTCCGTTCCTGAAGCGTCTGGATAACGTCCGTTACGCTCAGGCCGAGTTCTGCCAGCTTCGAGTGTGAGAGATCGATATACAGCCGCTCCGGCTGCTCCCCGACAATCGCTACTTTTTGGACCCCTGGCACATGCAGAAGCTTCTCTCTCACGGTCTCCGCAGCACGGGTCACCAAGAAGAGCGGAACATCCCTGCCTTCAAGGGTATAAACCGTGAAGACCACGTCGGAATATTCGTCGTTGACGAAGGGGCCAATAGCACCTCGTGGAAGCACATGCGCGCTGTCCCCCAGTTTCTTCCTCGCCTGATAGAACTCCTCCGGCACGGCAGATGGAGGTGTATTGTCCTTGAGGGTGAGCATCATGACCGCCATGCCGGGGCGTGCCATTGTTTCCACCCGGTCATACCAGGTCAACTCCTGCAAGCGCTTTTCCAGCGGATCGGCAACCAGATCCTGTACCTCCTCTGCTGTAGCGCCTGGCCATAGAACAGTGGCTGTCAGCGTCTTGACGGTAAAACTTGGTTCCTCTGCACGGCCGAGTGCAAAGAAAGCATAGGCACCGGATAGGGCGAGCGCGACGATCAGGAACAGCGTGATCGCCTGTTCCCTAACCGCCCATGCCGAGAGATTGAACGCCTTCATTGCATCTGCGCCTGGTCAGGCGCGATCGTCACAACTTCCCCCGCATGGAGGTCATGGACACCAGCAGCGACCACCTGTAATTCGCCGGAAGCACGCAGGTCGCGCATTCTCTGATCGGGCATTATAACAGCCGCGCTGCCTTCAACACGCCGGAGAGGCACCGGGTGAAACGCGACCTTCTTGTTAGATGGTTCGATGATCCATACGCCCGGTGCGCTTCCCATATCGAAAACTGCAGAAAGAGGAACGACCATATCGTCGGACAGTGACGATGTCAGCGTAACAGTGAGCGTCTGTCCGATCCGTAAGTTCGTCGGAGAATTCGGGATGATGTACCGTGCGTTCACCGTTCTCGTTGCAGTATCTTCAATAGCGGCGATCTGGCGGAGCGACGCGGCGCGCGTGATGATCTGATCGCTCTTTGCATCTGAAACGATCGCTGAAGAGCCGATAGGAAGATTCATGTCTTCGGGGAGATCAACCGACGCCTCCAGAGGACCGGCTGATGCGAAGGTCAGGACCTGTTGGCCTGCCGATACAACATTACCGGCCTCGGCAAAAACGGAAAGCACCGTACCGTCATGGTCGGCCCTCAAAACCGTATAGTCGTCCCGGTCAGTCGCGATCCTGCGATTGGCGTCCGCCGCCATGAGTTGTGCGTGGAGACTTTCGGCACGACTGCGTATTCCATCGTAGAAAGACTTCGACACGGCGCCCGTCTGATCCAGACCCCGATAACGACGTTCGTCAGCCGCTGCATTCTCCCAGGCCGCACGCAACGATGCCGCATTAGCGCTCTGGCTGGTCACGTCATGCGCAAGATCGGTTCTGTCGAGGGTCATCAGTACATCACCGCGATGTACGACCTGACCCTCGTCGACCTTCCGGGAAACTATTTTCCCCGCAACACGAAAGGCAAGCGTGGGCTGCACGCGTGCTGCGACGACAGCGGGATATATCGGGGACGAAGAGGTCGTGCTGCCGGGAACAATCACAAGGACGGCACGCGGAGCCGTGCGCGGATCTGACGGCGTATGCCTATTGCAACCAACTACGGGCATGAGGAGCAATATGCCCAGCCACTTCCCGAAAAACCGTCTTCTTGGCGGCATTCAAATTGCTCCCTCGATACATCGTGGGAGCCATCTTCGCCGCGAGTGATGATATTGTCAATTCGTCACTTGTTAATTCTATACTGAAAGGCTCCTCAGCACCAGGCCGGCCAGGAGAGAGGCATCCTCAATAAGGGTATTATGATTGAACTCGAGAAGCACGGGATGTCTGACAGGCTGGAGTGCAAGGACCACTCCACGGCAGGCTTCTTCTAGTGGAGTCTTGCGCTCAAACTCTCCTGCGTCCCTGCCATCGGCAATCACCGATCTGACGTGTGACAGCAATTCCGCGTCGAAGTCGGCGGCCGTCGACCAGCCTTCTTCCAGAGCCGCGAGCACAATGTCGTGCATTTTCCGGTCATTGAACAGAAGGTCGATTCCGTCACGGGCAAGGGTCAGAAAGATGAGGCGAAGCCTCTCCGACGCTGGTTTGCCGGAGCCCATGGCATCCTTGACGTCCGCCATCACCCGCTCGTGACACTGGCGACAGATCTCTTCGCCGATAGCCCGTTTGGAATCAAAGAACTTGTAGATATATGCAGTCGAGAGACCGATCGCCTTGGCAAGGTCAGCGACAGTCGTTTTCTTGTATCCATAGTGGCGGAAATGCTCATTGGCGGCATCGAGAATCTGCTCCCGCCGCTCATGGTCTATCGGGCCTCTCTGACCTTTGCCTGCTGACTGCATCCGAACCTCACGTCGAAAAAGGGAACACTTAATTCATACGTTGAGCTACTCACGTTGACAATGAGTGACGATTTATGGAACACGTCATACGCCACACTCCATGCGGCTGCACCAATTCACAACAGAGGTTCCCAAGGTGATTCAGAACCCTACCCTGAAGGAAGGAACGCGTTGCCTTATTTGCCCAGAGGCGAGACGCCACCCCGCTGCAGCCATTATTCGACAGTCGGTATTCGCCGCAGTGATGTCATGCCTGACGGCGTGCGCTGTCGGTCCGAACTATCGGACACCACAAATGTCGCTTATCCCGTTCCACGATGTCAGCAAAACAGCGTTCTCGACATCTTCCTCTGAGAACGCTGCTTCCTGGTGGAAATCATTTCATGATCCGGAACTCGATAAAATTGAGTCCCGAGTGCTTACCCAGAATCTTGATCTGAAGGCAGCCTATGCGAGAGTGCTTCAGGGACGGGCAATCGCGCGCTCAGCAGCTGCACAGATGTTACCAACTCTCGATTTTTCCCCTCAGGTTTCGGCAACAAGACTCTCCGAAGAAGGACTCATCGGTCACATTGTCCGGGAAATTCCTCACTTCAATCGGGATTATCGCGAGTACAACGTCGGCGGGGTGGCAAGTTGGGAACTGGACATCGCTGGCGGCTTACGAAGAGCACACGAAGCCGCACGGGATGAGTTTCAGGCAGCTGAGGCAGAAGGTGATGGTACGAGACTGAGCCTCGCGGCCGAGGCTGCCGATACATACCTCCGCATCCGGGGCGATCAGGCCCGGCTACGCATAGCCAGGGATGTTTTCACCTCCAACCAGAAGATGATGGACCTTATCCGACAGCGTCGCAGTCGAAATGTTGCCGACGACCGGGAATTGTCCTCTGCTACAGTAGTCGTCGAGGCTGCCCGGCAGAACATGATCGATATAGAAAAAGATGAGGAAACGCAGTCAAACCGACTTGATGTCCTGATGGGAACCCAGCCCGGAACATACGCTGGAGAACTCAGGATTTATGCTGAATTACCCGCTGTTCCCGCACCATCCGCAAATGCGCAGCCTCTCGAAGTTCTCCGGCATCGGCCCGATGTTATCGCCTCGGAAAGAAGGCTGGCAGCAAGCAACGCCCGCATCGGCGAGGCTCTGGCAAATTATTATCCAAAAATATCTCTCCAGGGCGCGCTGGGTTTCGAAAGTATGAGTCCGCAACAGCTATTCACGGCGCCTGGATTCCAGCCGACTGCGACAGGAGCATTACGATGGCGCATTTTCGATTTCGGAAAAATATCCAGTGATGTCTCCCGTGCTCATGGTAGTTATGCAGAAGCGCTCGCCAGCTATCAGGCCACCATGTTACGCGCAGCAGAGGATGTAGAAGATGCATTCTTTCATCTTTCCCAGACACGGCAAGCGATCGCGTCACAAATGCACAATGTTGAAGCGTTGCACCATGCTGCGGCTCTCACATGGCAGTCCTATACAGCGGGCACTCTGGCTCTAAATGATGCCCTTCAAGCAAACATCACCTTATTGAACGCGCA
>NZ_DHNR01000023.1:14010-14382 GCF_002409645.1 Acetobacter sp. UBA5411
CCTTATTGAACGCGCAGGATCGACTGGCATCCATGCGGGCAGAAGAGGATCGCGCCGCAGTTGAATGCTTTCGCGCACTTGGGGGAGGCTGGCAGTCGTGAATATTACCGATCGCATCATGAATGTTCTTATCCGGCGCGGCGAAACTCTCACAACGTCATCCGATCTCGATCAAGTGTCGCCTGAATATGATTTCAAAGAACAACATGCAATCAAGGTCAGAAGCGATCAGAACTCATTGTTCAAAATCGCTTTGGCATTCAAGCTGAGGGACGACCCTCTTATCCGTTTCTTCCTTTCGCTACGCTTTCCGGCACGACGTCTGAAAGCAGCTCATGCAACGGATATGTTTGATTTTGAAGATTTTATCGT
>NZ_DHNR01000023.1:14507-14912 GCF_002409645.1 Acetobacter sp. UBA5411
TTTGATTTTGAAGATTTTATCGTCCTTCGCGAAATTCCCTCCAAAGAAATCATACGCGGCCTTTTAGGCACATTCGATTCTTCGAATACATCTCCTGTGATGCGATCCCCCTCTGATTTTATCCATTTTACTCGGCCCGGTTTCTATAAAGTGTTCGTATCAATTATGGTAACGTCAATTACAAAAGGCGAGTGCCTCCTAACTACAGAAACGCGAATAAAATGCACAGATAGAAAAACAAAGCGGCTATTTCTTCCCTATTGGATATGCATCCGGTGGGTAAGTGGTATTTTACGGCTACGAATGCTAAATCACATCAAGAAAATTTCTGAACAGGGCGGAGACATTAATGTCTCCGCAAGATGAGTTTTATCAGCGTCATTTTATTTAGCTATGTTTTCGGAG
>NZ_DHNR01000035.1 GCF_002409645.1 Acetobacter sp. UBA5411
TCTGTGAGATTTCCGCGTTGAGCGATGTAGCAACCGCGTGCCAAGTCTTTGTTCCAATGTTTTGATCGCTGCAGTCGCTACCGGACGCGAAATACCGCAGTCCGCAGCGGCGGCAGTGAAACTGCCACGATCAACAATGCGCAAAAAGAGATTAAGTGTCGCAAACCTGTCCATAGGATTGTTTCATGGAGCAAAACAATGCTGACGGAAAGAGTGCTCTTATCGAACAGACATCGTTATGGCCAAGATAGGTTTCTCAACAGATGGAGATATCCATGCCAGAAGCACACACCATTGCCATTGTCACGGGCGGAAGCCGTGGACTGGGCCGCGCAACCGTTGAAGCTCTCGCCCAACGCGGCGTCTCATCTCTCTTTACCTATCACACCAACAAATCCGCAGCTGATGAAGTGGTCAAAAGTGTCCAGCACAGCGGAGCCCGTGCAGTCGCTCTGCAACTCGATACTGGAGATACGCACGCCTTTCCTGCCTTTGCCGACGAAGTCCGGCGCGTGCTGCGCGTATGGGGAAGCGAACGTTTCAATTATCTGGTCAACATGGCAGGTACGTCCCATAGCGGGCTATTCGGCGAGGTGACAGAAGAAGATTTCGATGCTGCCTACCGCATACATGCCAAGGGTCCATTTTTCCTGACGCAGACACTTTTGCCGCTGATCGCGAACGGTGGCCGGATCGTGAACATCTCATCTGGACTGACACGCTTTGCCTATCCTGGCTGGATTGCGTACGCTGCTATGAAAGGCGCCGTGGAAGTCATGACGCATTACATGGCCAAGGAACTCGGACCGCGCCGCATTGCTGTTAACACAGTAGCGCCAGGTGCAATTCAGACAGATTTCTCAGGAGGTATGGTACGCGATAACCCCGAGATTGCTCACCACATCGCGGAAGTAACCGCGCTTGGACGTCCAGGACTGCCAGACGATATCGGCCCCATGATCGCATCGCTGCTCTCCGAGGACAATCGCTGGGTGAATGCACAACGGATTGAAGTCTCCGGTGGTCAGGCCATCTAAGATCTGGTCACCCCTTACACAGAAGGCCATGTTGGTACCATTAGGACACCAGCAAGCGTTTTCGCGTAATTTTTCCGGATACGGTGGTTGGCAATCGCCCGACGAAGCGGACTTCTTTCAGACCAACCCAACGCCCGAGGACTTCGTTGATCCGCGCAACGATTTCCTCGGAAGAAGGCATACATTCCGCCTCGGAATCAGGAACGACATAAGCGATAGGTCGCTGCCCTCTCAGTTCATCTGGAATTGCGACCACGGCACACGCGTGAACGGCAGGATGGGTGGCGATGATCTTTTCGATCTGCACGCCGGAAATCCGCCTTCCTGCAACCTTGATGACATCATCGGAACGTCCGAGCATATGAACTGCGCGGTTGGCCTGAATCATGCCTTCATCGAAGGTGCGGTAATACCTGCGCGTTTCATCAAGATAAGCGGACGGAACACGGATAGCCCCATTCTTCCATATTCCAGCGAGACACCCAGGCGGTAACGGCAGCGAAAGAACGATCTCCCCGCACTGCTCACCGGGTATGGAGGGCACGATGGCCGGACGAAATCCCGGCGCAGGCCGCCCGATGTCATTCATGAGAGAAACTGGCTCACGTTCGGGTAGACCGAAGAAATGCGCGGTGATGCTCCATCCCGTTTCCGTTTGCCACCAGTGATTGACCACAGGTGTGCGAAAGTAGGATCGAGCCCACTCCAGCAACGTCGGATCCGCATACTCTCCAGCTACGAAAACACGGGCAAGAGCGGGCAGGATCACCTCTGACAGATGACGGCTCTCCTGTCGCATGAGACGCATCTGAGTGGGCGTGGTAAACAGGCATTTCACTCCATGCTCATGACAGAGCGTGCGAATGGCGGACGCAGATGCACCGCCTTCGACGATGACGCTGGTACAGCCGCTGATCAGCGGCGCATAAACACCATAGGAATGACCAACAACCCAGCCAAGGTCCGATGTAGTAAAGAAGGTATCACCGGGTTCGCAGCCGTAGATCACGTCCATGGACAAGGCGAGAGCCACAGCATGGCCGCCATTATCACGCACAATGCCTTTTGCGTGCCCCGTCGTGCCAGATGTGTGAAGAATATAGAGTGGATCTTCGGAGCGTAGCACGACGGCCTCTACAGACGTGGACTGTTCCAGCGTATGGAAATCATGATCCCGCAATGGCATCAATGATGTCCGACATGCTGCGCGTTGCACAATCACGCAAGCCTGTGGCCGGTACGCTGCCAAAGCAAGTGCATCATTCAGAGCAGGGGCAGACGGAATGGGCGTCTGTCCCTGAAAGCTGCAACTGGCAATGATAATGACTTTCGGAGCCACATCATCAATCCGTCGTGCCAACTCCGGTCCGGCATAACCGGCAAAAACCACAACATGCACAGCCCCTATCCGCGCACATGCCAACATAGCTATGGCTGTCTCGATCATGGTCGGCATGGCAATCAGAACGCAGTCGCCTTTCTCCACTCCGAGCAGGCGTAGGCCGCCGGCAAATCCGGCCACCCTGTCCTGCAGTTCGCGATAGGTCACGACCTGCTGTTCCTTGGTGGCGCAAGAATGCCAGATCAACGCTACCTGCTCACCGCGACCATTCTCCACATGCCGGTCTACGGCATTGTGGCAGGTATTGAGCGTGCCGTCAGGGAACCAGTCATGCCAACCGTCTGTTCGCTCCCGGCAGGCCATCGCAGGCTCCTGCTTCCATGTGATACGCTGCGCCGCACTGAGCCAGAATTCCTCTGGCTGGTTCAGTGCCGCATCATACATCGCTTCATAAGTTGTCCATGGAAGCATGGCGCATACTCCGATCAGGCTATGGGCACGTCTTTGCCGGTGATCTGGCTGGCCAGCCACGCAGCATCACGGGAAATGCCGGAAAACCGCCCGGAGCCCCATGTATGCAGCCATGGCAGACCAAGAAAATAAAAGCCCGGCGCATCCGTCACGCCCCGATGCCAGACCGGCTTGTTAGCACCGTTGAAGACGGGCACATCGATCCAGCGGTAGTTCGGACGGAAGCCGATGCACCAGACGATCGATGTGATTCCAGCGGCCTTCAGATCGAGCGGCGTGTTGCTTCCATCAGGCTGCCAGACAGGTACGTAAGGCGCTTCCGTCGGTGCATTGATGTTTTCGCGAGCAATATAGGCATCAATGGATTTCTTGATGTCTGCATTGGTCTTGTCCGCATCGTCGAGATGTTGCTTTAGATCTGGAAGAAAATGCGCAACCTCATCACGGATTGTCTCAAGCGTACCATGCAATCCTACCCCTTCTTTTGCAAAAAGACGCAGATCAAGGTCATGCCCCCCATTGCGGCCGGTGACATAATGGTTGGTCTTATCCCGCGCCCCTTCCCGTAAGGGGTGATTATCCACCGTCAGATCATAGAAGTGCATATCCGCCAGCCAGTCCACAACGTCACGGCCACGGTAAAAGCGTGAGACACGCGGGGCGGAGCCGACACACAGATGGACCTTGCGTTTTTCAAGGAACAGGTCCTCGACGATCTGTGCACCGGACTGACCGCTGCCCACGACCAGGACAGCCCCTTCAGGCAACTGGGCCGCATTGCGGTAATCCTGCGAGTGAACCTGAAAGATTGATGGATCGATAGCACTCGCATATCCGGGGATCACCGCATCCTGGTACGCTCCCGAGGCGATGACCACATGCTTTGTGTGCCAGGTCTCACCGCCCGCCACCACACGATAGCCACCGGCCTCATGACGTGTGATGGAGGTGACGGCTGTGTGTTCACGCAGCGGGGGATTGAACGAGTTAACAAAGCCTTTGACGTATTCAATGATTTCCTGCTTCACCATGAAGCCGTGTGGATCTTTTCCCTTGTATGGGTGGCCGGGAAGTTCACATTGCCAATTCGGTGTGACCAGGCAGAAGTTGTCCCAGCGCTCATCGTCCCATGAGTGACAGGCGGTCTTGGATTCAAAAACGATATGATCCACTTTTTCGCGACAGAGATACCAGCTCAGGGAGAGCCCAGCCTGTCCGCCGCCCACGATGATAACAGGAATGCTTTTTTCGTTCTGTGTCATGGTCGTTCTTTTCGTCTCAGTATCTGAAAGACAGGACGCGCACCTGCGCATCGGGTCGATTAAGGAAAGGCGCACTGCTCTGCTGAATGACGTGCAGCTGGCCAAGGGCGCGACTGCACGGAAAGCCGTAACGGGCACGAACCCGTTCGCTCGCCTGGGTCAGAGCCGTGTCCGCCTTTTCAAGAAACTCCCGGACCGGATAATCCTGACCGGGTGTGAAGTGGTCCCTTATGACCAGCGATGGGGAGTAACAGTCGGTCTCGTTCCCATCGGGCCAACGCACGCGAAAGGTCATTTCGGGCATGGTGACAAAACTCCTGAAGCCGGGACGTCAGCGTGCTGCAATGCTGCGAGACGCCGATATGCGGGGAGATGCCGACTGGCGACGCTGTCCCAGTCGAAACGGCGGGCTGTTGCAGGGCCGCTGAGCCGGAAATGGTCACGGCTTTCGACGCGCAGGGCGTCGCGCAACGCTATGAACAAGGTGTCGGGGTGCGCCGGTTGGCACCACAGCGCATCTGTTGCCGAAAAATGTTCCGTGAAAGGTGGTGCGGCTGGCACCACCACGGGGATTCCACAAGCCAGGGCTTCCAGAGGACACAGTCCGAACCCCTCGGTTACGGATGGATAGGCCAACACGTCCGCCTGCCGGTAGAATGAAGGCATGTCTTCATCCGCAACTGGCCCGGTGATGGTGACATGATCGGCCGCACCGCTTTCGCGCAGACGCGCCATGAATCGGGTGCGGTAGGCAGAATGATCCAGCAGCGAGGCCCCGCCTGCCACAATCAGATGCACATCAGGCTGTTCGCGACGAAGGGCCAGAAATGCGTCGAGCAAGTGCAGCGTGTTCTTGCGCTGCTCGATCCCGCCCACGGACAGGATCAGGTGCTGACCGGCAGGCAGATGATACCGCGCTCGCAACGCGGCATCGTGCGCGGTTGCTACGGGCGAAAAGTGCACGGGATCAACCCCATTGCCCACGACCGGAGCTTCGCGGCCATGGCCGTTGCGCAGGACATCTTCCCACATTGTGCTGACGGTAAACAGTTCGGCCGCCGCCCTGATCCCCCGTTCCTGCCGCGCGGCAAGGACCGGGTGCGTGAAATGGTCAAGATGGTGGACCGTGCGGGCAAAGCCCGGTATCCGCCCTTCCTGCACCAGATCGGCCAAAGCATTGGCGCTGATCGGATCCTGCGCATGCAGCACGTCAAAATGCTGTCCGCGCAATGCGTCTCTGATTTCGCCAATACGACGCTCCACCAGTGTCGGCAGATCAGGTACAGACGCGGCTGGGATGCACCAGGTTGCGCAACGGGGTTTGCGGAAGAAACCCGATCCTGTCACGTCCGGTGCGATCAGCGTTGCGTCGTGGCCCGCGTCACACAGAGTTTCCGCTAGCGCCATGCCGTGCACCACGCCGCCACGCGGATTGGTCGAATGGGTCAGAATGCCAATGGACAGACTCATGGCGCAAATCCCATGAGTGAGGACCGGGCGAGATCCCAGAAGGTTTCTTTCTCGTCCGCCCATATGACATCCAGCCGCTGCGTGCTCTCACACCGCCCGATGACAGAAGCAGTAATGCCACGTCCACGAAACCGGGCCATGATCGCGTGGGCATCTTCGGGACGCGCTGTCAGCAGGTATCCGTAGCTTGGGAATGCAGACAGCCAGCGCTCCATCGGAGCATCCTCAGGCCGTGGAATGTCATCGAGCATAATGGTCATGCCGATGCCTGAACATTCGGCCAGCATGAGAGCGGTCCCCAGCAGACCGGCCATGCTGATGTCCTTGGCAGCACGACTCAGGCCATCTTCGGCAATAGTGGGCAGAAGTTCGATGTCCCCACGCAACCGGGCCGCTCCCTCTGTGCCGCACAGCCCGGAACTGGCATCCCAGAACGGGTGCGGATCGTGCCAGCGACCGCGCAGATCAATGGCTGCGATCAGCACCTCGCCCGGTTGGGCGTCGAAGCTGGTTAGCAGATGACGGGCACGACCAAGGATTGCCACTGAGAGCGAATTATGGGTACTGCGCATGTTGGTGTGTCCACCAACAACCGGCACACCGTAGGTGTTCGCACCGTCATGGAGACCCGTCAGGATGGACGCGGCCGCCTCGGACGTATCGCTCCACAACGCATCCACCACCGCCACGGGACGGCCGCCCATCGCAGCGATGTCGCTGACATTGACCATCGCGCCGCAATACCCGGCAAACCACGGCATTGAGCGGACAAAGCTGTCCTGAAAGCCCTCGCTGGCCAGCAGGAGATAGCCATCGCCATCCGGGATCGCGGCGCAGTCATCCCCAAGACGGATAGCTTTGGCACCTGTCCCTAAAATCGCGCTAACTTCTGCAATATCCTGCTTAGCCGCAAGAGAGCGCCCCATACGAAGCGTGCGCAGGAGTGTGGTGAGCTCATGTGCCATCATGCCACCTGTCGTATCCGGGGTTGCGGACGCAGCAGCCAGGTCTGATCCAGACCGTGCGCCGGATAGCGTGACAGATCAGCCTCCATGTCGTGATGCGGCAGGCCATGCAGCGTAATGACGCCGAGACTTTTCCAGTGCAGGCGACGGAAGAACAGCACATTCTGTTCCTGCACCTGGGCCAAAAACCGTGTAGCCCCCAGGCCGTGTGCCGTACTGACGGCCATGCGGATGAGTTCCGCCCCGATCCGCCCCAGCTTGCGGTGATCAGCATGCACGGCCAACCGGGAACCGCGCCACACACCGGGCTCTGCTTCGTGAATGCGCACTGCCCCCACGATCCGGTCCGGCATCCCCGCCATGCAGCAGGCGGCAATGATGGGAATGGCGTCCTCATCAATCGCGTCGCGGTCATCCTCTGCAAAAACATGCTGTTCACTGCAGAACACTTCACGGCGGAGCGCATGATAACCGGCACGCTCCCATGGCGTGCGGGCAAGGCGCACAACATATTCCGTCGGAATGAACGGCCGGTCTTCCATACCTTCGAGGATCGTGCTCATTGTTCGTACGCCGAAAGCGAGGAACAGGCGCCACAACGTCCACACCCGGCCCGGATATCGGTGGATTTCATGTTCGCTTCCCGGAGCATCCGCCCAAGCGGTGCCAGCACGGATTTCATAAACTCGGCTGAAGGCGGGACATGATTTTCCAGTGGGGTGCCGGAAATGGGCACAAACGGCACCACGAAGGGATAGACCCCCAGCGCAATCAGACGCTCGGCGAGAGCCAGAATGTCCTCGGGGCTGTCGCCAAGACCGGCCAGAATGTAGGTATTGACCTGCCCACGACCGAAGATCGGCACGGCGCTGGCGAAAGCGTCCATGTAGCGATCGACGCTGACCGTGGCCTTGCCCGGCATGATCTTCTCACGCACTGCCTGCGTGGCGGCTTCGAGATGCATACCCAGACTATCGGCTCCAGCTTCCCGCAAACGCTGGAACCAGCCGTGATCACGTGGCGGCTCGCACTGAACCTGAAGCGGCAGATCCACCGCCGCCTTGATGGCACGGGCTGACTCCGCCAGCACGGCAGCACCCCGATCAACCACATTGGGCGTGCCGGTCGTCAGCACCATGTCGCGCACGCCGTCCAGTTCCACAGCAGCTTTGGCAACTTCGGCAAGCTGCGCCGGTGTCTTGTAAGCAATCGTCCGGTCCGCCTCCAGCGATTGGCCAATGGCGCAAAACTGGCAGGATGTGCGCCGGTCGGCATAGCGGATGCAGGTCTGGTGCACCGTGGTCGCCAGCGTGTCACGGCCATGCAGTAGCGCGATCTTCCAGTAGGGAATACCGTCTGCCGTGCTCAGCCCGTAAAAGCGCGGGGCAGCCGGGAAATGGATCGTACCTACTGCCCGCCCATCGCATAGCAGCATGCTCGTCCCGTGCTGGTCTGGCGGGCTGGCCTGAAACGGTGAATGCTGCGCGCCAGACGTATAGACCGGAACCATGACGGTCTGGCCCGCAATGGTGATCGTCTTGTGATCCGAAGGACCAGCGCCTCCCTTGCGGGCAATGCCGCCAGTCTGCTCGCCGATCTGCAGTCCGAAGGACTGGAGATCGGTAACGAGCTTGCGACCAGAAAGTGTACCGAGCGTCGGAATGGTCATGACGCAGCCTCATCTGTAGATGTGGAAACCGGATCGGCTTCACCAACGTAATGAACGGTACGGGCAGGCCGCCGATCCTGAAGCAGACTAAGCAGTTCAGGCCGTGCATAATGCCCTACAGAGTCCATCATCCGTTTGCGCTTGGTGATAAGAGCGAAATCAAGATCGGCAATCACCATCCCCTCACCTTCCGTCAAAGGCGGGGCCAGAAGCTTACCTTCGGGAGAGACGATGGCGGTAAAGCAGCCTCCTCGCAGCGGCCCTTCAAGTGCAGGGTCTCGCGCAATATCCTTGATCTGATCTTCCGTCAGCCAACCCGTGGCATTCACAACGAAACAGCCGGATTCCAGAGCGTGATGACGGATGGTGACTTCCATCTGATCGGCGAAGATCTGCCCCACCAGTGAACCGGGAAACTGGGCGCAGTGGATTTCTTCATGTTGGGTCATCAGCGCGTAGCGCGCCAAGGGATTGTAATGCTCCCAGCAAGCCAATGCCCCGATGCGGCCAGCGGCACTTTCCACCACTTTGAGCCCTGACTCGTCACCCTGCCCCCAGATCATGCGCTCATGATAAGTTGGGGTGATCTTGCGACGTTTGAGAAGGATCTCACCTGTCGCGTCGAAGACGATCTGCGTGTTATAGAGTGTGCCAAAATCCCGCTCATTCACGCCCAGCACGACGACCATGCCGGTATCACGTGCGGTTTCGGCCACCATGTCCGTCACCGGACCAGGAATGATGACGGCGCGTTCATAAAGTTCCAGATGTTCGCCGCCGAAACGGAAAGCTGGCTGGATGAACGAGAAATAGGGGTAATAGGGCACGAAGGTTTCAGGAAAGACCGCCAGCTTCACACCTTTTTCGGCGGCTTCACGGATGGCCTGACAGACTTTCCGGGCTGTCCCCAAACCGTCATCGCCGAGGACGGGACTGATCTGGATGGCAGCAGCGCGAACGATACGTGACATGGCTTGCGGTCCTTCCTTTGGCCTTTAGAGAGTCCAGGTATTGAGGATGAAAGCGTTGTCACGACGCGCAAGGAGGATAATGTCGAGCACATCTTGCGGATTGATCGGCGTGATGCCTGGGATCAGGTTCTGCTCACCGTATCCGTAGAGCGCCTGAAGCGCGAAACGGCAGGCATAGACTTTGCCGCCCTCTTCAATAATTTTTGCAATCTGCTTGTTGCAGTTCATGTGCCCTGGAAAGGCTTCATCACCCAGACGTGGGAAACCGCGCTGCACGCCAAGAGTAACACCTGGTCCGTACAGCAGAACGGATGTTTCAAAGCCTTTGCGGATTAGACGTGTGGCCTGAAGCAGATTTACAAACCCAACCGAACCTTCATTGGCGACGGTATGAAAAGTAATAAGAGCTTTTTCGCCTGGTTTGGCTTTGACGTCTTCAAAAACCTTGTTTTCATAATTAACGAAGCAATCACCATCCTGATATGGTGCATGTTCGACTTTTGGCATGATATCTCTCCCGTGTGATGCGATCTCCAGCCAGAAACCGGAACTGACCGCTGTGCCGAAGTGAACGTGACACGGGATAACCAAATGACAAAATATTGTATGTACTTAGAAATAAGTACAAATAAAACAAGTTTAACAGTTTATTGTCTTACAAAGGCATACAGAAACATACAAAAATAATATTCAAGACATACAATTCCAAATGACGCGCATAACTATATGTTTTATCGTCATTTTTTAATCACGCATTCGTGAATGATGCACTTTTTTGTTTTTCGGACATTCAGGCGAGACTCAACGAAATCAAATGAGTCCGTTGAGTCCCAAACCCAAAACCATGTCATACAATATCGGCGAAACCGGGAGAACGCTTATGCTGAAGAACGGACACCACACCATTTAAAGATTCTTCAAGACTTGCTGCATCTGGTGCGCTGCCAAGCGCGATGCGCGCGCGCTGTGGTGGCTCACCACTAATTGTAAAAACTGTGCTGGGGACCAGAGCAAGACCACGTCGGCGTGCATAAGCGACAAAGTCCGCACTGCCCCACCAATCAGGCAATTTCAGCCAGACATGTGGACCGTTCGGATTCATGCAGTGTCCTTCCCCTAAAACCTTTCGCGCAATGGATTGCCGCAGGCGAAGTTCTTTGCGGATGGCATGAAGAATCGTTTCCGCTTGCCCCGTTTGCATCCACCGCGCAGTAAGCGCGCTCAATAAACCTGCATTTGTCAGAGCGATCGCCCGAATGGCAGCTGTCACACGCCGGGTCATATCTGCATTCGGCAAGGCGACGTAGGCTGTGCGCAGGCCTGGGCTCAATGTTTTGGCAAGCGTAGCAATATAACTGACCCGACTATGATCCAGAGCTGCCAACGCTGGCAGTGGCTCATCCATCAACAGGCTGTAAGGATCGTCTTCGGCAATGTGCAAATGATGACGCTGCGCCACTGCGAGAATATCCTTGCGCCTTTGCAGTGACATTGTCGCTGTGGTGGGATTATGAATGGTGGGAATACAGTAGAGTAGTCGTGGATGATGTTGCGAACACACTCGGTCTAGCTGATCTGGCATCATGCCTTCAGCATCACTGTCTACACCAACCAGAATAAGATCAAATTGCGCTGCAATGGTTCGGATCCCTGGGTAGGCAATACGGTCCGTTACAATCACGTCTCCTGGTTGGGTATGCGTGCTGACAATTGCTGCTAATGCGCTTTGCGCACCGGGAGAAACCAGAACTTCTTCTATGCGCCGATGACCGATAACAGGTGCTATCCATTTTGCGCCAAGCTGACGCTCCTCAATAGTGCCCCCAGTTACCCTGTAGGACATGAGACTATTCAAATCCTGCTGCTTCAAGATAGCGGAGATATCACTCTGAATAATACGCTGGAGCGGTGGATCCTGAGGAATAGGCGGCAGATTCATGGTAAGATCAACCACCGCAGGTCCGGTATGGCGCCAATGGCTTTCACCGGCGCCGACGCGCACAAAGGTTCCCCGCCCTACGGTTGCATCAATGAGACCACGACGCCTTGCCTCGGTAAATGCACGCGTTACAGTTGTCAGGTTGGTACCAAGATAATCCGCAATCGTTCTTTGCGGGGGAAGTTTATCCCCTTCCCGCAAATCACCTCTCCGGATGGAAAGAGCCAAGGCATCAGCAAGTGTCAGGTAAATGGCATTCGGGCTTTGACTAATTTCTTCTTTCCAGTGAGCCAGATAAGGATAGGCTGACATGCGTGGCGGCTTCCATATATTCGACAAGATTGTATTGCACTACATCCCATACAATCCATGCAATGCATAGCGCAGCCGCTTATTTGTGAGAACAATTATCTCCACATTGCTACGATTTAACTCATAGCATTGTGCACAACACGCAAGTTCAGACTTTATTGCCTTGTGGAAAATCTGTTTTAGAACAAGCAAGAAAAATGAAGAAACTTATTCCGTTGTGGCTGATCAATGCTTGAATATTTATATGTCTTTTTAGTATCAATTATTTTTTAATAATACCTTGCACGACAGCTTATGCTCGTCCTGAGCAGTCACACGCTGTCAGCATCATACGTTCTGATATAAATGAACAGGTTTACAGCATATCTTTTAGAAAAGGTGGTTACGTAAGAGTGCTCTTTTGCATCCCAGCATCCCACCGAGGAACAATCATCATGTTTCCTGGCGGTTCTGGTGATATTGGCCTTGGGAAAAATGGCGTAATCCGACACGATCATAACTTTGTTGTCCGAACACGCCGGCTATGGAACAGACAAGGTTACGCAGTCATTATTCCAGATACAATCAATCATATTAATCTAAGAGGGAAACGCAGTTCCGCGACCTATGCAAGTCTGATCCAAAGTATCATTGCTTTTGCGCATGAAGAGGCAACAGTTCCTGTGTTTCTTTTTGGAACCAGCCAAGGCGCAATCGCTGCCGTAAACGGTACCGCGCATGCAGCTTCAGGAACTATTGCAGGTGTCGTGCTCAGTGAATCTGTATCAGTCATGGGAGGCAGCAAGGAAACTGTTTTTAGTGCAACCCCGCAAAAAGTGACAGTACCTGTTCTTATTGTGGCCAACCAAGATGATCGATGCGATGTCGCACCGCCTCAAGCCGCCCAACAGATTGCTTCCGGCATGACAGCAAGCCCTGAAGTGCGCGTGTTCATGGTTTCTGGTGGAATAACAAAATCAAAAAAGAATTGTGGCTCCTTAACACCTCATGGGTATTTTGGCATTGAAAATGATGTCGTCGACAAAGTCAGTGCGTGGCTGGATGCCAAATCCCGATAATCTTCAGGCTATTGTTGTTTGAATCTGAGAAATCAGATGACGTACGGCTGGTGCAACCTCATCTGAGCGAAAAATGGCGGCAATTTCTGAAACGATTGGTTCTCCCACAATATCGCGGAAAACAACGCCCGGCAAATTGACGACACTTCGTAAAGCACTGGGAATAACCGAAATACCATTGCCAATTGAGACCTGTGTCAACACAGCCAGTAAGCTCCCTGGCGTAGAAACAATACGGGGCGTAAATCCACCTCGACTTGCGACCTGAAATGTGCCGAAAGCCTGCTCGGGCAATATAAAAGATGCGTTGGCAATTTCGTGCGGCGTAACCGGGCCTTCCGACTTTTCTTCGACACCAGGAATCACGGAAAGTGCCAGGCAAAAGTGATCGCGGATCAATACATGGTGACTCAATAGCTGTGGCATCGCCATAGGCAGCCTTACAAAACCGATATCTACGTCACCGTCCGCAACCAACTGAGGCAGTTTATCCATGGGGAATTCACGTACTTTTAAAAGCACGTCTGGATAATTCTGCGTAAATTGGTTCATCTGGTCTTGCAGTATCCCCGTATAAGCAGCTGACGCAACATAACCAATCTCTATCCGACCCAATTCACCGCGCCCAGCACGACGACCGGCGTTCTCCGCTGTTGCAAATTGTTTGAGCACGCGCCGTGCTTCGGAAAGGAAAACCTCTCCCGCAGATGTAAGCGTCACAGAACGCTTTGTTCGGTTGAGAAGTTGAGCTGATAATGTGCGCTCAATTTCCTGTATCTGCACAGTCAGAGTGGGCGGGGAAATATTCAGCCGTTCTGCCGCCCGTGTAAAATGAAGTTCTTCCGCCAAGACCACAAAATAGCGGAGATGTCTCAGTTCCATTCCTCTATCCCCCTCCCCGCATTATTAGGCAAAACCTAATAATAACGAAAATAACCACCAATGACGAGAACCAAGGCATGACCTAGCGTTACAGACTAATGCGCTCTGCAACGGAACATCGCCATGACACAACTCTTTCAAGCCAATCATGATGAACTGATTATCGGAACTTCTAATGCTATCGTGAAGCGATGGGGACCTCGATGACATCCTCGCGCGTAACCAATCCGTTATTTGTCCTTCTGGCGGCTTCAACTGGCTGTGCCTTGACTGTGCTTGATACCAATGTGGTGGCAATCATCCTGCCAACCATTGCTCGCGAGTTTCGTGCAAGTTTCGCGGATATTGAATGGGTTATCAGCACATATGTTCTGTGCTTCGCATCTCTCCTGTTGCCCGCTGGAGCCATTGCAGATCGGTATGGACGCCGTCGCATCTATCTGATTGGAATTACGACATTTGCCCTTACCTCGTTGTTTTGCGGAGCCGCCCCATCTGCCACAGCACTATATCTGGCCCGTGCTTTACAGGGCGTAAGTGCTGCATTTTTGTTAGCACCTGCTTTAGCGATCATCGGACATACGTTTCATAATCCAGATGAACGGAACCGCGCATGGGCCATTTGGGGAAGTATCATGGGCCTTACCATGGTTCTTGCTCCTATTATTGGTGGTATTATTGCCTATGCGCTCGGTTGGCGGTGGGCGTTTTATATCAATATTCCAATCTGCGTCCTACTTGCTGGCGCAGTCTTTATTCTGGTCAAAGAATCACGTGATACTGATGCCCGAAGACTGGACCCGGTCGGGATTATATTTTTCGCTGCATTCATGTTCGGTCTGACGTGGGGAATGATTAACGGTCAGGCAAGCGGTTGGACCTCATGGAACGCCCTGAATGGTTTTATTGGAGGAAGTATCTCCTTAGGCATTTTCATAGCATCTGAACGTGCCCAATCACGTCCGATGTTAGATCTTGGCCTATTCTCCAATCCCCGTTTTCTGGGAGCTGTCTGGGCGATGTTTGCTTATGCAGCATCCGCTCAGGTTATGGCCTCAATGCTTCCGCTATTTCTCCAAAACGGCTTAGGCCGCTCAGCACTTCAGGCCGGCTTCGCCATGTTGCCTTTTGCCCTGGCAATGTTGATTTTCCCACATATTGGACGTCTTCTGGAACGCCATATCTCTTCGAGCGGTATTCTAGCCGGTGGTCTGTCATGCGTCGCCATTGGCAATGGAATAACAGCATGGGGAGCATATGTCGGATCATGGATCATTGTTATGGCTGGCATGGTCGTCATTGGAAGTGGGGGCGGCCTTCTCAATGGGGAAACACAAAAAGCTATCATGAGTGTTGTGCCAAAAGAACGATCTGGCATGGCGTCAGGGATCAGTACGACTTCACGATTTTCCGGGATTTTGCTTGGTTTTGCCATGCTTAGCGGCATACTCGCAACAATGGTAAGGAAATGGGTTGCCGCCTTTGGATGTGGCACTGGTTGCCATCATCCATCAGACTTCGCCGATGCCATCGTTGCCGGTGATCTACCCAGTGCTATTTCCGGTTTAGAGGGTTCCAATCAAGAAATCGCCATTCAGCATGCACATCATGCTTTCTCTTATGGTTTTGCCGTAGCACTTCTTGTGGCATCAATTTTCGCATTAGGATCATCAATTACTGTCTTTACACTGATGCAGTCAAAGATGAAACAGAATATAACCTGAGTAAATAATAAATACTCAATGTGTAATGATAGATATTTTGCAGATTCTCTAGAGCGTTTCGTCAGTTGGTACATGGCTGAGTAACGCTTGTACTCCCACTTGACCTCTGGTCTTTCCTCCCTGTTTTTTGGGATCGGGAGAGATGGGAATGCGATGATATGGTTTGAGTGAGAGCCAGTAAGATCGGATAACTGACGACACGCTCTAAC
>NZ_DHNR01000018.1:0-4344 GCF_002409645.1 Acetobacter sp. UBA5411
CTGTAGCAGAACAGGATTTCCTTTGTGTTCTCGACGTGGGTAACGAAAAACGTCTCCAGCGCGGACTGATCCATGTCGGAATACACAAAATTACGAATGCGGTCCTGTGCCAGAGACTTGCTGGTGATACCGTCATGGCAGTAGATGTCCGTGGTCCCGAAAACGTAGTGCAGGCTCTCCACTTCAACCACGCAGTTGCGGCCTATAGCGCCACCAGACCCTAGAATGCGCTCGAAGGTAAACGGATACGTCCCTTCGCCGGTGAAGGCCATCGCCCATGCCTCATTGCGGCCGTAGATAATGAAATTCGACTTCAGGCTCATCCCATCCACAATCGGGCCGTCCATCTCGGCCATGATGTTCTCGCCCGCCAGCGTGCTTGGGTTGATCGTCTGGGTTGCGTCCCAATTCCCCGGCACCTGCCCATCGAGCGTCACGTCGGACCATTTCACCATCTTCGGGTAAATGGTCTGCGCCCCGGTTGTGGCATCCGTTTTTGTGACGTTGAGTGCGATCAGAAAGTCCTGGTAGGGGCGCAGGACGGCACAGGTCCACGTCCCATCTGTGTTCGGTAGAGGGGCGAACGTCTGGCTCGTGGTGGCGTAGTAGCGCACACCCATATCCTCTCGGTTGATGTAAATGACATCACCAAGGTAAGCCGCCGTAAACTGGCGAAGGGTTGGGGTTAGGGGCTGGAACCCGCTTTCATCCACGGATACAGGGTCCGAACCGGCAATGAGCTGGAATGTGTTGCCAGTGGCCGTGACCGAGAACACACGGTCAATGGCCTCTGCGCTTATGGTCATGGACGTAAGGCAGACGACGGGATTTACCTGCCCTTGCGATCCGAATGAGACCATGTTGCGCCATACTCCGGCCCTCATAGCCTTATTATCGACAAACCGGACATTTCGGCAGTCGGACCATGCTGTTAGATCGAGATCGAAGGGGTCTTGGTCTGGGATTACTCCTGCCCCCCCAAGCCCTCTTAGGGGAACATTCGTCACGCGGGCGTCATGTATTCACTACCAACAGGATATTTTTTAGCCTCGTCTAAGACAAAGGCGAACCCATCGGGGACGGCCACACCGTCCAGCGAGGACAGGAGCTGAGTGGCGACCACGTAGCCCACAGGCTGATCGCCCATCGCTTTTGTTCTATATAAAATATAATTATAGTATAATACCTGATCGGCCATTACACTGGTCCTATTGCTGTTACAGATATTGTTACTGGCTGATTAGACGGGACGGCATGATCCTCTGCACCGTCCGCGTAGGCAAGATGTGCTGTGAAGTTGAACTTATTTTCGCTCCCCTTGAACACATTCGCAGTCACACCCTCGCCTTTCCCCGACTGCGCCTCACTCGATGTTATATGAATGGAACTCGGCGTATCGCTGAATGCGATGGGGAATGAAATTAGTTGGGTATCATATGCCGTAGTGCGGAAGGACAGGGTGCGGACACCACCGATAACATATGTGTCGTAGTTTCCCGCATCATGAACGGCAGAGCTAGGCGCATAGCTATATTTGGTCCCGTTTATCTGGGCAGATAGGGTGCCGCTGGCATCTCCATACAGATTCTGGATCGTGTATAAACCTCCCCCTGGGGCTGTTTTTACGAATGAAAAGGAAACACCATTCGCGGACGCCCACGGGACTCCATCTCCTATAAAGTAATTGAACAGAGTGATGGGAGCATTTACCCCATCATTCGTTGAATTAGTCGGCACACAGGCAGATATTTTACTGGAAAATACGCTGTTCTGGTTGGCCTGCGCTGTTAGGGCACTGTTCAGGTTGGTCTGGAGCGTGCTGACATCGGTATAGTTGGCAATGCCATTGAACACGTTCTCTGTGCCGTTGTTGAATACAGCAATAGGCCGCCCTGTGCTCTGCTGCTGGTAAAATCCCAGCATCTGAAGGTCGCCTGCACTTTTCCCATAGATGCCTGACACGCAATTGCTAATGTCTGCCGACAGGTCCGCATTCGTATCGGCCTGCTTGTCCTGAAATGACGCAAGGCTGCTCTGAAGCGTCGTTACGTCCGTAGCGTTCGCAAGGCCGTTATATATGGTGTTGCCATCGGCGTCCTTATAGACAGCAATCACATAACCGCTGGATACCTGCCAGTAAAATCCCAGCATCCGAAGGTCGCCTGCACTTTTCCCATATATACCGGAAATTGAATTGTTCAGGTCGTCGGGGGTTGCGCTTACCTCTCCCGTCATATTTGGGAAGGTATTCTTCAAGACAGCTTTGATCAGGCGAAGATGATCAGCCCCTTGGCTTCGCGGGTCGGTGGCAGGGGGGTTCTGCGGGAGCAGGTCCGATATGTATGTGCCAGTCTCTAATCCCATTCATTTCCTTTCTTCATGGTTAGGTGTATAGGAAAGCCTTCTCGCGGCTTTGTGCAAATATCAGCTCTATATGCCGCCAAGTGCCTGTTTGTTGTTTGAAATCAGTGGGTTATATGCAGTTCAAAGGCTCCCTTTCAGGGTCACTTGAGGGACCGGCCCGGAGTCCCAAAAATCTCCAGGCGGTCACACCGCTCGGTTCCGTCGAACAACAACATTCGCGCGGTTTTAGCCGCCGATTTTGAAACGGCATCGGAGTAGGGCAGGGCATTCTAGTGGACCGTGCGGGACTCCAGATAATGTTTTATAACAAACATTATGCCAACAAATGCGCTGTGGATCGTGTCGAGCGCGATGTTATCGCACATAACAGACCGATTACGTGCGATAATATCCACAATCGTTTTGACCGATCAATGGACGGTCTTTTGATCGAAAAAACCGATCATAACGCACACCCACAACGCCCATCACGCGCCCGAACAGACCCATCACGGCCACACACGTCCTAAGCATGCCCAAAGCGGCCCATATTCGCCCCGTGGATGCCTTCTGGACTTCATCGCATACGATCATACCAGAGACCTTCTGAGGCCCTCCCCTGCCCTTCTGTGGCCGTCCATTCGTGCGCCTGCATTATGCGTGTGCGTGTCTGGCCGATCAGTGCCAGGGCGAAAAATGCACCAGATCGCATTTTATGGGTTGCGCGGTTCGCAAAAGGGAACTAGATACAGGCTTACCGGTTCGCAAAAGGGAACTGGCGAGACAGTCACACACGGACATGCCTGCACAGCATGACCAACCGGAGATCACCACAATGGGCGCACTTTTTACGGATTTCGGCATCGCAATGCTTGGTGTTCTGCTGGTCGGGATGCCGTTCTTTGGCAAACGGTTTGACTGATCGACCATCCCTGAAACCCTCCCTTAACTACACGCACAGGACATTCAACATGGCGAAGATAGCAGAAGCATTCACGGCAAAGTCACGCGCACAGTTGAACTATGAGGCCGATGTAAAGGCTTGGCCGTATTACAACATAGAGCGCATGGAAAAGCGGCAGACATGGGATGAATTACACCCCGCTGTGCAGCGTAACTGGGATAGCGACAAACCCGGATACCATGCTGCCCATCCCGAACGGTCCAAGGCATTAGGGCTGAAGCTACTTTCAGCCTATCTCAGCGCGGGCCGCATGACCCTAGAGGAAGGCCGGGAAGTGGCGGCAGCCTTTGGCGTCCTGTCTGTGGACACGGACACAGCCGAGGGGCTTGCATCGGCTTTGCGCTGGCTTGCTGCCTAAAAACAGGTTGACCAGTTCGCAAAAGGGAACTAGGTAAGACTCAGACGGGCACTTCACACGCCCGGCACCACTGCCCTGCCCTGCACAGGCAGACCAACACACACACACACACACACAAGGACACGAAACAATGGCTAACATTGACCTGCACGATTACGCTCTTGATCTGTTCACACCCGACGCGACGGGCCATTACCTTTACGACATCGACGCGATGCGGGATGCGGCCATAGACCTTACGCACACGACGGCTGACGATCTGGTGTCGATCTGCTACGCAAACGCGGAAAGCATAATTGACCGTTACGAGAGCGAGGTGGGAGAAGTCGAGGACTTCGGACAGTCCTTTAAGGCCAGCGAATACCTGCAAGCCATGACGGCATACGCCTATGGGGTGGCCACGGCTGTCCTATGCTCTGAAATAGCGGACATTGAGAGCGATATTAAAACAGCGCGGGAAAGTCTAGGCGATGAATGGGAGCGGCTGTATCCGAACGCGGATTGTCTGGCGGACTGTGATATACGTGTAGCTGGCTGTGGCTGCCCTTACGGATGGGCAGCTCATGATTGCGAGAACGATACCAGCGACGGGAAATCATCCGTCATGGTGTGGAAGTCCGGGCAGCTCGATGGCGGCAATGGAATGGCGGTCCAGTGCGGGCGCATCTGGCTTTATGTG
>NZ_DHNR01000018.1:4554-18207 GCF_002409645.1 Acetobacter sp. UBA5411
CCACACGCACCG
Source organism: Acetobacter sp. UBA5411 (assembly GCF_002409645.1). Classification (GTDB taxonomy): domain Bacteria; phylum Pseudomonadota; class Alphaproteobacteria; order Acetobacterales; family Acetobacteraceae; genus Acetobacter. Next base: position 4,567 of record NZ_DHNR01000018.1, read on the forward strand.
GACTGGCGGCACTATTCACCACGATAAACGGTCATAAGGTCCAGCATGATCACGGCTACGGGTGGCGTTTCGACGCGCCACCGGCTGTTGACCCACGCACGGGCCGCGCATTCGTCCGCACGATACAGGCCGATACCCTCGACGAAATAGCCGAACAGGCATGGTCCATCCCTAACCCAACATACGACGATCACGGGAGAATTGCGGCATGATTACGCCAGACCGCGCCATCCGCATCATTCACGAACACGGGCATATGGCCTGCCAGACCGATGCAAGCGACAAGGTGCTAGCACGGACCGTATGGACAGACCGGACAGGACACGTGGGACATTCGTGGGAATGGGTGTCCTGCACCTTTCCGGCAATCCGCGCATGGTTAGGGTATTGATCATGGGGCAGCCTCTCACAATCGCTTATCTTGGCTCGTGCAAGTCGCGGGCCGCTTTCCTCGACCGCTTCGGCAGCCGTCCGGACGTTTACGCAATACCAGAGGCTCCTGACGATAGCATGGAGGACTTGCGCAACACCTTAGAAACGACCTTGAACGTGTTGGCCGGTTTGGACACGCGCCAGATTGCAACCGGCCTGCGCTGTTTCGTGCTCCCTTCGGATTGGCGCGGACCTTTGCACCCATACAATGAAGGCGAGCAATACAGCCCGTCATGCGTTGCGGTCCGCGTCACGGGAGGCCGCAACGCATGTATGAGCTGATAAAGGACTGTTTCGCGCTGGTCGGGCTTTACGGGTTCGTTCTGGCGCTCTGGTATCGCTATATAGACAACCGCTGACACCACGCCAGCGCGTCAGGAAAGGCCATCCTTCGGGGTGGCCTTTTGCGTTCTTGGGCGCTGGCAGGTTTCGCCCTGGTGGCGGCAGCCAGCAACCCGCCGGATGAAGCCGACCGCATACCACCACGCCGTCACACCGCCAAGATACGCCACAGGATGCCCGCACAGGTCGATTGCCTCCCGTCTATACCCTATCATACCGGAAACCGACAAAGGGCACTGTGCGGTAATCCTACGGCCTTAAACGGCATAGTGCATTTTCTGACGCGGAAAGTGCAATTTTGTGGCATAGACCTGTTGACGGGTTCGCAAAAGGGAACTATACACTAAGACAGACAACGGGAGACATGCACACAACGACGACTCAACAGGCCGCCTATCAATTCAACCGGCCCGTTGCCGTGCGGATGCCCTCATCTATCGAGGGAACCTTAGAGGCATTGCCGGGAAGGTTTCGGACCCCACGCGCCTGTGCCCGAGCGGCCATCGAGCGGGGCCAGGCACCCGGCCGCCGATTTTTTTTTAAAAAAAAAAAATACCGCCCCCTCCCCATCCAATTTTTAAAAAAAAAAATCCGCCACCCTCCCTTTATTTCAGGGAGCCTTTTCAGGGCATCACAGTGCAGCTCGTCGTGATCCCAGCGTTCATGCAGGTTGCCGATCCTCCCATTGCATCCGTTACGGACGTGACAGGCCCATTCCGAACCGCTGTGATCTGGTGGGGCAGTCCCTCGACGGGCACGACAGGTTGAACAGGCTGATCGACGTATGCGGGCGCATACCGCGTAACGGGGGATGGTATCACCACAGGAACGGCGACGGGGTAGGTCTGCACTGTCGGAGCAGGCTGCGAGAACACAGACGCTTCCTGATTGTCCAGTCGGCCCAGAATTGCTCGCTGTCTCGGGGTCATGCTGCGGTATGCTGCCGCCTGCCTCTGGGCATCATCCGGGCCGCGTGACGGCTTGGTGGTCTGGACAGCGGGCTTTGAACCGAAGTCACCGCCAGGACAAAATCCCATCTTCCCACAGAAATCATAGGACGCTGTTTTCTCGGCCTTCTGTGGATGCTTCGCGCGGTAGTCGTTCGCCGCCTCGATGGAAAGCTCCTGTATCTCCCGATCCTCTGCGGGCGTGACAGGATGCGGGTACGCGCTGCTTGCTACAGCTCCCATTGTCAGCCCGACGATACCAGCCGCTAGCATAGTCCTTCGCAACATTCCCTTGTCCTCGCCATCATTTCCGAGACTGGAAAAGGCTGCCCATGGCCGCTGTCAGTCCGAAGGCTGCGAACCCGTAGAGCAACATTCTCCATGCTTCATGAGCCATTCTCGGTTGGTCCTCGATACCCTGCTTCACGCGGAGACATCCCCTGATCCATACCGGCCAAAATCTTCAACCAGTCGCCCACGGAATGTCCGCTCTCCCTATTAGAGCTAGTATTTTTAATATCTATAAATGGTCCTGTGCAATCTTTGCACTTGGAAGAAACGGACGCCCAAGGTCGTTTGAGAGACGGGTCAGCTCGCTCGACTTTTCCGACGATGAACCGATAGGCGTTGCTTGTCCTTACCCATCGCCAGCCATTGCGGACACTCCGCTGAGTGCGCGAGACGATCCCGAGAGCGACTGCCGCCTTGATGGCATACTTCGCGGTTCTCAACGACACTCGGGCGGCTCGCGCCAGAGTCTCAAAAGACGGGAAACGCACTCCATTTTTCTCGGGAAAATTGGCGAGCGCGGTGAGAACCATGAACTCTCCGCGAGTGATATTTTTCATGTCGTGATGTTTCCAGATCAGAGACTTGATGATCTGGACACGGCTTTTCCGAACTGACACGTCGATTTTTCTCCGACACGAGCGTCGAGAACACCGCTTGCCTTTTAGCTCCGACCTAGTTTACAACGTCGGGGCAACCATTTGTCTGGCAGTGAAAACTCGTCGAACTCGTGTGTTGTGTGTGTGACTAGCTCGCCATTGTGTGCAAAGTAGTGGCGAACACTTCCTCAAGGGCGCGTAGGTGTGCAGACCTCGCGCCCTTTTCATTTACAAAATTGCAGAAAGATGTCCTCCCATAACCCGTTCGAGTCCTTAACGATTCGTGCAGGATTCATAGGATGGGGAAACGGATCCGTCAATCGCAAAAGCGAACAGGCGAAAAAACAAAGGGCGCAGAACAGCCGTTAAGCTATCCGTACGCCCTTGTTCTCAGTCGGTTAGGTATCGACCGACATATTCCCATCCGGCCCGTTCGCAGTATGACACGGCTTCGTTCGTCGCATCCTCAACGGACGTTCCGCGAACCGGAAAGATTGCCGAGAGGCCCCCTAACTTCAGCTCGGAACATGAACGTCCGGTCTTTGCTCGAAGTCGTCTCGCCTTCAGGTTTCTGCTCAGGCGGGAGCTGGGTGTTGGTGGTCGTCATTGTCATCGTCTTCCTTCATAAGCACCAGCGTGCCGGAACACAGAAGTGCCAGCGCGTCCGCGATATGCTGTGCATTGGAGGGGTTCATTCTCGGCCCCACAGCGCCCACCAGAAGGGCCGCAAGCCCGATCCGGGTGGACTTCTCGCTCAGGCGAGCCAGAAGCCACTCAGCGCCGATCCTCGCGGTTCTTTTGAGGGGGTTATTTCGTGGCAACGGTTGCCCGCTTCGCGGCATCGGACTGGCAGGCCCGCGCGGCCCGGTCCTGATCGTCCAGCTCGATCAACATGCTGGAGACTACATCCATCGGGACGCCCTTGGTCTGCGCCATCGTCAGCTCGCCAGCTGCCTGAATGCGTTCGTCCATCGTGAACTCACGGACAGTCGGACACGGGCCGGGAACATAATCCGGCCTGTCGGCGCAGGCAGAAAGCAGCGCGAGCAGAGCAAGAGAGGCGATCCTACGCATCAGAACGCCCCCTTGGGGTTCTTCAGGTCCGCAAGCAGCTCGCTCTCGTTCGACGGGCCTGCTGCTCGCGCAGCCGCCTCATCCTGAGCGACAGTCGCCACTTCGGTGGCCTGTGCTTCGGACGCCTGGGCGACCTCGGCTGTCCCTGCTGCGGTGCCTGCCTTCTGGCCCACGATATAGAGCCAGACGACAAAGCCTACGCAAAGCGCGACAATGACTGCCACGCAGATGTAAATGGCCATTTATCTCCTTTCAGTTTGTTGTGTTTCGCCGGTTCCTCGCCGTTCCTCACTCGCGTTCTTCAGCACATGACCGGCACGGGCAGGGCATTTCCCTGCGCAGCGTGTAGGCGTAGTCGGCCGCCGATGAATTATCGACGCCAGCAGCCTCCAGCACGGACAGCTCATGGGCATCGTGGATCAGGCTGTCATACTCCCGGCGGGAGATCGTGACGGTTTCTTCAGCCATCAGCGGACATCCCGGCACTTCGACGGATCTGGAAAGCCCAGGTCTTTCGCCGCCCCGACGAAGTCGATCTGGCCACCGTCGAGGCTATTGTCGATCATGTGTTCCGTTCGGGTGCGGATGTGGGTTTCGACTGACGTTCCAAAGAGGCGCGGGGAGTGCCACTCGATTGTGCCGTCCTTTTCCGCCTCAATGGTCTGGTTGTGCAGAAACCAGCAGCGATCCGGCCGATCCTGAAGCGGGCCGCTAAAGGACACGACAACAGCATCAGAACCCTGCTGACATGCCGTCAGGCTGCCGCACAGCAAGAGTGCGGACAGCGCGGTGATGATCTTTCTCATGATATTGTTCCGTGTTGTGTGTGGTTTGTATTCGCGCTGTGCAGGCGCGGTTAAGCGGCTTCAGGTAGGTCGATGTCCGACCAGTCCCGCCAACGCAGGAAACCAGCATGACGGGGCCGTGTGTAGCCGCCCAGGTGGTCCATGTGGTGAACCGTCATAAGCTGATAATTTCCCTGTCGAGCGTCATCATGCAGACCGAAGCGTTCATCCCATAGCGTCTGCTTCTGGTCCTTCGTCAGCTTTCCGGTGCCGATGATGTGTTCCTGGTCCTTGAACGGACCATTGATGAACCGCACACGGAGCTTTCCGGCAGTCCCTTTGCCGACCTTTCCGGCCTTCGCAGAGCTGCGCTTGGTCCGCCCGGTCGCATCCTTCTCGGCCTTGTTGGTGTTGGCCTGCTCCTCAATCACTTCCAGAAGGATTGCTTCATCGTCCCTGTAGGGCTTCAGCTTGAGCAGATAGCCCTCCTTGCGGGTGGACCGTCCGAACTTGTAAGGCCCGTTTAGGGAGCGCACCATGACGCCTTCAAACCCCCGCGCTACCGTCTCTGCGTAGTAGCGTTTCAGGGCCTCAAGGTCTCGGATGAATACCATCTCGACATGCCGGACACGCCAGCCATCGAACTCCGCCACATCCACCATATTCCGGGACCACTCAATCCGGTTTCGAAACGGCTCCTCGTTCACGTAGTCGAACACCCAGAAGGTGAAGTCCGGCTCCCCAGAAGCGCGGCGTATTGCCCCGCCCGATTTGTTGAAGATTTCCGGGTCATTCGCGGCTCCAACCACCAGCTCCCCGTCCAGCCCATCAAGGTCCACTTCGTAGTCCTTGAAGAACTTCTGAATGAACTGGTTGCCGTGGGGTTCCAGCTTGGCAGATAGAGCTTGGCCACCTGAAGCAATACAGCGGTAGCCGTCGATCTTGGGCGAGGCGTAGCAGGGGAATGTGAAGTCTGACCATTCACCCACATCGCCCTTCATTGGTTTGAAGCCTTCGGGAAGGCTCATAGCGGCAGTCCAAGGCGGTTACGGGCATCGTCAAGCGACCAGAAGGACCGATCATGCCAGACTTTGTGGTCAACCGAATGCGTGAAGTCATAGTCCCACATTTCACCATAGGGAAAGCCCATGACAACACGGAGCTTGCACGGTTTTCGTTTGTTCAACCACTTCATTTAATCTTCACCACGCTCTGGGGTTTCACCGTGCGTTCCCACACTCGGCCTTCGTCATCATAAGACAGCCCAACGCGGACCATCTTGGCCGTGAAACCCGTGACAGTCCCACGCACAAGGTGCCCACCTGATCGGCTGTTGGGCCGCACCACAGCGACCGCATCGCCCATGTTTATTTCGTTTCCGATAAAGTCAGTTGTCATCTTAACCCCAATTTTCTGCGAATGCTTTTGCAATCCCCTCGTAGGTTTCTGAACGGACCTTCCAACGATCCTCGGAAGGGCCAAGGCGGTTCTGGCCACTGTCGGTCTGGTTAGCCCATCTCTCCACACGTTTTCCTGTTCGCGGGTCCTGAACGATCCTCGGCGGGAACCAGAGTGTCTTATCGGGCACTGCGAGAGGTTTCAGACCGGATAGCCATAGGCAGGTCTTTTTCGATGCGTCTGCGCCAAACCAGTAAGGCTGTATGATCTGGTCAGGCTTTCTTATCCGGGATGATACGCAGCTTACCGGGTTCTCAATGGCTATCTTGGGACAGGGGGCATCCATCAGGAAGCGCACGAAATCCAGTGCATCTTCTGTCAGCGCAGCTCTGGTCGGGTTTCGCTTGTTCCAGTGCAGACCTGAGACTGACAGATAAGTGCATGGGGGGTGGGCAATGAGCAAATCCCACCCGTCCCCAATAATGTCCCTTACATCGCCTTGGTAATGCGGGCCGGGTCTGTCCGTGGGCAGCAGGTCGCATGACATTGCATCATGCCCTTTCGCCAAGAAGGCATCCCTAACCTTGCCGCTATATTCGCACGCAATTAAGACGCGCAAGCGTTCTTCAGCAGCGAGTGCTTGCACCCTTCAAGGACACCAAGAGAGAATGCAATCGGCTCGCCACCAAAATACTCGAAAAGAACAGCCTTAATCTCCGCTTCGGCCATTTCGACACGGGTATGTCCTGGAAGGTGGGGAAGCTCCTCGTCTGCGATGCCCAGCAGCGGTTTCCCGGTGAATAGGTCAACGACATTGGTTTCCTCCATGGTTACTTTGGCACCCATAGCTTTACTTCCTTTTATTGAAGTAATAGTCATCCTCGGTTTTCTCCACGATCTTCACTGTCTGGACGCAGGAATGTGCCCGGTCCATGACGGCACAGCGAGCTTCAGCTGGACCATAACCATGCTCAATCGCGGCCTTGACGACTGCATCGTCATGCGTGGTCGCCACGTCAACCGCAGTTGAGATTGTGATGGCGAGCGCCACCACTCCGACGCAGATCATGCGCCAGAGGTTGAGCCAGAAACGGTTGTTATCCAGCTGTTCATCGTAATCCATTATTTTACCTATCGGTTAGAAGTAATAGCCAAGAACCACAAAGAACAAGGCGAAGTCCGATAGCGCCCATTTCACTTTGGTTGCCACAGGATCACCTCCTTATTCTTGAAGTTGTAGTCGGAAGCCCGAAGGATGCGGGCCACGCGGGCCTGCACCAGCATGTCCTCGCGGGTCATGCCTTTCTTCTCGAATTGCTCTTGCACGGCTGCCCAGAGTGCTGGCAGGCCATCCTTCGCGTGCTTGTCGATCAGCTTGTTCACGGAAACCGGGCCAAAGCCCTTCAGGCCCGTATATCCGTCCGTCACGTCCCCTGTGAGGGTCTGCTTGACGTGCAGAAGCTCGCCGTCCAGTTCGGAAACCTCGACCAGCTGGCGGTTTTTCATATCAAGGTGTGTGCCGGGTATCTGGCGAAGGTCTTTATCCTCGGACCAGATCACTTTCGGGCCTTTAATGGTCGGCCCTGTGCCGAGAATGCCCAGGCAATCGTCGGCTTCCAGACGCGGGCGCAGAAACACGGTGTAACCGCTTTCCTCCAGCACCCACTCTTGAAACTGGCTGTATCCGGGGGGCTTGCGCTTCCGGTGCCCTTTGTAGGTGGGCAAAACCTCTTTGCGGAAGTTGTCTTTGCCGGTGATGCAGAGGATTGTCTGCTTACGGGGAACGCCAAGCCGCTCTAGCGCGGCCTCAATTTTCTCGATGTCGGCCCGAAACTTGGCCTTTGCGTCACCCATCCGGGTGAAGGTCGTCCAAATGTCGGAACCGGGCGACCATTCAAAATCTTCAAGGGACGCGGAAACCGCGCTGAAAGCGACAATATCGCCGTCGATCAGTAGCGTTGCCGCGCCCGTATCATCCTGTGGTATGTTTGATCATTCCTTCTTTGTTTTCGCCACCTTCCTAACGACAGCGCGTTTTACCAGCTGGAACTTCCCGCGCTGGTAAAGGCGCTCCATAAGGGCGACCCCTTCAGGCAGCACGTTGATTGTGTTTGCGCCGTGGAACTGCGACCACGTTTCGTCGAAATACCGGCCGCGATATTGTGAGGGCACGGAATATCCGGCTGCCGCTTTCCGAAGGTATCCAAGCTCCACCAGAGTGCCCATCACCAGACGCAGGTTCACACCAGACAGCCGTCTGGCAACCTGTCGGACAGACAGGTTTTTTGATGCCCGATTCATGATCTGGTCAAAAGCCTCGGCCTTCGCCTTGAAGGTCTCGGCCGCCTGCGTCAGCTCGGCCACACGCTGCTGAAGCGTCTCAACCGTCTGCAAGGCGACCTCAGCGCGTACGCTATCTGGAACCGTGGGGTCATTGATGATTTCCTCGCCCTTCACATACGCCCCACGACTGCGAACGGTCGGCAGGACGGACTGCGTCACCCAATCCTGGAACCGGGTGGCCACTTCAGTGTTCCGGTGCGCTCGCAGTATCACCTTATACAGCCCGGACTCAGTGACCATGACTGCGTTCTGCGGCCCGCGTGAAGTCAGGACTTTGTGCGTCTGGCGCTCGCCATCCGCGAAGATAGACTTCAGATTGTCCGGCCGGTTCCCGAGGATGCTGCAAACGTCCGTCAGCACGAACATGAGGCGGCCCTCAATGTCCACTGTGCGGACCTTTACCATGTCCTTCGATGTTACCGGGAAGTCGTGAAAGATTGGAGTGAGGGAAGCCTCAACATGCTCGGTCATTGTTACTCTCCATTGTGTGCAGAGCGGACTATTGCATGTCTGTAAGGCTCCCTGCAAGGCTCCCTTTACGCAACCCTCCCTTTATTTCAGGGGCGGTTAATGGCGCGGTTGTCCGCCATATCTGCGGCTTATTGCCTCGGCCGCGATGCGCCGCGCCCATATGTCCAGATCGGCCATCGTCGGATTTACGATGTCGAACTGAAAGAGGCCGCGCATCTGCTCCAGCTGTCCCTCATATTGCTTCGTCTGGCCATCGGCCTGATCAACCTCGCGCTCGACACGGACAAGGATGCCCCGGCGCGACACTACCCACCACGCCTCATTCGCAAAGCGGACATCATCCACGATGATGAACGGGAACGGGTTAAAGGCGATGTCGTGTGCGAGTGCCTTGATGAAGTAGTTGTTCGACACCGCCCGAAGCCCATGCGTGCCAATGTCGATCATGAGCTGGCGCGGGGTTTTCCCGTCCAGAACGTCAAGGGGACGATCCTTGCCTTCCGTCATGGCCTTGTGAGGGTTTCTGACGCCAACACGAGATAGAGCCAGAGAACAAATGGCGCGGAGAGGCCCCGCAAAGGGGCGGATGTCCGTGGACATGACCCCCTCAGAACAGCTGATCTTGTCGGCTACCAGCTTGGCAAGGGTGGACTTCCCCATATGCGACATGGGCGAATACAGCCCGATAATGACCGGGCCTTCCCGCGCCTGCTCGACAGCAGGGGACAGGGGCGGCTCATTGAAGCCGTAGCGGTCCTCCTTGGCTGCTTCCAGCGTGGCGTATGGGGACGGCTGGATTTCCCCATTCATAACCGCGTGGATTGTGTGGGGATCAGGTGCGCAGGTAAGCATGTTCAATGTTCTCCCTCACAGCTTCCATCAGTTCATCGGCAGTCAGGTGCATGTCGCGTGCCAGGTGGAGGATGTCCTCCAGAGTCAAGCGGCCTGCCGGAAGTGCGAGATCGGCCGTCTGATTGCCTTCCATCCCACCCGTGGGGATGTGGAGGGTGGCTTTCCCTGCCGGTCCACTGGTGACGGTGATCGTCCCACGACGACTGGCAGGCTTTGCGGTCAATCCTGCGTCAAAGGACAGGCTATCATCCCGCTTCGGGTTTTCTGGGTAGCGTTTGAACGGCATTGTGCGTGTGTTCTTCTTGTTTGGTGGTTGAGTGGATGGCACCCCACAGGCAATGCAGACCTGCGGGTGTGATGTGCCAGACGCGGCCATGGCCACATCCCAGACGGACGCTGATCAGTCCCTCGGATGCGGCTATGGCCACCTCATCGGCGCTTTCCTTCGCCAAATTGGATTTCGTGGTGAATGGGCTGTCCCATGCCTCCCATAAGATCGGCAGGACTTCGGGCGGGATTAGTGCGTCTCGGCCCATGTGCGGCCGATCTTCGCATCCCCGTTTAGGCGACAGTCAAAGCCGAGAGCCTCGCCTGCGGCTGTTGCCATGTCCTTGCAGACCTGTGCGACTGTCTCAGCAATCTCCGGTGTCCGGCAGGCGATCTGCACTTCATCGTGGACCCACGCGCAGAACGAAAAGTCTCCGCTCAAGCCCCACTTGAGGCCGCGCCGGAGCAGTTCGTCATAGATCATGACAATCCACTGCTTGCAGACGATGGCACCGGCCGACTGAAGCAAGGTGTTGAGGGCCGCGTGAGGCTTTCTGATTGTCAGCCTTCGGCCGTCGATACCTTCGATCCATCCGCGCTCGGCTGCTTCCCGCACCTTGTCGCGCAGCTTGGCCAGCGCAGGCATTCCTTTGAGGAACTGCGCCTTGATGCGCTTGCCTGCCTTTTTCTGTTCAGCTGCGGATGCGTTGGGCAGCACGATAGCGCCGATCAGTTCATCACCGGCCCCATAGAGATAGGCGTAGATGAACGTCTTGGCCTTATCGCGGGTGGGTAGGCCCGCTGCCTTCATGTTGACCGTGTGAACGTCCCCGTCCAGCACGACAGACACATAGGCCCCATCGTCGTAAATCGACAGGTAATGTCCGAGACAGCGCAGCTCCAGCCCGGACATATCGGCCCCCACAAGGGTCCATCCGGGTGGGACCGTGAACAGGCTCCGGCACTCGAACCCGAAGCCGCCCGCAAGCCCCTTCAGGACGTTCCCATCTCCATCGTGGGCAACCTTCATCACCTGAGCGATGTTTGGCCGCTTGTGGGTTGCTCTGCCCGTTACCGCTCCGGCTGTCTCATATTCGCCATGAATGCGCCCGTTTCGCTCCAGCTTGAGCCAAGCGTTCTTGCCTATGGCAAGCATCCCCAACGCCTTCTCAATGGCGTAATACTCCCGAATGATCGGGATTTCGGGGAAGTCGAGCTTTGCCAGAACAGCATCGTCGAGATTGACGCGCCCTGTCCGGCCATCACGCGGGGCATCCCAGCCGTATCTCAGCTTCAGGCGCTCGGCCAGCTGCTCCCGGCCTTTCGGCTTCAGAGCTTCCATCTTGCGCTTCTGGAACGGGACGCCCTTCACATACCCACGGACTTTGTTGTTCACCTTGGGTATGATCGTCGTGATGCGCTCGATCGGTGGGAAAGCCCGCTGTATCTGCTCAAACAGCTCATTGCTGCGGGCCGCAAGATCGGCGTAAAGCGTGCCTGCGGCTTTCACATCGAACGTGAAGCCTTCCACGGTCATTTTGAAGCACAGGTCCGCAACCCGGCGCTCCAGCTCATAGACACGAGGCGTGATCGTGCCGTCAGCAAACTTCTTGCCGATCTGCCGATACAGGGCCAACGTTACCCGCACGTCCTGCTCGCAGTAGGTCTGCATGGCTTTGGTCCACTTGGACCAGTCGGCATCTTCGCTGAAGTCACCCTTCAGGACGCCAAGCCGGTAGCCCCAAGCCTTCAGGCTGTGGGAACCGATAAGCCTCCCTGGAAGCGTCCCTTGCTTCCAGCGGAACATGTCACCCTGCTTGATTTCCGGCCACAGAATACGGGCCAGCAGCAGGGTATCGACGATCTTTGACCTGTCCCACTTAAGACCTGTGATCTTCTCCAGCGCGGGGATGTCATAGAGCAGGATGTTGTGCCCATAGAGACGATCAGCCTCATGCAGCAGCTTCAGACCCTCGGAAATGGGCACGTAGCCCGGTTGGTCTGCGCAGCTGATCCACTCCTTTCGGTCTGGGTCATACAGGACGATGGAGTGGATTATGGAAACTTCGTCGAGCAGTCCGTTGGTCTCAATATCGAATAGAAACCTGCGCCCGCTCAATATGCAGGCTCCCTCTGAGGGTCACTGGCAGGCTCACTTTCATCCCGCGAAAACTCGTCCACAGGGTTGTCTCGATAATCGGCCGGATAGTCGAGCAGCCGTCCCGTCTTTGTGTCATAGAACAGCTTGCAGGCCACGCCTGTGGTGCTGAATTGGCGGTTCTTCAGGACGCGAAGCGTGATCAGATTTCGGTCGTGGGCATCCTCGGCCTGCTGATTCCGCTCCAGCGCCACAACGATGTCGGATAGCTGGACGATCGAATGCGACCCACGGGCATCCCTGAGCGAGATTTGGCCGCCTTCCTCGTGCGACTTTCCGCCCTTATCGCTGCCTTTCGTCAGGTGGCTGACAAGGATCACGCATATCTTCAGCTCTTGGACCAGAGAGCGCAGCTTGGTCATGGTCACGTCGATGGCCTTGCGTTCGTCCATCGTGACGATGCCTGATAGCATGATGCTCAGGTGGTCCAGAATGATGTAGCGGCAGCCACCGGCGAGTGCCAGGTATCTGATCTTGGCGAGGATCACATCAGGATCGACGGACCCGAAACTGTCATAGAAATAGACCCCCTCACGGCCCGCTGTGCGGTCATAGGCGGCCTTCATTGTGGTCCGGTCGACGCCCTTCATGGATACGTCCAGACGCTCACCTACCTCATATCCGACGATGCCGAGGGCAGTTCGATCCGGGCCTTCCTCTAGGTGAATTGCCCCGATGTTCTCGCCACACTTGATCAGATGATGCTCAATCGCGCGGCAGGTGGTGCTTTTCCCTGATCCAGTTCCAGCCAGCAGCGTGACAACGGACGGGATCGGCAGAAGGGGGATGTGCCCCTTCATCATGTCCCACGGAACAACCTGGCCTTCGGGGCCTTTGTAGTTGGTCAGGCGTTCCCACAGTTCACCACCAGACAAAACGCTGTCGGGACGCCACGGGTGGGCGTCAAAATTGGCCTGAATGATTGCCTGCACCTTCCCGGCCTTCAGGCAATCATTCGCGTCCTTAAGGGGCAGCTTGGCGATGAACGCCTTGCCGGGTGGAAGCACGCTGGCGGCTTCCTCAATCGCCTTCTGGCCCGGTTCGTCGTTATCGAACATAAGGATGATGCGCTCGTATCCGTCGAGCCATTCATAGGCTTCAGACAGGGCCTTCTTTGCGCTCTGGGCACCATCCGCCAGGGAGACGACCGGCCAGCGGTTCTGCTGCGCCTGGGACACGCTCAGGGCGTCAATCTCGCCTTCCGTTATGATGATGCGCTTGCCGGAGCTGGGCCACAGGTGCATTCCGTAAAGCGGCTCTGCATCCTTCTTATCGCCCAGCCATGTAAACTTTTTGTCTCGGGTGCGGAGCTTCTGAGCTACCACGCGCCCGGATGAATTGTATTCCTGTGCCACATGGACGGTATCGCCATGCTTGTTTTTGCCAGTCCCATATCCCCACTTCTGGCACGTCTCGGCCGTTAAGCCGCGTGCGGGAATACCAGAGAACTCTAAGTCCTCGATCAAGCCTTTATCGGGCCTCCCTTTCGGTTTTTGTTGTGTTTGCTGTGTCTGGCCTTCGTCGGCCCCCACGCGCCTGCGCTGCCCACAGTTGAAGCAATGCGACCACCCTGCATCGTTTACGCTCAGTGCATCACTTGATCCGCAATCTGGGCAGGGCATGTGCGTGGCGATGAACCCTTGAGATTCCGCCAAAGTCTTGGATCGGTAAAAGAAAAGGGCACG